>JBPFEG010000001.1:0-2610 GCA_051061015.1 Methylomicrobium sp.
TACTTCGAGTTAGCCGATCAAACGCCATACTCGGATGAGGTCATAAAGAATTACGACGCGTCATCCGAGAGGTTACAAGAGGCTAACTACAAGGTCGACTTGGCATTGAAAAAATTGAAATGATGTCTATGAATCACACACTTAATGAGTTGTGACGGCTCACGTTTGAAACCGGTTTGGCTCGGATTTAATGCAGTTCTCGGCTCAATTAATTGAAAATGAAAGATTGGCTCCAGGCCATCCAGAATTTGGCTAATCGGGTATTTTGCGACCTTTACTGTTGATCATCAATTATTAGAGAGTCAGTCATGGCTGCTGAAATCTGCATCTACCGGTTGCCCTCTCATACTCTTTCGGCCGGTGAACATTGCAGAAATGATATTCTCTTCTTCTCGTAGCTCGGTGACAATGACTGCCGTCACATGTACGACCACCATAGCCATCAGCACGTAAAAACTGTATAGATGGACTGAGACAATCGGCTTGCGGAAACTACGCATGCTTTCATAGGCTGCCGCGTCATACATCTCCGGCGAATAGGGCTGCAACGAATCTGGCGCAACATCAGGCGCAGCTATCCATTGCGCGATCCAGTGCCCGATAGGTGGGTAAAAAAGATCGGTACCGGCCAGGGCTAGACCGGTGATTGCCTGAACGAACATAAGAAGAAACAACACGGCCACGCTTAAACGCCCCATCGGGTTGTGTCCAAGATACTGAACCGCCCCGGAAATCTCGGAGGCTCATTATTATGAGTCACGCTGCTACAGCGTCCTCGGTTAGTTGACGATAATATACCTGTTTGGCTTCAGCGGGAGGAATGTTTCCTATTGGGGCCAGCAATCGTCGATGGTTAAACCACTCCACCCATTTCAGCGTTTCCAATTCCACGGCCTCACGGCTTTTCCAAGACTTCCGATGAGCGACTTCGGTTTTGTATAAACCGTTGATGGTTTCGGCGAGCGCATTGTCGTAAGAGTCCCCCACGCTGCCCACTGACGCTTCAATGCCGGCTTCAGCCAAGCGCTCGGTATAATGGATCGACACATACTGTACCCCCCGGTCGCTGTGATGAATCAAACCACCCTGCGCCGGTCGGCGGGCATGGATCGCTTGCTCCAGTGCGCCCAGCACAAAATCGGTACGCGCGGAAGCCGACACCTTCCAGCCGACAATGTAACGGGAAAAGACATCGATCACAAAAGCCACATAAACGAAGCCTTGCCAGGTGGAGACATAAGTAAAGTCTGCCACCCATAAGGCATTCGGACGCTCTGCCGTGAATTTCCGATTGACGCGATCCAATGGACATGAGGCTGCCGGGTCACTGAGCGTGGTTTTAACCGTCCTGCCCCGTACAATTCCTCTCAATCCATTTTGCCGCATTAGCCTTTCTACCGTACAGCGAGCGACAGTCTGTCCCTCGCGTTGCAACTGAAGCCAGACTTTTCGTGCACCATACGCCTGGAAATTTTCTTCCCAAACTCGGCGTATCCGTGCGCTCAGGTCATCATCGCGCCGGGTGCGGGCTGAGCGCAAACCGGGATTGGCCTGACGGGCAACATGCAGGTGATAGGTTGACGGGGCAATCGGCAGCACTTTGCAGATCGGCTCGGCCCCGTAGACATCGCGGTGATCATCAATGAAGGCTTTCATGGCTTGAACCGGCGGTCGAGCCCCGCCTGGGCAAAATAAGCCGATGCCTTGCGCAGAATTTCGTTGGCCTGCCTCAGCTCGCGCACTTCCCGCTCCAGTGCCTTGATCCGTTCCGACTCGCTGCCGGTCGGTTCCTGTATGTTTCCCTTGGCTTTTTGTGACTGCCTGATCCAGCGGCGAAGCGTTTCGGCTGTACAACCGATCTTGGCGGCGATCGACTGAATAGCCGCCCATTCCGAAGTATATTTGCCCTGATGCTCGTGCACCATGCGAACCGCTCGTTCCCGAACTTCAAGGGAATAATGGTTTGGTTTTCGTTTTCATAGCTCCATCTTCTCATAAGTTGGAGCCTCCGATAATCCCGGGGCGGTTCATGACGCAGGATTTGATTTTTTCGGTCACAATATCCGCAAATACCGTGGCAAGCTGCTGATCAAACCAGCCCAACGGAATGTGCGGACATTCCTGAACAAAGTCAGAGCGCTCATCAAAGCCAACAAAGCCACCTCGGCGGGCGATTTGATCGCCTATCTCAACCCGCTGATTCATGGTTGGGCCAATTATTATCGCCATGTGGTGAGTTCGCGTATCTTCTCCAGAGTGGATAGCGCCGTCTTTCGTTGTTTGTGGCGCTGGGCGCTAAGACGACATCCGCATCGATCCAAACGCTGGATCAGAAGGAAGTATTTCAGAAGGAAGTATTTTGGCAGCCGGCAGAATGATCATTGGGTATTTCAAGGTTACCGTATCCGCGAGGATGGCACCGTCCACCTGAACCAACTGGAAAAAGCGGCACGTATACCGATCCGTCGCCATATCAAAATCAGGGGGCAAGCGAATCCGTATGATCCTGCCTGGGAAACCTACTTCGAACGGCGTATTGCCCAGTCGATGCAGGCGAACCTGAAGGGGAAACGGCAATTGCTGTACCTGTGGAATCGACAGGCCGGTATC
>JBPFEG010000002.1:0-29196 GCA_051061015.1 Methylomicrobium sp.
TCCAGCGGTTTTTCACATGGGTGTTTGCCTGGGTACCACTGAACTGGCTTGAAGTCCCAGACGTTGGTATAGGGCACGTGCTTGGTCACGGCAAAGTGGCGGCGTTGCTCTTTGATGGCTTTATATTCCGCTTTCAGCTCCAAGTAGGGTTTCAGCGTGCCGTCGAACAGACGATCCATGGTTTGATAATGCGCCAGGCTCGGGAAGCTCCATTGTGATCGATCGAACCAGTGGCCTGACATCTGGCAGCTGCAGGCCTGGTCGATCTGTTTGCGTGTGACACCGGCGGCCGCTCTGGCTTCGTCCAGGTAGCGGCGTATCGGCTCAAAGGCAAAGGGACGCTTCTTTTTGCTCTCGGCAAACATAATATGCTCGGTCTGCGGAAAGTACCGGCGCAGAGACTCCTTGTTGCAGCCGTTATGACGGCCGCTTGGCTTGCGCCAGATAATGTGGTTCAGCAAGTTGAAATGTTCGCAGACGGCCAGTTCCACTTGGGTGGCCAGGTGGGGCCCAGCAAACAAATAGAGCGATCCGGCCGGTTTCAGCACACGGTGATATTCATCCAGGATGCGGCCGAGCCAGGAAAAAAAGTCGGCTTTGCTTTTCCATTGGTTGTCCCACGCTTCGCCTTTGACTTTGTAATAGGGCGGGTCGGTGGAGATCAGGTCAATGCTGTTGTCTGGCAGCCCGGGGCCAGTAGGGATAAACAGTCGGTGTTATGAAGGGTAATGCCGTCCTTTTGATATATTCTCACGAGTTGGTCTCTTGCATTGACACTCGTGGTGTTCTGGTGGGGTGCTCTCGGCTCTCAACAAATTCAGGGTTTTACAGCGCGGCATTTAATCTGGGTAGTGGGTCTAATATGCGATTTACACTACAATAGTGTGCTATGACCTGTTATCAAGAAATCACCTGCCCGGCTTGTGGCAGCAACCACATTATGAAGGCTGGCCGTAGTGCAGAAGGGACACAGCGTTACCGTTGTCAAAATCCGGACTGCGAAACGAAAACCTTCATGGTGAATTATCGCTATAAAGCGTGCGAACCCGGTATCAAAGACCAAGTGGTGGATATGGCCATCAATGGGAGCGGGGTCCGTGATACGGCACGGGTTCTCAAGATCAACAAAAATACCGTGATCCGTACGTTAAAAAAAAGTCGAGCGGTATCGTCCAAGTGAATCTGATCTTGAATCCGGAAGCTCGTTTGGAGGTGCGATTGGCGTTGGCGTGTGATCAGGCTGAGATAGATGAGCAGTGGTCTTATGTCGGCAACAAGTCCAATCCACGTTGGCTCTGGTATGCCGTTGATCATGCGACCAATACCGTGCTGGCTTATGTGTTTGGCAAGCGTAAGGATGAGGTGTTCAAGCACTTGAAGGCCTTGCTGGAGCCTTTTGGTATTAGCCGTTATTACACCGATGATTGGAGCGCTTATGAGCGTCACCTTGAAAGCGACAAGCATGAGGTGGCTAAGCGCAACACTCAAAAGATTGAACGTAAAAATTTGAATTTCAGAACGTGGATTAAGCAGCTGACACGAAAAACCCTCTGCTTTTCGAAGTTGGACATCCTGCATGATACGGTCATAGGCTTACTGATTAACAAAGTCGAATTTGGCTTGGATATTCATGCCAAATTGCAGATTTAACCCATTACCCCTTTTTCCATTGACTCACCTGAGTCGGATGGACGCCATACTCTTGCGCAATTTCATTGATCGTTTTCACTCCCTTGATCGCTTCTAAGGCAACCTTGGCCTTTTGGGCGCCTGTAAATATTTTTCGCTTGTTTTCGCTCATTTCCTATCACTTATTTTCCGACAGGTCATAGCTTAAACTACTGTCCGGTTTTCGGGGTCCACTTTAGTGCCAAAAACTGCCATTCAAGATTGATGCTTAAGCTATCTGTAGCAGCCCGATAACATAAACCGCAGGAACTGATTACATCCGTTTTTCGGGACCCCATTAACTGAGAATGGGGTCGCGGGCACGCTAGTATTCCCTCTCATCCAGGCGAGGCGGCTTTGGCTCAGAAACGGGATCTATCGGCGGTTACGACTCCAGCAGCTTCGCAATCGCTTGCATCGGCAGTATCAGTCGAAGAGAGTCCGGTAAGCGAACGAAGCCATTAGCCTCGTAGAAGGCAGCAGCCTGCTCGCTGATGGCGTCTACAATGAGCATGGAAGACCCAATGGCACTTGCGCTCGCGTAAGTCCGCTGCACCGCATCCGCGAGCAAGAGTGCGCCCAGCCCTTGTCTTTGTTGATGGCCTGCGACAGCCAGACGGCCCACGAGGGTTGCACTGACCAAAGGATAGCGTGGGAGATGCTTGCGGGCAGCCACCGGTACGTCCCCTTGCGCCAGCGCAGTCGCGCATAGGGTGTAGTAGCCGAGTACTTCAGCCGGCTCGAGCGGATCGACGAGAACGAATACGCCGTTGATCTTGCGCTTCACATCCTGATTGGCTTGCGTTTTGAAATAGCGGTCCAGGTTTTCGACGCCGCAGGCAAAGCCCGCGCGATGGTGATGGGGTCCAAGCGGCTCGATTTTCAAATCGCGCGATGGCGCCGCCGGCATTTACGAAACGATCCGTCGCTTGTGCTCCGCCAGTGCGCGGATGAGCCTTTCATTGGCCTGGGGAGGGCTCATGAGCGTATCGAAGAATACCTCTCGGTCACGTTCAGAAAGCCTGAGCGTCTCATGCTCCGCAATGGTCCGGCGTGCAGCGTCAGCAAGCACTGCCACACAAAAGTCGGTCACTTTTCGGCACTCCAGATGGGCTGCGCGTTCAATCAAGTCCTTCGTCTGTTCATCCAGACGGAAACCGAGTCTTTCCACGCGCGCGGGGTCTGGTGCGGTCTTCACTTTTTTGCTGGGCATGGCAGAACCTCCTGGGTCACATTCATCATATTGACTAACATTGTACGTCATATTGACGAATTATAATAACTCTTTATTCAGACTTGCCGGTTCGACAAAATGTTCGTTTTATCAGACTCGGGCCTGCATGATGTGTCAACACTTTTCCCGGACACACGGTTAAGCCGCTTTATGCAGCCATTCGTAACCTACGGGCGCCCTATAGCCATTGGCCGAATGTAATCGCCCGCGGTTGTAAAAGACCTCAATATACTCAAATATCGCCTGTCTAGCTCCAGCTCGGTTTTCAAGGTATGGAAGAAGCTTTTTAAAACACTGTTATCCCAGCGGTTGCCTTTACGGCTCATGCTTTGCCTTATGCCATGTCGGGCTAATAACTGTATGTCAGCATATAACATAGTGGTTATATGATTTTTCCTTCTTTAACAAACTCTCGCTGAATGGCAAATTCTAATCGCTTTAAATCTAGCGTGCTTGACTGAGATGCCAAGAGCTCGACGGCGCAGTAGTGAACAACATTCAATATGCCAGCGCCTGTCAGTTCATAACGGGCTGCAACATGCTGCCAGTCGATATCATCCGCAATCTTGATTTGGGATGGAAAAGTCTGGGCCCAAATTTTATGACGCTCTTCGAGGCGGGGTATCGGGAAATGAATAATGGATTGAAAACGCCGAATAAATGCATCATCAATATTAGCGCGTTTGTTCGACGCTAAAATGACTAAACCGTTGTGGTTTTCGATTCGTTGCAACAGGTAGGCTACTTCCTGATTGGCATATTTGTCGTGCGCATCGCGGATGTCGGTTCTTTTGCCAAACAGCGCATCCGCTTCGTCGAAGAACAAAATCCAGTTTTTGTTTTCGGCTTTATCAAACAGCCGCGACAGGTTTTTCTCGGTTTCGCCGATATATTTGGATACCACGCGCGACAGGTCGATACGGAATACGTCTCTGCCGGTATGCTTCCCCAGCAGCGTGGCGGTCAGGGTTTTGCCCGTACCCGGCGGTCCGTAAAACAGCGCACGGTAGCCGGGCTTGATTTTTTTCTTCATGCCCCAGTCATGCAGTAGCGTGTCGTTATGATTGATCCAATTTTCGACTTCATGGATCTGCCGCAAAGTATTGGGGTGCAGCACCAGATCATCCCAGTCCATTTCGGTATCGATGTATTCTGCCGGAAAATCCAGGCTAAAACGAGGCTTGCTGATGGCGCCGGTGGTTAGCTGTTCAACAATTTCAGGCTCGAGGATCAAGCGGCCGCTCATCATCGGTTCTCCTTCGCGCACCGGTTCAAGCCAGAGAATGCGTTTTTGCGCAAACCAATGTTCGCTGCTCAGGATTCGCTGAACATCCAGGCGTTGTATAAGATTGTCGCCTGCGAGAATAAACTGCGCAGTTTCACCGGTAGGGAGAATGCCACGGTGGTTGGCCGCCTTGACACCACCGAATTCGGGGAAATCACCGCCGTCAGGGAAGTGTTCAGCGATAATTTTACTAAAAAATCCGGGCTGTAATTGTGGCACGATAGCCAACATCAGCACTGTAAACTCTTCAAAACGGGGGTTATGCTCGGCTATGAACTGGGTCAGCCAAGAGATTTCGGCATTGAAATTTAGTGGTTGCAGTTCGAAACTTTCAGCTTGTCCGAAATGCACCCGCAATCGTTCATTCAAGGCATTTTTCAGCCATTCCAAAGCTTGTTCCAAGTTGGCGGCATTTTCACTTATCGTATTATCGTCACACATTTATCTAATTGGTTTTTTATTTTGTTGCTGAGATAACTCGTCCAAATAGTTTTTGACTTGCTCCGGCGGGGGCATTGCAGAGTATGAGTTCGCAACAACCTTGTAGACAGTCGCGTGCCGATGTTTACGGCAGTAAAAATCAAGAGAAAACAGCCGAGGAGTTACAAGCGCTATCTGTCGACAGGATGCGCGAAATGCCGCACTGCAACTAATGTTCCCAATGATTGCAGTTGTTGTCCGCCGCGCCAATTCCAACCGAAACCGTGACACTCATTACAAAGAGAACCGGCTCGGCTACCTTGGCCATGACAGTTATTGCATATATTGTAACGAGAAATGATCTTTAACCCTTTTTCGGTATTGACGATATAGAAATTGGTAAAGTAACTGCGGCTTCCATAAAAAGGCGAACTCAGATAAATCCGATAAATTGTGCCAAGGATAGGATGGGCATATTGTTCAATTTGGAAGAGCACACGCGGCTGCAATTGCTTCTGCACCGTGTCCCGCTCTTCTAGCGTTCTGGATGAAGAGACATTTAACCCTGAGTGTAATCCTTGAAAAAACTGGTTTAAGGCATCCAAATTTTTCTCAACCGACCGGGTATCCGGTTCCGTTCGAATTTGAATCATCACCTCATATTCTTGAGCTGTGAAGTTTTGGATAAATCGAATAACTTCTTCCATAATTATATTTTTAGATATCTATCTGGGCCAAGATTAAAGGGCATAGAGATCACTTGATTGGTTTCGGCATTTGTCAGGCTTACCTGATAGTTCACTTCCAGCACTGCCTTGAAGTTTGGATGCTGGCTAGCAAATTGTTCTATCGATGCTTTGACCATATCCTTTTCTTCTGCCGGTATTTTACTCAGGATTTGCTGAATAATATCAGTTTTCTTTAATTGCCCCAGTTTAACTTTAACTGAAAGATTAAATTCTTTAGCTTTATGGGTTTCAATCAGATTTACAATCTGGTCTTCAACGCCTTTCATTTCCACTTGATTGTATTCGGCACTGGCAGAAACCAGGTTTGCGGCTGATTTGTATCCAGAACCTAGGAAACGGTCTGCAATTAGATGGCTGCGGTTTAAGTTAGCCTTGCCAATAAAATCGGGAGAATCTTGAGTAATGCCACGTCCCTCAATCTTTAAATTATCCTTTAATTTTATTTTCGTGCCGGAAATACTGTGGCTCAGTTGATCTGCACTGATTAAAGCGTCAAATTGCGCCCCTCCCGCTGTTTCATATTTAATATGAGTGGCTCCGCCTTCGAGCTTTGTTTCTATCCGCTTCTTCGGTTCATATTTGCTATGCTCAGGAATACCCTCAGAATGTCCCTTGGCAAATCCCCCCATACCTAAACTTTCCGGACTAGAGGCAAAATCTTTGATCAATTGATCTACTGGCACGCCCATCATCGCAGCTTCATGCCCTTGACCATCTTTTACTCCTTTGCTTGCTTTAGCCTTTCTCAGCAGAACATATACAAACATTTTACCGCCAGGGCCATTCGGATCGATTCGTTTCACCTCTCCATTCGACCAGGTATTGTCTCTGCGTCTGATTTTATCCCCAACAGAGACAGGGCAATCCGCGGCTCCGTCTGCTTCGATTGTCTTTGGATTTCCTTTCTCTATCGGGCTGGCGGAGGCTGTAAAATAGATGGTCTTCGATTTTTCAGTCTCAGAATCTACTACAAGGTTAAGCGTCGACAGTTTGTAACGCTTCTTTATCGCCGCTAATTTATTGCGCATCGCTTTTTCTTTAAGCCCTTTTTTCGGTAACAGTTTTTCCGCTTCACTTATGGCTTTTAGCTTATCGCGCCTTTTTTCTTCTTCTGTTCGCTTATCTTCCTTCTTCCCAAACAACTTCCCAAACAAGTCCTTCGCCTTCTTCACAACCCAGGCAAGAGCCGCATCGATGGCCTTATTGACGCCATCGCGCGCTTTTGAGACGACTCCATTGATCTTGTCGGTGACTTTTCCCAGACCGACAAGCCCGGCGAGCAGGCTGATGGCGAGAGACAACATCCCTGCCAACGCGTTGGATACCATAATGGCGGCCGATCGGATATTGCCCCCGGCGATTTGTATGATGGAATTGACAAATCCCGCCACTACCGCCGCAATTTTTGACATCTTTTCCACTATTACCATGACGATGTCATAAATCGAGACAATTGCCGAGATAAAACCGGCGCCGGGAATAAACATGGCTACGAGCTTGGGAACGGCTTTTGTAATGATGGTATCGGTTACAAAGCCAATGATCCCACTCACGACCGTATCCTTGAGGTCTGCAAGTTTCTCCTGGATCATTTCCCAAATCGCAACCGGTCCGCCATTTTTCAGCTTAACAATAATTTCATAGCCTTTTTCAACTCCCTTTTCGATCCCTGACATAATCGCTTCGCCCTTAGGCCCCATTGCCTTGACAATTTTTGCGCGGATCTTGGGCCAGGTAATGCCCAGCACACTGAGTACAAACTTGCCCAATTCCGGCAGTGAAAGCGCTTTGGGAATATATACGCCATTAAGAGAACCTGTCAGCCAATCAATCAGTCCGGCTTTAAGGTGAGTGCCAATATTGTCGGCAAACGTTTCAAAGCCGGCTTGGCCAGCTTTTGCCAAATTGCCGACAAAAGGTAATGGGTTTTTCAGTATGCTCTTGAGAGCGGCGCCTGCGCGTTTGACATAGGCCATCGCGCCCGGCTTGACGGAATCGAAGATAATTTCCAGCAGGTTCCAGACGGCGTTGCCCGCCCAACTGATGAATTTGCCGGCAAAACCGCCGAATACCGATTTGAGCTTGTTAAAAGCGTTCGGCAACAGCACGATGTCGATAATCTCCAACGCCTGGAAAGCGGCGATGAACAGCGCCGGAAGCTGTTGTACAAAACCTTTTACCGTACCCAAGGCATTCTTGAACCAGGCCCATGCGCGCGCAATGGCGTTGGCCTTCTGCATGTTTTGCCAGACTTCTTCCTGGCCGATCAATTTCATGAACGGACCGATCAGGTTTTCGGCAGTCTGCGGCACCGGCTCGCCACTTATCGGGTCCCTGCCCAGGACTGCGCACAACAGATCGTAACCATTGGGGGCATTGGCCTTGGCGAACGCCGCGATGGGTTTGAGAATGGCATCCTTGACCAAAACGACGATGCCATCTTTTAGCCCAATGGCGAATGCCTTGATCTGTCCAATGGGCGCTGTGACGATTTTTTTAGCGCGTTCCCATACTGCGCCAGGATCGGCGAGGTCAGTGACTGAGAATTTTTTGACGAACTGTTTGATGTCCTGCCAAATATTGCTGCCGATGTCGCTCAGTGCGGCGAACTGCTGCGCAGCGAACACGCTGATCTTGTCGAATACGCCGTGGTTGGTCAGCGCCTGGGTGATGTAGGCTCCGCCCGGTATCATTTCAATGGCGCCTTTGAGAATGTTGCCGGCGCTACGGTCGACGGCGGCTCGGGTGATCGGGTTGTAGCCGATCACCACAGTGAGCATCGTGAAACCGGGAATCGCAGCGGCGTTATCAGCGATAAAGTCGAGAGCCTTATCGATCAGGTATTCGAGCGGGTTCAGACTATCCAGGAGGCCTCGCTGCACGGGTGGAGGCGTAGTCGTAGTGCTGACCTGAGGGCTGCGTTGTATGGCATGGCCTTGCTGGATGGTATGGGTCAATTCGTGGGCCAGGAGTTGTTTGCCTTCGCTGCCGCCGGGCTGGTACTGGCCCCGGGAGAAAAAGATGTGGTTTTTATAGGTAAACGCCCGCGCGCTCAATCGACTGCTAAGGCTCGCGGATTCAGAATCGCTGTGGACGCGCACGTTGCTGAAATCGGCATTGAACCTTGGCTCCATGTAGTCGCGTATATTGCTGGGGAGCGGCTGTCCGCCTGTGGTTTTGTTTTGAATCGCCGATTGTACATTTGAATCTACAGTAGGGGCGCCGGCGCTATCTTTACGTTGAAGTTTTTCTTCGGTAGCCGGGGCTTTTTGTATTTTTTCATCCTCTTTTTTCTGAAGCTTCTCCTCAGGCATGGCAGCCTTCTGAATTTTTTCTTCAGGCATGACTGCTTTCTGTATTTTTTCTTCTTCCTTTTTTTGTAATTTTTCTTCCGGTTGGCGCTGAAGTTTTTCTTCTTTTATCGGCGCCGGGGCAGGGGCAGGCATGCGCATGACTTTGTCGGACATCTTATCGGCTTCCTGCTCGAACTTGTCGCCGGGTTTGTTCACCGCCATTTTCATCTGCACGGAGGCGGTGAAAGACTGGCTGGCCGGCGCGAAAAAATCACCGCCGCCCGCTTTGGCGAAAAAGGGCTGACTCGGCGTTTGGGTTGCCGTCTTTGAGACAGTGCTGGTTGATTTTTCTGAGCTCGATTTCATCTTTTTCTACCCATCAACATGAGGTCAATAGCGCCACTCCACCCAAAGCATCCGATGCATCCAGGGCAGTTTTATCATGCCGATACCCCAGGGCAACTGGTCCAGCAAAATATCGTAGGCTTTGTTTTCCACCTGTAAGCGCCAGTCGCCATCATTACGCAAGCTGATTTTGCCGGGGCGGATCAGAAACGTTCCCCGCAAACCGTCGTCGCTGGTACCTTTCAAGGCAGCCCAATGACGAATGACGGCTTCAAGCAGCGCAGTAGCTTCCCCGGTTTCTTCAGCCGTTAAAGGGGTATTGGTATCCACAGGCGTTTCCAACGCCAAATTTAATAGCACTTTAGGTAAAACCAGCTCATATTCGGGCGCGACCAGCTGACCGGTGCCTAAAAAATGCAGCAAAGACAATGCCCGATCCGGGGCAATGAGCTTGTCGTCAACAACAATGTTTAATGCTCTGAAAAATTGCGGGAGAAACGGGTGCAATAGAACCAAACCTGCGTTGTTGATGTAAATATTTTCGGTAGCCATAACATTTGAAATCCCTGCCGATGCGTCTGGCTTTATTTCCGAGGCAGAGGCCGACTGTTCTGCATCGGCATTGCCAAATAGGTTGGGAGATTGGGTTTTGGCAAGGGAGCCGGCAATCTCGTCAGGTGCTGCGCCAGCGGCTGTCGATGCCATAGCTGACGTTAAAATCTTAACCGATGCGCCTGGCTTTATTTGCGGGGTAGAGGATGGCTGTTTTGCATTGGCATTGCCGAATAGGCTGGGAGATTGGGCTTGGGCAAGGAGGTCGGCAGTCTCGTCAGGTGCCGCAACGGCTGCTGTCGATGTCATAACTGGCGTTGAAGTCTCAACCGGTGCGCCTGGTTTTGTTTGCGGGGCAGAGGCTGATTGTTCTGCATTGGCATTAACAAATAGGTTGGGAAATGGGGCTTGGGCAAGGGAGCCGGCAGTCTCATCAGGTGCTGCGTCGGCGGCTGCCGATGTCATAGCTGACGTTGAAATCTCAACCCGTGCGCCTGGCTTTATTTTCGGGGCCGGGGACGACTGGTTTGCATCGGCATTACCGGATGGACCAGTGGACTGGGCTTGAACAAAGGAACTGACAGTCTCATATGGCGCATCAGTTGCTGCCGATGTCACCACTGACTTTGGGGCGCTGCTGGTTTCTATCGAATGCGCAATGTCAAATTCTGACGCGGCTGTAATAGTTAATGGACTTTGCCTGGATTCGCCCGGTTGCTGCTGGTCATCGCTTAATGCTTCAGGCCAGTGTCGCGTCAGCCAGTCAAGCAACGCTGGCTGATGCTTGCAATCTGCCGGTAGTGCTTGCCAGATGTCGCGGATCATCTGTGTGTCAGCGAGGGCTGAAGGTTGCTTTGCATGCATAAACGCCGTCTGCCAGATTTGAGACTGCAACGTTTTGGCGACCTCCGCTGGTAATGGATAGCTGACCAGAGTCTGTAAAAGCTTATGGACGATTTCGTTAACAGCAGGCGCCAGGTATGTTAGCAGGGTGCCTAAAAACGTTGTTGAGAACTGTAGCGAAAAACGTTTGGCGGCATCTACCGTGGCCAAAGCGGCAAGCAAATCGGCATCAGCCAACGGTGTTGTTTGCTTCCAGCTGCTGAGCAGAAATTGCTCCAGATTTTGTCCTTCCGGCAGACGAAAAGACCAGGGAAGCCTACCGGTCCTGGCGAAGTAAACCAATACTTCCAGGGCCACCTGCGGCTCAGTTTTATATTGGATTGCACCTGTCTGTTCCTGAGCAGGATCGTTCTGTGGCACCGGGTGAATCCGGTGTCGGGAATCCTGCAACCAGCGCTCGATAGCCTGGATTACCGCGGCGGGTAAATTATCTTCCAGCCGGTCAGCAGCCAGGGTGCCGACATCAATTTCCATGCGTTCAATAACCCAGTGAGCGTCTTGCGGGGCATGAGCGTCCAGCAGGTCAGCCAATTTGGGCGTCAACCATGTGTTACAAAAATTCAGCAGCTGGTTATGTAATTCCCAGGCTTTGCCCTCGTCCCCTTTCAGGGTGACGTGGAGACTTTGCCGCTCGATGATATGATGGTTGCCGCTCATAAAAATTCTTGTACTGATTTCTATTATTATGCTATCGTTCAGACACTGGAAGTCGGATAGGCATATCCTCAAGGGCGCATAAGGTAACACCCGAAAGCGCCTACTTCCCTTCTCTCCAATCAATCACAGCAGCTATTTCCATTTCTGGGCATCCTTCTTGCCGAAAATAATATTGATGGCATAGCCGCTTACCGAGTAATCGCTTAGGATAGCCATAATGTCTTCTCGTTTAATCGATTTATCTTCCGTGTGAATCAGTAAATCTATATCACTATGCTGAGTGATTTTTTTGCCGGTGATTTTCTCGCGCAAGCCGGAAAAGCCTGCAGGAAAATTGTTTTCCGATGCTGTCCGGGATACCCAACTGCCGTTAGCCCACGGGCCTATTAACACGGCTTCGACAGTCAGACCTCCTACATTATAAGTTTCGTCTATAACTTTTCTGATGTTTCTCAGCAGATTCTGCATCGATGCCGGCAAAGGCTTGGATGCTCTGAGTTTGATCATGCCTTCCCAGTCAATCAGATCCTGTTCCGTCGGCATGGTGGTGCTCGGGGATGGATACTTGGCTTGATGGTGAGCGTTTTCCTGTAGCCATTGGTATTCACCGGCGTGGTATTCATCGTGCAATTGGCATAGGACTGGCCAGTTGAGGAGCTCCCATGCGCCTTTTTGCCAGCGATAAATACCGTCAGGAGTGTAGGCGTAGCGGATCTGGTTGCCTTGCAGTCCGCCCCATTCGATACGGAACAGATGGTCGGCAAAATAGCGAATGAGAAATCTATCATTATCGTGGTCGTAATCGAACACCACTCCGTTGGGGTAAGCTTGATTCAACCTATGGGCTATGGCGGAAAGCTGTCCGTTAATGAGTTCCTGGATAGGTACGCTGACCTGCTTAGGCGTAAGCAGCTTGCCTTGGAGTTCGTAGCGGTAAATGACGATGATATAGTTATCGGCCAGGAAGTCTTTATCGGCTTCCTTGGACCCTGAATAATCACGGCGGGCCAAGTTGCTTAGATGCCGCTTGCTATCGAACCAGGGGTATGAGCACTCATTTACCTCCACCCTGCACAGATTATTAGCTTCCATATGTTCTATGCGGTAAGGCAGCGCGAAATCGGCGAGTACGATATTGGCATTAGTTCCGCTTCCGCTATACAACACCACAAAAGTACCATCGCGCAGGGTACCCGCCTGATGCTCCAGGCCAGGGTGTTTTTCCAGGAAATTTCCCACTGCGTCGGTGCTGAGATAGAGGATGGAAATCGGCAAACGGTGGTTTTTGATCAGTTCGCCGAGAGTGGTGGTGACCGCCAGCAGATTTTTGCCGATATGGCCTTCTATCCTTAAAAAGTTGTACGCTTCCAGATCATAATCCAACGGCTGGCGAACATGCGCGGGGCTATCGGCATCTTCATGCCAGGAGAGAATGTTTCGGGCCTGCCAGTCTTTGCGGCTGGCGTCCCAGTAAGGGCGCAGTTCCGGCCGATAATAGAACGGCAGCGCCTTGCCGGACAGATGGCGATAACCGAACTGGCTGGGGATGATTTTCGGAGGAGTTGCATTGTACTCGTCCGGTAAAATGTTGAAGTTTTGCACCATTCGCAGGACCCGCTCGAACAAAAAGCGCAGCTCGCCACGTCTATTTTCGGCAAGGACCAGTGCCGGCGAAGGCAAAAACCGGCTGCGGTATTGCTGATTGCCGGAATTTTTTAGGGCGCCTAATACCAGATGGCGCGGAAACAGGCTGGCATCCGGCAGGCATTCCGGCACGGCCTGCATCAACGCAGTCCGAAGCTCATGATAGGCGGCGGTCAAGTCACGCAGCCAGTCGTAGTAATACTGAATCGCCGGTTTGTCGGCCGGAAAATCGAACTGCTGATTCAGCTGGGCCAGCGCTGCATTGTCCAGGTCCGGTATCAGGAGTTTCAGATGGTTGTAGCTTTGGTTGATGGCATCCAGCAGGCGGCTGACAGCGGTTTTTGCATCTGTCTGTTTAGCAAAAAAATTCTTATAAACCTGTTGGTAATTCTGTAAGTCTGCCGGTGCAGCAAAATGAACGCGCGTCAGCGGAATTTCCGGCAGTTGCAGCGGAGTATAGGCAGTCAGCTTGTTCAACTCTACCAGCAAGCGCCGGACTTTGACTTCAACCTCGGAACCCTTGTCATCGCAGTTATTAGGGCTGCAATTACGCAATGAAGCTTGTTTGAGTTCCAGCATCAGCACCAGCGCTTTATCATCCAGAAAACCAGCCGGTGCTGCAGTCAACGTCTGGACATTGGCATCGCCCAATGACTCGGCAGTCAACAATTCCCAGAGTGCAAACTGGGTATCGTTGTGTTTGAACGGCAGATAATGCAGGTCTTCGTCAGCCTCTAACTGACGATAGGCGACCAGCTCCAGTTTTTCCTGCGGCTCTACCAGCAAATAGCCTTCGGAGGTAATCCCGCAGCCCTTGGACAGAAAAATTCGGGTGGGTGCGGCAGGGTTGTCCAGCGCGATGTCCAGGCTGCAAACAATGCCGATGCCGGTCAGATTGGCCCGCGTCAGCCGTTGCTGATCGTCCAGATAGTCGAACAGCTGGTTGAGATGGGCATTAGTCAATACCTGATTGGCTTCGAAGACCGGATAGCTGGTTTGTTGTGGTTGCATGGCGATGTTACCGTTATCAGATGGTTGAATAGGGCCGAACTCAGGTGTGCTGCGAACCAAGAGCGGTACTGCCTAGCCGTACCGGGTTCTGATCACTACCGTCATCATAATCATGTAAAGTGGCTTGCGGATAGGTATTGTCCAATGCGGCCAATAAGGTGACGACTTGGTGCAAGGCGTGAGATACTTCCCGGTAACCGGCGTAGCGGTTGTCAAGCAACTGCTGGAGCTTCTCCGCGGTGCCTGGCTTAAAGGTCAGCCCGCTGCAAAGCGCCGGCAAATAGAGGGCCAAAGGCGTGAAATCGGCGAAATCCTGCGCATTCCAGGGCTGAGGAATAACGCGGTTGAGCATTTTGCCGTTCAGCCATTGATGGAAATATTCACCGTAGCTGCCGAGAATACTGGCGCTGCATGAGCATAAATCGGCAACCGGACCATCAAGCCGGCCGGCTTTAAGGATGGCGCGCACCTGCTCGGAAAGCCGTTCCTCGCTCCAGTCGAAGCGCCGATTGACATCCAGCCATTGCTGCCAGGCTTGTTGGAAACGCTCGAATTGCCAGCCGTCGATAACCCGTTGCTGAAAATACTTGGCCATCGACACTTTAATCTCGGCCCACTGTGCACTGCCGAGTTGGGCGGCGCAGCCAAGCCCGTCGGTTGTCAGCGGTGAAAATAAGGTCTGCAATTTGTTGTTCAGCACATCCGGCTGGAAAAACGTGGTGGCATTGTTTTGATACCAGTCGGTAAATGCTTGGTCAAACAAGGTATAGATGGCCAAGGCGCAGTTGTCGGCCTGTTGCCTCGTCAAAACTTTATCATCGGGAGCGACGGTTTTGGTGATTAACCACGCAGACAGGCTCTGGATCAGCGCTTCATCCCGGCTGAAACCGTCGTTCGCCACCCAGCAGATTTTGGCCAGAAGATGCGCCGGCATTTCTTTGCGAATGGTACGATCGGCAAAGCCGCGCATTTCCAGATCATTGTTGTAAGGCGCTGTCCAGCCGGGCATCATCCAGGTTAAACGGAATGAATAGGGATCTTCGTCGCCGCAGGCCGCGCAGCCGTCGCTGGAGCAGGCAGGATAGAGCGCATCGCCTGGAAATTTGGGGCGCAGCAATAGATGCTCGACGATGACGGCGCGTTGATCGGCGCTCCAGCCTAACAATTCGTCTTTAAATGCCTCGGCCTGACTTTTGCTGGCGAATAGGTCGGCGGATTGCCCGAGCGGCTGGCCGTCCGCATCCTGCAGCAAGAGAGGGTATTCAAGGCTGTCAGCGCCTGCCGGTTCGATCAGGTACGCGTCCGCTTTGCTGAATGCGGTAAGCAGGCTGGCGTAGGCAAGCTGCTGCGCTGCCTCTGGCGTATCGGCCTCGAGTTTAACATTGCCCTCAAACCAGATGCGGTACGTATCTTTCAGTTGATAGGCGATGGCGTAGCCTGCCGCGTCAGGCTCGGTTTGGGTCCAGGCAAAGGCCAGGTCAGGAAAGCCCAGCAGCAGCGCGACGCGTTTTTTAAGCCCCGCCGCATTGCCTTGCATGCCGGGCATTTTATAGTCGAAGGCCCGGTAGCGGTTAGAACTGACGGCAGGATAGGCCTTCAAAAATGTCAGTTTGTCTTCGATCAGACGACGTTGCGCGAAGGGCAATTCCTGCCTGCGGGTTAAAAGCAACGCATATTCGCTGAATTGTTCACCGAAGCGGGCCATTAAATGGTCGAGAAAGCGGTTGCGGCGCTGCTGAAATTCCTCTTCGGTTTCGGTCATTTTTTCCAGAGCGTCGAGGTTCAGGCCATCGGTCACGTCGTTATAGCCTTTGATGATCTCTTCGTTCAGGCACTTGACGAAGTAACTGCGCTGTACCGCTGGGTCGAGCGAGAACAATTCTGCGCACTGACCTATTTGCGCCAGCGCATTGGCAATGATTTGTTCGAATACCAGCAGATAGGCCTTGAGCTGTTTGGCCTGGGCCTGGCGCGGCTCTGAGGCGTGGGTGGGCAAACCTTCAGCGCCCACTCCGTAAGCCGGGGGCAGGCCGTATTGCAGCGGATAGTAGTCGAGCGGATCGCGAAATACGCCGGCAGGCGCGGCCAGATCTTCACTATCTGCCGTTTGGGGGCGCACTTTGGGACGGTTCTGTTCGCCGCGCAACTGTATCAAGGTTGCCAAGGCTTCGTCGGCTCTGGGCCGAAGCGGCAGGCCGTCTTTGAAGAACACAAAGCTCGACAAGTGCCGATGGAAGCGAGGCTGGTGTTGTGGCGTGATCAACAATTGCCAGCTGGCGCTGAGCCTGTTGCTGTTGTCCGTGCCGTAACCGGGATCGGAGGCGCCTGTGACCGGGTTGCCTTCCGCGTCGTATTTGGCCAGCAGCAGGTTGTTGACCGAGATGATGCCGTCGATATCCATCAAGTGGCTAATGATGTCCGAGGTACGCAGCACCGTTCTTAACTGGGAGGCGGCCAGCGTCTCATTGCCGATAAAGCCGTTACTTAAGGCGGGGCCGTTGAATATGTCTTCCACCGGCGCATTGTCGGCTAGCCGTTCCTGCAAACTGTAGAATTCCAGCGGCGGATTGCAATACTGCTCGATGGCAAACCAGATCCGGGCCTGCACCCGTTCGATATCGGCGTCCGGCCTGACGTTTACGTCTGCACAGGCTGCCACATCTTCGATATCCACCACCTTGACATGACAGTAGTCTTCACCCAGATTGCGATGTTGATGCAATGCCTGTTTGGCGTCATTTACCGCCTGGCGTGCGACTTTGAGTTTGTGGCGGTAGCGCTGCAGCAAGCCCGAGGCGCCGGTATCCTCCAGTATGTTTGTCAGCTGTGCCAGGCTGGCCAGGTTTCGGCTGGCGGTATCGCCGAACATGCGCAATGCGGCATGTTCGATAACTAATTGCTGATTGCCGCTAAAATCGATTGTAAAACTGACATAGAAGACCTGGCGCCAGTGATCGCGCAGGTATTTATCCTTTTCTAAATCCGTTTCTTTAGTGTTATCGCTGAGAACATCGTAACTTTTGTTGGCTCCCAGCCGGGTGACGGTCAGCGCGGAGAGCGGCGTGTCGCTGAAAAATGGCGCTTGCTGTTCGGGCTGCAATGTCTGCCAATACGGAAAGCGCAGTTCTACGAGCGTAGCATGGGGGCGGCCTTCGCTGTCGAAGACCTGATAGCTGGCGGTAATCTTGCGATCGTTGAGATCGCCGAGTTCCGGATCGGCTTCGAGTTCCAGCAGAACGTCATACAGACCGGCCACTTTCACCGGCGTCTGTTGCCCGGTTTGCGGCGCTTTATAGCCAAGCTGCAGCTGGTGTTTTTTGTCACACCAGGCGTAATAATCAAAATCGCAGCTGCAAGATTGGCTGAATACCCAGGCATTGCGCACCGCGTCCAGATCGATCAGGAGTCTGCGGAAGTCGTCAGGGGTTACTGGATTGACGGTCAGGATCTCGCGGGCAGTAAAAAAGGCCTGATCGGGGTAGGGTTGAACGGCGTTTGCCGGCGGCGTGGCGGGTGTCAGCAGATCGGCTATCGGCCACTGGCTGCGGTAAGCGACATCTGTAATGGCATAGCACAGGCTCTCCAAAAGGGTAATGCCTGGATCATGGGCGTTGTAATCGGT
This sequence comes from Methylomicrobium sp., assembly GCA_051061015.1. Classification (GTDB taxonomy): domain Bacteria; phylum Pseudomonadota; class Gammaproteobacteria; order Methylococcales; family Methylomonadaceae; genus Methylomicrobium. The sequence goes on from JBPFEG010000002.1 coordinate 17,384, forward strand.
CCACGTGTCGCTGGCCAATTGTGCGATAAAGCCGATGCCCTCCCGGCGCAGACGGTAGTAGTCGGCAGCGGGCGAAAGCTCGGCATGTTTTTCTAGGGTGTCAGGTATCTTGCTCATGCAGATTCACACGGACAGGCGGCGCCGGCGCTTGGTTGCAGAACCGGATCAATAGGAATGATAGTGTGCTGTCGGGCGGAAACCAGGATAGAAATCGCTTTGGAGCCGGTAATCACGGCATTGTCGGCAATGCTGGTTTCAGTGCCGTCGTCGTTCTGGGTCGGATAGCGATGGGCCAATTGAAAATCGGTCACATAATCGACGTAAGGCAGTTCCTCAACGAAATTCAGCAATACCGAACGATAAACCTTGCCGCCAATGTTGGGGCTGCCGTCTTCAGCGAATACCCAGGGCGAGAGAAAACGGGTGATGGCCTGATTTAACTGGCTGGTGTAAAACCCTTTGTCCAGGCCTGAGTTGAAACAGATTTTAAAACGTGCCTCGACTTCTTCGAACTGGGGATTTTTGACATGCAGTTGGACAGTGCCCGGCAGCCGTTTTTGCAAAAACGTTTTGATCTCTTCCAAAAGCCCCAGGCTGGTGTAAGGGCGCAACGGATCGCGCTCGTTGTGAAATTGCTGGTTCGGAACGGTAATGACCGTGACATGGCCGGGGGCTAGTTCGCGATAGATGTTCCTGCCGTTGTCCTGGTCATAATAGGTATGATTCAGGCATTTGGCCTGATAAATTTGCGGAAACGCTTCCAGAATCAGGTGTTCATAATCCCAGAGCGCGATGGCCCGGTCTTTATGCCGCAAGCGTTCGCTGACACGGGTATAAAAGGCATCGGCCTGCTCGGCGCCCTTGCCGCCGAAACCGGGAAACGGCTGGTGTATGCTTTTGACAGCGGCGTCCGGAATGGCAAGTTTGCGGATGGAGCCGGCTGCCAGGGCAGTGGCCGGAAACGCCGGGTCGTTATCCCGGTTGCTGAAGGTGGCGGTTAAGCCCTGGGCGGCAACCCACTGCAGGCGGCAGACGGCATCGCTCTCGCTGGCGACGGCGGCCTTGATCCAGTACTGTCCGGCAGGCAGCAGGCTATTGGCCGCGGAAGCATCGGCGGGTATCTGCAAGGTAATGATCCCGGAATGCAGCAGTTCATGGCTGCCGTCCTGGATAGCGTTGGCGGCAAAGTCTAGCCATTCGTTGTCGCGCAGATAACTCCAGTGGATATGCTGCGGTTTCGGCTTGACGGATAACGGATCGGCGGTACCTTCAGCTACCTGAAATAATAGCGCCAGGTTTTGCCCCGGATTGAGATCGCTGACGCCGATGTAAAACTCGGCCGCCTGACTGGCGGTATCAGTAAAGTGCTTGAACTGCGGCAGCAAATAAATAGCCGGATCATCGGGCGCGGCGATTTTCAGAAACGGATGCTGTTCGGCCTGTCCGAACGGCGCCAGATGGAAAAAACGCGCTTGGCGGGCCTCGAAGCCGGTTTGATCTACGCTTTTAAACGTCAGAAGTTGCGCAGCGGTATAGTCCAGCGTCAGCTCACTGATGAAAGGGCCTACCGGCGGGACTGGCTTTGGCTTGGCAGCGCTTCCGGTAACGCTGGCAGTCTTGGTGGCAGTCTTGGTGGCAGAGCCAGTGATGTAATCGATCAAGGCTTGTTCGTATTGGCTCTGCCCAAAGTCTTGCAGTAGTTTTAACCGTAAATAGCCGTGCCGGGATGCCGTGTCGAAAGGTATCGGCGCTGAAAGATCGGGGACATCGACAAACAGCTGACTCAGGTCGGCTGTGTGAGTAATTGTCGGAGCCTGAGAATTCGGATCATTGGCAGACGGGCGGCTTGAACAGGCATCGTCAATGGTAGTCGATGTTGAAAAGTCGGGGATATCGGCAAACGCGCGGCTCAGATCAGCCGTCAGCTTCAACTGGTTGCCGGTGACAGGGAATTGCAGGTCCTTGATCTCCTTCCAGGTACCGGCTCTCAGAAACTCCACCCCTATTTTTACGTCTTTGGCGTCGGGGTAGGGCGCAGGCGGATTCTGCCATTTCAGCTTGAGCGTACATTCGACAAGCCGTTTCTGGAAGGCTTCCTTGCAACCGATAATCAGGCTGCTGTTGGACACCGGTAAAGCGCCAAAAGGTTGAAACGGCTTGCTGGTGTCGACCGGGCCGAAGTCGTTGCTGACCGTCAGCGTTTTCAGGTCATTGACCGTAACGGTCAGGAGAATCTGATTCATGCGCAACGTTTTCAGCTTGTCATAGGCAAAATCGCGGCCTGGGTTGTGAGCCAGCTTTACCAATAACACCGGCAAATCGGTATCCAGACTGTAACCATGGACTTTAGCCCAATAAGGGGTGATGGCAGGGGCCGATCCGTCCAGCGTCAACACGATTTGCTGTTTATTGGGCAGGCTTGCCGTTATCGGAATCCAGTCCTTTTTACCGCTGACAAAGCAGAGCAAATCCGTACTGCTGATGCGATCGGGCAATGGGACAGAAAGGTTCAGGGTGACCGTGCGACGGCCTTCCGACAGCAGCAAATAATGTGAGGCCAGCGCAAAGCCGATTTCGGCCTTGGGCATTCTGATCTCGTTCAACGCCCCCAGACTGTAAACTTTGTTAAAGAACGGATGCCAGGAGTGATCCGCCGAAGTCAGCTTGGTGCCAAGACCGTCGTCAGAGTCGGCGACGGACGAGGCGAATAAACGGCCGTTATGCTGGTTTTTCAGGCCGATTTCGCCGACGTCGCTATGGTGATAAACGGTTTTCAGGGCCGTGACTTTAGCCCGGTTGGCGACAAAATCGCGGTCAGCGGCATAAACCACTTCCTTCCCTGACGCATCTTTGCCGGCTTTGAACAGCGTATCGCGGTTAATCAGGCGGGTGTCGGCCTGTTTGGCCAGTTCCACCAGCAGATGAGCCTGACCCGGCTCGGCGGGTTTTTCCTTGAGTTTAAGAACTTCCCGATAATAAAAATCCAGATGGCGTCTGGTCAGCGTGTTGACTTCGGCCCGCGCATATTCGAACAGTTGCAGAAATGCCAGAAACAGCGCGTAGTGAGGTTCATGATCGTTGCTATGGCTCAGGTTGTTTTGCAAAGCCTGCTGCGCATCGCAGACGCTGCGGGCGTAGGCTTTCAGAAACTGATCGAAAATGGCGGTAAACAGATTGTGGGTGGCGATGTGGTTGAGGCGCTCGAACACATCGTCGCTGCTCCCGTATAACGAAGCAGCCGGCGCAATGGCGGCGACATACTCGCTCCAGTTGGCGTGGTTGCCGGTCATCCAGTCGCTGGAGAAACTGGCCTGCTCGACGGTTCTGAAAATGCCGGCGCTGGTGCCTAAAATCATCAGTTCCGGACGCGCATCGGCAAACACCGGATCGGTTCCGGGAAAGGCTTTGTGATAAGCGATCAAGTTCCGGAAACTCGCTGCCAATTGGCTGCGAATCAGATTGCCCAGCACCGGTTTGAGCGGGTTTTGCTCGCTTAACTGCGATTTTAGCTGATCCAACTGCGCAGCCAGGCTGGCAATGGCGCTGAACAGGTAGCCTAAGTGCTGCTTCAGGGCGTTGTCTTTGCGGCTTTTCTCGGCGCTGCTGTCAGCGCCGGAAGCGGCGTTGCTCCGGTTATTTAAAAAATCGAAACTGGTTTTGAGGGTGTTCTGGTAATAGCCAATATCCTGGGTTGCGGCAATCGCCAGCAACACCGCGTCATTGCTGCCGAAAAAATCCTCCCAGGTGCCGGCGACGTTATGCCCGGCATCGTAAAATTGCAGATGCCGGGCATAGGCTTTGGCAAACACCAGTGCATGTTGCAGTTTGTGAGCATCAACAGGCGCGTAAGCCGGGTCCAGTTCATCGAGGAACCGCTGATCCTGACGTGTGCCCTCATGGATCAGCTTCAACGGGTTGGTATTCTGATTGCAATCGTTTGCCATCATCAAACCCCATCAGGTAACAAATTGACGGTTGTAGTGAGATTAATGTCGGTGCCCTCTGTTTTGTAATAGGGATAGACGAAGTTGAACCGGGAGTTGGTGGTTTTGACCTGGTAATCAATTTCGATCAACACCATGCCCTCCAACTGTTGATCTTCACGCAATCTTACGCTGTCAAGCAGAATGCGCGGCTCGAAATAGAGAATGGCGGATTCGATTTTGTCGGCCATCAATGTTTTCATGCGCGTGTCCAGGTTTTCGAACAACAGCTCATCCAGATTACAGCCATACTGCGGCAGCATCAGCCGTTCGCCAGGGCGGGTGCTGAGCAGTATTTCCAGGCTGGAAGCAATATCGGCTTCCTCAGCCAGCATCTCGACACCGGCATTACTACGATTAAAGGTGGGCGGGAAAGACCAGCCGCGGCCGAGAAAAGAGCTTGTCATAATGTCAGCCACCGATTAATACAGTCATGGCCCCAGGCGGCAGAATGGCGCCGCCGGCGGCAGTTGAGTCGCCGATTCTTGCAGCCGGCAGGCCGGCGATCATTACGGTTGCCGAACCCTTGATAATGGCATCGGCGCCGCAGCTATCGCCCATACGCGCCGCCGGCAGGCCGGCGATCATCACCGTTGCCGCACCGGGCGGAATAATGGGGGTAGGGACGCCCTGGGTAGCCGGGCTGACGATCATATCGCTGACTCGTGCTGCGGGAAGCATGGCTGTCTCCTAATTGATTTGAACCAGGCCGCCTTGAATCACCGTGGTGGCGCTGCCTTTGATGCTGGTGCTGGCGCTGGAGACTTCTGCGCTGCTGGTGCCGGTGGCTTTAAGTGCGGTTTGCGCTTTTAATTCCATATTCATACCTTCTTGCTTGATGTCTTGGCTGGCTTTCAGAATCAGATCTTTGCTGCTTTCAATGACGATGCCGTTATCGTCCAGAGTGATTTTGTTGCCATTCTGGTCTTCGAAACGTATGCCTTTGTCTTCCTCGGAGAGCAGGATCTTGTTGCCGCCCGGGGTTTCCAGGGTAATAACCTTTTTCTCGTCGTCAAACGTGAACTTCATTTTTTCGCGGCTGACATAACCCTTGCGGTGGTTATCGTCTGTGGCCGGCTCCGGAGCGGGCTTGGCGCTGCTATGACACATGCCCAGCACTACCGGATAGCGCGGATCGTCGTCAAGAAAACCCACGATGACTTCATCGCCGATTTCGGGGCGGAAAAAGGTGCCTCGCTCCTTGCCGGCGTCCAGAGTGGCGATACGGGCCCAGATACCTTCTTCCGACATACTGATAGTCGGCACACGCAGTTTGATGCGGTCTTCGCCGTCCGGATCATTTTCCAGTACTGTGACAATGCCGATTTGCAGGCCGCTAATAGCAGGCAGTAAACCAGCAGCCGGCAGAGGACGCAGATTGAAGGTTTCGGCACAGATTTCCGGATTCAGGCCCAGTTGCACATCGGTTTCCCAACTGCCTTTGGCAAAGCTGTGGCGTACTCCGGAAACGTACAATTTGCCTTCAAAGCGCTCGCCGATACCGGTGATTTCGATCACCTTGTCCGGCGTGACGCCGGCAAAGCCTGTAAATTTTGCCCGGCCGCGCACTTTGGCCAGCCGTTCCTTGAGCAAACGGCCATCGGCCCAAGCCTGTAATTCCGGCTGACTGAGTTTTCCGCCGTGTATCAATGCATGAGGGTCGCCGCCGATGACTTCGGCAAGGGCGCCGGGACTGAGATTGCCGTTGTCAGTAGTGGCCGGTTCGCTGGCGTCGGTGCTGAGGACTTCCTGATCGGCAGCGTTCCAGCTTTGCGCGCTGATGCCGGGGCTTTGCCAGCGGGCGTCGATTTCGGCATCCAGTTCCAGCAGGCTGGCGCCGTATTGCAGGCTCAGTACCGAGGCTGCGCTGGCGGCGGGCGGCGTGATGCCGATTTTGCCGTCCTCGACTTTGATGACCATGCCATTGGCTTCGGCGCGGCAGAGCAGGAAATCCCAATCGCTGGCATCATATTGCACGACTTGCTTCAGCTCGACCTGAGTGGCGCTGACATCTTTTTGCAGGCCATAGGCATCGATGATTTCCTCCATGATGTCGCTGTCCTTTTTGTCCAGGTAATAGCGGCTTTTTGCGCCTATGGTCATTTTCACCGCCTCATCGCGGCAGTCGATGCTCAACTGGCTGCCGTTTTTGCGGATTTTGATACTGTGTTTGACGATGATGCCTTTGAACACAGTCTTGTTCTGCGAGCGGTAACCGAGCTGGATCTCTATGGCCTTGCCAGGGATGAAATGCTCAGTATTGCTGGCGGCAAAGGTGCTCTTCGCCGCCTCGCCGTCCTGCAACAGTATCGTGGCGGAAGGGATGCGGTTGAGCTCTCGGCTGACATAGATCGACAGTACATGAAATTCACCGGAAATTTCCGTGCCGTCAAGCAGAATCGCCGCGGTACAGACATCGGGCGAGGTCGGGGTTGGAATGGTCGATTGGTTAGTCACAAGGTTTTATCGGTTTTGGCCAACGGCGGAAAGATCAGGTCTGTGCCGGGCACGAGATGGCGAAAGTTATGCAGGCCGTTGATCTGGGCGATCTGCAGATAATACTTGGGATCACCGTAGATGCGGTAACACATCAGCGGCAGGTTGTCGCCAGCCTTGACCTTACGGATATGGCTAAGATCGGGTGAGCTTTTGTTTTCTTTCAAAGCCCGCTTTTTTTCTTCGATGCTGCCCTTGAATTTGGCTTTGGCGATGGCGCGAATCGGCTGTCCGTCGGGATTGAAGAGCTTGTAACTGATGCCCAGTTCCACCGCCCGACCTTTGAACAACAGATTGCCCCATACCAGTTTCAAGTGATAAGGCTCGTGCGAGTTGCCCTGATAAGCGGTCAGCATTTGCCGGAAGCGATTGACGTCGTCGAAGATGCCGTCAGGCTTTGGTTTATCGTCGATGATGCCGGTGTTATCGAACAGAAACTCGAAGCTGAGTTCTTCCGGCAGCGTGTATTCGAAACGTGATTGCGTTGCGCTGGTGCCCTGGCCCTGACTGTCGGTCGTCTTGACCTTGTAGTCCAGGGTGTAGCTTTCCGGGTTGATCAGGGCTTCGAATTCGGCTTTGGCTTCGGCGCGGCCGCCGCTTTCAGCGTCCTGCGCAGTTTCGAAAGCCAGAATCAGCATCTTTTCCAGAGCCATCAGCGTTCCTTTTTGTTTTGCAGAATCTGCAGAACCTGATCGACACACTCGGCGATGATGGCATCCTTGTCGACAGGAGCATTACCTCCGGCCGCACCGCCGCTGGCCGGGCCAGCGGCATTCGGAGCTTCGGTCGTAGCGTCTATCGTGACGCTAATATGCAGCTCTTTGATCTCGATGGGCATAACTTAACGCAGCCTGTCTTTACTATTGAATGGTGAAATAGCGGTAGGTCAGTTCCAGGGTTTCGATTACCACCGCGCTTTCGTTGGCGTTCAAGTCGCTGACCAGCCATTTTTTAGGGATAGCATGAGCGATTTTCCAGGTGCGCAACGGTTCGCTTTTTTCATTCATCAAGATGACGTTGACGTCAGAGGCCTTGAAGCTGCGCTGATTGAAGGCGTCGAGAAACCACTGCAACACGCTGGAGTCGGCCAACATGCCGCGCTTCAACACCAGATCGGCATATTTGCTGCGTACCGGCAATTTGTGTTCGAAACGGTTTTCGCCGCCTTCCTTATAAGTCTCATAATCGTATTCGACCGACAAACCTGACACCGACTGAAAGCGTGCGTCGTTTTTGTCCTGGCTGATACCGAATTCGACTTTGTAATAAAAGCCCAGCGGAGGGTAGTAATCGACCATGGCGTTTTCCGTTTATACCTTCATCAGCTTCAGTCCTTCGTGGGCGATTTCCAGGGTTTCCACCGCGATTTCGTTGGCATCCGATTTCAGATCGGGCGCCGTGACCTTGACCGGAAAACAGCGGGTGGCGGCCCAGGCTGCGACTGGCTCGTGCTTCTCGTTCAGTAGCCGGATCACCAGATCGCGTCGGCCGTCTACGCGCTCGTTGGCGATCTCTTCCAGCCAGGTGTTGTAGTCAAAATCGCCTTCGAATTTACCGCGTTTCAAAGTGATATTGTTGTTCTTGACCATGCCCGGCATGCTGATTTTGTTGAAGTCTTTACTGTCGCTGTGCCGGTATTCGATTTTTTCCCTTTCCATGACAAGGCCGGTCACTTCAGTGAAGCTCATTTTTGCACCGCCCCAGTCGACCTGGAAATGAAATCGGGGAATTGGATATTCTTGTGCCATGATGTTTATCCTTATGGGCTTGATAAATAATAAATCGTTCTAGTACGGTTGCTTAAGATTCAGCCATTTTGTGCGAAAACTGGAGAATGATGAATTCAGCGGGGCGAACGACGGCCATGCCGATTTCGATGATCATGCGCCCTTCAAGAATGTCCAGCGGCGTCATGGTTTTACCCAGTCCCACGGCAACATAAAATGCGTGCTCCGGCTTGATGCCCTGTAATGCGCCCTGGCGCCAGAGCACTGTCAGGAAGTTCTCGATCATGGCCTGCAAGCGTACCCAGGTGTTGGCATTGTTGGGTTCAAACACAAATTGCTCGGTCGCTTTTTTGATCGATTCCTCGGCAAAGTTGAAAAAGCGCCGGACATTGACGTACCGCCATTCATTGTCATTGCCGGCCAGGGTGCGCGCGCCGTAAACCAGGGTGCCCTTGCCGGTGAAGCTGCGGATGGCATTGATCGACTTGCCGCTGTTGACGTCGACGTTGAGGGCGTCCAGTTCCGATGCGGTAAAAGTATCCTTGGGGCCGATGATAGCCGAGATGCCGACATTGGCCGGCGCCTTCCAAACCCCGCGAGTGCGATCGATATAGGCGTAAATGCCCGCTACGGCTCCTGAAGGCGGAATATTGGTGTTGGCGTTTTGCAGTCCGGCCAGGATCGATTTGTACAACGGTGATACTGATTGCAAGGCGTCGTGTTTTTGCTTTTCCAGAACCTGCGCGCCGGCGACCACGTTAACGAGCCAGGCATTATTGGCTTGGTCGAAAACGTTACGCAGTGCCGGAATCACAGCTTCCATGCGCTCGACGTTGTTGCCGGCTGAAGGCGGGATGATGTTGCTGGCAGGCACTGCCGGATTATCCGCAAAAATGCCCACCCATTCCGCCGCTGTAGGCACAGTGCCGGTACTGAAACGGACAGTGTAGCCATTGCTGCTGATTTTCGCCGCCAGTTCCTTGTCGTAACCGATCAAACTGCTGTAAGTGGTTTTCAGCGTTGAGCTGATCAAAGTCTTGAGATCGTTCTTAAAGCTGGTGTTGCTGACCGAGTTGGCCGCCGCGCCAACCAGGACATCCAGTTTCCGCGCCACTTCAAAGATGAAGTTGACCAGCGCCCCCAGATTTTGCGGGGTTTTGTTGGCCTGATAAGCGCCTTCCAGGGCCGTGAACTGATCGCGCAATGTTTTGGAGGGTGTTGCCAGGGCCTGGCTGGCAGTGGCAATGGTGTTGCCGTCGGCGATGATCTGATCGTACTCGCCGATCAGGGTTTTGGTGGCATTATCGCTGATCAGGTCAGCCAGCTTGAATTTTGTCGAACCGATATACAATACATCCTTGAAGTGACGGTATTGCAGATTTTTAGGAAAGTTGACCGTGAGCCAAGGAGAGTAGGACGCGCCGTATTTCAGGTTTTCGTTGCTGAGATTTGAGCGGAATTCGCTGCCCTTGGGGTCATTTTCCTTGAGGTGAAACAGGCCTACGCGGTCCATTAAACTGTTGCATTGCGCAAGTACAGCACTATAAACCGTGTAGAAGTCGGTACCGCTGGTGAGCAGTGAATTGTCTGGCAAAACCAGAATGGTCGGTTCGTCGACTGTTTCCAGCGCGGCGATCCCTTTTCCGGCGGCGGTGAATTCGCTGGCGGTTTTGGCAGCCGAATCATAGATGGCTACGGACACGATGTAGCAATCGCCGCCGCCGTTGGCATAAAACAGCCTCAAACTGTCGTAGAGATAAAACACCGACTGGAGGCTAGCCGATTTGAAATTTCTGTTGTCGTCGAGGCGGACATCAGCAACGCTCGGGGTGGCGCCGGCGCCGAAATAGGTTTCGTATTCGGCAATCGAACTGATCTTGGTCGGCTTATTGAGCAAATCGCCTGGAGTCAGCTTGTCTGCTTTTTGGGTATAACCGATAAAGGCAGGAATCGCTGTTTCCACCCCTGCGATTGAAGGGGGGAACTTGGAAATTTCTTCGATATAGACTCCGGGGGTTTTATAAGCTGTTGCCATGTTTTTCACCGTTTAGTTTTAAATTATTCAAAGATTGCGGAGCTAAGTCCTGACGCTTTGGGTGGAACAATTAAATCGAGTTGAGATATTCCTAAGCCTTGAGACGGCCTTGTTTTTGCGCTGATTTGAACCGGCATGGTCAAAAAATTCAGCGGCAGTGGTTCAACAGTATCAAACGGCACACTGGCATCATTCAGCCCGCAATGATGAAGAATATGCACCTGAAATAATTGCCGGTAGCGGCTTAAACGTGCGCTCATGAGTCTGCTACCGGTTTTTTGTGGGAGAGTTTTCTGGTCACTTCAGTGACAAGCTTGGCTTCGCTTTGCACCGCCGCGAACTTCATATCCAGCATTCGCAGCATATACATAACAAACGGGTACTGTTTTCCTCCCAGCGTTCCCCATAAATGATTTACCTCCTCCATTGAAGGGGAGTATAAATCAAAGATCAATTTAAACGATTGTAGTTGATCGAGAGGGTTATTGGGCGCATTGGCTGTTATTGAGTTGGGGGATACGTTGTCTTGCGTGAATACGTTCTTATATTGAAAAAAACAAATGGCTCTGGACAATGCCAATAACGCATCACTGTAATTGGCATGAGTGGCTGAAACCAGTATTTGGAGATTGAGAAAAACAGGAGCGTTCTCATATCTGACTTTTAGTAAGTCCTTATCGCGCACATAATTGGGAAGATTTTTTAGTGTTTTTTCTTCCTTGATATTAATTATGGATAAGATGAGCATGTCTCTCGCAACCCCAATACTCCCGGAACCGCTAACAAACCCTTCCGCTAAATTACCTACCCCAACAGCGGGCATAGCCATTTGAAAAACATCATCAAGGTGCCGGTTCATCTCGTTGATTACAATAGTTAATGCATGCGAGATCATCTTAAAAATTCGTCTTATAAAACCTTATTTGTAGGTATATAAACATTGTATGTATATATAACAAATACTAAAATTCAACTAAAAGCCATGCTAGGAACAAGGCAATCAAAATCTGCGTTCTATAACTCCCGATATCCTGCCTACTAAACTAACCTTAATTTAAGACCAAAACTGGTATTTTTTCTTATGAATATCAGAAATTTAAATTGATCGTAAGTTTTTTATTGATTTTAAATTTTAATCCTATCAGCAGCCGGATTCATACTTACATTATAAATAGGCCGTTATTTTGAAAAAATGATTAAGTATATGTTTTTTATTTATTATTAAAAATACTAAGTCATTGTTATTGACATTCTCGAATTGTGTATATACCGCCTCTGCAAGAGAGGATTTAATCAAGAAAAAATTGGGATATAAAATGCCAATAGTTAATAAAATTATAAATTTTGTCGCTATTTTTTTACTCTTAAAATTGATAAGAGTCAATTGTTTTCAATTTCTGAAAACTAGCAATATTTAATTAATTGTAATTACTGAATAAATTTAAGAGTAAGTAATGATATTCGATAGGATAGGGATTATCCGAGGTTCTGTCGTAAATATCCATATTTACTACCAGGATGCCTACAAGGATGTAATCAGTAAAGCACTAAAAGTAGGTGCTTTGGGCGATA
>JBPFEG010000003.1:0-9216 GCA_051061015.1 Methylomicrobium sp.
CGCTTAAACGCCGGCAGTCTGCCCCTAAGCGGATCGGCGTCGGCTATGAAGTTCGCGCGACATTCGATCTGGATCAGTAGCAGACTTTTAAAATCCTATTGTTAAAACCAACTATTGGGATTGACAGGCAAAAGTCGACCCTTTGCTGTCTCTCGCGCTTATCCTTTGAAAGTCTGCTCGAGAGCTGTAAGCAGACTTACGATACCCTCGATCAATTTGCACTTACTGGTGGATCCAACTGCATATCATGATATTCAGATTGTTTATCACCCCACTTTAGGATGATAGGCTGTTAGCGAACCGGGCTAACGTCATAGGTTTGTTGAAAAGTAGCCCAAAAAGCGGGAAAATAAACAGAAATTACTTAATTAGTCATCGATTTCCTATGCGACTTACTGAACTTTTCGAACCCCAAGCTCCGACCAAAAAGAAGAAGGGAACCGATACTGTTCCGGAAGTTTTCATAATCGAGTCACTAGAACTTACAGATGAAGCTAAAGAGCGTCGAGAAGGTGCAGTGCTTGCCGCAGTTCTGAAAATGTGTGGAAAAAACCCGCTTTACTATTACATTCGCACGAGATCCGAACTCGATCTCATGGCAAGAGAATTCGAAAATTCAGGTTATCGATATCTCCATATTTCTTGCCACGGCGGAAATACATCACTTGAGACGACCATCGATTCAATTACCTATCAAGATTTTGCAATGATTTTCGAAGGCAAACTAAATCGGCGCCGCCTCTTTGTGTCTGCATGCAGCGCAGGAAATGAACTATTTGCTGAGCTTGTGGGTGCCAAGAATCCAGAGATGTTCTCTGTTGCGGCACCAGCGAAAGATATTCGGTTTGATCATGCTGTTGCATTTTGGAGTGCGTTTTATGTTCGACTGTTTTCAAGCAACTCCAGTTCTATGAACTCAGATCGGATCACAATGGCCTTTAAGGCTTTGGCAAATCTGTTTGGAGTTCCGACACATTGGACAAAAAGAAATGAGTCTTCTGGATGGAAGCATGATGTTATCAATCGCTAACCAAACATTCCAGCGGACCGCCTTCGTTGGTGACTGATTTTGGCGTTAATGTCTGCCCTTGAACCTTTACCCGTCTTTAATCGAGATTTGTTGATCGTCTGATTTTGGCCGAATTTGCTCGGTCAGAAGTGAAAGAGCAAAACCGACCCTTTCCGGGCATTCGACCCCATGTAGACGCAACGGCAGCTTTCTAGGTTGTGCAGCCGTTTGTCTCCATAATCCTACAGGCAAGTACTCGGCCTTTGCTGATGGTCACGGTCGTTTCCTAATTTATCCGAATGGCCGCTTATAAGAATTTCATCGACCTAACAGTTTCGACCAAAAACGGGCGATCGTGGTACAGCAATGTAGTTTTTTGGATATCGGTAACGGGACTCCGCGTTGATAAAGGCTCTTTAATATCCGGTAGCTTAAATCGCTCACTTCCATATTATTAGATTGCAGGGAGTCTCCAAGAAGCTTGCCGATCATTTCCTCCGGCATTTGCGCCCCAAGTTCCGTCAGCGCCCGTGCCATTATCTGTGTCGTTATTTCGCGCACGTACCGGTCATCGTCCCTTAGCCGTTTGGCTAGCCGTTTGGCGATCCGATCCTCCACCTCTGCCGGCATTTGCGCCCCGGGTTCCTCTAGCGCCTTGTCCGCCGCTATGCGCATGAGCCATTTATCGTCCTCTAACAGCCGTTTGGCGATCCGATCCTCCATCTCCTCCTCCGCTGGCATTCGCGCCTTGTCCGCCGCTATGCGCATGAGCCATTTATCGTCCTCTTCCATCCTTTTGATGAGCTGATTAACCATCTTCGCAGGCATTTGCTCCCAGAACCCCGCCAGCACCTCGGACCTCGCTATACGCACCTTGCTGTTATCGTCCTCCTCCAGCTGTTTGAAGAGCTGATCCATCACCTCCGCCGGCATTCGCTCTCCGGATCGCGCCAGTATCCATGCCCCTGCTATACGCACCTTGCTGTCATCGTCCTCTTCCAGCCTTTTGATGAGCTGACCCTTCACCTTCGCAGGCATTTGCGCCCCCGCCAGCGCCTTGGCCGCCGCTATACGCACCTTGCTTTTATCCTCCTCTTCCAGCCTTTTAATGAGCTGATTAACCACCTTCGCAGGTATTTGCGCCCCAAGTTCCGCCAGCGCCTCGGCTGCCGCGTAACGCACATCGCTATCATCGTCCTTCAGCCGTTTGGCGAGCTCATTAACCACCTTCGCAGGCATTTGCGCTCCGTGTCGAGCCAACGTTTGAATGGCTATACGGCGGATCTCTGGATGCGAATTTGCCAAATAGGGCATCAGAAAGGTCACTTCCTGTAAACTACTCAGCAATTGCATGGCCTCAGTGGCAAATATTGGGTGGAAAACCAGCGCAGCCAGTTTGCTTTTAATCGATTCCTTTAAGTCTGGAGAGATCGACTTGACCTCCGGCAGACAGTGCGCCGCGAGGAAAAGGTCGGCATGGATGAGATTGTCTCTTGAGGCCATCAGTTGTTGAATGATCGGTTCGCCACAAAGGCCGGACAGAAACCGAATTACCTCACGCCATTTCGGATGCCAGCGCTCTGCCAATACCAAAGGGATGCTCTCCGGATTGTTAGCAAGATGCTGGGCGGCTAAAAATTCCTGAAATGATTGATGGGTAAAAAACATGAGCTGGTTTTCGCCTCGCTCCAGCACTCGATTTACCAGGCCAAATTTGGTCAGATCCTCGATGGTAACGGGGTGATGAATCTCGCCGAGCACCTGGTCGACCAATTCCGCTTCGACCCGCTGAATTTGCGGCTGTGGCTTGGCTAATGCATGATAAGCCAGTGCGCTTAAGACTTTGGAAATTCGGCGGTATAAGGTCCAATCTTGGGTAGAAATCGATTTATTAGGCGTATGTTCGATCAAAATGTGCGTGATGAATTTCTGGTATATCTCGGTTCGTGTCGTCAACCCTGCTGCCGCTTTGTCCTTGACCAGGGTATGAATCATATAAGCCAGCATCGGGATTTGCGCGAGTTCCGGCGCCAGGGCCGACAGCTTTTTCGCATCATCGTAGTATTCCCCGAAATACTGACATTCCTGGGCTGCCGAAAAGGGCTCGAGCCGCAAAAAAAGGATACTGGGATCACTTTCGAGGACCAAGACAGCGGAAGGTCGTGAGGTGATCAGTACTGCATTACCATTGGCAATCTCGAAGGCGATCCTAGCCAGTTCCGAGTAATTGCGATCTATGATCTGGTCCAGTCCATCGAGCAGGAGGAAGAGGCGCTTTTCCAAAAACGCTTGGACGAGAAAATTCTTGAGGTCTATCTTAAGAAATTCCGTTTCATAGCGCTTGATACACTCATTTAGTAAATCATCCCAATGATAGGCCCGTGATCGCTCCAACTCGGCACACGTCAGAAAGAGTGGGACCATAGGGGGCTTTTCAATGAGTTTGCCGACTAGCCAGAGGAATAAAGTCGTTTTGCCGGTTCCAACATCTGCGGTGAGTATTAGTCGGTCACGAGGCTGCAAGAGTTGCTCAAGATTCAGCGGTAGCCACTGACTGTGGACCTGCGCCTTGCCGTCCTTTTCATCTGGATCTTGTTCACGTTCCCAGTCCTGCTTCTTCGGTAAAAACCTCTGTTCCAGATCCAGTGGTATGAAAGTTGTACCCCTGAGCTGTTGGTCAAGCTTTTGCTTTGCTTCGTCAGCGAACCGCTCCCGGATCTGGAGATAGATATCGTGTAAATCCTTGAGCTCCGGCCATCGGGAAAAAAAGAGTGGGGTAAGAGGCGCTATGAAAGCCTGGGTGTAGTGATACTTAGCATAGACGAGCCCAATGACTTTCTTTGTCACTTGGTTGATCAGTGGCGCACCACTGTAACCATTATTCACATTGCGTAGATTGAGGCCCGTGATTGGATAGACCTCCACGTCACCAACTACAGTCGGGGTCAATCCCCCGATAGCCCCAAGGATGGAAATACCGGGTGTGGCAAAATGGCGTACCGGATAACCGAAACTTTCGAGGTGGTGGCCTATCTCCACCCGCCAGTGGGTGTCCAACGGCAGATAAGGCCACGGCGGAGCGTTATCGTCTGCTTGTAATCGGAAGACCGCAATGTCTCCCTCTTCCGTCGAGTATCCAGGTAGTATCTTTGCCGAGTAAGTTTGCCCGCCGTGAATGACCTGGATTTCATATCGCTCCTGTTTTAGCCAGGGCGTGATAACGTGATAGCAGGTCAGAGCATAGCCATCTGGATGGCAAAGAAAACCCGTCCCGTTGAGGACCTCGCTGTCGGGTGCCAGCACCTTAATCAGGTACTGTCTAAGGTCCCCGATTTCTTTGATCACTCCATATTCCACTCTGCGGTGATCTTCAGGCTACCTTCTGCGGCGACATTCACCACGTAGAACTTGGAATCGCCGCTGAGCGTAAGACCAAACTCAGCCGTGATTTTATTGGGGCGTTGTTCGGAATTAATGGCTTGAAATCCCTGAACCAGGGAAGTGCAGTAAGCGCGGATGCTCGCATGCAACTCCTTAGCGGCCTCTAGGGTATTTTCCATGGAGCTTTCAACGCTCACCCGTTGCGGTCCCGTCTCGGCGGCTATGTCTCCGGTTTCCATCCAGATCTCAGTGTCGTTCATTTTGACTTTCACTAGTTTTCTCATAACTGCCTCCAGGATAAGGAATCCTATGGGTTAATAGCGTATTTCGGCTGAATAGTACGTTTGAGGTAAAACAGAGTCAATCGATGAACATTGAGCATCTAAAAAACGAAGTCAAGATGCGTTAGATAGATGCTTCATCGAATCCTCGTCGGCATAATGCCGCATGCAAGGAGACTGTCACATAACGGCAGACCAAGCACAGGACTTTTTGTTCCCTTGCGACTTTGGGGAAGGGTTGGGTAATTTCCGGTGTATAGGTCTGTCAGCAAAGGCCGACCAAAACGATGGCTATAAACGGGGTGAGCGTCAGCTATTTGGGCGGAACAGTTGTTCGAATGACTGATGTGAAGATGGAATGAACGGCCGGAGTTGGCCGATAGCGCTGTATGGTAATTAAACTGATACTTTCCCATTGGACTTCAAATCCCTAACCGGCCAGACAAAAAAAATCCGGCACGAAGCCGGATTTGAGAGGAGGAAGTATTGCTATAAGCATAAGCAATGTTTAATAGAATATCAGAGTATTCTTATATAAAGAATGTGGCATATTGTCGCGCTTGACAAATTGCCGCTGAACATTCCAAATTCAGAAAACACAGCCTCATAGCTTGAAAAAATCGTACGCTAAGCTTTTCCGGAGAAAGAGCTATAGAAACAGGGTAAGTTATGAAGCGTTGCTGACACAGCCACGGCGCTGGCGAGCGTGAAGATGCTGAAGATAATTAAGCAGGATGTGTGAAGTTGGCCAGCCGGAGCAACCGGCTGGCCTACTTCACTGCCGTTCATTCAGGAGCGCACGAAGGCGGGCAGGGGCGGCGGCACTGTCGCGGGGGGGGGAAATGGGTAGGAAACCCAAATTGACACCGCAACAAATCAAACACGCTCGCAAGAGGATCGTGGAGAGGAAAGCTCTTAAAAGGGAGGATTTTTCGGACAGCTTGCAGACTCCATAAAACGAAGGAATCCTTACGGTTACCCTTGCTGGCACTGGGCTCTTCTGAAAGCCGACGTTCCGGAATGACTGTTTACATGCACCACGAATCGCTGCTGCCGACCCTATGGAGCCGTTCACCTAATAATTCCAAAGGGCTGCGCATCTACAGAAAGCAGATGGTCGATTCTAAAGGATCAACTTCATCTATCGGCCAAAGCAGTCGATTACGTATGTCTCTAAGGGTAAATCCGTCAACCATCCTGAAACGCAATGATGATGGGTAAAGAAAACCCTGAAGCGAGCTGATTTCTAGCTTGATTCCGGCCTAAATTAAGGATTTTGAATCGATAGCTCCGGGACAGAGTTTGTCAATCAGTAGGTTTTGTAGGGCAGGAATTTTCCAGACATAGCGATCTTGACTCGATCGCCATTCGGATCGGGTTCGCGGGTCAAATCCATCTTGAAGTCTATCGCGCTCATGATGCCGTCGCCGAACTCCTCATGAATCAATTCCTTCAGGGTCGGTCCATAGACGCTGATTAATTCATGGAAACGGTAGATCAAAGGATCGGTCGATTTATCGCCGGCTGACGAACCTTTATAAGGTACGACCGTCAACCATTGCCTTTCTTCTTCGCTCAATAAGAAAATATCGCCGACAATCGCGGCCTGCGCCGGCGTCAGCGTCATTTGGCCGAGACAGGCGGCTGTCACCCATTCCTTGCTTAAACCCACTTTGGCGGCCACCTCGGACCACTTCAATCCCCGGCTGACTTTGGCGGCAATAATTTTTTCCGTCACATCGATCCTGTTCATTATTTCTGCTCCAAACTGTAAAAAATGAGAGTCTGTATAAGCAAAAAACGGGGAGCGGCGGCGCTCCCCGTTGCGGCAAGCTTAAATCGCTCAGCCCTTCTTGTATTTGGCCGCTTCTTCGGAGCCGCCGGTCGCATTGCCTTTACTGTAAGAATGCGCGCCGACACCGGCCAACTGACCGCCCTGAACGATCAGGTATTCATCGCGAATCGGGCGACCTTCGAAGTAGCATTCCAGTATCTCGCGAGTACCGGCCGCATAGCGTGCCTGCGCCGACAAACTGGTGCCTGAGATATGGGGAGTCATGCCGTGATGTGGCATCGTGCGCCACGGATGGTCGTTCGGTGCAGGCTGAGGGAACCAGACATCGCCCGCATAACCGGCCAATTGACCGCTTTCCAGCGCCTTGACAATCGCGTCGCGGTCGCACAATTTGCCGCGTGCGGTGTTGATCAGGTAGGCGCCGCGTTTGAAGTTCTTCAGCGTCTCTTCGTTGATCATGTGCTCGGTTTCCGGATGCAGCGGACAGTTCAGAGTCACGACATCGCACACCTTGGTCAGGCTTTCCAGGCTGGAGTGATAGGTCAGGTTGAGTTCCTTTTCAACTGCTTCCGGCAAGCGATGGCGATCCAGATAATGCAGCTTGACGTCGAAAGGTTTCAGCAGGCGCAGCACGCGCAGACCAATTCTGCCGGCGGCGACCGTGCCGACATTCATCGCTTCCAGATCGTACGAGCGCGCCACACAATCGGCGATGTTCCAGCCGCCTTTGATCACCCAGTTGTAGGACGGAATGTAATTACGCACCAGCGCCAGTATCATCATCACGACGTGTTCCGCGACGCTGTTGCTGTTGCAGTAGGTCACTTCGGCGACAGTAATGCCGCGGTCCATGGCTGCCTGTAGGTCGGTGTGGTCCGAGCCGATACCGGCAGTCACGATCATTTTGAGATTTTTTGCCTTGGCGATGCGTTCGGCCGTCATATAGGCCGGCCAGAAAGGCTGGGAAATGACGATTTCAGCGTCATGGAGTTCCCGATCGAGAACGCTATCGGCGCCGTCTTTGCTGGAGGTTACCACCAGTTGATGGCCGTTCGACTCCAGGTATTTCCGCAACCCCAGTTCGCCTGAAACGCTGCCCAGCAGTACGCCCGGTTTGAAGTCAATTGCCTTGGGAGTCGGCAGCGTTTGTCCGTCCGGGTAACGCTCCAGTTGCGGCAGATCGTCGCGCGCGTAGGAAGTAGGATAGCCGTCGACAGGATCGTCATAAAGTACGCAAATAATTTTAGCCATTTGATTTTTTACCTTGATGGGGTTTGGATAACGGGGGGGGCATATCCATAAATGACGATATGCTCTGATGAATCCCGGCCGGGTAAGCGTATTGTTTATTTTAGACGTGAGGGGCGTCCAATCGTTTCGGCGAATGGTTTAATAGCTTTCAGTTATCAATGAATCGAATCGATGTTGCAAATCCAAACGTTGGGCTACGTTCCAGGCCGCATCCTGTATGGGGGAAAGCAAATCCTGCCGGCGAATGATCAGACCCACTTCCCGCGATAGATCGGGCAACAATGGCAGCGCGGCGACATCGTGATGCAATTCGAACTGGCTTAACATGCTGTGCGGTACGATGCTAAAGAGGCCCGCGCTGCATACATGCGCATATAAAGCGAATATCGAGTCGGTTTCCAACATGACCTTGGGTGTCACGTTGGCTTCGCGAAACGCGGCATCGATCAGGCGGCGGTTTTGCATGTTCTGCGTCAGCAAGCACAAAGGAAGCCCTTCGACATCGCTCCAGCTCAAACGGCTTTTAATCAATCGAGGATCAGGATTGCGGGCCAGCAGCACATGCCGTTCGCGGTAGAGCGGCAAGATTCTGAATCCTTTTAACCTGGGGTCATTCAAATAGGTCAATCCCAAATCCAGTTCGAAGTTATCGAGTTGACGCATGATTTCCTCGGCGCAGAGTGAGGCGAGTTGGATGGCTATGCCGGGATATTCCGTTTGAACGGGTTGCGTCAACAGGGGCGTAACGGCCAGCGTGGTGGGTATGGCCCCTATCCGTAAAATGCCGGTGAGCTGTCGACTGTACTGCGCCGCGGCTTGCCGCATGCTTTCCCAGTCCTGCGCTAAAATGCGCGCCCATTGTAAAACCCTCTCGCCCTCTTCGGTAAAACCCTCAAATCGTTGTCCACGTTGAATAAGGGTAATGCCCAATTCTTCCTCAAGATGTTGAATCGCCGTGGATAAAGCGGGTTGAGAAACATGACTGATTTCAGCTGCCCGGCCGAAATGCCGGGTTTTAGCGAGGGCGAGTAGATAATGAATTTGTCGGATAAACATCGGTAAGCAGAAGTCTTGTTATAGCGAACGCTGACTGTACCAAATATAACATTTAGTGCAGAGACGGGATGTTGTTTATCAGCGAGGGGGTGTCCAGATAATAATAGCCATCCTCACGACTTACAACGCATCTATCATGGGAGAGCGAGAAGGTGCAAAGGGCTGCTGTCTGCAGGCGCTCAACGACCGGTTTAAAGCATTACCCGTCCTTTCCCTCGATCGTCCGCTCCTGGCCGAACTTGCTCTGTCAGAATTGAAGGAGCAAAACCGAAATATTACTTGCCTTTAACCTGGGATACTTGATCGAGCGGTTATGTTTATTGCACCCTCAGGCGTAGTTGATCTTATTCCTTCTCCGACTCTTCCGGCGGCTTTTCCGCAGCAGGCTCTTCCTCTAACGGCTCTTCCGCCGGATAACCTTCGTCCCAGTCGTCGCCTTCTTC
>JBPFEG010000004.1:0-4292 GCA_051061015.1 Methylomicrobium sp.
CCCCAGCCGTTGTAGCCGAGATCGAATGAGCTTTTATAGAAGTTCATGCCCGATTCACGCTGGCTGGTTACGCCATAGCCGAAGATATGAAACAGATGAATAGACAGGGCCTCGACATAATCCTTATCGGTAATAGCCGGATGACCGGAAGGCAAGGTCAAAGGATGATTGCCCACCTTGAAAGTGAAGTTCACCCAATCAACAAAGGAATGACGGACATTTTTAGATTTATCCGGCAAGGGAATTGCCACTTTCTGAAATTTGCCCTTAGCGCCCAAGGAAACAATTTTTAAATATTCTTTGGCTTCCCAACTGGGTAGGTTCATCGGGCCATTGACGCTCGACTTTCCCCCCCTGTTAGTAACGGGGGGTATGGCCGCGGCGCTCGCCTGCGCTCCTCGTACCTCGTCGCTGGTGCTCACTTCGCGGCCAACTGAAAAAGACCGGTATTTCTTCGGTTCAATAGTCGCTTCCATGGCCGCCTTTTTTGCCTGGGCAGCCGCAGACAATTGAAACTTTTTGGCAGGCGGCAAGATGCGATCTTGCAGAGATTGCGGCAAAGTATAAAACAACGCATCCATGATTAATGCCCAGAATGAGTATTAACAGCTAACGGTAAATCTATGTCGGCATTCCACCAGAGCAGCTGGAGCACTTCAAAATAGCATTCATAGTAATCCTCGAAATCCATTAAAGAAGCCGAAGCATCATGAACACGAATACAGAACTCAGAGAAATCGCTAGGACTCAAATTTTTCATTTGACGAGGCATAATTATTAATCCTGACAGTTTGGACATTCGCCTGTATCACGGCAGGTAGAACAATGAAATTCACCAAAATCTGGAAAATCAACATCAGAACAATCTGGACAACAACCAGAACCGCCACAAAAGGAACATTTATTTATTGAACGGCGACGATATGAATCGGGATCGCAAGAAGCAGTTGCCCCCTGCCCTACAACTTCGACAGGCTGAGCAGGGGACAGGGCAAGGCCTGTCGAATCCGTTGAAGAAGAATGATGATCTGAATCAGGATCACAAGGATTCTGTGAAGCACTCCATATAGCATCATCAAAAATTTTTTTAGCGCTGTATAAATCGCACAAGGCCCCAGCCAATTCAACAATAAGAAAAGAATGAATTTTCATTTCATCATTCAACTTCGGCATTGAATCGATAACAGCATTGACCTGATCAAGCCATTGCTGAGTTTTTTCAATTTGTTCTAGTGTCATAGCTTGCCCCCTATGAAATAAAAGCTCTGAAAACAAAATCAGATGATTTGATTATTGAGAAGCTCCGCATTGAATTGAGCCAAGTTGATCAATGAATACTTGCCGATTTTGTAGGTTGGCAAATAACCCTTATTTACCCATCCCCGGGCCACTTCATAACCAACGCCTACTTGTTCGGCGAATCTTTCAAGAGTGATGACCATTACATTGCTTGGCTGGAACGCCGAGACCGGAACTCGGTCAATTAAAGGAACTGGCTTTTCTACTTCCATCTTTCCCCCTGTCCTATAGTGCTATATAGTGCTGTTGTGAAATTTAGGTTGATTGGTATTTACTACATATTAGTACACATATAATGTATGTCAAGTATATTTTAGTATAACGATGCAAAACGAATACGGCGCAAACAAAAGAATAAGAGAGTTAAGAGACCACTTAGGAATGGGAAGGGGTGAGTTTGCTGAAAAAACAGGCATACCCAAAAAAACCATTGAAAATGTAGAGCAAGAAAAACAGAAAGCGTATGCATGGCATATCGAAGCAATAGCTAGAATTTGGCCTGAATATGCCTACTGGATAACAACGGGAATGGCGCTTCCAGAAGCCGGACAGATCAGTCCGGAAATGGAGGAAGCTAGAAAAAAACTAGATCAGGTTGGCTAACCGCAGGGAAGATTATGAATAAATGGGGTTATAAATGGGGATAATCAATATAAGGTAAATATTTAGGCTGGCTAACCGTAGGGAGGGTTATAAATAAATGGAGCAATTAATAAAGGAGGACAATATGGTAATAAAGAAAGAAAAAACTGTATTTAAGACGAATAAAAAAGAAGCGCTCAAAAGGAAGTCATATATCGCAGCAATAAAGGGATTAATGACATTAGCGCGGTAGGATGCGTTGAGGTACGAACCGCATCGTTCGCGATCGATGCGCTACGAGCTGTCGTGCTCAATAAAATGTGATAATAGAGACGATAATCTGAAATTCTTCACTAACCTATAGAATGATGGGTTAACTTTTTGAGATATTCACTAAGTTATTCCCAATTAAAACTATACTTTCATTTTTTATACTTATACATGGGAACATTCAGTGAAGAAGAAACGCTTTTTAACCCCCGTTACCGCATTGGCTGTATCAATTGCTATGAATGCCTGCACTACGTTGCCGAATTCAACATATAGCACACGGGAATTGTTTGTGGTTGATCATTACGACTCACATCCGCAACACCCAGAACATCCGGATCATCCAGAACACCCCGCACATCCGTTACATCCATCAAACCCATCACACTCATCGAAATCATCACATTCATCTAAATCATCAAATAAGTCTCATGCTTCTTCCCATCATTAAATAAAGAAAGCGCATGACTGGCAAAGATGCAGCTCGTAGGGCGGAATAGCGTAGCGTATTCCGCAGCATGTTAGCTTTCCTTCATTCGGCGCATTACGCTATCGCTAATGCGCCCTACGCGGGCTTGTAGGGATCGAAGCGGTTCGGGTTGACGGTGAATTGCGGCATGAGTTGCCCCCTTTCGCCTTTGGCAGGCAAGAAGGCGGCAGCGGAGGCCAGGATTCAATTGGACAGCGCTACCGAGCGGGAGCAGCCGCACCTGCATGCCTGGGCATGCAGGAACGCCTGCTCATTCACTCCGCGTCGGCAACCGCGTCTAGAACAGCGTGACGTACGCCACGGTGACAGGGCCGGTGGTGCCGGCCGGCCGGCGCATGTTGACCTGTATGTAATAGAAGAACCGGCGGTGATCGAAGGTCAGCGTCCCGTTGGTCGGGAGAACATTCTTTTGGTGGTCCCTGTACCCCTGCGGAGAGATGACTGGAGGGACGAAAGCATTGCTATCTGCCTCGGCAATCGTCGAGGGAGCGGAGTCCACGCCCTCACTAATCCCGTTGAAAACATATCTCTTTTGCCTCAGCGCGGTCACGACTTGCGAACCCGCACCGGGGACCCCGTCATCCTTGTACCTGACCGTCATCTTGGTGATCCGGCTGAGCGTGTTCGGGATGGCGCAGGTCAGGATGATCTCGCCGAACCCCCCGTCGCGGAACGACGCTTCGCCGGCCGAATTGAACAGGATCGACTGGGCGGACGTCTGGCCCGTCGGAACGCAGGCCGCCATGTTCACGCCATAGAAATTGTCGAGTCCGGCCGCCGACAAAGTGGTCGGCAGGGCAAGCACAGCCGTGAGTGCGAATATGGTCTTGAGGCGCATCGCGCATACTCCCTTTTGCTGAGGGGATGAGCGATACGTGGAGTTCTGCCACGCGCGGCCGCAAAATAGCGGTCGCGGCGACGACATGCTTTTGAACTCGGGACCCGTGTAGGTTTTGCTCGGGTCTGTTTCCGGAAAACATTCCGGCCACAACTCACCCCCGACTCTCCGAAGTAGAAAACATACACTGACGAGCGTAGTACAGATGGTAGACTTCATTGTGTAACCCCTCTTTCAGTAATTAGGTTGTTGCATTTAGCTGCTTTTCATTGCCGCAATCTATCAGCAATGCAGCCTAACGCCTAAGCTCACCCGTACGCGCCCACCACCAAAGCTTGAAAACACGAAACAGCTTGCGGGCGCGGGTCGGGTGGAGCGCAAAGTTAGGCAAAGATCTACTCAATTGATGCGCTTATTTCCTTAGCACATGCTGTGGTCTTAGTCGTCATCGTCCGTAAAAACGATAGTATCCCAAGGACATGGAACCTGCTTATATATCTTATTTCCGTTTTCGTCTTTGCCAACGTAGTCATAACATTTGTCAGCCTGCACAAAGTTAATTACCAGTATATCGTCCATGCTCGATGGGAAAACAACCGCCCGTGTGAGCGATGGAGCAATTAACGACTGTGGATCAGGAACTCGCTTTTAAGTGTTCTTTCTCATCATAATCTCCTTTGCTAAATAATTGCCGGGACTTATGCGTAGCGGAAAAATTCGGCATGTCTTTCTGACCTACTAATAAATGATTATATGGTTTCCGCATATCTACGCTGCTTTTTTTCAAATATCAACTGATTTTATATGCTAGCC
>JBPFEG010000005.1:0-249562 GCA_051061015.1 Methylomicrobium sp.
GCGTACCTTGAAGCCTACACGTTCTGGGGTCTTGCTTATCTTGACCCTGCGTCCTGGCGGCACTACCTGCCCTACCTGATCGACTATGCGTTCCGACATAGGGACGATCCTCAGATGGTGGTTGAAGGACTGCTCCATAGTCTGCGACCGCCGGAGAGGGAGCCTCCACGCCTGGCTTCGCTCACCGCAGAACAGGAATCTGTGATCGTTGCGTTCCTGGAAGACCTGGCCTTCAGTGAAGACTCTGCGAACCAGGAATTTGCACAACAGGTGCTTGAAGAATGGTGGCTTCCCGATGCGCTGTACCGAAAGCGCTAACCCGGCGTTTACCCGGTCTGGCGCGTCAGGGAGTTAACTTTACGTTGTCGCTGTTTTAATTAATAGCTCACCCTCTCACTCTTCGGATTGGGCCGTTTTACCTTAGAGCGTGTTATGCACTTTGCATAAGGGGGCTAGCCTGGACGAGCATAAGTATGGCAAAGACCAGGAAATGCAGGCCGGCCAAGGTTTCCGGCAAGCGCTCGTAATCCCGGGCCAGCCGCCGAAACCGGGCAATCCAGCCAAATTGGAATAAAAATATCGTAAGTTATAGGATTTTATGATGAAAAATGGAAGGTGTGGGAACGTATCGGATTACTTGCCGATGCAGAAACTGGAAAAAATTTTGCCCAGCAAATCATCGGACGTAAATTGACCGGTAATCTCGGCCAGCGCATTTTGAGCCTGCCGGAGGTCTTCGGCGACCAGTTCTCCGGCATGATTGTTTTGCAATTGGTAGAGCGCGCTTTCGACGAAGGCGCGGCCTTGGTTAAGTGCTTCGAGATGGCGGCGGCGGGCGATGAAGACGTGTTCGGTGCTGTCGTTGAAGCCGACGCTTTGTTTGAGGTGGCGAGTCAGAAAGTCCATGCCCTCGCCAGTTTTTATCGATAAATAAATTTCTGTACCGGCTGTCGTTTCGATCATCTCCGGCCCGCGGCCGAGCAGGTCTATCTTGTTGTAGACTTCGGTGATCGGTATATTGTCCGGCAGGTTTTGCCGAAGCGTGTCAGCATCGAGTTCTCGCGCATCGATCAATAACAGGATCAGATCGGCTTTGCGGATTTCTTCCAGCGCACGGCGGATGCCTTCCTGCTCGACCACATTGTCGCTCTCTCTGAGGCCTGCGGTGTCGATGATATGCAGCGGCATGCCGTCCAGCTGGATCCTTTCGCGCAGCACATCCCGGGTAGTGCCGGCGATATCGGTTACGATAGCCGCCTCATGGCCGGCCAGCGCATTCAACAGACTGGATTTGCCGGCGTTCGGTTTGCCGGCCAGCACGACGGTCATGCCGTCGCGCAGCAGACGACCTTGCTTTGCCGTTTGCTGGATTTGTTCGATTCTGCCGAGCAAATCGACGATGCGTTTTTCGACGATGCCGTCGCTTAAAAAATCGATTTCTTCCTCGACGAAGTCAATCGCGGCCTCGACATAAATCCTGAGTTCGGTCAGTTCGTCGACCAGATCGTTAATCAGCGTGGAAAAAACGCCCTGCATCGACATTTGCGCGGAGCGCGCCGACTGTTCGGTGGTGCTTTCGATCAGGTCCGCGACCGCTTCAGCCTGTGCAAGGTCGAGCTTGTTGTTCAAAAAAGCGCGTTCGGTGAATTCCCCCGGATTAGCGAGCCGCGCGCCAAGCGACAATACACGGCGCAGCACCATGTCGAGAACGACGGTGCCGCCGTGCCCCTGGAGTTCCAGCACATCTTCGCCGGTATAGGAGGCCGGTCCTGGGAAATACAAGGCGATGCCGGAATCGATTACGCTATGGTCGGCATCGAGGAAGGGGGTATATTGCGCCAGCCTAGGCGTCAAGGATTTGGGGAGGAGCTGTTCGGCAATCCCGGTAACGAGACTGCCGGAAATTCTTACGATACCGACACCGCCGTTGCCCGGCGGTGTCGCGATAGCCGCAATGGTATCTTTAAAGTCGATCAGCACTTATGTCGTAGCAAGGCCGGCTTTTTCGATCTGCTTGGTGATATATGTTTGTTGCAGGATCGACAAGGTATTGTTGACCACCCAGTACAGCACCAGACCTGCCGGGAAGAACAGGAAGAAGATCGTGAAGATGATCGGGAACATCTTGATGATTTTCGCCTGCACCGGATCGACAGGAGCCGGATTCAAACCCTGCTGGATTTTCATCGTGACACCCATGATTAAAGGCAGGATATAGAACGGATCTTGCACCGACAAATCCTGCAGCCAGAGTGCGAACGGCGCCTGACGGAATTCCACCGTTTCACCAAGCACCCAGTACAAGCACATGAACACCGGAATCTGCAACAGCAGCGGCAAGCAGCCGCCGAGCGGATTCACCTGCTCCTTTTTGTACAGCGCCATCATTTCCTGATTCAGGCGCGCCCGGTCGTCCGCGAAACGCTCCTGCAATTCCTTCAGCCGCGGCTGCACCTTGCGCAGTTTCGCCATCGAACGGAAACTGGCCTGCGTGAGCGGGAACATCAACAGTTTGATACAGAGCGTCACGCCGATGATCGCGAGGCCCCAGTTGAGAGTGAAACTGTGAATCCAGTTCAGCAATGCGTAGATCGGTTTGCCGATGAAAGTCAACACGCTGTAATCGACGGTCAGTTCCAGACCTTTGGCAACCTTTTCCATCACCGGTTGAATTTTCGGACCTGCGAACAGGCTTGAAGTCAGCGTTGCGGAGCCCTGGGCCGGTACGGTGACTGCCGGGGAATACGAGCCGATCACATACCGGTCGTCCTCCTGCAGCCATTTGGTATAGAAATGATTGTCCTGCTCTGCGGGAGGAACCCAGGCCGAGGCGAAATAATGCTGAATGAATGCCGCCCAGCCACCTTTGGTGGAGGTATTGAGCACTTCTTCGCGCATATCGTCGAAATCGATCTTTTGGTATTTCTCTTTCTCGGTGTAAATTACGCCGCCGTTATAGGCGCGCATACCGCCAGCCAGTGCACTGCCGCTTTTTTCCTGAAGAGGCGTTCTGAGCAGTTGGCTATACTGTCTGCCATTCCACGGCTTGTCGGAAGCATTGTCGATCTTTTGCGCGAGTTTGATCTCGTAGCTGCCGCGCGTAACCGTGAATAATTTGGTCACCGTCAGTCCGCTGCTGTCCGTCCAGGTCAACGGGACGGTCAGACTGTCCTGCCCTGCTGGCAGGGTATAGCTGTCCTGGCTGCTGCTGAATACGGTATGGTGGTTCGGCGCCGAAGCGGAACCTTCGTTCGAAATCAGGCCGCTTTGTGCGATGAAGAATTTATCTTTTGCCGCATTGAAGAGGCGTACCGGACTGCGGTCGACCTTCTCGGGCTCCATACCGACCAGACGACGCACTGCATCGACGTAAGTATTGTTTTGCTCAACCGGATAAGCGAGCAGGTCCAGATTCTGGATCGTGCCTCCCGCAAGATCGATTTCGAACTCCAACACGTCGGTTTTGACTTTGACGGTATTGGAAGCCGGCGCAGCCGCAGCAACGGCGTTAACCTGATCCGGAGCGGGCGTTGCCGCCGCTGCCGACTCGCCGCTTGCGGTCGGCAGATCTTCCTTGATATTGGTGGTCGCGGTACTCTCAACCGCCGCCGGCACAGCCGGCTTCGGGCCGTAATCGATCTGCCATTGCTGGTATAGCATGAACACCAGCAGGCCAAAGCTAAAGATGAGAAGAAATCTTATATTATCCATTCTTATTATTACCAAATTTTTCCGGTACGGGATCAATGCCCCCCTCATGAAAAGGGTGGCATTTCAATAGTCGGCGTAGGGTGAGGTAGAAGCCAGCCATGAAACCGTGGAGCCGAAGCGCTTCGATGGCATAAGTTGAGCAGCTTGGATAAAACCGGCAGTGATTTCCAAGCAGGGGACTTACGAAGTATTTGTAAAACTTGATAACCGCTATGAGCATGAAGCGCATCGGGATACCAGTCTTGACCAATGCTTTTCCAGGGAGTGACTTAATGTTTCCAAGGATGCATCGATGGCTTCTCTGCGTGCCAGCACCACAATATCCATACTGCCCAAACTATGCTGCCGCCTTCTGAAATTTTCCCTGACAGCCCGTTTAATTGCATTCCGGTGCACGGCCTTTTTAATTTGTTTCTTGGCGATTGCCAAACCCAGCCGAGGATGATCGAGGTCATTCCTGATGGCTAATAAGGTAAAATATTGATCGCCGGATTTTACCGGTTTGGCAAAAACTTTTTTATAATCATCCGGCTTATTCAGACGCAACTCTGAAGGAAAACTTAAACTGTTCTCAGCCACCCGTTTGCCGACTATACTGTCAATTTGGCGCGGCCTTTTGCTCTACGCGCGCTGAGGACTTTGCGTCCGCCGACAGTGGCCATTCTGGCACGAAAACCGTGGGTTCTGACGCGTTTGATTTTGCTAGGTTGATAGGTTCTTTTCATTGGTGTGTCCCGATCGAAATAATGTTAAGAAATACAGATAAAAAAGCCTTAGGATGATAGAATAATCTGGTTATTCTGTCAATTCCGTTACGCTTTGTTTTTATTGTGCCGACAAAATGACAGATTGCCGTGCCCCTTGTTTTGCTACCCTATTTTATCACTATACCCCTCATGAGTTCGATTTGGAGTAATTGCCTCGCCAAGCTTGAAAACGAAATTTCCAGCTCCGACTTCAGCACCTGGATTCGGCCGTTACAAGCCGTCGAAAGCGAAGGACGCATCCGTCTGTTGGCGCCGAACCGCTTTGTGCTGGATTGGGTAAAGGAACATCATTTCGCAAAAATCGAGGAAACGATTCATCAGTTTGCGGATAGTGCACTGATACTCGATCTCGAAATCGGTTCGAAAAAACCGGAAGCGCCAGCCATTGTTAAAGTCGCGCAACAGGCGGAAACCAAAAAACAGCAGCCCAACTTTCTGAACAAGGCATTTACTTTCGACAACTTTGTCGAAGGCAAATCGAACCAGTTGGCGCGGGCCGCTTCGATTCAGGTGTCCGAAAACATCGGCAAGGCCTATAACCCGCTGTTGATTTACGGCAGCTCGGGACTCGGCAAAACCCATATGATGCACGCGATCGGCAATGCGGTGCTGCAAAAAAACCCGACCGCTTCGATCGTCTATCTGCATTCGGAGAAATTCGTGCAGGATATGGTCAAGGCGCTGCAGCAAAACCAGATCAACAGCTTCAAGGAATATTACCGCAGCCTCGACGTGCTGCTGATCGACGATATTCAGTTTTTTGCCGGCAAGGAACGTTCACAGGAAGAGTTTTTCCATACCTTTAATACACTGCTCGAAAAGAAGCATCAAGTCGTCCTGACCTGCGACAAATACCCGAAAGAAATCGACGGCCTGGAAGATCGCCTGAAATCGCGTTTCGGCTGGGGATTGCCCGTGTCCATCGAGCCGCCCGATATGGAAACACGCGCCGCGATTTTAATGAAAAAGGCTGATATGGCGCATGTCGAGTTGCCGCAGGAAGTCGCATTCTTTATCGCGAAACGGATTCCTTCCAATGTACGCGACCTGGAAGGCGCGTTACGGCGGGTGATGGCAAATGCGCAATTCACCGGACAGAAGATTACGGTCGAATTCACCAAGGAGGCGCTGCACGATCTGATCTCGCTGCAGGACAAACTGGTCAATATCGACAATATTCAGAAAACGGTCGCCGAGTACTATAAAATTCGGATTGCCGATCTTTCATCCAAAAACCGGCGCCAATCGATTACCCGGCCCCGGCAAATCGCGATGTGCCTCGCGCGCGAATTGACATCACACAGCCTGCCTGAAATCGGCGATGCCTTCGGCGGACGCGATCATACAACCGTAATCAATGCCTGCAAAAGGATCGCCGAATTGAAAGAATCGGACCTCAAGGTCGCCGAGGATTATGCGAATCTGTTACGCTCTTTATCGCATTAATCCCTGCTACCGGACCAGCTTATAACGCTTATTAATTTTTACCACTGCCTTTTTACCAAGCTCTTTGCCTATGAAATTCAGTATCAATCGAGACACCCTCCTGCCCCCTTTGCAACAAATCGTCAGCGTGATCGAGAAAAAGCAAACGATGCAGATCCTTTCGAACGTACTGATGGTGATCGATGCGGACACGCTGACTATGACCGGCACCGATCTTGAAATCCAGATCGTCTCCCGCCTGTCCGTGATCGGCGCGCAATCCGGCGCGGTAACGCTGCCCGCGCGTAAATTTCTCGATATTTGCCGGCTATTGCCGCCGAATACCGAGATACGGATCGAACAACACGGCGACATGGTCAAGCTGACGACATCCCGTAGCCGTTTTTCGCTGTCTTGCCTGCCCGCGGAAAACTATCCCGAATTCGCCGAATCGCAAATGGAAAACCGTTTTTCTCTTAGCTCGGGCAAGCTGAAAAAAGCGCTCGACAAGACGATGTTCTGCATGGCCAACCAGGATGTACGCTACTACCTGAACGGCCTGTTGCTGCACATTTCGAACAGTGCTCTCAAACTGGTCGCCTCGGACGGCCATCGCTTGGCGATCTACGAAGACGAACTGGAAGCACCGACCGGCCTTGAAGCCCGCCTCATCGTTCCCCGTAAAGGCGTACAGGAGTTGTCGCGCCTGCTCGACGACAGCGACACTCCCCTGCAGGTCAGCTTTTCGAGCAACCACATCAAGGTCGAAGTGTACAACGCAGTATTTTCGGCGAAGCTGGTTGACTCCAAATATCCCGATTTCGGCAAAGTTTTTCATCAAGGCTTTCTCGCCCCAATTTTGATGCAAAAGCCGCTGCTTCGTGAAGCACTGACCCGCGTTGCGATTCTGGCTAATGAAAAATTCCGTGGCGTTACCTTTCATTTTTCCTCGAACCTTTTACGCATCACCGCCCACAATCCCGAGCATGAAGAAGCCGAAGAAGAACTGACGATAGAGTACGACAAGGACGAATTCAGCATTTCCTTCAATGCGCAATACATGCTCGATGCGGTTTCCAACCTCGATGCGGATACCGCCGAATTGACGATCGCATCGAATCTGAGCAGTTGCTTCATCAACGAACCGGGACAACAGACTTATAAATTTATCGTAATGCCGATGCGCTTATGATTCGCACGCAATGACCGTCTCAAGACTGGATATTTCTTCGGTCAGAAATATTCAACAAGCCACGCTCTACCCCGCCCCGACGCTCAACTTCATTTACGGCGCCAATGCCTCCGGCAAAAGCGCCTTGCTGGAGGCTATTTTTCTGCTTGGCCGCGCCCGATCGTTTCGTTCTACCTCGATTAAACCCGTCATCCATTTCTCGCGCGATCACTTGCTGGTCACCGCTCAAACCGTTTTTCCCAGCGGCGCTCATCAGCATTTGGGCGTCAGACTCGACAACAAGACCTGTGAAATTCGGATCAACCAACAAACGATGCCGAACAAGTCGAGTCTCGCTTATGCCTTGCCGTTGCAGCTGATCTATCCGAAAAGTTACGAACTACTGGATGGCGGCCCGCAGGAGCGCCGTGAATTTCTCGACTGGGGCGTTTTTCATCACGACCCGAACTTTTTACCGGCCTGGCGCAATTATAAAAAAGCCCTTGCGCAGCGCAATGTCCTGCTGAAAAACCGCCAGCCAGAGTACCTGCAAGTATGGAACCAGGAACTGTCGGATTACGGTACAATAGTCACAGATTGCCGGCGTCGTTATCTGGAAGCGTTTGCCCCTATTTTTCAACGCATCGTCGGCCACATGCTGGATCTGCCGACGATAGCAATGTCTTTGTCGCCCGGCTGGGACTACACCGATTCCTTGCTGCAAGTCTTGGCCGCAGATACCGAGAAGGATTTGCGCTACGGTTTTACGCAAAGCGGCCCCCACCGCGCCGATTTATTGTTAACTCTCGATCGCTTGCCGGCCAGAGACATTGTTTCCCGCGGCCAGCTGAAGCTATTGGTGATCAGCCTAAAGCTCGCGCAGGTACAGCTATTGAACTTAAACGAAGAGAATGCCGCTTGCATACTCTTCGATGATTTCGCCGCCGAACTTGACGTAGCGAATCGCGCGAAGGTGCTGCGTTATTTAGACAACATGGAGACCCAGGTTTTCATTACCGCGACCTCACCCACCGATTTTGGCGATTTAACCTCTATTCATAACTACAAAATGTTCCATGTGGAACATGGCAATATCAATTCTGTGGATTGTTCCACGTGAAACAAAAGCAAAAGCAGCAGGTATATAAATGAGTCAAGAAAACGATCAGACAACCAGCAAAGATCAATACGATAGTTCAAATATCCAGGTATTGAAGGGGCTCGATGCGGTCAGAAAACGTCCCGGCATGTACATCGGCGACACCGACGACGGCACCGGCCTGCATCACATGGTTTTCGAGGTCGTCGACAACTCGATCGACGAGGCGCTTGCGGGCTATTGCAAGGAAGTGCATGTGATCATTCACAACAACGGCTATGTCTCGGTCAAAGACGATGGACGCGGCATCCCGGTCGATATTCACGAAGAAGAAGGCCGCTCGGCAGCTGAAGTAATCTTGACCGTACTGCACGCAGGCGGAAAATTCGACGATAACGCCTACAAGGTCTCGGGCGGCCTGCATGGCGTCGGCGTATCGGTGGTGAATGCGCTGTCCGAAGAACTGGAGCTCGAAATCCGCAAGAACGGTAAGCTGCACAAACAAACCTATAGGATGGGCGAACCGGTCGCGCCGCTCGAAGCGGTCGGCCCGGCGGAAGGCAGCGGCACCAAAATCAAATTCAAGCCGAGCGCGTTGACCTTCACCGATGTCGAGTTTCACTACGATATCCTCGCCAAGCGCCTGCGCGAACTCTCATTCCTGAATTCCGGCGTCAGGATCATCCTCGAAGACGAACGCACCGACAAACAGGATGTGTTCGAATTCGAAGGCGGCATCTCGGCTTTTGTCGAGCATCTGAACAAGAATAAAACCCCGCTGTTCCCGGAAGTGTTTCATTTCTTGACCGAAAAAGACGGCGTGACGGTCGAAGTCGCGATGCAGTGGAATGACTCCTACCAGGAAAACGTATTCTGCTACACCAACAACATCCCGCAGCGCGACGGCGGCAGCCATCTGGCCGGTTTCCGCGGCGCACTGACCCGCACAATCAATCAATACATCGAAACCAGCGGGCTGGCGAAGAAGGAAAAGGTCGCCACCACCGGCGATGACGCGCGCGAAGGCTTGACTGCGGTATTGTCGGTGAAAGTGCCGGACCCGAAGTTCTCCTCGCAAACGAAAGACAAACTGGTCTCGTCCGAAGTCAAACCGATCGTCGAGTCGGCGATGAACGAGAAACTGCAGGAATTCCTGCTCGAAAAACCACAAATCGCGAAAACGATCGCGATGAAGATTGTCGATGCGGCACGGGCGCGCGAGGCGGCCCGGAAGGCCCGCGAGATGACCCGTCGCAAAACCACGCTCGACATTGCGGGACTCCCCGGCAAACTGGCCGACTGCCAGGAAAAGGACCCGGCCCTGTCCGAACTGTTCCTCGTCGAAGGAGACTCGGCGGGCGGCTCCGCAAAACAGGGTCGCGACCGCCGCACCCAGGCAATCCTGCCCTTGAAAGGCAAGATTTTAAACGTCGAAAAGGCCCGCTTCGACAAGATGATCTCATCCGAAGAAGTAGGGACGCTGATCACCGCGCTCGGCTGCGGAATCGGCAAAGACGAGTACAACCTAGCCAAACTGCGTTACCACCGGATCATCATCATGACCGACGCGGACGTGGACGGCTCGCACATCCGTACCCTGTTGCTAACCTTTTTCTACCGGCAATTGCCCGAAATCATCGAAAAGGGCTACATCTATATCGCCCAGCCGCCGCTTTATAAAGTTAAAAAAGGCAAGCAGGAGCATTACGTAAAGGACGATTCGGGGTTGAACGAATACCTGATCCAGCAGGCACTGGACAAGGCGCAACTATTCACCAACGAAGGCGTACCGCCGATTCAGGGCCAGGGTCTCGAAAAACTGGCGCGAGAATTTACCGAAGTCACGCACACCATCGACCGGTTGGCGAGACGCTACGACAGCGGCTTTCTGGAACAATTAACGCTGATGGAAGTGGTAAGCGAGCCGCTGCTGAAGGACAAGGAAGCGTTGAACGCATGGGTGACAAACATTCGGGAAAATCTAGCTGCAGCGGATGATAAAACCGTTTATGCGATCGAATTAAATTACCGGCACGAACAGGACTTTACGATTACAGTCGACAAGCGCCAGCACGGCAACAACAAACAGTTCGTCGTGCCGGCCAGCTTTTTCAACGGCAAGGACTATCAAAAAATCGCGCAGTATGCAGAATTG
Source organism: Methylomicrobium sp. (assembly GCA_051061015.1). Lineage (GTDB taxonomy): Bacteria > Pseudomonadota > Gammaproteobacteria > Methylococcales > Methylomonadaceae > Methylomicrobium. Next base: position 10,329 of record JBPFEG010000005.1, read on the forward strand.
ACCGCCGGCATGTTCAATGCCTCATCGTATATGCAGATAGGCGAGAAACAACAGCCGGTCGCTAACTTCAAGGAAGCGTTCGACTGGATGATGCGGGAAATCAAGAAAGGCCAGCACATCCAGCGTTATAAAGGCCTTGGCGAGATGAATCCGGAACAACTCTGGGAAACCACGCTCGATGCGAACAACCGCCGCTTACTGCAAGTCAGAATCGAAGACGCGATCGCGGCGGACGAAATCTTTACTACCCTGATGGGCGACGTGGTCGAGCCGCGCCGGGATTTCATTGTGAAGAACGCGCTGGATGTGGCGAATTTGGACGTCTAGCAGGTTGTTCTGCCGGAGGACACACACTTAGTGAAAAAGTAATGTCACCAATGATGAAAAAATCCGGCTTTTCATCATTTCATACAATTATCTAATCAACCTAACAGCCCTATTAAGATTACGATCTACCGGGTTGTTAGGTTTTTTTGATTCATAAGCGGTACCAAATCATCGTCCAATTAAGGATGCTATCGGCGGCAGCATCTCTTGGAATTAGTCACTCCGGAATATTCTGTCGCATCCGATTAGCGGCGTGAATTCCTGCGTCTCAGTGTACGGCTCCAAAAAAAAGCGGCTTAGAAATGAGGCATATTTTGGGGAGTTATTTCAGGATACGGCAAAAAGCCGGCTCATTTTCTCGAATGTTTCAGAACTGATTGTGGCTTGAATATCTACGCCCATATGAATGCGTAACCAAAGCAGATCAGTCAAGACACAATCAATCTCTGCCTTATTGAACAATCGGCCAAAAATGTGTCTCACTATAGTGAAGTGAGCAATAAGCTGGCTTCGGCCCGCCGTAAACACCGAAACCTGACATGTTAGGGCTACAACTGTCTCCATACGTGGGCAGGTAGCGCTTAACTTTCCGCTCCAGCTCCAAAGGAGAGTAATATGTTTGAACTTCGTAAAGCCCAAGACCGAGGCATTACCGATCTTGGCTGGCTCAATTCCCGGCATACGTTTTCATTCGGCCATTATTACGAATCGCAACAGCAAGGCTTTTCCGATCTACTGGTCATTAACGATGACCGGGTGCAACCGGGGATGGGATTTGGCACCCATCCTCATGCCAATATGGAGATTTTTTCTTACGTGCTTGAAGGGACATTGGAACACAAGGATTCCATGGGAACCGGCTCTAGTATCTATCCCGGCGATGTACAGATGATGAGCGCCGGTACCGGCATCCGGCACAGCGAATTCAACCCTTCTAAAACCCACCTCGTCCACTTCCTGCAAGTCTGGATTGTACCCGAACAAAAACAAGTAACTCCGCGTTACCAGCAAGTCCGCGTTGACGAGGCGCAGAAGCGTGGACGACTGTGTCTGATTATTTCACCGGATGGCAAAGAAGGCTCGCTCTCTGTTTATCAGGACGTGCAGGTCTTTGCAGGGCTTTTTAATGGGACTGAATCCGCTGAACTCGAAGTCGGCTCAAACCGGTACGCTTATGTGCATATGGCGCGGGGCAGTCTGGACATTAATGGCCTCCGCCTTAACGAAGGTGATGGTGTGCGCATAAGGGATGAACAAAAATTAAGATTTTCCAGGGGAGAAAATGCAGAAGTTTTGGTTTTCCGCTTGCGCCCCAATGAGCGTCCCAACTTAGGCCGTTAACAACTAAGGCGAAGATGACAAACTCTGCCAACCTATCCCAACCGAAGGGCGAAAAATCCCGCCCCCTTATTGCCGAACAACAGCGCATGACAGCGCAGAACAGCGGCGATACAGCATGGCGTTTATGGGGGCCGTATCTGAGCGAACGTCAATGGGGCACGGTGCGCGAGGACTACAGCAAGAACGGGGACGCCTGGGACTATTTCAGCCACGAGCATGCCCGCAGCCGAGCCTACCGCTGGGGCGAGGACGGCATCGCGGGCCTCTGCGATGAAAAGCAGAGACTGTGTCTAGGCTTGTGCCTATGGAATGAGCAGGATCCAATCCTCAAGGAGCGACTGTTCGGTTTGACGAACGGCGAAGGCAATCACGGCGAAGACGTCAAGGAACTGTATTATTATCTTGATGCGACGCCCAGCCATTCCTACCTGAAAATGCTCTACAAGTATCCGCAACAGGCATTCCCTTATGCGGCATTGATCGAAGAGAACCGCAAGCGCGGCAGGGACAGGCCGGAATTCGAATTACTGGACACCGGCCTGTTCAACGATAACCGCTACCTCGACGTGTTCGTCGAATACGCCAAGGCCGATGTCGATGACATCCTGATGCTGATCACCGTGCATAATCGTGGCGCGGACGCGTCCCCATTACACGTGCTGCCGCAACTCTGGTTCCGCAATACCTGGAGTTGGGGTTACGATGCCACTCGCCCACGGATGTCCGTCGCCGCAAACGGTGCTCTCATGATCCAACAGGCAGACCTGGGCAGTTACCATGGTTATTTCGACGGCGACCCCGAACTGTTGTTCTGCGACAATGAAACCAATCTGCCCCGTTTGTATAATCAGCCAACCGCCGGCTATTTCAAGGATGCTATTCATGACTACCTCATCCTCGGCAAACGCCATGCCGTCAATCCGGAGCGCTATGGCACCAAGGCGGCGGGACATTTTCGTTTTTCTGTTCCGGCACACGGCCGGGTTGAAGTACGCCTGCGCCTGAGCAAAAATCAGAAGCTACGGCCTTTTGATGACTTCGATGCCCTCCTCGCCGCGCGTCGCAGCGAGGCTGACGACTTTTATGCCGAACTGCAAGCGGGGCTGACTGATGCCGATGCCAGATTGATCCAGCGTCAGGCCCTGGCCGGCATGATCTGGAGCAAACAGTTCTATTATTACGATATTCCGCAGTGGCTGAAAGGTGATCCGGCAACCATACCGCCGCCGATAGAACGTCTCAACGGGCGCAACAACGACTGGCAGCACCTGAACAATGCCGACATCATCTCCATGCCCGACACCTGGGAATACCCCTGGTATGCGGCCTGGGATCTGGCCTTTCACTGCGTGACGTTGGCGATGGTCGACCCCCGGTTCGCCAAGGACCAACTGCTGCTGATGACGCGGGAATGGTACATGCACCCCAACGGCCAGATGCCCGCTTATGAATGGAATCTGGGGGACGTCAATCCGCCGGTGCATGCCTGGGCCGCGTGGGAGGTGTACAAATCCGAATGCCATAGCAATGGCGGCGTTGGTGATCTCGATTTCCTGGAACGGGTCATGCATAAACTGATCATCAATTTCACCTGGTGGGTCAACCGCAAGGACGCCGATGACAACAATGTCTTTCAGGGCGGCTTTCTCGGCCTGGATAACATCGGCGTGTTCGACCGCAGCGCCCCGCTGCCGGCCGGCGGTCACATTGACCAGGCCGACGGCACCAGCTGGATGGCGATGTACTGCCTGAACCTGATGCGCATCGCCCTGGAGCTGGCGCTGCATGACCGGGTTTATGAAGATATCGCCACCAAGTTTTTTGAACATTTCCTCTACATTGCCAAAGCGATGGGTCATTTGGGCGGTGACCAGCGCGTCAGTCTTTGGAACGAGGAAGACCAGTTTTTCTATGATGTGCTGCGCTCTCCTGACGGTAAAAGGATTCCGCTCAAAGTGCGCTCGATGGTCGGGCTGATTCCATTTTATGCAGTAGAGATCCTCGAGCCCGAACTGCTGGACAAACTGCCGGACTTTAAACGGCGGCTGAAATGGTTTCTCGATTACCGGCCCGATCTGGCGGCGCTGGTCTCCGACTGGAACAAGCCGGGACATGGCGACCGGCGCCTGCTGTCACTGCTTCGTGGCCACCGGATGAAAAAGCTGTTGCAGCGCATGCTGGACGAGACCGAGTTTCTATCCGAATACGGCGTACGTTCTTTGTCGCGCGCACATTACGGTCAACCGTATGTGGTCAGCTGCGCCAATAATCCGATGAGCGTGCACTATCAGCCGGGAGAAGCCGAATCCGGCATGTTCGGCGGCAATTCCAACTGGCGGGGCCCTGTCTGGTTCCCGGTCAATTATCTGTTGATCACTTCACTCCGGCGTTTTGCCAGTTTCTATGAGGAGAATTTTAAAATAGAATGCCCGACTGGATCGGGACAGTTTCTATCAATCGATGAAATTGCCGATGAATTATCTCAGCGGCTGACCCGGATTTTCCGCAAGGACGCAAATGGACGCAGACCCGTCTATGGCCATGATGAAAGACTGCAAAACGACCCGCACTTTAAAGACTATCTGCTGTTCCACGAATATTTCCATGGCGATGCGGGCCATGGCCTGGGGGCGTCACACCAGACCGGCTGGACCGGCTTGGTGGTAAAACTGCTGCAACCGCATTCCTGATTTTTAATTTTAAACGTCATCGTCGGCTGTCGGCAGTAATTCCAGTTCATTTCTTTTCGACCGTGATCTCGACGCGCCGGTTCTGCTGTCGACCTTCCGGATTGTCGCTGCCATCGGGGTTGGTGTTCGAGGTTTCAGGCTTCGTCTCACCGAAGCCTTCGGCAGTGATACTCGATTCGGGGATGCCTTTCTTTTTAACCAGCCAGTCTTTCACGGCTTCAGCGCGCCGTTTTGAAAGCGCGGAGTTTACGCGCTGTGAGCCTTTGGAATCGGTATGCCCTGCAATGAGCACCTTGCCCTCGGGGAACTGGGCAATCACTGTCCCGACTTTGTCGAGAGTCTGCTCCGCCTCGGGCTTGATCCCGGCTTTACCGAAGTCAAACAGTACGTCACCTTCAAGTTTCATTGTGACGTCTTTTTCGGTTTCCTTTAGCTGAAGCGCCTTGCGGGCAGTTTCTTCGAGCTGCAGCTGCTTGCGTTGCAGTTCCAGCTGTTTCTTCTCCAGCTCAATCTGCTGTTTATCGATCTCGAGCTGTTTCTTCTGCATTTCAAGCGGGTTTTGGGCTTCCTGCGCAATTGCGGTGGATAAGCATGCCCACCCTAACACTATTGCGCAGATTGATAATCCAGTAAACGGGCGAAATTGTAACAGATGCATAATTTCTTACTCCTCGCTCAAAGACTATACGGGTATTGGTTTGCCCGTATATGACAAACAAACCCAGCACGGATGCCACTAGCCTTGTCCTCGGCAAGAATCGGGTGATTAACGCGATAGTCCCGGACCTGGCTATCTTATCGTCTGATAATAATCAGTGGACAAAAATTATCGTTGAAGGTTTACTTCGAGATGGGCTGGCAGCGGAATTTTAGATTCCGCCACCAGCCCCCAAACGGGTTGATTCCAGCCGGCAATCCCAACACAGCGAGGGTAAACTTTTAAATGCATCTGCGGACGGAGTCCGGCTTCGCTTACGAACAAGCGGAACGCCGATTAAATCTAAACTTAAATCCTGCAGGGTTAGTCTTTAATAAAAAGAAAGAGCATCATTCAGGCCTGGAAATGGGGTTATTGAATATGCGCTTTTATATGGCGAAGATCTTCTATTTTCTCTGATTTTATTTTATACGGCACTTTTTAAACCAATAAACTTCCAGAGATTTCTCCGATAGATAGTTATGGACGGAGGTATTTATGAAAAAGACTTCCCTTTGGAAAGACGACGCCGAAACCAGTTCTTACGCTCCTTTGCAGAATGATTTAAACGTGGATGTCGCGATTGTCGGCGGCGGCATTACCGGAGTGACCGCCGCGCATTTACTGGCAAGGAAGGGTAAAAGCGTCGCCCTGCTCGAAGCCATGCGAGTGGGAGGTGGTACGACCGGTTTTTCTACCGGTAATCTTTATACCACTGTTGAAGAACAGCTACATACCATCCAATCCAAATTCGATCAGGAAACCCTCCAGGCCGTAGCCGCCTCCCGAACCGCCGCTGTCAGACATATAGAAAACACAGTTCGCGAATTCGCTATCGATTGCGATTTTCACAGAAGACCTTGGCGTTTAATATCGGAAACCGAAACCGCCGATAAAATTCTTGAAAAGGAGTACAAAGCCTGCCTGGATGTGGGCTTGGACGCTTTTCTGGACAGCAATACGCCGCTGCCTTTCAATATCAGCAAAGCCCTTCGCGTCGAAGGCCAGGCGCAGTTCAATCCGATGCAGTACGTAAAAGCCCTGGCTGCACAGACGCAAAAGGCAGGTTGCTTGATATTCGAACATACCCCGGTCCTCCGCATTAAAGAAGGCTCTCCCAATATCCTGTCGACGAAGAACGGCACGGTGAGCGCAAACAGGGTCATCCATGCGACCCACTCGCCGAAAGGAGTCAGGGTTGTTCACGCCCTAATGGGGGCATATAGAGAATATGCGATTGCGGTAAAACTTAACTCGGGCAGTTATCCGGAAGGCATTTTTTGGATAATAAATAAGCCCGATCAATACTCCATTCGTTCCTATACCAGCAGAAACGGTGAAAAGTATCTGCTGGTTTTGGGCGAGCCTCATAAAGTCGGACACAAGAAGGACAATGAAATCTGTTTCCAGAATCTGGAAACCTATATCAGGACGCGCTTCGATGTGAAATCCGTCGACTATCAGTGGAGCGCGCAGAATTATAAATCGGCCGATGGCTTGCCTTATATGGGCGTCATCAATGATAAAACCGGTGTTTATATTGCCACCGGCTTTGCCACGGATGGGCTGACGTATGGCACACTGGCCGCCATGATTATCAGCGACTTAATTCTGGGCAATAAAAACCCGTGGTCATTACTTTATGATCCCCGCCGGCACAATCCGCTCAAATCGGCAGGCCGCGTTATTAAGGAAAGCGCCCATGTGTTGATGCATTATATGAGCGATCTGCCTTATCTGGCCGAAGCTAAAAGCGTTGCTGGCATACTGCCCGGCGAAGGCAAAACCATGGTAATAAAAGGCGAGAAATTTGCCGTGTACCGGGACGAAGCCGGAGATCTACATCAGGTTTCAGCCGTGTGCACGCACATGAAATGTATCGTGAACTGGAATGAAGAAGCGAAGAGCTGGGATTGCCCCTGTCATGGCAGTCGCTTCACGGTTGACGGCGAAGTAATCGAAGGGCCGGCCACAATCAACCTGCCGAAAAGGGAAACTCACAACCCGCATTAATTTTTGGAGGGCCAGGCAATGATCGTATCAGCCATCGTCTTATTTTCACTTGCTGCGCTGCTCGGTATTTTTCTTTTGACCTTCGTGCTGAGAGGCAAGCACACGCCCAAAGCTGTTACCTTCTCGCACGGGCCTTTGGCCGCAACCGGGCTTGTCCTGCTTATCATCTATACCTTCCAGCACAGACCGGCGCCCATCGAAAGCCTGCTGTTATTCGTTATCGCCGCGGCAGGGGGATTCGTCCTGATTGCCCTTGATCTTACCAGAACCGCCGCGCCTAAATGGTTAGCCATACTTCATGGAGTGATTGCGGTAGCGGGTCTGATGCTGCTGTTGAGATTTGCGTTTTGATACAATCTCGGCCGTAACGTTGTCATGAAAAATTTAGGTATTTTTTCATCATGCCCCAGCCGCAGAATTTTTTATAAAATGCATGCGGTCAAAGGCGCACAATCGATAACAGTAGTTAATAGAACCACATTGGTGTGAACAGGTTAAAACAGGTCAAGATATTCCACTGCCTTCTCGCCTGCATGCTGGCATGGGCCGATATTACATTCGCTCTGGCCGAAAATTCATCCTGTGCAGAAGACGGCGAAACGTATATCTGGATCTCTCCCCTCAATCCCAAAGCCGACGAACAGATTAAGATCATGGCTGTGTCGACGGCCGGGCCGGTACCCGAGCTTGCCCTGATCGACGACGTGGGACGGCAAGTGCGCTTGCCATCCCGATCCCATGGCGGACCGCCCTGGAGCCGGGTCGCCGCTTTGGAAGGGCTGGCCCGGGGGGCTTATCGGATTGTGGCCAACCCAAACGGAAGGATTGCTGCCTGCCACCTGCTTATCATCGGCGGATCTGGCACAGAGGAAAAACAGGTAAATTGGGGACTTGCGACCGAAGCCTTTTATGCCGCCTGGATCGAGGAATTATTTGGTGCGCCGCCCGCCGAGAATCTCAACTTCCCTTCCCTGGAACCGGTATTGCGCAACACCGAGCGCAATTTCCTGCATGATTATCTCGGCCTGAACGAAGACCGAAACCTACCGCTCACCCCCGATTGCGCCGACCTGCCTTACGCCCTGCGGGCATATTTTGCCTGGAAAGTCGGCCTGCCCATCGCGTTCCGAGCCTGCGGACGCGGCTCGGCCAAGGCTCCGCCGCGTTGTGACGCCGCGACCGTCAAGACAGAATTCACCCGCGGCGCCCTCTCGCAAACCGGCTTCAGAAAGATCAGTACACAACTGGCAAATACCGTGCATTCGGGCTCGGCAAGGACCGTGCTTGAGGACGAGGCTACCGACCTGTATCCGATCCCGCTCAGCCGGAAGACGCTCTGGCCGGGCACGGTCTTTGCGGACCCTTACGGTCATGTGCTGGTGCTGGTGGAATGGGTGCCGCAGTCAGAGGGCCGCCCTGGCCTGTTGCTCGCCGTCGATGCCCAGCCGGACAATTCGGTCGCCCGAAAGCGATTCTGGGAAGGTACTTTCCTGTTCACGCGTGATAAAAACGCAGGGCCGGGCTTCAAGGCTTTCCGGCCATTAGTCCGAACGAACTCGGACGGATGGCGGGTGCTATCCAATGAAGAATTGTTCGACCATCCGGGTTTCACTGGCTTTTCGTTGGAGCAGAATCAACTCACTCCCGACGATTTCTACGCCACACTGGCCAAGCTGATCAACCCTAAAGGGCTTAAGCCCGACCAAGCTTACGAAGCCATGCTGGCGGCACTGGTAGAACAGATCGAGACTCGTTTGATCTCTGTGGACAACGGCGAGGCATATTTCCGCAACAGTCCCGGCAAGGTGATCCCCATGCCTGACGGCGCGGCGATTTTTCAAACCCTTGGCCCCTGGGAGGATTATTCCACTCCTTCCAGGGATATGCGTCTGATCATCGCGATCAATGTGCTGAATGACCTGCCCGAGAAGATCGTACGCCATCACGAATTGTTCATGCTGAATGGAAAAAACCCCGAACAGGCAAAGGCCGAGGTAGAAAAGCTCCACGCAATACGCACCCTGGAACGACGCATTCGTTATACGCGTACGGACGGCAGTCCCTGGGAGCTATCCATAGCCGAGGTGCTGGCGCGGAAGCCGGCGTATGAGATGGGCTACAATCCCAACGACTGCGTCGAAAAACGCTGGGGCGCTGAACCGAACACGGAGGAATATTCTACCTGCCGTCGCCACGCACCGGCCGATCAATACGCAAAAATGAAACAATACCGGATCTGGTTCCGGGAAACGCGAAGACCGGTCTAAACAACGTCGGCGATCGAGCTTTGCGGCACAATCAAACCGCGCCGGGTCAATAGCTGTAAACAGCCAGGGTTACTGACTTTCTTTGTGATGCAGGCTAATTTTAACCAGCGACGCACCCAGAAAAATCATATTAATGCCCAAAAATAAACCCAACAGCCACTGCGAGCTTTCAGACCAGCTGATCGCAATGATAAACGCAAAAATCAACGCCGTTATGCCGCTGAAAAGAATCAAGCCCCAATTGGGCAACGGACGCATCATGAAGGCCAAAGAAATTTTAGCCATCCCTTCAAGCGCAAAATACAGCGTGATCAGCATCGTTAATGTAAATACGCCGGCGGCTGGCTGCGCAATAAACAGATAGCCCACGACCGCCTGCAAAATACCCATGAATAGCCAGGACCCAAAACCGGGCATTCCGGAAAACATCAGGGCTCGACTGATCTGAATGACTCCACCGAACAGGATGAGCCAACCGAAAAAAATAACAATCGCTACGGAGAATAGCTGAGGCACTACCACCGCGCAAAGTCCGAGAAGGATAAAAAAAACACCCTCCGCTAAAAATAATTTCCAATGCCTCTGGAAATAATCTTGCATTTGTTGTTGGATGAGTTGAATTTCAATATCGACGTTTTGCTTCGTATTCATGAGCCACTCCTGAAATAAGCGCCAAGTACTGGAAACCCTGTTCAGGCATTTCGCAATATTTATTAATAGACAATGAATCAGCGAAGTTGTTTGCCATCATTATCCCTGCGTGAACACTTGCCGTCCGCATCGAATTATCAATTCGACAAGGTCTACCGCGCTGATGGCACAATCATTCTCATGCAGTGCTTTATTTTTCAGGAGACCGAAATGGCCATGGAAGGGTACGCGCTGGGGTTGCCTGAGACGGAAAGGATAACGAAACCGGTACTGACGATTAAGTTGAAACCGCGAATGTAAATTCGACAATACAACCGACGCGGTTGATAAGATGATCGAGGCGGCTAACTTTGAAAATTAGCTAGCCGCGCGCTCTGAGGAAATGAAAAGTGTAATAAGGAACCGGCGGTTAGGGGCACTATGGCGGACGCTCCGGCGGGAACCCCGGATGCAGCTTAACGAAACAGAAACAGCAGGCTCACCATACCCCAGGCCAAACCGCCTGCTGCAGGAATCGTCAGAATCCAGGCCCAGACAATTCGCTCGATCACCGAAAGTTTCAAGGCATGAGGATTCTTCGCGAAACCCACACCCATGATCGCCGTTGAAATGCTATGTGTAGTGGAAACCGGCATACCAAAGTGGGCAGCGGCCAGCAATATGGTCGCCGAGCTGGTTTCCGCCGCGAAACCGTTGATCGGATGCAGCTTGACCATTTTGTGGCCCAGCGTTTTGATGATGCGCCAGCCACCTATCGCAGTGCCCAACGCCATCACTAACGCGCAGGTCAGAATGATCCAGGTATCGATATCTTTCTCTCCTCCGCTGGGCCGCAAAAATTCGGCCCAGGCAGGCAATTGATCGAGAGTACCCGCGCTGTTGGCGGTAAAGATTGACAAGGCGATGATCCCCATGGTTTTTTGAGCATCATTACTGCCATGGGCAAACCCCATATAACCGGCCGAAATCAGCTGGGCTTTTCCAAACCCAAAATTAATCCATTTCGGACGCACGATCCGGGCCAGTGCCCCGCCCGCGGAATTCATCCCGCTGATGATTGCCATAAGGCCGCCCATGATCACGATACCCAGCGTAAAACCGGCAATCGGCGAACTGAACATCGGGATCACGACCTTCCAGAGCAAGCCTTTGTTCTCTGTCCAGACGGCTGCAGTTTTCGACCAGATTAATACATCGAAATTATTATTTCCCGCCGCCAGCGCGGCTCCGCATAAACCGCCGATCAATGCATGGCTGGAAGAAGACGGCAATCCCAATGCCCAGGTAATCAGGTTCCAGATAATCGCCCCGGCCAGCGCGCAGATCAAGACTTCGGAAGTAACCGCGACCAGACTGGTGTCCACTAAGCCCGAAGAAATGGTTTTGGCCACAGCCGTACCGGACAACGCGCCGAACAAATTCGTAGCGGCCGCGAGAATGACCGCCTGAAAAGGGGTCAGAACTTTGGTGGCGACAACCGTGGCAATCGAGTTCGCGGTATCGTGAAATCCGTTGATAAACTCAAAAACCAGTGCTGCCAGGATGACAAGCAAGAGCAGAGTCAGCATCGCAACCTTTTATGAATTTTTCAAGACGATATGATAGATCACATTACCGGCGTCCCGGCAACGGTCGATCGCTTTTTCCAAAATTTCGAACAGATTCATCTTGATAAGATAACGGATCGGATCGGATTCGTTGGTATAGGCATCCTTATATAATTCAAGAATGTGACGGTCCGCCTCGCCTTCGATTGAGTGCAGCTGATCGTTCAATTTTTTGATTCGATCCAAATCCATCCCGTGGCGCAACAGTCCGACCATTTGCTGTAAAACCTCACAGGCCTGTTCCAGCATGGCGGCGCGGCTGGCGAAATCTACATCGCCAATACGCACCAAGGCGAGCGTATAACGCTCCGCAAACTTTTCCACGATTTTAGGAATTTTATAGAGGGCGCCATTCAACGCTTCAATATCTTCCCGTTCGAGCACGGTAACGAAAGTATTGACGAGCTCCTCGCTGATTTGCGCGGCCAAGTCTTTTTCCTTGCGACGTGCCAGTTTAAATTTTTCCAAAGATTGCTGCGACGCCGGCGTGCTCAGAAGCTCGATCAACGCCCTGGTCGACGAACGCGCGGATTCCGCACTGGCTTCGAGGAGGGTGTAGAATTTATCGCCCTTGCCGAAGATAGTTTGCAATGAAAACATGGATTTTCCTTATTTGTAACCTGTAAGGCATTTGTAATTTATCCCCCATTATCGCATAACCGCCTTCTAAATCTGAGAAGTTTTGAATTAAGAGCGATTTGCCCGGAATTAAATACCTACACTGATAGCGGTAAAGTTTCATTATGCCGGCATGAGAATCTGCAGAAGACTCAATACCTGAATTACTGTCGTTTAAGGGAGTTCAGCATTTCGAAAGGGGTGTTTAACAAATTGCCCATTACACTAACGCCAATTATTTGTTGCGCATAAATGGAATCATAGAGGAAGATAACGGCTACCGGCATCCGGATTGATATCGAGGAAAAGATGAAAATGAAGACGATCAGAAGGGTTTTATTTGGAATGATGGTGATGGTTTCCACCATGGCGAGCGCCGGTTGGACGGCTCAAAATGCGCAGGGCTGTGACGATAACAAGGCCGGCCAATTCAAATACTATGTATTGAGCCTGTCATGGTTGCCGGAATTCTGCCGTTCGCATCCCCAAAACAACGAACCGCAGTGCGGACAGCATCGCGAATTCATCGTACACGGATTATGGCCCGAATGCGGTACCGGCGGTCCGCAAAACTGCCGTAACGGCGGACAGGCCGATGCCATCGACAAGGAGAAAATCCACGCCTTCATGCCTTCCGATTTTCTGATCCGTCATGAATGGGAAAAGCACGGCACCTGCAGCGGGCAATCCCGCAGCGCGTATTTCGACTTGACCGGGGCCCTTTTCAACAAGCTTAAATTGCCCCGGCTTGCGGGCGCGCCTAAAGCTGAAAAAATAGAGGAACTGTTTAGAAACAACAACCCAGGACTCGATGCCGATGAGATCTATCTTTCCTGCGCGGAAAGCGGACCGAAACAGAGCACCCGGACGCTTGACGAAGTGCGGATTTGCTTCGAAAAGGATACACACGCGTTTACCCGCTGCGAGGATGCCAATGATACATGCCGGAGGCTCAAGAGAGTCACGGTTACCCGGCCGAGATAGTACGCGGTTAATGAAAATCTAAATTTTATCTGGCCAGTTAGAAAGAAGAACCTCAAAAATTGATCGGCTCCAATCGGCAAAGCGGTCAGTCATCCCGTGTTCAGCAAACGGCACGTGGGGATCGAAGTGCCATTTCAACCCCTATCGTATTGATGTTGGACACCCTGTTCAAGCCTTTCCCTGTATTTCAGTAAAAGCATTAGTGCGCGGATAATCCGTCAGACGGCTTTTATGTAAACTTGATGAGTCTACAGGTAACGCCGGTTCTACTGCAGTGTTCCTCAAGTTATTACTTCCGGCCAGGCTATGTTTTGATAAAAGAGTGAAATCGAAGAGGCTAACTGCCAGCAGCAAAAATATGGCCCAACCTATCAGCCTGGTTAGTGTCGAAATCGAAACGACCCGTTCATGGGATATCATGCTATTCTCCCGTTTGTCTGAGTTAGGAAAAGGCCGCCCAATTAAACCCTACCTGAAATTCCTCTCACCCATCTAATCCAGTCCCCATGTCAACAAATTTTGTTGCATAAATAAGTAACCGATTGATTATCAGGGTTTTGTGGGGTTAGATTGGCGTTTTTCAATTAAATCGATCAGTTAGCGTTTATTTGCGAAACAGCCTATTGAAATCGAAAAGTTATTTTCGACCTAAAGGGAAAAAGCACTAATCATGCCATACCACCTTAATTGATACATCTACTTGAAATACAGGTTTTTTATTAAAAATAACCGATCAATTCAGGGGGGCATTCACGGGTAATAGTTGAAAACAACCTGCCAAACCGGTGGATATAAACCGGATTTATTTACGACTTGTCATTGCTGCCCCTGCCATATTTACATATCTCCAGGCAGCCCACCTCTTGGAGTGATATATAGGCCTATGGCAGATTACCGTTTCAAGCCGATAGATGATTTGGAATTCGGGATTCTATGCGTCACTCTCTGTTTAGCCGCCCCGAAAGACCAAAATTTTCAATACGCTTACAGGCAGTATCTGCGCTTTCTAAATCTTCAGTATCCGGTGATGAAAAGCCTGGGCGTCCGGCTGATGAGTAATCGTCAGAATGGCTGCATGAGGCAATTCATGGGCCAATAATTTGAGCATTTTCGCCTCGTCATCGGGGGGCAGTGAGTCGAGGGCTTCCTGAACGAAAATCCATTGCGGCCGGTGTAATAATGCACGAACCAGGCCTAAATACTGTTGCTGTTCATTGGACAGTACGTCTGCCCAGGCATCGACCCGGTTCAATTGCTTGATGAGGGCTTTTTGTCCTACTTGCTCAAGCTTTTTTTCTACCTCGGCCTGAGCAAACGATTCCTTGGTTTTGGGGTAGCAAATGGCTTCAAACAACGACTTTGCAGGCAGGTAGGGCTTCGGCGGCATAAAAAACGTCGATTGGCCCGCCGGCACTTCAATTTGGCCAGATCCCCAGGGCCACAAACCGGCAACCGCCTTAAACAGCTTTCCGCCATTATTGGCTTGATCGGAAATCAGGACATGCTCGCCCGCTTTGATTTGATTATTGACGAATATTGAGAGCATTTCACCTTTCAGGCCTTCCAGTCTGACGTTATTGAACGTTAGCGCGGACACATTGGCTTCATTCACGCGGATCTGATGCGAATTCAGATGGGAAATATCATGCTCCAGATGATCAAGAGCTTTCATGAGCCCTAAAACCCGCTCGACCGATGTGCGCCATTTGGCGATCTGGGCCATGTTGTCGACCGGCCAGGACAAAGCGGAAACCATGTGTTGAAAGGCCTGGACGGATTGAATCAACATCCCCAATGAAATTGCGCCGGCGATATAACGTGGCGAGGCGACTAAAATCGGCAAGGCCATGGATGCCACCGAATATCCGGAAGTAAATATCTGAATCCGAATCCAGGCTGCCGTTTGTTCGGCATAGGACGCGATAATCGCTCGAAACGAATCGAGCAGCCGCTGTTGTTCGTTGATCCCACCTCGAATAAATGCGATAGCTTGTGAATTATTCTGGATATCGATCAGATCATGCCGGAAATTAGCCTCTTTGGTTTGTCTTGTATGAGTGGCCGATGTCATCGGCTTACCCATCCACCAGCCGAAAATCGAAGCGCAGATTGAGTAGCTGATAGAGATCCAGACCAAGTATCCCATCACCGGAAACGAAGCGCTTCCAAACTCAAATGTGACTCTTCCGGAAATGCCCCAGAGAATCTGGGCAAAGCTAGCCAACATCAGTACGCAGTAAAAAAATGAATGGCTTAGCCCTATAGCGTCCTCGGTCGCAATCCGGATGTCCTCTGCGATGCGGCCATCCGGATTGTCATGATCATGTTGGGATAAGAGCGTTATTTGATAATGACGGCCTTGTTGTATCCATTGGGAAATGACTTTTTCGGTAAGCCATGTCCGCCAACCAATCAATAAACGCCTTTTGACGATTAAATGCACGGTAGTAATCGTCATGCTGCCAAAGAAGATCAGGATTAATACGAGGGCCTGGGTTTGTACGCCAGCCATTGATCGCTGTTCAATGGCATCAAAAAGAGCGGCATTCCATTGGGTGATATAGACGGCCAGTTCAATTTGCATCACCGTCAGTACGATCAGCAGGACTGTCTCTGTCCATATGGTTAGACGGTTTTTGGAATTCCAGTATGGGCCTGCCAATTCCATAAACTTAATAAAAAAATTTTCTTTATGATTCATCAATGATCATCTCCCGACGAGGAAACCATTTAGAGCTTGCCCTAAAGAGTTTATTTATCTTATGTGTAAGAACAAATTCCTAAAAAATTCATTAAGCCTATTCTATACCTACATTGAAATTGAATTGATTGCGGGGCGGACCACAGTAAATAAGTAAAGATTTCGCCATCAGCGCTTTATTTTCTTGAACATTTATGATAATAAAGACCAATACGCTTACAGGAGGTTGTAGCCATGATTCGACATCTATTGTTTGGACTGATCAAGTTTTTAATGATGTCTGTGCCTTTTTTCTCTATGGTGATGATGATCCTCGCCTTATGGGGCGTCGTAGGAAAGACGACCTATACCGATCTTGATACCCCAAAGAAAGGCATCGCGTTTAATACCAAAGAGGCTAAAAATTACCTGGTCAACGAGACGAAAATTATTGATCAATGTCCTCAGAAATTAAAGAGTCCGGCAACTGAGCCGGAAAGGGAAAACCTGAAGCCTGGCAAAATAGACTGGGAGCATATCGCCTAACCCTTTCCGTATTTTAGTCATAATCGGCCTTAAAAAAGACCTCTTAATAATCAGGCCCACAAACCCTCCCTTGCATGAGGTGGGAACGGCTATTATGGCCAGTACTGCGTCAGGATAAAAGCTTTTCAATGCTCATTTTCCTCGGACGCTGGAAAGTTATGCGCGGCGTTGGTCGGAAGCTAATTTTTAAAATACAAGGGCGAAATCTGGAGGGATATTCATCCCTCGTACCGTCTACTCAAGGGACATACAGCTTCCTCCGAGTCGAGCCCCCTCTCCTTCCCTAAACCCATCGTAAGCATCGCTGAGATGGTCCCCGGTAAAATCAACTTGCCAAAGCCGACTTGTTGCTTGAAAGGCAAACCGGCTTTAATCCCGCAATAACCTAAAAACTGAGCCAACAGTCCTCGTGAAGTCGACGCACCGCCTAATGTATAGCGGTGGTGCCCCCACCTGTTTTTGATGAACTTACCTGTTGGGAATCACTCGCTCTAGGAACAACGTCGTTTAACATGGCGTCGGCACACGGTCGGTGCTCTAGCTGAAGAAAGGAAGAAACCCGTCAAGAACATCTTAATCCCGCAATGAACGCCTTCTTAACAATCGCTATCGAAATTTAATGATGTCCGGTTAACAAACAGCATAGGTGCCGCATGAAAAAAATTACCGAAGTTTACGGTCAATTCATCGCCAAGTTGGACAGCATGCTGCTGCGTTATCCGAAGACGCTGATTCTGCTGGTCCTGCTGGTCTGTGGACTCAGCCTGTATTATACGGCCGGGCATCTGGGCATCGATGCCGATACCACTGATATTTTGTCGAAGGATCTGCAGTTTCAAAAAGATCGTGAGCGTTTTATCAAAACCTTTCCACAGGATGATCAGGCGATCCTGGTCGTGATCGACGCTCCCACGCCGGAACAGGCCACGCGGGTACTGGATTACCTCGGCCCCCGATTCGGTCGTGAAAAACAGCAGATACAATCGGTGTATATCCCCGGGGCGGGCGATTTTTTCAAGCGGCACGCTCTGCTCTACCCCGATCTTGACGACGTCGAGGATCTGGCGGCCAAACTGGCCGAAGCCCAGCCCTTCATCGGTACGCTATCCAAAGACAACAGCCTGAAAAGTTTGCTGTCGATTCTCGGACAGGCCATCACCACGGAAGAGCGTGAACTGCCGGTCGATCTGACCCCTTTGCTGAATAAAATCAGCACGGCGATCCGGGCAGTGCTGGACGGAAAAACCTATCAATTGTCCTGGCAGCAGATGATGCTGGGAGAAAAGCAGGATTTGTTGAGCTCTCGGCGCTTTGTCCTGATCAAACCGTACCTCAACTTCAGCGAGTTGAAGCCGGCCGAAAAACCGCTGGCGGCAGTGCGGGCTATTGTCACGGAAGCCAAGCAGGCGTTTCCCTCCGTCAACATCCGGCTGACCGGCGAAGTCGTGCTGGAACACGACGAACTGGCTACGGTGACTTACAGCGCCGGAATGGCCTCGGCGTTCTCGTTCCTGCTGGTCTTCCTGTCCTTACTGATCGGCTTCCGGTCGATCAAGCTGACGCTGGCCACGCTCGGGGTGCTGACCATGGGCCTGCTGCTGACCTTCGGCTTTGCCGCACTGGCCATCGGGCATCTGAACATTATTTCCGTGTCTTTCGCGGCTTTGTATATCGGCATCGGCGACGACTACGCGGTGCAAGTCTGCATGCGCTATCGGGAGTTGTCGCGGAAAAACCTGTCCCAGTGGCAGACGCTGATCGAGTCCGTGCGCAAGGTCGCCCCACCGATTACGTTGTGCGCGATCACCGGAGCGACCGGTTTTTTTGCCTTTGTCCCGACCGAATACACCGGTGTTTCCGAGCTTGGCCTGATTGCCGGCACCGGCATCTTCATCTCGCTGCTGATCACGCTGACCGTGCTGCCGGCCGTACTAAAACTGTTTCCGCCGAAGCCGGGAGCGGCAAAAAAATCCGACGATCTGTTCCCCGACTGGGTTTACCTCTTTCCGATCCGTCATGCGAGGCTGGTCAAAGGAATGACGGTCGTGCTGATACTGGTAGGCTTGGCCTTGCTGACCCAGACCCGATTCGATATCAACCCGCTCAACTTGCGCGACCCGAGCAGCGAGTCCGTCGCCGCGTTCAGGGAACTGCTGAAAACCAAGGATACCTCGCCGATGACGCTGACGGTGCTGGCGGAAAGCAAGGACGAGGCGCTCGCGACCGCGCAGAGGCTGAGCCATCTGGAACCGGTCGAAAACGCGATCACGATCTATGACTATATTCCTGCGGATCAGGAAGCCAAACTGTCCATCATCGATGACTTGTCCCTGGTGATGGGGTTCCAGTTGCCGGCGTTTCCGTCACCGCATCAGGATAGCGTCGAGAACGAGATGGCGGCGCTGGAAAAATTCAAGGGGGCCATCGATCAACACTTGAAGGAAAAGCCGGACAGCGGGCTATCGGCCCCCTTGCGCCTGTTGTCTCAGGACCTGGATGCGCTGATGGCCAGGCTGCAATCCGAGTCGGAACCGGAAAAAAAGACCAAGCTCGAAAAATTGCAATCCAGCCTGCTGGACACGCTGCCGGACACCATGGACACGTTGCTGAAGGGCTTGAACCCGAACCTGGTCACGATCGATACGCTGCCGCCCGACCTGACCGAACGCTGGCTCAGTAAAGACGGCGTCTACCGGATTATGGTTTCGCCCAGCAAGGATCTCAATGAGGAAAAAAACCTGAGAGAGTTCATTGCCGAAGTCCGGCAGGTGGCGCCTCATGCGACCGACTTACCGGTCATTTACCTGGAATCGGGCAATGCGATAGTGCATGCCTTTCAGCAGGCGCTGGCCAGTGCAGTAGCGGCGATCGTGATTGTTTTAATGCTAACGCAGCGTAACACCAAGGACGCGCTGCTGATTCTCCTGCCGCTGACGCTGACGGCCATCCTGACCGGTGCCTCAACGGTACTGATGGACAATCCGTTCAATTTCGCTAACATCATCGTGATTCCGATACTGTTCGGGCTCGGCGTCGATGCGGGCATCAATATCATGAACCGCTTGCGCCATCCCGATCAGGAGGACAGCGTGCTGAGAACCGCCACCGCGAGAGCCGTAGTCTTCAGCGAACTGACCACGATGTGCAGCCTGGTCAGCATGGCGTTCACCCCTCATCTCGGTCTCGCGAGCATGGGGCAGCTGCTGTCGATCGGATTGCTGCTGAACATTATCTGCACGCTGATCGTATTGCCGGCGTTTGCTTCCAGTGCCCGTGGCTGAACGGTACACTGAAACTGCAACAGGTCACGGATCAAAACAAGTACCCACAGGTAATGCGCGTGCTGCGTTTCGCGGGGAAAGATGAATTCGCGAACGATCCGGTCGATGTCCTCCGGCGAAAGATCGGACCCTGCTTCATCATTTGCCGCCATCAGTACCGTGCTCTTCACTGGCGTAAACGGTTTTTATGCTTTGCGTATCTATAATGCCGTAGCTCGATTCGGCAGCATGACCTACTTGCTCACCGCGATAGGCTAACAAATGATCCAAACATTTCTTCCAACCACTGTGTTTGTTCCATTTGCTGAAATAATAAACCGTTTGCCACAGCGGAAAATCGTTGGGCACCATTCGTCATTCAATTCCGCCTTTGACAACATACATAATCGCGTTGATTATCGTTTTTATCGCAGGTATGCGCCAGCTGCCTCGACGACTCCGAAGCCGAAGCCGAAAATCTTATTCAATTAATGCCCATTCCGCATCCCTGCGGTCGCATTTGCAAGGTAACAATTAAAAATTTTGATTTTTACAAGATCTTGTTTTGCCTGACAGCTTCTTACATTGGCTATGGATAATACTCTCCAACGCTAACTGATATTCGACCATCTTTTTAATATCAAAAAAGTCTTCAAAACTGCAGAATGCCCTGACTCAAAAATGAGTCTTTACGTTTGCTTTCGAACAGAAAAACATAGCTTTTATCGCTAAAGTTATTCTCAGCTTTAAGCAGGACATTTAATTGTCTGCTTTTATTCCACGAAAGAAGTATTCCTTTACTCATAGCTCACAAGACTTTATTTGCGTGCTTTATCTTAATAAAGATGAAGTAGATGCGGCCAAAGGTGGGTTGTAAGGCTGTTTTATGGTCCACAGTTCACAAAGCCGTGGAGAGATTATTACCCTGCCGATAAGGAAAAAGATGAAAATAATAACAAGTGATGTCTCTAGTCATAATTTGATATTCGGTCTAATTTTATGGCTGCTATTGATCGTTGTTAGTCCAAGCCATGCTGAGACGGCGGATTCCCGGCACTGCCCTGACCTTAAGAACCTTATTCCTACGAACCAGTTTGGGATTGACACTTCGACCGGCGTTCGCGAGTTCCGCTACACGCATTTGGTTTTAAACAATGGGCCTGGCCCGCTGGAGATTCAGCCTTTCTACAGTTCTACGACAGGAACTTATTTAGGCTACCAGCACATTTATACCCATGATGCTGCGGGCCAACCAAATTGGTCGATAGTAGAGACGCATCCGGTGGCGAGCCCCTTTGAGTTTCATGCCGAGCATGGGCATTTCCATTTCCTTTATGCAGCTTTCGGACTCTACGCAGTAGCAACAGACGGCAGCGTTGGCGCTCCGGTTGCTCTGAGTCCAAAGGTGGGATTCTGTATCAATGATTCCTATCTCTACGATTATAGTAATGGTCCCGTTGATGCTGGCACCGCTCCGGCACATTACGGTGCATTCGCCGGCAGCTGGGGTTCATGTGCAGATCCGACAACACTGCGCGGACAAACAGTCGGATCAGTCGACGAGTATGACTATCGCGATCCGGGTCAGTCCATTCCCATCGGTAACTTGTCAGACGGGACATACTGGTTCAGGGCCGTGGCGGATCCGAATAATTACCTCTTCGAATGCAATGAGAGCAACAATATCACGGATGTCAAAGTAACAATTAACAACAATGTAGTAACGGCGGGAGAAACTCGCTACCCCGATTCGACGCCGCCTGGCATTAGGATGACGTCACCTGCTGACGGCGCGGAGGTAGCCGGTACTGCCGTGACGCTCTCGGCGGATGTGACCAATAGCGTAAAATTTCTCATCGATGGCAAACCATTGGGCAGCATCGGCACCAACTCGCAACAATGGAACTCCACTTCAGCTCCTGACGGCCCCCATTGGCTGTCTGCCCAAACCACGAACGCTGCCGGCCGCATCGGGACCTCGCCTGTCGTCCAGGTTACTGTGAATAATAGCGGCAGCCAACTTCCCACGGACGGGCTCATGATCGACAACAGCTTTTCAATGGATGGTCACGGAACGCTTTCAACCACTGTGTCGACCTCCGAACCAGGAGAGGTCCTCGTGGCCTTCGTAGCTGCCGATGGGCCGAGCACGTCAACTCAGAGCGCGACGGTTTTCGGAGGCGGAATGACTTGGACTCTCGTCCGTCGTGCGAACGGGCAACCCGGTACTGCCGATATTTGGACGGCAAATGCGCCCGGTCAGTTGACAGGCATGTTAATCACGTCGACGCTGGCAAACCCCAACTATGGCCAGTCATTGACCGTAATGGCGTTTAAAGCCGGGACGGGTATCGGGACATCGATGGCAGGGGGAGGACCTAACGGTGCCCCCGCTGTCACATTTACATCCACTAGGGCTGGGGCGCGGGCGTTCGGCGTCGCGAACAATTACGACCACCCTGTCGCTCCCACGCTCGCCGCCGGACAAACCCAACAGCACCTTTGGATTGATTCGGGTGTGGGGGATGCTTATTGGCTTCAATCCCAGACCACTGCCGCAGCTATCGCGGGAGCAACAATTAGTGTCGAGGACACAGCACCTACTACAGACCATTGGAACATGGCTGCTGTTGAAGTTTATCCCCTAACACAGACTGGATCTGATACTAGCCCTCCAATCGTGACCATTACAGAACCGTTAGGTGGCGCGACGGTATCGGGCATCGTCAAAGTCGCTGCGAATGCAGCCGACAACAGTCAGGTAGCCAGTGTCCAGTTCTATCTCGATGACCTTCCTTTGGGGCAGACGGTCACTTCTCCCCCGTACATGACCAGTTGGGATACAAGTACTGCGACAATTGGCGAACATACACTGTTCGCCCGCGCTACGGACACATCCCAAAACACCGGTGAGTCTTCGCCGGTCACCGTGATGCTCGCCAACTCACCACCTCCGCCCAAACCCATTGGGAAAGAGGTCACTGTAGTTAAGGATGGCTCTGGAATCATACGTACGCATTCATTCAGCACCCTGACTACGGGAGATTTGCTCGTCGCTTTCATCACTTATGACGGCCCATCCAATAGAGCACAGACCGCCAATGTCAGCGGTGCCCGCTTGAAATGGAAACTGGTTGAGCGTAGTAATTCCCAACCGGGAACCTCAGAAATCTGGGCAGCACGGGCAACAGGAACATTATCGAGAGTGAGAATAACTGCGAAGCCGGCGCGAAGATTTTACCGTACGAGAATAACCGCGAAGCCGGCGCGAAGATCTTACCACGGCACTCTCGCCGTAATCGCCTTCACTAACGCCGCAGGTACAGGAATCTCGGGGGCAGGCGGTTCCCTCTCGGGGCCTCCTACTGTCATGCTGCCAGGCATCGCGGCTGGAAATTGGCCATTCATGGTTTGTGACAATTCGAGCCGTGCCGTGGCGCCGACTCCCGCCAACACACAGCAAATTCTGCATCAGCGACTCGATACGAGTGTAAATAAGACCTTCTGGATACAATCGACGGTGGCCCCGACTACGGGGTTTAACATGGTCGAGCTTCGCAATACTGATCCGACGGCTGATCGCTGGAATTGTGCCGGCACAGAAATCACGGCACAACATTAAACAGTAGGCAAACGGCTTCATTCGCTGCGAGGCGGGAAGCCGTTTAGTCTCCGGACGTGATAGGGCTAGGCGGTTTCACAAAGCGCTGTTTGCATGGTGAATTGCATAGCCATCCGACATCACGTCGAGTCATTGCGCACTTAGTTTTAGACCCCCTTTGGAGGGCTATAAAATGAAGAGAGCCCGGCAATGGGCTATGGACAGACGTCTGGGGCGCCGAAGAGAGTAAAGTTTTGCCGCTGGCTTCGACGACTGTAGGGATACAGAAGGTAGGGCACGCAGAAGTAGTTGCCGAGGGAGGGGAGGCCCAGGACAAGCAATTCACAGAGAAAGAAAATCAACATTCTCAGGCTTCCGGACAGGTCGACGCTCATTTTTTTTCATCGGCAACCGACAACGGACGGTTTTCCAGCGCGGGCGCAGGAGGTAGGCCGGTGACTTGCAGAATCTCCTGCTCACCCACAGTTTCGCGCGCGAGCAACGCCTCGACCAGTGCGTCAAGTTGGCGCCGATGTTCTCTCAGCAGCTTCGTCGCTTGAGCGTAGCTGTCGCTGATGATGCTTTGCACCTCCGCGTCGATCACGCGGCCGGTTTCCTCGCTGAAAGGTTTTGTAGCGCCATATCCGCCCACGCCGGTCAGGTAGGGATTCTCGCGGGGCGCGAGCTGCACCATCCCGAGTTTATCGCTCATGCCCCAGCGGGTGACCATATTGCGGGCAAGCTGGGTTGCCTGTTCGATGTCATTCTCGGCACCCGTGGTCCGGGTGCCGTACACGATCTCCTCGGCCGCTCGCCCGCCCAGCATGCCGACGATCCTGGCGCGCAGATAGGCTTCCGGATAGTTATAGCGGTCCGTCTGGGGCCGCTGATAAGTCACCCCGAGCGCCTGCCCGCGCGGCACAATCGTGACCCGATTCACCGGATCCGCGCCGGGCATAACCAAGCCGAGGATCGCATGTCCGCTCTCGTGATACGCGATGCGCTCCCGGTCTTCACGGGTTAAGAGGAGCGGCCGCTCGGGGCCGAGCACGATCTTTTCCAGCGCGTCCAGAAAATCCTTCTGACGGACCTCGTTCTGCTCGCGGCGGGCCGCCAGCAGCGCAGCCTCGTTGACAAGGTTTTTCAGATCCGCGCCCGCAAGTCCCGGCGTCGTAGCGGCCAGCTCTGCCAGGCTGACGTCGTTCGCGAGCGGAACCTGACGGGTGTGGACCTTCAGGATCGCTTCGCGGCCGGTCTTGTCCGGGAGGTTCACCACCACGCGCCGGTCGAAGCGTCCGGGCCGGAGCAACGCCCGGTCGAGCACGTCGGGCTGATTGGTCGCAGCCAGCACGATGATCCCTTCGCGGCCGGAAAATCCGTCCATTTCGGTGAGAATCTGTTGCAGCGTCTGTTCGTGTTCGCTGGCGCCGCCGATTGCCACCTGCCCTCGGGCCCGACCTATCGCATCGATCTCGTCGATAAAAATGATCGCGGGCGCGTGCTCGCGCGCCTGCTTGAAGAGATCCCGCACGCGCGCCGCGCCTACGCCGACGATCATTTCCACGAACTCGGAGGCGCTCATCGAGAAGAACGGAACACCGGCTTCCCCGGCGACCGCCTTCGCGAGCAAAGTCTTTCCGGTTCCCGGCGCGCCGACCAGCAGCACGCCTTTCGGTGCGGTCCCGCCGAGGCGCGTATACTTACCCGGCGATTTCAGGAAGTCGACGATCTCGACCAACTCGTTCTTCGCCTCGTCGATGCCGGCCACATCGTCGAAAGTGACTTTGGCGCTCGCCGTTTGATCGTAAAGGCGGGCCTTGCTCCGGCCGATGCCCATGAGCCCGCCCATGCCGCCCTGTTGCGCGGCGCGCCGGTAAAGCCACACGTAGAACAGGATGATCAGGAGCGCTGGGCCAAAACCGAAAAGAAGCGTGGCCCAGAAGCTGCCCTGCCGGATCGGCACTGCGCTGATCTCAACCTTGCGGTCGATCAGAAACGCCTCCAGGCCTGGATCCACGAACTCGGGCAGTTCAGTTGTAAAGGTGTCAACCGTTCTGGGTTCGGTTTGTGGCGGCCGCCGGGAACCGGGGGCCGCCTCACTGCCGCCTTCCGGCGGCCAGGTGATCGGCGCGGCAAAACGGCCCTCAATGCTCGTTCCCTGACTGTAGATTGCCTTGACGTTGCCCTTCGCGACCTCTTCCTTGAAAGTGGTGTAAGGGATGGTAACTGCCTCGTCCGGCCCCGGAAAGAGAAACTTCATCAACAGGTAATTGATCAGCAGAATGATCAGGAACGTCAGCCAGGTCCTGCGCGGCGGGATGTTCGCAGCCCCGCCGGGTTTCGGTTTCCCTCCCCGGTTATCTTCCGGCCGGGCACGTGGGTCGGCTGCCGAGTCGCGGTTGCGTGATGTCTGTGGTGTTGGCCGATTCATGATAACCCCCAGAATGTGTTCATCTGTTTGCTTGTGCGGATACCGATGCCCTATCGGCGCCTTGCAGGCGACGATGACCGCGCGCTCGCGGCTATTTCTGCTCGCCCCGACTGATGCGCCCGACAATTTCATCAGTCGCCAGGTTATTGATCACATCATTAGAACGGATACCCATCAGCTCAACCCGGCTACTGGCGATATAGAGCTTCGGCAGATTCCGAATTCGATCGTCCTTGTTAGGTGAGTGCATCTAGAAATGAAGGGCGAACAAAAACATGACTTGCGCGCTTTCTTGACCGATTCACCGCTCGCCCTGAACATCTGCCAATTAAGAGCAAAAAAAATTTTGGATTATTCAGACTGCTTCAGGCAGAAAACTTTGGACTATACAATATATTGGTCCATCCAGTTCTGTATGAGTTCCATGCAGTTCTCTCCGGGGTTGCCGGTCTGGGCAAGCAATCTTTATGATCGTGCCCCAATCCAGCTGATACTCGGCTAAGAATGCCCTTTCTCAACTTGAGACATTTTTTCCAAACTCTTGGACGGCATGCTGAAGATTACCCTGAAACCGGAGCCACTCCCCATGATATTCCGGATATTTTACTGACATAGGATCACGAATTATCTCGTTTCGATGGGTTGTTGAAAAACAGGCGCTTGCTGAGCGAGGATCGTGATTAGGTGCAGACCCATGGCGATCACTACGTGATGCTGAAGCACGCTAAATAGCGCCAAACAGAAACGCATAATTGGCCGTCCGTGGCTGGAATCATTTTTGTATATTTAAAGAATTTTGAACTTAATAATGAATACAAAATGGGAAAGATAGCCAGAAATCAGTGTCTATCAGGGAAGTGAAATAGTTAAAATTTAGTTTCACAATTGTTTAGGGACATAGCGTCAATCATTACACAATTTTGATAAATTTAAAGATTATCGATAAAAAGTGTATAAAGCCCCTAGCGAGATCAGCTGATTTCAATCGACTTCAGCTTGAGGGTTCTTGAAGGGTAGCTCTCGCTGGACCTGCCCCTTATTAACTCCGCGCGATCGGGGCAAGCACAATGCCAATGACTCATTCCCAGGGTAACCTTTAATTTAATGGAGATAAATAATGAATAATCAATCAACTGCCGAGTTTCTGTCGGCCCATGAGTTTTTCTCCGGGTTAAGCGAAGAGGCACGGATTTTTCTGCGCGAGTGTTCAAGCCCCTGCGAGATCCAAAAAGGGCATATCTTATTTCGACAGGGCGAAAAGGCGGACACGTTCTATGTGCTCCGCCAAGGCCGCATCTCTATCCAAATGCCGGCGATAATGGGTCCTGCCCTAGAGATCCAGACTCTGAGCAAGAATCAAGTACTAGGGTGGTCCTGGCTGATTTCCCCCTATAAATGGACTTTTCAAGCCCTGGCTGAAGAGGATTCGGCATTGCTCAAATTTGACGGCACCGCCATTCTGGCTCGATGCGAGCAGGAGCCGAAGTTCGGCTACGAGCTGTTAAAAAGATTCGCCGGATTGATGTCGATACGTCTTGAGGCGGCACGCCAGAAAATGATGGATGAATGGAATCCCCCGGGGTTTGCCTAGTATTTTGCCAGGACTCTTGCTCTGGAAACCTCCTTAACGGCCCGGGACTGACGACAGTTTTCTCCCTCGTTTATCCGTCTTTTACGTTGTGTTTCAACGATGTTCCCGTAGCGCCATGCCAATGGGCCATATGCTCGGCGTGCGTTTGCAGGTAAGCACCGGGTTTGAAATGATGGTCGTAGAATTCCAGGTCGAGGTGATGGGACTGGAGATACGTCAGACAGAAGATAGTCGGGACGGTGGCGGGGAATTTGCCAAAGCGATCGTAGATATATTGTGCCTGCAGCGCCACGCACTCCTTGAATTCCTCGCTATGTACTTCTGCGCTGCCGCGTATCCTGGCGCTCTCTCTCCACGGTCCGGGCGTTTTTGGGTTATACGGTCCGCCCGGACCGAACTTCCGCCGGGCCACCGCTTCCACCGCTGCGCGCATATCGGCGTAATGCGGAGGACAATAGCCTTCGAACACGCCGGAAAGCCCCGTCGGGTTGGGGGTAGACCAACGGGCATCGGTGTCATAGCGAAAACCCAATCCAGGCACACGCAGGTCGCCGCTGGCGCCCAGCACCGCGTGCCGGTCAATCCCGTCGAACATCCAGCCGCCCAGCCCCATCGCCTGCAGCATCAGCATACCGGCAAAACAGGCAATGGATAGCTCTGCCGTCAGTTCGGTCAGCGCATACTGCTCAATGAATGTGAGCGGGAACGGCTTGTTCGTATCGACAAGCCGGGGAAAACGCTCCAGTCCGTCAATGGGCTGCCGATTCACATCGTCATAGATGCAATAGCCGTTCTGTACAAGAAAGCACAGCATCAGGAGCAGGTGCTGCGCGACGTCGCCGACTGGAATAATTAGCGTGCTGCCGGGGAGGTTCACGCACCAGGTGTTGTGCCCTTCCATGAACGGTTCCTCTGCCGGAATGTAAAGACGCCCTTCCGCCAGTTTGCGAATACGCTTCCTGTGGGCTGCAAGGATGGCCCCCAGGTCAAGCGGTTCATCCGTTTCACGCTCTACCAGGGCAGGCGCATCACGGGTGGCAAAAAAATAGACTCCGTCGTCATCGGTAAAGAAGACTTCACTGGTATGAGAACCCGCAGAAGAGGGAAAGGTTCTGCCGCCGGCGGCAGCGGAGTAATTCGAGAGATGCGGCGCGTAGTGGGCATGGCGCGTGATCATGTAATGCCAGCCCGTGTTGCCCGCCGCCGCTGCCAGCACCATCATCTGCTCGACCTCACTGAGCGGCAGCGGATCATGGCGGGAAGCAAACGCGAGCGGCCCGTCCGGAATGGAGGCGCCGAGCGAGAAGCGGCGAGCCCGCCGCCCATACAGGGCTTCAAGTAAAGGGAAATCTACGGCAGTATCGACACCCGGCGGTAATATTCTTGTCTCCATGGTTAACCTCCTGCGCTTCATGAATGATTCAGGCTAACGACTCATCCTGCCTTTGGACAATTTCGAATGATAAATAATCTTATAAACTGCATTGAGACGCGCATTTCTTTGACCGCTGTGTTAGGGAATGCTGAAGAATTAAGTCGCGCTCGCTGCCGTATGCAGCCTTTGCTTACGCACAAGATCATCAGGAACTCAATTGATACAAGCCGGTCATTAATGGGGAGGGCGGCAATCGAGAAGCCTGCGTGGGGGGCTTTGTGCAATGCCATGATAGATGAGGGGTACTCTCGGCCATTACTTCAACGTCTTAATAGATCTTGCTGAAACAAGACATTTTTTCTTTATTACAGCGGAAACTCGGAGAAGACCATGCACGTTAGTTACGAACAAGCAGAAACGGCCATCGCCGCGGCGATGGCGGAAGCGAAGAAACTGGGAACGCAAATGTGCATCGCGGTAGTCGATTCCGGCGCCGACTTGAAGGCGTTTACCCGAATGAATGGCGCGTGGGTCGGCAGTATCGATATCGCCATCAAAAAAGCTAAGACTGCCTGTTTTTTTGGAATGAATACCGGGCAAATCGGCCAGTTATCTCAGCCAGGCGGACCGCTTTACGGTATCGAGCATTCAAATCAGGGGCTGATTACCTTTCCAGGCGGAGTGCCGATTGTCGATCAGGACGGCGTGTTGCTCGGCGCCATCGGCGTAAGCGGCAGTTCGGTGGAAAACGATCATCAGGTGGCCAAAGCCGGGGTCGACGTCATTGGTCTTGCCGATTTGCCTTCCCATCCCTGGCGAACCTGAGCCGCTACAGTCACGGGTTTCCGTTTCCAGGTGATCGTAAACTTTGAACCTTAGAAGGACATGACCCACGGGTGCATCGTTCTGCTAGCGCTGGCGCTGACTGCTTGCCCGGGCAAGCCCTCTATCGTTAATCCGGAACCGCATGGAAAAGCTCCTCGCTTAATCCGGGTGTTTGTAGCCAGCCACGGCTGGCACACCGGACTCATCGTTCCCGCCCGCCCTCTGAATAACCTGATTCCAGAACTCGCTGGCCGCTTCGGCGCCGTGGACTATTACGAAATTGGCTGGGGAGACAAAGAATTCTATCAGGCCCGGGAAATCACCCTACGACTCGCTTTGCAGGCGATTTTCCGGTCAGAGGGCGCAGTCCTTCATGTTGTTACCGTCCCGATTGACCCTCGGGTGTATTTTTCAGGGGGGCAGGTCCTGGAGATTTGCATTTCAGAATCCGGGTTGGCCTCACTGAATGCCTTCCTAATCAACAGCTTTGCCCGGGGATCTGCCGGGCGGATTGTCGCACTTTCAAGCGGACTCTACAGAGATAGCCAGTTCTACGCCGGCGAAGGCCGGTACTCCCTGCTGAACACCAGCAACAAATGGACTGCTAAAGCCCTGGCAAGCGCAGGTTTGGATATTTCTCCCGCTTTCATGCTGACCGCAGGAAGCATAATGCGTTATATCCGATCAAACCCAAGGCCATGCGATACCGCGAAGCAGAAAAGCCCGTGATACAGGAAGTGCCGGCCCTCTCAACTTTGACACAAGACCGGCACCAAGCCAGGGAAATATCTTAAAACGCAATGTCCGTCTTATAATACAACCACTTGATCCAGCAACGCGTGCTCGGCCGCATCGCGCCAATCCAGTCCTTACCCGATGAGCATAAAAAATCCCCGGAATTGTTTAGTCAGTGGCTTATAATCAGGCAGAACTTGGCATTTTTTTTCTAAACTCAAAACCTTGAAAAAGTACCTAGGAGCAGTTGCCCAATGACTGTCGAACTTTTGATTAACTTTGCGGTGCAGTTGGCTGGAACCGGGGCCGCAGTCTTTCTCGCCTATCGGTCCTTCCAAAAACGCCGGATTCAGTTAGGCGCAGAGCCGACGCTACCCCAATACTTCATCCGCAGAAGCACCTACTGGATGGGAATCGTATCTTACTGCACATTCATGGCCGCGCTTTATTGGCTGCTTACTTGGGAATGGCTGCCTTTGGAACCGCTGATAACGCTGATTGTGAAGAGTCTCCGCTCCGGGGAATGGGTGAATCTTCTGAATGGTTTGGACGGAAACACGCTGATCCCTTTAATCGCCGCCGGAGTGTTTCTTTTTTTTATCGACTGGGAAAACAAGTTTAATCCCCTGCTTATTCTGCGGGACAGCATCCATGACGCTTTCGCCATTCCGACCAAGGCGGTGGAGGTCTATAACGCGCTGATTACGTCAAGATTATCGGCGGTCGACGACGGATTAAAAGCGCAAATCTTCAATCGCCTGCTGGTGCCGAGCATGGATCCCGGTGATTTCGAAAAATCCAGCGCCACGGTCGAGTATAAATGGGCTCACAACTGCCTGCTTTTTGACCAGATACAAAACTACGCCAACCAATCATCCTTTCGTCGCCTTTTTTACGAACCTTCGCTGAAATGGGGAGAAATCTGTATCTCTTATAATGCAATGTCCGAAAAAGTGGCGATCTGGAAGGACGCGGAACCGCACTATACCAAGACCGTCAATTTGATAAAGGACCTGGATCATCTTACCGGTTTGCTCTGCCGCTTGCTCGCCTCGCTGGTCGTGTTCGGAAGCGCAAGCGAGAATGAGATATGGGCCGCTGTGAAGCGGCTCGGCGGCAATGTCCACGAAGCGCGACTGAAACATACTTATAAATATATTCTGCTTTTCACGGGCGCTACGGCCATCGGAGTCATGCTAGGCCGCGAGATTTCGGTCTCGCTGCACAATGCGTTCCTGTTTCCCGATCAACCGCTAGCACACTTTAGTTACACCACGCTCCGATGGATCGCCTATGCAATTCCGATGTGGGTCCTGCCGATAGCGCTCGTCTTTATTTTACGGACACTCGTGTTCAGACATCAACGGGAGCAATTGGCCCGGTACTATGGCTTCTATATGGCAATGATGATAATTGGCTTCATTGTCAGCACGACGGTATCGGCATTGGTTCTCGAGTTAACTTTCTACCGCAGAGAGCATTTCAATTTTCTGGAAAGCTTTATACAACATATGCGCTGGGGGATACTGCCGGCGCTGGTGTGCGGCTTCGTGGCCTATCAAATGGACACGCCAGTAAGCGAATCGGAAACGCCCGGAAAACTGATTATGGGGGCAGTATTGCGTTTTCTGTGGTGGGGATCGGTCGCCGTCATTATTATGCTTTATGCTACCGACGACCTGACCATCCAGAAGTCGAATCTGCGTTTCACCCTGGTCGGTACATCGTTCTTCGTAGTTGGACTCCTGGCGGCGGCGGCCCGTTTCAAAACGGCGAGACCAGAGGATTAACGGTTTAATCCTCTGTCATTGATTTCCGAAAAGAAGTTCGTCGGTGAAACGCAATGAAAAAGCGCGCTCGTGTATATCAGTGGATGTCCACGCGCGTGAATGATTTGCCAGGAAAATCATCCAAAAAATGACGAGTATTCATAATGTCGTTACTTTTTTGAATCTCCACTGTCTAATTTCACGGCTTGCCGAGGTCCTGTTTTGTTGAAAATTTTTCGCTATCCTATCGATAATGCAGTACCTCCCTCGAGCATCGTCTCTGATTTCGATAACACCCGCGTATTTTTATCATGCATACAGAGCATCATCATTCTCACCATCACGGACACGCGCACTCGCATCCCCGCTCCAGTTATGGCCGCGCCTTCGCCGTCGGCATCATTCTGAATACGGTATTCATCGCAGTCGAAGTCGTTTACGGGTTTATTTCGCATTCGCTGGCGCTGGTTGCCGACGCAGGGCACAACCTTAGCGACGTATTGGGGCTGTTTCTCGCATGGGCCGCAACCGCATTGGGACGCCGCGCAGCAACCGAGCGGCATAGTTACGGTTTGAAGCGATCGACGGTGCTGGCAGCACTCGCAAACGCGGTATTTCTACTGGTGGCCGTCGGCGCAATCATATTGGAAGCGATCCAGCGTTTTACAACCCCTGCAGCGATAGCCGCCGAAACAGTCATTTGGGTGGCGATGGCGGGGATCGCGATTAACGCCGGAACAGCGATGATGTTCATGTCTGGCCGAAAAGGCGACTTGAACATTCGCGGCGCATTCCTGCACATGACGGCCGATGCGGTCATCTCCGCCGGGGTCGTCGCAGGGGGCCTCATTATCATGTTCACCGGCTGGCAATGGGTCGACCCGGCGCTCAGCCTGACGCTTTCGGCGGTTATCGTCTACGGCGCAGGGAAATTGTTGCTCGACTCGCTGCATCTTGCGCTGGACGCAGTCCCGGAGGGGATTAATGCAGGCGAGGTGCGCAGCTATTTGCTTGGACTGCCTTCGGTAACGGATGTGCATCATCTGCATATCTGGGGCCTCAGCACTACAGAATCGGCGCTGACCGTGCACCTCGTGCTTGCCAATGACCAGCGGAGCAACGAATTGCTGCATCAGATTAATCACGACTTGCACGAGCGCTTCGGCATCGGCCACGCGACGATTCAGCTCGAAACCGCCAGCGAAGTCGCCTGCTGCTCCGAAAACTGCTATTAGGACAGAAGGAATCTCCCGGTGTGGCAATACCTTTTCAGAGTGGCGGTCACATCGGTAATCGTAGTCGCTGTTGCAGAAATTGCGAAACGCAATAGCCTGTGGGCGGCGCTTGTTGCTTCGTTGCCGTTGACGTCGCTGCTTGCCTTTTTCTGGCTCTATGCCGATACGCGCGATGCCGAACGAATCGCGGCCCTCTCCCAATCCATTTTCTGGCTGGTGCTGCCCTCGTTAGCCTTATTTTTGATCCTTCCTTTTCTTTTGAGGCTTGGTTGGGGTTTTTGGATCAGTTTAGGCGTATCGTGCTTCGCTACAGCTACCCTTTACCTGATCATGATCAGGCTGCTCGTCCGGATTGGAATTCATGTCTAATCCCAGCACGGCCCTTAATCCTCCAGCCACCCTCGATCAAGACAGAGAAATAATGAAAGCCGTCATTCTCGAATCCACGATTACCTGTCCGGTGTGCAGGCATGCCGAAAAGGAAAGCATGCCGACCGATGCCTGTCAGTTTTTCTATGACTGCAAAGCGTGCGGCGCCCTGCTAAAACCCAAACCGGGGGATTGCTGCGTATTTTGTTCTTACGGCTCGGTCAAATGCCCACCTATTCAGCAAAGTCAGTCCTGCTGCGGAGGATAGTTTTCAAGCAGCCATAATGCATCTTCGATTTGTTGAAGGGTTACTTCGACATCATGCCGCCTCCTGAACTCCTGCTGTAAACGCACCAGATCCCGCGTGCCGAGCCGCATGTTATCGATCAAGCCCGACAGGTCCTCATTGACTGCCCAGGGATAGATAATCCATCGCCATTCACTGACCGTTTCGGCATAATGATCCGGCATAAACCCGGATATAGCTTTGAGGTGCATGGCCGCCGAATGTAACGTTTTGGGCGTACCCGATTCGCGAAGATGCTCGACCGCGACCGCAAAAGTATCGCCGCTATCGCAAACATCATCGAGCAGCAGCACGTTGCGTCCGTTGATGTCCGCATTCAACGGATATTTGACAAGCGCATCACGCTGTTTCTGCGCGCCACGGTAATGCTCGATCTTGATAGAGGTCAGGTCGTAAACGCCAAGCATATCGGACAATAATCGTCCCGGAATATAACCTCCTCTCGCAATTGCCACAATCATATCGATTGGAGCGTCAGTCGCGCGCAATTGACGCGCCACGTCTCGACATAAGCGATAAACCTCTTCCCACGTGACCAGGGTACACGGCATGGCTTCGGGCATTAACAAATCCTCGTCGTTATAAATTGCACTCGGGTGCCGATAGCATAACACCGTTGTGCCGGGCGATAACCAGAGAGAAGCTGGTGAATTTACGCGGAAATGGCTTTGCTTGACAAGGTCTTGGTGCTCGCTTATCTTTCCGAAAACGAGCCTTTGCCCGTTTGGGTTTTCAAGGAGTGCAATCATGTCGAACGTCAGCGAAGCAGAGTGGCAGCTGCGCGTGGATCTGGCCGCCGCTTTTCATCTGGCAGTCGCCAATAATTTGCATGAAGGCATCGCGAACCATTTCTCCGCGATGTTGCCCGACCAGCCGCATTTTTTGGTCAATCCGTTTGGATTGCATTTTTCGGAAATCACCGCCTCGAATCTGATCGTCTGCGATTTCGACGGCAACGTCGTGCGCGGCGATGGGGAGCCCGCCGCCTCGGCGCATCACATCCATGCGCCGATTCACCGCCTGGTTCCCCGGGCTCGCGTGCTACTGCATACACATCAGCCTTATGCGACCGCGTTGACAATGATCCAGGATGGCCGCCTCGAATGGGCGCTGCATACGACCTGCCGGTTTTACGGCCGGGTCGCCTACGATACCGATTACGATGGCGTCGCCTTGTCAGATTCGGTCGGCGAACGGATGGCCGGCATCCTCGGCGATGCGGAACTGCTGTTCCTCGGCAATCACGGCGTGATGACCGCCGCGCCGACCGTCGCGCAGGCGTTCGACGATCTTTATTTTGTTGAACGGGCTGCGCAGACGCAACTGCTCGCGATGAGTACCGGCCAGCCGCTGGCCCAGCTCGCGCCCGAAATGATTGAGCAGGTAGCCGCACAAACCCGTTACGAACGCTTCGAACTGGGTTATATCGAGCGCCATTTTGCCGCGCAGAAGCGTTTGCTGGAGGCGGCGGGGTGCATTTATCGCCATTGACCGGGCACTTTAATGGCAATTGTTAATTCAAAACCATTCCAGCATCGGCAATGTCTTATATATTTTATTAGGACGAATACCGATGAACCAACCTACAGAACGGATCAACAAACGCGGCAACGTGCCTAAAAAAACCTCTCACTGGCATGCCTTATTCGACCGCTTCGCACGAGCGGGAGCGCGAGTGAGCGGCAAACCGTTCGCTTTCAATATGGCGATTCTGATCATCGTGGTCTGGTTAATTACAGGCCCACTGTTCAACTACAGCGATACCTGGCAGTTGATCATCAACACCGCAACCACAATCGTGACCTTTTTGATGGTTTTCCTGATTCAACACACGCAAAACCGCGATACCGAGGCGCTGCAGGTGAAACTGGACGAGTTGATTCGCGTTATCGAAGGAGCGAACAATGAATTGCTGGATCTGGAAGAAATAGAAGAGGATGAGCTTGAACGTCTGCGCAAACAATATCTGGAATTGGCACGCTTTTCACGGGAAACCAGGACGCAAAGAATCCTCCGCCAGAAATAGTGCGTCAGGGTGCAGGGTGCGCTAAGGCACCCTGCGCACTCTAAGCAACCACAGCGTCAAGTGCCTCGGCCGTTCAGCGCTTCCGCGTTACGTTTGGCGAGGGAATCGATCAAGGCGGCCAGCGAGCCTTTCTTCTGGATATCTTCGCTGAAACTCGAACGGTAATTCGTGACCAGGCTCACCCCTTCAATAATGATGTCGTAGACTTTCCAGCCGCCTTTTCCCTGAAACATCCGATAATTGACCTGCACAGGCTTGAGTCCAGGCTGCAACACTTCGGATTTGACAATGACCTTTTTGGCATCGCTGCCGGCCTCGCTCGGCTGAAAACGCAGGGTCCAGTTGTTGTATTCGACAAAAGCCCTGGAATAAGACCGGACCAACAGCGTCCGGAATTCATTCTTAAAGCGTTCGCGCTCATCCGGGGCGGCGGTTTTCCAATGCTTGCCCAAGACCAGCGGCGCAATCAAGTCGAAGTCGGCATAAGGCTGGATCACGCCATCCACGAACCGGGTCACCTGTGGGAAATCACGGGTAAAAGCCTTGTCCTGAAACCGTTGCTGCAACTGTTCCGAAATGCGCTGAATCACCTGTTGAGGTTCCTGCAAACCACCCGCCATAACGGTGGCCATCGGCATCAGGCTCAGGATGGCCAGCCCGAATAGCGCATATTTTTTTATCAGTTTTTGCATGAATAATGATCCTAATTGTCTAGAGAAGAATTGAAAAATGCCTTTTTCAGGCAAAAAATATACCTCACGGGTATTAACAAAGACTGAATCTCCGCTAATTATCTGCAACCCCATCCAGCGGGTTTAGCCGATAAAGATTCAAACTCATGACGACGCGAGAGCGCTGCCAGGCTATCAAAACCTGGCAGAACTTTGCCGAATTGGTAATTCGTAGCCGAATCCTAAAAAGAATACTGCGACAGCGGCAGGCTGCGCACCCGCTGCCCGCTGAGCAGGAACAGCGCATTACAGACCGCCGGCGCGATCACGGGCGTGCCGGGCTCGCCGATACCGCCGAGCGGCGCGCCGCTGTTGATGATTTCGACCTCGACGACCGGCATCTGATCCGGGCGCAGAATCGAATAGGTATCGAAATTGCCCTGCACGACGCGGCCTTTTTCCAGTGTGATTTCTTCACCCATCGCCGCCGAAAGGCCATAACAAACCCCGCTTTCGATCTGCCGTTTGACGATCGCGGGATTGACCGCGTAACCGCAGTCGACCGCGCACCAGACCTTCTCGACCTTGAATTCGCCGTCCTGATTGAGGCTGACTTCCGCGACTTCCGCGACGATGCTGTTGAACGATTCATGCAATGCAATCCCCATCGCCCGTTTGAGTCCCTGCTGATCGGCCCAGGGCTTGCCTTTCCATCCGGCCAGATTGGCCGCCGTTTCCAGGACTTTCTTGAAGCGCGGCTGCTCGGCCAGCAGCTTCAGGCGGAATTCGAGCGGATCGGTACCGGCCGCATGCGCCATCTCGTCAATGAACGATTCCTTGTAAAAGCAGTTCTGCGAGTGGCCGACCGAGCGCCAGAAGCCGATCGGGATCGGCTTGACCGGCACGGTAACCACATTGGTTCGTTTGTTCGGAATCGCATACGGCAGTTCGACCGTGCCCTCGAACACACTGGTGTCGAGATCGGGATTTTTCAGGAAAGCGGGCATCAGGCGGCTCATCGGCCCTTCCCCGACTGAGGTGACCTGCAGCGCAACCGGGTTGCCGTCTTTGTCCAGCCCGGCGCTGAACTTCGCAGCCGACATCGGCCGGTAATGATCGTGCCGAATATCTTCCTCGCGCGTCCAAATCACCTTAATCGGCTTGCCCGGATGCTTCTTCGCCAGGGTGATCGCCTGTATCGCATAATCCATCACGAAGCGGCGCCCGAAACCGCCGCCGAGGAACGGGGTAATCACCTCGATCGCCTCGGGCTTCAACCCGGTGATTTCGGCCGCAACCCCGACGACGAAATCGACGCCCTGGTTCGGCGCCCAGACGGTGCAATGGTCCTTCGTGACCAGCGCCGTGCAGTTCATCGGCTCCATCGTGACGTGCGCGATAAACGGCGCATGATATTCCGCTTCGATTTTTTTTGCAGCGGAAGCAATCGCCTTGGACGCGTCGCCGATTTCCTCGGCAACATGGCCCGGCTCGTTCAGCGCGGCCAGCAATTTGGCCTGGTAATCCTTGCTCGAAAAATTCGCGTTATCGCCTTCGTTGAAAGTGACCGGCAGCTTTTCCAGCGCCTTTTTCGCATGCCAGAAATGGTCTGCGATTACCGCGACCCCGTTCGGAATGTCTTCGACCGCGACGACACCGGGCATTTTCAGCACCGCGTTCTTGTCGTACGAGGCGACCGCGCCGCCGAATACCGGCGACTGCATCACCGCAGCATGCAGCATGCCGTCCACCTTCACATCGATCCCGAACTCCGCCGTACCGGTCGATTTGACCAGACTGTCGGTCCGTTTGACCGGCTGGCCGATCAGCCGGAACGCCGCGTCGTCTTTCAGCGGCACGTCCTTCGGCGGCGCCAGTTTCGCCGCCTTCGCGGCCAGATCCCCATAGCCGAGTTTCTTGCCGGTTGCCGGATGCACAACTGCTCCCGGTTCGGTTTTGCAGTCGCCGGGCTTGACGCCCCATTGCTCGGCCGCAGCCTGGATCAGCATCGCGCGCGCAGTCGCGCCGACTTTGCGCATCGTTAGATAGGACGAGCGCACGCTCAGACTGCCCCCGGTAAAGCGCATCGTATTGTCGAACATGATCTTGTAATCCTGGCCATGCGGCGCCTGCACGACCTGGATCGCGGCCATATCGATGTCCAGTTCCTCGGCCATGATCGCCGGAATCGAGGTATAGGTACCCTGACCCATCTCGATGAACGGATTCTGGAAAACGACCTGGCCTTTCTCATCGATTCCGACAAACGCATTCAAGTCATCGGTAGGCTTAGTATTTTCGACTCTGGCGCATCCGGTCGGCAACGATACGCCGAGCAAAAACACACTGGCGCCGGCCGCCGCGCTGAGGCCGAGAAACTGCCGGCGCGACAGCGGAATGTTCATTATCGTGCTCATGACTTTGCTCCCTGAATTTCCGCAGCGCGTTTGACCGCGGCAAAGATTTGCTGATACGTCCCGCAGCGGCAGAGATTGACCATCTTCGCGCGGATTTCCTCCTCGCTCGGATTCGGGTTTTCCTTTAATAAGGCCGCCGCCGCGACAATCTGACCGGACTGGCAGTAGCCGCACTGCGGCACATCCTGCTCGACCCAGGCCTGCTGCACCGGATGCAGGCCTTTGTCGGTCGCAAGGCCTTCAATCGTGGTGATCGCCTTGCCCTTGGCCGCGCTGACCGGTGTGCTGCACGACTTGGTCAGCGCCCCGTCGAGCAGAATCGAACAGGCCCCGCACATCCCGATCCCGCAGCCGAACTTGGTGCCGGTGTAACCGGCCAGGTCGCGGATCGCCCAAAGCAGCGGCATATCGTCCTCGGCATTGATCTGATGCTCTTTGCCGTTGATCATTAAGGTGGTCATGAATTACTCCTCGGCAAATGCCTGTCCGGTTAATTGTTCAAAATCAGTTGGCGTATCGATATCAAGTCCGGCCCCGGCAAACGGGATCTTCAGCACGCACGGATCGAAATCGGTCAATAACGCCTTGGCGCCTTTGTCGCCGGTCAAGGATCGGAGCCGGCCAAAATACGCGGCCGGAAACACGACCGGCACACCGGAAGTCAAATGATATTGACTGGCGACAATCCGTTCGGGTTCACTCCGCCAGGAGCTCAGCAGCGCCTTAAGATGCGCCGAATCGACCAACGGTTGATCGCACAGCATGACCAGCACGGCCTCGGCCGTGGGCGGCAACGCCTTCATTCCCTGTCTTATGGACGAAGCAAGGCCGGTATTCCATTCGGGATTCAGCACCGTTTCGACCGCATTGAAATCGATCGTGGCGCGGACTAACTCCTCATTCGCGCCCAATACCACGATAACCCGTTCGTCCAGAAGCCGGCGGGCACTGTCGACCGCCCGTTCGAGCAGGGTCCGGTCCTTCCAGCGCAGCAATTGTTTGGGCCGGCCCATTCGAGTGGAACCGCCCGCGGCAAGAATCAGCGCGTAAACATTCGAACAGGTATTAGGCATGGGCAAAGGCTTGTCGGTGCGTCAATTGGCCGCCGTTCCGTCCGTTTTGCGCCGCCAGAATTCCGGCCATGATCGAAAGCGCGATTTCGTCCGGCGTGGCCGCGCCGATATCTAGGCCGACCGGGCCGAAGACGCGCGCCTCAAGTTTTGAAGCCTTATCGCCCAGGCTGTCGAGAAGCCGGTTCTTCCGCGCTGTCGGCCCCAATAACCCGATAAAGGGAATCTGGCTGTCCGCAATCGCGTTCAAATAGCGGGCATCGTATTCGAAATTATGCGTCATCATCACCAGCGCATCGAAACGGTCGAGAGGCACATTGCCGACAAGATCCTGCGGCTGGCTACAAATAAGGCGTTCCGCGGCCGGGAAGCGTTCCGGTTTGATGTTGGCAGGCCGGTAATCGACGACTGTAACCCGCCAGCCTAACGCAGATGCGCACCGTACCAGCGGCATCGCATCGACGCCGGCACCCATGATCAGCAGTCGCGGCAAGGCCCGGATCGGATCATAAAAGACCCCGACTTCGTGGCCGTCCAGTTGACGTGACTCGGTATAAGGCCTGTGGCTCGCTAAAGCCCGGCGCGCCCCGGCAATCATCGCCTGCGGCCAGCCGGCCGAAGCGTTTTCGCAATCGTCCTGCCCAAAAAAAATCGACCGGCCGACGGGAAAGTGTTCGTGCGTCGACTCGAACACGGTCATCAACACGCCCCGCCGGTCGTTTTCCACGGCATCAACCAGCGCATTCAGCGGATAGAAGCGCTCTTCGGCTTTCAACAGTTGCAGCATGATGTTGACCGAACCGTTGCAGCCGAGCCCGAGTCCCCAGATCACATCGCCCGGCGAACGCATGTCGTAGAAAACCGTCGTAGATTGACCCCCGGTAAAAATCCGGTCCGCATGCTCCTTGAGATCGCTTTCCAGACATCCGCCGCTCAACAGCCCCAGGCATTCGCCGTCCTGCAAAATCAGCATCTTCGCTCCGGCTTTCTGATAGGTCGAGCCCTGCGTTTCGATGATCGTGGCCAACACGAAATCCCCGGAATGCGGCAAGGCTTTCCGAAAAGCATCGACCAGCTGATTCAGTTGATTGGCCATGATGACATAAGGACGTTGGTAAAAATTAGCATGATTTTATCCGAAATTGTTTTACCAGACAGATGCTTGACAGAATTGGACTGGTATTTCGCAGTCAAACAGCCGTCCAATATAAAATATAAAAATTAGTTCAGAAAAGGATTGGTAATGACCAGTTGATCATTGATTTGCTGCCCGGACGGCATGTCTTCCGAATACAGAATCGCGCAACCGGCTTCCAGCGCGGAGCCGACAATCATGCTGTCGTAT
Source organism: Methylomicrobium sp. (assembly GCA_051061015.1). Lineage (GTDB taxonomy): Bacteria > Pseudomonadota > Gammaproteobacteria > Methylococcales > Methylomonadaceae > Methylomicrobium. Next base: position 51,777 of record JBPFEG010000005.1, read on the forward strand.
AAAGAAAAGCCGAAGCGCTCGGAAATGTTCAACCCCAGATCATGGGTTTCGGCCGTCAAGGGCTGAATTTGGCAAACAGAACGAACGGTTCCCAATATGTCACGGATTTCCGCATAATTCAGACCAATTTTTTGCAAGGCGACAGAAGCAAATTCGTTGAGAGCCTGTACGCTGATGACGCCGCCCGACGCCAAAACCGCTTCGGCACGGTCGGCCTTAAAAGCGTTTTCAGATAACAAATACAATAAGACATTCGTATCGAAAAAAGGCCTACCTGTTTTCATGGGCTTCCAAGCGATCAAACTTGAAATCGGCCGGCACCCGGCCCCGATATTTGCGCAATCGGGCCAGTAGTTCCTGATTGCCTGGCTTTTTCTCAAGCTCGAAAACTCTTTCCCCGACCACATGAATTTCGATGTCGTCCCCCTCTTTAAGCTGAAGCGCATCCACAACCGTGGCCGGTAATCTTACGGCTAAACTGTTGCCCCATTTGGCGACTTGCATAATCGACTCCTCTATTTGAAAGATATACAATTAGGATTGTATATCAAAGGCATTGGTTCCACAGATAGTTTTTTAACGCAAGCGGCTTCGTCGTTTAACCTCGATTCCGCTACGCTTCATCGAGACTACTTGCTATACAGAAGATTCGCCATCAACCCATAGCCGTCGCTCATCCGCGTCAGCATGGTGGCTCACCACGGGGGGTGTCAACACACTTGGCAAACGTTGAGGTTGCTTGGCGCGCACGACATTATCCAGCCAGGGCAAATCGAGTAACAACATCTCCTTATACAAAAACAGTAAAGCGGACAACGCTTGGTTGTGCGTTGAAGCAGATGACTTGCCTTCCACAGCCAGATACGTCAAAAATGCTTCAACCTCCACCGCACCCATTTTTAACGGATGGTGTTTGCCATAAATAAACCGCTTAATTCACTGCGCATAGAGCTTTTCGGTACGGATGCTATAGTGCTTGACGCAAATCCGGTCACGGACTTGATCAAGAAGTTTAGGAGGTGGATTTTCCGTTAGCATAGGTAGGTTGCTATCAACAATTAAATACTGTAACATTTAGTTTAACAGATTATCAGAGTGGCCTTATACACCGATAATCGAAAATTAATATACACCTAAATAGGTGTGTCTACTTAACGTTAGGCTTCTCTGAATTATTTAAATATCGTAATTAATGAAATGGAAAATAAAATGTTGGTCAAAAGAGCTGATATCGGCAATGGTTGTAGCTTTGGTGTAGCCATTACGCCACTTAAAGGAACTGAATTTGAAGGTGATTGGGGGGTTGAAACTGATTTGTTTCTGGTAACGTTACTGAACCCCCATTGGCAGATCATGCACGTATAAGCCAGGGATGGGATACCATCGTCTGATGGATAAAATGGAACTTGCTGAAACAGATGCAACCGGTCTTTCACGTTGGCTTGATGCTGAAATATCAAATTTATCTTAAGTTTCAGCCTAACATTGCGCTCAAAGGGACGTGCCGTTTCGTGGCAGTTTTGCAGGTTTGTAATTTATCAAGCTTTGGGGCTTCGTTCACCGTCCGTGAACGGCACGCCCCTTAGCTCTACGTTAGAGGTTTCTATATGGAAGTTTTTAAAACTTATCTCTTTTTCAGTGACCATGATGAAGGGCATCCGTATCTAATTGACACAATCTTGCACCAAAACGATTGGTGGCTTGTCGCATCATGGTTGCAACCACATACCGAAGGAGAAAAAATCCCAAATAGGCTAGTTCGCTTAAGCGGGCTCCAGTTTCAGGAAGTAACGGAGCGACCTTATCGGTTTTTGCTGAATAACCCATTACCCAAATCCGCCCTTGATGGTGTACCGCAAAACGGATATGAAATTGCTGTTCATCCTTCGGCAATTTCTGATACCCAGGGACCGAAATCAATTCACTAATCATGCACATATCCTCTAACATTGCGCTCAATCAAAGCGCGGTTCTACGGCGGTTTTACTTTCAGCGTCCCCAGGGCCGCGCCTGCTTAGCTCTACGTTAGGGCATGCATAGAGAACTTATGGATAATCTACCGTTACAAGCATTGATCCCAATCGGCGTTGTCACTGCCGCTATGATTGCTGGATTTTTTTCGCTCTTGAATTTGATTATTTCAAAGGAGCAAAAGGTGTCTGAGTTTCGCCAGCAATGGATCGACAGCCTCCGGCAGGAACTATCCGATCATATAGCCGCACTAGTTTCGCTTTCCTCAATATTTGAAAGCTGCCAGCACATTGACAAAGATACTTCAAAAACGGAGAGCGAACTTCGTCAGCGTGTCACATCTACTTTCACATCGATAAAACTAAGAATTAACCCAGAAGATAGCGATAAAAAGATACGTAATGTGAATCGAGAGGTACTGCGCCTACTTGATGAAGAAAGGAAGTTATTTAACGAATCAAAATGGAAGGACGCTCGGCTTAAGTGCAACGAAATCACAAACGCTTCGATCCCAATGCTTAAAGAAGAGTGGAAGCGCGTTAAAAGAGGCGAAAATGTCTACGTATGGTCCAAATGGATGGCAATTGCTCTTTTTACGGTAAGTCTTTGTGCCCTTGCTTACTTAGGTGTCAAGCATTGGCCATCCCTGGAGCAGTCTGGCGGCACGCCCAGACAGACATCCGAAGAGCCTCGCAAAAGTTTACCTCAAGTCCAAAATCCAGTTGAAGCGCAAAACCCTGGCTCAGAAGGGCCGCCCCCAAAAAATGAAGAGAAGCCCTAACAAGCCCGCGTAGGACCGATTAGCGCAGCGTAATCGGATGCATGTTGTCGAAACAAGGATCACCTTCGAGGCTTTCCAAAAGCCGAAAAGACTATGCCGAGTTACAGGCGTGCATTCATCCCAGGAGGAACTTGGTTCTTTACGGTAAACCTGCTTACGGCGACATCATAACGATCTGCTTGTTCGCGAGATCGATTTGTTGTGTGAAGTAGTGAGGCGGGTCCGCGAACGCCACCCTTTTCAAATCGACGCCTGGGTCGTTTTGCCGGAACATTTGCATTCGACTGCATGGTCAGAGATTTGCTCCTCGGCAACCGCTCCTTGCGTTGTCCTAGCTCCTGCCTCCATGGAGTCGTGCAAATCTCTGCGTTCACGCCATCCATGGCGTTCATGCAGGAGATACGACCCCTCGGATGGGGGAGGCAGATCGCGTCGGGAACAAGCGGTCGAAGGCAACGCCACCACTAAAGGGTGGTGCAGTTGCCGAGCGTGTGGACCTTGCCGCCCGGCGATAGCGATTTCAGCATGCGATGGCGCCAGATTAATAGCGGATTTCGCGCACTTTGCCCAAAACCGAACGACGCTCAGAGGGGCGCAGATCGGCAGGGGAACGAGGAATATACCCAAGGGCACAAGTGGCAGCGACATTATTAGGAGCATTTCATCCGCGACGAGGCCGACTATCAACGCCATGTCGACTATGTTCATGTGAATCCCTTGAAACATGGATACGTCAAGCGGATGGTGGAAGGCGATGAATGATATTCGTCCGATTACGCTGCGCTAATCGGACCTACGCGGACTGCGCACCTGTCGTCAATTCACCGAGGAGATACATCATGAGCACCGGAAATACTTATAAGGGCAGCTGCTTTTGCGGCGCGGTTCAGTTCACCGTGAGCGGTGAGCCGGTCGCAATGGGCTATTGTCACTGCGAGTCCTGTCGGCACTGGTCGGCCAGCCCAGTCAATGCCTTCACCCTATGGAAACCTGAGGCCGTTCAGGTCACACAGGGAGCGGACAACATCGGAACCTACAACAAGACGACGCGGAGCTATCGCAAATGGTGCAAAACATGCGGGGGCCATATCTTCACGGAGCATCCAAGCTGGGGGCTCACGGACGTGTATGCGGCGATCATTCCGGAGTTTCCGTTCCACGCCGGAATTCATGTGAACTATCAAGAGACGGTACTACGCATCAAAGACGGATTGCCGAAGATGAAGGACGTCCCGAAGGAAATGGGCGGTTCGGGCGTCACCGTACAGGAATAACCGCGGCCTTCAGGTATCTTGCCGCCGCCCAACCCATCATTCCACCGGGGGACCGGCGCGAAAAGCCGCGCAGGCCGGTGAATTCATCCGTTAAATTGCAAACCTTCTGAGGAAAGATGAAATTCATAGAACAGTTTGTACAGCGAGGCCAACACCGCGTTTACGTCCGAGAATATGCAGGTGAGGAACCAACGATCATTCTGATGCATGGCTTTCCAGACAATCTTCATCTTCATGATCGCCTTATTCCTTATCTCTCAACGTCGCGCCGAGTAGTGACCTTTGATTTTCTTGGGTGGGGGTCTTCCGATAAACCGTTTGACTATCCATACACCGCTAAGAATCAAGAGGTGGACTTGGACACCGTAATCAAACATCTGAAGCTTGACCAAGTTGTCCTTGTGGCACATGATGCTTCCGGCCCACCAGCCATTAATTGGGCCCTTAATCATCCCGATCAAGTAGCGGCTCTTGTCTTACTGAATACCTACTACTGTGAAATGCCGACGCTCAGACCACCAGAAGCGATCTGGCTTTTCTCTACGCCTCTCGTCCGGAGTGTCGCGCGGCTTCTCTCAAGGATATTCGATCACTTGATCTTCCGCCGAATGTATTGGTGGCAGGTCGGTAAATTCTTCAGGGATGCTGAAGTTAGAAATGAATTTGTGCCGCTGTTATATCAACAGTTCGATGCAATACCAAGCGCACGTCCTGCCTTTTTCAGTTTGAATGAGGATTTGTTGCCGACCCTACGATCCGGTTCGAGAACAGCTTTTAAGCTGAAGGAGTTCGGGCGTCCGGTGCGAATTGTTTTCGGTGATGCCGATCCTTACCTGAATAAAGGAGTAGCACAAAAGTTTCACGAGTTATTTCCGGCATCGGATTTATTCCTCTTGCCCGGCGCTCGACATTTTGTTCAGATGGATGAGCCAGAGGAAGTGGGGCGGTTGATTCTTTCCACGTCGACCGCAGAGAGCAACTCGCGTAAGGCGGAACGCGGCAGCGGTTCCGCCGGATAATGGTCGCTGATTGGCGGATCGCCTCGGCAACTGCTCTGTCCCTAGACCACCCTTTAGTGGTGGCGTTGCCCTCGACCGCTTGTTCCCGACGCGATCTACCTCCCCCATCCGTGGGGTCGTATCTCCTGCATCCTTACAGTCGTAACTGCATCCGCCCTACGCCTGCCAAGCTATTACTTACGCTATGATCCTGATGCATCGAAAAGGTAGATAATGTGGGAAAAAAGCGCTGCCCACCTTCCACCAAAACGAATTTATTGAAATTCGGACTCTCGCTTACAAATTCCGACCGATCGCCTTGAAACCGATATCGGTCCGGAAATAGACATTGTCCCAGTCGATGTCACGAACCAAACGATAGGCCTTGTTCTGGGCTTCCGCGATCGTGTCTCCGAGTGCGCAGGCGCAGAGCACGCGCCCCCCCGCCGTCACAATGTCTTTACCCGATTGCTGAGTGCCTGCATGGAAAACCTTGCTGTCCTTGGCTTCCACTGTCGGCAGCCCTTTGATCGCCGCGCCTTGCTGATAGGCGTCGGGATAGCCGCCAGCCGCCATCACGACACCGAGCGCGGCACGTTTGTCCCACTCACTGGTCGCCTGATCGAGCTTGCCTTCCAGAGCCGCCTCGCAGAGCTCGACCAGGTCGCTCTTCATCCGCATCATGATCGGCTGGGTTTCGGGATCGCCAAAGCGGCAATTGTATTCGAGCACCTTGATCGAACCGTCGGCGTCGATCATCAGGCCTGCGTACAGGAAACCGGTGTAAGGCAGGCCGTCTTCGGCCATCCCTTTCAGGGTCGGCTCGATCACTTCGTTCATCACGCGCTGATGGATCTCGGGCGTGACGACCGGCGCGGGCGAATACGCGCCCATGCCGCCGGTGTTCGGCCCCTGGTCGCCGTCATCGCGTGCCTTGTGGTCCTGCGAGGTCGCCATCGCGAGCGCGTGTTTGCCATCGGCCATCACGATGAAGCTGGCTTCCTCGCCCTGCAGAAACTCTTCGATCACGACCCGACTGCCGGCTTCGCCGAACACATTGCCGGACAGCATGTCTTCGACCGCGTCAATCGCTTCCTGCTCGGTCTGAGCGACGATCACGCCCTTGCCTGCGGCCAGCCCGTCAGCCTTCACCACGATCGGGGCGCCCTGATCCTTAATGTAGGCGATCGCCTGCTCCTTATCGGTGAAAGTCTGGTACGCGGCAGTCGGAATCTGGTGGCGGACCATGAAATCCTTGCAGAAGCTTTTCGAACCTTCAAGCTGCGCGGCCGCGGATTTCGGCCCAAAGCACTTGAGGCCGGCTTCCTGAAAGCGGTCGACAATCCCAAGCACCAGCGGCACTTCGGGGCCGACGATGGTCAAACCGATGGCCTGCTGTTTGGCGAAGTCGAGCAATGCGGAAATGTCATCAACCGGGATCGCGACATTTTCGACGCCCGGCTCCAACGCGGTGCCCGCGTTACCGGGTGCGACGAAGACTTTTTCGACTTTCGGAGATTGTTTGGCCTTCCAGGCCAGGGCGTGTTCACGGCCGCCGCTGCCGACGATAAGGATATTCATAAAATTGAGCAAAAAGGGTAAGGAGGCGGTATACAAAGACCTGCCAGGTCTGCAGAATTTCAATCAATGCCTGAAATGGCGCATGCCGGTAAAAACCATCGCCATGTTGTGTTCGTCGGCCGCCGCGATCACTTCTTCGTCGCGGACCGAGCCGCCCGGCTGGATGATCGCGGTGATCCCGGCCTGGGCAGCCGCATCGATGCCGTCCCGGAACGGGAAGAATGCATCCGATGCCAGCACCGAACCGGGCACGGTCAGCCCTTCATCGGCCGCCTTAATGCCGGCGATCTTGGCCGAATAGACCCGGCTCATCTGGCCTGCGCCGATACCGATCGTCTGCCGATCCTTGCCGTAGACGATCGCATTCGATTTAACGAATTTGGCGACTTTCCAGACGAACAACAGATCGCTGATCTCCTCGGCAGTCGGCGCGCGCTTGCTGACGACCTTGATGTCATCCGCACTGATCCGGCCGTTGTCGCGGTCTTGCACCAACAGGCCGCCGGCGACGCGTTTGAAATCGAAGCCGGGCGTCTCGCTGCTTACCCAGGCGCCCGCTTCGAGCACGCGCACGTTTTGCTTGGCAGCCAACACATTCCGCGCACCCGGGGTGACCGCAGACGCAATAATCACCTCGACGAACTGGCGCTTGATGATTTCGGCCGCGGTGGCCTCGTCGAGCTCGCGGTTGAACGCGATAATGCCGCCGAACGCCGAGGTCGGGTCAGTCGCATAGGCACGGTCATAGGCTGCGAGCAAGGAATCGGACTCCGCGACGCCGCACGGATTCGCATGCTTCACGATCACGCAGGTCGGCTTCTGGTCGAACGATTTGACGCACTCGAGCGCCGCATCCGCATCGGCGATGTTGTTATAAGAGAGGGCCTTACCCTGCAGCTGCGCCGCCGCCGCAATCGTACCGGCGGGGGGATTTTTTTCCTGATAAAAGGCCGCGCCCTGATGCGGGTTCTCGCCGTAGCGCATCGTTTCTTTCAGATAGAATTGCAGATTCAATGTCTCCGGGAATGACTGGCCATTGATCTTGGCCAGATAAGTCGCGATCGCGGTATCGTAGCGCGCGGTGTGTGCGAAACTGGTCAGCGCCAATTTGAAGCGGGTCTCAAGGCTCAGAGTGTTGTGTTGGGCTTTCAGCTCGGCCAGAACCGACGCGTAATCGGCCGGATCAACCACGACCGCGACATCGTTATAGTTTTTCGCGGCGGCGCGGATCATCGTCGGGCCGCCGATATCGATGTTATCGATCGCGGTTTCGAGATCGCAATCCGGCTTGCTGATCGTCTGTTCGAACGGATATAAATTGACCACGACCAGATCGATCGGATCGATCCCGTGCGCGGCCATGACTTGATCGTCAATCCCGCGCCGGCCCAAAATGCCGCCGTGAATCTTCGGATGCAGCGTTTTGACGCGGCCGTCCATCATCTCCGGGAAACCGGTATGATCCGAAACGTCGATGACCGGAATGTTGTTTTGCCCAAGCGTCTTGGCGGTGCCGCCAGTGGACAGGATACTGATGCCGAGCTCGCTGAGCTGGCGGCAAAAATCGACGATCCCTGTTTTATCGGAAACGCTGACGAGCGCGCGGGTAATAGTTTTGTTCATGTGCAAATAGAGAGGTGAAAAAAATCGGGGCGGAAAAATCCTGGATCAGGACAAACCGTATTGTTCCAGCTTTTTGCGCAGCGTGCTACGGCTCAGTCCCAACGCCTTCGCAGCTTTACTTTGATTATAACCGGAATGACGCAAGGCCGACTCGAGCAAAGGTTTTTCGATTTCATTTATCACGATCGCATAGAGATTAGCGACGTCGTGATCCTTCATCTGGGCGAAATACAGGTCGACAGCCTGTTTGACGTGCGCCGATAAGGGAATCGAGTAAATAGATTTGGAATCCAAGGGAGTTTCTCTTTGTTCTATTTGGCCGCTGTGTCCACGGCCAAGACTATCTGGGGATGGTTTATCGGATGTTTCCATAAGATGTTCAACCCGACGGGTATATTAAAAAATCCAGTGCCGAATGCATCAAACGCAATTGCTCTGCGGATTGGGTGGCCGTATTCAGCAACTGTCTGGTATCCTGAGTGATCGAGCTGAAACGCCCCAGATACCAGGCGATGTGTTTGCGGGCGATTTTAACACCGGCCGACTCGCCATAGAAATCATATAATTGTTCAAGATGCGAGATAATCGTACCTTTGACCGTTGCCGCGGCCGGTTCCCAGCGTTTCTCGCCGCTATCGAAAAAACGCAGGACCTGCTCGAATATCCAGGGATTACCACAGGCTGCTCGTCCGATCATAATCGCGTCGGCGCCGGTCCTTGCGAGCACATATCCGGCTTTTTCGGGGCTGTCGATATCGCCGTTCGCGATCACCGGAATTCGCACCGCCCGTTTGACTGCGGCGATCGTCTCATACTCCGCCTCGCCGTTGAATTTACAGGCGCGGGTACGGCCATGCACGGTCAGTGCAGCGATCCCGGCATTTTCGGCAATTTGCGCGATCATTACCGCATTCCGGTTTTGCAAATCCCATCCGGTCCTGATCTTCAGCGTAACCGGCACATCGACCGCACTCACCACCGCATCCAGAATTCTGCCGACCAATAGCTCGTCTTTCAGAAGCGCGGAACCTGCCGCGACCGAACACACTTTCTTGGCAGGACAGCCCATGTTGATATCGATCAGATGGGCGCCGCGCTCGACATTGAATCTGGCGGCATCCGCCATTTGCTTAGGGTCGGTGCCGAGTATCTGCACCGAACGCAGACCGCTTTCGCCTTCGCCGTCCGTTTTCAGCAGCGTCCGGGCATGCTGCCGCAACGCCGGATTCGAAGCGGCCATTTCCGAAACGGTCAGGCCCGCGCCAAAGCGTTTACAGATTTCACGGAACGGACGGTCGGTGATGCCCGCCATCGGCGCCAAAATGACATTGTTAGCGAGTGGGTAAGGACCTATCCGCATCGGGGTTCCACACAAAAGAAAACAGACAGTAAAACCCGCGGCAGCGGTGGACAATCATGCTAGCGCGCAGTGTCTTCCAGAGAAAGGCAGCAACGCTTTTGAATCAGATACGGCAATCCTGCCGATCTTTTAAAAATCTCGAGTTGGAAGCGGCAACCGCGCTGGCACCGCTCCTCTTAACTCCGACATAGGCCGTATAGCAATTTATTCAACAGCCTCGGCCGAAACAGAAGGCTTTTTGGCTTCTTCAGAATTGGTTTCTTCGTTCCAGATCGGATTTTCGAGGTCTTCCTTGTTCAGCTTGACACGATCTTCAGGATAAATATGCCAGAAAGACTGGTCGATTTTCGCGTTGCTGTAGCCTTCTTTTTTTTCGTGCGTGAACGGGCACCACCAGTTTTCGACGATCTTGACCATATAGGCGTGCCATTCGAATACCGCGACGCTGACCGGGCAATACCAGGTGCAGTTCAAAATCCAGTATAGCTTAGATTGCGCCAGACTGGCCTTGAAAGATCCGTCCATTGTAATCTGGCTTTTCAGATCATAACGGTGGCTGTCTTTGGCAGGCAAAAAGGCCGAAAACGGCTTGATATTGCGGCCACCGATCAAAATCAGATGATAATAAGTCAGATAAGCGCTAATAAACACAAACGGCAAAGTAATAATCGGCAGATACACAAAAACCAGACCGATCGCGCGGCGCCAAACCGGGACCTGCTTATGATATTTGCCGATTTCGGCGCGGCCGTTACATGATTCACAGGCTTTCATTTACTTTTTATCCTCGTTATTATTTGATGAAGTGCTTGTCGATATCGGATTGCTATCGTTAAGCAGTTGATAGATGCTCAGGCAGCCGGCACAACAAAACTTTAACGTTACTTCCGGTGTTTGCAACGTAAAGCCTTCTATTTCAACAGGCTGGCCGCATAGAACGCAAGATTCCGGATATTCTACCTTGGTCATCAAGATGCCTCAATGACTTTATAAAGTGGACGAAACCGAACAGAAAAAGGTCTTCAAATACTGAGTCTCCGGAATTGCAGGATCGATCGGATGATCCGGCCCCTGGCCACCCTGGGTGATAAAAATCAAATGCCGGTCGATATGCCGTCCGGACGACCGCAGGATTTCATAGAGCTTATCCCGGCTCAGATGGAACGAGCAGGAAGCCGAGACCAATACGCCGTTTTTCGCGAGCACCTGCAATGCCAAATGATTCAGCCGACGATAGGCCTCATAACCCTGCTGGAAATCTTTTTTGCGTTTGATCAGCGCCGGCGGGTCCAGTACGATCATATCATAGAGCCGGCGTTCCTGGCGTGCCTCTTTCAAAAAATCGAACACATCACTGTGCGCGAACTGCATCCTGTCCTCGACGCCGTTCAGGGCGGCATTTTCGCGCGCCAGCTGCATCGCCGCTTCGGACCCGTCGACGCAAGTCACTTCAAGCGCGCCAGCCAGTGCGGCAGGAACCGACCAGGCGCCCGTGTAGGAAAATAAATCCAGAATACGTTGCCCCTTGGCGATCCTGGCCAGTTCGGCCCGGCTCATCCGATGATCGTAAAACCAGCCGGTCTTTTGACCGCCCAGGATATTGACCCGGAATTTCGCCCCATTTTCTTCGATAATCAATCGCTCGGGCAATTTGCCATAAGCCACCACCGATTCCATCGCCAGACCTTCGAGCTGACGCTGGCCGCTGTCGTTCTTCAACACAATCGCGACCGGATTCAGCAAATCGACCAGCGCACCAAGCAAAGTTTCCTTCCGCTGCTCGATCCCGGCCGTGGTGATCTGCACGGACAGTACCTCGCCGAAACGATCGATCACCAGTCCCGGCAGCCCGTCGCTTTCGCCGAACACCAGCCGGTAATACGGTTTGTCGAACACTTTTTCGCGAATTGCCAACGCGTTCGCGATCCGATCCTTGAAAAAATTCGCGCCGCATTTCAGATTCGGCTTGCGCGACAACAGACGCGCGCAAATCAAGGCATTCGGATTCACATAGGCGGTGCCGAGCGGCTTGCCGTCATGCGCGATCACCTGCGCCAGATCGCCCGGTACAAAACGGTTCAGCGGCGAGCGCTTGATATCGATTTCATTGCTGAATATCCACAAGTGTCCGAGTCTGAGGCGCTTTTCTTCATTTTTCTTGAGAAAAAGTTCGGGGTTGTCCATGAATTAATAACTGAGATCGAAATGAAAACCGCCAATCTTCGTTTTAGGCTCGGCGATTTCAAGGCTGATTTCGGCCGCGCTGTTTGCGGCTATCCGTTCATTTTCCGGTTTTCCAGCCAGATATTCGTTCGGATTGAACAGCCGATACGCAAACGGCTGACCATCGTAAGAAAGCAAGGTCAGGCCGATGGCGGGATAGCGCATCGAAAACGCCGCCTCGTTGTTCAGGACCAGCTTGAACGCATATTGACGGTTCGGCAGTTGGTTGAACGAATTGTGCAGCACGGTCAGTTCGGCCAGGTTTCGATAGTCCGGCAGGGGACAACGCAAGATGCCGCAGAGTTTTTCCAAGGCCGGTCGGGCTTTTGGGTTTTGTAAAACGCGATCGCCTTCAAAATATAGTCCTTGTATGCAGAGCAGCGCGACGGCGGCAAAAAACCCACTACGCCAGTACCGGCTGCCGGCAGCTTTCTTTTCGGTCCATAGCTCAGATGCTTCCGGCTGCACATCGGCGATTGCCTGCGTTTCGGTCTCGGACAATGTCGAGAGCGCATCGAACATCGAAGCACAGCGATCGCAGCGCACCATACCCCGGCCGCTGCGCAGCACTTCGGGCGTAACCGCCTGGGTAGTCAGACATTCGGGACAGCGAGTAAACATATTGAGTTAACCTTTCAGACCATCCAGACGAATCCAGTCTTCCTGCTGCGCCGGCGCGTTCAGTTCGATAGAAGACCGGTAAGCGTCTGCGACTTGCGCCGTTTGCTCGGCCAGAATACCGGACAATATTAATGCACCGCCCGGTTTAACCAGCTCGGAAATCCGTTCGCTGAGTTCGCACAACGGCTTGGCGAGAATATTGGCCAGCACGATGTCGGCCTGCATCCTGGGCAATTGTTCCGGCAGATACACCCTGATCTTGTCCTGAACTGCATTTTTTTCGGCATTGCTCAAAGTCGCAGTCAGCGCCTGCGGATCGATATCGACTGCATGGGCCTCTTTCGCGCCAAGGAGCACGGCGGCGACTGCGAGAATTCCCGAGCCGCAGCCGTAATCGATTACCGTTTTACCGGCCAAATCATGCTCGGCCAGCCATTCAAGGCAGAGCGCGGTGGTCGGGTGCGTACCGGTACCGAACGCCAGGCCCGGGTCAAGCAGCATGCAGACCGTGCCTGGCTCGTGTTGTTCCTGGCCGGTCGGGCAAACCCAGAGTTTCTCGCCAAATTTCATCGGCTGGTAATATTCCATCCAGGCGCGCTCCCAGGCCTGATCTTCGATCAGTTCCTGACGCCAGTTGCGCAGCAGGTTCGCGTCGAAGGTTTCCTGCACGCGCTCGGTCACGCCTTCAAGATCGGCATCCAGTTCGTACAGCGCGATCACTTGCGTATTGCTCCATATCTTGGTTTCACCGATCGCGGGTTCGTAAACCGGTTCATCCTCGGCATCCATATAGGTGACCGACACCGCGCCAAGATCACTGAACAGTTCGGCGACGTCAGGAGCGGTTTGTTCGTCGGTAATTACGGTAATTTGTTGCCAGGCCATGCGAAAATTAGTGATGAAAATTGAAGACTCCCTCTTTGAGCGAGGCTACTCTATTCGGCGTTCCCACGCAGCGCGTGGGAACGCGGGTGGCTTAATAAAGCCCGAGCTTCTTTTCCAGGTAATGAATATTCTGCCCGCCAGCCGCAAATGCGCTGTCGTTCATGATTTCCTGCTGCAGCGGAATATTGGTTTTGATGCCTTCGATGATGATTTCGCTGAGCGCGGTATTCATCCGTGCAATCGCGCTCTGCCGGTCTTCGCCATGCGCGATCAGCTTGCCGATCATCGAGTCATAATACGGCGGCACCTTATAGCCATTATAAATGTGCGTTTCGCAGCGGATGCCGGGGCCGCCCGGCATATGGAACTGATCGATCGTGCCCGGGCACGGCATGAAGGTTCTCGGATCTTCCGCGTTCAGGCGGCACTCGATCGCATGACCGATCAGCTTGACCTGATCCTGCGTAAGCGACAACGGCTGGCCTGCCGCAATCCGCAATTGTTCCTTCACGATGTCGAAACCGGTGACCATTTCGGTCACCGGATGCTCGACCTGCACCCGCGTGTTCATCTCGATGAAATAGAACTCGCCTTTTTCATACAGGAATTCGAATGTGCCGGCGCCGAGGTAACCGATGTCGACGCAGGCTTTCGCGCAGCGCTCGCCAATAAGCCTGCGCTGTTCCTCGGTAATGCCGGGCGCGGGCGCTTCTTCGACGACTTTCTGGTGGCGGCGCTGCATCGAGCAGTCGCGCTCTCCCAGGTGAATCGCATTGCCGTGCGAGTCGGCCATTACCTGAAACTCGATATGGCGCGGGTCTTCCAGGAATTTTTCCATATAAACTGTCGCATTACCGAAGGCGGTAGCGGCTTCGGCTTTGGTCATGTTGATCGCGTTCAATAAAGCCGCTTCGGTATGGACGGTGCGCATGCCGCGTCCGCCGCCGCCCCCGGCCGCCTTGATAATGACCGGATAGCCAATCTCGCGCGCAAGTTTCAGGTTTTTCTCCGGATCGTCCGGCAGCGGATCGCCATTGCCCGGCACGCAGGGAATGCCCGCCGCAAGCATCGCTTTTTTCGCGGAGATCTTGTCGCCCATCAGCCGGATCGTATCGGCATTCGGACCAATAAATACGAAACCGCTTTGCTTGACCTTTTCAGAAAAGTCGGCATTTTCAGCCAAAAAACCGTAGCCGGGATGGATCGCTTCGGCGTCGGTCACCTCGGCTGCGCTGATGATCGCGGGAATGTTCAAATAGCTGTCCACTGACGGCGCAGGACCGATACAGACCGACTCGTCGGCCAGCCGCACATGTTTCAGATTACGGTCCGCTTCCGAATGCACCGCGACGACCTTCACGCCGAGTTCCCGGCAGGCGCGCAATATCCTAAGCGCTATTTCGCCACGATTGGCGATCACAATTTTGTCGAACATAGAGCGCTCCGTTATTCGATCACAAACAGCGGTTGGCCGTATTCGACAGGCTCGGCGTTCTCGACCAGAATCTTGGTAATCGTACCGCTTTTGTCCGCCTCGATCTGGTTCAAAATCTTCATCGCCTCGATGATGCAGAGCGTATCGCCGGCCTGCACCTTTTGACCCACATCGGTAAACGGTTTTGCGCCCGGTGTAGCGGAACGGTAAAACGTGCCGACCATCGGCGACTTGACGACGTGTCCGGAAATCACCTCTTCGCCGACCGCACTGGTCGGAGCGGCCGCGGCGGGCGCTGCGACAGGCGCTGCCGGCTGAGGCGCATAAGCGACTGGCGCAGGCGCGGCGGAATAACGGCTGATCCGGACGAATTCCTCGCCTTCCTTAATCTCGATCTCGGCAATGCCCGATTCTTCGATAATCTCAATCAGTTTTTTTATTTTTCTAATATCCATGATTAATGTCTCTCGGCTAATATCTGATGTGCAGCCAGTAAGGCCAGTTCGTATCCTGTAGCTCCCAGTCCGGAGATCACGCCTTTCGCGATGTCCGAAAAATAGGAGTGTTTTCTAAACGGTTCACGCGCGTGCACATTGGACAGATGCACCTCGATGAACGGAATCCGGGTCGCGAGCAGGGCGTCGCGAAGCGCCACGCTGGTATGGGTGAATGCCGCCGGATTGATAATGATGAAATCCACCCCGTCGTGATAGGCCTGATGCACCTGCCCGACGATTTCATGTTCGGCGTTCGTTTGATGAAATTCCAGCTGATGCTTAAAGCCTTCGGCCATATCGGTCAAGGTCTGCCTGATATCGTCCAGCGTTTTATTACCGTAATGGCCGGGCTCGCGGATCCCCAATAAATTCAGATTTGGCCCGTTTAAAACGGTAATTGTCGCCATGAATGCAACCAACCTGCTAGTGAAAAACGGCGCAAATTATCCCACAATTTCCGCCTAATTTGCAGAGTTTCGACTAAATATAATAATTTTGCGGGAAGATAGCGGCATTAAGCCGAAGTTTTGTCGCCATTCTGAAAAAAGGCGGAATCAAACCCGTTTTTTATTTCAGCAGGTCTTCAATGATTTTCACCATTTCCGGCTTCGAAAACTTGCCGAGATGGCGATCCCGAATCATGCCTTGCCGATCGACAACTACCGTATAAGGAACCGCTTCGGCCCGATTACCCAATTGACCGGCCAGCGCCATGCCCTGGTCGCCGGCAATCAGCGTCGGATAATTGATCTTGTTCGCGGCAAGGTATTCCTCAACCGGCGCCTTGTCTTCGAGCGCAATGCCGATCATCTGCACACCCTGCGCCGCGTATTGCTCCTGCAGCGTGACCAGATCGGGCATTTCCTCGCGGCAGGAAGGGCACCAGGTCGCCCAGAAATTGATCACCAGGATTTTGTTTTTCCATTCGGCGATTGAACGGTTTTGGCCGGATAAATCGGGCAGCGCGAATTCCGTCAAAGGCGATACCTCCGCTGCCGGAGCCGGATACAAACTGTAGCGCAGCGCAATACCGCCGGCCAGCGCAATGAGTCCGATTAGAATAACGATACCTGCTTGTTTCATAGTTTGACTCGTTGTAATGTTTCGATAAATGCGCTGCTGTCCTGATAGCCGATCACGCGCTGCGCGGTTCGTTCCTGTTGATCGGAGCCGAAAAACAGGATCGCCGGCGGCCCAATCAGGTTGAATTTCTGCAGCAGCGCCTGGTCTTCCTCGGAATTTTTGGTCACATCGGCCTGCAGCAGCACAAAATCGTCCAGCGCCTGTTTGACCTTCGGATCGGTAAAGGTATAGGCCTCCATCTCCTTACAGGAAATACACCAGTCGGCGTAAAAATCGAGCATCACATAGCGACCCTGCGCACTGGCTTCCTGAATCCGCTGATCGAGCTCCCGAAGGTTTGCAACGCGCCGAAAGACGATGCCTTCCTGTTTGGATTCGGCATTCGCTCCGCTGATCATCACACCCTGCAAAGGTTTAAGGGGATTGGTCGCGCCGCCCGAAACGCCGATCAATAGCAGCAAGCCGTAAGCCAGCATGATCAGGCCGACGCCTTTCCAAAGCTTCCGCCAGCCGCTGCTGTGTTCAGGCAAAGGATCGATCGCATTCAGATAGATCGACGGAATGATCAAGAGCATCGCCCACAGCAGCATCGTAACCGCCGGCGGCAGAATCCGGCTCAGCATCCAGACCGCCATCGCGAGCATGATCACACCGAACACGCCCTTGGTGGCGTTCAGCCAGCCGCCGGCTTTCGGCAACAGCTTGCCGGCCGAAGCGCCCACCAGCAATAAAGGAGCGCCCATACCCATGCCCATAGCAAACAACGCGCTGCCGCCGAGCACCGCATCGCCGGTCTGGCCGATATAGATCAGCGCGGCGGCCAACGGCGCCGCGACACAGGGCCCGACGATCAGGGACGACAAAGATCCCATGATTGCCGCACCCCAAACCGAGCCGTCGCGGTGCCGCTCGCTCGAATTATGCAGTTTGGCTTGCCAGGACTTCGGCAATTCGAGGTGATAAAAACCGAACATCGACAACGACAGCAACACAAAAATGGCGCTGAAGGTCGCAATGATCCAGGGCTGCTGGAAAGTGGTTTGCAGATTGCCGCCGAACAGCGCGGCGAGGATCCCGAACAGGGTATAAGTCAATGCAGAGGCGACGACATAGCTGAGCGAAAGAATAAAAGCGCGCAGTGTAGTGATGGACCGGTGTCCGACGATGATGCCGGACAGGATCGGAATCATCGGAAAAATGCAGGGCGTAAATGATAAAAGCAGGCCGAAACCCAAGAAGCTGGCCAGCGTCATGCCCAGACTATCATGCTTGAGCAATTGCACGATCCGATCCTGTTCCGACAGCGGGGCCTGCGGCTTCGCAGTCACTGCCGCAATCTGCTGCGCAACGGGCAGATCCAGACTCACTTCCTTGCTCATCGGCGGATAACACACGCCACGCTCGGCGCAGCCTTGATATTGCGCTTTCAATATGATCGTTTGCGCGGCCTGGCCGCCACGGTTCAAGGGCAGATCGAAACTCAGTTCATCGTGAAAAACCTCGACTTGCCCGAATTCGGGATCCAGCTTCGGCTCGCCGTGCGGAAGCTGGTAGACGCCGAGTTGGGTGCCGCCTGCATTGATCAATTCGAGCCTCGTCTTATCCCGATACATATAGTAACCGGGCGCGATCTGCCAATTCACCTGCACGGTATGCGCATCACCGACCGCTGCGGAAAACTGAAAGGCCTGATCAGGCTTCAGCAAATCATCCTGTGCTGCCGGCGAAGCCAAACCGGTAATGCTTTTGACCAGGTTCGCGAGCGGATTGCCGGATGCCGCGGCAGGCAATGCGATTTCAAGGGTCTTTTTTTGCGGCGGGTAACAGACGCCCTCATCCGAACAACCCTGGTAACGCGTCAGCACGGTCACCGACTGGACCTGATCGCCGGCCTTTAACGGCACCGGCACCGTCAGCCGGTTCCGGTAATGCACCGTATCGCCGAGCATTTCGTCATGCTTGGTCTTGCCGTCCGGCAAACTGGGAGTACCCAGGTCGGCGCCTTCGGTCCGGGATTCGAAACGTAAATTCTTCCGGTATAAGGAGAAGCCTTCGGCAATGTCCCAGGAAAATTCAAGCTGGTCGCGCGATAAGGCCTGCGCCGAAACCTTGAACGCCTGATCGGGCGGCAACAGGTCTTCGCCATTCAGAGCAATGGCTGCATTTTGAGCGGTGAGCAACAAACAGAAAAAAATTATTTGATAGATACGCATGTATCGATCCAGTTTAGATAGTCGGGCAAGCCCTGCGCGATAGGCAGGGCGATGATTTCGGGCAAGTCGTAGGGATGCAGCGCGCGTATCGCTTGTTCGACCGCCGAATAGCGACCGCTCGCCGATTTGATCAGCAACAGATGTTCCTCGGCCGTTTCGAGCCGGTCTTGCCAGGTATAAATTGAAGTCAGGCCAGGCAGGATGTTCACGCAGGCGGCCAGGCGGCCTTCGACCAGTTTTTGGGCGATTTTTTCCGACGTATCCCGATCCGGGCAGGTGCAGAGAATCAATTGGGTGTTGTTCGGCATGTTTTGCTGGCGAAGAGGCGAAAGTCGGGTATTATGCTAGAAATTCGCGGTATTTACCCTTATATTGTTCAATTAACCAGATCTCAAGCCGAGCTTTTAGATGAAAATCTTCCAGTTGTTGTTCCTGTTTTTTTTGATCGTCCCGTTCGCAGAGATTTATTTGCTGCTGACGGTCGGCGGCATCATCGGCGCCTTTCCGACGATCGCGCTGGTGGTTTTTACCGCCGTGCTCGGCGCGTGGCTGCTCAGGCAACAAGGCTTTCAAACCCTTCGGCGTTTTCAGGAAAGCCTGGCCCAAGGGAACATTCCGACCTATGAGATTATCGAAGGACCGATACTGCTGGTCGGCGCCGCCTTGTTGCTGACGCCCGGATTCATTACCGACCTGTTGGGGTTTATCTGCCTTATTCCGCCTTTGCGCAGAAAAGTCGCGCAATATATTATCGAGAAACATTTGATCCAGGCGGTCCAGTCAAACAGCCCTTTCCGTCCGCGCAATGCGGCCCGTAACGATGCTCTGGAAGGCGAATATCGGAAAGAGGATTAGGGCGGAGAAATGCACCCGGAATAATACCGCTGCGCTACTGAAAACTCTCGAAAATCAGGCTCAAGACCGGCATTACCCCGTCCCGAGCCTGACCCACATTATTCGCTGGCAGGACCCGAACCAGCGGTTTCACAGGTATTTTTGCCTAATCCGGAATAAACCGGGCACCAGCCCCAAAAACCGCTCGCAATCAGTGCGCAGCCGACAATCAATAAAAACACCGACGCGGTAACGACCGAAATCACAAACAGCGCGGCGCCGCCATAAATGCGGTATTTTTTTTCTTTTTCACCGACATTGTGTTCAAATTTCAACATACGTTTAAAATCAAAACTCATCTTCTTACCCTCACTGTGTAATTGTTATTATTCCGCCAAGCACGGCCCTGTCTGTCACTCCCAGAACCGAACAAATATACACAGCCACAAAAAATGTGCAAGCAATAAAATGATCGACGTCACCTTACTTCTCGACCCCCTGAACGATGCGCAGCGCCAGGCTGTCACCGCGCCTTCGCAGTCCATGCTGGTGCTGGCCGGCGCCGGCAGCGGGAAGACCCGCGTGCTGGTGCATCGGATCGCCTGGCAAATCCAGGTGCAGGGCGTCTCGCCGCACGGAATACTGGCAGTCACTTTTACGAACAAGGCGGCCCGCGAAATGCGCGGACGGATTGAAGAACTGCTGCAGCGCCCGACGCATAACCTCTGGATCGGCACCTTTCACGGCCTTGCGCATCGTCTGCTCCGACGTCACGCCAAACAGGCCAAATTGCCGGACACCTTTCAGGTTATGGATACCGCCGATCAGTTACGCGTGATCAAACGTATCCTGCAGGCATTGAATCTCGACGAGGCGCGCTGGCCTCCGAAACAGGTGCAATGGTTTATCAATGCCCAGAAGGACGAAGGCATACGCGCCCGCCACATGCCGGAGACCGGCGATCTGTATCTGCGCCAGATGATCGCGATTTACCGTGCCTACGAAGAGCTGTGCGACCGCTCCGGGCTGGTCGATTTTGCAGAGCTTCTGCTCAGGGCTCATGAACTCCTGCGCGACAATCCGGACATACTGTCGTTTTATCAGCAGCGCTTCGAGCAGGTGCATGTCGACGAATTTCAGGATACCAATACGATTCAATATGCCTGGCTGCGCCTCCTGACACAGAGCAAAAACAATCTGTTCGTGGTCGGCGACGATGACCAGTCGATCTACGGCTGGCGCGGCGCGCGGATCGAAAACATCTACAGCTTCCAGAAGCATTTTCCGGAGCACGAGGTCATCAAGCTCGAACAGAACTACCGTTCGACCGGCAACATCCTGAAGGCCGCGAATCAGGTAATTGCGCACAACGAGGGCCGGCTCGGCAAGGAACTGTGGACCGAGTCCGGCGAGGGTGAGCCGATTTCGCTGTACGCGGCGTTCAACGAGCAGGATGAAGCGTTTTTCGTGATCGAGCGGATTCGCGCCTGGATCAACGAAGGCGGCGCGCGCCAGGACACGGCAATCCTGTACCGCTCGAACGCACAGTCCCGGCAATTCGAAGAGCGGCTGGTTCAGGCCGGGATTCCTTACCGCGTTTACGGCGGCCTGCGCTTTTTCGAGCGCGCCGAAATCAAGAACGCGCTGGCCTATCTCAGGCTGATCGCGAACCGCGACGACGACGTCTCGTTCGAGCGGGTCGTGAACACGCCCACCCGCGGCATCGGTGCGAAAACGATCGAGGATCTGCGGATCATTGCGCGTGACCGCGGCGCCTCGCTCTGGCGCGCGGCGGTTTTGATGCTCGAACAACGGATGCTCAGCGCCCGCGCCGGCAATGCACTAAACGGATTCCTGCAATTGATCGACCGGCTGGCCGGCGAAACCGAGGGGATGGAACTTTTCGAACAGGTCAAACGGGTCGTCGAAAAATCGGGTCTGATCGAGTTTTACCAAAACAGCAAGGCCGAACAGGGCGAAGAAAGGATCGAAAACCTGGAGGAGCTGGTCAACGCCGCGCGCCTGTTCGACCCGAATATCGACAACGAAGACAACCTCGGCCCGCTCGAACTGTTTCTTGCGCATGCCGCGCTCGAAGCGGGCGAAATGCAGGGCGAGGACTTCGACGATTGCGTGCAGCTGATGACCCTGCACTCGGCGAAGGGCCTCGAATTCAAGGTCGTGTTCATGGTCGGGATGGAAGAAGGCCTGTTTCCTTCGATGCAGTCAGTCGAAGACCCTAAACGCCTCGAAGAAGAGCGGCGGCTGTGCTATGTCGGGATGACCCGGGCGATGCGAACCTTATACATGACCTATGCCGAATCTCGCCGCCTGTACGGACGCGAAACCTATCCCCGGCCGTCGCGCTTCCTGCGTGAAATTCCGGACGAATGCATTCAGGAAGTCAGGCTGCGCGCGAACTTCAGCCGTCCGGTCGCGGCATCGCCGGCAAAGCCCTCCGCTTCCGCCTCCCTGTCGGTCAGCCAGTACAAACTCGGCCAGCGCGTCCGTCACACCAAATTCGGCGAAGGGGTGATCCTGCAGCTCGAAGGTCAGGGCGCGCAGGAGCGTGCACAGATCAATTTCAAGGGTGTGGGAGTCAAATGGTTGATGCTGGCTTATGCAGGATTGGAAACCTTACCGTGAAAGATCATTGCGCCTTATTTCCAGGTAGCCGGTCCACTCGGCCAGGCCCATTGCCTACGCGCATTAATCCTAACCTGCATCAATCAAGATACGTTAAAATGACTTTTTACAAATGATAGGGAGGTGAATCATGTTAAAGAAATTTTGCACTGTTTTAACGACAGCATTTGCTTTGACCGCGTGCGTCACCAGTCCGACAGGACGTAACCAGCTCATCCTGCTGCCCGAATCGCAGGTCGACCAGATGGGCCTGCAAGCCTTCGAAACCATGAAACGCGACAAACCGATCAGCAACAACGCGCGTTTGAATCAGATCGCCCAATGCATCGCCGGCAATATTACGCAATCTACCGGCGGCCGCTGGGAAGTCGTAGTATTCGAAGACGATTCGTTCAACGCCTTCGCTTTGCCGGGCAATAAGGTCGGCGTCTACAGCGGCCTGTTCAAATTGGTCGAAAATCAGGATCAGCTGGCCGCCGTGATCGGCCATGAAATCGGCCACGTTTTGGCTAAGCACAGCGCCGAGCGGGCCTCTCAGGAATTGGCCGTCAACTCGGGCATGTCGATGATTCAGGCGATGAGCAATCCGCAGTCGACACTGGGCCAAGCTGCTTTCGGAATGCTCGGCCTCGGTGCCGAATATGGCGTCTTGATGCCTTACGGCCGGACGCAGGAAAGTGAAGCGGATATCATCGGCGTCGACCTGATGGCGAAAGCCGGCTTCGACCCGCGCCAAAGCATCAATTTGTGGCAACGGATGAGTCAGGCAACACAGGGGCAGCAAACCGCCGAATTCATGTCCACGCACCCTTCGCATGCGACCCGGATCCGCGATCTCGAACAGCACATGCCGCAGGCGATGAGCTTTTTCCAACAGGCGCAATCCCAGGGCAGACGCCCCCAATGTCAATAAACGATGACGCCTTATTTACGACAACTTCAGCCTTATCCGTTTGAGAAGCTTGCTGCGCTGAAACAGGGCGTTACGCCCCCGGCCGGCAAGCAGCATATCGCCTTGTCGATCGGCGAGCCGGCGCATCCGACGCCGCACCTGATTCAGGAAACCCTGCTGACGCACCTGCACGGCCTGTCGAATTATCCGACGACCAAAGGCCTGCCGGAGCTTCGGCAAACAATCGCCGCCTGGCTGACCCGGCGCTTCAGACTCGAAGAAGAGCTGTTGAATCCCGAAACGCAGATCCTGCCGGTCAGCGGCACGCGCGAGGCGTTGTTTTCGTTCGCGCAATGCCTGATCGACCGGACCGCCGATCCGGTGGTGGTGATGCCGAACCCTTTTTACCAGATCTACGAGGGTGCGGCCCTGCTCGCGGGCGCGGATCCTTATTTTCTGAATACAGTCGCCGCGAACGGGTATCTTCCCGATTTCGACGCGGTGCCCGAAAGCATCTGGCGGCGCTGCCAGCTGCTGTATATCTGCACGCCCGGCAACCCGAGCGGTGCGGTGATGCCGCGCGAAACCCTGATTCGGCTACTTGAACTCGCCGAAAAATACGATTTCATAATCGCTTCGGACGAATGCTACAGCGAGCTTTACGATGATGAAAACAGCCCGCCGCCGGGCCTGCTCGAAGCGGCCTCCGCGATCAGCAATACCGCATTTAAACGTTGCGTAGTATTCCACAGCCTCTCGAAGCGTTCGAACGCGCCCGGGCTGCGCTCCGGCTTCGTGGCCGGCGATGCGGCGATCCTGCAGGACTACTTCAAATACCGGACTTATCATGGCGCGGCGATGCCGCTGCCGACCCAGCACGCGAGCATCGCGGCTTGGGGAGACGAAAAGCACGTGCGCGAAAACCGCCGCCTGTACCGCGAAAAATTCGCCGCAGTAATCGACATTTTGGGCGACGCCGCGCAGCTGATCAAGCCGCCGGCCGGCTTTTATCTCTGGATCAAAACGCCGATCGACGATACCGAGTTCACGCGTCAATTGTTCGCGCAACAGAACGTGACCGTGCTGCCGGGCAGCTATCTGTCCCGCGATTTCGGCGGCGTTAATCCTGGCCGGAATCATGTCCGGATCGCTCTGGTTGCACCGCTCGAAGAATGCGTCGAGGCGGCTCAGCGCATCAAAAGTTTCCTTAACACACTTTAAAAATAAAGCATGTCTGATTTAGAAAACCTCATCAATACTGCGTTCGAACAGCGCGCCGACATCACTCCTGCCAATGTTTCGCCGGAAGTTCGCGGCGCGGTCCAGGAGTGCCTGAACCTGCTCGATACCGGTAAGGCCCGGGTCGCCGAAAAAAAAGGCGGCGACTGGGTTACGAATCAATGGCTGAAGAAAGCGGTCCTTTTGTCGTTCCGGATCAACGAAAACCGGCTGATGGACGGCGGCAATACCCGCTATTACGACAAGGTCGAATGCAAATTCGCAAACTACAGCGAAGAAGACTTCGCGAAGGCCGGTGTGCGGGTCGTGCCGAACGCGGTCGCGCGTAAAGGTTCCTATATCGCGCCCGGCGCGATCCTGATGCCGTCCTACGTGAATATCGGCGCTTACGTCGACAGCGGCACGATGGTCGATACCTGGGTGACCGTCGGCTCCTGCGCACAGATCGGCAAGAACGTGCATCTGTCCGGCGGCGTCGGAATCGGCGGCGTGCTGGAACCCTTGCAGGCCGGTCCGACGATCATCGGCGACAACTGCTTCATCGGCGCGCGTTCAGAAATCGTCGAAGGCGTCATCGTTGAAGACGGCTGTGTAATCTCGATGGGCGTCTATATCGGCCAGAGCACCAAGATCTACAACCGGATGACCGGCGAAATCACCTACGGACGGATCCCCGCCGGCTCGGTCGTCGTCTCGGGCAACCTGCCTTCGTCGGATGGCAAATACAGCCTGTACTGCGCAGTAATCATCAAACAGGTCGACGAGAGGACCCGCAGCAAGACCGGCATCAACGAACTGCTCCGCGACTGATCATCCGGCCTTCACGCCCGGGGCGATCACGTCCCGGTTTCACTTCCATCTACCCTTCCCAATTCCCATGAGCGAAAATCAACTGACCAATAACGCGATCATCTACGCCCTCTTGTCCCTGAACAGCGAAATCATCCTGCAGAAAGAATATCTGGAGTCGGACGATGTGCCCGAAGAGGACATCGACAACGAACAGGACATTCTGGACGATCTGGAACAGGCGTTCATGGAATTCGTCGACGTTTACAAGGGCCGCTGCAAGGCCGACAAATCATTGCCCGACCTGGACGAACTCTTAAACAACCAACTGTAATGATCGCGCTGTACGGAATCAAAAATTGCGACACCTGCAAAAAGGCGCGGCAGTGGCTGGAGCAGAACGGGATCGAGCATCGTTTTCACGATTATCGTATCGACGGCCTGACCCCGGAACTGCTGCAACGCTTCATCGACGGACTCGGCTGGGAAAAAATGCTCAACAAAAGCAGCACCAGCTGGCGGCAACTGAGCCCCGAACAGCAGGCCGATCTGACGCGTGAGAAAGCGGCCCGGTTAATGCTCGAAACGCCGACCCTGATCAAGCGCCCGATTCTGGATACCGGCAAAGCGCTGATCATCGGCTTCAAAGCCGACCAATACGCATTACTGAATTTATCGGAAACGGACGCATGAGCGCAACGCTGGAATTACTGAAGGATTTGATCAGCCGCGAGTCGGTCACGCCGAAGGATGAGGGCTGCCAGGACGTGCTTGCCGCAAGGCTCGCTCCGCTCGGTTTTCATGAGGAGCGACTGAATTTCGCGGATACGCAGAATATCTGGCTGAGAAAAGGCGAGGCAAAACCGTTATTCGTGTTCTTAGGCCATACCGACGTGGTCCCGACCGGCCCGCTCGAGGCCTGGCTGTCGCCGCCGTTCGAGCCGACGATCCGTGACGGTCGGTTATATGGCCGCGGTGCGGCGGACATGAAAGGCAGTATCGCCGCGTTCACCACCGCGCTCGAACGTTTCCTCGCCGCGCATCCCGACCATGAAGGTTCGATTGCGGTAATGATGACCAGTGACGAGGAAGGGATTGCAACGCACGGCGTCGTGAAGGTCGTCGAAGTGCTCGAAGCGCGAGGCGAAAAGATCGACTGGTGCCTGGTCGGCGAGCCATCCAGCGACAAGAAGATCGGCGATGTGATCCGGGTCGGGCGGCGTGGTTCGCTGTGCGCGAAACTGACCGTTGCCGGCATTCAGGGCCATGTCGCCTATCCGGAACTGGCCGAAAACCCGATCCATACGTTTGCGCCGGCGCTGAAGGAGTTGACCGAGGAAGTCTGGGACCGGGGGAACTCGTTTTTTCCACCAACCAGCCTGCAAGTCTCGAATATCCATTCCGGAACCGGGGCCGAAAACATCATTCCCGGTTCAGTCGAAGTGCTGTTCAACCTGCGTTTCTGCACCGAGCTGGACCAGCAGACGATTAAACAGCGCACCCATGCGATCTTTGACCGCCACGGCCTGAAATACGATATTCAATGGCGCCTGTCCGGCAATCCTTTTTTGACAGCTAAGGGGAAGCTGATCGAGGCGGCGCATGAGGCGATCAAAACGATCACCGGCTATGATACCCACGACGACACCGGCGGCGGCACTTCGGACGGCCGCTTCATCGCGCCGACCGGAGCGGAGGTGATCGAATTGGGACCTTTGAATGAGAGCATCCACAAGGTCAATGAAAATGTCAGATTGCAGGACCTGGAAACCTTGTCCTCAATCTATGAACAGCTATTGGTCAGGCTGTTAACGTAAGACAGACGGCGGCCAGAGACTTAAGTGTTCTGGCCCCATTCTCCTACTTAAAGCGAGAATTAAGGCTCGTCATATCTCCATTCCCCGGTGAATAAAATTTACGGTAACGACACTGACGCCGCAACCGGCGCGCTCACATCCTGTCTCCGTTCGGCCACCCATAACGGCAGCGCCATCACGAAAAGGCTTCCCAGCCACCACACCATCTGGCAATTGGTCACGCTATAAAGCAGCGCCGTTTGCAGACGGTCGCCGAAATCGGGATGGGCTTCGATGAAATCGTGGCCAATCATGAACGCATAGGTTTCGCCGACAATCAATGCTGGCACCGCCAATACCAGCACACCGGCCAACAGCCTGAGCGGAAGCAGATAAATCACCGCGGCGATCAACAACACCCAGCCTTGCAGCTGGCTGTAGGTCAGCGTGGTGATGAAAGCGGCATAGAGCCTGTCCGCAAATATCGGATAGGCAGTTGGAAAATTGGTGCCGATCATGATCTGATAAGTCTCGAAAGCCACCAGCAATGCGCCGGCAAGCGCAACCCAGGCGCTCAACTGCCGCGCGCGGGGACCCGCATTTTCAGTATCGCCGATCAGGCCGTTCAATACTTGCCGCCAGTTGCGTTCGCCCCCGATAGCCCCGAGCGCGATCAAGCCCAGCGTGCCGATCACCGGAATATAAGTCAACGGATAGGGAATGTTCAAATAACGTCCATTCAAACCCAGCGCCTGCGCCTTATAAAAAGCCAACGCGACAAATGTCAGGAACAGACAACGGCTCCAGACCGGCAAACAGGCGCAACTGCCCGCACTGCGCAACAGTTCCGCTCCCCGCTGCAACAGCAGCACGCCCAGGGCGATGCCTAAAACTCCAATTGAAAGCGCATGAAAGCGCTCCATGTTGTTGTAGCTGGTATACCAAAGGTCGGCGGTCTGGTTGACCTGTAATGCGCTGAGCAGCTGGGCAAAACCGACGAATGCCAGAAGCGGCAGCGGGGAAAGCGTCTGCAATCTTTTGGCGTAAAAGCCGACCGCGATCAGGGTCAGCAGACCCGCGTAGAGCACCCGCAATGGCCAATTCGGATTTTCGACGACCTTGCCAGTCAGCGGAAACACCGGCTTACGGTCGACCGAATAGAGTCCCCAGCTCGCCCCGACTACGCCTTCCAACTTGCTTTTCCAGGGCTGGTTAAACGCCTCCACAATGTTGATATCGAAACCGTTCTGACTCGCGACCTGCACCAGCGAGCGGATGAATTTGGCTTCATTCACTACGCTAGGCACCGCAGGGCCGCGCTGGCGTCCCGCGCTCGGCCAGCCGGATTCGCCGATCAGGATCGGCTTGCCGGGATACGCATCGCGAATGCGCTGGTAGTTCTTCACGATATGTTCGGCGGTTTTATCGACCGTTAACGGCTCGTCTTCCCAATACGGCAGGATGTGCACGGTAAAGAAATCGACTTCCTTCGCGATCTCCGGATAGCGCATATAGAACGACCAGACATCCGCATAGGATACCGGCTGCTTGACCGCCTGCTTGACCCGGCGGATATAACTCAACAGTTGCTCGGGCTCGAGTTCGCCGCGCAGCAGCACTTCGTTGCCGACGATCACGCGCGTAATCACGTCCGGATATTCGTTCGCGGCCTTGATCAGCGCGGCAATCTCTTCCTCGTTTTCTTTCGCGACGGTCGGCCCGCCGATCCAGGCGCCCTGAATCATCTTCAGGCCGTATTTACGCGCCAGCGCGGGCACATCACGAAGGCCTTTCGAGCTTGCATAAGTACGGATCGTATGGCTTTGACCCGCCAGTAAGCGCAAATCTTCGTCGATTTCCTGAGTGTTCGGAAAGACCAACGTCAACGGGCTCTGTCCCTCGCGAAACGGCGCGAACGAAACACTGTTGACCTTGCCGCCGGGCACATCGACGCCGGCATCCTGCGGCAGATTGTTCAGCCAGGTGATCAAGGCGTTGACGATCACCACCAGTACGATAAATAAAAGAATCCGTGCAATTTTCATAAACGAAGGAAAGCCCTAGTAAAAATTTACCTGCTATCATAGCGCCCGAGCCCGGGATTGCCAATGGAAAGCGCCGATCTGACCCGTTAAAAGTCCTGCATACTAATGGATTTTTAATCCGTATAGACAGCGAACCAAATTAATGACCGAGCTACAACCTATCACAGTAGGGGATTTAAAATCGGCTTCCCTTTAAAAGCCAACCCTAACCCACACGCCAACTACATGAAAAACACCCTCCGAGACCTGATCGAACAACCCGGCATCAAAGCCGCTCCCGCCGTATATGATTGTCTGGGCGCGATGGTCGCCGAACAGGCAGGATTCGAATTCATTTTTACCAGCGGTTTCGGCATCTCGGCCTCTTTGCTCGGCAAGCCGGACATGGGCTATCTGACTGCCGGCGAGATGATCGATGCGGCCCGCCGGATCGCGGATAGCGTATCGATTCCGGTGATCGCGGACATGGACACCGGCTACGGCAATCCGCTGAACGTGATCCGCACAGTCCAGGAAATCGCAAACTCAAAAGTCGCCGGGATCATTCTGGAGGATCAGGAATGGCCGAAAAAATGCGGCCATTTCGAAGGCAAACGGGTAATTCCGGTGCAGGAACAGGTCGAAAAAATCAGGGCCGCAGTCTATGCGCGCGGCGAGTCGAATCTGGTGATCGTCGCCCGGACCGATGCCCGTGCGATCGAGGGTTTGCCGGGAGCGATTGCCCGAGGCGAACAGTATCTCGAAGCCGGCGCGGACGTATTGTTCATCGAAGCGCCGCAGTCCCGGGACGAACTGAAAGAGATCACACGGCATTTTTCCGGGGTCCCGCTGTTCGCGAACATCATTGAAGGCGGCAAGACTCCGAATTTGTCGGTTCAGGAGCTGGAAGAGATGGGCTACAAGCTGGCTGCTTTCGCTTTATCCGGCCTGTTTTCGGTAACCCAAGCGCTACAGGATTGCTTCGGCAGATTGAAACAGGACGGCTCGACTGAGAATATCAATAAAAATTTGTCATTTGAACAGTTTAAGGAAGTGATTCAAATAGACAGCCATATCGAACTGGAAAGGAAATTCGGACTTTTGTAAATCTGTGGAGACAGTATCCGCTTGTGTTTATCGTGATGAGAGATGTAAAAAATTCAGTTTAGATATAACAACCCCAACAATTGTTTCTGGCATAATCTAGCCTATCAGACCGAGCTTTACCCTAAGCAGTCTATCTATACTGATCTTTGACTGTCGGTTTAAGTTGTTATCTCGTCATTCAAAATGTGGATTTTGGAATTATCCCGGTCCATTTATCATGCATGAGACGTAGGAAATACTATGTCAATCAATTCATTCGAGCCGGATTGCCTTCGACAACCAAATTAACTCAAACACTAGACAAACTTGCCTCTCGAAGAATCGGCTTCTTTTCATCTAGGGGTTGGATTAAATTAGTGGTTCTGACACTACCAATCGGCGTCAATTTGGGATGCCCTTCTGTATACATGAATTGTCCTCCTGAAAATTCCAAGTAGTGCACCTTTTCCTGTTCGACTCGCGTTACAAAAAAGTCAAAAACTGCGCCAAAGTCTTGCGGAGGCAACGACTCAGGTGCAATAACATGCGAGATCAAATCCATCGTCGCAATTTCCTCACCAAGCATATTTGCGGAGATCGTACTAGCAATTGGAGAAGGCATAACAAAATCTCCTTGTTTATGTTTCACTTCCCAAACCGCCACGCCGTTTATTTCAAGCGAAATTCTGACGAATAAATTCGTGTTAGCAACCTCGACACAGACAACCATAGGCTCACCAAATTCGAATATATTTTCGCTCGGCTTTACCACACTTTCTTGCGCAGAACCGACCGCGTCAATAGTCCTAACATACAGCTCCTGGGAAGCTGTCACCCCGATCGTTATACGATTGCGATCTAGGTCATCGCCAATATCGGCAATGGTTACCCTTGTGCCCGAAAAATATACTCTAGCTGTCAGCAATAGAGTTCCACCTTTACCTTTCTCAGGCTTTCCAAATACACGGTCATGCCATGCGTTCAACAAATCCATCAAGTCATCGTATGTTATTATCCTGACAGGCGGAGTTTTTCTAGATAAATCCTCATAAGCGCCCATCCTATTAAAATCCTCACTTCTGCCAGTAATAAGCAGTGAACTGGGATTCACATTTATCTTTGTAGAGAATTGCTCCTCAAAGCTTTTCTTCGCCGGATTCTAGGATAACCACCATGAATAATCTACGCACTGGGAAATAAACCCATTCATGCTCTCATAAAATTTATTTCTTCTTTCTTTATCCGAAAAAATCTTGCATATGGGAGTTTTGATTTCAACAATTTCCCAAAGTCCTTGTTGGGTCTGAGCCATAAAGTCAGGTATAAACTCTTTTCCGTCCGGCGTAGGCATTCGTACATGAGGTCGAACTTCTGCGTACCCAAGGACATGAAACACAATCAGGTTACGTTCTAGCCAAGACTGGAAATCGGCCTCTTTTGAGTCGTCGTTTTGTAGAAGAACATGAAGTTCATAAATCGCATCGCCTAATTCACGTCTATCCATCATTCACTTTGAAATTTCTATTGAAACGCACGTATAGCAAAGTAGCCCAAATGAAGTGTAAACGGAATCCGGGATAATCTGTGCCACTGAATTCCCGTATTTCGTTACACTACATACGGTCTACGCCCGAGCATTATTCGTCAGCGGCCTAAAATGGGGACTAACTATCACATTAACCTGACTCCACTTCGCTTCGCGAGTTATGCTTTTCATTAGAATGAGCAATTACTAATATAAACAAGCTATACAAGAATGCACCTCGACCGGCAGAAACTGTTAGTGTCAGGTTTAACCCTAACTCATGTTAATGAATTGCCAGCCAAAGTCCAGTTAATGTATATTGCATGCGCACCCCATAATAACTGCTGGAGCCCATCACGATGCATCCGGTCATCCGTTTCAATTCCAACCACTTCGATCTTTCGCTCGAACCGGAAAATCCGATCAACCCGATTCGGGGTGTCTCTCTTCTCCACTGGCTGAAAAAACAGCTACCCACGGAACTCTCGATGACCGAACCGGATGCGGAAGACTGGGGATGGTACTCATGCGTGATTTGGGAAGGCCGAACTTACCTGATCGGCGCTTGCGCTTACGACGAGCCTGACGGAAATCACGAATGGCTATTGCAGTTCGAGAAGCATCGAAGCATGAAGGAGTGGCTTCTCGGGCGGGCAAAAATGACTCAAGAAGACCCCTGTTTTAAATTCATCAGGGATCTTATCTGCGGAGAATCTTCGTTTACCCATGTCGATATCGAGTATGGCCCATAACCCTTCATTTCAGGAGAAAAGAAATGATCGAATCCGTTGTTATCGTAGTTGTCGTGCTAATTGTTGCCCTATTCATCTACGCCGCAACCCGGCCTGATACGTTCCGCGTCGAATGCTCTATCAGCATTCAAGCGCCGGCAGAGAATATCTTCCCGCTGATCAACGATTTTCGCAAGTGGGAGCCCTGGTCGCCCTGGGAAAAAGTCGATCCCGCGGTTAAGCGCACCTACAGCGGAGCCGCAAGCGGGGAAGGCGCCGTCTATGAATGGAGCGGCAACAAGAATATCGGCCGGGGTCGAATGGAAATCATCGAGTCCTCGTCTCCTTCCAAAATTAAACTCAAAATCGATTTCATCAAACCCTTCGAAGCCCACAATACGGTCGAATTCACGCTCGTACCGCAAGGCGATTCGACCCTGGTTACTCAAGCGATGTACGGACCGTCTCCTTACATTTCCAAGCTGATGGGCATTTTTTGCAGCATGGACAAGATGGTCGGACAAAAATATGAAGAAGGCCTTGCGAATTTGAAAGCGATCAGTGAGTAAGGCTGTGGGACAAAACTGAATTTATTGTGGATAGGGCTGTGTATAAAATTGCACCTTGACTTATCCACAATCCGTCAACAAATTGGCGACTGCTTTAATGACAGCTTGCTATCGATCCTATATCATTGAAAATTAAAACTAATTATGGCTTAACCACAACATTATTCCAGACTAATAATAGTAAATAAGTTTTAAATTCTTTTTTCATTTTATTATGATTACAACGCAAGCACGCTTTTGCCGATGCCCATTAGTCAATTTCCGTTCCGCTTTCGCACTCGACCTTGAATTCAAACGCGAACGTATCTGGGTCGGGAACACTTATCGACCGGGAAGGCCCGGTCATCATGATCTATATATCCATAAACATCATCGGCACTCCGTAAGTGAGAACGAAATAACCGAATGCCAGGACCAGGCTCGCAGCTCGATCATAGGCAAAAACCTGCCGCAAAATGTAAGCAACCAGAGCCAGGTACCATAGCACCAGCAAAACGCCGATACCGATCGAAATTTCTTCC
This sequence comes from Methylomicrobium sp., assembly GCA_051061015.1. Taxonomy (GTDB): domain Bacteria; phylum Pseudomonadota; class Gammaproteobacteria; order Methylococcales; family Methylomonadaceae; genus Methylomicrobium. The sequence goes on from JBPFEG010000005.1 coordinate 84,974, forward strand.
GCTTTTTCCCGATGGGTCATCACCATCCAGAAATACAGCCCTTCGGTAAAGGTGGCCAGCGTCATGATGAAGTTTTCGCAGATGAAAATCGCGGTGAACAATTGATAGAAATATTGCCGTTTTTTGAGCAGCAGGAGCAGGACAGTGATCGACGAAAAGGCCATCATGGTCCGCAGCATGACCTCCAATGAGCCGTCCGCAGGATCGGCGATCAGGCCTTCCACAATCATTCCTGAAACCAGATAAAAAATCACCGTCTTCCACATGAACGATTTGGAAGGGGTCAGATCAAGAGGGTTATTGCGAAACCAGCAAAGTCCCAAGTAGTTGATTAACAAGCTCATAATCTTAATACCGCACTGATTTAATGGTTATTAGAAGGTCAGGAAAACTAACCATTATAACGATGGCGGATGCTCATGTGTAGCAGCGACCAGGTCTTATCCCGCCGGAACAGGAATCAGTTAAGCACTGAGCTCGGAGAGTAATTGCATCGTCATGTTCTCGGCCTGGCGTTGATAGCCGCTGCCGAAAAGATTCAGATGATTCAGGATGTGGTAAAGATTGTAAAGCGTCTTGCGGACCGGATAGCCGGGATCGAGCGGCCAGCTGTCATTGTAAGCCAGATAGAAATCCCTTCTGTAGCCGCCGAACAATTCGGTCATTGCAATGTCGGCCTCACGGTCGCCGTAATAACAGGCCGGGTCGAAAATAACCGGGCGGCCCTGTTTGTCTGTCGCGCTATTGCCCGCCCAAAGATCGCCGTGCAGGAGCGACGGCTGCGGCTGGTAGCCGTCGAATAGCCTCTCCAACGCGCTGCACAGCCGTTCGCCTTGTGTTTGTAAACGGCCGGCGTAGCCGTTCCGACCGGCCAGCTGCAACTGAAAACCGAGCCGTCTTTCGCGCCAGAAGGCGATCCAGTCTTCGCTGCGCTGATTGATCTGTGGCGTGCTGCCGATCGTATTGTCCCGATGCCAGCCGAAATAAGGCTGCTTTTGCCGGTGAAGTTCGGCAAGCTGTTGTCCGAGCTGCCGTTGGGCTGGCTCATTTGCGGGGCCGAATTCCAGATATTCGAGAACCAGAAAAGCCTGTGACCCGGCTTCTCCATGAATGATTGGAGCGGGCACGCGCACCGCTCCGAGATGAGCAATTTCCTGGAGGCCGGCGAATTCGGCCGCGAACATGTCGGCCAGTTCGCGGCGGTTCAGTTTGACGAAATAAGACCGGTCCCGCCCTTGCAGGCGATAGGCCGAATTGATATCGCCGCCGCCTAACGGTTGCGCGGCGGTGAAATGGAAAGCCTGGCCCGTCTCGCGAGAGATCTGCTCGGAAATCGCCTGCCAGTTCAAGAGCATCTTTTCAAACCAAAAACTAAAAACGACCGGAACGATTGTACTGGCGCTTCATAAGGGTAAAACCGCACTCAGCATTAAACAATCGGTCGGCCAGCGTTTATTGTTGACGTGGAGAGCGGCTTTTTCTCACCCTGGTTTTTTTCTGAGATTTAGTGGTGGTTGTAGTGCTTTTTAGTTCATGCCGTTCGCCGGCTCTATCCGTTCCCCGAACATTCTCTTCGGTCTGCGTCTGTCTATTGGTATTGATTTCGCTCGATTCGGAACCCGGCTCTCTGGTTTCTTTTAATTCTTGGCGTTCGGTGGCTCTTTCCGTACCTCGAACACTCTCTTCGGTCTGCGTCTGTCTATTGGTGTTGATTTCGCTCGACTCGGAACCATTATTATCCTGTTTTGCATAGACTCCGCCGGAAAGCGTAAATAACGAGACAGCCGTAATCATTGTAAAAAATGCAGTAATTTTCATAGGATCCTCCACTAAATAATGCCCATTCCAAGATCAGGCCGGCAAGGATGTTTGGGCGATAACATCTCAGGTTAAAATGACCTGTCCGACTTATGATTCAATCTATAAACTCAATCAAAGCGAGCCGAAATAAGCTGCCAGCGCTTTCATGTCGTCTTCGGAAAGCGTATTGGCCATGGCCTGCATATGACTGTTTTGACGAGAGCCGGATTTGAAATTCTTCAGCTGAGCTACCAAATAAGAAGGATGCTGCCCCGCCAGCCGCGGAATTTGCGCGCTGCCTTGCGCTTCTGTGCCATGGCAGCCGAGACACATGCTAAACTTTTCTGCCCCCGTTTTAGCCAGCGCCGGATCGCCGCCTGCTTTCGCGGCGGATTGATCCGCAAAATAAGCAGAGACATTTTCGATATCCTGATCGCTCAGATTCGCGGCCATGCCTTGCATCATCGGATTAACACGGGTGCCAGATTTAAATGCTTTCAATTGCGCAGCCAGATAAGCAGGCTGTTGCGCTGCAAGATTCGGCCATTGTGGATTGCTGCTTTTGCCATTCGGACCATGACAGCCGGCGCATATCGCCGCTTTCTCGGAACCGGCCGCTGCATCGGCCGCAAATGTCGGAAGCGCATAAAAATAAGCCAGAACAACACACACAGACAGGGAATGCTTTAGTGAAAACATAATCTACCTCATAATGGTTATATGAATTAACTCTGGCAGGGTCGGGATAACTGAATAACTGGTTTTCTCAATACCTTTTGCCAGTTTCTGTAGCGCTCTGTAAGTTCTCGGCAACATACCATCTTGAGCATTGACTTACAACTAGTATCCGTACCTAGTAAAAACGTATAGCAGGTGCAGCATCGTGCAGGACAAATCGAACGCATTATTTTCGGAACCGATGATCGGTGTCGGCGGACTCTTGTTTAATCGGCACAACCAGGTGCTGTTGATCAAGCGCAACAAACCGCCTGCCCAAGGCTTATGGTCGGTGCCTGGCGGCAAACTCGAAGCCGGTGAAGGGCTGACCGAGTGCTGCCGGCGTGAAATCCAGGAAGAAACGGGACTCGATGTCAAGGTAATCTGCCTTATCGCTGTGGTTGAACGACGCATCGAAAATTTCCACTATGTCATCATCGATTTTTTGGTCGAGTTGCAGGATGAGGGCAAAAACATCCCGCTTGCGGCTAGCGACGTCTCGGAGGCGCGCTGGGTAGATCTCGAAAAAATCGACGCTTATCCTTTGGTTAACGGATTAGCTGAAATTATCCAGCGCACTGCGGTCTATCGCGGTGAAGGACTCTTCGCCCCAGTGGAAGAGTCGGATTCAGATACCGATTTCATTTTACCGGGGCGGGATAATCCAATTGATCAGGCGACGGCCTGAGTCTCTTTGGAACGGCCGTTCAATATGACGAGGGAGTCATGTTTTTTGATCTTTTCCTTGTCATGCAGATCGATCAGCTCAACCTTGATATTGTCATCCGGCGCGGCGGCTAAGAAAGCCTCGATCGTTTCGACGATATCAGGATCGATAAATCCTGCTTTACTTGCGTCGACCACGACCGTGCTGTTTGCCTCGATACGCAAAATAATTTTGCGCAGCAATGCCTTGTTCAAGAATGAAACATCCTTATTCAGAGAAAGCACATAATGCGAACCGTCCTGCGTCAGGGTGATCGCGGCATGGTAATTCGCCATGATCACGAAAATCAACCCGACCGCCATGCCGATAGCCATGCCTTCCAACAAGTCGGTTGCCAGAATCGCACAGACCGTAATCACGAAAGGCAGAAACTGACTCCATCCTTTCTTGTAAAAGTGCATGAACACCTTCGGTTTTGCCAGCTTATAGCCGGTTTGCAGCAAAATCGCCGCCAGACAGGCCAACGGAATGTAGTTTAGATATTGCGCGAAGAACAACAGGCTGATCAACAAACACAGGCCATGCACGAAACAGGCGATACGGCTTCTTCCGCCCGCGTTGATGTTCGCGGAACTGCGCACAATTACGGCTGTAATCGGCAAGCCGCCGATCAGGCCGCTAAGCATGTTGCCGATGCCCTGCGCTTTCAGTTCGCGATTGGTCGGTGCAATCCGTTTCAGCGGATCGAGTTTATCAACCGCTTCCAGGCTCAACAGGGTTTCCAGACTCGCGATGATGGTGATGGTCACCGCAACGGTATAGATGTGGGGATTGGCGAAAAAACTCCAATCAGGGAATATAAACTGATCGAAAAGTGCGGTCGGATGATCCAAAACGGGCAAAGTGACCATATGGTTTGGGTTGCTGATCGCCCATTCCGGCGCTAATTTCATCGCCGTCAGATTGTAAGCGACGCCCCAAGCCACCGCGACCAACGGTCCGGGAATCAGGGTGAACAGCTTGCGCTTCTTGAACCAGGACAATTCCCAGAGGATCATGATCAGCAGACCGACAGAACTGACCACGAGCGCGCCGGGCGAGATCGCATTCAACGAATCGACCATCGCATGCAGACTCGACAGGGCCGTATCGGACATATAACTCTCGTCTCCGTCATAATTCGCATCATAACCGGCCGCATGCGGCAGCTGCTTCATGATCAGGATCAGGCCGATTGCCGCCAGCATCCCTTCGATCACTGAAGCAGGAAAGAAGGCGGCAATAATGCCCGCCCGCAAAAAACCCAGGACCAGCTGCAGGAAGCCCGCAATTACCAAGGCAGTCAGAAAGCCCTGAAAGCTGCCGAGCTGCTCGATTGCATTCAGCACGATCACGGTCAAACCGGCGGCAGGCCCCGAGACACTGAGTTGGGAGCCGCTGAGCCAGGCGACCACAAGGCCTCCAACGAGACCTGCAATCAGGCCGGAGAATAGCGGGGCTCCAGAAGCGAGCGCTATACCCAGACAGAGAGGTAAAGCCACCAAGAAAACAACAATACCGGCCGGGATGTCTCCTTTCAAATGGCTGGTATAGTACTTGAGGTGTTTGTGTATCATGGGATTGACTCCTAATCAAAGGTGAGACAATAAGAACTTGGCTTTTAGTATAACTTGTTTCGAATCGATACTAGATAGAAAATTTGTATTCGCCAATTTATACCGCTTCTTTGAATAACCATTCTCTTGCCTTTTCCGTAATTGCTATAACGGCCGGATGCGAGGTTTTACGCGGCACTGAAATCGCATAATAACGAATTACTGCTTCTTCGACTGTCCCGATTTCGATCAATTCATGTTTTCTCACAACCTCGGCCTTGATTGCGGTCGGTGCGGCAACTACGCCGACACCCGCCTGGGCGAATTCTTTCATCAACGCGCTGTCTTCAAATTCTCCGACAATAGCCGGATGGATACGCCATTTGTCGAACCAGCGCTGTAAGTGCATCCGGATGCCTGTGTTCGAGGCCGGCAGCAGCAATGGCATAGTATCGAGACAATATGGAAATTCGCCCTGCAGACGCTCCATTAAAGCCCCGGCGGCAAAAATGCTCAGGCCCGATTCTCCCAAGGGATTGCAAAAGCCGCGGAAGTCGAGGTCGGGGGAAATCGGGCTGTCCGAAATGACCAGATCAAGTTTGTGCAGCAATAAATCGCTCAGCAAGCTGTCTAGATCGTTTTCACGGCAATTAAAATGAATTGTCTCCGGTACATGCAGTGCCGGTTCCAATAAACGGTACGCAATCGATTTGGGCACCACGTTATCGATGCCGATCTTGAATGCCAGCGAGGATTTTTTCGGGCGATGCCTAACCGCATTTTGCAACTCGCTGCCCAGCGAAAAAATTTCATCCGCATACGACAATACCAGTCTTCCGGCATCGGTCAGTTCGAGATGGCGGCCGACTCGCTCGAATAATATCGCGTCCATCGCTTCTTCCAGACAGTTCAACTGACTACTGATCGTTTGCGGAGTCAGATGCAGCTGTGCACTGGCCTTGACGATGCTTTTTTCCTTTGCAACCATCCAGAAATAGTGCAAATGCTTGTAATTGATCATTTTTTTAACATGACTCTCAGAGATTTGATGCAAGCCAGGGAACACTAGGCAAAGGCTGATCCAGCACAGTACAGCACCTCACTCTCACGGTCCAGAACCCTCCTGTTTCGGATCACACTCAGGCTTATCATAGGGCATAACTTCAGATCAGCAAAGCTCAGTGTTTTTAATATCGGATCGAAATAATTCGATTTTATCGATATAAATATCTAAAATACTCTCTTATATTGATTTAATATCTCATAATACATCGAAATTTTCGAATTGTTTATCAAAGATATTCTGCTTTCCAAACATTTCAAGGCAAGCTAAGGTATGGCCCTACCGATCAGGGAGGCCTTAAGGGCAAAAAGCCGAATGCTTCCGGGTATCGATGACGTGGTATTACCGCATAAACTCTGCTGGTCGAAGCATGCCGTGTAGATACCATTACGTCTGGTTCGCGTTGGCAAATGCGTTAAATTTTTAAAATTTTCCTCTCTTCAGAAATTCAAAGGACTATCCGATGAACAAACTGATTGATTTTCTGCTGAAAATTAAATATCTGACTTCATTCCAGCGCAAAGCTTACGCAAGCTCCGGACTGATCGGCAGCCTTATCTTGCTGCCCGATCTCTATCTGGCCGGCGGGCACTACCTGCTGGAATTTCTGCATATATTTTACGAATCGCTGTGCTTCATGTTCGAAGAGCTGCTCGGGCATAGCCTCCATCTGAGCAAATACCATAGCCAGCTGATCCTGTTTTATGTTCAAGTGACGATTGTTGCAGGCTTAGCTTACAAAATATGGCGCACCGTGCCCGGGCTTTATCGCCGATTCAAGGCATACCTGCATTCTTCCTATCATCAATTGCTCGAGAGCAGCAAACAACTCTGGGCCGAAATGCCCGGCCGCAAGCGGGTGAAGATTTTGGCCGGTTGCGCGGCCGGCATGTTTGGCATTTATTTCTGGGTAACCAGCTGAATGGCGTCACCCGTTCCTGACCGACGATCAACGCCTTAAGCGGACATCCGCTACCGTATCATGACAGTCAAACCGGTCAAGAATCTGGTATAGTGGTAGGCTACAGACGACTTTCATAATTACTTCAAATAAAACCCGTTTCTCCGCTTTCCAAGCCTTTTTATGTTACGCAAAATCCTGATCGCGAACCGCGGTGAAATCGCCGTTCGCATTATCCGTGCCTGCGCCGAGATGGGCATCCGCTCGGTTGCAATCTATTCAGAAGCCGATCGCTTTGGATTGCATGTCAAAAAAGCCGACGAATCCTATTGCATCGGCAGCGAACCGGTCGCGGGTTATCTGAATATCTATGCGCTGGTCAATCTGGCCGCAGCAACGGGTTGTGACGCGATTCATCCAGGCTACGGCTTTCTTTCCGAAAACGCGCAATTTGCGAAGGCCTGCGCCGATCGCGGCCTGGTGTTCATCGGCCCTTCGGCCGGAGTCATCGAGCGAATGGGAGACAAAACCGAAGCCCGCAAGGCGATGATCGCGGCGGGGCTTCCGGTCACCCCGGGTTCTGCCGGAAACCTCGATACGGTCGATGAAGCGCTCGAAGTCGCTGAAAGCATCGGCTATCCGGTAATGCTGAAAGCGACTTCGGGCGGCGGCGGACGCGGTATCCGCCGCTGCGATTCGGCCGAGGAGCTCCGGCGCAATTATGCCCGGGTCATTTCGGAGGCCGGCAAGGCGTTCGGCCGAGCCGACGTGTTTCTCGAAAAATGCATTGTGAATCCTCGCCATATCGAGGTTCAGGTGCTCGCGGACCATCACGGCAATACGATTCATCTGTACGAACGCGACTGCTCGATCCAGCGCCGTAACCAGAAGCTGATCGAAATCGCCCCCTCGCCGCAGCTCGGCGAAGCGCAGCGGCAATATATCGGCGGGCTCGCGGTGCTCGCTGCGAAAGCGGTCGGCTATACGAATGCCGGCACGGTCGAGTTTCTGCTCGATGATCAGGACCGCTTCTATTTCATGGAAATGAATACGCGCGTACAGGTCGAGCATACGATCACCGAAACGATCACCGGTGTCGATATCGTCGAGGAACAGATCCGGGTCGCGGCCGGCCTGCCTTTACGGTTCAAGCAGGAAGAAATCCGCCGGCGCGGCTTTGCGATCCAGTTCCGGGTCAATGCCGAAGATCCGCAAAACAATTTCCTGCCGAGCTTCGGGCGCATCTCGCGCTATTATGCGCCCGGCGGACCGGGTGTCAGGACCGACACGGCAATCTATACCGGTTATGAAATACCCCCCTACTATGATTCGATGCTCGCGAAAGTAGTCGTCAGCTCGCTGAACTGGGAGGATGCGATCAAGCGCGGTGAGCGGGCGCTGCGCGACATGGGCCTGTTCGGGATCAAAACCACGATCCCCTATTATCTCGAAATCCTGCGCCACCCCGAGTTCCGCTCCGGACAGTTCAATACCGGGTTTGTCGAAAAGCACCCGGAACTGATCCACTATTCTCATAAACCCCGGCCCGAAGTGCTGGCCAGCGTGATCGCGGCGGCGATGGCCGCGCATACCGGCCTTTGATTTTAATATCCACGAAAAACACGAAAGGTACGAAAAATGAAACGGGAGATTTGGTACAAAAAGCCGGTAGGGTGGGTAAACAGTTTCATCGTTCGCCTACCATTCACTTTGATCTCCATTCGAAAGCAATGGTTGAATGGGTGTGCTGTGAACATTTTCGTGCCTTTCGTGGACAATGTTAGTCTCTGCTGATTAAAGATCCAACCATGCAAAAAGTTCACATCACCGATGTCATTCTGCGCGACGCGCATCAATCACTGATCGCGACGCGCCTGCGCACCGAAGACATGCTGCCGGCCTGCGCAATGCTCGACCGGATCGGCTACTGGTCGCTCGAATGCTGGGGCGGAGCGACCTTCGACGCCTGCCTGAGATTTTTGAAAGAAGACCCGTGGGAGCGTCTGGCCCAGCTGAAAACAGCGCTGCCGAAAACCCCGCTGCAAATGCTGTTACGCGGCCAAAATCTGCTCGGTTACCGGCATTATTCGGACGATGTTGTTAGCGCATTCGTGAAGCAGGCGGCCGCAACAGGCATCGACGTGTTCCGGATCTTCGATGCATTGAACGATGTCCGCAACCTGAAAACCGCAATCGAAGCAGTCAAGGCCAGCGGCAAGCATGCGCAGGGCACGATCTGCTATACGACCAGCCCTGTGCACGACATTGCCAGCTTCGTCGCGCTTGCGAAGGACCTGGCTGAGCTCGGCTGCGATTCGATCGCAATCAAAGACATGGCGGGTCTTTTGACGCCTTATGCGACCTTCGAACTGGTCAAGGCACTGAAAGACGCTGTCGATTTGCCTCTGCACCTGCATTCGCATGCGACCTCGGGGCTTGCCGAGATGTGCCAGTTGAAAGCGATTGAAGCCGGCTGTCACCATATCGATACGGCTTTGTCGTCCTGGGCGGGCGGCACCAGCCATCCACCGACCGAAAGCCTGGTCACCGCCCTGAAAGGAACCCCCCACGATACGGAACTGGATCTGGATCAACTTCAGGAAGTGAACAGCTATTTTGCCGGTATCCGTAAAAAATACCGCCGCTTCGAAAGCGAATTCACCGGTATCGATACCCAGGTGCATATTTTTCAGGTCCCGGGCGGCATGATCTCGAATCTGGCCAACCAGCTGAAAGAGCGGAATGCGCTGGACCGGATCGGCGAAGTCTATAAGGAAATCCCCGCAGTACGGAAGGATCTCGGCTACCCGCCGCTGGTCACGCCGACCTCCCAGATCGTCGGGACGCAGGCGGTGCTGAACGTGCTGACCGGCAAGCGCTACGAATCGATTACCAACGAGGTCAAACGTTACCTGCAAGGCGGCTACGGCAAGGCGCCGGCACCGGTCAATGCGGATCTGCAAAAACGCGCGATCGGCAGCGAAGACCCGATCGACTGCCGTCCGGCGGATTTGCTGAAGCCGGAACTCGAACATCTGCGCGAGGAGATCGGCCATCTGGCACTGAATGACCGGGATGTATTGAGCTATGCGATGTTCCCGGAAGTCGGCAGACAATTTCTCGAACAGCGCTCATCCGGCAACCTGGTGCCGGAGCCGCTCGAAATCGAGCCGGTAGCCGAGGGCGGAATCAAGAAAGCGCCGACCGAATTCAACGTCGCGCTGCACGGCGAGTCCTACCATGTAAAAGTCACCGGCGCGGGTCCGAAGAACCAGATGCTGCGCCACTTCTATTTCATGGTCGACGGGGTGCCGGAAGAAATCGTCGTCGAAACGCTTGATGAAATCGTGCTTGACGGGGGCACCCAAGGGGCGGTCAAAAGCAACATTGCCAGCAAACGCAGGCGCCCGATCGAGCCGGGGGATGTCGGCGTACGGATGCCTTGCAATGTGCTGGAGGTGCCGGTCAAGGTCGGTCAACGGGTTACTGCCGGCCAAGCTGTACTGGTGACCGAGGCGATGAAGATGGAAACCGAGGTGACCGCGCCGATCGGCGGCATTGTGAAGGCCGTGCATGTGGTCAAGGGTGAACCTGCGAATCCGGACGAAGTCCTGATCGAAATTACTCCGCAATAATTGAATAGATGACAATACCGATAATCGCCGATGACGCCGCTCTCGATTATGCCGCGGCTTTGCTGCGTGAAGGCCGCTTGGTCGCATTTCCCACCGAGACCGTTTACGGCCTGGGCGCCGATGCCTCGAATGCGGAGGCGGTTGCCCGTATTTTTGCGGCCAAAGGACGCCCTGCCGATCACCCATTGATCGTGCATATCGCCGATGCCGGATGTCTGGCCGACTGGGCCGAGACAGTGCCCGATACTGCCCGGCGTCTGGCTGAACGCTTCTGGCCGGGCCCGCTGGCGATCATCCTGAAAAAGAAACCGGATGTGCCCGATGCGGTGACCGGCGGCCAACCGACCGTCGGCCTCCGCGTGCCGAGCCATCCGGTCGCGCTGCGCCTGCTCCGAAAATTCGGCGGCGGTATTGCCGCGCCCTCGGCGAACCGTTTTTGCCGGATCAGCCCGACCACGGCCCGGCATGTCGAAGAAGAACTCGGCGACAGCGTCGATCTGATCCTCGACGGCGGGCCTTGCGAGGTCGGCGTCGAATCGACGATCATCGATTTAAGCGGTACCCAGCCAAGGCTGCTTCGCCCCGGGCGATTCACCCGAGCCCAGATTGAAGAAGTCCTGGGAGTCCAGCTGGCTGTTGCGGCGAAAACCGAAGCACTCGATATTCGCGCGCCAGGCCTGATGGCCGTGCATTATGCGCCCAGCACGCAAGCCCTGCTTTGCGATCCTAACGATTTGGAACAGCTTGCTGGTCAGCTTGTCGCTCAAGGTCAGCTAATCGGCTTAATCGCCTATCAGGCTTTCCCTCGCTCCGAACAGAGGATGCCCGTAATACAAATGCCGAGGGATCCGCACGATTATGCCCAAGCGCTCTATGCCGCGCTGCGCGAATTGGATAATCTGCAACTCGACAGGATCCTGGTCGAGCAGCCTCCCGAAAGTGATGCCTGGCATGCGGTAAACGACCGGCTGCGTAAGGCAACGGTTCCGGCCGCTGCCGTTCTTCTCTGATGACTGGTTTCCCTTTCAGCCGTGAGGCGGCGCTCGCCTTCGACCGCGAGCATATCTGGCACCCCTACACCTCAATGACCTCTCCCGATCCGGTTTACCCGGTCGTGTCCGCCAACGGCGTGATGCTGAAACTCACGGACGGGCGTGAACTGATCGACGGGATGTCGTCGTGGTGGGCGGCCATTCACGGCTATAATCATCCCCGTCTAAACGAGGCCGCCATCGACCAGCTCGGCCGAATGGCGCATGTGATGTTCGGCGGCCTGACCCATCCGGCGGCAGTCGGTTTGGCCGAGCGTTTGCTTTCGATCGTCCCGCCGGGGCTGGACAAGGTTTTCTTCTGCGATTCCGGGTCGGTCAGCGTCGAGGTTGCGTTGAAGATGGCGCTGCAATACTGGCAGGCACAGGGCATGAATCACAAGAACCGTTTCATTGCCCTCAACGGCGGTTACCACGGCGATACCTTCGGCGCAATGTCGGTCTGTGATCCGGTCACCGGAATGCATCATCTTTTTTCCTCGGTGCTGCCGAAACACCATTTCGCCCCGCGCCCCGGTTGCCGCTTCGATGAAGCCTGGCAAGGCAGCGATATCAAAGGCCTTGAAGCCCTGCTGAAAGAGCATGCCTCGGGTTGCGCTGCGCTGATCCTCGAACCGATCGTGCAGGGCGCAGGCGGCATGTGGTTTTACCATCCCGAGTATCTGAAAGCCGCAAAAGAACTCTGCGACCACTATCAGGTGCTGCTGATCGCCGACGAAATCGCGACCGGCTTTGGCCGTACCGGCCGTTTATTCGCCTGCGAGCATGCGGGGATTACGCCGGACATTCTATGCGTCGGAAAGGCATTGACCGGCGGCTATCTCAGCCTTGCGGCCACATTATGCACGGCCCGGATCGCCGAAACGATCTCGAACGGTGAAGCCGGCTGTTTCATGCACGGTCCGACTTTCATGGGTAATCCCTTGGCCTGCAGCATCGCCTCGGCCAGCATCGATCTGCTGATGTCTTACGACTGGCAAAGCCGAATCAGCCAAATAGAGGACGCGCTGAGAAAAGGTCTTTCGCCCTGTAAAGAGTTGCCGGGTGTTGCCGATGTTAGAGTGCTCGGCGCGATCGGCGTCGTTGAAATGGCCGAGCCGGTTCAGATCGCGGCCGTACAGAAGTTACTGATCGAAAGCGGCGTCTGGCTAAGACCTTTCGGCCGCCTGATTTATATGATGCCGCCTTACCTCATCGAACAATCCCAGCTCGATCATCTTACAACCGCGGTTTATCAGGCAATTGCTCGATTAGGTCTTAAGGCCTGAAGCGCCGGCTTATTTCGACTGGGTAATCGTAAACCTATCGGTCCTGTTGCTGCCGGTGCGGCTCCTGGACACCGAAAAGTTCACAGTGGCATGGCCGACTGCTAACTGTCGCTCACGCCACTTTGCTGACCGCCGACCAAGAGCAACCGTTCGATGAAGCGGTCGTAGTGATGCTGCCGCTGCCATTGCCGGTTAAAGACGCGTTAAAGGTTGCGAGTCTGACTCAGGCCCACTCTGATCGTAAACCAGACTGCATCCTGTTTTTGTTTCTGCTGTCAGTGAACATAATCTCAGCAAATCCGGACTAAAAATTATATTCTTGCAGAACTTTTTCCACGATAGTGATGTTTCCATTAATAATAAACAGAGGAGGCAAACAACAGATGACTACAATATTGGTAACGGGCGCAAGCCGCGGTTTGGGATTGGAATTTTGTAAACAATATGCCGCGGAAGGATGGGAGGTATTGGCCTGTTGCCGTCATCCGGAAAGGGCCGATAAATTGGCCGGTATTACGAATGTGCGGCGATTGCCTCTGGATGTAACCGATTTTGCTCAGATAGACCGGCTGGCAAAGGAATTAAAGGATACCCCGATCGATGTGCTGATCAACAATGCAGGGATATACGGCGACAGCTCCGGTCCTGGCTTCGGGCAACTGGATTATGGGGCATGGACAAGAACCTTATGGATCAATGCGCAGGCTCCGGTCAAGATGGCTGAATCCTTCCTGCCGAATCTGCAGCGCGGCAAGCTGAAAAAGCTCGTATCGATCAGCAGCCAAATGGGCAGCATCGCCGACAACGGCAGTGGCGGCAGCATTTTATACCGGACCAGCAAGGCTGCTCTGAACGCGGCGATGAAAAGTCTTTCGATCGATTTGAAAGCTCTCGGAATTGGCGTGCTGATTCTGCATCCGGGCTGGGTTAAGACCGACATGGGAGGGCCCAATGCCTTAATCGACGCGGAACTGAGCGTGAACGGAATGCGCCGCGTGATTGCGGACTCGACGCTTCAGCAAAGCGGCAGTTTTTTGAAATATGACGGCTCAACGATACCCTGGTAATAGCTGAATTTGCTTGGTGAGGGAATATCAGTCTTTTTGAAGCCCGGAACATTCCCTGTCATAACCGTGTCATAAAAATATACTATATTGATATTATTAATTTTTATCAATCCATAAGGTCTCGCCATGATAAAAAAATTGGCTGCAAATAAGAGCAAAGTTTCTTCCAATTCCGCGCAGAGGGATTTCGATGAAATCTGTGAAAACTTCGATCTGGCACTAAGTCCGGAAGTGATCGGTTGGTTTCATCAGCGAAACGGAAATGTCCAGGCCCGCAAAAGAGCAATGAGCCCTTGTGAGCTGGACGAATATGAATTGTCCATGATGTAACTTATCGTTTAGTTTTCTTTGGTGTACTGCCAAGTGCCGCGGCCCGGTAACAGTTTCCTCCTAGCTGATCAATTCCGGGCTGCGGTTTTTTCCCTCTTGAATTCCCTACCATGAGATGGCGGTTACTCTACTTTACATCTTCTGGCTTTCGGTTTGATAGAATAGTCGGTCTTATTGCCCGATCTTTCTCTTGTCATCATGTCCTCCAGCGGCCCTAAAATCATCAGTATTGCTCAACCATCAGACGCCAAAGAACTGTCCAAAACCCAAAAACAGTTCAACAATCTGATCAAAAAAATCGAGACACAAAAACAGGCGCTGCTTGAATGGCAGGAAAGCCTGCCGCTATACAATCAAAAAATTACCGGCGAATATCAACCGCTGTGGGATACATATAACCAGCAGCGCGTCGACCTGGTTCATCTGCTGGACCGCGCTTACGACGATAAATTGTTCACCAAGACCGACAGGGCCAAAATCAAGCACATCCTGATCGATTTGGCCGAACAGTTGATTATCGAGCACGGCAGGGAAGAACTGAAGGAAATACATAACAAATACAGCGGTTCCGATTTTGACGCCGATCAAGAAGAAACCGATGCAATGGCGGCGGAACTGATGAAATCGATGATGGGCAATATGTTCGGTATCGATATCGACGATGATGTGGATCTCAGTTCGCCCGAAAAGATACAGGCATTCCTGCATCAAAAAAATCAGGAGGCCGAGGCTGAATATACCGAAAAGCAGCGGCAAGCCGAGGAAAAGCGCGCCCGGCGCAAGAAAACGAAGAAACAGCTTGAAAAGGAAGCCCAAAAACAGCAGGAATCGCAAAACATCAGCCAATCGATCCGCGAAGTGTACCGCAAACTGGCAGCCGCCTTGCATCCTGACCGCGAGCGGGACGAGCTGGAACGCGAACGCAAAACCAGGCTGATGCAACGGGTAAATGCTGCTTACGAAAAAAAGAACTTATTGCAGTTGTTGGAACTTCAGCTCGAAGTCGAGCAGATCGATCAGGAACATCTGAACAATATCGCCGAAGACCGACTGAAATATTTCATCAAAATATTAAAGGAACAATTGTCCGAACTGGAACAAGAAATAGCCGGTTATGAGCAGGAGTTCAATGTGCGAATGAAGCGGCCGTTCTACACACGCCTAAGTCCGAAGACGATGATGATGTCTCTGGAGATGGATATTCGCTCTCTGCGTCGTGACATCGGCAACCTGAAAGACGACATCAAACTGTTTCAAAATCCATCTTCCCTGAAGGCATTTTTAAAATCCTACAAAATTTCGAAAAAACGGCAGGCGGATGATTTTGACGATTTTCTCGGTGATTTTCTGCACCCGGACAATTTCGGATAAAACCGCAGGAATGGAGCGCGATCAGGTCATTCGTCCTCGCGTTTGATGTCCAGAATCAGCTCTCCCGCGGCATCTTCGGACAAAATGAACAAAATCGGCCGGCAACACACCGAACAGTCCTCGTAATATCGCTGCGGACCGGCTGAGGTATCGACCAATACGTCAAGCGGTTCGCCGCAGTACGGACAGTCGATCACGATCTCGTCGGGTTCTTGCATCGTCACACCTTAACCAGGAGTTTATCGAGCCAAACATAGGGCAATAGCCGTTTCAGCGTACCGAACAGATAAGTCGGAAAGGTTACATAATAACGAATTTTCGGCCGTTTCGCTTCGAGCGCATGCACGACCTTCTTGGCGACTGCCTCGGCCGGCAATGTGAAAGGCACCGCGGCGCCTTCTTTTTGCAGGCGCGCTTCCATCGCCCGGTATTTGTCCCGGTGCGCGCTGTGCTCGGCATTGATATTTTGTTTGTAAAGCGCGAACGAATTCTCCCGGAATCGGCTCAAGATCGGGCCCGGCTCGATTAGCGAAATCTCAATACCGGTGCCGCGAAGCTCCAGACGCAGCGTATCGGCCAACCCTTCGAGCGCAAATTTGCTTGCATTGTAGGCTCCCCGGTATGACAGAGCAACCAGGCCCAGAACCGAACTGTTATAGATGATACGGCCGTGGCCTTGTTTGCGCATCACCGGAATGAGCCAATTAGTGAGTTCGTGCGTACCAAACAGATTGGTCTCAAACTGAAAACGCAACACCTCGCGGCTCAAATCCTCGACTGCCCCGGGCTGACCGAAGGCGCCGTTGTTGAATAAAGCATCCAGTTTGCCGCCGGTCAATTTGAGCGCTTGTTCGACCGCCAGCCGGATACTGCCGCTATCGGCCAGATCGAGTGGCAGCGCCGTGAAACCTTCCGCCTGCAAACGGGCCACATCCTCGGCCTTGCGAGCAGTCGCAATGACCGTATGGCCGCGATTTTGGAGTATCTTCGCGGTCGTGTAGCCTATACCGGTTGAACAGCCGGTGATCAAGATAGTTTTCGCTATTTTCATGGAATGATTAAGACTTGAGTTCCTGCTCGGTTAAAAAATACTTTTTGCCGGTGCTGCAATCGACCAGAAACACCAGCGCGTCTTGCGTGCTTTTGTTGTTCAATTCGACCGCTTCGACCCGGCCGCATTGAGCGGTCGCCAAAGCTTTTTCGGAGGCCAAGCGTCTGAAGCGTTCAATCTCGGGCAACCGCGCGGCAAAGCTTTTGACCAGGGACGGCATTTGCTCCGGATCATAAGGCGGTATTGCAAAAGCGGAATATTTTAATGGGTTATTCTTGATCAGAAACTGATTTTTTGCACTCTCGTCCTTCGCATCCTGTTTCAGCTTGGCCTGCTTCTCGGCCAGTTTTTTTTCTTCCTGTTCTTGAGCGGTTAGTTTGGCCTGTTCCTGGTCTTCTTTTAACTGTTGTTCCCTTTTTTCCTGATCCAGGTCACGGGTAATGCCGGTTTTGATGTCGATCTCGACGTTGCTTTGTCCCGCCGAGCAGGCATTCGCCTTATAAACGGTTTTGCCGGTTTCGTCGGTGCATTTATAAACGCCGGCCGTAGCCCCGAATGAAAACAGGCTGCTGAATAAAATAACGATCAGTTTCACGATTTCCCCCCTGTCCGGTAATGAAATAGACATTGAGTATAGGCTAATTCACCGGCAATCCAGTGTACGCCGGATCTTTCTTTTCGAGCCTTCGCGATATACCCATAAACAGCAGTGCAGTCGCCAGCATCAGGCCGGTAAAAAACCAGAAATAACCGGCCCCGGATAGTTTAACGCTGCCATCGGGGTGCTGAATCAAGAAGTTGATCGCGCTGGTGAACAGATTGCCTACGGACACCGATAAAAAATAGACCGCCATCACCATCGATTTGGCCGATTTCGGCGCTTCGGTATAGGAGTATTCGAGACAGGTGATCGAGACCATCACTTCGGCCGCGGTCATCAGCACATAAGCGGGCAGTTGCCACACAATATGCACAGAAATTTCCTGATCCAGCTGCATCTGAATGACCGACGGAATCGCAAATGCCAACACGGTTAAAAATAAACCGATCGAGATTTTTTTTAAAGGGGTCAAACTAATATGGCGATTCAGAAACGGATAAAGACTATAGGAAAAACACGGTGTCAGCAGCATGATCAACAAGGGATTCAGCGCCTGGATTTGAGAGGACAAGAGTTCGAAACCTCCGACAAACCGGTCCATTTTCTCGGCCTGCAATACCCAGGAAGAGCCGATTTGCTCGAACAGAGCCCAAAATACCGCAACCAGCGAATAGATTGCAGCCAATCTGCCAAGGGCTCGCCCAACGGAGCGATCTTTTAAATCCCTGATCAGTTGCGTACCCGACGCCGGCATTTTTACGAAGCGATGACGTCCCGACCAAAAAACCCACGTTGCCAGCCCCATCAACAGGCCGGGAGCGGCAAACGCGGCCGATGCGCCGGCATGATCAAGCAGCCAGGGCACGACCAGCATCGCTAGAAATGCGCCCAGATTGATCGCAAAATAGAACCAGCCGAAGACCTTGCCGAGCAAATGAAAATTACTGCTGCCGAATTGATCGCCGACATGCGCGGATACACAAGGCTTGATCCCGCCCGCACCGAAAGCGATCAAACCTAAACCGAGCGCCAGTCCCAAACGAGTATCGTCGACGACCAGGCTCAAATGGCCCAGGCAATAAACCAGCGACAACAAAATGATCGTCCGGTATTTGCCCCAAAAAAAATCAGCCAGCAATGCACCAAACACCGGCATCAAATAAACGGCTGCGACAAATAGATGGAAATAACCTTGCGCCTCCTGTTCCGTCATCAGATCGGGTTGTCCCGCGGCATTCATCAAATACTGGGTCATGAAAACGACCAGAATGGCGCGCATCCCGTAGTAGCTGAAGCGCTCGGCAGCTTCGTTACCGATGATGTAAGGAATACCTGTCGGCATTTCTGGGTTTATATCTTTTTGATTTGTATATAAATTCATGTATTTATCAAAAATAAGTTGGCGTCGTAATCATAATAAAATGAATTAATTTAAAACCTATTTATTATTATTAGCCTGAAAAATATTGTGACTAAGGCAAAATAATAATTTATTATCAATAACTTATTTTATAGCGCAAGCTGTCGTTAAAGCGGCCTTCAATTTGTTGACAGATTGTGGATAAGTTTATGCACAATTTTTCACACAGGCCTATCCACAACAAATACAGCTTTTTCCCACAGAGTTACTCTCTATGATTGCCGGCCTGAAACGGGATAGAATATTGAACCATTGCCGAAAAATGCGTTCTTACGGCAAACTTTTGCTCAACGTTGTTGTACTCAGGATTCAACGAAACAGATATGTCGGAAACCATTACCAGTCAGAACATCACGCAACAGGCGCTGATCAAGCTCAAAAATTACATCAACAGGGAAATCATCGGGCAGGAAGTGCTGGTCGAAAGAATGTTGATCGGTCTGCTGGCCGACGGTCATATTCTGGTCGAAGGCGCGCCGGGTTTAGCCAAAACGCGCGCGATCAATGTATTGAGCAAAGGCATTCAAGGCGATTTTCACCGAGTGCAATTCACCCCGGATCTGCTGCCTGCCGATCTGACCGGGACTGAAATTTACCGGCCTCAGCAAGGCACCTTCGAATTTCAGAAAGGACCGCTGTTTCACAATTTGATCCTGGCCGACGAGATCAACCGCTCGCCGGCCAAAGTGCAGGCAGCTTTGCTTGAAGCGATGGCCGAGCGGCAGATTACCGTCGGCCAGGCGACCTACCCGCTGCCCGAACTGTTCATGGTGATGGCGACGCAAAATCCGATCGAACAGGAAGGCACTTATCCGCTTCCCGAAGCACAGCTCGACCGGTTTTTGCTGCATGTAAAGGTTGATTATCCGAACTCCAAGCATGAAAAGGACATTCTGCATCTGGCCAGAAAGGAAGCGCGCGCCGAATTCATCGCCAAAGCCGAGCGTTTCGAATCGATTTCACAACATACCTTATTCGCCGCACGCAACGAAGTGCTCGATGTGTATATGGCCGAGGCGCTCGAGGATTATTTGCTGCAAATCATTCTGGCGACGCGGAGTCCCGAAGCTTATGGTCGCGACCTGGCGTCTTGGCTGCAATACGGGGCGAGTCCGAGAGCCAGTATCGCGCTTGACCGTTGCGCCCGCGCCAAGGCCTGGTTGGCCGAACGGGATTTCGTCGGCCCCGAAGACATTCAGGACATTGCTTTCGATGTACTGCGCCACCGCCTGATTCTGTCTTACGAAGCCGAGGCGGAAGGCATTACAGCCGACCATGTGATCAGGGAATTGATTGCAAGGATTGCCGTACCGTAAATGCTGTTCGCTATGCGAAAGGTCATGCTTCATCAGGATGTTTCGTCCGACGAACTGATTAAGGTCAGTTTGAAGACGTTGGTCGATCTTGCCCGGCTCGCGGCCGGACTGTCCTATTCCGGAAGCCGGATCCGTGCGGTTCAAGGCGGCAATTATTTATCCCGTTTCAAGGGGCGGGGTATGGAATTCGATGAAACGCGCCTTTATCAGCCCGGCGATGATTTGCGCACGATAGACTGGAAAGTTACCGCGCGGACCGGTACGCCGCACACAAAAATTTTTCGCGAAGAACGCGAGCGGCCGGTATTCATCTCGGTGGACGACCGTCCGGCGATGCATTTTGCGACGCGCGGCGTGTTCAAATCGGTACTGGCCTCGAAACTGGCGGCGCTGTTGGCCTGGACTGCCGAACATCACGGCGACCGTATCGGCGGGCAGATTTTTTCCGAGCAGGACTGCAGGGAGCTGAAGCCGCAAAACGGCAGGCAGGCGGTGCTGCATTTTCTGCATGCGCTAGTGGAGCGAGCCGTTCCGGACCATCCAGCCGGATTCCCGTTCGAGCAAATTCTGGCCAGACTGGTCAAGCATGTACGTCCCGGCAGCCGGGTTTATATCATCAGCGATTTCCGCGGCGTCAACGAAGCATCAGAGCGGCATCTGTCGCGGCTTTCGGCACATTGCGACGTCGTCTTGCTCTTCGTATTCGATGCGCTCGAACAGAATCTTCCGGTCAAAGGCCGTTACCGTTTTACCGATGGGGAACGCGACGTCATGATGGACAGCGCCGATGCGCGGCGTCTGGCCGATTATCAGCAGCGTTTTGCGGAGCGTTTGCAGCGCCTGCAAGCGATCGCCCGCAAAGAACATATGCAGCTGATTTTGTGCGGAACCGCAGACGATCCGGCGCAATGCTTGAAGTCTTTGATGCGGGGCCAATAAATGCCGATTGCCGACTTACCGCTACGCGATATTCATATCCCGGAAGCCATAAGCTGGTGGCCGCCTGCGGTCGGCTGGTGGCTGGTTCTGGTCCTGGTGCCGCTGCTTTTGGGTGGGTTGTATTGGCTGTATAGAAGGCTGACCCGAAAAACCGCGCTCAAAACCGCCCGCAAGTTGCTCAAGGCACTGAAAAGCGATCCGTCGCTCGACGATCTGGCAAAAATCGTCCAATTGTCCGCCTTACTGCGTCGCACTGCGATCAGCTCCGATACGCGTTCCCAAGTCGCCGGTCTAACCGGTCAAAACTGGCTTCATTATCTGGACAGTACCGTCAAAGGGACGCCATTCAGTGAAGGCCCCGGCCGCGTTTTCCTTGACGCCCATTATCAAAAATCTACGCCGTCTGAACCGGCAATCCAGGATGTGTTCCAACTCTGTGAAGACTGGCTCAAAGCGCAAAGCAAACATAAAAAATGATTGAATTTGTCTGGCCCTGGCTTATCCTCGTCTTGCCCTTGCCCTGGCTGATCCGGCGCCTGATGCCGCCACTATTGCCTTCCGAACAGGCCGCGATGAAAGTGCCGTTTCTGGAAGACTTTGGCACCGACAGGACGCAGGCCGTATCGCAGCCTCAAAAATGGCCGTTGCGTCTGGCGGTTTTGGCCTGGCTGTTGCTGGTGATCGCGGGCATGCGTCCGCAATGGCTCGGAGAACCGATTGAACAGACGGTCAGTGGACGCGATCTGATGCTGGCAATCGACTTGTCCGGCAGTATGGAAGAACAGGATTTCGTGATCAACAAGCAGCAAGTGGACCGGCTGACCGCCGCCAAATGGGTGGCCGGCGATTTTATCGAACGGCGGGTCGGCGACCGGATGGGCTTGATCCTGTTCGGTACGCAGGCTTACCTGCAAACGCCGCTGACCTTCGACCGCAAGACGGTCAAGACTTTGCTGCAGGAGGCCCTTATCAATATGGCCGGGGAAAATACCGCGATCGGCGATGCGATCGGTCTGGCGATCAAGCGTCTGAAGAATCAGCCGGCCAACAGCCGCGTGCTGATCCTGATGACCGACGGCGCGAATACTGCCGGCGAAGTCTCGCCGTTAAAAGCGGCAGAACTGGCCGCCGACAATCATCTGAAAATATACACGATCGGGATCGGCGCGGATGAGATGATTGTACGCAGCCTGTTCGGGACGCAGAGGGTCAATCCGTCGCGCGACCTTGACGAAAAGACTTTGCTCGACATTGCGCAAAAAACCGGCGGCCGTTATTTCCGCGCCCGCAACAGCCGAGAACTGGACAATATCTATCTTTTGCTGGATAAACTGGAGCCAGTCAACAAGGACAGCCAATTTTTCCGTCCCCGGCGCGAGCTGTTTTTCTGGCCTCTGGGTTTGGCGCTCGGTCTGGCGGGGGTAATCTGTTTGTCGCGCTTAAGGTGGTCATGAGTTTGAGTGAATTTCATTTTATCCGGCCGTATTGGCTGCTGGCGTTGCTTCCGGCGACAGCCCTGTTGGTCCTGCTATGGCGCCATAAGCTTAGTCGAGGCAATTGGGCAGCGGTCTGCGATGAGGCCCTGTTACCCTATATCTTGCAGGAGAAGGCGCGGAACGCGAGCCGGAAGTCATTAGTGCTGGGCGCGCTGATGGCACTGTTGGCGATTCTCGCGCTGGCGGGCCCGACCTTTCAGCGTCTGCCGTCGCCGGTGTTCAGAAACGATTCGGCCCTGGTGATTGCGCTGGACCTGTCGCGTTCGATGGATGCGGAAGACATTAAACCGAGCCGACTGATCCGGGCTCGCTACAAGATTGCCGACTTGTTGCAACGGCGTAAAGACGGCCAGACCGCCCTACTGGTTTTCGCGGGCGATGCGTTTACCGTGACGCCACTGACCGACGATATCGAAACGATCACGAGTCAACTGGAGGCCTTGACGACCGACATCATGCCGGCGCAGGGCAGTCATGCCGAGGCAGCATTGAAGCTGGCCGTACAATTATTGCAGCAGGCGGGTCTGCCGAAAGGCGAGATTCTGTTGATCACCGATGGGGTCGAGGAGGATTCCGACCTTACGGCCGCAAAAAAACTGAACGGTTATAGTCTGTCGGTGCTTGGGGTTGGTACTGCCGGAGGCGCGCCGATCGCGCTGCCCAAAGGCGGTTTTTTGAAAGACGAGCAAGGCGCGATCGTGGTGCCGAAACTGAATCAAGACAGGCTTGCGGCATTGGCGAGTGCGGGCGGTGGCGTTTACCAAACCCTGGCCGCGGACGACAGCGATATTGAAAATGTGCTGGCAAAACTCGCTACCTCTGTTCCTGATGCCAAAAGCCATGGACAAAACTCCCTGCTGATCGACCTGTGGGACGATCTCGGCCCCTGGATCGTGCTTACGCTGCTGCCGTTGGCCGCATTCTCGTTCCGCAGAGGCCTGTTGTGCATGACTTTGATGGTGTTATTGCCTTTGCCTGAAAACAGTTATGCGCTGGGTTGGCAGGATTTGTGGCAGACCAGGGATCAGCAAGCCGCGTCGGCTTTTGAGCAACAGCAATATGACCGGGCGGCCGAATTGTTCGAGAATCCGGACTGGAAGGCGGCCGCGCAATATCGTTCGGGCAAGGCGCCAACCGGTGAGTTGCCACTGTCGACGACCGCGACTGGTTTTTATAATCAGGGTAATGTGCTTGCGAAATCAGGCCGGTTCGAGGAAGCGATCGCTGCCTATGATAAATCGTTGGGAATCGATCCGAATAACGAAGATGCGAAATATAATAAAAAACTGGTCGAAGACGCGCTGAAACAACAAAAACAGCAACAGCAGCAGAATCAGCAGCAAAGCGGCAAGCAACAGGATTCGGAAAACGATCAAAAGCAGGACTCACAAAATACGCAGCAGAATCGGTCTGATTCCGAGCAGAAGCCTGAGCAGAAAGACGAAAATTCCGGACAAAAAAACGGCGATGGCAAACAGGAAAAATCCGAAGCCCGGGAGCAAAAAGAAGCGGAGAAAGCTGACGAGCAGAAAAAACAGGCCGAAGAGCGACAGGCTCAGGAAGCTTCTGCCAAGCCAGGAGAGGAGAAGAAACCGGATTCCTCGAAACAAAGCGAAGCGCCCGCTCAAGCGGTACAGCCTTCGGACGAGAAGATGCAGGCAAATGAGCAATGGTTGAACCGGATTCCCGATGACCCGGGCGGTTTGTTGAAACGCAAATTCAAGTATCAATACAGTCAGCGCCGGCAGCGCTCCGGCAATAATTAACAAAACGGGTAATGCCGATGACTTTAAGTAACTATAGAGGTATTCCGGTCCTGAATAAGAAGATCAATCGATGCTGTGCGGTGCTGTTGATGCTGCTATGCCAGGCGCTGTTCATCGAAAATGCCCTCGCGGCCAATATCGAGGTGATCATCGACCGCAATCCGGTCAGTCTCGATGAATCTTTTCAGATCACCTTCAGCGCCGATGAAGCGCCCGACGGCGAGCCCGATTTCAGCCCGCTCGATGAAGATTTCGATGTGCTTTCGCAAAGCAGCAGCAATAATGTCTCCTTAATCAATGGCAGGATGAACCGGAGCATGCGCTGGATCTTGAACGTGATGGCCAAACATGCGGGCAATCTGCAAGTGCCGTCGATTAGTTTCGGCAAGGATACAAGCGAACCGGCGACCCTGCTGGTGAACGAACATGCCGCTAAGAAAGCGTTAAACAACGAAGAGGATATTTTTATCGAGGTCGAGGCCACGCCGGAAAATGCCTATATACAGACCCAGATTTTGTATACCGTGCGGATATATACCCGGGTCGAAATCGCAAGGGCCACAATCGACGAGCCGGAGCAGGCCGATGCGGTCATCGAGAAGCTGGGCGATGACAAAAATTTTCAGACCCAAGTCAAGGGCGTCGATTACATGGTCACCGAACGACGCTATGCGATTTTCCCGCAAAAGAGCGGCATGCTCACGCTCGGTCCGCTCGTACTGACCGCGGAAGTGATTGCCAGCTCGCGGTCGAGTTTCAACGGCTTTTTCAGTTCGAACGTGACCCGTACCAAACGAGCTTCCTCGAAAGCCGTCAGCCTGATGGTCAAACCGGCGCCCGCCACTTTTACCGGCAAGCATTGGCTGGCGGCCGAGCAATTGGAGCTGAAGGAAGAATGGTCCGGCGATCTGCATGCGATGAAAGTCGGCGAGCCGTTGACCCGCACGCTGACCCTGCAGGCCAAGGGCACTACGGTAGGACAATTGCCGGAATTGCATAAAGAGTCCTCGGAAGAGTCGCTCAAGTTTTATCCGGATCAGCCGGTCTTGCAGGAACAGAAAAATGCCGATGGCTTGTCGGCCACGCGCCAGGAAAAGATTGCGCTGATTCCGTCCAAGGCAGGATCATTCAGGCTGCCCGCGGTCGAGATTCCCTGGTTCAATACCCGTACTCAGCAAACGGAAGTCGCCAGACTTCCAGAAACGACGATCGACGTGGCCGCTTCCGGTTCCGCTACAACGGCAGAGGTCGCCAAACCGTTGCCCGCCAACTCCGAGGCCAGACAGCAGCCCCTGATCATCGAAGGCCCGACAAAAGGGCGAAAAAATATCTGGATCTGGATTTCCGCCGTTCTGGCGATTGGTTGGCTCGCGACATTGATTTTTTTCCTGAGACGGCGTCCTCAAAGCGCCCCGAATCAGGACGTGCAGCAGGAAGCTAAGGTCTCAAGCGAGTATCGGCGAAATCTCAAAAAAGCCTGCGCGGCTAATGATCCTTTGGCTGCGAAAAATGCGCTGCTGGAGTGGGGGCGACAAAAATTTAACGCAAACAGCCTGGGCGGAGTCGCCGTATCCAGCGATGCGAGGCTCAGGGATGAAATTCTGGTGTTGAACAAAGCGCTGTACAGCAAGGGAGCCGAGCCATGGCAAGGCAAAAAACTGTATCAGGCTTTTACCGAAAACAAGGCGAGGGAGCAATGGACCGGGGCCAAGGACGAGGCGCTGGAGCCGTTATTCCGGTTATAAGCGTCCAGGGCTTCAGCGCGCTTTCAAATATTCGAGCGCCATGAACAATGCCGCGATCGAGCGGGCTTCAGTGCATTCGCCGGTCGCGATCAGGGCATTGATTTCGGAGAGTTTCCAGGGCACCACTTCCAGTTCTTCGGGCTCGTCGCCGAGCAATTTTTCTTCGTAAAGATCCTCGGCCAGAATGATCTCTGTCATGTGTTCGAGATAGGAAGGAGCGAGCGAAAACGAGCTCAGATGATGCAGTTTGTGCGCGCCGAAACCGACTTCTTCCTTCAATTCCCGGTTAGCGGCTTCGAGAAACGATTCGCCAAGGTCGGTCTTGCCTTTCGGCAGGCCCAGTTCGTAGCGATGTACCCCCGCCGAATACTCTCTGATCAGCAGTACGGTGTCATCATCGAGCATCGGCACGACCAAGACCGCGCCGCCGGGCCTGCCGCGGGTCAAACGCTCGAAACTGCGCTGCACGCCGTTGCTGAATCGGATCTCCAGCGCTTCGATATGAAACAGGCGGCTTTTGGCGACAGTGGTTTTGTTCAGGATAGTTGGTTTGTCGGCCACGGTGTTATGATGCTAAGAATACGTTTTCAATATACATCACTATTATGATTGATTGGAACAAAATTGACACGGTCCTGCTAGACATGGACGGCACTTTGCTGGATTTGAATTTCGATAATCATTTCTGGAAGGAATTCGTGCCGCTGAACTATGCGCGGAAAAAAGGCCTGACCCTCACGGAGGCCAAAGACGAGCTGATGCCGCTGTTCAAAAGTATGGAAGGCAGGCTCGAATGGTATTGTCTGGACTACTGGAGCAAAGTGCTGGAGCTGAATATCGTGGGCCTCAAAGCCGAAATCGCCGGCTTAATCAGCGTGCTTCCGCATGTCATTGAGTTTCTGGAAGCGGTCAAGCGTACGCCGCGAAAAGTGCTGCTGGTCACCAACGCGCATCCGGGCAGTCTAGGGCTCAAGATGGAAAAAACCTGTCTCCACACCTTTTTCGACGAAATCATCAGCTCACACGCGTGCGGCAAACCGAAGGAGCATGCCGAGTTCTGGCATTGGCTGAATCAGTACCATTCTTTCGATAAACGTAAAACGCTGCTGATCGACGACAGTCTGTCCGTATTGAATTCAGCCAAAGCATTCGGCATCGAAAATCTGCTGTCGATCAGCCGGCCGGATTCCCGGCAGCCGAAAAAGGTGATTATCGCTTATCCGGCTATTGAGGATTTTCGGGAGCTGATGGACGGGCTCTAGGCGGCCGACCTGTGCCACTTTTCGGGCGCCGATGTGGCTTGTCTTCGCGCGGCGGACGCGGTTTTCTTTCCGGACGAATCAGGTCCTGAGCCAACAAATCCTGCGTGACTGGTTGCACCGGTACTTTTTCGCCGATGTAGGACTCGATTTCCGGCATCGAATACGCATATTCCTCACAGATGAAGCTGATCGCCTCCCCTGAGGCGCCGAAACGGGCGGTGCGGCCGATCCGGTGCACATAGTCCTCGACATCCTGCGGCAGGTCATAATTGATCACATGCGAGACATCTGCGATATGCAGGCCGCGCGCGGCGACATCGGTTGCGATCAAGAGGTTGATGTTGTTTTCCTGAAAATCGTTTAAGAGCCGCTGGCGCTTTTCCTGCGGTACGTCGCCGCTCAGTGCCGCGGTCTTGAAGCCGTTCGCGGTCAAGGTGTCGTCCAGCAGTTCCGCACAGCGTTTGGTGTTCACGAAGATGATGCTGCGCTGCGGCTGGTAGTGTTTCAGGATGCCGACCAACAGCGGAATTTTTTGCTCGTTCGAAGGACAGAACGCGGTCTGCTTGATCGATTTCGAGGTGACTGTTTCGGTCTCGATCTTGATCAGCACGGGATTGTTCATGTGCTCGTAGGCCAGTTCGGTCACCTTGTACGAAAGCGTCGCCGAGAACAGCATGTTCAGGCGCTGGTCGTGCGGGGGCATGCGCCGGAGCAGATAGCGGATGTCCTTAATGAAACCGAGGTCGAACATCCGGTCCGCTTCGTCGAGCACGCTGACCTGGACATGATCGAGACTGAATGCCTGCTGTTTGTAAAAATCGATGATGCGTCCCGGCGTGCCGATGATCACATCAACATTCGATTTGATCTTCTCGAGCTGCTTTTGATAATCGGTGCCGCCGTAGATCAGCGCGAATTTCAGATTGAGATGTTTGCTGAGCAGCAGCGCATCCTTGTGAATTTGGATCGCGAGCTCCCGGGTCGGGGCCAGAATTACCGCGCGTGGATTCTTGATCGGCTGATTTGCGGTTTCCTTGGTTTCAGTATCATTCAGCAGGCGCTGGAAAGTCGCGAGCAAAAACGTCGCGGTCTTGCCGGTGCCGGTCTGTGCCTGTCCCGCTATATCGCGGTCCCTAAGCAGAAGCGGCAGCGCCCGGTCCTGAATCGGCGTGCAGAATTTAAAGCCTGCACTATTCAGGCTGTGCAGGATCGAATCGGATAATTCGAGGTTGGAAAATCGGGTTTCAGTCAAATGTGTCGTACTCATGCCTAATAGGATAACGTAAAAATCGGATCGGCTGAACCCGGAGCCAGAAATTGATTGACTCAAGAGGTCTTCCCCCCTATAGTTGAATTTTTTTTATGGTTGGAGAAATAGCGTGAGCGACTCAGTCCTTCATGTAAGCGATAGCGAATTTAACGACAAGGTTATCAAAGCTAAAGGGCCTGTATTGGTGGATTATTGGGCTGAATGGTGCGGACCTTGTAAAATGATTGCGCCGGTTCTCGATGAAATCGCGGTGGACTTCGCGGGCAAATTGACTGTCGTGAAGATCAATATCGACGAAAATCCGAAAACCCCTCAACACTATGGCGTGCGCGGCATCCCGACCCTGATGCTGTTCAAGGACGGCGAGGTCGAGGCGACTAAAGTCGGCGCCCTGACCAAATCACAGCTTGCCGCTTTTCTCAACAGTAATATTTAACGCGGTCCCCTGATTCGCCCCGTCTCCCTACTGGACGGGTTCGAAATATTGAGTTATACTTATGAGGTGCGCTGATTCCAGCGCGCTTCAGTCATCGTCCGTTAATCTGCATCCCTGAATTCTAATCCTAATTATGAGCACTTGCGGCGTTGAGCCGTGGTCGCTTTGTCGAGCCCTCCTTTTATGAATCTAACCGAGTTAAAACTAAAACAAATCAGTGAAGTCATCGAAATCGCCGAATCGCTAGGCCTTGAAAATGTCGCCAGATCACGCAAGCAGGATCTGATTTTTGCGATCCTGAAAAAGCAAGCTAAGGCCGGTGACGATATTTACGGTGACGGTGTACTCGAAATTTTGCAGGACGGTTTTGGTTTTTTACGCACACCCGGTTGTTCCTATCTGGCTGGCCCCGATGACATTTATGTCTCACCGAGCCAGATTCGGCGATTTTCGTTAAAGACCGGGGATACGATCAGCGGTAAGATTCGGCCCCCGAAAGACAATGAACGTTACTTCGCAATGCTCAAGGTCGAGCAGATCAACTTCGAGCCGCCAGAAAACACCAAGAATAAGATCTATTTCTCCAACCTGACGCCGCTGTTCGCGAAAGAACGCTTCACGCTCGAACAAGGCAACGGCACTACCGAAGACATTACCGGGCGTATCATTGATCTGGTTGCACCGATTGGTAAGGGTCAGCGCGGTCTGATCGTATCGCCGCCGAAAGCCGGTAAGACGATGATCCTGCAAAGCCTGGCGCAGGCGATTGCAGAAAAGAATCCCGAATGTTATTTGATCGTGCTGCTGATCGATGAACGTCCTGAGGAAGTAACCGAAATGGAGCGTTGCGTGCGCGGCGAGGTGATATCGAGCACTTTCGACGAGCCGCCGACCCGCCATGTGCAGGTCGCCGAAATGGTGATCGAAAAAGCGCGCCGGTTGGTCGAACACAAGCACGATGTGGTCATTTTGTTAGACTCGATTACGCGTCTGGCCCGCGCCTATAATACGGTTGTGCCGTCTTCCGGCAAGATTCTGACCGGGGGGGTCGACGCGAATGCGCTCGAAAAACCGAAACGCTTCTTTGGTGCGGCGCGTAATATCGAGGAAGGCGGCAGTTTGACGATCATCGCGACCGCCCTGATCGACACCGGTTCCCGGATGGACGAGGTGATCTACGAAGAATTCAAGGGTACCGGCAACATGGAATTGCACCTCGACCGCAAGATCGCGGAAAAGCGGATTTACCCGGCGATCAACATCAACCGTTCCGGCACCCGCCGCGAAGAATATCTGGTCGATCCCGACACGCTGCAAAAAACCTGGATTCTACGCAAAATTCTGCAACCGATGGATGAGACCGCCGCCTCCGAATTCCTGATCGGCAAACTGAAAGACTTCAAGACCAATGCCGCATTTTTTGAGTCGATGAAACGTTAAACACCCTATTTCCCCGTCCTTCGCCGCACGTAATTATGACCGATCTGCATGTCTTACTGGATGCCCTGATTCTGGGTATCGTCGAAGGCTTGACCGAATTTTTGCCGGTGTCTTCGACCGGGCATTTGATTTTGGCCGGCCAATTATTGGGATTCAACGATGAAAAAGGCAAGGTCTTTGAAATCGCGATCCAGTTTGCGGCGATTCTGGCAGTGGTCTGGGAATACCGTCAACGGCTTTGGCATACGCTGATCAGCATCAAATCCGAATCGGTATCGCAGCGTCTCGCGATCAACATGATCGTGGCGTTTTTGCCGGCCGCAATCCTCGGTTTTTTGTTCCTGAAACAGATCAAGGCCTATCTATTCAATCCGATTGTGGTCGCCTCGGCCTTCATTATCGGCGGTTTCCTGATTCTCTGGGCGGAACGCCGCAAGCATCAGGTTCATGCCGAGACGATCGATGACATGACCTGGCGGGATGCGTTGAAAGTCGGCTTCGCGCAGGCCGTCGCGATGATTCCCGGTACCTCGCGTTCCGGCGCAACCATCATTGGTGGCCTGTTTTTCGGGTTGTCCCGCCGGGCGGCGACCGAGTTTTCGTTTTTCCTGGCGATCCCGACCATGTTCGCGGCCACCTTCTACGATGTGTATAAGCATCGCGATTTGTTCAGCGCGAGCGACCTGGATCTGTTTGCGGTCGGCGGAGTCGTATCGTTTATCAGCGCCTTTCTCGCGGTGCGCGGTCTGTTGCGCTTTATCAGCAGGCACGATTTTTCGGTGTTCGCCTATTACCGGATTGCCTTTGGTGTGCTGGTACTGCTCTCGGCGCAGATGGGCTGGGTGAAATGGAGTGGCGGTTAGGTGAATCGATCAGGAAATTTTTGGAGAATTCCGGGAGTTTTTCCGAGAACTGGCGCCCCAAGAAGCATCCTAAGCGGTGGCCAGCCTCAAAAACTGGCCTGTTAAAACATGAATGCGGCCAGTTTTAACTCACTCTAGGGTTGTTTTACTTGCACCAGGGGAAATTCCAATCCGAGGGCTGCGTTCTGAATCATCAGGCGGGGGAATTCTTCTACGTAGTCGCTGTCGTAACTAGGGAATAATTCCAAACTGACACTCGTCTCGTCCCCAGGAGCTCTCATCATGTCTCTTTCGATGTACCAAGCCTCAGTCCCTGTTTTTGTCCGGATGCTGGATAATTTATCGAAAATACTCGATCTGGCCGTGCAGTACGCCGAAGAAAAGAAAATAGATCCGTCCGTATTGATTAATGCCCGGCTGGCGCCCGACATGTATCCGCTCGCGCGGCAGGTGCAGATCGCTACGGACATGGCGAAAGGCTGCGCCGCGCGTTTGGCCGGTAGGGAGGTTCCTGTCTATGAGGATAATGAGACGACTTTTCCGGAATTGCAGGCGCGGATCGCAAAAACGCTTACCTTTATCCAAAGCGTCAGCGCCGAGCAAATTGACGGCAGTGAAGAACGGATGGTTACATTGAAATTACGCGGTAAGGAAGTCAGCTTTAGGGGGCAACCTTATTTATTGCATTTTGTACTGCCTAATTTTTATTTTCATATCACGATCGCCTATACGATTCTACGGCATAACGGCTTGGCGATCGGGAAAATGGACTATATCGGAAACTACTGAGCTTGAAGATCAAGTCGCGCTAGACTGTTTCCAGCTAAACAGGAGGCTTTGCCAAAAATTCGTTCAAGAACCTTTGGAAAAGCCTCCTGTTTGGGATGTTTGGCTTTACGGCGGTATTGGCTTTTATCATCAAAAACCTTCGCCTTATTAAACCGGTGCGCATGCTTCGCGACCGGATTTAAACGTTGAATATTTTCTATTTCATTCAAATTTCTACGTTTTTTCATCGTTTACCTCTTATAATAGTGCATTGTCTTTCGTATCCGGAAGACCGGTTTACTATAACAGCCCGTTTGATAAGAAAACAGTTGTGAAATTCAAAAAAGATTTTGATGTGATCGTGGTCGGCGGCGGCCATGCCGGTACTGAAGCCGCATTGGCGGCGGCACGCTCCGGCGTGAAAACGTTGCTGTTGACGCAGAATATCGAAACCCTCGGCCAGATGAGTTGCAACCCGGCGATCGGCGGGATCGGCAAGGGACATCTGGTCAAAGAGATCGACGCGCTCGGCGGCTGCATGGCTAGGGCAATCGATCTTGGCGGTATTCAGTTTCGGATTCTGAACGCCAGCAAAGGACCGGCGGTCAGGGCTACGCGCGCGCAAGCGGACCGGCGGCTCTATAAACAGGCGGTACGTCACATGCTCGAAAATCAGCCGAACCTGGCACTGTTTCAGCAAACGGTTGCGGATCTGATCGTAGAAGGTGATCGGGTCGTCGGGGTGAAGACTGAAATGGGCCTAAGCGTCATGGCCCGCGCGGTGGTGTTGACGGCCGGCACGTTTTTGGCCGGCAAGATTCATATCGGGCTTGAAAATTACAGCGGAGGCCGCGCCGGCGATGCGGCGTCGATCGCGTTGGCGAAGCGCCTGCGCGAATTGCCGTTTAGGGTCGACCGTCTGAAAACGGGCACCCCGCCGCGTATCGACGGCCGTACGATTGATTTCAGCAGGCTCGAAGAACAGCACGGAGACGATCCGGTGCCGGTGTTCTCATTCCTCGGCAAGCGCGAGCAACATCCGCGGCAGATTCCCTGCTTTATCACCCGCACAAATGCCAGAACGCACGACATCATCCGTTCCGGACTTGACCGCTCGCCGTTGTACTCGGGCATCATCGAAGGGATCGGCCCGCGCTACTGCCCGTCGATCGAAGACAAGATCGTGCGTTTCGCGGATCGCGACACGCACCAGATCTTTGTCGAACCGGAAGGGCTCGATACCCACGAAATCTATCCGAACGGCATCTCGACCAGTCTGCCGTTCGATGTGCAGTACGAATTCGTGCGCTCGATGCTCGGCTTCGAAAACGCTGAAATCGTGCGTCCCGGTTACGCGATCGAATACGATTTTTTCGATCCGCGCGATCTGAAGACATCGCTCGAAACCAAACACATGAACGGCCTGTTTTTCGCGGGCCAGATCAACGGCACGACCGGCTACGAGGAAGCGGCTGCGCAGGGTTTGATCGCCGGCTTGAATGCGGCGCTTTTGGTGCAGGAAAAAGAAAGCTGGTGCCCGCGCCGGGACGAGGCCTATATCGGCGTAATGATCGATGACCTGATCACGCGCGGCACCCAGGAGCCGTACCGGATGTTCACCAGCCGCGCCGAATACCGTCTGCAACTGCGCGAAGACAATGCCGATCTGCGCCTGACTCCGCAAGGCCGGGCTTTGGGATTGGTCGATGACGAACGCTGGCAGGCATTCGAAGAAAAGCAAAATGCCATCGGGGAGCTGCAGGAAGGCCTGAAAAAGGAATGGATACGGCCGGAAACGGAAGGGGCGGCTATCGCCGAAACGTATTGGGGCAAGCCGATTCAGAAAGAAGTGAACCTCTTGGAAATGCTGCGCCGGCCGGAAGTCGATGTGGCACGGCTGTTGTCTTTTTATGATAAGGGCGCCGATGTACCGGAACAGGTCGGGGAACAGGTCGAAATCCAGGCGAAATATGCCGGTTATATCGTCCGCCAGCAGAGCGAGATCGAAAGGGCGCTCCGCTACGACCACCTGCGCCTGCCTGAGACGCTCGATTATACTGGTGTGCCTGGGCTTTCGAACGAAGTCAGCGAGAAACTGCGTAAGCAGCGGCCGGAAACCCTGGGCCAGGCTTCGCGGATTCCCGGGATCACCCCGGCGGCAATCTCGCTGCTATTGATCTATCTGAAAAAGAAAAGCGCCTGATGGAATCCTGCCGCCATATTCTGGAAGCCGGTCTGAATACTCTGCAAATCTCCTGGAGTGAAGCGCAAATCGACCGGTTGCTGGCTTTTCTGAAGCTGATCGAGAAATGGAACAAAGCGTATAACCTGACCGCGATCCGAATCCATGAAGATATGGCGAGACTGCATCTTCTCGATAGTCTTGCAGTCTTGCCTTACATCAAAGGCGAACGCGTAATTGACATCGGCACAGGTGCCGGCCTGCCGGGTATCCCGTTGGCGATTTTTTTGCCCGGGACCCGATTTACCCTGCTGGACAGCAATGCGAAAAAAACCCGCTTCGTGCAGCAGGCGGTGTTGGAGTTGAAACTCGGTAATGTCGAGGTTTGCCATAACCGGGTCGAGACTTTTCAGCCGGAGCAACAATTCGATACGGTGATTACCCGTGCCTTTGCGGCTTTGCCCTCGATCATTCAGATGACGGCGCATTTACTGAACGATAAAGGTGTGCTGTTGGCGATGAAAGGCCAAAATCCACGGGATGAGCTGGCGGAAGTTAAGGTAAAATCGACCGTTGTTTCACTTCAAACGCCCGGCGTCGAAGCGGAGCGTTGTCTGGTGATCATTCAAAAAGATGCAATTCCTGTAGGATAAAGTGTGACAAAAGTTATTGCGGTAACCAATCAAAAAGGCGGCGTCGGCAAGACGACGACCAGCGTCAACCTGACGGCGTCATTGGCAGCCGCCAAGCGTCGAGTATTGTTGATAGATCTTGATCCGCAGGGCAATGCGGCGATGGGCTGCGGGGTCGATAAAGAGAAAGTCGTTTATTCGAGTTATCACCTTCTGGTGGAAGAAGTTCCGGCCGAACAGACCGTGCTCAAACTGCCGGAACTGGGTTTTTCGGTGATTGCGGGCAATGGCGATCTGACCGCTGCCGAAGTCGTGTTGATGGAGGCCGAACGCCGGGAACGGCGGCTGTCCGAGGTACTGGTGCCGATCAAGGCGCAGTATGATTATATTCTGATTGATTGCCCGCCGTCCTTGAACATGCTGACCCTGAACGCATTGGTCGCCGCGAACAGTGTATTGATTCCGATGCAGTGCGAATATTATGCATTGGAAGGCTTGTCGGCCTTGATGAGCACGGTCAAGAGTATTCAGGACACCGTCAATCCCGAGCTGCATCTGGAAGGCATTTTACGGACCATGTTTGACGATCGCAGCCGTTTGACCAAGGATGTTTCCGAACAATTGGTCGAATATTTCGGTGACAAGGTATTTAGAACTTGTGTGCCGCGAAATATCCGGCTCGCCGAAGCGCCCAGCCATGGCTTGCCGATATTGAGCTATGACAGAACTTCGCGCGGCGCCTTGGCGTATCTCGCGCTGGCCGGTGAAATGTTGAGAAAGGAAAAACGGTAACGCATGTCGAACAAAAAACGTGGATTAAGTCGCGGCCTCAATGCGTTGCTCGGTGATGTTTCAATCGCCAAGACGGAAATAGCGCCGTCTTCATCTCCTTCGCATGCGCTGCATACCTTGCCAATCGAGTTTCTGCAGCGCGGTAAATATCAGCCGCGCCGGGATATCAATCCGGAAAAACTGCAGGAGCTTGCTGATTCGATCAAGGCTCAGGGCGTAATCCAGCCGGTGGTGGTGCGACAGCTCGAGAGCGAGAAATACGAGATCGTCGCCGGCGAAAGACGCTGGCGTGCGGCGCAACTGGCCGGCTTGCATGAAGTTCCGGTCGTGGTAAAGGAGATCGACGACCGCACCGCGATGGCGGTCGCATTGATCGAGAATATCCAGCGCGAAGATTTGAATCCGCTCGAAGAAGCCGAGGCCTTGGCCCGGTTACTCGACGAATTCGAAATGACGCATCAGCAGATTGCCGATGCGGTCGGTAAATCGCGAGCTACGGTGACCAATTTGCTTCGGCTATTGGACTTGCATCCGGAAGTCAAAAAACTGCTGCTGAATAAACATATCGAAATGGGCCATGCGCGTGCTCTGCTCGGATTAGAAGGACAGAAGCAGGTTGTGGCCGCGTACAAAGTAGACAAGGAAGGCTTGACGGTCAGAGCCACTGAACGGCTGGTCAAAGAGCTTCTGTCTCCTACTCTCAAAGCAGAAAACCCCAAAATCCTCGATCGCGATACGTTGCGCCTGCAGGAGGATCTGACGTCCCGTTTAGGTGCGAAAGTTTCAATTGACCATAAAAGAAATGGCGCCGGCAAGCTGATCATTGCTTATTCCAGCCTGGAAGAACTCGATGGGATCATCGGGCAAATCAAGTAAACTTACCACGATTCGCTTTCGTTTGAGGCCTGCAAACGAAAGCCGCTTCCCTTCATCGTTTACTGAATTTACAGTTGACGATTAAAAATTTTCCCCCTTATAAGTCTTGTTTAGATTGGTTCAGAGATGGGCTTTTTTAAACTTCTATCCAGAGCTTGGTAAAAACGGCGCGCGTTTCGTGCAAAAAACAGCCGAATAAAAATGAGATTTGGGTCGCATAAACTTTTATAAATGCAAGCCTGTGCTATATTTTGCTGATGAGATACAGCTATTCCCTTTTCATTGATGAATTGAAGCGCCCCTTACTACGCGGTTATCTATATCGTCTGGAAGTTAGGATTATTTCGATAATTCATGGAATTATGGATTGCGTTATTCGTGCTAATCAGCTTTCAATATTGCTGGTATCCGTACTGCTACGGCTCAAATTATATAGCCGAACGTTGATAGTATTTTCAGTCGACACATTGCACTTTGTTTGGGCTCAGTTGTTTGGATCATCTTATTATTTATGGAATACCCATGCAGCGGCCTAGCCTCGGGTGGTGCGGCAAAGCTTCCCCCACGGTCCGGCTGATTGCTCAAACCGTACAGACGATTTTTTCGCTCTTGCTCAACTTCCGCAGAGTTATTGTCTTATCTGCGATCATGCTATTCCCCCATATGACTCTACAGGCGGATGATTCAAAAGTTCGCTTAATAGACTCTAGTAAAAACGTTAAACAGTTGACCCCCGAAATGGTGCGAGAAATATTCTTCATGCGCCTGAGCTCCTGGCCTGATGGCTCCCCTATTCATGTATTTGTGCTTCCAGATAATCACCCGTTGCATATTCGCTTTGCAAAAGAAATTTTGGGCGTTTATCCGTTTCAATTACGTTCGGCGTGGGACCGGTTGGTTTTCTCAGGAACTGGGGTGTCACCTACTATGGTGGAGACGGAAGAAGAAATGCGAGCCCGTATCGAATCAACGCCAGGCTCTATTGGCTATACGGATAAAAAATAAGGGGAGTATGGTGAAATTAGTTAATTTTAGCGTTAATTTCAGCAAAGCTGCTCCGCTGATTCTTTGCTCCTTACTGCTGGTACTGATGCCAACGGAAGCGTCGGCACTGGAATGGCTGGATGGCAAAGTTCAGGTGCATGGTTTTGTAGGTCAGGGAGCAACTTATACCGATCATTATCAAGTCTTTGGTACAAGCCGCGACGTCAGCCTGGATTTTAGGGAAATGGGTCTTACAACTTCTGTAAAACCGTTACCCAATTTATTGATTTCTGCACAAGGTTTATATCGGGATGCGGGCGGTTCCGATACGCAAGGCCTTCGTCTCGATTTTGCACAGGCGGATTATAGCCATACATTCTTAGATTCAGCTTTGGTGCTCGGTGTTCGCGGCGGTCGAGTTAAGCTTCCGTTCGGCTTATTTAATGACACCCGTGATGTTTTGTGGACTCGGCCTACCGTGTTATTACCCCAATCGATTTATTTCGATACGCTGGCCCTGCGCCAGGGGATGCTTTCAGGTGACGGAGGAGCGCTTTATGGTCGTTATACCTATGGTGAACACAGGTATGGCTTAGAGTTTCTTAGTTTCGATACTCAGGATAACTCAGGAGGGGTGGCAGCATTTTGGACAGGCATCCCTTCGGTGTTACCTCCGGCGCAGGGCAGTTTTGGAGGACGTCCTGCGTTTATAGGGAGAAGTTTTTATGAATGGATGGGGGGGCGTGTAAAGTTACTGTTTTCTATCGTCGATATTGAACGCGATTTTCATTCATCGAATGCGTTTTATCAAAACGGTAAGACCAAAATTACCTTTCCGCTGTTTTCGGCGCAATACAATGAGGAGCATTGGTCGCTGACGGCTGAATACGGTTGGATCGATAGCGAACGTAACGGATATTCTCAGTCGTTACAAAATTTTCCTACCTGGAAGCAAAATACATCTGAAAACTTCTATGT
This sequence comes from Methylomicrobium sp., assembly GCA_051061015.1. GTDB lineage: Bacteria > Pseudomonadota > Gammaproteobacteria > Methylococcales > Methylomonadaceae > Methylomicrobium. Next base: position 123,254 of record JBPFEG010000005.1, read on the forward strand.
GCAGGGCGAATACCGTTTTACTCCGAATTTTTCAGCGGTGCTTCGCTATGATGTATTGCATCTTAACCGCGACGACCGAGATGGTAGAGAAATGTCGCAAATGACGAGGGGAATGGTGGCCCCCCATCGTTTTTACGCGAGGGACCTGACTGCGGGCGTGCGCTGGGAATTCGCGCGCAATTTTTTGCTGGCGGCAGATTATCATTACGTAAATGGCACCGCATGGTTGAACGAGACAGATAATCCCTCGCTGAACAACCCCGGAAACTCGTCGCATTTTAGTATGATTACTACAATGTTGTCTTTTCGGTTTTGAGTATTTGAATGGCTGAGGATTTCCTTCAAGCCAGACGTAGGCCGCGTTTCGCTAGTTTGCATCGGAAGTGGCTGGCATCGCTGAGTCTGCTGCTGTTTTCCTTGGGTATTGCCTTCGGAGGATTGAATTACTGGTACTTAGAGGTACAAGTTAAAACTCAGCATGCACAAAGCCAGGCGGCATGGAGCGCAGAACTAAAAGGGCTTATTAACCATTCCATTGATCGGCTGCAACGGCTGAGCATTGTAATTGCCTCGTTAGGCAATTTGTCCAAACTTTTGCAAATACCTGGTGGCCTGATTCAATCAGATGAACTGGAACAGAAATTTTCCAGTGTGCGCTATGAATTGGACGTCGAAAGAATTGTAATTTTTGATAAACAGGGTGTAACCCGGTGGAATTGGTCTCCTGACAGCAACGGTGCAGTCTCGATGCCTTCGATGATAAATACCATCGAGCATGCTAAAAAGAATGAGCAGCCGGGAGCCGTTTTGGATTGCCAGTCCCAGTGTTGGTTAAATACGGTAATGCCGTTGCTTGCAGATGGCGAACATGTAGGTTTCATTGGCATGAGTCAGCGGATTACCGATCTAGTTATGGAGTTTTCTACTGCAACCGGTGTAGATATCGGCATTTTAGTACCAGCCAGTTCCGAAAAAATTGACCAAGTTTTTCCGGGCTGGGGCTTGTATACAACGGCCTTAACTCATGCTTTGATATTAAAGCCTTTTATCGAAGATCTGTCTGAACGTTTCGCATCGCCGGAAGATATTCCCCCCGATGTTTGGTTGCCATGGAAAGATAGTTTCTATGTATTTAATGCAATTCCTCTTAAGCAAGTCATTTCCGATGCCAACGGGTATTTGGTATTTATTTCCGATGTAACCGAGGAGAGTTCGGTGTTGAAAAAGTCGAACATGGACAGTTTGCTGTTGATAATAGCCTCACTCTTGTTAGCGGAAGTGTTTTTGTTTCTGCTGTTGCGTAAGCCCCTGCGTCGGCTAAATTATTTGGCAAAAACTTTGCCATTGGTAGCCTGGGGAGGTTATGAAGAAGCTTATCAAGCTTTTGATTTGCTTAAACCTTTATCTAATAAACGTGATGAAATCGATGTGCTGTATGAGACTTCTATCGATTTGACGCGCCAAATCGAGGAAAGTCAGCATGCTTTGGCCGCCGATAGGGACTTCATCCAAAGTATTTTGGACAGCGTACAAGTGATGATTTTAACGCAAAGCAATAATGGCAAGTTGCTTATGGTTAATCGGTATATGTCGCAGATACTTGGACTCTCTCAGGAACATCTTAGAGAAAGCGTATTTGTCGACTTACTTCAAGATGATGAAGGCAAAGAACAATATCGTAACAGGCGGGGCGATCTGTTTTCGGCTTCTCTGCATCGGCTTGAGCATGAGGGCTCCATTATCGATCTGAAGGGAGAAATGCGGCATATTATCTGGATTCACACCTTTTTGGGTGCGAGCCATCAAGACGCTGCCGTGGTACTGTCTGTTGGTATGGATGCGACCGACCGTATTGTAGCTGAAAATCGGAGTCGCTGGCTCGCACATCACGATCCTCTCACGGGACTTGCTAATCGTTTACGCTTCTATGAAGAACTGGAAAGAAGCATGGCCGATTCAGCCCGTAGTGGTAATTCCAGTGCCTTGCTATTGCTTGACCTGGATCATTTCAAAACCATTAATGATTCTAGTGGACATGCGGCGGGCGATGCTTTACTGGTGATTTTTGCGAACGAACTCCGTACGCGGGCACGTAAGTCAGATTTAATTGCCCGATTGGGAGGTGATGAATTTGCCGTGCTGATGCCAACGACAACCTGTATCGGTGCTGAGGCATTCGCCTCCTCACTTATTGAGAGATTGGTCGAACGTAAGTTTCAGTTTGGCAATAAGGAATATCTGATTTCAGCGAGTATCGGTATAGTATTGATGCCTCAACATGGCAAGGATGTGGAAGAACTGATGACAAATGTTGATATGGCAATGTATGAAGCCAAAAAAGGTGGAAAAGGACGTTGGAGTTTGTATTCTTCTGACCGGGAATCTATTTTAAACGTCAAGGTCGTGAAGGCACGATAATAAGACAATATTTCTTATGGTTTTTATCTTAGGAAAAATAGATAAAAATTTATAGTGACGACAATATGAACGATAGTTGTTTGGTACGTTTTGAATGGTTTAATAATGTTAAATCAAGACTTAATTACATAAATCTCTTTAAAATTAAAGCTCTGGTTATGGAAAAACAAAATGCGGCTGAAGACCTATCAATGACAGCAACAATGGGAGATGCTGAACAAAAAGATTTTGTGGTTCATAAAGAGAATAGTAGTGGGCTTATGTCAACCGAAGAATTCCCTGAGCATCCTTATATTGCCAAAATAAAAAACCTAGAATCATCGTGTGGATGGATCATACCAGAGAGGCCGCTTAATCTGAGACAACTTGTTAAAAATGCCCAACAAGTTTATAAAGATAGAACTTATTCTTTTAATCTTGGATTCATAGACGGAGTTGAAGTTAAGGGAGTGTGCAGGTTTGTCAAAACATCAGAACGCGAGGTATTTATTAATCCTAATTTTTTTGGATTAGAAAATCATAGCATTCAGTGGCTTCATGACATGAATATCGTACCAGATCCGACGAATACCCATCATTTATCCCAAGATATTCTCCAAAAAGTACAAAACCAAGTGGCAAAGATGAAAAAAACTAATATTGTATTGCTTGCCGCTGCAACACTTCCAAAAGTAGGGAAAGAAGCATTAAAAATTGCCAGTGATGTTAATGCATGGCTGTTTATTAACGATGACTTATTAGATGCCAGAAATTCAGATATCAGTAGAAATAAAAAATTGGTTTATGAAATTTTTGATGAATATTTAAAAGCTTTAAAGGGAGAAGAATATACATTACCCGGTGCTCTTTCTGATAATAAAGCGCCCATTATTTTAGGTTTATTGGCAGGGTTGCATAATGTTGGTGAAAGGTTAAGAGCAATAGTAGATCCTTCTCTAATCAAATATGTATATGAAGGGTTCTTAAAGTACAAAAAAGGTTGCGTAACCGAAGCTGGAACAAGAAAAAAGCAAGAAGACTTGGCTGAAGGAAAATCTTCTGTTGATCTTCAAATATCACTGTCATTGTTAAACAGCACTCGACACCAAGCAGGCGCAGTTGATTTCGTGTTTGAAATTGCCTTTGCTTTACAAAATATATCTCTAACTCAGAAAGAACGGGAGATTTTGGAAGACAATCATCTTGCTCGGCTTGGAAAAGATCATATCTGTTATTTTAATGATGTACTTTCCGGGAGCAAAGAAAAGAGTGAAGGTTTAAATGAAAACCTTGTTCTCCACTATATGGAAATAAATCCCGCACTTACTTTTAAAACAGCAGTTGATGCTGTAATGAAAGAAGTCAATACTTGTGCAACAGAGTTTCAAACTAAAAAACAGGAGGTGATAGTAAGCTTAAAAGAGTCCGGTGAAGAAAGAGAAAAGCCAATAGATATGGCACCAATAAGTACCGCAATTGAAAGCATAGAAAACTGGATGGAAGGCCATGTTATTTGGGAGGTTTTATCTGTTGAAGGACGACATCCGAAATTACTAGATACCTTTTTAAATATGCCCGGCTAAGTATCGAATAGATTTAATTGATTATAAGCATAGTTATGATTTATTTAAAGAACAATTCGATCCGCCAGCGGCTGTTGTAGAGGTAGAGGACACAAATCGTGGGTAACAGAGCAGTGAAGTTGTTAGTCAGAAATATCAATGGCTTGCCGACCGATGATTCGTCACCCCCCATCAATCAGTGAACGAGAAGTACTCGCCTACTTGATCCATTTCGTCCATACGCGATGCAGTGATATGGCGCAAGCTATTCAAGAAGTTCTAATAGTCCGATAATTCGAAACAAATCCCTGACGGTTACCGAGTGAATGATGTGTAGTAGTTATGTGATCATGGAATGGTCTAATGAGTGAGTGCAAGAAACTACGCGCCCCGCGAAGACCGTTGCCCAATATTGCTTTGACATCCATTTTCTTCGAATGAGTTTCCTTTAAAATGCAATGAATTAGGGTGTCTTCAAATTATGAAAGTCCAACTTATTCAAAGTTCTTAAAGCGTTATCAGTACATCTTCAATTGTTGTGGCAAAAGATCTTTTACCGGCTTGAATGATTTGCGGTGAATGGTTAGTGGACCAAACTGTACGAGTTCCGCCAGATGTTTTTGAGTACCATATCCTTTATGCAGATCAAACGCAAAGCCGGGATATTCTCTTGCATAATCTTGCATGATCAGGTCGCGGTGAACTTTGGCGATAATCGAAGCCGCGCTAATGGACTGAATTTTTCGATCACCCTGCACGATCGCCTGCGCCGGAATCGCTAAAACCGGCAGCTTATTGCCGTCGACCAGCACATGATCCGGTTTGACCGTTAGTTGGTTGACAGCCCTTTGCATGGCCAGAAGGGTAGCCTGCAGAATGTTCAGTTGATCGATTTCGGCGACATTGGCTTCGGCTACAGACCAGGCAAGCGCCTTTTCCTGAATGATTTGATAAAGCGACAGGCGTTTTTTTTCACTTAATGTTTTCGAGTCGGCTAAACCGGTTATGGGCTTTTCCGGGTCGAGGATGACGGCTGCGGCCACCACAGGACCGGCCAACGGCCCGCGTCCGGCTTCATCGACCCCGGCAATCAGGCGGCGTTCCGATACCGGGGCAATTACCATAGGTGAGATAGCTTGGAGATGGGTTAACGCAAGATGCCGCGGCTGACATGGCGCAAAAAATCCGCCAATTCATCCAGATGGGTATTATTGCCCTCAAGATTCAGCAACTCCCCGATCGCCTCCTCGAGACGAAGATTCATCTTGTAAATGATTTTATAAGCTTTTCTGATCAGCCGAATGTCGTCCGGTGAGAAGCCCTTGCGCTCCATTCCCACCGCGTTAATTCCATGAGGCTTGGTAGGCTTGCCGCCGACCATCACGAATGGCGGTACGTCTTGAGTGATCGCGCTGCCCATTGCCGCAAAGCTGTATCGGCCGATTTTGGTAAATTGGTGAACTAGCGTGAAACCGCCCAGAATCGCATGGCTGTTCAGGTAGACATGTCCGGCTAAAGAGGCGCCATTGGCCATAACAACATCATCGCCAATCACGCAATCATGCGCGACATGGGTATAGGCCATGAACAGATTGTCATTACCGATTTTGGTGAGGCCTTGATCCTGTTGCGTGCCCCGATGCATCGTAGCGAACTCGCGGATCGTATTACGGTCGCCGATTTCAAGCCGGGTAAGCTCGGCAGCATATTTTTTATCTTGAGGATCTTCACCTATCGAAGAAAATTGAAAGATGCGGTTGTCTTTACCAATGGACGTCGGCCCTTTGATCACCACATGTGAGCCGATGACGGTGCCGGAATCGATCTTTACGTCAGGGCCAATTATCGAATAAGGGCCGACAGAAACGTCGCTGGCCAATTCAGCGCGTTTATCGATGATAGAGGTTGAATCAATCAAAATTAATTTACCACGGCTGCACAGCGGATTTCAGCGCTGGCGATGAATTCACCATCGACTTCGGCAGAGCAATCAAATGCCCAGATATTGCGCTTGCTTTTCAAAAATCTGGCTTCCAGCATCAATTGGTCGCCTGGAACGACAGGGCGTTTGAATTTAGCCTTATCGACGCTGACCAGATAATAGATCATGCCGGAAAGTTCTTCGCGAGCGGTTTCGGACGCCAAAAGACCGGTAGTTTGCGCCATCGCTTCGATGATCAGGACCCCGGGCATAATCGGTTTTTGCGGAAAATGGCCCTGAAAAAAAGGCTCATTGTAGGTAACGTTTTTAACCCCTAGTAATCTGACCCCAGGCTCACATTCGATGACCTTGTCGACCAGTAGAAAAGGATAGCGATGTGGTAAAAAGTTCTGTATTTGTAAAATATCTAACTTAACGGACATGGTGCAGATCGCTTTGATGATGAGGTGTAATTCCCGTCATTCAAATTACGAATGGCGGCGACCTGGATAGCTGTCCAGAGGCACGATCGCTGTCATTCGTATCGATTTAAATAAAGGAATGAAGAAGAGCCGGCAGGTTTATTGCGCTGATGCCAGTTTTTTCTGAACCTGTGCGGTAATATCCAGCTTATCGTTGGCGAAGAGCACACCATCATACAATACCAAGTCGAAGCTTTGCTCTTTGGCAATTGCCTGGACGGCTTCAACGATACGGCGCTGCAGTTTGCCGAGTTCCTGGTTCTTACGGGTATTCAAGTCATAGCCGGTTTCTTCGCTGACCCGTTTATAATCGAGCGATTTGTCCCGAAGTTTCTTTTCCAGGCCGGTGCGTTCGCTTTCGCTCATGACCGCGCCGTCCCGGTTCAATTTGTCTTCCAGAGATTTCAGTTCAGTTTCCAGCGATTTGATTTTCTTGACGCGGGAGGAGAATTCCTGTTCGAGGCGCTTCAGTTCCGGAGCTTCCTTGAGCACTGTATTCATATAGACGATGCCAACCTTGAGCTCGGCGAAACAAATATTTGAAGCGAGCAGTAAGCCCAGAAATAATGCAATTTTGGTTTTCATTGTGGCTCAGTTCTCCAGAGAATTGAAAGGATATGAATTGAAGGTAAATTTTATAGATTATAGGGGATAAGTGGGTTTAAACCAAAACAACTTGTTTTAGAAATTTTGTCCGAAGTTGAATTGAAAATACTGTTTTTGATCGCCTGGGTCGGTTGCGGTCCCTGATTGGGCATTCAGTGGATAGGCCGCACTGACCGAAAGTGCGCCGAAGGGAGACAGCCATTCGCCGGAGACACCGGCGGAATACTTTAACTCGCTAAAATTGAAGCCGTTTTGGACAGTACCGGCATCGAAGAAAGTGCCTAACCTGACCGATTTAACATCGGATAAAAACGGCACGGGAAAAAACAATTCGGCGCTGCCGACCACTTTAGTGGAGCCTCCGATGGGGAAATTGGCTACCTGTACCTGACAAGGGTTGGTCGTAGGATTAAACACCACAGGGCGAACGCAGCGATGATCTCTAGGCCCCAAAGTGTTGTTCTTATAACCACGGACCGACCCTGTTCCGCCCGCGAAATAATTTTCAAAGAACGGCAAAGAATCAGTTTTGCTGTAACCATCGCCGTAACCGATATCCCCCAAGAGCCTTAAGGTAAAATCCCTAGCGATCGGAAGGTAAAGCTGATGTTTATAGTTAATTTTAAAATATTCAAGATCGCTACCGGGTACAGTAGCCATTGCAGAAAACCGTTGTTGTCCGCCTTTGTTCGGGAAGATCGCCCGGTTTAAAGTATCGTGTATCCAGCTGATTGCAGGAGCAAAAGTCAGAAAACTATCGCCTTCTTGGGCGATAAAATCTTTAATTTCAACCGAAGAAAAGTCAGTTTCTTTCAGCGAGGTATGCTTGATATCCGCGTCGAAGCGTAAGTTATCGAATTCATTTAAAGGAATGCCGAAGTTGATGCCGGCATTTGCGACATCGGTCGAATACCGGGCAATATTGATGGTGCTGGCATCGCGGCTGGTATAGCCGAGGTTATAACCCTGGCTGACGCCGTCCACATTAAAGTAGGGGTTAAAAAAGCCGAACTGATAGCTGGTAATATAATTGCTATTATTGAAGGCCAGATTGACCCGCTTACCCGAACCGAAGACGTTGTCCTGGGAAATGTTCGCGTTCAGCACGATCCCCTGCACCTGCGAAAAGCCGACACCGGCCGACAAGTTGCCCGATGCTTTTTCAGTCACTTTGTAATTCACGTCGATCTGATCGGCGGATCCAACAACCTGCGGAGTTTCGACATTGACGTCTTCAAAATAACCCAGGCGTTCAAGACGTGTTTTTGAGCGTTCGATTTTCGAGCCGGACGCCCAGCTCGATTCCATTTGCCGCATTTCCCGGCGCAACACTTCATCGCGTGTTTTCGTGTTGCCGGCAAAATTGATGTGGCGGACATAGGCCCGTTTGCCCGGATCGACAAAAAAGGTCATCACGACCGTTTTGTTTTTTTCGTTGATTTCCGGCACCATGTTTACGTTCGCGAAGGTATAACCTTCATCACCCAAGCGGTCCGAAATTGCTTTGGACGTTTCGGTTGCCTGTTTTCTGGAAAAAATTTCGCCGGGACCGATGCTGACCAGCTTGATCAGCTGCTCGGGAGGCACGATCAGGTTGCCGGCCAGCTTGACCTTGTCGAGCGTATAGACATCCCCTTCCTTCACATTGATTGTGACATAAATGTCTTTTTTATCGGGGGTAATTGCGACCTGCGTCGATTCGATCGAAAAATTGATGTAGCCGCGGTCCAGATAATACGAACGCAAGGTTTCGAGATCGGCCTGCAGTTTTTGTTTCGAATACTGGTCGTTCTTGGTGTAGAAGGACAACAAATTCGTCGTGCTCAATTCCAACTGCTTGAGCAGGGTTTCGTCATCAAAAGCCTTATTGCCGACGATGTTGATCTGTTTGATCTTGGTAACGCGGCCTTCGGAAATCTTGATATGGATCCCGACACGGTTACGGGTCAGATTGCTGACCTCGGTCTTGATCTTTAACGCGTATTTGCCGTGGCTCAGATATTGCCGGTTCAATTCCTGCTCGACCTTGTCGAGGACCTGCTTGTTGAACACCTTGCCTTCCGACAACCCGATCGAGTCCAGCGCCTTGGTTAAATCGTCCTTGCTCAGATCCTTGTTGCCTTCGATCAAGATCTTGGCAATCGAGGGCCGCTCGACCACATTCACGATCAAAGTAGAACCGTCCCGTTCCAGCGATACATCCTTGAAGAAACCGGTTTTGAACAGTGCCTTGATGGCGGGGCCGGCGTTGTCTAACGAAAACTTTTCGCCGACATTGACAGGCAGATAGTTATAGACGGTGCCCTGGGAAATCCGTTGTAAACCTTTTACCTTGATGTCGGTTACGATGAATTCCTCATCGGCTGCAACCGTCTGGGACAACAGCAGGCACAGCAAAAAAAGGCGGGCAAACGGTTTTGACATCATTAGGAAGGTGAAAGAGAACGGCAATCTCTGATTTATAGGGAGCTCGATCGGATTATAACATAAGAATTTATTTGCACAGCTTATGCTCGGGATATTGGAAAACCGAGTACATCCTCGATAGAGGATTTGTCGTATAGCACCATCAGCAAGCGGTCAATCCCAATCGCGATGCCCGAGCAATCGGGCAGTCCTTCCGCTAATGCCGCGATCAGGCGCTCGTCTTTTACTGCAGGGGGCAAATTCTGTTGCTTCCGAATCGCAATTTCCCGGTCGAAGCGTCGGCTTTGTTCCTCCGCATCGGCCAATTCGAAAAAACCGTTGCCCAGTTCGACGCCGTCGATGAACAGCTCGACGCGGTCGGTGATCTTCGGATTCTTGTCATTCAAACGCGCCAATGAAGACTGACAGGCCGGATAGCCATAAACCATGCATAAGCGGCCGGCTCCCAGATGCGGCTGAATCTGGAGGCTGAATAAAAGATCGAGCCAAGTGACATGATCGTCGCCGCAAATCGCGATTGCCTCAGAGAGTCCGCAGGCTTCGGCATAAGCGCAATAATCGGCCTGCGAAAATTCGGCGGCGTTCAGGCCGGTGTACTCTGCAAAGAGCGAACAATAACTGATCCGCTGGGCCGGATGCAGCGTTCGGTGAGCTGTAAACAGGTCCTCGATCAGCGCCTCGCACTCGTCCATCAAGTCGGCCAGGCGAAAACCGACCCGGTACCATTCGAGCAGCGTGAATTCGGGGTTATGAAAGCGCCCGGCTTCGCCATTCCGGAATGCCTTGCAGATCTGATAAATCGAACCGGAGCCTGCGGCCAACAGGCGCTTCATTGCGAACTCGGGCGAGGTTTGCAGATAAAGCGTTTGCCGGGCAGGATAAAAATCGAACTCGGTGCTGAAAAAAGACAGTTGAGGATCGGTGCCGATGGCCTGGCTTAGCAAGGGCGTTTCGACTTCGAGCACCTCCCTTTGCCAGAAAAACTCGCGAATCTGTCGCAGCAAGCGTGCTCTTAAAGGTAAAAATTCAGGCCCGCAACTAGGATGCCAGCCGCTTTCAGCCAATTCGGCTTGATGGGTCATCAGACGGTCGTGAAGTAGGGGACGCCATGCACGTAGGTGCTTGCAAGGAAAGCGATGCAGAAAGAAGCATCGGGTGGAAGCTCAGGGAGATTCCACCCGGCAAGCAATTATTCTTTGACGCGGGAAATATATTCGCCGGTACGGGTATCGACCTTGATTATCTCCCCGGTTTGTACGAACAAAGGCACGCGCACGACCGCGCCGGTTTCCAGTTTCGCCGGCTTGCCGCCGCCGCCCGAGGTATCGCCGCGTACGCCCGGATCGGTTTCGACGATCACGAGTTCGACAAAGTTTGCTGGTGTGACGGCCAACGGTGCGTCATTCCACAGCGTAACGGTGCAGTTATCCTGGTCTTTCAGCCATTGCTTCGCCTCGCCGACCGCTTTTTCATCGGCCTGGTATTGTTCGAATGTGTCAGGCTTCATGAAATGGCGGAACTCGCCGTCGTTGTACAGGTACTGCATTTCGACATCGACCACATCCGCGCCTTCCAATGTCTCGCCGGACTTGAACGTTCTTTCGATCACGCGCCCGGTTTTCAGATTGCGGATTTTAACCCGGTTGAACGCCTGTCCCTTGCCCGGTTTTACAAATTCATTTTCAATGATCGCGCAGGGATCATTATCCAGCATGACTTTGAGCCCGCCTCTAAATTCGTTGGTGCTGTATGTGGCCATTATTTCCTCAAACCTAAAGCAATGTAAAATCTAAACATTATAATAGAGGCCCTTGCCAATAGAAACCTTAAAAACGCCCTTTCATGCCGGAACTTAACGAACAAACCGACCATTTTGCGAAAAACTGGCAGCAGCAGCTGGCCGAAGCCTTTACCGACATCAAGGAGCTTTGCGCCTATCTGAATCTTTCGGTTGAACAGTTGCCGGTAGCTCCAGAGGCCGCGAAAACCTTCGCGCTGAAAGTCCCCCGCAGCTTCGCCGAGGCGATCGAAAAAGGCAATCCCGACGATCCCCTGCTCAGGCAGGTGCTGCCGGTTCGGGACGAAATGCGGAATTTCCCGGGCTACACCGACAATCCGGTCGGCGATCTCGAAGCGGCGAACGCCGCCGGCGTGCTGCACAAATACCGCGGACGTGTGTTGCTGATCAATACCGGCAGCTGCGCGATCAACTGCCGCTACTGCTTCCGCCGCAGCTTCCCCTACGCGGACCTGCAGCTCGGCAAGGAAAAGGAAATCGCCGCGCTGCGCTATATCCGCGAGAATCCGGATATTACGGAAGTGATCCTGAGCGGCGGCGATCCTTTGCTGTTGAGCGATGATCGCCTGCAGCGCCTGTTCCGGCAGCTCGCCGGAATTGCGCATGTAAAGCGGATCCGGATCCACAGCCGTCTGCCGATCGTATTGCCGGCCCGGATTACCCTGGGTTTGCTCGACGTGCTGAGCCAAAGCGCCAAACCGGTCGTGCTGGTCGTGCACTGCAATCATCCGAACGAAATCACCGAACGGGTCAGCGAGGCCTGCCGTTTGCTGAAGCAAAAAGGCATCGTCCAGCTGAACCAGTCCGTGCTGTTGCGTGGTGTGAACGACAACTCATTTCAACTGGCCGCGCTGAGCGAGCGTTTATTTGAAAACGGCGTGATGCCTTATTATCTGCATCTGCTGGACAAAGTCAGCGGGGCGGGCCATTTCGAGGTTGAGGAAGCGGAAGCTTTGGAACTGATTCGGCAAATGCAGGCCGCATTGCCCGGCTACCTGGTTCCGAAGCTGGTCAAGGAAATTGCCGGAGCGAATTCGAAGCGGTACGTAGGGCTTTAGTCCCTGTTTAGCCGGGAAACAGCACAAACTTATACTCTCAAATCCTCTTTTTGAGCTCCAAACCAGTTGACAACCTGATCTTGATCGTCCGAAAAGAGCCAATGCACGTAGGAGGCCCGGACATTGCGATAGCGCACGCCTTTATCGCCTGTTAAGACGTCGAAGGCCGGCCCCAATCCTTGATCCTGCTCCCGCGTGGAGAAATGAAACTCATGGCCTTTAACGCCTGAGGCTTCTTCGCGGTAGCCTAACGCCGCCAGATGCGGCTGCATGACCGAGACATAGGGGAAAATCCCTGCCATCGGCCAATGGCGGCCGTTCAGGTCGACCAGGGCTTTGCCAAGCAGCATCGCGCCGCCGCACTCGGCCAGAATTGGCATGCCGGCGTCGGCGCAATCTCGCAGCGAATCCCAACTGGCGGATCGGGATAACTGCTCCGCGTGCAATTCGGGATAGCCCCCCGGCAACCATACCGCATCGGCTTCTTCCGGCACACGCTCGCCCGCTATTGGAGAGAAAAAAACGGTCTTTGCCCCGTGACTCTTAAGCCAGTCCAGATTGGCGGGATAGATAAAGCAGCAGGCGTTGTCTTTCGCAATCGCTATCGTTCGACCCGCCAGCTGCGGCTGATCGGGAATTAGCGGAGCAACAGGGGGAACTTCCGAGAAAGCCTGCAACAACGCTTCCTGGTCGATATGCAGTGTGGCGGAGTAGTCCGGAATTGCCGCCTCATCCGGCATTTTGAGCCCCAGATGCCGCTCTGCCAGCGTCTTCTCGCTGCGCTGCATCCAGCCCAGCAAAGGTGGCAAATGGTAGGCTTCCAGCGCTTCCTTCAATAACGCGGCATGGTACTCGCTGCCTACTTTATTCGCGATCACCCCGGCGAGGCGAACCCCCTTTTGTCCGGCAAGCTGGTGGAAGCCCATCACCACCGCCGCGATCGTTCCGCTCATGCCGCCCGCATCGACCGCCAAAATGACCGGACACCCGACTACGCGGGCCAGATCGAGACTGGAGCCTTCGCCGCCGACCCCGGAGTAGCCGTCGAATAATCCCATCACGCCTTCAATCAAAGCGAATTCGGCGCGGTCCGCCAGTTGGCCGAGTCGTTTGCGGCATGCCGCTTCCCCCATCATGCGGGTGTCCAGATTGTACGATGGCTTGCCGGTAACCGCCCGGTGCCACAACGGGTCGAGAAAATCAGGGCCGGCCTTGAACGCGAGGATATTGTGCCGATGCTGGCGAAAATACTGCAGCAATGCCAACGTCAAGGTAGTTTTGCCGCAGCCGGAATGGGTGCCTGCCAATAATGCCGCTTTCATGAAGCTTTGGTCTTGTTTACGGTTAAATCGGGGATGCAAGCATACGGGAGGCGGTTTGCTTTAGCAACTTGGGCCGACGCCCTACAGCGGTTGGAAGAAATTATTACTTCCTCTTTTCCAGGCACCGAGTTAATGTCGATCCGTTGAATTGCAACAGTGTGTGGCCTAGCCTGGTAATCCCCTTATTTCAAACTGCTATTACCCTTTGCACAAACCAAAACCCGCCGGCGGCGATGGTGGAGAGCGTGCCGAGATAGACCGTGCGCCGGGCATAGAGCGCATTGCGGGCGGCGAGAGCCATCAGGGTAGGCGTGACGACGAAGACAATGCAGGCCTGGCCGATTTCGACGCCAACATTGAACGAGGCCAGCGATAATCCGAGGGCGCCTTCCGGCAAGCCGAAGTCGGCCAGCACGCCGGCGAAGCCGAAGCCGTGGATCAGCCCGAACGTAAAGGCCAATATGACGCGGTAGTCGCGTCGGCTGCGCCGTTGCGCGTACAGGGTTTCCAGACCGACCAGGACGATGCTCAGCGCAATCGCCGGTTCCACGATCGCGGGTGATATATTCACCAGTTTCAGCGTGGCCAGCGCAAGCGTCACGCTGTGGGCGACGGTAAACGCAGTAATAATCTTCAGCAGCCGCAGCAGCCCACCGCCTGGCAGCAGCAGACCGATGATGAACAAGATATGATCCGGGCCGATGAAAATATGGTGAATCCCTTGCGCGACGAACTCGCGGGCGACTTCGATCTTGCCCTGAATGCTACCGCTGTAATAAGTCGCACTGCGATGGGTTTTGTCGAGCAGATCTTGAAGACGAATCTCGCCGTTTTCATAAATGTTCAGGTAGGTCTCGTGCGGTGGGTCGTAAGGGAACAGCGGGCTTGATACCTCCACCTTGCCGGCGGATCGGGAGAGCGGTACGGTCCAGTCGAAGGATAAAGAGCGCCGGTTGGCGACGATCTGGAAGGATTGCCATTCAAAATGCACCGGCTCGTCGTTGATTTTAACCCCCACATGGGAGTCGAGCACTTGGTGCAGGATGGCCAGATTCTGCTCGGCGAAGGCCGGTTCGAGCAGACGCTCAGGTTTTTCCAGCCCGCTTTCGTGGGCGAGATCGACCATGTGGGCTAACACTTTGCCGTGGGCACGGCCCGGCTCCAGGCGGATGTCGAGATGGCTGTACGGCTCGGAATGGGCGAAGGCTTGGGACGCGCTCAAGCCGAACAGGGCCAGCGCGATCCGGACATAAAAAAGAACAAGCCCGGCTTTCATTTTTTGGGCGCTCGTGCAAAGGTCAATGAAGCCCAGCGGCTTTCCCAGTCTGCCGCTTGCTTGTCCGTGCTCGGCTGCATATGAACCGCACTGAGCAGCCATTCGCCGGTGCCGTCGAGTTGCAACACCGAGAGCCCGTCCTTGCCGGTCCGCGCCTGGGCGACGGGCTGTACAGGGTCGCGAGCCATCTGGTCTCTTGGCACCGCGCCGTTGGCCAGCGGCTGGTTCCAGGCTTTCACCAGGATACCCTCGATGGGTTGCGCGTTGTAAAGCACCTGCACCGTCAGCTTGCCGGGTATTAAAGGATCGCTGCGGGGAATGATTTCCAGCGGCATCCCGAACGGTTTCTGGAGACGCGAGCCGTCGCTGCCCGCGATCCAGGTTTTCGCGCAGCGCAAGTACCGCTCGCGTCCCGGCCCTACGGCAGTCCCCAGGGCTTCCCGCGCTTTCAGCGGGCCTTCCAATCCTTCTTTGCGCAGGTATTCGTCGAATTTCTCGGGCGGCAGTTCCACGGGCACAAAATTGGTTTCAAAGGCCACGACGATGCCGCCCTCGTCCTCTACGGTCAAATGCGTAAGGTCCAGATCGCCGTTAATGGCTTGGGATTTGACGTCCTTGCGGACTTTGTCCTGAACTTCCAGGCGGATGGTCCGGGTCGTTGCGAAGGGCCGAAGTTCACCCATGAAATCGGAGCCGACATAGGCTTGCACCGCGAGGGTTTGGCCAACGGGAGCATTATAAGACGAAGGAGCGAGCCAGTATTCGTGCGCGGCGGCTATCGGCGGCGAGAAGACGCCGGCCATGATGAGCAGGGACAAGTATGCAAACGAGCGCATATTAAGGGATTCTAGCGTGGATTGCGTCTGATGTGCAGCCGGCTAATTGACGACGGGGCTTTCTCCCGGTTGAGGAAGAAAGCCCCGCACGATGCCGCTATGGTTATGATGGGTGCGTAATAAGCAGTGAACGTCCGTCTACTTGGCCAGCGGTTTCAGCTGCAACCGGGAGCCCGGAGGCACGATTTCGTTGAATTTGTCGCGTTCCAGCTGACATTGTTGTTGAACTTCATCCTTCGAAATCTGCTTGGTCCAGGGTTCGCCAAGATAAGGCATCGAATTCGGCAGAGGCTTGTCCGGATAGGTCCGGCGCGGCTGGCAGGCGTCGGTAAAGCTGGCGATCTCCCACAATTGGCATTCGCCCTGGCCCTCGATGCAGGTGTATCTGACCACATCGTCGCCCGGTACGTTGCCGTTCGGATAGCCGATCGGCCGGTCCAGATTCAAAATCATCACGTCGGGGATGTCGCTGTCATAACGGCGAATCTGAAAGATTTGCTGAATCCGGGTGGACAGCTCGCGGTTGATGAAGTCTTTGACCTGCTTGTTCAATACGGACTTCAACAGCGACTGGTCCATCATGTTTTTGTTGCGTTCTTCGATAATCGCCGGGACATGCTTGCTGGGGGGCAAGGTGTTCAGGATATCCAGCCTGGGTTGCTGGGTTCGGCCGGCGCGGCCGACGTGATCGAACTGGGCGCCGTTGCTTCGGTGCGCGGTCGCCCACATCACGAAGTTCCTGGGTTTGCCCGCAAACGAGGAAAGCGGGATGCTGGCTATCATCGCGACGGTGTTCTTGTTGTTGAACCGGTTGAACAGGAACGGATCGTCAAACAGCCCTGCCTGGTATTGGATGCTGTCTGGATTGCTTAATCCCGTGGCCACGGGGTCCGACTGGAAAACGATGCGCTTCGCGCTGACCTCGCCTTCGGAATTCTTTTTGATCCGGAAAGTGATCGCGGCATCCGGCGCGATATTCGGCCAAGCTTCGGGCGCAATGCTGCCGCCGAACCGTTGCACCATCAGCGGATTGTCGAAAGTCGCCGGCGTGTGGGTGTCGAAATGGACCTTGTATATCGTATCCTTCATCGCTGTCGCGACATCGTTGGGAACGTCGATAAGTTCCCGCCCTACGTTGACCATCACGACTAGACGGTCGCCATCGACGAATCCGTACAGGCCATTGAGGCCAATCAGGCCGTCGTCCAGGCCTTTCAGTTTGATCGGGGGAACGGGGTCGGCGTGGTCGGAAGCTTGTACCGGTGGGAAAGTACAGGTAAAAGCAAAAAACGCCGCCAAAAACGCCACTTTGGTGGAGAAAAGTCGACAACAGCTGTGCATTTTCATATTAATCGTCCTTTTACGGCTTGATTGTTTTTTATACCGACGAATCTAACGAAAATTGAACGGTTTCAAATGTCTTTTTCGCAACGCTCAAACTAACACCGAGCCTCCAGCTTGTCAATAATCCCTTAGCCGTTTAATGTATAAGGAGTCGAACATGAAACACAACGTTATTTTTAATGGACTATTTTGACTCAAGGTATTCGACATACAGAGAGTCATGAATAGCGTTAGGTTTTTCTCTTGAGTTAAGGACGAGAATCTTACACAGAAGAAATTTCGCAAAGTTAAAGCAGAGAAAATTAGAAGTCCGGACTCGCCGTTTTTGCCTTCTTCGTTCGAAGGGGCTTACAATTCTTTATAGAAACCGCAGGATTGTGTGCCAAAGGCCGGGTTATTATACCGACAGCGTTTCGGGTTGCTTGCCATTGAACTTTGGGACTCGAACTAATGGTTATCGAGACGAAGGATGGTTTCTTGCTGAAGCCGAAAGTGCCGTTCGAAGCCGTTCGAAGAAACCCGCTTGGAAAAATGGCTCTTCTCCAGGATCAGAAAGCGATATTGAAGCGGCCCATCGTCAAATGCGCAAAGAAGATTACTCAATCCCGAGTTGAACGGACTGAGTGAAGCTTTGTGGTTTTGACTCAAGACGGTAGAGGATTTTGGGTTTTAGCGCGACCCTTGTAGGGGCCGCCTGCTGAGGTTAAGCGGCTTGCGGGATATGTAAATGCCCGCGGGATTCAAGAAAGGTAGAAGCGAGCCAGTAAAGGGCGAGGCGGCGCTTTGATACGCCGCCTTTTGTTTATTTACACCTTGTGGTAAATATCCGCGCCTTCTTTAAGGAACTGCTCCGATTTCTCGTCCATGCCTTTCAGTAAGGCTTCCTCTTCGTTAAGGCCTTTCTCGGCCGCATAATCGCGCACGTCCTGACTGATCTTCATCGAACAGAAATGCGGGCCGCACATCGAGCAGAAATGTGCGATCTTCGCGGACTCCTTCGGCAGCGTTTCATCATGGAATGCACGCGCTTTTTCGGGGTCGAGGCCGATGTTGAACTGATCTTCCCAGCGGAATTCGAAACGCGCCTTCGACATCGCATTGTCGCGCGCCTGCGCGCCGGGATGGCCCTTTGCGAGGTCGGCCGCATGCGCGGCGATCTTGTAGGTCACGATGCCTTCGCGCACGTCCTGCTTATTCGGCAGGCCCAGGTGCTCTTTCTGAGTCACATAGCACAGCATCGCGCAGCCGTACCAGCCGATATTTGCTGCGCCGATCGCGGAGGTGATATGGTCGTAGCCCGGCGCAATGTCGGTCGTCAGGGGGCCCAAGGTATAGAAAGGGGCTTCGCCGCATTCTTCGAGCTGCTTTTCCATGTTCACCTTGATCATGTGCAGCGGCACGTGGCCGGGGCCTTCGATCATCGTTTGGACATCATGTTTCCAGGCGATTTGGGTCAGTTCGCCCAGGGTTTCGAGTTCGCCGAATTGCGCCGCGTCGTTCGCATCGTAAATCGAACCCGGACGCAGGCCGTCGCCGAGCGAGAACGACACGTCATAAGCCTTCATGATTTCGCAGATTTCTTCAAAATGCGTGTACAGGAAGCTTTCGGTGTGGTGTGCGAGACACCATTTCGCCATGATCGAGCCGCCGCGCGAGACGATACCGGTCATCCGCTTCGCGGTCAGCGGCACGTATTTCAGCCGTACGCCGGCATGGATCGTAAAATAATCGACACCTTGCTCGGCCTGTTCGATCAAGGTATCGCGGAAAATTTCCCAGGTCAGTTCCTCGGCCTTGCCGTTGACCTTTTCGAGCGCCTGATAGATAGGCACGGTCCCGATCGGCACCGGCGCATTGCGGAGGATCCATTCGCGGGTCTCGTGGATATTCTTGCCGGTCGACAGATCCATGATCGTATCGCCGCCCCAGCGGATGCCCCAGAGCATTTTTTCGACTTCTTCCTCAATCGACGAGGTGACTGCCGAGTTGCCGAGGTTGCCGTTGATCTTGACCAGGAAGTTGCGGCCGATGATCATCGGTTCGAGTTCGGGATGGTTGATGTTCGCCGGAATGATCGCGCGGCCGCGGGCGACCTCGCTGCGCACGAATTCGGGCGTGATCACGTCCGGAATTGAGGCGCCGAAGGACTGGCCCGGGTGCTGGTCTTTCCACAATTCGCGCATTTCGTCCATCTTCTGGTTTTCGCGGATCGCGATGAATTCCATTTCGGGCGTGATGATGCCCTTTTTCGCATAATGCATCTGCGAGACGTTCATCCCGGCTTTCGCACGGCGCGGCTTGCGGATGTGCTCGAATCGCAGGTGGGCGGTTGCAGGGTCATGCAGGCGTTGATGGCCAAATTCGGAAGTCGGGCCTGCCAGTTCCTCGGTGTCGCCTCTTTCCAGGATCCAATTCGCGCGGATTGGGGATAGCCCCTTTTTCAGATCGACCATGACATTCGGATCGGTGTAAACGCCGGAGGTATCATAGACATAGAGCGGTGGATTCTTTTCGGCGCCGAAATGCGCGGGCGTATCGGACAGGGTAATTTTGCGCATCGGGACCTGGATGTCCGGGCGGCTGCCCTGTACATAAATTTTTTCCGAGGCGGGATAAGGGTCGATTTTGACCTGGCTGACCGCGTCTGCAGTCAAATCTTTTAGGACAGCGCTCATTGCGTTTCTCCAACAACAAAAACAAACAAGGCGCAAGGAAGTGATGGCTTTCCTACGCCGGTATTAACCGGAATCAGGTTCAAAGGGTGATTCTCAGCCTGCCGAAACGGCAAGCACCCCTAGCCTATACGGATTTCGCTAAAATAAAGTAAAACAGTCGGTTTTGCAAGCTCAGGCTGAGTGGATATTCAGAGTCACTCACCGCCGGAGTCTGGGAGCGAGGCAAAGTCCTGTGTGGGTTGGGTTTACCCGAAAGGGCATAAAAGGCGCTAGCTGTAACCCAACACATCGAAGCCCGAAAGTGTTGGGTTGGCTCGGCAACTGCTCCCTGCGTTGCCCTACCTCCTGCATCCATGCAGTCGTAACCCAATCTATGCAACTAAAGCATTACGCCCGCTTCAATCGGCTTTAATTCGATATTCCGCAGAACGCGCATGCGCGGTCAGGCTTTCTCCACGCGCCAGGAGCGAGGCGATTTTGCCGAGTTCGCTGGAGCCTTGCGGCGAGCAGTTGATCAGGCTGGAGCGCTTCTGAAAGTCGTAGACTCCGAGCGGCGATGAAAAGCGCGCAGTGCCGGAGGTCGGCAGCACGTGATTCGGGCCGGCGCAGTAGTCACCCAGCGCTTCGGCGGTGTGGCGGCCGAGGAAGATCGCGCCGGCATGGCGAATCTGTTCGCTTAATGCTTCCGGTTCCGCGACGGACAGTTCCAGATGCTCCGGTGCGATCCGGTTCGCGACTTCGGCGGCTTGCAGCAGGCTTTCGACTTTAATGAATGCGCCGCGTCCGGCGAGGGAGTCCTTGATGATCGCGGCGCGTTCCATCTCGGGCAGCAGTCTGTTGACGCTGTGTTCGACCGCATCGAGAAACGCCTGATCGTCGCTGATCAAAATCGCCTGCGCATTCTCGTCGTGTTCGGCCTGCGAAAACAGGTCCATCGCGATCCAGTCGGGATTGGTTTTGCCGTCGCAGATAACCAGAATTTCGGAGGGCCCTGCGATCATGTCGATGCCGACCTGGCCGAAAACCAGTTTTTTTGCGGTCGCTACATAGATATTGCCGGGGCCGACAATCTTCGCGACGGGCGGCACGGTCTTCGTGCCGTAGGCAAGGGCCGCGACCGCTTGCGCCCCGCCGATCGTGAACACCCGATCGACGCCCGCGATATAGGCCGCGGCCAGCACCAGCCGATTCAATTCGCCTTTAGGCGCCGGCACGACCATGATCAGTTCAGGGACGCCGGCGACCTTGGCCGGGATCGCGTTCATCAAGACCGAGGAGGGATAAGCGGCCTTGCCGCCGGGCACGTACAGTCCGACTCGGTCGAGCGGGGTGATCTTCTGGCCGAGCACGGTGCCGTCCGCTTCGGTATAGCTCCAGGATTCGAGCTTCTGATGTTCGGCATAGGCGCGGATACGGTCGGCGGCGGTTTGCAACGCCTTGGACTGATCCTCGGGTATTTCATCGAAAGCGGCTTTCAGTTGCGCCTTTTCCAGTTCCAGCTCGTCCGCATCGGTCAACGCGCGCTGGTCGAAACGATTGGTATAGTCGATCAGTGCCTGATCGCCCAGTATGCGCACCTCGCTGATGATCTCGAGCACCCGTTGATGTATCGACAGGTCTTCACTTTCGTTCCAGGCGAGGAGCCGGTCCAGTTGGACGGTAAAGTCGGGTGATGACGCATCGAGGCGGGTCAGGGTTATTTCGGGCATGGCGTTAAGCTTTTTGGGCTAATGTCGTTTCGAATTGATTCAAGAGGTCTACGATCGGTCGGTTTTTCATTTTCATCGCTGCCTTGTTCACGACCAGGCGCGAGCTGATGTGCATGATCAGTTCGCGCGGTTCCAGGTCGTTCGCTTTCAGCGTGTTGCCGGTTTCGACCAGGTCGACGATGCAGTCGGCCAGGCCGACCAGCGGCGCCAGTTCCATCGAACCATACAGCTTGATGATTTCGGCCTGGATGCCTTTGTTCGCGAAATAACGCTGGGCGATCTTCACGTATTTGGTTGCGACGCGAATCCGGCCGGACAGGGGCGGCGCGTCCTTGTGGGCCGCGGTCATCAGCCGGCAGCGCGCGATATTCAGATCGAGCGGCTCGTAAAGGCTCTCCGCGCCATGCTCAAGCAGCACGTCCTTGCCGGCGATGCCGAGGTCGGCCGCGCCGTATTCGACGAAGGTCGGCACATCGGTTGCGCGGATGATCACCAGTTGGACGTCTTCGCGCGTAGTTCTGAGGATCAGCTTGCGGCAGGTTTTCGGATCGTCGATCGGAGTAATGCCGGCGGCTTCGAGAAAAGGCAGCGCCTCCTCGAAAATCCGGCCTTTGGATACGGCTATCGTCAGCATCGGGCTACCTTAATTCGGAACGCGGCGGATCGTTGCACCGAGTTGCTGCAATTTCTCCTCGATATGATCGTAACCGCGGTCGATATGATAAATCCGGTCGACGACCGTGCTGCCTTCGGCAGCCAGCGCCGCGATCACCAGGCTCGCCGAGGCGCGCAGGTCGGTCGCCATCACCGGGGCTGCGGTAATCTTGTCGACGCCGGTACAGATCGCGGTATTCGATTCCAGTTTGATATCGGAACCCATCCGCTGCAGTTCCTGCACATGCATGAAGCGGTTTTCGAATACGGTCTCGGTAATAATGCCGACGCCTTCCGCGATCGTGTTCAGCGCGATGAACTGCGCCTGCATGTCGGTCGGGAACGCAGGATACGGCGCGGTGCGCACCGATACTGATTTCGGCCGTCTGCCGTGCATGTCGAGCTTGATCCAGTCTTGCCCGGAGGTGATTTCGGCCCCAGCTTCGGTCAGTTTCTCGAGTACCGCATCGAGAATGTCGGGGCGGGTATTTTTCAGTTTGACCGAGCCGCGCGTAATTGCGGCGGCCACCAGATAAGTGCCGGTTTCGATCCGGTCCGGCATGATGTTGTAATGTACATTTTCGGTGTCGAGTTTGTCGACGCCTTCGATCGTCAGCACATCGGTGCCGATGCCGGAAATTTTAGCGCCAAGTGCGTTCAGGAAATACGCGAGGTCGGTCACTTCCGGTTCTTTCGCGACGTTTTCCATGATCGTGGTGCCTTCCGCAAGACAGGCCGCCATCATCAGGTTTTCGGTGCCGGTTACGGTGACCTGTTCGAGCACCAGACGGCAGCCTTTCAATCGCTCCGCCTGCGCTCGGATATAGCCGCCTTCAACCTTGATGTCTGCGCCCATCTTGATCAGGCCGTTCAGGTGGATATCGACCGGCCGGGTGCCGATCGCACAGCCGCCTGGCAGCGAGACGTGCGCTTCGCCGAAGCGCGCGAGCAAGGGGCCGAGTACCAGAATCGAAGCACGCATGGTACGGACCAGTTCGTACGGCGCTTCATAGCTGTTTATGAAGCGGCTGTCGACTTCGATATTCATTTTTTCATCGACGAGCAGACGCACGCCTAATCGCCCCAACAGTTCCATCGTGGTGGTGATGTCGTGCAGGTGCGGAACATTGCCGATGGTGACCGGCGCCTCCGCGAGCAGGGTGGCGGCGAGAATCGGCAATGCTGCATTCTTGGCGCCGGAAATACGCAATTCGCCGGCTAAGGGTTTGCCGCCGGTGATAATCAGTTTATCCATAGCAGATTTTTAAATTATTAATCGATGAGAAAGAAATTGGCGCCGTTTCATTCGATAAGGCCGCCAAAATGCGCATCCTTATCGAAGCCGCTCAGTCTGGCCAGGCTCAGCAATTGTTTCGGTACATTGCTGAAGCGGAGCAAGGCTCGTTTGGCACGGCAGTATTTGATCCATTCTATCATCAGCGCCAGTCCGGCGCTGTCGGTGTTCCTGACCTGGCCGAGGTCGATCGTGATCTCTTTTTGGGTGGTCAAAAAATTCAGCGATTTGACCGTGCGTTTATTGATCGTCGCGAAGGTCAGATCGCCATCGACAAGAAAATGCCCTGCACCTTTGTCGATGATATTCAGTCGGCTCATTTCTTGGCCTTTTCTTCGGCCGATTTAAACAGAAACTGGCCGATCGCTTTTTCGAGAATGATTGCCGACTGGGTGATTTCGATCTTGCCGCCGTCCTGCAAATATTCGTCGGAACCGCCTGGCTCCAGGTTCACGTATTGCTCTCCCAAAAGCCCTGCGGTAAACACGCTGGCGGTGGTGTCGGAAGGCAATGTCTTGTATTGCGAATAAATCGCCATTTCGACGACCGACTGGTAAGTCTTCGGATCGAAATTGATCGCTTTAACCTGTCCGATCTTGACGCCTGCAGCCGATACCGGCGACTTGATTTTCAGACCGCCCGAATTCTCGAAGCTCGCGGTGACTGTGTAGGTGTCTTGCTCGACAAAAGAGCTTAAATTGCTGACTTGCATAGCCAGGAAGAACAAGCCGGCAATACCGGCGGCGACAAAAAGCCCAACCAGCGTATCCTGGGTGTTGCTGTGCTGCATGTTAATCGTCTCCAAACATGAGTGCGGTCAGGATGAAATCGAGACCTAAAATACTGAAAGCCGAGTTGACGACGGTGCGCGTGGTCGCGCGGCTGACGCCTTCGGAGGTCGGCACCGTATCGTAGCCTTCGAACAGGGCGATCCAGGTCGTCACGAAACCGAAGACGACGCTTTTGATGAAACCGTTCACGATGTCGTCCTCGAAATCGATATTGGCCTGCATTTGCGACCAGTAAGCGCCGTCATCGACGCCGAGCAGTCCGGTGCCGACCAGCTCACCGCCGATCACACCGACCGCGCTGAACAGGGCGGCCAACAGCGGCATCGCAAGGAAGCCGGCCAGAAAGCGCGGCGTGATGATTCGCTTGATCGGGTCGACTGCCATCATTTCCATTCCCGACAGCTGTTCGGTTGCTTTCATCAAGCCGATCTCGGCTGTTAACGCGGAGCCCGCACGGCCGGCGAACAACAGCGCAGTGACGACCGGTCCGAGTTCCCTGACCAGCGAAGCCGCGACCATCAGGCCCAAGGTTTCTTCCGCACCGAAATCGGACAGAATATAATAGCCTTGCAGGCCAAGCACCATCCCGACGAACAGCCCCGAGATCACAATGATCAGGAACGAGAGCACGCCTACGAAATAGATCTGGTTGATCACCAGGCGCGGGCGCGGGATGATCTCGATAATGCCGGTCAGCGTTTCGATCAGAAAATACGAGCCCCGTCCCAGCTTGGTGAAGCTGGTCGTGGTCGTCTTGCCTAAAAAGTTCAGAAATCTAGTCATCGTCCGGGTATCAGTACCGCCGCCCTGTCGAGATCAGGTCGTCGAAATAATCTTTGGCTGGGTAATGAAAATGTACCGGGCCGTCCGCCGCGCCGGTCATGAACTGCTGTACCCACTCGGACGGGGATTGCCGGATTTCTTCCGGCGTCCCATGGCCTGCAATTCTGCCGTCCGAAATCAGGTAGATGTAATCCGCGATCGCCATCGTTTCCTGCACGTCGTGGGAGACGATGATGCTGGTCAGGCCGAGGGTCGTATTCAACGATTTGATCAGATGTACCAGTGCGCCCATCGAGATCGGGTCCTGCCCGGTAAACGGTTCGTCATACATGATCATCATCGGATCGAGCGCAATCGCGCGCGCCAGCGCAATCCGCCGCGCCATCCCGCCGGACAGCTCGTTCGGCATCAGATCGCGGGCGCCGCGCAGGCCGACCGCATGCAGTTTCATCAAAACCAGAGTGCGGATCATCGATTCGGGCAGATGCGTATGCTCCCGCAATGGAAACGCGACATTGTCGTAAACGTTCATGTCGGTCAGCAGGGCGCCGCTTTGAAACAGCATGCCGATGCGTTTCCTGAGATTGTACAATTCCGCCCGCCGCAGTTGATGCACATTCTGGCCGTCGACATGGATCGCGCCTGCGGCAGGAGTCAACTGGCCGCCGATCAGTTTCAGCAGGGTGGTTTTGCCGGTGCCGCTGGGCCCCATGATCGCGGTGACTTTCCCGCGTTCAATCGACAGCGAAACGTCGTCGAAAATTTTTTTCTCGCCGCGCGAAAACGAGAGATTGCGCACACTGACCAGATTGTCTTGTTGTTTTACGCGGTTTTCCATGCGCAGCTTCGGTTTGGGAACTGTAATATGAACCCTCTATTGTCACTGAATAACTTCTATAAAGTCAATAAATTATAAAGCTTTTGGCAGTAATGTAAGGATATTGGCTGGCCTGGCGGGTTTGCACATATCGGTGCCCGTTTCACAATCAAATACATGCCGGACGGGGCTCGCCAATTTTAACTGTTTACCTATAGACCATTACCGGTCTAGTCATGGCATAATGTGCGCTTTTAATGTTTAACCGGCGCTTGTTAATGATTTTAATGCTGCGGCTAGGCCGCCGTCCCTGCTGATGATGCTGCATGATCAAGAGCTGCGCACGTTGGCGTTGGCAGTGATTCAGGTGGAGGCGCAGGCCGTTGCGGCGCTGGCCGAACGTATCGACGATCATTTCACGGCAGCCTGCCGGTTGATGTTTGCCTGTTCCGGCCGGGTGGTCGTGACGGGGATGGGAAAATCCGGACATATCGCCGGTAAAATTGCCGCGACGCTGGCCAGCACCGGCACGCCGGCGTTTTTTGTGCACCCGGGCGAAGCCAGCCATGGCGATCTCGGGATGATCACCAAGCAGGATGTCGTGCTGGTGTTGTCCAATTCCGGCGAAACTGAGGAAGTGTTGACGATCCTGCCGATCATCAAACGCCTGGGTGTGCCGCTGATCGCGATGACCGGGAATCCGGAATCGACCTTGGGTATGCTGGCGACCGTGCACATTCATGTCGGTGTCGCTCAGGAAGCCTGCCCGCTCGGTCTGGCGCCGACGTCGAGCACAACCGCCGCGCTGGCGATGGGCGATGCGCTCGCGGTCTCGCTGCTTGAGGCGCGCGGTTTCACACGCGACGATTTTGCGCTGTCACATCCGGGCGGGAGCCTCGGCAAACGCCTGTTGCTCCGGGTCAGCGATATCATGCATACCGGCGTCGAGATGCCGGCGGTACGGGAAACCGCATTGATCAGCGAAGCGCTGCTCGAAATGACCGAAAAAAAACTGGGGATGACCGCGATCGTCGATACTGACAACAAGGTCGCGGGCATTTTTACCGACGGCGATTTACGGCGCATGCTCGGCAGAAATCTGGATATTCATAAAACCCGGATCGCCGACGTGATGACCGCTCCTTGCAAGACGATCGGCAGCGACACGATGGCGGCCGAAGCGATGCAGATCATGGAACAAAAACGCATCAATGCCTTGATCGTGACCGATGCGGAACAGCGCGCAGTCGGCGCGTTGAACATGCACGACCTGATCCGGGCCGGCATCGTCTAGGGAACCCCATGCAAACAGTGATTGAAAAGGCCAGAAAGATCAAATTATTGGTGCTCGACGTCGACGGTGTATTGACCGACGGGCGGCTGTTATTCGATTTTTTCGGCAACGAATACAAGTTTTTTCATGCCCGTGACGGCCATGGCATCAAGCTGCTCAAACGCACCGGCGTGGACATCGCGATCATTTCCGGACGCAAGTCCAAATCGGTCGCGATCCGAATGAAGATGCTTGGCATCGAATACGTCTATCAGGGGCACGAAAACAAACGCCAGGCATTCGAAGAATTGCTCGGCAAAACCGGCCGTACGCCTGAACAGACCGCTTATGTCGGCGATGATTTGCTGGATTTGCCGTTGATGATCAGAGCCGGCCTAGCGGTCGCTGTGGATGATGCGCATCCGGACGTGAAGGCGCGTGCGCACTGGAGCACGACACTTTCGGGGGGCCGCGGGGCGGTCCGGGAAGTCTGCGATCTGATCATGCAGGCGCAGGGCAATTACCAAGCGATTTTGGACAGTTACCTGCAATGAGGGTGCGCCATTTACGCATCCATGCCTATCTGGGCGTGCTCGCCCTGTTGAGCTGGGGACTACTCAAACTGACCGTGACCGAGGAAGGCAGTCTGCTGGTGGTGCCACCGCACAGCCCGGATTATTTCAGCATCGGCTACCGCAAATGGGAGATGGGCAATAATGGCCTTTTGAAAACCCAATTGACCGCCGACCGCATGACTCATTACAGCGATGACGGCACCACGCATTTGGACAAACCCTTGATGTTTTTCCATAATGAAGCGGCGCCTCCCTGGGTAATCAATGCGGAAGCGGGAATTTTGTCCGCTGACGGCAAAAATTTGCAATTGAACGGCAAGGTCAGGGTTGAACGGGCGGAGGGCAAAGACGTGAAGCCGTTGATCATCAATACCTCGAATGCCCGAGTCAAACCCGAGACTCATTACGCGGAGACCGATGAATGGGCCGAATTGATTAGCCCCCCCAACCGTACCGTCGGCGTCGGCATGAAACTGGTATTCGAGCAGCCGGTGCATCTGCAATTGCTGTCGAAAGTGCAGGGAAAATATGAAACCAAATAAACTTTGTGGCTATTTAAGTTTTTGTCTAATGCTGTCCGGCTTTTACGGCACGGCCGCGCATGCATTGGCGACCGACGCCGAACAGCCGATCACGATCGATTCGAATACCGCAACCTATGACGACAAGTCCGCGGTCAGCATTTATACCGGCGATGTGATTTCCATCCAGGGCAGCATCAAGGTCAACTCGGACAAGTTGGTCGTACATTTTGTCGACGGCGATGCGGAAAAACTGGTGTTTACCGGCAATCCTGCCCATTTCAAGCAAACGCCGAGCCCCGGCAAGGAAGACATCATTGGCGATGCACTGATCGGCGAGTATTACCCGAAGAAGAACCTGCTGATCCTGAAGAACAATGCCACGGTCAAACAAGGCAACGGTACTTACAAGAGCGATTATATCGAATACGATATCAATACCTCGCTGGTCAAGGCCGGTGACACATCGACCGACTCCAAGCGGGTGCGTGTGACTCTGCAACCGAAAGCGAAAAAATAAACCTCGATGACCCGACTCAACGCTAATCAACTGATCAAAAATTACAATCAGCGCCATGTCGTGAAAGGTGTCTCGCTTGAGGTGAATACCGGCGAAATTGTCGGCCTGTTGGGGCCGAACGGCGCCGGCAAAACGACCAGCTTCTACATGATGGTCGGCCTGGTCAAGGCCGATGGAGGAGAAATTACGCTTGACTCACTGGATATTACCCATTATCCGATGCATCTGCGCGCTCAGTTGGGCATCGGTTACCTGCCGCAGGAGCCGTCCATTTTCCGTAAACTCAGCGTCGCGGACAATATCCGCGCGGTGCTGGAGCTGCGCGGCGACCTGAGCCGCGGGCAAATCAATCTGGCGATCGAGGATCTGCTGGAGGAATTGCATATTCCGCATCTTCGCAAACAGATGGCGGTCAGCCTCTCGGGCGGCGAACGGAGGCGTCTCGAAATTGCGAGGGCGCTGGGCAGCAACCCCCGCTTCATTCTGCTCGACGAACCCTTTGCCGGCGTTGATCCGATCTCGGTCGAAGATATTAAAAATATCATCATCCACCTGAAAGAGCGTGGTATCGGCATCCTGATAACCGAGCACAATGTCCGGGAAACGCTGGGTATTTGCGACAGGGCGTATATACTTAACGATGGCAGGGTCATCGCCGAAGGCGGGGCCGGTGCGATCGTCGCCAATGAAGAAGTGCGCAAAGTGTATCTGGGCGATAAGTTCAGTCTTTAAATCCGAACGCTTACCAAATCTTATCCCCATGAAACAGTCGCTTCACTTCAAACTCGGCCAGCAGATGACGATGACGCCGCAATTGCAGCAGGCGATCCGTCTTTTGCAGATGTCGACGCTTGATTTGCAGCAGGAAATCGAACAGGCGCTCGAATCGAACATGATGCTGGAACTGAGCGAAGACGAGTCTATCGCGCAGACGCTCGAACCGATGCCGGAAAAAAAGGTCGATAATTCCGACGCGGTCACCAGCGAAGGCTCGTTGACTGATATTCCGGACGAATTACCGCTTGATGTTTCCTGGGAAGACACCTTCGACGCCACGTCCGAATGGAGCGTCAATGCGGCTTCCGACGAGCAGGATTTTGAATCCCAACGCAGTAAATCGTCGACTCTGTTCGATCATCTGCTGTGGCAGGTCGATTTGACCAATTTTACCGAACGCGACCATGCAATTGCGCTCGCAATCATCGATTCAATCAATGACGAAGGTTACCTGACTTCCGGCATCGAGGATATTTTCGAAGGTTTGCACAGCCAGATCGACGATCTCGATTTCGATGAAGTGAAGGCAGTATTGCACCGGATTCAACATTACGATCCGCCCGGTATTGCGGCGGCCGATCTGGCCGACAGTCTGCGGTTGCAGCTGGAGCAGTTGCCCCCGGATACGCCCTTCCGCAACGAGGCCTTGCGCATCGTGACCCAGTATTTGGATCTGTTGGCTACGCAGGAGCGCAACAAACTGATGCGGAAATTGAACCTCGGCGAACAACAACTTGCCGCCGCAGTCGCGCTGATTCGCTCGCTGGATCCGAAGCCTGGCGCCAAAATCCAGGAAACCGAATCGAGCTATGTGATTCCCGACGTGTACGTCGTCAAAAAGAACGGCCGCTGGCTGGTCAATCTGAATCCCGATATCGCGCCGAAACTGCGCATCAATTCGTATTATTCTTCGATGATCAAACGTGCGGACGACAGCAAAGACAATGTCTGCATGAAAGATCATCTGCAGGAAGCGCGCTGGTTTATCAAGAGCCTGAACAGCCGCAACGATACGCTGCTTCGGGTCGCGCGCAGCATCGTCGAGAAGCAGACCGGTTTTCTCGAGCACGGATCGATTGCGATGAAACCGATGGTCTTGAAGGAAATCGCCGAAGAACTCGAACTACATGAGTCGACCATCTCGCGGGTCACTACTCAGAAATACATGCACACCCCGCATGGCATTTATGAATTCAAATACTTTTTTTCCAGCCACGTCTCGACCGATGGCGGCGGCGAATGCTCGTCCACCGCGATACGTGCATTCATCAAGGAGCTCATCAGTAATGAAAATCCGGCAAAACCGCTCAGTGATAGTAAAATAGCCGAACTGCTGCAAGAAAAGGGCATTCAAGTTGCCCGCAGAACCATTGCGAAATATCGCGAAGCCATGCTGATCGCCTCATCAAGCGAAAGAAGACGCATTTTGTAGGTTTCCGCATCACAATTATGTAACCAAAGAGGAGTTTAATATGCACGTTATCGTAACCGGCCATCATCTCGAAATCACCGACGCGCTGAAAGCGCATGTGGATTCGAAACTTGAAAAGCTGGCCCGCCATTTTGACAATGTGACCGATGTCCATGTCATTCTGGCTGTAGAAAAGCTGATCCACAAAGCTGAGGCGACTCTACAAATCAGCGGCGCGAAATTATTCGCCGAAGACCAACAGGACGACATGTATATCGCGATCGACAATATGGTCGACAAGCTGGACCGTCAAATCATCAAGCACAAAGAAAAACATTTGGGGCATTGATAAAGGCAGTGCAAGGTTCAAGGCGAAAGAGTCAATTGATCCCGCTGCCGCACTCATCAGCGCTTCGGTTTGCTGTCCTTGAGTCTTGAACCCAGTACCTTTGGCCCTTCCTATGAAACTATTGATCGTCAGTGGACTTTCAGGTTCAGGTAAAAGCATCGCCCTCGATACGCTGGAGGATTGCGGTTATTATTGCGTCGATAATCTGCCGGTTTCGTTGCTGGATGATTTCATCACGCAGGTGATGCTGGCCGATAAAGTCACCTATGCCAAGACCGCGATCGGAATCGACTCGCGCAATCCCTCGGACAGTCTTCTGAATTTTTCCGAGAGCATGAACATCATTCGCAAGAAAAAAATCGATTGCGAAGTGATCTTCATGCAGGCCGAGGAGTCGGTGCTGCTGAAGCGTTACAGCGAAACGCGCCGCAAGCACCCGTTGACCGATTTCAATACTCCGCTGAAAGAAGCGTTACGGATCGAAAAGGAAATGCTGACCCCGATCGCGCGCTATGCCAGTTTCGTGATCGACACCAGCCGTACGCATTATCATGAGCTGCGTGAGCTGATCATGAATCAGATCGGGGAAAGAGATAGCCGACAAATCTCGCTCCAGTTTCAGTCTTTCGGTTATAAGCACGGCATCCCGTTGGACGCCGATTTCGTGTTTGATGCGCGCAGCCTGCCCAATCCTTACTGGTTGCCGGAATTACGCGGTTTGACCGGCAAGGACGAGGCGGTGATCGAATTTCTGAAAAGCCAGCCCCTGGTCAACGAGTTTTACCAGGATATCGTCGGTTTTCTCGAACGCTGGGTCTCCCGCTTCGAAGCCGAAGGCCGCAGCTATCTGACCATTGCGGTCGGTTGCACCGGAGGCCAGCATCGTTCGGTCTATCTGATAGATTCCTTAGCCAAGCGTTTCCGCAGCCCCTTCCTGAATGTGATCATCCGGCATAGGGAATTGCATTAAGCAATTTTATCGCCAAGGTATTCGGCAAAGCGTTGGCGAATATGATCGATATGCGAACCTTCCCAGTATACCTTGCCACAGTCCGGGCAACGGTAGAAGCATTCATAATACAGGCGGGTCTTCGGTTCCAGTAAATCCAGCACAGCCTGTTTTTCGACCGGTTCGATCAAGCCGTTGCAAACGGTGCAGCGGCAAAAAGGCTTGAGCTGGTGTGCCAGATCGAAGCGCCGGATCACCTCGGCAAGTTGCTGCAAAGGATTGACCGCCCGTACCCAATAGCCGTGAGTAATCGTTTTCGCATACAGCAATCGCCGGTCGCGGGTCAAGATGATGCGTTGCTGCTCGACCGAAATAGCCGCAATTTCCTTGTCGTCCAGCGCGTTTGTAAACAGGGTGTCGAAACCGAACAGCCGCAGTAGTCGGGCCAGTTTGCCCAGATTGACATCCACGATGAACGCGGTATGGCGCAAGGGCTCCTCGCGCAGCCTGACGACGGGGGAAATATCGAGGCTCTCGAATACCGGATAGACCGCGACCCGGTCTGCGTTTTTGAGCTGATAGTCGAAGCCGACCGATTCGCCGTTTACGACGATCAGATCGACCTCGGTGTGAGGAATTCCGAAAACCTCGATCGGATCCTTGATGCCGGGATGGCCCTTGAAACGGTAAGTCAGCGTCTGCTTGTGCTGATCTGGCCGCAAAAAATCGTTCAATTCCTCGTAAAACCGAAATTCGGCAGAATTTTCAAACCGGTTGTCCGGATTTTGGGACGGGTTTTTCATTGGCAACGGTTTTGACCATTAATCAAAACGGACAGGTCCGGCTATGGATTAAGTTTACGGAAAGCGCTTCACAAAGTCCCGAATGCCGGCAGCTGGTCGGAGCACTCCCTTCAGGAAGGCTCCAGCGGAATCCGATAACCGCGTCCGCGTAACGTTTCGATCGGCTTGCGGGTGCCGTCGGGATCAAGTTTTTTCCGTAAACGGCCGATAAATACTTCGATCACATTGCTGTCGCGGTCGAAATCTTCATCATAAATATGCTGGGTCAGTACCGCTTTCGAAATCAGCTCGCCTTTCCGGAACATCAGATATTCGAGCACCTTGTATTCATAGGCAGTCAACTCGAGCTTGACGCCGGAGACGGTGACCTCCTGCGCGACCGTGTCGAGTTCGATATTGTCATGGGTCAGAACCGGATGTGCCTGGCCGACCGAGCGCCGGAGCAGGGCGTTGATTCTGGCCAGCAATTCCTCATAATGAAACGGCTTGACCAGATAATCGTCCGCTCCGGCTTCGAGGCCTTCGACCTTTTCCTGCCAGCGGCTGCGCGCGGTCAGGATCAGGATCGGCACGGTAATCTTGTTTTTGCGCAAGCGCTGGATCAATTCGATGCCTGAAAAATCGGGCAGGCCGATGTCGATGATCGCGGCGTCGATCGGATATTCCTTGCCCATGAAGAATCCGTCCCGGCCGGTATGGGCCTTGTCGACAGCGAACCCTTTATCGGCCAGGAAATGCTGGATTTGTTCGCATAATTTTTGTTCGTCTTCGACTACCAGAATACGCATGATGGCTCCTTGATTAACCCAGCTGCGCGCCGGTTTCGGCGTCGATTCGAAAATAACGGATGCGCCCGTCAGGAGTCAGCACCTTGATTACATGCACTTCCCTGCCGTTGATCATGATCGTTTGCGCGCCCAGCACCCGGTGATTACCGCTGCCGATTACCTGCCGAGTCGCCTGATCGAGGCTGATTCTGACCATGAAATCATCGGCTGCCGCATGGCCGGCCAACGCTGCGCATAACACGAACAACAAGGGTAACTGTCTCATAATAATCCGGAGCCGACGTTCGTCTGCTGGACTTCCCCGTGCTCGGAAAGGCCTGCAGTGAACTGAAAAAACGATTAATTTATGGAGATAATATTAACCCAGCTGACTGAATAAGCCATGAACCGATTATTTCAATTCCCAATTTTGTATTACGCTTCCGAACGCATGGCCGAAAGAAGTCCCCAATTTGCCGGCCAGTCGATCCAGCACGCTTTCCTGTTCGGTAAAATCGACCAGCTTTTTGGCACCTATGATGTCTTTCGCGACTGAATCGTCATTGCCGTAGGCATCGGCGATGCCGAGCTTGATGCCTTCTTCTCCGGTCCAGACCAGACCGGAAAACAAATCAGGCGAATACTTCAGGCGGTCACCGCGGCCGTCTTTCACCGCTTTGATAAACTGCTGATGTACCTGTTCGAGCAGCTTCAGCATGAACTGAGTTTCGTCGTCTTTGCGTGGCGAAAACGGGTCCAGCATCGCTTTATGTGCACCCGCGGTCAACACCCGCCGTTCGATGCCGAATTTCTGCATCGTGTCGACAAAGCCGAAACCATCCATAATCACCCCGATTGAGCCGACCAGGCTGGCCTGGCTCACGAAGATCTTGTCGCTGGCCGAAGCAATATAATAGCAGCCCGAGGCGCAGATATCGCCGACTACCGCATAGACCGGGGTTTTCGGATATTCTTTCCTCAGCTTGCGGATCTCTTCATAGACATAATGCGACTGCACGGGGCTGCCGCCTGGCGAGTTTGCATGCAGAATCACCCCTTTGGTATGTTCGTCCTTGAACGCTTTGCGCAGGCTTTTAATGATCGCGTCGGCGTTCGCCGCCTTGTCTTCCGCGATCATGCCGATCACATCAATCACCGCACTATGATCCTTATCATCACTGCCGATGTCCTTTTTCAGTCCTGGCAGCGCGACGATGCCGAGCAGCACGATCAGATACAAGAGTGTCGCGGATTTGAAAATGATGCCCCAGCGCCGCGCCTTGGCCTGTTCTTCGATCGCGGCCAGCGCCACTTTCTCGATCACGGCCCGTTCCCAGCCTGGTTGGCCGTTATTATGCGGGATGGATTTGTCTGGTTGGTTGTCGCTCATGGTTACCTCAAATGATATTCAGCAGCTCCGCCGGTTGCTGTAAGCATAGCAACGGCTGGTATTGTTGCAGTATTTCTTCGGAATGCGCGCCGCAGGCGACGCCGATGGCGGATATTTGGGCATTTTGCGCCATTTGCAAGTCATGACTCGAATCGCCGATCATCAGTGTTCGGGCTGGCGCCACCTCGAGATGACTCATGATTTCCTGAAGCATTTTGGGATCGGGTTTGGAAGCGGTTTCGTCCGCGGTGCGGGTGATATCAAAAAGATTTTCGGTCTTCGTCGCCAGTAGGGCTTTTTGCAGACCTGCACGCGTCTTGCCGGTTGCGACCGCCAACCGGTAGCCCGTCCTGTTCAATTCCTCCAGCATATCCCGGACCCCTATGAACAAATCACCCGGCCCCAAGGTCCTGGACGCATACTCTTGACTGTAAGTGCGTATTAATTGTTCCCGAAGTTCAGGGCCGGCCTCTGGGAACAAGGACTCCATCGCGCGGATGATGCTCAGGCCGATCACATCTTTCGCGGCGTCGGGCGTCGGAATCGGGCAACCGGTCCGATCGGCGGCGGTCTGCAGGCAGTGCACGATCCAGCCGATCGAGTCCATCAGCGTGCCGTCCCAGTCAAAAATCAATAGCTCAAACCGGTTCTTCATGGTCCAGCAATGCCTGCAATTGCGGCGGCAAAGGCGCCTCGAATTTAATCGGTTTGCCAGTAGCCGGATGCTCGAAAGTCAGCTCCCGCGCATGCAGAAACATCCGCTTGTACCCTCTGCCGTGAAATGTTTTATTCACGTCGGCGAGACCATAGCGCTCATCCCCGACGATCGGATGCCCGAGCCAGGCAGCATGCACCCGGATTTGATGTGTCCGGCCGGTTTTCGGAGACGCTTCGACCAAGGTTGCGTTTTTGAATAACTTCAAACGTCTGAACAGGGTCTCAGCCTCTTTTCCGGCCTGGCTGACGACCACAATACGCTCGCCGCCCTTGTTGACATTTTTTAACAAGGGTGCGGTCACGATCAATTTTTTACGCGCCCATTGTCCGGCCAATAGCGCCAGATAGGTCTTGTGCACATGGTCATCACGAAATAACTCATGAAGACGGCGCAAGGCGCTGCGCTTTTTTGCGATGATCAGACAGCCGGAGGTGTCCCGGTCGAGCCGGTGTACCAGTTCCAGGAACGTCGACTCGGGCCTAAGCCGGCGCAGCCCTTCTATAATGCCGGAATCGATGCCGCTGCCGCCATGCACCGGATAACCCGCCGGCTTGTTGATTACCATAAAGCCTTCGTCTTCATACAAAATCCCGTTTTGCAGCGCGTCCCGCAGGGTTTGCGGGATGAAGGTCGTCTGTTCGGCTTTTTCGGCGACTCTGACCGGAGGAATTCTGACGATATCGCCGGTCATCAGCCGGTAATTCACATCGACGCGGCCTTTGTTGACCCGCACCTCGCCTTTACGGACGATACGATAAATCCGGCTTTTCGGGACGCCTTTCAGGCGGGTCAGCAAAAAATTGTCGAGGCGCTGGTCGTTGTTGTCTTCGGTGATTTCGACCAGTTGAACGGTAGGAATTGCGGGTTCGGAGTCTGATTTCATGCGGATAATGATACCAGCATCACGAACGGATTGATTGTTTAAATTGATGTCAAGCAATAAGGTTGTTATATTAGGCTGGCTATAGTATAAGAATTTCCCTATTCCCGGCGGATTTTCCATCCGGAAACCCGCCTCGAACCGCCATCAAATAGGTCAGCCTAGGGCGCAAATGATTGATGGCGAAGAATTTGCGGGCATTTAGCCTGGCGAATAACCACAACGATTAAAAGAACGATTTATAACACCTGTTGAAGACAGAATTTACCGTCAAGACGATAGAAAACAGCATGACAACTGTTTAGTCTGAGGCGCACGTAATCCGGCAAATCTTTTTGACGCCGGAATAACCGGTCGAGATGCAAAGCTGTCGACCCCGTGAACAAGCCGCCGGCATGCCAAGCCCTTCACGTTGGAGGCCGCAAACGCCCAGGATTCGATGCGTTTTGCCGAGCCGGACCCGCTAAAGGACAGCGATCAGTCTACAAGAGTAAAGTCTGACCAAGGAGCAGGATACAAACAAGGATACAAAATGAAAAGAATGCTTATCAATGCCACGCAGGCTGAAGAACTGCGGGTCGCTTTGGTAGATGGTCAAAAACTCTATGATTTTGATATAGAGGTTCCCTCGAAAGAACAGAAAAAATCAAATATTTATAAAGGCATTATTACCCGGGTCGAGCCGAGCCTGGAAGCCGCTTTCGTCAACTACGGCGCCGAAAAGCATGGCTTCTTGCCGTTCAAGGAAATCCTGCCGTCCTATCGTCAACACCAGGAAGAAGGCGAAAGCGAAGGCGGCGGCCGCAAGTCGATCAAGAATCAGCTGAAGGAAGGCCAGGAAATCCTGGTTCAGATCGAAAAAGAAGAACGCGGCAACAAAGGCGCCGCGCTGACCACCTACATCAGTCTGGCCGGGACCTATCTGGTCTTGATGCCGAACAATCCGAAGGCCGGCGGCATCTCCCGCCGTATCGAAGGCGATACCCGCAGCGAACTGCGCGAGGTGATGGCCGCGCTTGAGATTCCGGAAAGTATGGGCCTGATCGTGCGTACTGCCGGCTGCGGCAAAAACGCGGAGGAACTCCAGTGGGACTTGAACTACCTGATGCAGTTGTGGGAAGCGATCGAGCGTTCTTCGACCGAGCAGTCCGCACCTTTCCTGGTGTTCCAGGAGAGCAACGTGATCATCCGTGCGCTGCGCGACCATTTGCGCGGCAACATCGACGAGATCCTGATCGATAATGAAGAGTCGTTCCATCTGGTTAAAAGCTTCCTGAAACAGGTAATGCCGCATTTCCTACCCAAGGCCAAGCTCTACCAGGATTCGGTGCCTCTGTTCAGCCGTTACCAGATCGAGTCGCAGATCGAGCTCGCTTACGGCCGTGAAGTCCCGCTGCCGTCCGGCGGCGCGCTGGTGATCGACCACACTGAAGCGTTGACCTCAATCGATATTAACTCCGCGCGCGCGACCAAAGGAAGCGACATCGAAGAAACCGCCCTGAACACTAACCTCGAAGCCTGCGACGAGATTGCGCGCCAGTTGCGTCTGCGCGACTCCGGCGGCCTGTTCGTGATCGACTTTATCGATATGATGTCGAGCAAGAATCAGCGCGCGGTCGAAAACCGGCTGCGCGACGCGTTGAAGATTGATCGTGCACGAATTCAGATCGGCCGCATTTCACGTTTCGGTCTGCTCGAAATGTCCCGGCAGCGGATGCGCCCGTCGCTCGGCGATTCTACCCAATTGCCATGCCCGCGCTGCAAGGGCCAGGGCACGATCCGGAATGTCGAGTCGGTCGCGCTGTCGGTGCTGCGCATTATCGAAGAAGAAGCGATGAAGAAAGGCACCGAAAAAGTCATCGCGCATCTGCCGATCGACTGCGCGACCTTTTTGCTGAATGAAAAACGCAACAACATTGAACAGATTGAAAACCGGTTGAAAGTCGATATTATCGTACTGCCGAGCAAGCACCTCGAAACTCCCGCTTACGACATCGAGCGGATCAAGGAGAAGGACGCGACAGACGAAAAAGTCAGTTATCAGCAGATCAAAACTGAGGAAGTCGCGCTTCCTGAATTTGCACAACAGGCGAGACAGCGTAGCGAAAAAGCCGCAATCAAAGAGTTCATGCCCGACTCGCCCGCTCCGACACAGAACCGTAACGAAGCCGCCAGCCTGATCAAACGCTTCTGGCACAAGCTGGTCGGTCCTCCGAAACAGCCGGTCGAAGCTCCCGTGAAGGAAAAACCCGCGCAAACGGCGGAGAAGAGCAAACCCTCGCGGCACGACAGAAATAAAAAGAGACAAGGCAAGGAACCGCAGTCAGAAAGACAAAAGGAGGCCCGTCCGCCACGACCGCCTCGCGAGCCACAGAAGCCGGCCGAACGTCATATCGAACCGGCTGTGCCGGCTACAAATACTGCCCAGCAGCCGAGCGAGGCAGTGAGTGCTGTGCTTGAATCGGAAGCCCAGGCCCTAGAAACGACGACCACTAACGGTGAGCAAAAGAAGTCACTCAACGGTAAGCGTCGTGGTCCGCGTCGCCGATCAAGGCATTCCGGTAATCGACGTCAGGAAGGAAATACCGCAGGCGGCGAAGCCGGCTCGGAGCTCACCGGTCAGCCGGAAGCTTCAACTTACAAGAGCGACTTTGCCCCAAATCCTGGCTCCGAATCTCAGCAGGAGCCCAGACCAAAACCGGAGCGTCAACGCCGTCCCGAGGCGGAATCGACGTCTGTTGCGGTGGAAGGCGTTCACTACGAATCGGGTAGCGAGTCTTAATTTCTGAGAGATGGCATGGTGGGATTTTAGCAGTCCCGCCATGCTTCAACGAAAAGTTATCTCTTCGGCAACTCTGCAAGCGACACTTGACCTGCCCCTCACTTATATCTCCATTTCTCTATCAACGGAAAGCTTCGAGGCAGCCTAAGCGACTCTACCCCTTACCGTCCAGTTCTGCATGTCATCGCATTCTGCGAGCTTTGAGGCTTGGGGCGATTGAACTCGTTGCATTATTCAAAGTCCCCTGTATTACGCATTGCGAGCCTTAGATCAAAGGTTTTACTTTGACCTTTGACATAAAGATTATCATGACCGGAAATTACAGATAGAAGGGTTAATCCCCTATAAAGGCAGGTAGTGAATTCCAACGACTGCAAGAGAGTTTTCATGAGGACATAGGCCTATGACGGATATTCAGCAATCGTCTCATCCGATCTATGTCGCGGGGCAATTTAAAACCAGCGCTCAGACTTTGGAGGTAATCAGCCCTTATACGCAACAATGTGTGTATAAAACCTTCACCGCCGGTTCAAATGACTATGAAACGGCAGTCACCGCCGCCTATGCTGTGCGCCAGACAATGCGGGATTTACCGGTTTTCGAACGCTTCCAGATTCTGAGCGAAATTTCACAAGGCATTCTTGCCAGTCGCGACGAGCTGGCCGTCATCATGGCCCGGGAAGCTGGCAAACCGCTCAAGACCGCGGCTGTCGAAATCGAACGCGCGGCGCAGACCTTTTTGACCGCTGCCGAAGAAGCCAAACGTTTGCCCGGCGAAGTGCTCAGCATCGATTGGCATCCCTCCGGAGCCCACAAGGATGCGATCGTTAACTATTTTCCGATCGGCGCAGTCGCCGCGATTACTCCGTTTAATTTTCCGTTGAATCTGGTCGCGCATAAAATCGCCCCGGCGGTTGCGGCTGGCTGTCCTATTGTCGTAAAGCCCGCTTCGAAAACCCCGATCACGGCGCTGTTCCTGGCCAGGATCATCGATAACACGGGACTGCCAAAAGGCGCGTTATCGGTGTTGCCGATGGACCGTGACAGCGGCAATCGGTTGATCACCGATCCGCGTTTCGGCCTGCTCAGTTTTACCGGTTCGGCGGAGAATGGCTGGAAAATCAAACAGCAGGCGGGTAAAAAGAAGGTGCTGCTGGAGCTTGGCGGCAATGCGGCGCTGATCGTCGATAAAGACGCCGATGTTGCGACAGCTGCCGCGAAAGCGGTTCAAGGCGGTTTTGCTTATGCCGGCCAGTCGTGCATTCATACCCAGCGAATCTATGTCGAGCAGTCGATTTTCGAGTTGTTTATAAGCCATTTTCTGGCGGCGATGAAAAACCTGGTGTTCGGCGACCCGGAGCAGCCGGATACCGATTTTTCGGTGATGATATCCGAAGAGCATGCGCTGCGCATCGAATCCTGGGTGAGGGAAGCCGTTGCCGGCGGAGCCACACTAGTGACCGGCGGGACGCGTCAAGGGACTTTGTATGCGCCGACAGTGCTGACCGGTACCCGTCAGGGCATGAAAGTCTGCGCTCAGGAAGCCTTCGCGCCGGTCGTGGTGATCGAGCGTTTTACCGACTTCAAAGCCGTTGTCGAGGCCGTCAATGCCTCGGATTTCGGTTTGCAGGCCGGCATCTTCACCTTCGACAGCCGAAAAATCCATTATGCGTTTCAGAATCTGCACGTCGGCGGAGTCATGGTGAACGAAGTGCCGAGTTTTCGCGCCGATCATATGCCCTACGGCGGTATCAAGGATTCGGGACTGGATCGGGAAGGGCCGAAATACGCAATAAGAGAAATGCTGGAACCCAAAATATTGGTCAGCGATCATGGACAGGATTGGTGAGCTGGATTTCGATTTGTAAGCCGGAAGGTGATTCGCCGTAGGCAGTCCACCGAAAACAAAATTCTGAAGGAGGCGGTTCCTTTATGTCACCACCTCCTTCTATCCTTACGTAGATTTCCCCTCTTGGCTACAAATCAGAACCTGCTAAAGTTGTTTAACGACGATTATTTGAGCACGAGCGGAATCTGTTGCCCCATCATTGTCGGTCACCGTCAGCTCAAAAGTTAAAGTCGTGTTTGTTAGACCTTTGAGTTTTGGGGCGGTAAAGCTTGGGTTCGAAGTCGATGTATTATTCAATACGACCGCAGGGCCGCCGATCTGGGTCCAGGACCATGACGCCAGAGCTCTTTTAGGTTCACCGTCTCTCGATTTCGAGCCGTCGAGGCTTACTTTCGTGCCTTGCAGTACCCTCTGATCAATCCCGGCATCGGCAATCGGAAGCAAGTTTGGCGCTGACGTGACGGTAATGGTCACCGTATCGGTCTGGCTATACCTATAGCCGTCGTAAACCATCAGATAAATTGTATAAGTGCCCGCTACGTCGGCGGTAAAGCTGGGATTGGCCAGCATGTAATCATCCAGAACCGCATTGCTTCCGGCAGGCGCCGTCAAAGTCCAGTAATAACTCAACGGCTCGTTCTCCGGATCGCTGGAGCCGCTGCCGTCAAGCTGGATCTGCAACGGATTTTGACTCAATTGCAGGTTTTGATCGGGGCCGGCGTTCGCTATCGGAGGCAGGTTTGCCGTCGTTACGTTAATAATCACGGTGTCCGTTTCGCTGTAGACCTTGCCGTCGAAAACCTGAAGCTGCGCCGTATAAGCGCCGGCGACGTCGGCGGTAAATGTCGGATTTGCGATATCGGAATCATCCAAAACCGCACTACTGCCGGCAGGTCCCGTCAAAGTCCAGTGAAAACTCAAGGGATCGTTATCGGGATCTCTGGATCCACCGCTGTCAAGCACGACCTGCAACGGGCTCGAGCCCAATTCCAGGTATTGATCCTGGCCAGCATTCGCTACGGGCGGATGATTTGTTCCCGCTTCCTCCTGGTATAAAACGACCAGGCCGTGATTGTAGTCAGCAATGGCGGCGTCAATGAGGCCGTCGTTGTTGATATCGCCTAGCGCGAGCCCTTGGACGTTATAGCTGCTGGCATACGGAATCGGGAACAGTTGCTCCGCGCCCAAGCTGCCGTCTGCTGTCTGGACATAAACGCCCATTTTGTTCCAGCCCCCATGCAGTACCACCACATCGCTCAGACCGTCCCCGGTCACGTCTTTAACCTCGACGGGCTCTGGAATATCGTATGATGGAAGGCTGACGGCAGGTCTCAAGACGCCGGATTGCTGATGGAAAATGCCAATTTTTGAAGCCGGCTTGTTGCCGCCGTAGCTCACGATCACATCGTTGAACTGGTCGCCATTCACGTCGCCAACGCCAAGCCCCTGTGTATTGACATTATCTCCGAGGTCATAAAAAACAACTGGATTAAAACTTCCGTTCAGAGTCTGCGTAAGAATCGCCAGATTGTCATAAGCATAACCCTGACCGCTCATCACAATCAGATCGTTTCTGTTATCGGCGTTGATATCGCCGATGTCCAGATCATCAAAGCCGCCGTGCGGAGCATTAAAAGACAACGGCGGCGCTAAGGTGCCGCCCGGGTTTTGATAAAGCACCGAAGCGTTCGATGTGCCGTGACCGATGCCTGCGATATCGAGCCGGCCATCGCCGTTCAGATCGCCAATTTTAATTACCGTGGAGTTTTGTGTAGCGTATATCGCCGATGACGCTAAATTTCCGTTTGGGTCCTGAAGGAAAATTTGAATGCTCGCCCGGTCATTACCGACGGCCACATCGTTTTTCCCGTCCCCGTTCACATCGCCGATATCGACTGATTGCGGACGGCTGGTATATATCCCCTGAGTCGCATATTTGATCGGCGCCTGAAGCTGGCCATTGGCAGCTTGCAGAAAAACGAACAGCTTGTAATCGTTCTCGGGGTCAAAATAAGAAGAGGTAGTCATCACCACGTCTTTTAAACCGTCGCCATTGACATCGCCGATGGCGGTCGCTTCGGGCCATGAACCGGTTGGAATCGCCGTATAAGGTGTAAAAATCGGTTCTGCAAATGCAGCGGATAAGCCGGAAAAGCTCAATGCTGCTGCGGCAACCCTTCGAAAAATTTTAGGGTTCGGAGTCGTCATGGTTTAAATCCCCTGGTATCAGTTTCAAAAAAATGGCTTTGGATGGCCTTTATTGTTTTCGATTGAAATGATCCGCCCCGAGGATGTTTGAAACCGTTCGGGCTGCGGTTGCAGGTCGACTAAAGAAGAGCTCGGCAAAAGCTCTTTGAGTGTTAGGCAGACTAAAGGCGAGCGGAATTAAAATTATGGGGCTGGATTTCTGAGGAAAATAGCACGAAAACAGACGTTAGTCTACACTGACCAGTTACAGGATGTGTTGCAGAGAAGAGGATAAGCATCCGCGGCTTTTATAGCGCGCTGAAAGCGACGCCATCTCTACTTTACAGGCAAATTACACACCGATATCTTCGTTCCAGAGCGTCGGGTTATTCAGAATGAATTGTTTCATTATTTCGATACAGCGGGCGTCCTGGAGGACATCAACTTTCACTCCACGGCTCCGCAACAACTCTTCCTCGCCCATGAAGGTAAGGTTTTCGCCGACAATTACATGAGGAATACGGTAAAGCAGAATCGCACCGGTACACATTGAGCAAGGGGAAAGCGTTGTATAGAGGGTGCTCTGGGTATACACTGCGGCGGGCAACCGTCCTGCATTCTCAAAGGCATCCATTTCCCCGTGCAAAATTGCGCTGCCTTGCTGGACCCGGCGGTTATGGCCGCGACCGATGATCTTGCCCTGATGGACAAGAACCGAACCAATCGGGATGCCGCCTTCACCAAGCCCGGCTTTCGCCTCGGCGATGGCTTTCAGCATGAAAGAGTCCGCTTGTGGGCTTGGATTTAAATGCATGGGATACGATTCCTAGGATAGATGGTATAGGTTGGCGTTCAAAGCCATTTTTCCAAATCATAGCGCTGATGCAAGGCAGGTATTTCCACACTCGAATTCAGTATTTTGTTCGCGAATATCGGGATCACCTCTGGGTCGCCGTGCACCAGAAAAGTCGTTTTCGGGTTCCCCGTTTTTTGGTGCCAGGCCAGCAATTCGGCCTGATCCGCATGCGCAGAAAAGCCGCCGATCGTATAAATTTTG
Source organism: Methylomicrobium sp. (assembly GCA_051061015.1). GTDB lineage: Bacteria > Pseudomonadota > Gammaproteobacteria > Methylococcales > Methylomonadaceae > Methylomicrobium. Next base: position 167,814 of record JBPFEG010000005.1, read on the forward strand.
GCATTGACCGGAATTTCTTCTCCGAAGATTTTGACGGAATCGGCGCCGTCCACGATTTGACGCGCTAAAGTACCGTAGGCCGCAAAACCCACAAAAATGATCGCGTTATTCCGCCCCCAAAGATTGTGTTTCAGATGATGCTTGACCCGGCCGCCGGTACACATGCCGGACCCGGCAATAATTACCGCCCCCCCGGCGAAATTATTGATCGCCATTGACTCGGCCGTTTCCCGCGTAAAACGCAGACCGGGAAACATGAACGGATCCTTGCCCGATGCCAAGGTGGCAACGGTTTCCTGATCGAAACACTCCGGGTGGCGTTGGTAGATCTGGGTGGCGGAAATCGCCATCGGTGAATCGAGAAAAACCGGAAGATAAGAAGGGAGTCGTCCCTGTTCAATTCCCTCGCGCAGATAATAGAGCAGTTCCTGCGCGCGTTCGAGCGCAAAACTGGGAATTATCACATTGCCGCCTTGGGCCAGGGTGCTGCGAACAGCCTCATAGAATTCGTCAAGTGTCGGATCCAGGGCTTTATGTAGACGATCGCCATAAGTGGTCTCCATCACCACGATATCGGCATGAGGCGGCGTTGTCGGATCGCGGATAATGGCGCGATTGCTGTAGCCCAGGTCGCCGGAAAACAGAATCGTGCGCTGCTGTTCCTTATGGTCGATATTCAGCACGATCGAGGCGGAACCCAATATATGCCCCGCATCGATAAAGGTCGCCTTGATGCTTTCATCGATAATCAAAGGCTTATCGTAATTCGCCGCGCGGCCGAAAAAACTGAAGCAATTGAGTGCATCGACCAGATTGTAAAGCGGTTCGATCGGGGCATCTTGCCCGTGCCTGGAAGCTTTTTTCGCTTTGTAGTTGGCTTCGTCTTCGAGCAATTTTGCGGAATCCAGCAGCACCACGCGCGCCAGTTCGCTGGTTGCCGCCGTGGTGATGATTTCCCCCTGAAATCCCCGCTTGACCAGCAACGGGATGCGTCCGCAGTGATCCAGGTGGGCATGGGTCAAAAGCAGGTAATCGATTTCGGTCGGATCGAATCCGAAAGGTTCGGCGTTTTCCTCATCCATTTCCCGGCCGCCCTGATAGAGTCCGCAATCAATCAGTATTTTCTTGCCGGCGGCTTCCAGCAGATGGCAGGATCCGGTTACATTTTGATCGGCACCGTGGAATTCGAGTTTCATAAAAATCTCCTGGCTGTAAGCATGGGCTTGATTTGCTACTTTTTATAAAAGAGTAACAAAATTCGCGGTTTCAGAGGCAATTTTTATCAAGGCGAGCCTGCTCCGAAACCGGGCCGGCTCAGCCCGCCATAGAGGCTGATTCGCTGAGAACTTCTCGAACGCGATTCGGATAATCCGAAATCAGGCCGGTCACGCCCGCGGCGATCAGTTGCCGCATCGGTTCCTTATCATTGCAGGTCCAGACATTCACTTGCTTGCCTCGCATCCGTAAGCTATTGATAGGCTCGGTGTCCAGAATGCGGGTGATGGAATGAAGCCCTAAAGGTTCGGTGCCGGGATGAAAGGCATCGGCGCCGAGGCGCTCAAGATAGTCGGCCGGCAGTGCCAGGCGTTCATTGGTCAGCACCGCGGTCGCGATGCCCGGCAAACGCTGGCGAACCCGCCGCAATTGTTCGTGATCGAACGACGAGATCAGGACGTCGGCCTGCATCGCGAGCTCCTCTATCAGATCGAGTACTGCATCGGTTAATCCGGGATACATGCGCGGCAGCATCTTGAGTTCGATGTTGACCTTCAAACCCAGGCTGCTGGACAGTTCGAGTACCTGGCTGAGTGTGGGTACCTTGACTGCGCCTGATGCGTAATGAGCAAGATCTTCGGGAGGAATATAGCGCTCGAATTCTTCCGGCGTCAGATTCTGGAGGAAACCTTGCCGGTCCTCGGGCGAGAGTGCCAGCTCTTGCGTAAACCATCTGCCGGCGTCGAGCTGGCTGATTTCCTCGTAACTGAAATCGGAAATGAAATAACTCGGCTGACCCGGAAATTTATTTTTGATATCAGTGCAGCGGATCAAACTGTCGTCGTGATGGACGATGATCTCGTTATCCTGGGAAAGATGCACGTCCAGTTCGATCATCTCGCAGCCGAACGTGTGCGCCTTTGCGAAGGCCGGCAGGGTATTTTCGGGTGCAAAGGCGCGCGCGCCGCGATGGGCGATATTTAGGATGCGCTGCCGGGATCCGGTGTAATTATCCGCCATGATAGCTGGCTCCCTTAGAGCCAGCCTTGCTGCGCCGTTACCCACAGCAGTATTGCCGCAAAAACGGCTGCCAGCACATCGTCGAGCATGATGCCGAGGCCGCCCTGCACTGTCCTGTCGATCCATCTGATCGGCCAAGGCTTGATGATATCGAAAATCCGGAACAGCACGAAGCCGAGCAGCAAAGCTTTCCAGGAAAAGGGGACCAGCCACATCGTAATCAGGAGACCTGCGACCTCATCCCAGACAATTCCGTTGAAATCGTGCTCCCCGAGTCTTTCGGCGGCGACACCGCAAATCCGAATGCCAGCCAGGGTAGCGACGACGGTCAGGGCACTATAGATCGGCAGGCCGGTTTGAACGAATAGCCAATACAGCGGAATCGCCGCGGCCGTGCCGAAGGTACCGGGCGCTTTTTTGGCGAGACCGGAGCCGAAGCCGAAAGCCAGAAACAGCGTCGGGTCGGTCATGATCTGTTTGGCGGTCAATTGGTTTTGACCGAGTCCCGTTTTATGAAAAATGTTCATAGCCTTGTGCCTTTAATAAATGGGTGGTTCCCGATCGGTTCAGTCGCAGCCCAGGCTCCGACTCGATCATGCCGATTTTATGACAATCGAAAGGCAATGTTGAATTTTTTTCAGGACTGACCGTAAAACACAGCTCGTAATCGTCTCCCGCCGTCAGCGGCAGTTGCCAGTCGCCGGTGGTTTCGATGTAGGTTTTTACCTCGTTTGACAGCGGCAACGAATCCCATTCGAGAGTTGCGCCGACGCCGCTTTGTTCGAGGATATGTCCGAGATCGCCGGCAAGGCCGTCCGAAATATCGATGCAGGCATTCGCGATCCCGCGTAGTGCCTGCCCTTCGGTGCATCTTGGCTCGGGCTGGTGGAAACGTTGCAAGGCCTTATCGGGCTGGTCGCAGCGATAACTCTGGCAGATTTTCAGGCCGAGCCCCGCATCGCCGAGATTGCCGGTTACATAGATGAAATCGCCGGGCTTGGCCGTCGATCGTTTCAAGGCTTGACCTTTGGGCACCAGGCCCATCGCCTGTACAGTCAGGGTCAAAGGTCCGGAGGTCGTGTCGCCGCCGATCAGGTCGACCGAATAACGCGCAGCCAGATCCAGAAAGCCCTGCGCGAAATCGGTCAGCCAGGCTTCATCCACTTTCGGCAGGGTCAGCGCCAGCGTGACGGATAACGGCTTGGCGCCCATTGCTGCCAAATCGCTGAGATTGACCGCCAGCAGCTTATGGCCAAGCCATTTCGGATCGGCGCCCACAAAAAAATGCACATTTTCGACCATCGTGTCGGCAGTGATCGCGAGTTCATACCCCTCGGGAATCGAGAGTATGGCGCAATCGTCACCGATACTGAGCCGGGTACTCGGATTGCTGATTTTTTGTTGGGTAAAAAAGCGCCGGATCAGGGAGAACTCGGAGAGAGGCATGAATTTAGGTGCAAGGCGAAGAAGGGTCCACGGTACGAGAAGCGAGGATGACAGGCGGGGAGGCGCATCGATTGCAATTGATGCGCTTCTCGGCGGCGGCAGAGATTAGGATCGACATCAATCCCTGCCGACAAAAAAAACAGATGCTGTTACTCTGCCCCCTGTGCTTTGCTTCCCGCACTCTTTTTGTTTCTGACTTCCGTCGCGCGTTTTTTCTGAGCGACTTTGTCGAGAATGCCGTTCACGTATTTATGACTGCCGTCGGCACCGAAACACTTGGCCAGATTGATGCCCTCGTTCAAAATCACCCGGTAAGGCATGTCCGGACGGTGCTCCAGTTCGTATACGCCGATACGCAAAATCGCCCGTTCGACCGGATCGATTTTGTCGATTGGCCGGTCGATAAATTCGGCCAGCAGCTGATCGATCGCATCGAGATTTTTCGGAACGCCGAACAAGAGCTCGTTGAAATAACTTTTCTGCGCATCTTTCAGGCGGCCGTCTTCGAGAAACTGGCGTTCGATCTCGCCGAGATTGTGTCCGCTCATCTGCCATTGATACAAAGCCTGGACAGCGGCTTGGCGGGCATTGGTGCGGGCCTGACTCATCAGCTGTCCAACCGGTTGAACAAACTGACCATCTCGATTGCGGACAAGGCCGCTTCGGCGCCTTTGTTGCCGGCTTTGGTGCCGGCGCGTTCGATCGCCTGTTCGATCGTATCGACGGTCAATACGCCGAAGCTGACCGGCACATTGTATTGCAGCGAAACCCCGGCGAGCCCTTTCACGCATTCACCTGCGACATATTCGAAATGCGGGGTGCCGCCGCGAATCACCGCGCCGATCGCGATAATCGCATGGTATTTTTGCGAAGCGGCGACGCGTTGCGCGACCAAAGGCAATTCAAACGCACCAGGCGCTTTGACCAGATGAATGTCCGCTTTATTCGCGCCATGGCGAACCAGAGTATCGATCGCGCCAGCCTCGAGTTGCTCGACGATAAAGCTGTTGAAACGGGAGGCGATGATGCAAAATTTGCCGCCCTCCGCCGAGAAATTGCCTTCAAACGTGGTAATGCTCATAGAAAATCCGCACTGTTAAAGTGAAATACGCCGACAGACAGAGGCCGTGCGCGCGTACGCTCATCCGCGAGAATACGCTTGTTTATAATACCCTGCTCGCTCAGGGAGAAATCGTTACGCTACGCGCGCCGAATCCATCCTATACGGTTGGCTCGTCCGTCGAGCCGGTGCCGACATGCTCGGCCACTTCCAGATCAAAGCCTGACAAGCCGACATATTTTTTTTGCGCACCCAATACTTTCAGCTTGTGTACGCCCAGGTCGGCCAATATCCGCGCACCGGTACCGGTCATCCGCCAGTCCGGCGCATCGAATTCGTCATCCAGGGTATTGATACCGTTGTCCTGTAATTGATAGCGATGAATCAGCTCGACCAGTGATTTGGTGTCGTCGTTGCGCCGGATCACGACCAGCACCCCGCGGCCCGCTTCGGCGATTTTTTGCATCGCCGCGCGTATTGAGATGCTGCTCGCATTGCGTTTCGATGAGAACAGATCGTCAAGCAGATTGCGTGCATGTACCCGGACCAATATCGGCTCTTCGCCGGATACCTCTCCCATCACCAGCGCCAGATGCAGGTTGTTGTCGTTACGGTCCTGGTACGCATAAAGCCGAAAATCGCCGAATTCGGTCGGCAGCGCACACTCGCTGATCCGTTCGAGCGTGTTTTCGTTCTGGATACGGTAATGGATCAGATCGGAGATCGTGCCGATCTTCAGATTATGTTCGGCTGCAAACCGTTCCAGATCGGGGCGCCGGGCCATTGTACCGTCGTCGTTCAGGATTTCGACGATCACCGCGGCCGGTTCGACGCCGGCCAGGCGGGCCAGATCGCAGCCGGCTTCAGTATGGCCGGCCCGATTCAGCACGCCGCCCGATTTGGCCATCAACGGGAAGATGTGGCCGGGCTGGATCAGGTCTTCCGGTTTGGCTTCCGGCATGACTGCGCATTGCACGGTACGCGCCCGGTCCGCGGCCGAGATGCCGGTCGTGACGCCGGTCGCCGCCTCGATCGAGACGGTAAAATTGGTCGAATGCGCAGTCTTGTTTTCATTCGTCATCAAAGGCAGACGCAGCTTCTGGCAGCGTTCGCTGGTCAGTGTCAGGCAAATCAGGCCGCGGCCGTAGCGCGCCATAAAATTGATGTCCTCGGGACGGGTAAACGCAGCCGCCATGACCAGATCGCCTTCGTTTTCGCGGTCTTCGTCGTCCATGATGATGACCATCTTGCCCTGGCGTAAATCTTCGATGATTTCTTCGATCGTATTCATAGCTTTATCCTATCCGCCTATAAATCCACTGCGTTGCAGGAGGTCGAGAGTGACCTTTTGTTCAGGTTCGGCTTTTTGACCGAGCATCAGTCGCTCCAGATAGCGGGCCAGCAGGTCGACTTCGAGATTGACCAAGGTCCCGGGCGCAGCAAAACCCAGCGTAGTTTCCTTCAGCGTATGCGGCACGATATTCACGCCGAAAACGCTGCCGTCGATTTCATTGACGGTCAGGCTGATTCCGTCAAGGCAGACTGACCCCTTCTCGGCAATGTATTTGGCCAGATGATCGGGCGCTTTAAATTTGAAGCGCACCGAGCGCGCATCCGGTTTCTTGTCGACCACGGTCGCGAGGCCGTCGACATGACCGCTGACGATATGGCCGCCGAGACGGGTCGACGGGGTCAACGCCAGTTCCAGATTGACCGGCGTGCCGACCGTGGCGGTTTTCAGGCTGGTCCGGGACAAGGTTTCGTTCGACACATCCGCAGAAAATGAATGCGATTCCAGCGCGACCGCGGTCAGACAAACGCCGTTCACCGCGATACTATCGCCGAGCGCGGCATCTTTCAGCGAAAGTTTGCCGGTGTCGATCGTCAGGCGGCAGTCGCCGGCCTGTTGCTCGATCGCGGTGATTTTTCCGACTGCCAGAATGATGCCTGTGAACATGGAATAAGCGAATGTTTATATAAAAACTATTAGGATACGCCGGGACTCTCCACTTTCAAAGTGGGAAGCAGTTTGTCGACTCCGGGGAAAGGTCGCAACACGCACTCTACCGGGTATAAGTCAATTTCAAGTCCGGACCCACTTGCCTGACATCGGCCAGTTTCAATGTTTTCCTGTCTGCCATCGTTTGAATGTCCGGCAGCATGAACAGGCCGCGGCCCCGGTCCCCCAACACACAGGCTGCCATATAGACAATCCATTCATCGACCAGGTTCTCGGCCAGTAAGGCGCCGTTCAAAACCGGTCCCGCCTCGACCAACAATTCGTTGATATATTGCCCGGCCAGGAATGCCATCACGGCGTTCAGGTCGATCCGGGCGTTTTTTTCAGCGAGCCGATGAATTTCAAAACCGGCTTTCTGTAAGTGGGCAATTTTGCTCGGATCGTCGCAGCATGTCAAAATCAGGCTTCTGCCCGGCAATTTACCCAGCTGCGCGCTGACCGGCATCCGCAGCTGTGAATCCAGCACGATTCTGATCGGTTGCAGAACGTCATCCTCGATGCGTGCAGTCAGCGCCGGATCATCGGCCAGGACTGTCTCGATGCCGGTCAAAATCGCCGCACTTTGCGCCCGGAGCCGATGCACGTCCAGTCGGGCCGCGCCCGAGGTAATCCATTTGCTTTCGCCGGACGCGAGCGCGGTCCGTCCGTCCAGACTCATCGCGAGCTTGCTGCGTACGAGAGGGCGGCCCGTGGTCATGCGCTGGATGAAACCCCGATTCAATTGGCGCGCATCCTCTTCGAGCACGCCGCAAACGGTTTCGATCCCCGCATTCTCCAGCCTTGCGAGGCCATTGCCGGCCACTAAAGGATTCGGATCCCGCATCGCTGCGACCACCCGGCTGATGCCGGCCTTGATCAGCGCATCGGCGCAGGGTGGCGTTCTGCCGTAATGACTGCACGGTTCGAGTGTCACGTAGGCAGTAGCGCCTCGGGTGTTTTTCGCGTTCTTGAGCGCCGCAATTTCGGCGTGATCGCCGCCGGTTCTGACGTGCCAGCCTTCACCGATCACGTGATCATCGCGAACCAGCACGCAACCGACGCGCGGATTCGGATGCGTAGTATAAAGTCCGTGACGGGCCAGAAATAGGGCTCTGGCCATATAATGAAAATCCCGGCTGTTTGGGAAATCCATCTACTTTTTTTGTAGATGTTTGATCATGTCGGTGAATTCACTGACATCCTGAAAGCTGCGGTATACCGAGGCAAAGCGGACATAAGCGACATGATCGAGATGGCTCAACTCGTGCATGACTTTTTCACCGAGTTGCTGGGTGGTGATTTCCCGGTCGCCGGAACTCATTAATTCCTTTTTGATCCGGTTCACCGCCATTTCGATATCGTCGCCGCTGACCGGCCGTTTCTCTAATGCCTTTAACATGCCGGAACGCAATTTTTTTTCGTCGAACGGCTCACGGCTGCCGTCACGCTTGACGACGCGCGGCAAAGTCAGCTCGGCCACCTCGAAAGTTGTGAAGCGCTCCTTACAGGCTGTGCATTCACGGCGGCGCCGAACCTGGTCACCTTCATTCGTTAATCTGGAATCCAGAACGCGCGTATCCTGGGCTGCGCAAAACGGACATCGCATAGCTGATCTACTTTATATTGCCGAAACTCGGCGAAGCGTTTCAAAACCTCTCATTGTATAACACTATCAGGTCATTCGCATTGAATTTTCAATGGTTTGCGTTTCTGGGAACCGATGGCCCGGACGGATTTGCTTTTTGCCTTATAAAAATTACTGATGCCGCCGGATTTTGCTCGGCGATTTTTCCACAGCTTGTCAATCTGTCCGGCCGGATTGTTGTAATCGCCTGCTCATTGCCACTTTGTTTGTCCAAGGTTTGGATATTAACAGTAATATTTTTATATCTTATTGATATTAAATTATAAATTTCTAATTATAAATCGCCTGTTTTATTTGAATAGAACTCTGGTTGAATAGATAGGGGCATCGATTCCATGAAGTTGTTTTCAGCTTGTCAACAGAGTTATCCACAGGTTCTGTGGATAATCGGGATAATTTTTTGAAATTAAGGTTTTTTAACCTATGCGCGTAAAATGGAAAAATTTTTGATCTGTGATAAACAACAGAAAAACTTGAAATACGTCTTGTTCCAGCAGGACAGACTGAGAAAAAGATTCGAATTTTGTGGAAAAGTCAATAAAAACTTTATATAATGTTCGGTTACACCGACTTTTTTGTAATTTTCATAAGAACTTACGCAGGCGAATTTTTCGCACCGTTTGGACTGTCTTGAGCTAATCAACCCTAGTGACTATGGATCAAAACGACTTTACGCTTGGAATTCCCGGCTTTACCTATCCTGATTTATACGATGCCTTGCGCCTGAACGATTTGCTCGAAACGTTCGATGCCTCGGTAAAGCGCCATGATCCCGAATTGTTCGAAAAATTTGCGGCTTACCGTCAATGTCAGGGCGAAGGGATGGCTGTCGAGGCGGTATCGGATCTGCTGGTCAAGATGGGGCCTTATGTCGGGCGTTTTGTCGCGAAATTGTTTGGCGTCGAGGAAGAGCACCAGGCGCAGGCGGCGAAGATTCGGGAGGAATTCGACACCATCTTCGCTTACAAGAACGACGTCGTCGCGAAACTGAACCTGGTCTTCAAGGATCAGGCAATTGCAGATTGGGATGTGGTCGGCATCAAAAGCCGTTTCGAGTTATTGATCCAGGCGGCTTTTCCGGAAGCGGTTCAGGACAGCGATGCCGAGCGCCGGGTCGCGCGAGCGGGCGGGCTGATCGGTCAACTGTCTTCGCATTACAAGGCGGTTGCGAAAGGCAAGGAAGGGACTTATCCGAATGCGGACAGTGCCGTGGGAAAACTCCGTGCGCAGCTTGCCGCGCACCCCGAAGCCGCGAAGCAGTTCGTCGATATCATGGAAGCTACCGATGCAGCGAGTTTTGTCGAGGGCCTGATGGATCTGGCCCAGCGCTGGAGTTACATCGCGCAGCAGGATCCCGAGATTTCCGAGCACTGGCTCAGTTTCAAATTTCCCGAAAAACGCGATTTCGATAATCTGGTCGGTCATGACATCGTCGATAAGAGTGAGTTTTCGGTCTGGATGGGCGAGTTGGCGCACCGCCGCCGCCGCGACGGTTTCAAGCTGACCGATCCGCGTTTCAACGAAAGACAGGCCTTGTCCGAAGTCGATCACTGCATCTATTGCCATGATCGCGATACCGACTCCTGTTCTAAAGGCATGCGCAACAAGAAGACCAACACCTATAAGGTCGACCCGCTCGGCGTGACTACGACCGGTTGCCCGCTCGAAGAGAAGATTTCTGAGATGCATCTGGTCAAGCGCGGCGGCGACAATATCGGGGCGCTCGCGATCATCATCGTCGATAACCCGATGTGCCCCGGCACCGGTCACCGGATCTGTAACGACTGCATGAAGGGTTGCATCTATCAAAAGACCGATCCTGTCAACATTCCGCAGATCGAAACGAATGTGCTGACCGATGTGCTGTTCATGCCGTACGGTTTCGAGATTTATAGTCTGCTCACGCGCTGGAATCCGCTGAACGTGAAGCGTCCGGTCATGAAGCCTTATAACGGCAAGAACGCGCTGGTCGTCGGCCTCGGCCCTGCCGGCTATACGATGAGCCATTACCTCTTGAATGAAGGTTTCGGCGTGGCTGGCATCGACGGCTTGAAACTGGAGCCGTTGCCTGCCGAATTGACCGGTACCGCAGACAGACTGCCTCAGCCGATCGTAGATTTCCGGGATCTTTATGAGGATCTGGACAAACGCATCCTGGCCGGTTTCGGCGGCGTGGCCGAATACGGCATTACGGTGCGCTGGGATAAAAACTTCCTGAAAGTGATCTATCTGACCCTGCTGCGCCGGAACACGTTCCGCGCTTATGGTGGCGTGCGCTTTGGCGGCACGATCACGATCGAGGATGCCTGGAAGATGGGCTTCGACCATATCTGCATCGCCTCCGGCGCCGGAAAACCCACGATCATCGACTTGAAAAACAACCTGTTGCGCGGTATCCGCAAGGCGTCTGACTTCCTGATGGCGCTGCAGTTGACCGGCGCGGCGAAATCGTCGTCGCTGGCGAATCTGCAAGTGCGCCTGCCGGCCGGCGTGATCGGCGGTGGTTTGACCGCGATCGATACCGCGACCGAACTGATGGCGTATTATCCGGTGCAGGTCGAAAAAATGCTCGGCCGCTACGAAACGCTGGCGTCGGTCTACGGCGAAGAGTCGGTCCGTAAACGCTACGACCAGGAAGAAACGATTATTCTGGACGAGTTTCTGGGTCACGGCCGGGCGATTCGCGCCGAGCGCGAGCGCGCCGCCGAGGCCGGCGAAAAGCCGAACTTCCAGCCGCTGGTCGAAGGCTGGGGCGGCGTGACATTGTTCTATCGTAAAGGCATGAAAGATGCGCCGGCTTACCGGCAAAACCACGAGGAAATCTCCGAAGCGCTCGAAGAAGGCATCGCGCTTGCCGAAGGCATGAGCCCGGTCAGCGCGATTCCGGACGAATACGGCCATTTGCAAGCGGTCGAGTTCGAAAAACTCGAATTCGAAGACGGCCGCTGGGTCAGCAAGAAGCAGAAGGTAATCGTGCCGCTGCGCAATCTGTATGTCGCGGCAGGTACTTCGCCGAACACGATCTATCAGAGCGAGTATCCCGATACGTTCGTGATGGACAAATGGTTCTTCCAGCGCTATCAGCCGGAATGGCACGACGGCAATCTGGAGCTGGTGCCGATGCATGACGAGGCTGCGCCGAAACTCGGCTTGCCGGCTCCGCTGACTTCTTACCAAAAAGACGGCCGATTCATCAGCTTCTACGGCGACAACCATCCGGTCTATGCGGGTAACGTCGTGAAAGCGATGGCGAGCGCGAAGAATGGTTATCCGTATATTGCCAAATTGTTCGAACAAGAGCTGGCAGAGCTCGATCCGTCCTTGCAGACTCAACGGGAAGCGACGTTAAAACAGTTTTTCGCCTCGCTGGACGAGGCGTTTACCGCGACGATCGTCGCAATTAACCGTCTGACCCCGACAATCATCGAAGTGATCGTGAAGGCGCCATTGGCCGCGAAAAAGTTCGAGCCAGGTCAGTTTTACCGGCTGCAAAACTTCGAAGCGTATGCGCCGGTCAAGAACGACACCGTACTGGCCGCTGAAGGTTTGGCGTTGACCGGCGCCGAAGTCGATAAAGAAAAAGGCACCATTTCGCTGATTGCGCTGGAGATGGGCTCGTCTTCGCGGCTGTGCGCGACCTGGAAGGTCGGCGACCCGTTAATCCTGATGGGCGTGACCGGTACGCCGACCGAAATCCCGACCGGGCAGACCGTACTGTTGATCGGCGGCGGACTCGGCAACGCGGTATTGTTCTCGATCGGCAAGGCGCTGCGGAACGCCGGCAACAAGGTGATCTATTTCGCGGGCTACAAATACCGGCGGGACATTTTCAAGGTCGAAGATATCGAAGCCGCTTCCGATGTAATCATCTGGTCGGTCGACAATACTCCAGGTGCCGAGGCATTCCCGCCGACGCGTTCGCAGGATAAAACTTTTATCGGCAACATCCTCGAATGTATGGTCGCCTATGCGAAGGGCGAACTCGGCGAGCAGCCGATTCAGCTTTCCGATGTCGATCATCTGATCGTGATCGGTTCGGACCGGATGATGGCGGCGGTCAAGGATGCTCGCTTCAACGTGCTGAAGCCTTACCTGAACAAGGTGCAGCACGCGATCGGTTCGATCAATTCGCCGATGCAGTGCATGATGAAAGGTATCTGCGCGCAATGTTTGTGTAAGCATGTCGATGCAGAATCCGGCAAGGAATATTTTGTGTATTCCTGCTATAACCAGGACCAGGATCTGGACAAGGTCGATTTCCCGCATCTGAACGCACGTCTCAGGCAGAATACGGTACAGGAAAAGCTGTCGAACCTGTGGCTGGATTATTTGCTCGAAAAGCAATAAATCCTGTTTCGCGAAGTTAGGTTAGCGGATGGGCGAAGCGCTCGCCAAGCTCATCCTCTGAGTCCGCTGAGTATTCGCCTGAGGATCAAGGCGGGGACGGAGAACTTTTGAAAGTTTTTCGTGTCTCTAAACTATAATCGGCGGTTTATCAGTACGGTATAGCGTAAACCAAACCAAACGCCTATCAAGAGGGTGTTTCTGTTTCTGCAATCGATTGTGAATAAAGGGATTTATGAACGGGAAAGTTTATCTTTAGCCCTGAAATAGCGTACGGACGGCTTGAAATTTGGCAAAGCAGTCGCCATTATTTTTTAAAACCCTTGGGGCTTGGCTGTTTGAGACGAATCGTTTCGATGCCGAACACCGAATGTGGCAATTGAATTTATTTCCGATCTTTCCGGGAAAAGCCGCCGGGAAGTATCCTAATTTTTGAAGAGTGTAACTATGGCAAGAACTTCCGCAAAACTGGTGAATAAACCCGACGAATCGATGAGTCAGATAGATCATGAGGACGATGTTTTCGAGGATGTTGAATTTACGGCACTCGATACGAGCGCAGGTAATACAATTAAACGCGATGCGCGTCGAAAAATTGAGATTTATTGGGAAAAAAAGCGCCTCAGAGAGCAGTTCGGCGATCTCGATGAAGCTGAACTAGGGTTTTAATTCGATATCTTCATTCTTCGGGGCGATGAAAGTCGTCGCCCCTCCTCTCAAGCTTACTAACGTTCATTTCCCTAATAACGGATCCAGTTGGTTCAGCTGATCCAGCGCATACAAATCCTCGAAACCGCCGATGTGGTGGTCCCCGATAAAAATCTGTGGAACGGTGCGCCGTTTCGTTTTGATCATCATTTCTTCCCGTAAACCGGGTTCCGCGTCGACATTGATTTCCGTGTAACTGACGCCTTTTCTGTCTAGCAAGCGTTTTGCCATGATGCAGTAAGGGCATATTTTGGTCGTATAAATGATGATGTTCGGCATAAATTCAGCTTAGGTATCGGGCATCAACCCAATATCTGTCAGGCGCCTACTTCTTTAGGCCCTTGCGCGTCGGCTGGATCGCCTTCGTAAGGTGTTGCATAGCTGCATTCCTTTTGCGGGCAGACTTTTTCGACGCCGCGCCGCTTCGTTTCCTTAATGGTCAATACCGGCCAGTTGCAATCGGGGCAGCTTTCCTTCAACGGCGCGTTCCAAAGCGCATAGTCGCATTTTGGGTATTCCGAGCAGGAATAAAAAATCTTGTTGCTGCGTGATTTGCGTTTCAGGATGCTGCCTTTTTTACATTTCGGGCACGCGACCTCGGTATCGAGCGGCTTTTCTAAAGGTTCGATATGGCGGCATTTAGGGTAGGCGCTGCAGCCGATGAATTTGCCGTAGCGCCCTGACTTCAGTACCAGCGGAGAGGCGCATTTAGGGCATGTCCGTCCTTCAACGACTTCCGGTTCCGCTGTTTCGTTTTGATCGTCGTTCAGATTGCGGGTATAAGAACAGCCTGGATAATTGGTGCAGCCGATGAAGCGCCCATTGCGGCCCAGACGGATCGACAACGGGCTGCCGCATTCGGGGCAGTTTTCATCGAGCGCTTCCTGGGTCACGTCCTTGCGCTGCACGTTTTCGTCTTTCTCTTGGATCAACGTGTTGAAAGGGTTCCAGAACTCGCTCATCAGCGGAATCCAGTCTTTTTCGCCGCGCGACACCGCATCGAGATCGTCTTCGAGCTTCGCGGTGAAGTCGTAATCGACATACTTCGTGAAATGCTCGGTCAAAAACTTGTTCACGATCCGGCCGACGTCGGTCGGATGGAAGCGTTTGTTTTCGAGGGTTGCATAATCGCGGTTCTGCAGGGTCGAAATGATCGAAGCATAGGTCGAAGGCCGGCCGATGCCATGTTCTTCGAGTGTTTTGACCAAACTCGCCTCGCTGTAGCGCGGAGGCGGTTCGGTGAAATGCTGCGCGTTGACGATGTCGTTCAGTGGCACCGGCCGGCCTTCCGTAAGCGGAGGCAGAAAACTTTCCTTGTCCTCGCTATCGCTGGAATCGTCCTTGCCTTCCAGATAAACCGCCATGAAGCCTGGCGAGGCGATCGTCGAGCCGGTAGCCCTGAATACATGCTGTTGCTGTTCGCCGCAGGTCAGATCGACCGCGATCATGTTGATCGTCGCCTGGATCATCTGGCAGGCAATCGTGCGTTTCCAGATCAGGTCGTAAAGCTTGAATTGTTCCGCGCTGAGATGATTTTTGAGTTGGTTAGGGTGATAGCGGGGGTAAGTCGGCCGGATCGCTTCATGCGCTTCCTGCGCATTTTTCGACTTGGTCTTAAACACGCGCGGTTCTTTCGGCACGTTTTCAGGACCATAATTTTCGGCGATCATCTCGCGCATTTCGGCGACCGCCTCGACCGACAGGTTGACTGAGTCGGTACGCATGTAGGTGATTAAGCCGGCCGTTTCGCCACCGATATCGATGCCTTCGTACAACTGCTGGGCGACCATCATGGTACGCTTGGTCGTAAAGCCGAGCTTCCGCGCAGCTTCCTGCTGCAGAGTCGAAGTCGTGAACGGGGGCGCGGGGTTGCGTTTCTGTTGCTTCTTTTCAAGCTTGGAGACGATCAGGCGGCCGTCCGCCGCTTCTAATAAAGTTTGCCGGGCTTGTTCGGCAGTTTTCTGATCGGTGATGCTGAACTGATTCAGTTTTTCGCCAGCCAGATGCGTCAGCTTGGCCTTGAAGCTTTGTTCATCGGCGGTCAACAGCGCGTCAATCGTCCAGTATTCCCGGCTTTTGAACGCTTCGATTTCCATTTCGCGCTCGACGATCATCCGCAGCGCAGGACTCTGCACCCGGCCGGCGGACAAACCGCGGCGGATCTTCTTCCAGAGCAAGGGCGACAGTTTGAAACCGACCAGATAATCGAGCGCCCGGCGTGCCTGTTGTGCATTGATCAGATTCGTCGCCAGTTCGGACGGATGTGCGATGGCCTCGGTGACGGCTTTTTTAGTGATTTCGTGAAAGACAACACGATGTACCGTTTTATTTTTTAGTGCTTTTTTTTCGTTTAACAGCTCATAGAGATGCCAAGAGATCGCTTCGCCTTCGCGGTCGGGGTCAGTCGCGAGATATAGCGCGTCAGCGTCTTTAAGCGCCTTGCCGATCGCCTGGACATGCCGCAGATTACGCTCGATTACCTCATATTTCATCGCGAAATGATGATCGGGATCGACCGCACCTTCCTTCGGAATCAAATCACGGACATGTCCATAGGACGCCAACACCTGAAAATCCTTGCCCAGGTATTTTTCGATGGTTTTGGCCTTG
The DNA here is from genome assembly GCA_051061015.1 of Methylomicrobium sp. Lineage (GTDB taxonomy): Bacteria > Pseudomonadota > Gammaproteobacteria > Methylococcales > Methylomonadaceae > Methylomicrobium. The sequence continues at coordinate 183,861 of JBPFEG010000005.1, forward strand.
GCGGGAGACTCGACGATAACAAGATTTTTGCTCATTTATCCTTAATAATAAGGTTCAAGATACAGTGCTCAAGATCCAAGGAGGAAATGGGCTGATGAGTCGCCCTGAACCTTGTACCCTGCGCCTCAGTGATTAATGCAAATAGGTGGGGATCAGATCGTAAACGAAATCTTCCATGCGGGAAAATGCGATTTCCTGATCGGGTTGGCTCAAGAGTACCATCAGCACGATCCATTTGAGTTTTTCGACCGAAATTTCCTCATTTTCGAGCGCCATCGCACGATCGATTACGATCTCGCGATTGGCGGAGCTCAGAATGCCTTTCTGCTCCAGGAACAGAATCAGATCGAGGCAGTCGGTGCTCAGCTTGGCTTTTTCCTCGGCGCAGAAGATCCGGAATGCCGGGGCGATGGTCGGTGAAATCGCACCCTGCAAGCTCAGCGACTCCAACCAGTCGAACGCTTTGCTGACTTCGATTTGTTCAAACCCGGCTTCCAGCAATTCGGTTCTGATGATATCACTGTCAGGGAGTATTTCAATTTCACCCTCCATGTAGTTTTCAAAAAGGTACATCAGAACATCAAATATATTTTCTTTCATAGCGCTCGCCAGAGATTATTTAATTCGGGTATAACAGCCACCCGCGACAGCTGAAATGTAACCGTTCAGTTCCAGGATCAGCAGCATTGAGGCGATCATTTCGACCGACTTTCCGGTTTTTTCGACCAGATTATCGATAGATGTGGGGCCATACATGACAAGATTCAATAATGTTTGCTGCTCCAGGTCAAGCATTGATTGTTCGTGAGTCGGCGTGTAAATTGTATCTTCTTGATAATATTGACCTAATTCTTCAAGAATATCCTGTTCTGTTTCGACAAGTTTGGCGCCTTCGCGGATCAGGGCATTGCAGCCGCGCGCCAACGGATTATGAATCGAGCCGGGAATCGCGAAGACCTCGCGGTTTTGCTCCAGCGCCAGCCGGGCCGTGATTAGCGAGCCGCTTTCCTTGGCGGCTTCGACAACCAGCAGACCCCTGCTCAAGCCGCTGATGATCCGGTTGCGGCGCGGGAAGTGGTGGGCCTTGGCCGGAGTGCCCGGCGGCAGTTCGGTCACGATGGTGCCTTGCTCGACGATGCGCATGGCCAGCTTTTTGTTTGTGGCGGGATAAATGCGGTCGGGTCCGGTACCGGTCACCGCCACGGTCAGTCCTTGCCCGTGCAGCGCGCCCTCATGACCGGCCGCATCGATGCCCAGAGCAAGCCCGCTGGAAATCACAAACCCGTGTGCGCTCAATGCTTTGGCGAATTGAAAGGCGGTTTCCCGGCCTAATGTGGAAGGGTTGCGGCTGCCGACGATCGCAATTTGCGGGCGGGACAGCAAATCCGGATTGCCGCGCACGAACAGCACCGGCGGCGGATCGGCAATCTGCTTCAATTGCCCGGGATAAGCGGGATCTTCAAGCGTGAGGATATATTGATCGGGTTCTCTCGACCAGGCCAGGTCGGTTTCGATCAGTTGCCAATCGGGATTTCTGATCACTTCGATTGCGGCGGGATTTAGCCCCAGGGAAGCCAGAGCGGAGGACGATTCGAAAAACAATTGCGCCGGAGAGTGGGTTTCCAGCAGATTCCCAAAAGTTCTGCTGCCGACTCCCGGCGCGCGGAGCAGCGCCAGCCAGTATGAAAGATCGCAGGAGGGATGTGGCGTAGGATTACTCCGGAGTTTGAACTTTGTCGAGGACATGAATATCTTTTTGCGCCTGCATCACCAGCGCATAACTGACCCGCTCGAACGGTCGAAAGATCATCAGCTTGCCGGCATACTCATCAGGCATCTGCACTTCGTCGTTGTTGATCGGACTGTAAGTATCTCGCGCGATTTTGCCGCGCTGATAAATATCCAGTTCGTGACCAGTTTTAAGGCCGTCGGAAATGCCTTTGTCGATCACGACGACATTATACCGGCCCACCTGCGTAACGCCATCGAGTACGCCGATGATATTGCCCTTGATGCTTTCCTCAGGTGGTGTTGGAAAATAATTCAGCACTACGTCCTCTTCGCTGGTCGGCAGAATCCGGTCGCCGACACGGATTTCGCTTTTCGACTGGGTAATTGTGAGTGTTGCAGGGTCTCCAGGTTCCTGCAGCGTCAGATCCGCGATATAAGTGGCTTCGTACCCCAGTACTTCCTGAGTGGTTGGATTTTTGAGGGTTTCACCTTCACGGTAAACGGCGTAACTCAGAGTATCGGGCTGGTCGATTGCACGGACATAAACTTTGTCCCCAGTGCCGGCAATCAGATGTTCTCCGGCCAGATCCACTATATAGGGTGCGTTATTCAATTCATTTTGGCCGAGTACGCGCGGCAGGGACAGATATTTCTGGATCGCGTCTACCGGGATCAATTGCACGGCCTTCGCGGTAGGCGATTCGCGTATGCAGGGTTGCAATTTGCCTTCCGCCGACGTCGCAAAACTGGTGCGTCCGCTTTTGATGTCGGCTTCACTGAGTACGCAAGGCCTTGTTGAGGGAGAAACCGCAGTTGCTTCGGTCGGAGAAAAGCTCAACCGCGGCTGGCCGTTTACCATTGTAAAATAGACGGTATCACCGGGATAGATCAGGTGGGGGTTTTTGATCTGATTATTATAACTCCACAATTTAGGCCATTGCCCCGGGTTCTTTAAAAACTTTCCGGAAATATCCCACAGAGTGTCTCCTTCAACAACCGTATAACGTTCAGGATGGGACGGATTTAATTTGATTTCTTCAGCCAGTAGCGGAGAGCAACACAACATTGGAACTATAAAGCCGAGAATTGTTCGAAAAGCCATAAAAAACCTGCTAAGTGGTTTAAACTGTCTGATTTTAAAGTTTAGATGAATTCATATAGAATTCCAGTATTGAATAGTTATCAAATGTGGAGAGTTCGTTGAGTATTTTAACCATTCTGGAATTTCCGGATGAGAGGTTGCGCAAAAAAGCTGAAAAAGTTCAGTCGGTCGATGATTCAATTCGAGAACTGGTCGATGATATGTTCGAAACAATGTACGAATCGCGGGGAGTCGGGCTGGCCGCGACGCAGGTGAATGTGCACCAGCGGGTGATCGTGATGGATGTCAGTGAGGAAAAAAATGAGCCGCTCTGTCTGATCAATCCGGAAATCGTCGAGAAAGACGGTGTCGAAGAATCCGAGGAAGGGTGCCTGTCTGTGCCCGGTTTTTTTGAGAAAGTTCGGCGGGCTGAACATGTCCGGGTCAAAGCCTTAAACCGCAACGGCCAGCCTTTCGAACTGGAAGCGAGAGATTTACTGGCGGTTTGCGTTCAGCATGAAATGGACCACCTGGACGGGAAGCTGTTCGTCGATTATCTTTCCCCTTTGAAACGTCAGCGCATCAAAAAGAAGCTCGAAAAAATACATAAGATGGAAACCAGTAAAGCATGAGGATTATTTTTGCCGGAACGCCAGAATTTGCGGTGCCGACCCTAAAGATGCTGCTGGCTTCCGGGCACGAGATTTGTGCCGTTTATACACAGCCGGACCGACCTGCAGGGCGCGGCCGTAAAATTCAGTTAAGCCCGGTCAAGGAGGTCGCGCTGGCCGCCGGCATTCCGGTACTGCAGCCTGATTCGCTGAAATCGGCCGAAGCGGTCAGTCAGCTTGCCGATTTTAAACCCGATCTGATGGTAGTCGTCGCGTATGGAATGATTTTGCCCCAGGCGGTGCTGGATGTGCCTAAATGCGGTTCCCTGAACGTTCATGCCTCCCTGTTGCCGCGCTGGCGCGGCGCCGCGCCGATTCAGCGCGCCTTGATGGCTGGCGATCCCGAAACCGGAGTCACGATCATGCGCATTGTTTTGAAGCTGGACGCCGGCGACATGCTGCATAAAGAAGTTATTGCGGTCGGTGCGGAAGACACGGCCGGCGAGCTGCATGATAAATTGGCCGCCCTGGGGCCGATCGGCCTTGAAAAAGTATTGCGGCAGATTGAGTCGGGTACGGTTCGGGCCGAACCGCAGGATGAAGCCTTGGTGACTTATGCCGCCAAGCTGGAAAAAAACGAAGCCTTCCTCGACTGGTCGAAACCGGCGGGCGAACTGGACCGGCAGGTACGTGGACTGAACCCTTGGCCGGTCGCCCAAACCCTGTATCTTAATGAAGCGTTGCGCATCTGGCGCGCACAACCGATCCTCGAAAAGACAGGCTACGAACCGGGACGCGTGAATTGCACGCGCAAGCATCTGGATGTGGCGACAGGCAACGGCTGGCTGCGGCTGCTCGAGGTGCAATTGCCGGGCGGCAAACGGATGCCGGCGCAGGCTTTTCTGAATGCGCATGACATATATGGTCTGAGACTGGGCTGACCCGTAGTGAACTTACGATTAATTGCAGCCAAAGCGCTGGCACGGGTCGTGGTGGACGGCCAATCCTTGACCGCGGCGCTCGAACAGGTTCTGCAAACTGTTGAATCGGCGCAGGATCGGGCCCTGGTGCAGGCCTTGTGTTACGGCGTTTGTCGACAGTATCACCGGCTCGATTTCATGCTGGCGCAGCTGCTCGACAGACCGCTGAAAGATATTCACATCCGGCTGCTGATTCTTGTCGGTCTCTACCAGCTCGGCTTCATGCGGATCAAAACGCATGCGGCGGTTTCCGAAACGGTCAACGCCGCCGCGCGTAAACCCTGGGCGAAAGGGCTGGTCAATGCGCTGTTGAGGCGGTATATCCGGGAGCGTGACCGGTTTGAAGCTGCGGCTGACGAAAATGCTTCTGCACGTTTCAGTCATCCCGCATGGCTGATCGCCAAAATCCGCGCGGATTGGCCCGAGCAGGCCGACCGCTGCCTGCAGGAAAACAATCTGCCGCCGCCTTTCGCCCTGCGCGTCAATTTGACCCGGATGTCCCGAGAAGCCTATCGTGATTTGTTGTCTGAGCAGGGCATCAACGCCGAATTGGTTGGCTTTTGTGCCTCCGCGCTGATTCTCGACAAGCCGGTGCCGGTCGAGACGCTGCCGGGATTCGGCGAAGGCCTGGTTTCGGTTCAGGATACCGCCGCCCAACTGGCGGCCGGCTTGCTCGATGTGCGGCCGGGACAGCGGGTGCTCGATCTATGCGCCGCGCCCGGCGGGAAAACCGCGCATATTCTGGAAATGCAGCCGCAACTGAAGGAGATGGTCGCGATCGATGTCGACGGAAACCGGATGCTCCGCGTGCAGGAGAATCTGCAGCGCCTGCGCTTACAAGCTCAAACGATAATCGGGGATGCCTCCCGTCCGGAAGACTGGTGGGACGGACAACCCTTCGACCGTATTCTGGTCGACGCGCCATGCTCGGCGCTCGGCGTGATCCGCCGCCATCCCGACATCAAGCTGCTGCGCCGCGCCGAAGATATCGATTCTCTCAGAGCAATACAAGGCGCGATTCTGAACGCGGCCTGGAGCCTATTGGCGCCGCATGGCTGCTTGTTGTACGCTACCTGTTCGGTATTGAAGGAAGAAAACGAGCGGCAAATTCTGAGCTTTCTGGCCGATCATCCTGATGCCTCCGAGTTGCCGATTACCGCCGAATGGGGCCTCCCCGGTGCTGCGGGACGGCAGATTCTGACCGGCGAGGCAGCGATGGACGGTTTTTATTATGCGCTCCTCCGCAAAGAATAAGGCAGTGATGCTATTGCTGATTGGGGGCTGGCTGGCGCCGGTGCCTGCATCAGCCGGGGCTTATGCGGCAGTCGTCAAATATGCCGAACTGACCTTGCAGGACGAAGAGTATTTATTATCTGCCGAGGTTCATTACCGGCTGAGCCCGAAAGCAACCGATGCCTTAAAAAACGGTGTTCCGTTATTCTGGGCGGTTAATATCAAGGTAAAGCGCCAGCGCGATTTTTGGCGGGACGAAACAGTTGTCGAAAAAAACCTGCGCTTCAAGATTCAATACCAGGCTTTGCTGAACGTCTACCGGGTCCGTAATGAAGACAGCGGAGAGGGAGGCAATTTTTCATCGTTGGCCTCCGCGTTGGATGCACTCTCTACGATTCGTTATGTCCCAATCTTGGGCAAATCGGCACTAACTTCCGGTGAGCGATATAGCGCGGGTATGCGCGTGATCTTCGATCGTGAATTGCTGCCTTTGCCTTTACGTCCTTTCGCCTACCTCAATTCGCAGTGGTACTTATCCAGCGACTGGTACTTATGGAATCTGAAAAACTAAAACCGCCGGTCAGCGTCTCGATCCTGGTCCTGTTCGCGCTGATTCTGTTCTCGCTGCAGCTGATGAGTACGGCGACCCAGGAATCATCTGAACTCAGTGCGATGTATTCGTGGCTGCTGCTGATCAATGCGCTGGGATCGGTAGTCCTGCTCGTTCTGGTTGCCGCAAACATCTATGCGCTGGCGCGCCAGCTCAAAAAACGCGAGGCCGGCTCGCGGCTGACTACGCGCATGCTGTCGGTGTTTGTGCTCCAGGCATTGGCGCCTGCAGCGATCGTGTTCTATTTTTCGATGCAGTTTCTGCATCAAGGCATCGACAGTTGGTTCAACGTCGAAATCGATCGGGCGATGGATGACGCTCTCGAATTGAGTCAGGCTTCGCTCGATCAACGGATGCATTGGCATTTAATGCAGACCCGGCAGCTGGCCGAGAAGCTTAAGCTGGGTTCCGAAGGCTTCACCTCTCATGAAATCGAAAATTACCGTGAGCAGATAGGCGCCGCCGAAATGACGCTGTTTTCGCGCCAGGGCAGGATCATTGCGTCCAGCAGCGCGAATCCGGCCGATATCCTGCCGAGCATTCCCGACGAGCAAACCTGGCTGCAATTGCGCCAGAGCGATGATTATATTGCGCTGGCGCCAGTCAGCGAGAACGAGTTGATGATTCGCTCGATCGTGGCGGTCAGAGACCTGGATACCTGGTATATCCAGACGCTCTTCCCGGTTCCTTTGCGTATTGCCGATCTGGCCGATTCGGTCGAGTTCGCTTTCGTGCGTTATCAGGAAATGAACTTCCTCAGGGATTCGCTGAAACTGACGTTTTCGCTGGCGTTGTCGCTGGTCCTGTTGATGAGCTTGCTGGCGGCGATCTGGGTGGCTTTCATCAGCATTCGCAAAATCGTCGCGCCGGTCAAGGAACTGGTCAAAGGCACGCAGGCGGTCGCTTCAGGTCATTACGATCAGCAATTGCCGGTAGCCACCCAGGACGATTTAGGCTTTCTGGTCGAGTCTTTCAATATCATGACCCAGCGCATCGCGCGGGCACGCGACGAGATCCGGCGGGCCGGCGTCGAGGTCGAAAACCAGCGCTCTTATCTCGAAACGATTCTGGCCAACCTGACCGCCGGCGTGATCAGCTTCGATTCTCAGTATAAGATCCGCACCGCGAACCAGGCGGCGTTCCGGATTTTCCATGTCCATGTGAATCAATTTATCGGTCAGTCTTTATTATCGCTGGCCGAGGACCATAGCGAATTGTCCGAGCCGTTGAAATCGATTCAACGCCTGCTGGAGCAGGCGGATGACATCTGGCAGCAGCGGATCGCGTTTTTGGGTCAGAATGGTCGTCGGGAACTGCTTTGTCGCGGCACGCCGATGTATTCGCACGAAGGCATGCGTGTTGGGGCGGTGGTGGTGTTCGATGATGTAACCGATTTGATTCAGGCCCAAAAAAACGCCGCTTGGGGTGAGGTTGCCAGACGCCTGGCACATGAAATCAAAAACCCGTTGACGCCGATTCAATTGTCAGCCGAACGTTTGCAGCTTAAACTGTCCGCCAAACTGGAATCCGGCGATGCGGATATTCTGCAACGCTCGACACGGACGATCGTGCAGCAGGTCGAGGCGATGAAGGAAATGGTCGACGATTTTTCCGAATACGCGAAAACTTCGAAAAAGCAGAAGGTCAACATCGACCTGTATGCGCTTGTCCAGGAGGTGCTTGGACTGTATACGTTGAAATCAGCCGCCGTGGTTCAGGCCGAACAGGACAAAAAACGGCTTTGCATCGATGGCGACCCGGTCAGTATCCGTCAAGTGCTGCATAATCTGCTCAAAAATGCACTCGAAGCCACCGACGGTCTTGGACATATTGAAATCGATATGCGCAGGGCGCAAAAGAACAACAGCGATTTCATCGAAATCGGTTTTTTTGACGATGGCCCGGGCATCAAAGAGGAACAAATCGAGCAAATTTTTGAACCCTATGTTACAACTAAGGCCAGAGGCACCGGACTCGGGCTCGCGATCGTCAAAAAAATTATCGAAGAGCATGGCGGCGCGATCTGGGTCGATACCCGGCGCAAACAAGGGGCTGGTTTCATCATTCATCTGCCCGCCATTTAACTTCCAAGCAAACCGATATGAACGTAGACAAAACTCGCATTCTCGTCGTTGACGATGAACCGGAAATCAGAAGCCTGGTCGGCGAAATTCTTGCGGACGAAGGCTATGAAGTCGCGATGGCGGATAACGCTGCCGCGGCCCGGGAATTGAAAAAAACGCAAAATCCGAGCCTGATATTGCTCGATATCTGGATGCCCGATACCGACGGTATCACGCTGCTGAAAGAATGGGTCGCCGAGGCTACGCTGCTGTGCCCGGTCGTGATGATGTCAGGGCACGGCTCGGTCGAAACGGCGGTCGAAGCGACGCGGCTGGGTGCCTATGACTTTCTCGAAAAGCCGCTGTCGTTGGCCAAGTTATTGCTGATCGTCGGCCGCGCGCTCGAAACGAGTAATTTGCAAAAAGAGAATGCCGGACTGCGGCAGCAATTGTTCGCCGATATCGAGCCGGTTGGCAAAAGTGCGGCAATCGCTAGGATCAAGGATCAAATCAAGCGCCTTGCGCAGCACGAAGCGCGTGTCTTGCTTGGCGGGGAAGCCGGCGTCGGCAAGGAATTATTTGCCCGTTATCTGCATTACAGCAGTCCGCGGCGGGAGGGGCCGTTTGTCGATGTGGCGGTCGGCAGCATCTCGCCGGAAAATTCGGCAGTCGAATTTTTCGGTAAGGAAAGCTCGGGCAAAGTCAATCCGGGTTTGTTGGAGCGCGCGCACCGCGGAACTCTGTTTCTCGGCGAAATCGGCGGGATGGACAAGGAAACGCAGTCACGTCTGCTCAGTGCGCTGGAATCGAGTTCATTCCTGCGCGTCGGAGGCAGCGAGGCGGTGCGCGTCGATGTGAAAGTGATCGCTTCGACCCGGATTCCTCTGGATGAGGAAGTCAAAGCCGGCCGCTTCCGGCAGGACTTGTATTATCTGTTGAACGAGGTGTCCCTGAACATACCGCCGCTGCGCGAGCACAGCGAGGATGTGCCGGGTCTGTTGAGCTTTTATGTCGATTATTTCGTGAAGCACGAAAATTTACCGTTCCGCAAGTTCTCGATTGCCGCGCAGAACTTTCTGCGCAACTACAGCTGGCGCGGCAATGTGCGCGAGTTGAAGAATCTGGTGCAGCGTTTGATGATTCTTGGCGTGGGTGAAGACATCGAACTGGAAGAAGTCAAGTCGGCGTTGGGAACCGTAAGCAACGAGGTCGCCGTATCTTCCTCGGTCCCTGATTTTTTCAATCTGCCCCTGAAAGATGCGCGCGACCAGTTCGAAAAGGCTTATTTGGAGTATCATTTCGAAAGAAGCGGGGGCAGCGTCGCTAAATTATCTTCAATTGTGGGGATGGAGCGAACGCATTTGTACCGGAAGCTGCATTCATTGAATATCAAGCTATAACTGCGCGCGGTCTGCATGAACAGGACACTGGTGCAGACTTTTAGTCCAAGAGTTCAGTCCGGTTCATTGGGTACACTGTAAGGCTAGCGGCGCAGCTTTTGCATCGTTAAAATTGGTGTATTGGGTAATGCTTCAGCATGAAAGATCAAAGACGACTTTGACTTTTACGACCCGCGGGATTGACGTCGGGAGTATGCCGACTCAGACTGGAAACTATTTACAGAAGAACAAAAGCAATGAATAAATATTTCACAGTTTGCATATTTCTGGCAATCGTTTCCGGTTCGGTATCTGCCGCTGGGCCTCAGCCCAGTATTGTGAATGGCCAGACGACTCAGGATGAGCCTTCGGTTGGCGCGTTGCTGGTATCCCTGGTTCCTGGCGCATCGCCGCCGTCTTATGCAGGCGTCTGTACGGGCACGATGATCGGCTGCAGCAGCTTTTTGACCGCGGCTCATTGTGTGTGCGAAAGCACGCGGCCCTTTCCAAATTCATTGAGGTCTGAAGTGTGTCAACCCAGGCCCGCCGAGGAATTGCGGGTTTACCTGCAAAACAGTGGCATTCATCAGGTTTCCGCAGTCAATGTGCATCCACGCTTCAAGTTTGGCGTCGCTTCCGATATTGCGGTGCTCACTTTATCCGCTCCGGAACAAGGCATTCCGCCGATGGCGCTTAATACTGCCGGTACACCGGGCGTTGGAACACCCGGCGGCATCGTAGGATTCGGGGTGACATCCAGTGCAGCCGATGATTACGGGATAAAACGGGTCGGTAACCTCGTTACCGCCAATTGCGCGGACGCCGATATCCCGCAACCGGCCAATATTTGCTGGAAGTATTCGGGAGCCGAAGGGGGAGCGGACTCGAATATCTGCTTCGGCGATTCAGGCGGGCCGTTGTTGATTAGCCAGGGCTTCAAGCGTATTGTCGCCGGCGTATCCTCAGGTGTGTTCGAGAACTGCAGCGCGAACAGTTTTTCGTTCGGTACCAATGTCTATGCGAATCGCGGTTATATAAATTCCCAGATAGTCAACACTATGGACCAAACGGGCAAATGCCGTATCGATGTCCGTAATCGGGTCAAAAAATATATCACCAGTGTCTATAACGCGAAAAAACAGTGTCTCGATGCCGCTTTGGCGGGAAAGGCAATGCTGGCAAATTGTTTGTTAACCAAGGCCAAGGTAAAGATCGACAAAGCGCAGGCGGCGCTCGGTGCAGACAAGCTGGTGAAGCGCTGCCCGTCCGACGTCATCGAAAACAGCAAACTGGGTGGCGCTTGTGCCGATGTGACTAATCCGAATCAGCTAAGCGCGTGCATTATCGCTGCTGGGGATGTAGCCGTGTCCCGAATGCTCGATGCGCAATATGCTGATGTTGAAGCCGATTTCCCTCTCATCGACAAAGGCTTGTCAAAATGTCAAAAGGCGATCAGCAATGCGGGAAAAAATTATTTCTTTAAAAGCCTGGGCGTACTGAATCAATGCGAAGCCAAAACCGATAAATCTCGTTCGCCCTTACCCGATTGTCCGCTGCTGTCCACGAATGCGAGTCAGGACAAGTTTGCCGGCAGTATACAGAATTCTATCCTTAAAGCCTGTCCCAATGGCGCCGTTGCTGGCTTGCTTGCGAATGGCGATCGGTTTGGGGCAAGTTGCGATTCGAAAACTGATGCAGCGGCGCTGGCCGAATGCGAACAGAAAGAGCATGCCCAAATCGCCAATGAACTGGCCGCTATGGTCCCAGGCAAACCCAGTGCCTTCAATGCGGAGAATTGTGGATTCGCCTCTCAGGTCGGCGATTCGGTAACGGAGGTGATTCAGCAAACGCGTTCTTCCGGCGAAGCGGTGCTGGATGCAGAGTCCGTGCTGCACAAGTTTGAGGTGCCGGCAGGTGTGCGTTTCCTGAGGGTTACTCTGAACGGGGAGGAAAGCTTTCTGCCCTCCTCATTCAGCAATATTTTCATCGACAACAGCCTCGACCTGTACCTCAGATACCAACAGACGCCAAGTATTAATCCGCTGGCGGCGGATGCGATTTCAATCAATACGGGTGTTTTCGAAGCGATTCAGGTGAAGAACCCGGCTGCCGGTGAATGGCGAGCGTTAGTCCATGATGCGGGAGCGGTGTCGAACCGGCCTTACCAATTGACCGTTACGCTGATCAAGTAAACAGCAGGCCGAGGGATAAAGACGCATACTGAGAGCTACTCGAAAAGGGCGAACTCCGTCCAATTCGAATATAAAATCTCATTCGCAGGGCAAAGTCAGGCAGGACTCGCCTCCGGCTAGCCGGAGGCGAAAGGATAGAGCTTAAGGCGTAAGGCCTTGCCCGACCACAACCAGTTTCAGCGTATTGGTGCCCCCTTCGACGCCATTCAAATCGCCTTTGGTAATGATGAACTTATCGCCGTCTTTGGCTTTATTCCATTTACGCAGTTTCTCGACGATGCTGCGATTCACTTCGGCATGGTCCTGATTCAGTTCCAGCGGGAAATAGATCGGGAACACGCCGCGGTATAGGGTCACCTTGCCCAGCGTTTTTTCCAGACGACTCATTGCAAAGATCGGCAAACCGGAACTGATCCGGGACATCCACAGCGGTGTTGCGCCCGATTCGGTCAACGCGACGATGCCTTTGATCTTGGTATGGTTCGCCATATACATCGCGGATCTCGCGATCGCTTCGTCGTCGCGCTCGAAATTAACGTTCGGGCTGTGCTCTGATCTCAGCATGCTCGGCTGTTTTTCCGCTTCGATGCAGATCCGGTGCATCGCTTCGACTGCCTTGACCGGGTATTTACCCGAGGCGGTTTCGGCAGACAGCATGATCGCATCGGTGCCATCGAACACCGCGTTCGCGACGTCCAGGACTTCCGCGCGGGTCGGAATCGGGTTGTCGATCATCGATTCCATCATCTGTGTCGCGGTGATCACGACCCGGTTCAATTCGCGGGAGCGCTTGATCAGTCTTTTCTGCACTGCCGGCAGATTCGCATCGCCGATTTCGACGCCGAGGTCGCCGCGGGCCACCATGATCACGTCGGATGCCAGAATGATCTCATCCATAACGTCCAGCGCTTCGGCGCGTTCAACCTTCGCGACGATGCCTGCATGGCAGCCTTCCGCTTCCAGCAGACGGCGCGCCTCGTTCAGGTCTTCCGCGCAGCGAGGGAACGAGACCGCGACGAAATCGCACTGAATTTTTGCGATCGTCTTGATGTCTTCCTTGTCCTTCTCGGTCAAGGCCGCGGCCGACAGACCGCCGCCTTGCAGGTTGATGCCCTTGTTGTTGGACAGGTAACCGCCGACGACGACCTTGCAGTTCACGCGCAGGTTTGTTTCGACATTCACCACGTCCAGCACGATACGGCCGTCATCCAGCAACAAACGGCTGCCGGGTTTGACTTCCCGGGCCAGCGGTTCGTAGCTAATGCCGACCTGCGTTTCGTCGCCGTCCAGTTTGCCGAGATTGATGTCTAGCGCGAAGTCCTGGCCTTCGTTCAAGAATACCTTGGTGTCCTTGAAGCGCTCGATACGGATCTTGGGGCCCTGTAAATCGCCCAGAATGCCGACGCGGCGACCGGTCTTCTTGCTCAACTCCCGAACGCGGTTGGCGCGGTTGATATGATCTTCCGCGGAACCATGCGAGAAATTCATCCGCACCACGTCAATGCCGGCCTCGAATAACCCCTCCAGTACACCGGGTTTGTCGGTGGCGGGTCCGAGGGTCGCTAAAATTTTGGTTCTTCTTAACATTCGATGATAAATGGCTTATTTAGCGTTGACTAAAGCAACGGTGGTATCCAGCATCCGGTTCGAGAAGCCCCATTCGTTGTCATACCAGGACAGGACCTTCACGAAATCACCGTCGACCACATAAGTGGAAGGGGCTTCGAAGATCGACGAGGCCGGATTGTGGTTGAAGTCGCTCGAAACCAGCGGTAGATTGTTGATTGTCAAAATGCCTTTCAATGGGCCTTCAGAAGCAGCGGTCAGAATCGAAGTAATTTCCTCCTTGGAGGTCGGTCTCTTGGCTTTGAAAACCAGGTCGACGACAGATACGTTGATGGTCGGTACGCGCATTGCGAAACCGTCCAGCTTGCCTTTCAGTTCCGGCAATACCAGCCCTACCGCCGCGGCCGCGCCGGTTTTTGTCGGGATCATCGATTGGGTCGCGGAACGCGCGCGGCGCAGGTCGCTGTGATAAACGTCGGTCAATACCTGGTCGTTCGTGTAAGAGTGGATCGTGGTCATCAGGCCGTGCTCGATACCGATCGCATCGTGCAGAGGCTTGACCAGAGGCGCCAGGCAGTTGGTGGTGCAAGACGCATTCGAAATGACCGTATCGGACGCCTTTAGGGTGTTGTGGTTGACTCCGTAAACGATCGTCGCGTCGACATCATTGCCGCCCGGCGCAGAGATGATCACTTTTTTCGCACCGGCAGTGATATGTGCGGATGCTTTGGCTTTGCTGGTGAACAGGCCGGTGCATTCGTGCACGACGTCGATGCCCAGTTCGCCCCAAGGCAATTTGGATGGATCGCGCTCGGAGAGCACACGGATTTTGTCGCCGTTGATTATGATGTAATCGCCGTCAACACTGACATCGAAAGGAAATTTGCCGTGAACCGTGTCGTATTTGGTCAAATGGGCATTGGTGTTGCTGTCGCCCAGGTCGTTGATCGCGACGACTTTGATTTCATTGGTGCGGCCTGATTCGTAGAGCGCGCGGATCACATTGCGGCCGATCCGGCCATAACCATTGATTGCAACTTTAATTGCCATTGAGTCTCTCCAGAGTGATGAGTATGAAAAACCAACTAAGATGAGGGGTTGTCGAATAACCCTAAAATCCCTTCACTATACCAAAAATTAGGGGTATCCGTCTATTGACAGAGGCGGGAAAATCGCTTTTTTCTCCGCGCTACGCTTGCAGGCAAATTTTTTGTCGATAAAGACAAAACAAGATCATTTCTTAATGACGGCTTCCGAAGTAGTCATAGCGCTTCGGCCAAGACCTTTGGATTTAGCGGAGCACGGGAGTGGCTGCTTAGGGAAGTAATAATTCAGCGAAAGATCGCATTGATAAATTCGCCGATGTGTCCGACCTCTTCACGGCAGACCGAATGGTCCATCATAAAATCATGCCATTCGACCGGATAGCCCCAGGCTTGCAGTTGGTTGCTGGTGTGCTTGCCAAATTCGACCGCGACCACCGAATCGAGGATGCCGTGCGCAATCAAGATCGGAATATCCTGATTGGCGGCGGAGCGCTCGGTTTTCAGTTGTTCCAGCGTCGGTAAAAAAGTCGATAGCGCGACAATGCCGGCCAATCTTCGGGAATAGCTCAGGCCAACCTGTAAAGCGATCGCGCCGCCTTGCGAAAAACCGGCCAGCAGAATCTGCTCGGGTGGGATGCCCTGGGCGATTTCGGCCTCGATCAGGTGCTCGACCAGTTTGCAGGAGGCAGAGAGTCCGGCAATATCCACTTTGAGATTGCGCGAGAGTTCGAGAATGTCAAACCAGGCGCGCATGGACATCCCGCCGTTGATCGTGATCGGGCGAAACGGCGCGTCGGGAAAAATGAAATGAATGTGATCCTCTGCATTCAACCTGAGCTCGGGCACAATCGACTCGAAATCGTGCCCGTCGGCCCCGAGGCCGTGTAGCCAGATGATCGAATGGCGGTGTTCCGCCTTGGGCTTGATTTCGACAGTACTGAGTTGGGCGTGCATGGGATCCTTGGTGGAGTTACCAGAAATTGCCGGGATATTTGGGTAAATCAGGATGCATTAAATCCCAGGGTTGGGCATCGGCGACCCACATGTCCAGCTCGGGATGATAAATGCCGGGATCATCGAGCGACATCGCCGCGACCGGCCGGATCTGGGTAAAGGCGCTGTTGCGGCCGAACAAGTGAGCTCCGCATTTGGCGCAAAAAGCCCGGTATACCGTATTGCCGCTTGCGGCCAGGGTCGGGAATTCCCGATAAGTTCCGGAAACTTTCAACGCAGAATCCGGCACAAACAGCAGCGCCATAGAGGCCGAGCCGCTCGACTTCTGACAGGTCCTGCAATGGCAGTTGACCATCCGCACCGGTTGAGCGCCGATTTCATACCGCACGGTTCCGCATAAACATCCGCCGGTTATCGGAAATTTCATATTTCGACCCTTGCCTTTCAAGATTTCCGGCAATCTTAGTACAATTGACGGATTGATGACAAACCCTAAACCTGTTCCTCCGAACTGATGCAAACCGATATCGTATTGATTGCGCTACTGATCGCCGCCTATCTGTACTGGCGTCATGCGCAACGGGTCAAGGAAGCCGCGTTCGCGGCAACCCGGCGGCAGTGCGAGCATTGCGATGTACAAATGCTGGATGATTATATTGCCTTGAGCCGCTGCTACCTGGAGCGGGACAAGACGGGAAAAATCCGCATCCTGAGGCGTTTTACGTTCGAATTTTCGGCCACCGGGGAGGATCGTTATCAGGGTACCTGTATTATGGCGGGAGCCGATGTCGTTGCGATCGAAATGCCGGCTTACCGGCTTCCGGCAGATTTTACTCCGCCCATGCGCTAACTCAGTCCCTGACTATAGGACAGCCAGATTTTTATTCCCTCCTTATTTGGGCTGCTGAACCATGCGCAGATACGGTTTCAAAGCCTTCCAGCCTTGGGGGAACATTTTTTTCGCATCCTCATCGGATACGGTCGGCACGATAATCACGTTCTCACCGCTCTTCCAGTTTACCGGGGTGGCCACCTTATGTTTTGCGGTCAACTGCATCGAATCCAGAACCCGCAATATTTCATCGAAATTTCGTCCGGTGGTCATCGGATAGGTCAGCATCAGCTTGATCCGTTTGTCAGGGCCGATAATGAAAACGGTGCGCACCGTGGCATTCGTCGCGGGGGTTCTTCCTTCCGAGGTTCCCGGCTCCTCGGCAGGCAGCATGTTGTACAGCTTTGCGACCTGCAAGTCGCTGTCGCCTATCATCGGATAGTTAACCGCACAGCCCTGGGTTTCCTCGATATCCTTTGACCATGACGCATGGCTTTCGACCGGGTCGATACTCAAGCCGATGATCTTGCAGTTGCGTTTTTTAAACTCGGGTTCCAGCTTCGCCATGTAACCGAGTTCAGTCGTGCAGACCGGCGTAAAGTCTTTCGGATGCGAAAACAGCACGGCCCAGCTGTCACCGATCCAGTCGTGAAAATTAATCGTGCCCTGGGTGGTTTTTGCCGTGAAGTTCGGCGCCTCATCATTGATTCTAAGAGCCATGTTCGTTCTCCCGATAAATTTCAAGACAAAGGTCGATGGAAAGTGAGGAAATAGCGACGATAAAAATGGCTATCTATAACGCTGGCCGGTAAATGGAATGGCGTCAAAGCCGTCATGTTTCATCGAATTAACTCAATTTGCTTCCGCTTGATGCAGACTGAACTTGAATCCAATCGATCAAAAGTCAAGTTACCACGATTTTTTGATAAGTCAAAAGGCGCTGACATTGCGGCGTTTTGCACGAAAAACTGTGCGGCGGGCATGAATAATTCAAGCGTCACGGCTACTGTTCGGCGTTTAACATCAGGAACAGCCCGTTCGCAACCTGGGCAAACGAAGTATAATCCAGCTTGTCGGGCGTGTCTTCGGAGGTGTGGTAATAAGGATAACGAAAAGGCGCCGTATCGGTAATCATGAAGGCCTTAAAACCGTGCCGCCAGAAAGCCATATGATCGCTCCAGGAAATGCCGGGGATAAAGGAAGGGGCTGCAATCGATTGAACAGGAAAATCGCTGGCTGCGGTGAAATTCCTAAGACAGTGCCTCATGAACCGGCCCGAGCCCAGATTCGAAACGAAGGCGATGAAATTTCCGATGTCCGGATAAAAATATTTCAGGAGCGGCGGATAACGCTGACTATCGGGCTTGCTGTTGTAATATCCGATCGTTTCCAGAGAAATCATATAGCGTATCCGGTCGCCGCGTCGTTTGGCCGCCTTGGCGTAAATCATGCTGCCCATCTTGTTCCAGAAGAAAAACGGCGGCTCTTCATTCACGAAGGCGACAAAACGCAGAGTGACCGGCGGCGGAGTTTCCTTGAACAGGCGCGAGAGCTCCAGTAAAGCTGCCACACCGCTGCCGTTATCGTTCGCGCCCGGACTGCCCGAAACCGAGTCATAATGAGCGCCGATTAAAATGACGTCCTCGCTGGGCTTTGAGCCGGGGCAGGTCACTTCCAGGTTGCTGCAGTCTCCCGCTCTTACCTGATAGCTTTGGGTGCGGACGCCGTAGCCCAGATTCCGCCATTGTTCCGTAATATAACCGGCCGCTGCCGCGAGCGCTTCGGGATAGAAAATATTATGCTCCCCGATTTCGCCGGCCAGTTTTTCGACATGATTCTGCAATTGCTGCGGGGTAATTTGGCTCATGTTCTTGTGACCGCTTATCGGATCATCCGTTGCAAAAACCGGTAAATTTTAGGCGGCGATACGTGATAGGGTGGCAGATCATGGCGGGTCGTATTTCTTGTTTTTAATCCTGCGTCTGGAAAGGCGGCCTGACTATAGGGTTACTGTTAAGCAAGCTGATAGGAGCTTTGCTATGTGGGCTCTCGGTTTTCTGTTTTTTTGTTAGTCCCGATACACGAAAAAACCAGGTCTTCAAGAAAAGCCGCGATTTTCAATTCGTCCTTGTCCTCCCCGAAATCGGTCAGCGAAGGCAGATAGTTCATGAAATAATTTTGAAAATGGGCCATTTCGATAATCGTGGAGGCTAAAGATTTTGGATATTTATAATCCGGTCTGCATTCCAGAATGATATTTCCAATCATGGCGCACAAATCCTTGTAGGGTTTAAAAAGCCGATCCTTGTTGTCTTCAGAAACTCGATTGGTCAAATAGGTTTTGGAGCCTTCCGTAATAATGATCTGATGCAGCAGGCTTTCATCGATATGATGGGTGCTCAGGTCGTCCTCGACAGAAAGCGCTAATAAGTTGATCACCTTTTTGAGTTTGATCACAGGGTCTTCAATATTATTAGTCTGAAAGGCGACTTGATATTCAAGCCAGCTCCAGTACCAGGCCACAATATAAATCAGCAATCGGTGCTTGTTCTCGAAATAGCGGTAAATGCTCGCCTCGGTCGTACCGATATGCTCCGCCAGTTTTTTGAATGTAAAAGCCTCGAAACCGTTCTGATGAATCAACTGGATGCTGTGTAGAATGATTTTTCTGCCCAGATCCGATCGCTCGGGGTCTCTTAAAAAGAGTTTTTCATTCATTTTGATTTGCAGCTTTATTTTCATGGTGTCCGATTAAGCTTTTTGTTTCATTAATGGGTCGATACGATCGAGTCGGTAGAAAGCGTCGGGAATAAGCGAAAAGTATACTTGAAGCATTGCAATTTACAATGATAGTATTGCTATCAATAAGGCGTGCAATACTATTTTTTGAGGTGAATACGCCATGCACATCTCAAGCTATTTCAAGAATTCAAAATCGATTTATCGGCCAGTTATATTGTCGTATTTTTTGTAGCAATCCCGTTATGCCTGGGCATTGCACTGGCGTCCGGCGCGCCTTTATTCGCCGGTATCGTGGCCGGGATCGTCGGCGGCATTGTGGTTGGGATCGCGAGCGGTTCACCTTTGGGCGTCAGCGGGCCGGGCAATGGCTTGACCATCCTGATCTTGTCTTCCGTAGCTTCGCTCGGGTCCTGGGCGAAATTTTTGACCTGCGTCGTACTGTCCGGCGTCATGCAGGTGATACTCGGTTATTTGCAGGCCGGCTTTATCCCCTACTTTTTTCCTTCTTCGGTAATTAAGGGCATGCGGGCGGGGATCGGGCTGCTGATCATTCTTAAACAGCTACCGCATGCGCTGGGCTATGACAAGGATCTGGAAGGGGATCTTGCCTTTTTGCAAGCCAGCGGCGAGACGACCCTGTCCGCTATCGGCAGCGCTTTACAAGTGATTACGCCGGGCGCGGCGCTGATTGCGGTGCTGTCGCTGGCGATCCTGGTCTTGTGGGAAGCGGTCTTGATGAAAAAGCACAAGATATTCCAGGTACTGCAGGGCTTCATTGTCGTGGTTTTTACCGGCATCCTGATCAATTACGGCTATCAAAAAGGGCTGCTGAATTTGAGCCTGGCGCCGGACCAACTGGTCAATATTCCGGTTCCGGAAGACATCGCCGGCTTTTTCAGACAATTTATTTTCCCCGATTTCTCGGTAGTTACCCAATTCGAGGTCTGGAAAATCGCCTTTCTGATCATCGTGATCGCGAGCCTGGAAACGCTGTTGAGCGTGGAGGCCGCCGACAAACTGGACCCCTACAAACGCGTGACACCGCCCAACCGGGAGTTGAAAGCCCAGGGACTCGGCAACATCGTCTCGGGACTGTGCGGAGGACTGCCTATTACGCAGGTCATCGTGCGCAGTTCGGTCAACATTGCATTCGGCGGCAAAACCAAACTGTCGACCATACTGCACGGCATTTTCATATTGATCAGCGCGATTACGCTGGCCGAATTCCTGAATAGGATTCCATTGGCGAGTCTGGCGGCGATTTTGATCACGGTCGGCTACAAGCTGTCCAGGCCCGCTCTTTTCAAACAGATGTATCAGCAGGGCAGTGAGCAATTCGTGCCTTTTATTGCGACGATTATAGGTCTGCTGACCACCGATTTATTAAGAGGGATTGCCATCGGGATGGTTTTCGGGATCTTTTATACCTTGCGCAACAGCTATCTGAACGGCTATTCGATGAAAGACACGATTACCTCGGAGGACGGTCGCGAAACGCATCATCTGGTTCTGGTGGAAGTGGTCTCTTTCTTCAACAAAGCCAACATTCTGCAAGTGCTGGATTCGATTCCAGCCAATTCGAAAGTGATTATCGACGCTTCGAATTCCAAATCGATTGCCCACAATGTGGCCGAAATTATTAACAACTATGAGAGCAGTGCCAAAACCAAAAATATTTCCGTAGAAAAAATCAATTTTGTCTGATTAGTCTGAATAAAACCCATTGGATTGAAGGAAACCGAAAATGAAGACATTGACCAAAGAATTGCAGGCGGCAATAACGCCCCGGATTGCGCTGGATTTGTTGAAGGACGGCAATAAAAGGTTCGTGAATAACTTGAAGATTAACCGCAATCTGTTGCAGCAGGTCAACGAAACTTCCGAAGCCCAGCATCCGTTCGCGATTATCTTGAGCTGTATCGACTCCAGGACTTCGGCGGAGCTGATATTTGACCAAGGGCTCGGCGATATTTTCAGTGTGCGGATTGCGGGAAATATCATCAACGAAGATATCCTGGGCAGTATGGAATTTGCCTGTAAAGTCGCCGGCTCCAAGATCATCGTGGTCTTGGGGCATACCCGATGCGGCGCGGTTAAAGGTGCGTGCGACCATGTGGAAATGGGCAATCTGACTGCTTTGCTTGCCAAATTGCAGCCGGCGGTTTATGAAGAAAAAACGGAAACGGAAAATCGAAACTCCAATAATGATAATTTTGTTGAAAAAGTGTCAGTGATTAATGTTAAGCGAACTGTCCACGCCATAATGGAGCGAAGTCCGATATTAAAGGAAATGGTTTGGCATGGGGCGATAGGCATTGTCGGCGGGACCTATGACGTTACCAGCGGCACGGTTCATTTTCATGAAGATACGTTAATATTAATGACGGCAGTTGAAATTGTTTATGGCCGACTCTTTTCATCGAATACTTTACTTGATGGCGGATGGGAGATTGTTGCCTGCCTTGGGGGCATGGTTATGTGCAGCCCTGCTCCTGGTTCTCGTAGAGCGATTAAGCGTGCCGCCCAATCCACGGGATCGCCAAGTCCTCGGACTTTGCCACGGATTCAGGCGTAGCTGGCTGGACTGTTTCTTTACCCGGATCACCTGGGGCGGATCGCTTTATCTATTGTTACCGGCAACCTTGTTCATCATTGCGTTACTGGCGAAACAGGGACGAACGGATGAAGGATGGCTCTTGGTGTTGAGTCTGGCTGGAGTCGCTTTACTCAGTCGGCTGGCCAAGCTCTGGTTTGCTCGGCCACGGCCCGATTTTTTTCCCATCGATCACGATATCCCAATGGACGCCTCCTATCCCAGCGCCCATACCGCGCAAGTCGTGGCCTTTGCTATGGCGCTGGGGTGGATAGTAAAACCGGAAAACATCGGCTTGAGTTATTGTCTCCTAATAGGAGGGCTGGTGATAGGGGTGTTCGCGGTTACTCTTTCCCGCCTCTACCTCCAGGTTCACTATCCATCGGATGTTCTTGGCGGAATAGTGCTCGCGGTTTTATGGACTTTGGGGCTGGTTCATATGTTGGAGATTCTGAGCTTCTCCGTAAGGTAACTGATGCAAAACAAGTTTCTCGGTACTGGTCAAACAGGCTATCGTCCTTTCCGAAAATTGATGGTTTGTCTTTCAGGCATGCGCTATGCAGTGTTGTACGATTTCAGCGTCGCTTATAAAGTGGTCTTATCGATACTGATACTGGCTGTCTGCATTTACTATCGCCAATGGGTGGATTTGATCACCATTTTTGCGGCGACTGGCTTGATGCTGATTTGCGAAATGTTCAACACGACTATTGAAGCCCTCTGCGATTTTGTCGAAGACCGGGAAAATGAAAAAATCCGGATTATCAAGGACATCGCTGCCGCAGCAACGGGCATCAGCATCCTGATATGGACGGTCGTTTTGTTTACCGAGTTAAGCCGCTTGGGGCCGCTGGTCAGAAACGTACCGATTTAGCTCCGCGACCGCTTCGGAAAACCGAGACGGTTTAAAACGCTAATTCAATTTAAAGAATTGGCCGCGAGGCGCGAGTCCCTGGGATTTCGAATAAATGCGGATTCTTTATGATGCTTTATTTAGGCCAGGAAATTGGAACGATCGAAATACGGCGGGGTCTTTTTAACTACAATACCGCTGAAATTTTTGATTTCCAAAGAGGGGCTAATATGGATGGAAAGCTATTCGATTGGAGAGGCGTTTTTCTCGATAAACGGAGGGTAATGGGGAAAGGAGAACCCAAGCTGTTCATCAGGGAAAATTTGTCATGAGCTTTTGGGATAAAGTCAGAATGCCGGCAAATGACACCATGGAAATGGAACCGGCCGGGGCTCGTAGTATAAACGGCCTGCTGACCAAGCGGACGTTGATCATAGTGAGTGCCGCAGCCGCGGTGATTGTGTTGTTACTGATGGTCTGGCAGATTGCCCAGATTCTTCTGCTGATTTTCGCCAGTCTGTTGTCGGCCCTGTTTTTGCGCACCTTGGCGGAATGGATCAGCCGGAACGCAGACTTGAGCGTAACGGTCTCATTGAATTTGGTGGTGCTGGCGTTGTTGGGAGGATCCGTGTCGATCCTGTTGCTGTACGGGCCCGATATCGCCGAAGGTTTCTATCAGTTGTCCCGGAAATTGCCGTCGGCGCTGGACCGGATGCGTACCACGCTTGGGCAATACGCGTGGGGACCTCTGTTTTTGGACACCCTGTCTCAGGCAGGAAGCGCTCTGACCGATCCCCGGCAACTGGGAAAAATCGCCGGCATATTTTCGACCGCATTCGGGGTGATAGCAAGCTTCCTGATTGTGATTGTCCTGGGTCTTTATTTCGCCGCCGAACCGAAAATCTATCTCAGCAGCACCGCAAGCCTGTTTCCTCGGGAGCGCCGGGAGTATGTCTACGATGCGTTCGATAAGATCGGACAGGTGCTCCGGTGGTGGTTGCTCGGCCGGATCGCCGCCATGCTTGTCGTTGGAATATTGACATTCATCGGACTGGCGATATTAGGAATGCCTTTCGCTTTCATCTTAAGCCTGCTCGCCGCGATTCTGACTTTCGTGCCTATCATTGGACCCTTGATTGCTGCCGTACCGGCGGTCATGGTGGGGCTGTCGGAAGGCGGATCGACGGCTTTGTATGTGGTTATCCTCTATGCGGTGATTCAAGGTCTCGAAAACTATTGGATCACACCCTATATCCATCAGAAAGTCGTATCGCTGGCGCCGGCCTGGTTGTTGATGGCCCAGCTTATCATGGGGGCCAGTTTCGGTATCCTCGGGCTCCTGCTTGCGCCTCCGCTGGCAGTTGTCGCTATGGTAATGGTGCAGATGTTTTACGTGCGCGACGTGCTCGGAGATCCGATGGAATTGCTCTGAAACTCCATTCGGGAGCACAAAATCATGGCTAAAAATGTAACGCAAAAGCTGATCGAAAGTCATTTGGCCGAAGGCCGAATGGTACCCGGTGAAGAGATCGGCTTGAAAATCGATCAAACGCTGACCCAGGACGCGACCGGCACGCTGGTGATGCTGGAGTTCGAAGCGCTTGGCCTGCCGCGCATCCGCACCGAGCTTTCCGCTCAGTATGTGGATCACAATCTCTTACAGGAAGATTTCAAGAACGCCGACGACCATCTGTTTTTGCGCAGCGCCTGCAAGAAGTTCGGCTTGTGGTACAGCCGGCCGGGCAACGGGGTCAGCCATCCCGTTCATATGGAACGCTTCGGTATCCCCGGAAAAACCTTGTTGGGGTCGGACAGCCATACCTGTGCGGCGGGTTCCTTAGGGATGCTCGCGATCGGCGCAGGCGGGCTGGAGGTCGCGATGGCGATGGCGGGCGAGCCGTTTTGCCTGAAAATGCCCAAAGTCTGGGGCGTCAAGCTGATCGGAGAACTGCCCGACTGGGTCAGTGCGAAGGACGTGATCCTGGAGATGCTGCGCCGGCACGACGTGGACGGCGGGCTCGGCAAGATCGTCGAGTATTACGGTCCCGGATTGAGGCAGTTGAGCGCGATGGACCGGCATGTGATCGCGAACATGGGAGCGGAACTCGGCGCCACGACGACCGTTTTTCCGGCGGACGAGGCGGTCAGGGAGTTCCTGAAAAGCCAGGGCCGCGAAGACGCCTTTCGGGAACTGCTTGCCGATGACGGTGCGGAATACGACGAAGTCGAGGAAATCGACCTGTCCAGACTGGAACCGCTGATTGCGTTGCCGAGCAGTCCGGGCAATGTGGTGCCGGTGCGCGAGGTGGCGGGCCGGGAAATCTACCAGTCCTATATCGGCTCGTCCGCCAATCCGGGCCTTCGGGACTTCGCGGTCGCGGCCGAAATCGTTGCCGGCCGGCAGGCGCATGACCGCGTGTCGTTCGACGTGAATCCAACGTCCCGGCAGATCCTGGAAAATATGACCGCGATGGGCATCCTGGCCAAACTGATCCATGCCGGCGCCCGTTTGCACCAGGCCGGCTGCGGCGGCTGTATCGGGATGGGGCAGGCGCCTGCGACGGGCCGGATCAGCCTGCGCACCGTGCCCCGGAATTTTCCGGGCCGATCGGGCACCAAGGAAGACCAGGTGTATCTGTGCAGCCCGGAAACCGCCGCCGCTTCGGCACTGACCGGCGTGATTACCGATCCGCGTACGCTGGGTATGCCGTATCCCCGCGTCACGGAGCCGACGAATGTGCTGCTGAATGCCACGATGCTGGTTCCGCCCGCTCCGGAAGCGGAGGCCGAATCCTATCTTCTGGAGAAAGGTCCCAACATCAAACCGCTGCCCGAGCTGGAGCCGATGCCCGAGGCACTCGAAGGGCCGGTGCTGTTGAAAGTCGGAGACGATATTTCGACCGATGAAATCATGCCGGCCGGAGCCAGGGTGCTGCCGTTCCGGAGCAATATTCCCGCAATCAGCAAGTTTGTTTTCAGCCAGGTTGACGAGACCTACTACGACAGAGCAATGGCCTGCCGGCAACAGGGTTCGTTCGTGGTCGGCGGCGCCAATTATGGCCAGGGTTCGAGTCGGGAGCATGCCGCGCTGGCGCCACGCTACCTGGGCCTCAAGGCGGTGATCGCAAAAAGTTTCGCCCGGATCCATCTGCAAAACCTGAGCAATTTCGGAATTTTGCCATTAATATTCGTGAATCCGGCGGATTGGGACCGGATCGCCCAAGGCGACCGGCTTTCGATTCCTGACGTCCGCAATGCGATTCAGCAGGGAAAGCGCGTCCGGGTGATCAATCTGACCAAAAATGAGACTTACGAGACCGAACACCCGCTGGCGCCCAATGCGGTCGAGATGGTGCTGGCGGGCGGCCTGATCAATCTGGTCAAACAGAGAAGTCTGGGCCTTCGATAGCGTATTGCTTTTCAGGCGGTAAAACCGATTTTGCGGTGCGTACCGTCGCAATAGGGCTTGTTTTGCGAACCGCCGCACCGACAGAACCAGGTTTTCTGCGTTCTGTTCAGGGTTCTGCCGGTACCGGAGCAGATCTCGAGATTGCCTTCGACCTGCAGCGGGCCGTTCGGGTTCGGAGTCACGGTCAGCTTCCCTCCCCGTTCGGGCAGCGGGTCGGAATCCATGGAAAGGGGTTCTCCGGTTGCGACGAAGTGCGCTTCGAGATGGCTGTTGTCGCAAAACGGTTTGTGTCGGGACGCGCCGCATCGGCACAGCGTGGCACGATAACAGGAGTCGTGCCCCTGAATCGCCATATCTGCATGAAATGCCAGCGGGCCGTTTTCCCGTAAATGCACGGTGTTGACCAGTGGCGCCCGCTCCTGCTCGCCCTCGTCCAGGCGTTCGTAGGTCAGCGCTCCGGACGGGCATCTCTGCACCAGCGCCGCGATGGCTTCCGGTGAATCCTCATCCGGCCGTATCCACTCGCCCGGCGCGTTCGCGACAAACACTTTCGGATTGCCGAGCACGCAATTGCGCGAGTGGATGCATTTGGCAGTATCGAAACGGATCGCGACTTTCTTGCCGCGGTATTCTTGAATGTCGTCGTCATTCATTATTTCTATCTTATCAAATGAGGCGGGATTGTGGACGACTAAGACTCTAAAGTCGGCCGCTGCGAGGAGATTCTGATCGCCATGTTAATTTTTCTGGTTAGGTAGGAAAAAACACAAGTCGTTCAAAAGTTTTGCCGGATCGATTACAAGGTACAGTCTGCCTTGGAAATCAAAGCAGAATTAATTGGACCGAATTCGACCGATTGTGTTGAAAAAGGAGGGATTATCTTAGGCGAATCGACCCTATTTATGGAGGCCAAGAAGAATGATATTTTTAGCCGCCAAATCCTGCACGATCTTGAGGCCGCTTTGATAAATGATCTCAGGCTGCGAATGCTGTAACTGTTCCACAACCGAATTCAGGTAAGCAAAGGCCGTATGCCCAGGATGTTCCTGAATCATTGCGAGCAACTGATAGGTAACCGGCGTGATTTCAATGAAATGAACTTCATCTTCGTGATTTCGGTACACGATCAGAAAGCTCGGCTGTTCGGGCGGTTCCGAGGGCTGGTAGTCCGGCGAAATCCGGTGCACCGGAAAGCGGTAGACCAAAGGCCAGGCCAGTGGTGATAAATGGAGGGATTGAATGGCCCAGTCGCCCGAAAAAGGCGGATTGACCGGATTTTCCTCTTTCGCAATCGACAGCGCCATTTCCACCCATTCGTAATGCGCCAGTTCTAGCATGAATAGCGGATCGGACGGATGGTCGCGCTCGTTTTGCAGATAGTCGAGGAATTCCTCGGCAATCTCCGAAAAATAAGGCGTTTTAGAGGCATGCCTCGCGAAAAAATCCTCGCCCAGCGCGCGCCATTGCGCATCGGTCAGGATCTTGCGTAGCACCGGGAAATTGACGGCCAGGAAGTTGTCGATGTTGTTGAAGAACAGTTCCCGGTACATCGCCATCCGTTCCGGCTTCACGTCGGCGGGCGCAGGATGCTTTTCAGGATTGCGCAAATAAGCCGAAAACTCCTGCTGTCTGGCTTTAAAATCGACGCTCATGATCAATCAGGCCGAGCGTTTCGCATGTTCAATGCGCCATGCGTTCTGGATCGTTTTGATCGTTTCGACTTCCCGAAGCAGTTCGGCCAGCGGCGGCAGGTTGAAATCACGTTCGAGCAGAGTCGGAAACACGCCATAAAGCTCATAGGCCTTGCCGAGCAATTTCCAGACCGGGTCAATCACTTCGGCACCATGCGTGTCGACCAGAAAATCTTCCGCTTCGACATAATGCCCGGCGATATGCGCGTAAGCGATGCGCTGCCCCGGCACTGCTTTCAAAAAGGCTTCGGCATCGTAACCGTGATTGACGCTGTTCACATAGATGTTGTTGATGTCGAGCAGGATGTCGCAATCGGCTTCCTGAACGACCGCATTGAAAAAATCGATCTCGGCCATTTCCTGGCCGGGCGCGGCATAGTACGACACGTTTTCGATCGCGATGCGCTGCTCGAGCAGTTCCTGCACCCGCTGAATACGCCGGGCAACATGCCGGACCGCCTCTTCAGTGAACGGGATCGGCATCAGGTCGTAAAGGTGGCCGTCGTGGCTGCAATAGCTCAAATGCTCGCTGTACAGCTTGATTTGATGTTCGGCCATGAAGCGCTTGATGTCCAGCACCAGGTTTTCATCGAGAGGATCGCTGCTGCCGAGCGACAAGGACAGACCGTGGCAGACGAAGTCGAAACGCTCGGTCAGTTTGCGAAATTGTTTGCCGAAACGCCCGCCGAGCGTGATCCAGTTTTCCGGCGCGACTTCATAGAAGCTGACAGTTTGCGACGGGGCATGATTGACGATTTCATCGAGCAAAGACCGTCTCAGACCAAGTCCCGCCCCTTGAACATGAAAGTGCGACATAAATTTACTGGTTTAAAACGAAAGGAGAAAATTCGCTTCAGCAGGAAAAAGCAATGACCGGGAGAGCGGCAAAGTCACTGCTCTCCCGGGCTTCAGACCGGATTATTTGTCTTTTTTGGTGGCGCCGCAAGAGCCTTCTTTGCCCTTCATCATCGCGCCGCAAACATTTTCCATGCCTTGCTTCATCTTGCCGTCATTCATCATCCCGGCGCATTTGCCTTCGCCGCATTTGCCTTCGGTGGCTTTTTGGGCTGGTGCTTGAGCAGGCTTTTGGCCGGCGCATGCGCCTTCCGCCGTTTTGTTTTGCGGCGGGTTCATGTTGGATTTGTCCATCCCTCCCATGTTAGCACCGCATGCCATCTCGCCGGCCGCCAGCTGCATGTAGCCGCTGTTCAATTCGGTCATGCCGAACGGATTGGCTTCTGCGTGAGCGGTTGCGGACGCTGTGGTGATGATAGCGGCGCCCATCGCAGCGGCCAAAGGCGATTTATTCATTTTTTTCATTGTGAGTCCTCGTTTACTAATAATATTTTCGGTCATGGAACCGACCGAATGGTTGTCAATCTACGCTAGACATCTGAATAAGAGATGAATATAGTCATAAATGAGATAGGAAAGCGCCGACTATACAGATTTTCGGCCATTTTCGCCACTTGCGATTTTAGTCTCTTACTCGCATTGAAAGATTCCTTCTCTCGCTTTGATGTAGAACAGGTGAGCGATGAATAAAGATTATTATTAACCGCACCGGTCTTAACTTCTTGTCAGCTTCCTATGAACCTATCGTATTGCCGGTTTTTCATTTTAACGCTGTGGTTATTGCAACTGTGTATTGGTTCAGCGACTGCGGAAACCTATTCGCTGACGATCGATGAAAAAGCCGTCAACCTGATCGGCAAACCGCAAACTGCTGTCGTCGCGAACGGCAGTTTGCCTGCGCCCACGCTGCACTGGCGCGAAGGCGAGGAGGTCATACTGAATGTGATCAATCATCTGAAAGAACCCACCTCGATCCACTGGCACGGCATCTTGCTGCCTTACCGTATGGACGGCGTGCCCGGCATCAGCTTTTCGGGAATCAAACCGGGGGCAACCTTCACTTATAGGTTCCGGGTCAAGCAGAACGGGACTTACTGGTATCACGGCCATTCCGGTACGCAAGAACAGTTGGGCTTGTTCGGCGCGCTGGTGATCGATCCCGCGCATCCTCACTATCAAGCCGAGCGCGACTATGTGCTGCTGCTTTCGGACTGGCCCGCAGACGATCCGGAACGGACGTTCGCCCGCCTGAAAAAACAGAGCGATTACTATAACTTCCAGAGACGAACGGTCGCCGATCTGTTTAACGATCTACGAGAACGCGGTTTTTCCGGAACATTAGACGACCGGCTGGCCTGGGGGCAGATGCGGATGGAGCCGACCGATCTGGCGGATGTGACCGGCGCTACTTACCATTTCCTGGTCAACGGCCAAACGCCCGCGATGAACTGGACGGGGCTGTTCAGCCCGGGCGACAGGGTGCGCCTGCGCATTATCAATGCCTCCGCGATGACGCATTTCGACATCAGGATTCCGGGACTGATAATGCGGGTGATCGAAGCGGACGGTCAGCCGGTGATGCCGGTCGATGTCGAAGAATTCCGGATCGCGGTCGCCGAAACCTACGCTGTACTGGTAGAACCCAAAGCGGACCGAGCTTACCGGATCTTCGCGGAGGCGATGGACCGGAGCGGATTTGCGGCAGCGACCCTAACCCCAAAAGCCGGGTTACAAGCGGAATTACCCAAGATGCGTCCGCGAACCTTATTGACACTGGCGGATATGGGACCGATGCACGGCAATCATGGGGCGCATGAGGATCATCAGGCAGTTTTGGCGGGCCAGCCCAAACCGAACCAACCGGATCATGCCGAACATACGGGGCATTCGGCGCATGCGGATCACTCAATGCATCAGGGACATGATATGGCTGAACAGCAGCCTGAAGATCCTCATGCAGGGCCTATGCAGCACGCAGAAGCGTCCGCGATGGGCCCATATGAAGTATTGAATTATCAGCATCTGATGGCGGCCGTTCCGAATCATGAATGGCGGCAGCCCGACCGGGAAATCAAGCTGCGCCTGACCGGCAATATGTACCGCTATATCTGGTCATTCGACGACATCAAATATTCGGAGTCCGAGCCTCTCCGGGTCAAGTTCGGCGAACATATCCGCTTCACCTATGTCAACGAAACGATGATGAATCATCCGATCCATCTGCACGGTCTGTGGCAAATTCTCGATAACGGCAACGGCGTCTCTAATCCGAAAAAACACGTGATCAATGTGCCGCCGGGCAAAACGGTCAGCGTAATTGTCATAGCCGACGCGGAAGGAGAGTGGGCGTTTCATTGCCATTTGCTGTACCACATGGATACCGGCATGTTTCGCAGACTGATCGTCGAGAAAGGGGAGCAAGTTCACGGATGAAGACGCATACGGATAAGCCAGGCAAATTCCGCATTCTGATAGGGAGCCTATTGGCTTACATGACGTGCATCCATCCGGCCGGGGCACAGGATGACCGGATGATTTTCAGCAAGTTCATGGCTGAGCGTTTCGAATACGAAGGCAACGACAACCTGCATTTATTTAAGTGGGACATCAAACACTGGATCGGCAACGATGACCACAAGCTCTACCTGAAAACCGAGGGCGATTATTCGGCCGACCAGGACATCTTCGGACGTGCCGACCTGCAATTGCTTTACAGCCGCAATATCAGTACGTTCTGGGATTTTCAGATCGGCGCGCGCCGGGCGTTCGAGCCGGAACGGACGTTTGACGCGGTAATTGGCTTTCAGGGGCTGGCACCTTATTTCATCGAAGTCGACAGCGCGGCGTTCATCACCGAGAACGGCAATCTGCTCGGCCGGTTGAGCCTGGGCTATGAGCTGCTGCTAACCCAGCGACTGATCCTGCTGCCTCGTATCGAAGTGAATGTCGCCGCGCGGGACATCGAGAACCGCGGAGTCAAGGCCGGTGTAACCGAATTTGAAGCCGGCATGCGGTTACGCTATGAAATCGAGCGCGAATTCGCGCCTTATATCGGCTTCGATTATGTCGAGGAAGAATCCCTGCGCGAACACCATCACAGCGTGCGCTTCGTCGTCGGGATGCGGTTTTGGTATTGATGCGGCAAGAACTTGAACGGCGCCTGCTTAATTGAGAACTTTTAGCATAGACCTGCCAAGTTTTAAAACCTGGCAGGTCTTCAAACGGAAAGTTATTTTTTAGCCGCAGCTTCTTTTTTGATCAACTGGTTCACGACCTCGATCATTTTTTCATGCGAGCCGGCCGATTTGCCGTCGACCTTATACTTGCCGTTCACGATCAGCACCGGTACGCCGGTCACGCCGTAACGCGCGGGCGTAACGGCAGCCTGGCGGACTTTGGTGTCGACCAGAAATGAATTATAGGCTTCGTGGAAGTCCGCCTCTTTCACCCCGTGCGCGGTAAAGAACGCGGCCAACTGCTCTTCGGTTTCCAGCTTCTGATGTTTATTCTGCAAGGTATCGAAGAAGTCGGCATGGACCTTGTCGAGTACGCCCAACGCCTGAGCGACATAAAACGCCTTCGCGTGTTTCGCCCAGAGATCGCTGAACGCGGCCGGCTGGCGGATGAAATCGACATTGGCGGGAAGCTTTTTGGCCCAGTTTTCAAGGAAAGGCTCGAAATCGTAGCAATGCGGGCAGCCGTACCAGAAAAATTCGATTACCTCGACCTTGTCCGGATTCTGAGTGGGCTGCGGTGCATCCAGCGTTTCATAGCCACCGGTCAGCTCTTCAGCCGCCGACGAGCCTGCCGCCGGCTCTACCGGGGCCGCCTGCTCGGTTTGCGCCGGTGCGGCAGATTCAGCCGCAGTCTGCGGCTCCTGGGCGGCCGGTGTTTCGGCGGTCTGCGCAGGCGCTGCAACTGCAGCAGCCGGTTGTTTCTCTACGACAGCCGGTGCCGCGTTCGTCTGTTCAGGCGCGGCCGCTTCGCTGCCCGGCTGTTTCTGCATTTTCAGATAGAAGAATATCGAAACGCCTGCCAGCAGCGCAAGGATTAAAATGATGAGTCCGGTTTGAATAAAGTTTTTACGCATTAACTTCGATTTCCCATAGAGTTGTAAATGACGGCTAACAACGGATGCCCGTCTTATAAGCTTAGACCTAATTCCGATGGCGGAAATTTTTGCTTCATTCAGACATTGAAAAGGTAGACGAAGCGGCCCTACCCAGGATGATTGACCTATGGAGCGCCATATCGGGCGCTTCCGGAGCCGTACTCCCCGACTGAAAGCCGAAGAGTACGCTAATCGAACATTCGATCAGAAAGGTTTAAAACCTTCTTATTTCATCATCGAAATATGATACGCGACTGCCCGGATTTCCTCGTCAGTCATTTTTTTCGCAATCATATGCATCATGTTTTCCGGCGTATTACCGCGCGCGCCGGTTTTATAATCAGTCAATGCCTTGATCAGATAATCGGCATGCTGTGAATGCAGGGCAGGAAATGCGGCCGGCTGGTTGCCTTCCCCAAACGGACCATGACAGGCGATGCAGGCCGATACCTCGCGTTTCAGGTCGCCGTTACGGTACAAATCGCTCCCCTGAGCGATCAGTTCAGGTACCGATTTGGGCTTTACTGGCGTAGTGGCTGGTTGCTCGTCTTCATCTTCGTCCTGATCTTTAGCGGGTGCTGGCAGTACCGGCATCGAGTTCGCCGAAATTTTCTGCTGCGCATAGTAAGCGGCAATATCGCCCATGTCTTCGTCGGACAGCGGCAACGCCATCGCCGACATCATCGGATCATTGCGAACGCCGCTCTTGAACGCCTGTAATTGCTTGACCAGATAGGAAGCATGTTGCTGAGCCAGCTTCGGAAAATTCGGCGCCACGCTGTTGCCCTTGTCGCCATGGCAACTGTTGCAGGAAGCGGCCTTGTCTTTTCCTGCGCGAGGATTGCCCTCGGCATGTAAAATAGCGGAAGTGCCGCATATCACGATACCAACTGCAACAGCCAGGAACTTTATTCTCATCAGACTCCCCTTCGGAATTTTCATTATTTTTATGACATTCAGACTTGGCTGTTTTCGACTTGACCCGGGATTCTACCCCATTTACTTTAGTGAAGCGAGACAGCAATGAACCCAGTTTATCATCAAGCAAAATTTATTAACAGTGCTCCAAATCTGAAACATGCGCCCCCCGACCATGGCCTGGAAGTCGCTTTTGCAGGCCGTTCGAACGCGGGCAAATCAAGTGCGCTGAATACCCTGACCCGGCAAAATGCGCTGGCGCGGATCAGCAAGACGCCGGGACGGACACAGATGCTCAACTTCTTCGAGATCAACGAAATACACCGTTTTGTCGATCTGCCCGGCTACGGTTTCGCGACCGCGCCGCTGGCGGTCAAACAGCTGTGGCAGAAAGCGATCGAGGAGTATTTGAACCGGCGGAAATCGTTATGCGGGATCGTGCTGGTGATGGACGTGCGGCATCCGTTGACCGAGTTCGACTGGCAAATGCTGCAATGGTGCGAACATGCCGAATTGCCGGCGCACATTCTGCTGACCAAAGCCGACAAGCTGACTTTCGGCGCCGGTAAAAATGTACTGTTGCAGGTACAGGAAGAATTGAGCGGTGCGCCGATTCCGTTGAGCGTGCAGTTGTTTTCGTCGCTGAAAAAAACCGGGGTGGATGAGGCGCATGAAGCGCTAGACCATTTATTTGCCCGGGCAGACACGGACTAAAGGCTGACTTCCATTCCTTCCTGCGCAATGAACAGCCTTTCCGCAAAATGCGGGTGCTGTTCCTTCAATTCCCGATATATCCGGTCGAGGTCGGCATCGGTCCGGGTCGGTTCGTGGTGAGTCAGAAACAGCCGTTTCGCGTTCGACTCGGTTGCCAGTTTTATCCCGGACCGGTAGGTGCCATGCCCCCAACCCAGCCGGATCGCATACTCTTCGTCGGTATACGAGGAGTCGACGATCAACGCGTCCACATCCTGCATCGCATGTAAAATTTCCTGATTTTTTTCAATCAGGAATAACTGGAAAGACTCGTAATAATCATCCTCGGGCTGATAGATGTTCACCGGGCTTTCAAAGTCGCCGGTAAAAAACAGCGCGGCGCCGTCGCAATCGACACGGTAGCCGAAATTCAACACCGGATGATTTAAAATAATCGGCGTAATTCGAGCGCTGCCAACGCTGACCGTTTCGCCGGGCCTGACCGTCAAATAATTGATGCGGGCTTTCAACTGAGCTTCATGAATCGGAAAATAACTGTATTGCAGCTGCGCGGACAGCGCCCTGTTGATGTTCTCGTCGGTGACGGGGTCGAGGCCGCCGTAAATATTGACCCGGTTGTTTTTGAAAAAAATCGGCAGGAAAAAAGGCAAGCCCTGGATATGGTCCCAATGCGTATGCGTAATGAAAATATCCGCGGTGATCGGCATGTCCTTGAGCAGGGTTTGCGCCAATGCATGGATGCCGGTGCCCGCATCGAGAATAATCAGCTCGTTCCGGTCCGTTCGGATTTCAATGCAGGTCGTATTACCGCCATATTTAACCGTTTGTGGACCCGGCGTCGGGATCGAGCCTCTAACCCCCCAAAATTTGAATTTCATTGCAGCGTCTTCGGTTAGAGCTTGATAAAGAGTTCGGCTTCCTTCGCGATGCTGTCGAGGTTGCTGAAATCGTCGATCAGGGGTTGCAGGGATAAACCGAAACGGCTGACAATCGCCTCGGGGAAGGCTTCGATGACCGGGTTGCCGCCGTTACCGAAATGCAACTGTTTGCAGATCTGATTCGCCGCGAACAGGCATTCGCCGAAGGGATTGATCGGCTCGTCGTGATGATGGCGAATCGCCTCGATCAATAATTCGGAAAGCCCCCATTTTTCGGCCAGCAGCGTGCCGGCTTCGGCATGGTTTATCCCGAGGAATTCGAGCTCCGTCAAATGCAGCGAAACGTTTTCCTCCTTGCTCTTAGTCAATGCCAGCTTGAAACGCTCCGGCATAAATTCCGCAAACACCACTTTGCCGAAATCATGCAGCAGCCCGGCCACGAAACAATCGCTGCCTTCCTGTTGACTCAAACCAGCCCGTTCGGCGAGTTTTCGACTGATCGCGGCGGTCGTCAATGCATGCAGCAAAAACGCGCTCGGGTTGAAATCGGCTTTATTCGAATTCTTCAGCATCCCTATCGCCGCGACGCTCATCGCGAGGTTCTTGACCGTATTCAAACCGATATGCACGACCGCGCGCTGCACCGAATTGATTTTGTGCGAGAGCCCATAGAATGCCGAATTGATCACCTTTAAAATTTTGACGGTTAATACCGGATCACATTCGATCACATGCACGATCTCTTTCGCGGATACATCGATGTTTGACGTCAACTGTACCACTCGCTGTACGCTTTTCGGGAACGCCGGCATTTTTTCTACCTGTGCAACAAGTTGAGCGTAATCCGGATAGTCCATGCGTTGGGCAGAAAGTGAAGAAAACATGCTATGAGCATAGCAAAGAATACGAAACTTTAAGATTGAGTTAAATCCCGGATAAAGAAAACCCCAAAATACCGGAGCGATATTTTGGGGTTTGAAGAAAATCAGCCGAATGCAGGGGGAGAGCGAGGCTGATTCGACGCCGTTTAACAGGCGTACGCTAATAAGAGTAAACGGCAGATAAAAAGTTCAACACCATATCAACTGCGCAAGGGAATTCAGAAAACGGAATTATTTGCTGTAACCCGAGTCACTATCACATTGATGATGAAGCTGCCGGCCCTCACCGCCGTTCGGTCGAATCTATTTTAACTTGTCCTGGGAGGCCAGCATGAACGAAGACACATTGAACATGGAAATCAGAAAATTCCTGAAAAAAGTCGGGGTGACTTCCCAACGAGAAATCGAACATGCGGTACAGAAAGCGATTGAAGATGGGCAAATGGCCGGAAAAAGCGAGATTCGGGTCAAGATGACGCTGGAAGCGCCCGAACTCGGTATCAAACACTGCATTGAGGATACGATTGCCCTGGGGTAATCCGATCTCGCGGAAATCTCCGTAAAACATCGGCCATGTCACCGCGGATCAGCCGATAAAACTAACCTTCAGCCAAAAGCCTCTCAAAACGGGGCAGCCAGTCGGCAAAAGGAATCACATAGTTATAACCGCAGACTGTGCTGAGCGGCCGGTTCTTCAGGATTTCACGAATACGTAAAGCCTGTCTGCGGGTTTCGCGCTCCGGGCCGTAAGGATTGAAGGTCATCCCGTCGGACGTCAAAAAGACATAATCGCAGATGAACAGCGCATCGCGATAGATATAAAACGTGAAACCCGGCGTATGCCCGCCGCTATGATGGGCCTCAATATCGAAAGCGGTAAAGTCCCCGGTGAATCGCCGGTCGACATCGAATAATCTTGCCAGCGGCTGCTTCGCGTCGAGATCGTGCAGTCGGACTTCGGACCGCCAAAGGCGGCGGTATTGATTCGAGGCGCCCATGAAATGATGATGCGTGAACAGGATCGCCTTGGCCGGTTCAAGGTCGCGATTGAAGGCGGACGGCGCATCGATCCAGACCCCGCCGGCTGCTGTCTCGATCCGGTATGCGGCATGTTCGTAGCCGAGCTTCGGGACCGACAGCAATTGAGTGACTTCGCTGCTGACCGGAAATGGGGTCACCCGAAATTGTTTTTCGGCGGCTTCCCAGGTCTGGAAGCGATCGTGCCGTGCGCCGCAGAACGGGCACACATCGGGCATTTCGCCGATCATGTTGTAGCCGCATTCCAGGCACACCCATTGCGGCGGCAGTTCGGCGAGAATTTCGTTTACAGGGATCGTCATCGGGAAACCTCCGGCGGTGCTCAGCCCGGCCTGCCCGGACCGGGTCAACTGTTTGTTGGACCGCAGGAAAGCCAGGAAGTTGAGGCAAGAACGCGGCTATCTGTAACGGTCAGGCTTTGCTTCGGCCCAATATATAGACACCGGCCAATACCAGCGCGGTACCGCCAGTCTGCATTGCAGTAATCGATTCGCCCAACAGGAAATAAGCGAAAATCAGCGTCGTGATTGGACCGGTCGTGCTGATGATCGACGCAAAATCCGCGCCGATCCGGCGGATGCCCGCGTTCATGAAAAACGCCGGCAATACAGTAGAAAAGACCGTGATCAGCAACGCTAACTCATACACGTCGGCAGAAAAACCGGTCAGCGAACTGCCTCGCTGCACCGTGAAATGCATCAGCGTCGCGATGCCCGCCGAAGTCATTGTATAGGCGGTAAAACGGAACGAGCCGATCTGATGCACCATTACGCCGCTGCCCATCGTAAAGCCTGCGAAGACGAGCGCACTGCCCAGCACCAGCGCCGAGCCGAGCCAAAGGTTGGGCGAGGCGGCGGCCAGATGGTCGAGAAAAACCAGGACCAGGCCGGTATAGCTGAGCAGCAACGCGGCGATTACCGCGGCGGATATCCTGCGCCGGAACAGGACTGCCGAAAACAGCACGACGAAAGTCGGGTATAGGAACAGGATTACCCGCTCCAGGCCCGCCGCGATATACTACAAACTGGTGAAGTCTAGGAAACTCGCCAAGTAATAGCCGTCGAGTCCGAGCAACGTGACGATTAGCCATTCCTTTTTCGATAACGGCTGCGGACGCGCTTTGAGGTTGTGCCAAAGCGCCGCCGCAATGAAAATCGGCAGTGAAAATAACATCCTGAGCGCCAGCAGCGTGATTGCGTCGATGCCGGGATCGGCCGCATAAGTCAGCTTGATCAGGATCGATTTGACCGAAAAGCCCAAGGCGCCGAGCAGCACCAGCGCAAGGCCGAGCGAGTAATTCCGCCTGTCCCTCATTACGATACGGCGCTGTCCGGCAGGATCGTCAACTGATCGCCGAGGCGAAGCCAGCCGCTCTCGATAATCCGGGCGGTCAGGCCGCCATGGCCGCGCATCGCATTGTAACCGCCGGGACCCAGCACCTGCTCCATCCGGGAGCAGGGATGACATTGGCCGGTCGTCTGGAAAACCGCCTCGCCGATCCGGAACGTCCGGTTTTTCAGCGCCAGCAGATTGACGCCCCGGATTGCTAGATTGCGGCGCAATTGTTCGGGAGTGACCTGGCGCCGCGTAAACGCCGATAGTACGGCCAGATGTTCCCACTGAATCAGCGTAATCTGACGCTTGCCGCCGCCGTGATAGCGGTCGCCGACCAGCCAGCCCCGCATTCGCTTCGGCAAACACCTGTTCGACCGTCTGCATCGCCGCATTACGCGTCGGCCGAAGCCCGATCCAGGCCAGTTCGCCCGCAACGGGAAAACATTGCATCAGTTCGCCGATCGTCTGCATTTAAGCTGCCGTCTTGCTTCGTAATGACTTGATCAGCCGTCCAATCGATTGTTCCTGACTTAGAATGCTCGCGCATAAACGGAATTGTCCGAGGGCGCGCTGAAGATTCTGCTCCGGCTCACTGACTTTAAAGTAGCGATCGCCTTCGAGATAATCGGTATAGAAACGCAGACCCAGCTCGAAAGGAAGCAGGCGGATCGCGGGATAAAGATAATCATAATCGGGACCGGTAAAAAAATGGCCGGCTTCGCCCAGATAACTGGCCAGTATCGCCTCCCCGATGTCCGGATCGAACGCATCGTTTTCGAGGCGATGGCAACAGGAGCGCAGGCAGTCGCCGATGTCGTAATGCAACAGACCCGGCTTGACCGTATCGAGGTCGACCAGGCCGATCACGGCTTGCCGGTTAAGGTCGAACAAAAAATTGTTCAGCTTCGGGTCGCCGTGAATGATCCTGAGCGGCAGCAAGCCTTGCTGTTTCGCCGCTTCGAGATCGTCGCTCAAGAATTGATGCCGCTCGATAAAAGCCGCACACTCGCTGTTTATCCGCTTAGAGTGGACAGTTGCCAGAACTTCGCGATAACGCGCCAGATAAGCCGGAGCGATATGGAATCCGGGCAGGGTATCCTTCAGCCGCAGAGGCTGCAAATCGCTGAGCAGACGATGAAAATGGCCCAGCGCAAAACCGGTCTGGCGGGCCTCGTGTAAACCACCAGGCGACTCCAGGCTGACCGTATCGGCAAGGTAGCTGATCGCGCGCCAGATACGGCCTTTTTCATCGCGCACATGGTCCAAACCGGCTTTGGAGCTGAGCAAACGGGGAATTTTCAGCTTGACGGCGCCCGACGCCTTGCCTTCGAGATGCCGCCCGATTTCGGCCAGATTTGCCAGCACCGCTTCCGGTTCGGGAAAGACCTGCGGGTTGATACACTGCAGGACGAAAGGCTCGGTATCGGTTGCCACCCGATAGGTTTCGTTGATCAGGCCGTTGCCCAGCGGCACGACAGCCGAGCTCGACCCGTAAAATTGCCGGGCTATCGGTAAAAGCTCAGTCATTGAGGATGCGCTGTACTTGTTTCAGCAGCCTTGCTGGCTCGCACATTTGATACACAAGTCAGAATAAGGCAAGACCTTCAGCCGGGCTTCCGCGATCGGTTCGCCGCAGCTTTGGCAGATCCCGTAATGGCCGGAGTCGATGCGGGCTATCGCGTCCTTGATCTGTGCGATTTCGCTTCTGGCGCGATTGCCCAGAAAATCCAGCACCTCATAATTCTCGGCCTGGATGGCCTGTTCTTCAGAGTCTTTTTCCGGCGGCTCATCGACATGCTTGACATCTTCGGTGATCTTGCCCAGCCGGTCGTTCAACTCCTCCAGCATGCCGATCAAGTTACTGCGTATTTCTTCATATTCGTTCACTGGGGAGTTCCTCCATGTCAGTCTACTAGTGGAGGGCGCAGTATCTTGCGCCCGTCAGGACGTGATGCCACATCCTGCTATACTTGCAAAGATCTTGCCAAGCTTGAGGCAAGCGGGCATATTCCATATAGCCATCGTATCATCACTCATGCAAAATGCAATCAACGCGTTATTAGATTCGGCGAATCTAATCCTGCTCGGCAAACAACGGCAAGTCCGGCTGGCGGTCTGCTGCCTGCTCGCCCGCGGGCACCTGTTGATCGAGGACATTCCCGGCGTCGGCAAGACCACGCTGGCACATACGCTCGCCAGGCTGTTCGGTCTCGATTACCAGCGCATCCAGTTTACCAGTGATATTTTGCCGGCCGATATGATAGGCGGCTCGGTATTCGATGCCAAAAACCAGCAATTCAACTTTCATCCGGGGCCGATTTTCAGCCAGATGGTGCTGGCCGACGAAATCAACCGGGCGACCCCGAAGGCGCAAAGCGCCTTGCTCGAAGCAATGGAGGAACATCAAGTCACCGTGGACGGTAAAACCTATCCGCTGCCCGAACCTTTTTTCGTGATTGCGACACAAAATCCGTCGCACCAGATAGGCACTTTCCCGCTGCCCGAATCGCAACTGGACCGTTTCCTGATGCGAATCGAACTGGGATATCCGGATCCCGCCTCCGAACGCTTACTTTTGACCGGCCGGAGCCGGCACAGTTTAATCGAGACGCTGACTGTCATGCTGCCGCCTGCCCAGCTGCAGCGCATTCAAAAAGAAGTGCTGGAGGTGCATGCCTCGAATGCTTTGCTCGATTATTGCCAGGCGATCATCCGTTTCACCCGCGAATCGAGCGCCTGCCCTGCAGGATTGTCGCCTCGGGCGGGACTGGCGCTGTTGACTGCCGCCAAGGCCTGGGCTTATATGGATGGACGCGACGCGGTGATTCCCGAGGACATTCAGTCCGTCCTGGCGGCAGTGGCAGGGCATAGAATCCGCTCCGGCTCCCTCGAAGCCGAGGCGGTCGTCGCGCCGATTCTGAGACAGGTCCCGGTTTGATGAACACGCTGAGCCTGAAGGAACGCTTTCGGCTCAGCCGTTTCATGCGCGGCGAAAAAGCTTCTCCGGACCCCGTCACGCTGAATCATCGCCGCATCTTCATCCTGCCGACACGGCGCGGACTCGGTTTTGCGCTTCTGGCCGCGCTGCTGTTTTTCATCGCGTTTGTTTACAACAACAATCTGGTCTATTTGCTGTCATTTTTATTGGCCAGCATATTTTTCATCACCACAGTGCATACCTTCAGAACGCTGTCCGGGCTGGTGATCCGGAAAGGCCATGGCAAGCCGGTGTTCGCCGGCGAAATGGCGGCTTTTCCGATTCACATCGAAAATCCCACTTCGATACCCCGCCCGCAAATCAAGATCAAGAACGAGGACCAGCCCGAAATCGATCTTTCGCTTCAGCCGGACAGCCAAAACCAGGCTTTCCTTCATCGAGTCACCACACGGCGCGGCTGGTGCGAGGCTGGAACGATTACGTTTTACAGCACCTTTCCTCTCGGCCTGTTCCGCGCCTGGACGCCCTTGCGTTTCAATTTGAAAGTCCTGGTTTATCCGAAGCCTGCCGAAACCGACAGGCCTTTTCCCGCACTCTCGGCCAGCCTGAATCCGCAAGGCGCCAGCCAAAAGGGCAACGACGATTTTTACGGGTTGAAAAATTACACTGCCGGCGACCCCATCCGGCGTATCCACTGGAAAGCCTATGCGAAAGGGTATGGCGTACTCAGCAAACAATATGACAGCGGCAGCAGCGGCGAACTCTGGCTGGATTTCGACGAGACGCCCGGTTATGGCGTCGAAGAACGCCTGAGTCAGCTCTGCCGCTGGATCATCGAGGCCGATAAAGCCGGCTTGCGTTACGGCCTTCGCTTACCCGGCACCCGGCTGATGCCCGCAACCGGTGTGCTGCATCGGCAAGCCTGTCTCGAAGCCTTGGCCCTGTATCCGTGATGAAGACCAACGTGCTGAATAAAAAACTGCAACTTTTATTGCTCGGCACCGTGGGGCTTGCCGTGCTGCCGCATTATCAACATCTCTCGCTTCTTTCTTTCGGCTTTTTCTCGGTCTTGTTGAGCTGGCGCGCGCTCGGCATCTGGCGTCCGGCCTCTCTTCCCGAACGGCCCATCGTGTTTCTGCTGCTGCTTTTGGGACTCGCGCTGCTGTTCGTGGAACGGCAAGGCATTCTCGGCCGGGATGCTGGCTCCAATCTTTTCATTACCGCGCTGGGCCTGAAGCTGATGGAAATGAAAAATGCGCGGGATTTCTATCTGATCGTTTACATGACCTTCGTGGTGGCGGCCACCCAGTTTCTTTACGAACAACACATCCTGTTCGGCGCCTACATCGGGATTGTTTGCGGCCTTTTGCTTGCGCTATTGATTGCGATGAACGGCCTGCAGCATAACATCGTGCAGACCCTGAAGCTGGCCGGTATCATTATCCTGCAGGCGGCGCCGCTGGCGGCGTCGATATTCATTCTGTTTCCGCACCTCGATCCGCCGAAATGGATGGCCGTCAGCAGCGAGATCCAAAACAGGACCGGCCTCAGTGAGGTGATGGAGCCTGGTTCGATCACCAATCTGGGTTTATCCGATGAATTAGTGTTTCGCGCCCAGTTTGACGGTCCGCTCCCGCCACCGTCGCTACGTTATTGGCGGGGACCTGTGATGTCGATCACCAACGGCAAACTCTGGATGCAGACGCAAAATTTTGAGCGTTCCCCCAAGCGCAATCCGAAAATTTCAGGCCGGCCTTATCGTTACACATTGTTGATGGAGCCCCAGCAAAAAAACTGGGTGTTTGCACTCGACATGCCGGTTGGATTTTCGCCTCCGTTAAGCCGAAACGCCAATTTTCAAATGCTTACCGCGGAAAGGCCGGGACAGCGTGCAGCCTATAAGCTGACATCCTATCCCACCTATAATACCGGTCCGCTCGCGCCGGGCGAATACCAGGATTCCATCCAGTTACCTGCCATGCCCTCAGCGCGGATCAAGGAACTGATCGACCGATTGCACGGTTACGATGCCCCCTCGACAGTCTTTATTCAAAATCTGCTGAATCATTTCCGCCACGAAAATTTCCGCTACACACTGGAACCGCCGAAGCTCGACGATAACCCGATCGAATCCTTTCTGTTCGATATGCGCGCCGGTTTCTGCAGCCATTATGCTTCCGCTTTTGTGTATCTGATGCGCGCCGCCCATATTCCGGCCCGCGTCGTGACCGGTTATCAGGGCGGCGAAACGAACGAACTCGGCAACTTTATCCAGGTCAGGCAAGCGGATGCACACGCTTGGGCCGAAGTCTGGCTCGACAATCAAGGCTGGGTCCGCTATGACCCGACCGCGGCGGTTGCGCCGGAAAGAATTGAATATCCGCTCGACGTCAGCCGTTTGAGGCCTGGCGAAAAAATCTATTTCGAAAACGACCTTGGCGAATTTAAAAAAGTAGTCAGGCTGCTCAAGGAGGCTCGATTGATCTGGGGAACCGTGGATTACAACTGGCAACGCTGGATCATCAATTACAATAGTGTCCATCAGGCCAAGTTGCTGTCCGAACTCGGCATCAAGGACAGCAGGGCAATGATATATTGGCTGTCCGCCATCTTGAGCGCGATAACGCTATTGCTGAGCACACTCATGCTTTACCAAAAGCGTCGAAAAACTGATCCGGCAGTGCGGGTTTATCAACGCTTCTGCGATAAACTCGCCGCAAAGGGCCTGGTTAAAGGTACAGGCGAAGGCGCCAAAGACTTCGCCGACCGCATCAGAATTGCACTACCGCAGCATGCGGACGAAATCGACCGGATTACCGGAATTTTCATCAGCCTGCGATACGGCAAGCAGCCGGCGCCACAAGACCTAAAACAATTGAAACGTTGGGTGGTCTCATTCAAGCCGTGACGAATGCTCTGGTTTGATTTCTTCTTCCTTGACCGCCTGTTTCAGCGCCGCCTTGACTTTATCGCGACCTTGCTCTTTCATTTGAGACAGCTTCAGCTTTTGCTCCGGCGTCAGTGCCTCTTTAATCTCATCCTTTCTTTCTTCGCGAATTTCGTTGATTTGCTGTTTATGCTTTTTAAACAGCGATTTGATTTTGGATTCCTGTTTTTCGCTCAGACCAAGCTCATG
The DNA here is from genome assembly GCA_051061015.1 of Methylomicrobium sp. Taxonomy (GTDB): domain Bacteria; phylum Pseudomonadota; class Gammaproteobacteria; order Methylococcales; family Methylomonadaceae; genus Methylomicrobium. Next base: position 228,231 of record JBPFEG010000005.1, read on the forward strand.
GCTCAGTTCTTTCAACTTGATGCCGTGATGTTTGCCCGCCTCGGGTTGTGGCGCGGCGGATGAAGAAGCCAGCGTATCGGCGGCGGCCGGGTGCCCGGTTTCGGCAACGGCCGTCCAGGATAGGCCCAAGCCTAGCATCAGGCTGATGATCATTTTGTTCATGGAAATGCCTCAAGGAGTGTCATAATGAAGATGGATGCTTCTATTTTATACCGTTCACGTCGTCTCCGTGAGTGGGAATTCCGCCACAGCCACAAGACAGCGTTCAATCGCTCCTTTCCTTGCATTAATCACAAGCCGTTCCACAATCAAGAGGTTCTCCGATTCGCGTTATCTGCTCGCTTTCATATACAATCGATGGCTCTTAGAAAATTTAGGGCTCTGCATGTTCAAAAATCGCTTCATCAAATACCTGTTAGGCAGCTGCCGGGATTTGGCCCCGATTTTTGCGGTCGTGCTGATTTTTCAGTTATGGGTGATTAAAAAGCCGCTGCCCGATCCGGCGCATTTGATCTCGGGCTCGCTCTTTCTGATTATCGGCCTGACCCTGTTTGTCCAAGGGCTGGAACTCAGCCTGTTCCCGCTCGGTGAAGATATGGCCTACGATTTTGCCCGCAAGGGCAGTTTGTTCTGGCTGTTGCTCTTTGCGTTCTGCCTGGGATTCAGTGCTGCGATCGCCGAACCTGCGCTGATTGCTGCCGCCCAGCAAGCGGCGCATATCGCCAGCCAGGGCAACATCATCGATTCCAGCGACACTGCGAAAGAACACTACGCACTGGGTTTGCGCGTTACGGTCGCGCTGTCGGTAGGGTTTGCACTGATCGTCGGCGTGATGCGGATCATCCGCGGCTGGCCGGTGTATGTTCCGGTTTTTATGGGCTATCTGTGCGTGGCAGCGATCACTCCGTTCGCGCCGAAGGAAATCATTGGCATCGCCTATGACGCGGGCGGCATTGCGACTTCCAGCATTACTGTCCCTTTGGTAACCGCGCTCGGTGTCGGTCTTGCGACCGCGATCAAGGGACGTAACCCGCTGACCGACGGCTTTGGCATGGTGGTTTTCGCATCATTGACCCCGATTATTTTCGTACTGGCTTACGGAATGGCTGCATGAGTAACGAGCTGATACGGTTTGCGGATCAACTGCCGGAAATTTTTCAGAATATTGTGCCTCTTGCCGCGAGTATCGGCGATAGCCTGCGAAATGACGGTCTGCTCGAGGAGTTGCTGCATTTTGCGGTTAAATTAATCGAAACCTGCCGGGATGTTTTACCGATCGCCGTGACCATTCTAGGTTTTCAGTTACTGATCATTCGCCGGCCGATAGCGCATCCGAGAAAAATCCTGATCGGTTTCGCGTCCGTGCTGATCGGGATCGTTTTTTTCCTTAAGGGGCTCGATATGGCACTGTTTCCACTGGGCGGCCTGATGGCCTCGCAGTTGACCTCGCCCGAATTTCTCGGCGTCGAACCCGTCGCCGGCAAAATCGATTGGCATGACTATCTCTGGGTGTATATTTTTGCTGCCAGCATCGGTTTCACGACTGCGCTGGCGGAACCCTCCCTGCTTGCAGTCGCCGTAAGAGCCGAGCAAATTTCGGCGGGCACGATCCGTGCCTGGGGATTACGCTTTTCGGTCGCGCTAGGCGTGGCTTTCGGCATAGCGCTCGGCGTTTTCCGGATCGTTACCGGAGGAGAACTTCATCTGTTCATCATCGCCGGTTATATTATGGTGGTGATTCAAACCCGCTTTACGCCTAAACTGATCCTTGGACTGGCCTATGATTCCGGCGCGATCACCACCTCGATGGTGACCGTGCCGATGATCACGGCGCTAGGTTTGGGTCTGGCCGAAGCGATACCCGGCCGCAATCCATTGCTGGACGGGTTCGGGCTGATTGCGTTCGCCGCTCTGTTTCCGGTCATCGCGGTGCTGAGCTATGCCCAAATCGCCCAATGGCTGAATAAAGCCGATCTTTCACCCTAAATACGAGGTATAACGCATGCATTTCAAACTCATCATTGTGTTCGTCGATGACGACAAAACCGATCTGGTGCTGGATACCGCCCGGCAAGCCGGCGCGAAGGGCGCGACCGTGATCAACAACGCTCGCGGCGAAGGTATGAAACAATCGAAAACCTTTTTAGGCCTGACGCTTGAAGCGCAGCGCGATGTCCTGCTGCTGCTCGTCGAAGAGCATCTCAGCCGGTACATCCTGGAAAAGATCGCAGAAGTGGCGCAATTTGACGACGAACCCGGCACCGGGATTGCCTTTCAGATCGATGTCGAGGACGCGATCGGGGTCAGACATCAGGTGAATGCGCTGACCAAAGAGCTCGAGGATACCATATGAAAGAAAAACGCATCATCCGCGTCAAAGAAGTCATGAAAACCGACTTCGGCAGAATCGACGGCATCGCGACCATTGCCGAAGCATTGAAGAAAATGAAGGAGATGCAGACTGCGGTGCTGATCGTAAATAAACGCCATGACGATGACGAATACGGCATCATCAACTGCGGCGATATCGCCCGTCATGTGCTGGCCAGGGACAGGGCGCCGGAACGGGTCAATGTCTATGAAATCATGACCAAACCGGTCATCTCGGTGCATCCGGAGATGGACATCCGCTATTGCTCACGGCTGTTTGCGCAGTATGATCTGGTACGGGCGCCGGTGATCGAGGATCGGAACGTGGTCGGAATCGTCAGTCCGAATTCTCTGGTGCTGGACGGGCTTTACCAAATCTTTACATGAAGCGCGGGTATAAACTTCGCTGTCGCCTTAAAGACTTGCTCAAGGCAAAGGCTCGGGACCCGATCAGGCCCGAGCCGCAGCGCTTAACCCGCTGATTTACTTGAGAGGCCGCCCTTTGGCATCCCGGTCGAATTTGCTTGCAAACAGCAGCACGGCTTCGACAAAGCCCCATTGCGGCACGAACACCATGAATCCGGCGCGTACCAGAAAGGCGGTCAGGATGATCTGGATGACGCCGATCTTATAATACCCCAGATAAATCCGTCCTAATCCGGCCCAGCCGAATAACAGGGAGAGCAGGCCCGCCAGATATTTGTATTTGACGGCCTTCGGCTCCGCGCCACTCACCCCGAGCAAGCCGATGTGTACGGCATTGCCGTTTTCCAGTTCGAAACGGACCTCGTCGTCTGCTTCAGGAGGCACTCCCTCAGCCCAGTCTCTAACCTCAAACGGATATGTTTGCCCGTCGCTTTCAATCACGCCGTTCCCCGTTGCGGAATCGAAATTTGCAATTTTTCCTATCATTTTCCTCTACCTTAATGTGAAAGACCGCCGCGCACGCTTTGCTGCTATTCGGCGGACGCCTGGTTTATTATTCTGTGTCACGGATTCCGCAGACGCACCGCCAGTACGTCGCAGGTAGCTTGATGCAGAACGCCGTTTGCGGTCGAACCCAGCAAGAGAGCGAGGCCATGGCGGCCGTGCGAGCCGACCACGATTAGATCAACCGCGTTTTCCTCGGCAATACGGGTAATTTCCTGTTTCGGACTGCCCGTTTCGAGCCAGGTCTGGGCTTCCGGAATCGCCAACGAGGCCGCCAGTTCGGCCAGTTTTTTTCGGCCGAGCTCGATAAACTCCTGAGACATGTCCATCTCGAACGGCACCAGCACATCATTGGCCGGATCGCCGATCGGCAATGTATCGACGACATGGATCACGCTGAGCTTGGCGCCATAACGTTCCGCCAGGTCCTTCGCGCGCTCGGCGACAAGGGTTTGCTGGTCGAAAAAATCTACCGCCAGTAACAGATGCTTGTACGACTTCATAACTTCTCCTAACCGATGCCGTTGACATGCCCGAAAGACATGGCCAGCAATACAAAACCGATCAAAAAAACCAGCGCCCAACCCAAACTGATAATGATACTCGGCGCAAGCGCATGATAAACAATGTGCGCCGTGACTGCGCAGAACCAACCGGTGATAACGACCAAAACAATGAAAGCCAGCCCCCCGGGGGGGCCGGCTATCAGCATCGCGACAACCGGCCAAGCGATAAAACCGATCAGTGCATAGGCGCCAAAAAAAGCGCTCGCGACTTGATAATAGCGATTCAGATGCCGGTTCACCTGCAGCATCACACCGCTGAACAACCCGATATAAATGATTTCCACGGCGGTCTCAAGGGCCGCGCTGAACAGATTATCACCTCTGTAATGCATTAAAATCCGGACCACAGCGAAGGCGGCCACGACTATTTTGAGCAACGTCAGAGAATAAGGCAAATCCTCCGGGCCTTTTTTAAAAAGGCAAATAGCGAATAGCAGAATGATCAGTTCGTACATGGGCTGGCCTGCATAAATTTTTATTGTTATGTGTCCGCCGCGCCCTTGAGTTCGCCCATCAGGCTTACAGGGCCGCCGCGAGTTTTTCCTCCGCCTCCAGCCAGAGCGCTTCGGCGTCTTCGAGCGCCTTATCCACTTGCACTTTTCTGGCCATAACGTCTTTCAGCCGGTTCTTTTCCGATTCGTCATAAATGGCCGGATCGGACAATAACTGTTCCAGTTGCCGCTGCTCCTGATGAAATTTTTCGACTGCTTGTTCGGCCTTTTTCAGCGCATCCATCAACGGTTTGTTGCGCTGGCGGCGCTCGGCATCCAGCTTGCGTTGATCCTTGCGGTTGATGCCGGAAGCAGCTTCAACCGCCGTTTCTTTCGCTTCGCCTTTTTTCTGTTCGCTAAGCCAGTTCCGGTAATCGTCCAGATCCCCGTCGAACGGTTCGACCTTGCCGTCCGCGACCAGGAGCAGCCGGTCGGTGACCGAGCGCAGCAAATGCCGATCGTGCGAGACGGTGACGAGTGCCCCCTGATAATCCTGCAGCGCCATGATCAAAGCCTCGCGCATTTCGAGGTCGAGGTGGTTGGTCGGCTCGTCGAGCAGCAGCAGGTTCGGGTTCTGGTAAACCAGCAGCGCGAGGACCAGCCGTGCCTTCTCTCCGCCCGAAAACGGCCGCACCGGCTCCATTACCTTGTCGCCCTGAAAGTCGAAGCCGCCCAGGAAATTCCGGAAGTCTTTTTCAGTCGCCTGCGGGTCCAGTTTCTGGAAATGCCAGAGCGGAGACTCGTCCACGCGCAATTGTTCGAGCTGGTGCTGGGCGAAATAACCGATCTTCAGATGCATCGATTCCTGTCTGTCACCGCACAAAGGCTGCATTGCGCCGGCGAGCACTTTGATCAGACTCGACTTGCCGGCGCCGTTCGGTCCCAAAAGGCCGACCCGGTCGCCCGGCGACAACGACAGTCCGGCTTTGTTGACTACGATCTTGTCGCCGTAGCCGATATCGGCCGCATCCAGCGTCAGCAGCGGATTCGACATTCGCCCCGGTTCGCCGAAACTGAAATGGAACGGCGAGTCGACATGCGCCTGCGCGATCAACTCCATCCGCTCCAGCGCCTTGATCCGGCTTTGCGCCTGGCGTGCCTTGGTCGCCTGCGCCTTGAAGCGGTTGATGAAGCTTTGAATGTGCGCGATTTCGCGCTGCTGCTTCTGGAACGCGGCCTGTTGCTGCGCAAGCTTCTCCGCACGCATCCTTTCGAACGCGGAATAGTTGCCGGTATAGATGTTAACCTTGCCTTGCTCCATATGCACGATATGATCGGTGATCGCGTCGAGAAAATCCCGGTCGTGCGAAATCAGCAGCAGGGTGCCCGGATACCGGCACAGCCAGTCCTGCAGCCAGATCACCGCGTCCAGGTCGAGGTGGTTGGTCGGCTCGTCGAGCAGCAGCACGTCGGAGCGGCACATCAACGCCTGCGCCAGGTTCAACCGCATCCGCCAGCCGCCCGAAAAGGAACCGACCTGGGCCTGTTCCTGCGCCGGCTTGAAGCCGAGCCCGCTCATCAGCCGCGAGGCGCGCGCCTGGGCTTCATAACCGCCGATCACGTCGAGCGCGGCATGCAGTTCGGCCTGCTTCAGGCCGTCATGGTTCGCTTCGGCCGTTTGCAGCTCGGCTTGCAGGCGGCGCAGTTCGCGGTCGCCGTCCATCACATAATCGATCGCGCTGCATTCGGCAGCCGGCGTTTCCTGCGCGACATGCGCGATTTCAAGACCTGGCGGCATCGAAAAATCGCCCGCGTCAAGATGCAGTTCATCCCGGATCAGCGCGAAAAAGCTCGACTTGCCGGCCCCGTTCGCCCCGGTAATGCCGACTTTCTCGCCTTGGTGAATCGTAAACGATGCGTCGTCAAACAGCAGCCTCGCGCCCCGGCGCAGGGCGATATTTTTAAAATTGAGCATGAAAAATCATTAATGAATCAGTAGTCCATCCGCTTGGCGTTCAGTATGCCAAAATCAACACGGCAATATAACAAAATATCCGCCCTGCGCAAGGCGGCCGCGGATTTTTCCGGCCAATCTTGAGTAATCGGCTGATATAATAAGCGATTTATATGGAAAATTGCTGTGTTATGCCAAACCTTGCCGCTATCGAGGCTGCCTGCATGCGGGTAACCCAAACCTCGCTTGAAAAAGTGATTCGCGATGCCGGCGTCATCGGAATGAAATATTTTAATGATCGCAAGAACGTGGCGATCAACAAAAAAGCCGCGCGCGATTTTGTCACCGAAGCCGACGTCGCGATCGAAGCGTTTTTGAAAGACGCCCTGAGCCGCGAGTACCCCGAATACGGTTTCTGGGGCGAGGAAACCGGTCAAAGCGCCAACCAAACCCGCCGCTGGATCGTCGATCCGATCGACGGCACGCATTCGTTTGCGAAAGGCCAATACGGCTGGTCGATCAGTGTCGCGCTCGAAATCGACGGCGAGATTGTGCTCGGTGCGGTGTACGCGCCGGTATTCAACGACCTTTATATCGCCGAAAAAGGCAAAGGTGCGTTCAAGAATGGCGAATGCATCGTCGTTTCGGACGAAACCGATCTCGGCGCGGCGATGATCGCGACCGGCTTTGCCTGCCTGCGTAATTATCTGGTCGAGAACAATCTCGAACGCTTCTGCCGTATCGCGCAGCATACGACCGGCCAGCGCCGCTTCGGCTCGGCAGCGCTCGATCTGTGCATGGTCGCGGACGGCCAGGTCGATGCGTTCTGGGAACAGGAACTGAATCTGTACGATGTCGCGGCCGGCGCCTTGATCGTGCAGGAAGCGGGCGGCACCCTGACCGATTTCAAAGGCAATCCGGGACTGTTTCCGAAACAAATCCTGGCGACCAACGGCAAGATTTTCGATCAGATTTTGGCGCTGATGTAGGCGATGGCATGCAAAATTCGAATATACTATCCGTAGCTATTTCGGCAGCAAAAACCGCGCCTTTTAAATTCTTTTAAATTTCCCCGCATGACTCAAAAACCTATCGATATATCCTCTACGGAAAACGACATTTTCAGCGCGCCTTTTATGATGGGCAATGTCGGCGCACCGTTCGTAATCGGCATGGCGGTCGGCTACTTTGCCAAAAAGATGCTAAAGACCGCCCTGTTTATCGGCGGCGGCTTGGTCGTGCTGATGTTCGCGGGCGAGTATTACGGCATTATCAACGTCAACGGTGCGCAACTGGAGCATGTGGCGGACGCGGCAACGCAAGCCGCCAAAGATTCCGGCAGCTTCCTGGTCGATCGTTTGTCGACGATTACGACCCGGGGCGTTAGCGCCGTAGCGGGCTTTTCGCTGGGATTCAAGCTAGGTTGAAAGCTAAGCTGTTGACATCAAGCTCGGCTGTCCTTTAAGATGTCTTGAGTCTGAGTGATTTACCGTTGCTTATCTCTACGCAGTTCCTTGTCTATTGCTTGTCCTGTTTATCATAAGTGATTCGCGTTATTCCCCCAGCTCTACCTGCCTTGAAGGCAATTTTTCATTATTTTTCAAAGGACGTAAACAATGGCAACTGGTACCGTAAAATGGTTTAACTCAGAAAAAGGTTTCGGCTTCATTCAACAAGAGTCAGGCCCGGACGTATTCGTACACTTCCGCAATATCGTCGGCAGTGGTTACAAATCTCTGGACGAAGGTCAAAAGGTAAAATTCAACATTACCCAAGGCCAAAAAGGTCCACAAGCAGAAGAAGTCACTCCTCTCTGATTTTTCTGTTAGGATTGCAGGCCGGAAATGGCCTGCAATCTATCAATTATTCCATTCGCAGGCTACTTCCTGCCGCCCCCCACCCTCGAAGCCCGATGCCGCATTTTCAGCGGCTCAAAATGCCTCTTCGCGATGTCATTCGCGATGTCAAATGCTAGAATGGCGCATCGTTAATCCATCAGGGACTTCATGATTTCAACTTTGTGGCAAATGTTCGCGTTGATTGCCTGCGGCATGGCTTGGCGCTACGGGCGTCCGGGTGGGTTGTCCGCGGAACTGACACGAAGCGTTTTGACTACCCTGGTCTATTGCCTGATGTTGCCGGCGCTGGTGCTGGAAGTACTCTGGAAGGCCGATGTCGGCATCCATTCGCTGCAATATACGCTGTTCGGTGCGGTTTGCCTGGCGTTCGGAATGTTCAGCATTTGGGCGTGCGGGCGTTTGCTCCGGTTCAAGCCGCAACAGATGGGCGCGGTGCTGCTGGCCGCGGCGTTTCCAAATGTAACCTATCTTGGCCTGCCGGTGCTTGAGCAGAGTTTTGGCCATTGGGCCAGGTCCGTAGCGATTCAGATCGATCTGTTCGCTGTTGCGCCTGTCTTGTTGACGTTCGGCATTGCGGCGGCGCGGCATTACGGCCAAAACAACGACTCGACCCGCCAGCCGCCTTGGGCATTTTTGACAGCGCCCCCGTTTCTGGCCGCCATGCTGGCGGTAATCCTGAATCTTTGCCGTGTCCCCGCACCCGACTGGATAGCCTCCGTGCTGAAAAATTTAGCCGCCGGCGTCGTGCCGTTGATGCTGATTTCGCTGGGTCTGGCGCTGAGCTGGCGTGCTGTCACCCTGCGTAATCTGCCTTATGTCACGCCGGTGATCCTGATCAAAATGGCGCTGATGCCCTTGTTCGCGCTCTGGTTCAGCCAGTATTTGACGCTCGACCAGGCCCATAAAAACGCTTTGATCCTGGAAATGGCGATGCCGTGCATGGTGCTCGGCATCGTGTTTTGCGACCGTTACCAACTCGACAGTTCGCTTTACGCGATGTCGGTCACGCTCAGTACGCTGCTGAGCCTTGCAACGCTGCCGTTCTGGTATCAAGTTGCGGCAAATTGATTCAATCCATGCAGAGTTAAGACCATGCCGATTCTGGAAATCTTTTCGCAAGGCGAGGAAATTGTTACCGGCCAGACCGTCGACACGAATGCTGCCTGGCTTTCCGAGCGGGCCGTACAACTCGGTTTTACGGTCACCCGGCATACGGCGGTAGGCGATAAACTCGATAATTTGATCGGCTTGCTGAAAGAGATCTCGGCGCGGGCCGACTGCTGCATCTGCACCGGCGGCCTCGGTCCGACCAGCGATGACTTGACTGCCGAAGCGGTGGCTGCCGCTTTCGGCTTGATGCTCGAATTCGACGAGGTCGCCTACGAACAAATCAGCCGTTATTTCAGTAAGCGTAACCGGCCGATGCCGGAGACCAACCGCAAGCAGGCGCTGTTTCCGCAAGGCTCGATTCGCCTCGATAACGACTGGGGCACCGCGCCGGGTTTCGCCGTGCAGGCCGGGCGCTGCTGGTTTGCATTTTTACCCGGGGTGCCGTCGGAAATGCGCTCTATGTTTGCCGAACGCGTCAAGCCGCATCTCGACGTGCGTTTTGCACTCAAGCCTTCGCACTTGGTTACGATCAAAACGGTCGGCATTGGTGAATCGGACATTCAGCAGTTGATCGGCAATATCGCGATCCCGGAGCGGGTTGAACTGGGCTTTCGAGCCGGCATCGACGAAGTGCAAACCAAACTGTTGTTTCCGGCGGATTACCCGGCTGAAGAGATGGCCGCATTGGCCCAGGCAATCGCCGAACGCTTGAGCTCCCGCTTCGTATTCGGCATCGACGGACTTACCGAAAAAGTCGGCAGCCTAGCTTCAGTCGTCGACAAGCTGATGAGCGAGACGGGCGCGACGCTGGCCATCGTCGAGACTGCCAACCAAGGCCTGCTGTCTGCCAAATGCATGGGGTCTGCCTGGCTCAAGAGCGCCGTATTTGAACGTTCGCCGAGCGCGTTGTGCGAACGTTTCGGCATCACCCTTGACGAAAATGATTTGAGCAAGACCGGAACCCGGCTTGCGAAGGCTTTACAAGATCAACAGGCGGCCGATTTTGTACTGGTCCAGATTCATGGAGGCAGCCAAGCCCAATTCCACGATAAAGACCAGACGATCATCCTCTATAATACGCTGTTAACCGACAATTCCTTTCAGCAAAGCCGCCATACCCTGGCCGGTCCGATAGAGCGCAAGCAAAATCAGGCCGCACTGTTCGGACTCGACATGCTGCGCCGCCATTTACAACACAATCCATAAACATGCCGTTACTACGCTTAACCAATATTTCGATCGCCTTTGGCGTCCATGCCCTGTTAAACAACGCCAATTTCCAGCTCGACGCCGGCGAGCGGGTCGGCCTTTTGGGCCGCAACGGCGAAGGCAAATCGACGCTGATGAAAATCATCGCCGGCTATATCCAGGCCGACCACGGCGAAATCTGGCGCCAGCCCGGCCTGAAACTGGCATGGCTCGAACAGGCGCCCGACCTGCCCGCGGATGCGACAATTTATGATGCGGTCGCCGGCGGTCTCGGCGAGCTTGGCGAATGGCTGACCCGTTATCATCATTTGTCTTTGTCCGCGCACGACGAGCGGACGCTGCGCGAGCTCGGCGACCTGCAACACAAGCTTGAAGCGCACAATGGCTGGCATTTCGGCAACCGCGTCGATACGACCTTGAGCAAACTGGCCTTGCCCGGCGACCTCAAGATCAGCGAACTGTCCGGCGGCTGGAAACGCCGCGTCGCGCTGGCTCGCGCGCTGGTGATCGAGCCGGAAGTCCTGCTGCTTGACGAACCGACCAACCATCTGGATTTCGAAAGCATCGCCTGGCTCGAAGAACAGCTCCTCAATTTCCAGGGCGCGGTGCTATTCGTGACGCACGACCGCGCCTTCCTGCAAAAGCTGGCGACCCGGATCGTCGATCTGGACCGCGGCAATCTGGTCTCCTGGCAGGGCGATTACAACGACTACCTGCGCCGGAAAGCCGCCGCGCTCGAAGACGAGGCGAACCAGAACGCCGAATTCGACAAAAAACTGGCCGATGAAGAAGTCTGGATACGCCAAGGCATTAAGGCCCGGCGCACCCGTAACGAAGGCCGTGTCCGCGCCCTGGAACAACTGCGCCGGGAGCGCACCCAGCGCCGCGAGCGGCAGGGCACCACCAGCATGACGCTGGAGCGCGGGGACGCTTCCGGCAAAAAAGTGATCGAAGTGAACGATATCAGCTTCGCCTATGGCGACCGGCAAATTGTCAGCCATTTTTCGACCTTGATCCAGCGCGGCGACAAGATCGGCCTGATCGGCGCGAACGGCGCGGGCAAATCGACTTTGCTGAAACTGCTGCTGCAACAGATCGAGCCGGACAGCGGCACGGTCGAACAGGGCACCCGGCTCGAAATCGCCTATTTCGACCAGCTTCGCGACCAGCTCGATCCGGAAATGACCGTCGCCGACACGATCGCGCACGGCAACGATTTCGTCGATCTGCCCGGCGGCAAAAAACATGTGATGTCGTATCTGGCCGATTTCCTGTTTGCGCCGGCTCGGGCGCGTTCGCCGGTCAAAAGCCTGTCGGGCGGCGAAAAAAACCGCCTGCTGCTCGCCCGGTTGTTTACCAAAGCAGCCAATTTGATCGTGATGGACGAGCCGACCAACGATCTCGACCTCGAAACGCTCGAATTGCTTGAAGAAAAACTGGTCAACTATGACGGCACTTTGCTGCTGGTCAGCCACGACCGCGCCTTCCTCGACAATGTCGTAACCAGCGTCTTCGTGCTGGACGGGACCGGCAATATCAGGGAATACGTCGGCGGCTACAGCGAATGGTTGGAGCAGCGTCCGGCGCCTGAAGCCAAAGCGCAGCCGGTCAAAAAGCCCCCCGAAAAAGAAAAATCCGAACAGCCACAGCCTGCCAAAAAGAAAAAGCTCAGCTACAAGGAGCAGCAGGAACTGAACCAGCTGCCCGAACGGATCGAACAACTTGAAACCCGTCAGACCGAACTGAACGAACTGATGAATTCGTCCGATTTTTACAAGAACGACCAATCGACAATCGCCAAAACCCTCGATGAACTGAACCAGACCGTCGCTGCGCTGGAGCAGGCTTACCGGCGCTGGGACGAACTCGAAGAAATGGCCGGCGAGAGCAGCTGATCAAGCTGATTGCCAAAAAAGGCAAAATCCGGTAATATTAGCGGTTCCCATAATCATGGGCTCAAAATGTGGAGAGATGGCCGAGCGGTCGAAGGCGCACGCCTGGAAAGTGTGTATACGGCAACGTATCGAGGGTTCGAATCCCTCTCTCTCCGCCAATTGAGCATCCAACGAGACACAAAGACACACAAAAACCCGCAAGTTTACTGGCTTCGCGGGTTTTTTATTGCCCAAAGAAGCCCAACGGGACATATTGACATACCGTCAAACTGGACGGTATAAATGACGGTATATCGAACTTTGCCGGAGCTTATACCGTCATGCCGCTCTCAGATACCGCCATCCGAAACGCTAAACCCTTGCCAGACAAGGCATTCAAAATGCCAGACGAAAAAGGGATGTACCTGCTTGTCCATCAAAACGGTTCAAAATATTTCCGCCTGGATTACCGATTCAACGGCAAACGAAAGACGCTGGCCCTGGGCGTCTACCCTGACACTACCCTAAAAGATGCGCGGACCAAACGCGACCAGGCGCGGGAACAAATCGCCAAGGGCAACGATCCCGGCTTGATGCGCAAAATTGAAAAGGCCGGTAGCGCAGAGAACACGTTTTCTGCAGTCGCGAAGGAATTTATCGAAGCCAATAAAAACCGATGGAGCCCAAGCCACCGCGCACATATTGAACAATGCTTCGAGCGGGACGTTTACCCTTGGCTGGGAGATCGGCCGATTAAGGATTTGTCTGCGGTCGAGGTGTTGTCTACTTTGCGGCGGATCGTGGACCGGGGAGCCCTGGAGACGGCCGCCCGGACCAAACAGTTTATCGGCCAAGCCATCCGCTACGGCATTGCCACCGGCCGCGCAGAACGCGACGTGAGCGCCGATTTGCGCGGGGCCCTGCCTTCGCCGGTACGCGGCCATTTCGCCGCGATCACCGAGCCTAAGCCGCTAGGCCAATTATTAAGGGACATCGATGCTTATAAGGGAAATTTCGTGGTACGGACGGCGTTGCAGCTCCAGCCGCTGATTTTCGCCAGGCCTGCCAATCTGGTCGCAGCGGAGTGGTCGGAATTCGACCTTGACGCGGCGGAATGGCGGATCGCCGCCGACAAGATGAAAATGAAGGACGCGCACATTGTTCCCTTGAGCCGGCAGGCGGTCGCCCTACTTCGGGACATTTACCCGGTGACCGGATCTAGCCGTTATGTGTTCGCCAGTAACCAAGGCAAGACCGATTGTGAGCCGCATATCAACCGCGAGGCAATCGGCGCGGCGCTGCGGCGCATGGGCTACCAAGGCCAGCACACCGCGCACGGGTTCCGAACCACCGCCAGTACCCTATTGCATGAACAAGGCTTTCATTCCGACATGATCGAGCGCCAACTCTCCCACGCCGAGCGGAACCGGATCAAAGCCGCCTATAACCGAGCACAGCATTTACCCGAGCGCCGGCTGATGATGCAGGCTTGGGCTGATTACCTGGATGCCTTGAAAAGCGGGGCCGATGTTATCCCATTTAAGCGGACTGGCTGAGGCTGTATAATCGATTTTAACCGGATAGGCCGACGGGCCGAAAAGCAGGAGTCGTTACCCTGTTTCCGGTTAATCCTCTCAGTAACGATGCACTTTGACGGAGTGCCATGTATTACGATCTTGAAGCAATTCGGCGCTTTGTCGATGCGATCAGCAAAAACCTAAATGAAGCAGTCCTTGATATTGCCAGCAAAAGAGCCAGCGGTCAGCAAATAGACACCGCTATCGAACTGGATAAAATCACCCTTAACGACGTGGATGTGGCCGACATTCGAGCAGCACACAGGGCTTTGGCGGCTTTATTGTATGGTGAGGCCGATCTTAAAAAAGAACTTGGCTTGAAGAAAAAAAGAGGCCCTAAGAAAAGCAGGCTCGATAGAACCATTCATAGCTTTGAATTTATGGTTTTGTGCTCCCTTGAAGGCGGCGCGATTAAATACGCGGAGGCCGTTGAACTACTAAAGCGCGGGTGTTTTGTCGAAAAAACCACCGCCGAAGAATTCATAGCCGACCGAAGAGCGGCGGCGAAACGTTTTATTGATTCTTTCCCGAATGCCCCTGAAGGATGGCGGGCGTTTTTGACCCTTGATGAGCTCGAAGCGTCGATAAACCACAATAGTAGGCAAAATTCAACCCGTTAATCTATGGCTAAAATTAGCGGGATGTCAAAACTAAAAATATGCTGAAAAATACACGTCATTGTACCAATCAAGCCAAAGGAGCCTGTAACAATGACAAGACCAAACATTCACCCATCATTAACCGCAAGGCCCACTAAAAAAACCCGGAAGCGCAAAACATACGTCGCCACCGGTCTTCCTTCAGAAGGTTTCGTCAGGCTGCCTACTTTTGCCAAAGCGTTGGGCGTTTCGGCCAACAGCATTTACAACGGCATCAAGGCCGGTAAATATCCGCCCGGCATCCTGCTGACGCCGCGCACACGGGTTTGGGACGTGGCGGAAATCCGTGCTCTGATCGAAAAGATCAAGCGAGGCGAGATATGATTGTCTCTCTGCTCGACAACCGTGATCAATGTTTGACATCGATCGCCACGGCGGTTATGATTCGTCCGCACTCGCAAAAAACGAGTGTCGGGATTGGAACCCCGCGTAACCAAGGCCCCCAAAGGCCACGTTCAATCGTGGTTTTTTTGTGCCCATCAAAAACAGCGGCCGAATTGCGCCGTTTTTATTCTGTTATGGTGGGCTGTATTGGGCAGCCCCTCAAAAGGCTGGCCGGTTCCTTGGCCGGTAGTTCCAACCTGATACAGCCCGCCACCCAGCGATTGGAACCAAAGGGCGGCGGTTTATCCCTCTACCAAGGAGTTACCGCTATGGCTACACACGCCCAAAATGCGCCAGAAATTCAGGGCCAAATTCCCCAAAAACAAACCCAACAACCGGAAGCCGTTAACAACTTCCTGCAACAAATTCGTGATTTAGAGGCCGAGCGCCAAGCCGTCACCGAGGCCGGCATTCCCGCATTAATCCGCATTGCCAAAATCGCCGAAGGCGACACCGGCCAAGCGGTGACCGTACGCTGTTTCCTGCTCGGGCTGTACAACGGCTATCGGTTCCCTTTCAACCTGATCACGCTGCGGGGCTTGGATAAGGCCTTATTTGATGACTGTATGGCCGTCCTGAAACTGGATGCCCGCGCAACCCGTCAGGAAGTACACCAATATCTGGAGAACGGCAGCGCGCTGTTTGATCGCTGGGCGCAAGGAGGTGCGAAATGAACGCCAATAGAATTTTCAAGCACCGACTCAATACCGGCGTGGACGGCACATTTTTCAATATGCGCGATACAGTGTTTCCAAGTTTAAATCGCGCTGCTGCAATCGCCGACTTGTTGGAAGTTGCCGACATAAACAGCGTAGCACCCGATACTCTTCAAAAAGCGGCTGAAGCCATCAGGCTCGAAATAATGGACGCCGAGGCTCTGATCGAAGCTTATATCGGAGAAGCATGCACAAGCGATCAGGCTGATAAGGAGGGTCTGAAATGAGCAAAATGGGAGCCAGAAACACAGGCAATGCGTTGCTAAATCTATGGGATTCAGCAGCCCCACAAACCCGCGAGCAGCTCGAATGGTACGCCGGGCTTACTGAGTTTGCACGAAACGAAGGAGAAAACACAGCGGCGCTCATGGATGCATTTGCCATGCTGCTCAATGATGGTGAATCAGTTCATGAGCCCTGTAATGAGACTTTTGCCACGATTCTTTTTAGCCTGGCGAGTCAGGTTAAAACTATTAATGCACTGATCGAAATAGGCGAAACAGCATCATACCGCCTGGAAGAATTGGCAAAAGCCAAGCCATCAGATCAAGCCGGAGATATCTTCGCAACCACGACAAACTGGTCAAACTACAGCCTTGATGTTAGCGGCAACCGATACCGCTTCATCTGCAAATCCAGTCAGGAAATCTTACTGCAATTTGTAGCGGCTTCAGACGACGAAGCCGAGGAAGTCTGTACCGACTATTTGCGCCGGTGTGGTCTTCAGGCTCACAACAGACAGGAACGCGCAAAAAAACCCGACTAAACCGTCATTTAGCCGGGTTTTGTGAATCCATTCGCCATGAACAGCGCGGATTATACCCGCGTTGGTGGAGGATTGCACCCCGGCAAAGGAAAATGCCATGACCAAACAGAATGTAAACATTGGAAAGGCGAAAAGACCGCCTTACGCAAAGTCTTTGGATACTGCCAGCTCTGGCGGATTGCTGATCGTCTGCACCGGCAGCGAGGCTTGGCCGCGAGCGCAGTCAACCACCTGGTTCCCTGGCTGCAAGGTAGTCCTTCCGCCCGGAGAGGATCCAGCCGCCTATGATTGGCGGGCCGCGGTCAATCATGATGTGATTATCGGTGGATTTGGCGAACTGGAGCCGATCGATTCAATTGCTCGATTGGGCGGGTTGCTGATCGCGGCCGGCGCTCATTTTGTAATTTATGCACCCATGCAAGCCCCCATGATGCGGATTGAAGCACGGAGGGCAGCATGACAGGATTTGTAATAAATTCGCCTGGAGTGATGGCTGTTGATGTGCCTGCTGTGCCTGCGGCTTATTCTACCAATGTGGAGGACGAAGACGCCTTATTGAATCCCCCGCCGGTGCTGGCTAAAGAAGGTTATCACGGGATATTGCTGGAGATTGTCAAGGTCGCGTGCCGGACCAGTGAAGCGTCACCGGTGGCGGTCGCGGCCAATTGCCTGGCGACGTTCAGCGCGATGATCGGCCGAGTGGCTTTCCAGCATATCGGCGACGGTACCTGCCATGCCCGCCCGTTTTTTCTGCTGGTCGGGCGCACCGGGAAGGCCCGCAAGGGAACCAGCGAGTTTACGGTTCGCAAAATATTCGCGTCAGTCGAACAGATTCTAATCAATGAATACCCCGCCATGAAACGCCATGAAGGCGGCTTGAGTACCGGGGAAGGCTTGGGCTGGTCTATCCGCGATAAGACGGATGATGATGAGGGTGGCACCGATGATAAGCGAACCTTAGTCATCGAGGCCGAGTTTGCCGGCGCGATGGCTGCCGCTGCTCGTGAGAAGAATACCCTCAGTGCCACCATTCGGACCTGTTGGGACGGCAAGGATATCGCGCCTTTAGTCAAGAATGCGAGTTGGTCTGCATCAGCTCCACACATCTGCATTCTTGGTCATATCACCGCACCCGAACTGATTGCCAAGATGAGCGATGTTGATGCGCAAAGCGGGTTTTTGAATCGGTTCGTGATTCTGCACATCGTCCGCGCCAAATTGGTCGCGCTGCCTCAGCCGACGCCGGCGGCCGAGATCGAGCGTCTGGCCGGGATGGTCGCCGAATCGGTCAGGTTCTCGATCAGCGACAACCTGGCGGCAAACAATTCCAAAGAGATCCGAATGTCACACGAGGCCATTATCTTATGGTGCGATGAATACCCTGCGCTGACGGCTGAACAGCCCGGCATTGCCGGTGCCTTGCTGGTGCGGGTCGAGATTTACTGCCGAATGTTCGCTATGATCTTCGCGCTGCTCGACCGCTCAACCACCATCGAACCAGTACATATCCGGGCCGCCCTGGCTTGGGTTAATTACTGGAAGGCTTCAGTTAGTTACATCTTCCAGACACTCAGCGCCAAAGCTGAGGCTGAGCGATTGAATGATGCATCTGCCGAAGTGCTGGAGTTTATAAGGGCCAATCCTCGATGTCCAAAAACAGCTATTACCAGTGCTTTTCGACACAAGATGACCGGGCCGCAAATCACAGCCGCGCTGAATCATCTTATGAATGCTGCTCCACCATTGATCCAGCAACAGCAATTACCAAGGGCGGATGGAAAACCGGGTAAAGGGTCGGTAGTGTTCTGGGCCAAGTGAGGCGTTATCCGCTTCGAGCTTTAACGGAACTTAGGAAACTTAGGAACTTAGAGGATTATAAAGGCTTACAGCCGGAAACTTTGGGGAAACTTAGGCGGAAACTTAGGTTTTTGATTTAATCAGGAAAACCAAACTTTCCGCAAAGTTCCAGCTAATTTTCCACTGTAAGTCATTGATTTTAGACTATGTTCCTAAGTTTCCAAAGTTCCGGAGTAAAAATTAAAAAGAAACCTATTAGGACTAGGTGGGGCGGGTTAAATCTCTACGACCTTCTGATGTTTCAGCGTGCCCCAGTCTTATTCGCGCGAAAATTGAATTAAATAGAAAAAGCCCACTTACCTAATGTATGAACTGGGATAGGGGGTGGAAATCCCTACGATCTGGACAACACTATGCGCGCCCTATCTTTTCTTACAGGAGCGGGAGTTTCGTAGGGGGGGTATCGAGATATCTTATCAACAGTATGAGTATGTAAACCAATGAATCAATCTGATTTTCTACCTACCGGAAAACAACCATGAACGAAACCGAAACAACCCAATTAATCCAGGCCGCCTATATCGCCGCCGTGGATGCGATCAAGAAACACCTTGGCCCGGATCCCGATTTTGGAGATTCAATTGAAGTCGTGAAACATCTGGCCTACGAATTTTTAACCGATTTCAAGACGACCGATGTTGAAACCGCCTTGGATGAGGCCGCTACTTTCAAGGCCCTACTCGTAAAACTGATCGAAGAAACGCAGGAGACATTAGCATGAATGAAAGCATCAAACAGGCGGTAATGGCAAGCCAATCAGCGATTATGACGACACTTGGGCAGAGTGCCACTAAGCAGCATTGTTTGGCAGTGGTCAAGCTGCTGGCGCATACCCTATTGACCGAGGCTGGAAAGCATAACAAGAAAATTTCCTTCCACAATTTGGACTTTTTTCACCATGAGCTGGAAGCCATGATTAAACTTGAGAAAAGATCCCATGAACCTCATTAAAACCCTGATTCGTAAGCTGGCTATTTGGCTGTTTATCCGGACAACTAGGCCGCGTGAGATTGAGAGAAAGTTGAAAATAATAGGATATAGCGGCGCCAAAGCAAAACCCGCTACTAATGATTTTATCGGGATTTTATATCTCCTGTTGAATGAGTAATTTAACCTTTGAATTAATTAAAGTAATGTTATAACATTGCACTATCTATGCGTCTTGCGGGCCTTGGGCCTTAAAGATGCTGGCCGCATGGATAGGCGCAAAGCCGAGGTTGAAACCCTGCGAGCCCTGGGCTTTAAAGATGCGGGAAAAATGAAAGCCTTTGAAATATTATCCATTTACTTTCAAAGGAAAATCTTATGTTTACAAGTTACATTAAATCCCATGCATGGGGTTTGTTAGCCGTTCTCGGTGCGTTTATTGCCTCTTGGGCTGGCTGGAATATGGATGACGCTGGCTTCATGCTGGCGGGTATCGGGTCGGTTACTTTTGACGATGTAATGGGCGCCATTACTGACCAAGGCAAGGCGCTTGAAGAATTCAAGCGCAAAAACGACGAACGCTTCAAGGAACTTGATCGTGCCGTTGTTGAAATTTTAAAGAAAAAAAATCGGATAACTGCCGGCAGTAGCGAATACCGAGACATGTATTCGGAAAAATCAGACTTGGCCGCGTATATTCGCAGCCGAGGCGAGATTAAATCCACGTTGATGTCGAGCGGCAGCGGGCCGGATGGCGGCTGGTCGGTGCATCCTGTCTTACAGGACGGGATTGGAACCATTGTAAGAAACAATTCCGCGCTTCGCAGTCTGGTTAATTTTGTCGAGCTTGAGACCGGCGATAGCTACGAAGAGTTGGTATCAGCTTCTGCCGTTGGCGCGTCATGGGTGGGCGAGACATCGAGCCGGGTAGCGACGAATACGCCCAACTTGAAAAAAATCACCACTCAATTGCTGGAGTTGTATGCAATGCCGACGCTATCGCAGCGCCTGGCAGACGACAGCGGTACAGCGATGGTTGACTTCTTGGTCAATGAGTGCGGCTTATCGTTCGCAGAGACCGAGGAGGATGCATTATTTAACGGTGACGGCGTTGTTTCGCCAATGGGCTTGCTGAGTTACACCACAGCGGCCACCGCTGACGCGAGCCGCTCATGGGGCCAATTGGAGCATGTGACCACCGGCGTTTCCGGCGATTTTCCGACAGAGGCCAATGGGCCATTGGATCCAATTAAAACGCTGTTTTATAAACTCAAAGCCGGGTACCGTTCCCGGGCGAGCTGGTTGATGAATAGCGCCACAGCGGCCGCTATCTCGAAGGAGAAAGATCAGAACAGCCAATATCTTTGGAATGATGCGGTTGCCGCTGGCGATCCGCCAACGCTTATGGGTCGGCCGGTCATTATCTCGGAATCGGCTCCGGCGATTGCTGCCGACAGCAAGTCGATCTGGTTCGGCGACTGGTCTACCGGGATCCGCGCCGTCGAGCGTGTAGGCAACAAGGTGTTACTTGACCCTTTCACCGACAAGCCGAACTTGCGCGTATATGTCTATCGCCGAGTAGGCTGGACAATTCGTGACTTTCACGCGATCAAATGCTTGAAATTCTCTACTTAATATCACCGATGCGGTGATTTCATGACCCGCCGCAACGAGCAGATGCGGCGGGCGCCAAGTCGAAGAGTGGCGTTGTAACCACGACTGCCGGCGGAATAGATTCCTTGCATGATCTCATCATGTTTTATTCGCGGCCGGCTTCACTTCAACTAAACAGGAATCGCTATGACACCCTGGAATCAAGCTGGATTTTCATCCTACAGCCATTATTGGCTGTCGCGGAAAACGCAATCAAAGAACCGGCGCTGAGCCGGTTTTTAGATGTATCGTTTATTATTGACGGTATAAATGACGGTATATTGTAAAATCAAATTTTTAAAACCCTTGCCGTAAGTGGCTTACAGACAATCGTTTGGTTGTCTCTCTCACAAGAGTCGATTATCACGATCACTGGGGGTGGGGCATCGGAGCAATGGCCGCTGTCGTTATGATCCGGAAGCCAAACGGGAGCTTGTCGAAGCCTGTCTACAACCGGGCGTTTCGGTCGCCCGGGTGGCGCTGGAACACG
>JBPFEG010000006.1:0-13161 GCA_051061015.1 Methylomicrobium sp.
GGTGCTTGCCGGGATATGGATGGCCTACGGTTCATCGGGTCATGCGGCGGCAAAAGCGATTGCCAAGCGGATGGCGGGAGACGAGGAAGGAGAAGCCTTGGTCACGCTTTCGACAGCAACTATTCGAGCCGTGGCGCAGGGGGTCATCGGCATTGCCTGCATTCAAGCCCTGTTGCTGGGGGCCGGGTTTATCATGGTCGGCATTCCCGCCGCCGGTATTTGGGCTTTATTGGTCTTGTTATTAGGCATCATGCAAATCCCTCCCCTTCTGGTTTCACTGGGGACCATCATCTATGTGTTTTCCACCAATGATTCCACCACGGTAGCTGTGATGTTTGCTATTTATACATTGGTTGCCGGCTCGGCGGATAATATACTCAAACCCTTGATGTTGGGCCGCGGCGTGGATGCCCCAATGCCGGTGATTCTGTTGGGCGCGTTAGGCGGCATGGCAACCGGTGGCATTATCGGTTTGTTTCTGGGTTCGGTGATGCTGGCCCTGGGTTACCAATTGTTTATGGTCTGGGTCTATCGAGAAAATGAAGAAGTGAATGTCATGGAGAGTGCCGAGTAACTTAATCTGAGAGCGCGAGCAAAAGCCAAGCCTTTAAGGAAACTCTGAATAAGTTGATTCCGTTCATGCCTTTCGACTGCGCTCAGGAGAGCGTTCGACAAGCTCCACCACAAAGGTGCTATAGACCACGAACGGAATCAGCAGCTTGTCGTTCGTCCTCAGCTTGTCGAATGACTTAATCAGAGTTTCTTTAACTTGACGGCATTGGTTTTCAATCCCCTCCGACTCCAATGATACTTACTTACACTGCTATCATTGGACGCTGTAACCCCGCCCCATCATGCACGACCCAAAAGCTTGATCGAAGGATTGGGACGAAGATGCGCTCTGTTGAGAGTCCTGGCGCCGTTGCTGGCGTTGCCTGGCACCGCCAACGACGACGCCGGCGGCTGCAGCGGATCTGGCTTCGTTTTGACGGTATTCTTGCTTGATGTCGTCGTTCACATTGCCGTAAGCGCCGTATTGCCGGCCTTTCGTTTCAGCCTTTGCCGCACCCGCCATGGCGCCCACTGCCGCGCCCCTCGCCCGGCCGCCGCTTGGAGGCTGAGCAGACTGGGTTTGTGATCCCCCGGACTGTTGTGCAATTGAAGTACACTCCGCCTGATCCCTTTGTATCTGATCAGGCGTTTGTCCCTGCATCGGCGTTATCGTGACCGCCGTAGCACCTGATGAAAATAGGATCGTGATTACCAAAATGCTAGTACTCTTTGTAAATGATAAAGATGCGTATTTCATGGTTATTCTCCTATCCTGCAAATTATTGATCGTTTTGAGCCTTTTTGCCTGCTTACCCATTCCAAACGGAATGAAATTTCTCATGCCGGCTATGATGGGAAGCAAATTGCAGCGGCCAATACTGTTCCTCGGCTAATAGCCAGCCGGCGGAGGCACCGAGGTATAAACAACGCCTGAATTACCGTATGCCTGGGTATACCAGGTAGAACCGCATTGATAATAAGTCACTCCTTCAACAGAAACGGGGTTGGGAGGGCATGGTAGTCCCCCGGAAGCCGATGGCGGCGGCGCATAGACGACAGTCGTAGAGGGTGCTGTCGTAGTCGTGGATGACGATTCGCCCGCTGCATAGCCGCCCATCGCGCCCAGCGCGGCAGCGCCGATCGCTACCGCCGCGACTTCGCCATCGTCCCAGTTGTTATCATCGTAATGTCCCGATGGTGGATAATAGCCACCTGCCGGTGGATGGTAGCCCGGTGGGTAGCCCCCCCCGTGGTAGGACTGTGCGGTTTGCTGCCGCGCTTGCGTCCGGTCTGTCGATCCTTGTTGGCGCGAGGCAGTCCGTGCAGTGGAGCCTTCTTGGCGCTCTTCGACGTTTTGACTTGAGTATTGCTGCCGCTGGGCCTGATTCGCCGTCGAAGTCGACTGCCGGCTCTGCTGGGTCGTTGCCCGGTTCGCGGAAGCCGACTGTGCAGTCTGCGACCGGTTCGTGGAATAGGTCTGAGCTGCCTGCGACCGGCCAGAGGCTCTGGACGCAGAAGCGGCCGAACTTCCGGCGCTCATCGAACCGCCTCGTCCAGCACCGTATGAAAAGCTGCCGCTCGCGGCGGCGCCACTACGAGAAAAACCGCCACCACCGCCACCTCCACCAGAGAAACTGCTTCTTCCACCACCACCTCCACCGGAGAAGCCCCCCCTTCCGCCGCCTCCACCGGAGAAACCGCCACCACCCCCGCCGCCTCCACGACCACGGGCGACAGCATCATCGACGGATCCTATCAGCAAAACGATTGTGGCCGTAATAGCCATAACGATCAAATTAGGTTTGTTATTCATTTCTGTTCTCCGGATTTCTCTGGTTTTGACGCCCCCTCAAGCGCGATCTGGGGCAGTTGCGCGAGGAAGGCAATCTTTCGTGCCCCTTCGGGCGGAGTGAATGCGAACTGGTTATCCGGAATTTCCGGCGCGAGGTTCCAGTCGGAAAACTGCGCTCTGTACGAAGGCTGCCCCTCCGCATTCTTGTAGGTCAACACCACGCTGAGCGGTAACGGCTGGGAAATCTCCGGAATCCATATCTGATAATCAACCGTTTCGGTACGCCCCGCCAGATGATGGACCGTTATTCCATTAAGACTCAACTTCTCCACATAGTCGAGCGACAGCGTCCGGCGTTCGAGTTCGGCCGGAAACCGGCTGAGCAGGAGCGCAGCAAGCGGGAGCCGCATGTGCAGGTCCTTGAGAAAATAGGTGATTGCTTCATCAATGCCGCCGGGTTTGGCCACCTGAGCATAAACATTCTGGTTCGGGCTATACGTCGTGATCTCCTTGCCGTCGTAAAGTACGAGATGTTTTTCGCCGTCGCTGTGTTCCACTTCAACGCGCAGCTTGTCGGGCCGGCTTACGATAATCCTGCGGCTCTCGCCGAATTCAATCTTCTGTCCCGATTCCTGAACCACTTCGTAAATGCTGGTAAGATTCACGCTGAATCGCGGGGTTTGGGCCAAAAAGGCGGCCATGCTCATGAGTATCGATTTTGCATCGCGCGGCGTTGTGGCCGCCGCCGGCGTTGCCGCCGAGGTAACGGGGGCAGAAGCCTGCGGTCGGATTACCGCTTGTTCCTGTGCGCAGCCTACCATGATCAACGGTGCAATTGCACAAAGAGCGGAGCGTTTTAAGCCCCAATGAGATATTTTCATAATCCTTTCTCCTCGTGGTAAATATCAAAATTAATATTAACCGGCAAATACACAACCCTGATTGCACGATAGCCGGTTAATTGACGAATCAGAAACCCGAACCTTAAAAGCTCAGGATAAACCATCGACATACTCGTCAATCCGCTTGCGATAGCTCTTATCATCAGTGGGGAGGAATAAAAGGAGGCATAAAAACTAAAATTTTGCCTGTTGTTCACTGAAGATCAGGACCGCCAAAGCCGTTATTCTATTCTTAGACAAAACTGCCTTGCTATTGGACTTTAGGCCTAGATATATTTGCATGAGTTCCAAGGGTTTAGCCGTCCCTCTCTCCTGGGGGACATACCGGCAAGTGTATAACAAAAATTTTTTTGGGCACTTATCCTAGCCTGGCAGAGTCTTTTATTTGATTAGTTTTAGAAATAAGGAGGAAATTTTGTTTGATTAAAAACCTAGCTGCAGACTTACGGGCGTTTTTAACAGGACTTCTTCAAACAGTTGCAGAACTTGGATACTGCCTGACTTGCCGCTAGACGTTTATTAGACTATGCATCTGCAAAAGTTTTATATATGAGGGATCTTTTTATGAATACGAAAACATTGATATTGTCTTTGTTCATGACAACCGCTATTGGCATGAGCGCGAACGCATCAGCAGCAGGGGTGTTGGATGACACATGGTATGAAACGCAAATAAAGCAAACCCTACCTAAGGTTATTGACAAGAAAGAAGTTAGCCAACCGTCAACTTGGGTGACCGTTAAAAACTTCCCAATTGATACCGGCAAAAAAACTTGCTATTCCCACTTAATAATTAATACTGTTACTGTTCCTACCGGTGATTATAAAGGTGAGGTTTTTTGCTTTATCGGAAGCAATTGGAAACACCAGTCCACCTTCAGGGTTTTTGACTTTGCTGATGGTAACGTTGGAGACGAGGGGCTTGTAGTCCAGCTACCGGCATTAGGCTCTGATTTAACAAGACCTCAAATTCAACGCATAAGTTTTGAGGGCACATTGATACTACAGCCTAAGCTTAATAACAGCGGCGTTTTAACTAATGTTAAGACCTTTACGACAAAACAAGGCTCAACTGATTATCAACAGAACGTGAGCTTGGGCGGTGTAGGTGAAGTCATTGCAGGTCAAGATAAAACCAACTTGAAATTCGCATGGGTCAAGAACCCTGACAAAATTTCGAACTCAAATGATTTGTTTGCTTGCGCGAGAAGCTGGGAAACGGGTAATAATCTGGTCGTGGGTTGTATTGATATTAATATTAATAACCCGTAGTCTACCTATGAGATAAATTAGGATGCTAAACTGGTCTCTCAGTAGATTGCATCAATCAATTGAGGACTATGCAAATGAAGCAGGGAGTCGCTATTTTTGCGAAAGCTTGTTTGGGGCATCCCAGCCCCAGCAAGCGGCAAAAATTACACGACCGCTAATGGCTGCGCCGCCCCAGACGTCTGTCCATAGACCCCCTTGAGGGGCTCCCTCGTTTGATACCCGACAAGGGGTATCAAACTGAGTGCGCAAGGACTCGACGCGATGTCGGATGGCCTTGCAATTTCACTTCGCCAACAGCGCTTCGTGAAATCGCCCGGACCTATCGCTTCTGGGGACTACTCGAATCCCTTCTCGCAGCGAAAGCTAGGCTCAGGACTCATTAATTGAGGTAGAAGATCACAGTGGCGGCGATAAGAATGGCTGAGAAGAAGGTATGGGCGCAGCGATCATAGCGCATGGCAATGCGGCGCCAATCCTTGAGTCGTCCGAACATGTTTTCAACTTTGTGGCGCTGTTTGTAGAGTGTTTTGTCATACTCGATTTGAATTTTCCGGTTCTTTTTCGATGGAATACAAGGCGCAATCCCTTTTTGGATCAAAGCTTGTCGAAACCAGTTGGCGTCATAGCCGCGATCTGCCAGCAGTTCTTTCGC
The DNA here is from genome assembly GCA_051061015.1 of Methylomicrobium sp. Classification (GTDB taxonomy): domain Bacteria; phylum Pseudomonadota; class Gammaproteobacteria; order Methylococcales; family Methylomonadaceae; genus Methylomicrobium. Next base: position 5,171 of record JBPFEG010000006.1, read on the forward strand.
GTTGGGCAACGAGGGCAGCAACAGTGCGGCGCCCTGGTAATCGCTCATCTGGCCTTCCGAGAGCAGCAGGGCTATAGGCTTGCCGTTGCCATCGCAGACCGCATGCAGTTTGGAGTTCAGGCCGCCTTTCGTCCGACCGATAAGTCGGGGAACAGCCCTTTTTTTAGCAGACTAGCCGCTGTTCGGTGCACCTTGAGATGGGTGGCGTCAATCATCAGACGCTCCGGCGTCCCGGCCTGCTTGGCCAGTTCCGCGAAAATACGGTTGAACACGCCCATCCGGCTCCAGCGCACAAAGCGGTTGTATAGTGTCTTGTGCGGACCATAATCGCTGGGTGCATCTTTCCATTGCAGCCCGTTCCGGAGCACATAAATGATCCCACTGATCACACGCAGATCGTCTACCCGGGGAACACCATGGGACAAAGGAAAGTAAGGCTGGATGCGGTTGAATTGCTCCCGGGTCAGATAAAACAAATGGCTCATGAGGAACCTCCGGTCATAAGTGAATCACTTTGCTTAGACCTTTGTGAGCCCCAAAATGATTAATAGGTCCTGAGCCTAGTTCTTAGTGATCAGCCATACACGCCAGTGCGCAAACAAGGGTGTTTGACGGCATGATAGCAACTTGACGATACACCGTCATACCATTAACCGCTCATGCGTTGTAGCTTATACGTTTCGCCTGGTATTTCTGAATCAATGCCTATTCCAGCAACAAAACGGTTCAGACAATTGACGATAGCGCATAGGCTAACCGAATCGAGAAGAGCTTGTTCGTCCCATCCGGCATCGAATATTCTCTGCGCATCGGTTTGGGTAATTTGATCAGGTGTGAGGGTCAATTTTTTGATGTAATGGAGAAGCGGCTTCAATTTCTCATCGACATTGGCACCGCTAATATCGGTTTGTAATTGATCGAAGATGACTTCATCAATACCTGATTCTACTGCTTTTTCTTTGTGCGCTTTATAGAACAATTCGCACTGGTTCAATCTCGATATATAAGCGATAATCAGCTCACGCATTTCTTTGCTGAGGGGTGAAAAACCGCTCTTGATGTCTTCCAGTAGTTTGAACAGCAAAATTCCACGGCGAGGAAATTTTGCCAACATACCGCCGAAGCTGGTAAGGTTAGGGCTTGAGGGTAAGTATGACATGCTATCTCCAAAAGGGATTCATTTCCACGAAAATTAGTTTTAAGCAAGCACCGATGCGGAATGGACTCATCCGTGTTCTGCTTTTTCGTTATGGCGTTTTATATTCTCAGTTGCTGTTCAGTTCGTACATTTACAACGAGTCCGGTAGCGAATAATGCAAACAAGCCTGAGCCGAGAAAGGCTAGATTGTAATTACCCAGTGAGCTGTGTAGATAACCCGCAGAGTAAGAAGCCAATGCCGCACCCAGTTGATGGGCGCAGCAGACCCAGCCGAACACCACCCCGACATTGTGTTTGCCGAACAGATCTGCGGTCAGTGCCGAGGTCGCCGGCACCGTGGAGAGCCAGTTCAAACCATAAACCACTGAAAACAGCATCAGCTGTTCGGGGGACTCGACATAGGGCAGCGCAATCAGCGACAGGCCGCGCAAGACATAATAAATCGCCAACAGCCTTCGTTTGTCGAAGCGATCGCAAAGCCAGCCGGAGAATAGGGTGCCGATGATGTCAGCCGCCCCCATCAAACCCAGCGATACCGCCATCGTCATTTCTGTGAAACCATGCTCGATGCCGTGCGGAATCAGATGAGTCTGGAATAGACCGGACGTGGTGAAACCGCAAATCGCGAAACTGCCGGCCAATATCCAAAACTGGGGTTGACCCAAGGCGGCATGCATCGGACAAGGGTCTGCAGACACAGGCTTTGTCTCTTCTCCCACAGCACCGTAGACACGCAACCTTTTTAGGATAGGTTCGTCAGCGAGTAAAAAGGCCGAGAGCGGCAACACCAGCAATCCCAACAGTCCCGCCAACAGCAGAAGGGCCGGCCGCCAGCCGAAGTCGATGTTGATCTGCATCACCAGCGGCGTGAAAATCAGCTGCCCCGAGGAGAACGCCGCGCCAAGAATGCCTAGTGCCAATCCGCGCTGCTCCCGAAACCAGCGGTTGATCAAGGCCGAACCCAGCACGATTGAAGTTCCCCCGGAACCGATGCCGGCGATTATTCCCCACAGTAGATACCACTGCCAAAGTTCGCTCATGACCGTGCAGGCCCCGGCGGCCAGCGCCAGCAACGCAATGCTGGCCAAACAAACGCGCTTCGGTCCGTAGAGGTCCATCCAACGGCCCAGCCACGGCGAGGACACCCCGAACAGCAGCAGATTCACCGCTACCGCACCGCTGATTGCGTCCCGTCCCCAGCCAAACTCGCTTTCCAGTGCCAGCATCAAAATGCCGGGCACCGACCTCAGAGCGGCTGCCACAAACAGACACGCAAAGGTCGCCGCCAACACGATCCAGGCATAATGCAAACGGTGTGGAACGGAACGTGTCATCCCTTGTCTCAGGTCGGATTTATTCCGCATCTTCAATCTGATCCAGAAGCGCGATCAGCCGCGTCACGCCTTGCAGCAGGATGCCGCCTACGCCCAGCGCGAACCAGACGCCGATCACGAAGCCCCAGTGAATCGGCGCCGCGAAGAACTCCTCCCTGAACCAGAAGGTGTGCCCCCATTCGTTGAAACCGACGCTGACCAGGATCATGAACGGGCCGAACACCGCGAGCGTCAATGGCAGCGAGATGCCTTTGGCATACAGCGGCAACCGGGTTCTGGCATACAACCAAGCACAGCCGCCCAGGATCACATACAACGGAAAATTGAAGTAAAACTCGATGATGTGGTTGGCAGTGAACGGCGTATCCCGAATCGCCACCTGATGCCAGGAATTGTCCTGTTCGGCAAAATAGCTGCCGGCCCAATACACCGCAAAGGTGTAGATGCTGATCCACATCGTCAGCGCGAAATAACGGCGTATCTCTTCCTTGGGCTCCAGCCGGTCAAGTTGCTTGTCGCGCGTGAACCATAAATAGGCCCACAGTCCGGTCATTACCACCGCGATCACCGCGAGTTCAATATAAAACAACCGCATCCAGTACTGCTCGAACGCCGGCTCGGTAGAATCGAGCCCTGCTGAAACCGCAAAAGCGCCCTGATACATGCGCAAGCCGATATACATGACGGTCAGTGCGCCGAAAGTTTTCAGGTATCTCGGCAAATCCTGCAAATACCAGGGCAGCGGATGGGCGTTTTGTGTCGCCGAGGCGATGTGTTCGGATGTAGTAGCCATGATGTACTCCTAAATAATTAACTGAATTTGGGGATGACAGCGGCGGAAATGCTGGAGATATAGCGTTTACCCAGCAAGTCGTCGTAAAGAAACAGCAGTCCGCCGATGCGGCTGTCGGCATCACGAATCAGGCCGTCGAGTTTCTCCGATTCCCAGGCCGCATCGTGGGCGACGAAGGTCAACACGCGCTGTTTGCCGGGTTGAACTGACTGCTTGTCGTCGATGTTCAGGCCGGCAGTCGTTATCGCGTCACCGTCCGGTTTGTGCCTTGCTGCGGGTAGCTCAGGGTTGATGAAATGGACGTTGGCGGTGGAAAATTCGCCAATCCGCACTGCATTTTGGCTGCGGTTGTCGATTTTGATCTGCAATACCATGGCTCGTTGCGCCACGTTATATTCGGCTTTCAAGGCGTCAACATTGACCGTACCGGCATTGACCTGGGAAGGCAGCGGCAGAATCTGATCCAGTCCGGCTTGCAACGGGATGGTGTCCGGGTAGCGATTGATCTCCATCGCATTGAAAGCCAGCACCAGAACAGGCACGCCGACGAGCACCGCCTTGGCGATCAGCTTATCATTGGTAGTGATCAGTTCGTGTTCCAGGCCTGCCTCCAGCATCCGGTAACGGCTGATGAATAACGGCCGGTGCACCCACCACAGCAGCCAAGCAGTGGCCAGCACGCCCCAGAACAGATGCCAGAACACGCCATTGCCAAAACCGAAGCTTTCCATGTCGATGATTTCGCCGTGGATAGTTTTAACCGTGTTATTAAAGTCAGCCGCTTCGCCGCCGATTTCCAGCCAGGCGCCCGGACCCATGACTTGGCCGGCGTCCTTCAAATTGAAGAAAGGATGGATGTGGTAACGGCCCGGTAAACGCCCTTTCAGCACAACCTTGAACTCATAGTCGCCGCCCGGCTGCAAGGCCACCGAATTGGTCCAGGGCTTGCCGTTCAGGTAGCGCTCGGTGCGGATCAGCACCGGCCCGGGTGTGGAAATATTCAGAAAGGTCGCTTCCGGCTTGGGTACGCTGACAGGCCAGTCCTCGGCGACATGAAACTTGCCGCTGACGCTGACTTCTTCGTTAACGTTGAATTTTTGCGTGGACCATTGCACGTCATACCACTGTATCGTACGCATCCTAATGAACGGTTCCAGGGCTTTTTCGCCGTGCGCCAACGCCGCAGGCATCTCCAGCGCGAACAGCGCGCCTATCCACAACATGGCGATGAGCCAGGGCTTGATGAGGGTTTTCATAGTAGATTCTCCTTAGATTTTAGCCAGGTAACGCACGGTGGCGAACCACTTGCCGATATACCACCACAGTACATACATCAACGAACACAGCAGTGCCGAACAGAACGCCGCCAGAGGCGCCGCGTATTGACCGTAAGTGCGCAGCGTGCCGCGTTCGATGATCCGCAGATATTCCGGCATGCCGGTGCGGATGTATTGAAAACCGAACAAATCGGCGACGGTCAACTGGCTATTGGCGTATTCGACCGGTTGATGGAACATGGCGAATATCGGCCAGTTGCTGGGATAGAACAACAACGCAAACGCCGCGCCGCCAAAGATTGCGGTGATGGTCAGGCTGTTGCTCAGCATCAACATTGCATCGAGCACCATCGCGCCGGGCAGCATCGTGGCCGGCAGCACCATATTGATCGGGAAAAAGTTCCAATAGTGATAGGCGAAGATGCGTGTTATCCAGGTTCCGATTAATAAGGCGGCGACACACAAGGTCGCGCCGAGCGGTAAACGGAATTTATCCCACAGTACGGCCTGCACCGCCGCCGGAAAGGTGATGCCCATCAACGGCGTGACCAACGGCCACCATTGCCGATCCTTCCAGTCCACCCAGAAGTCCCAGTCGCCGACGGTCAGCGCGAAATGCAAATGAAACGAGCCTATGAATAAAAACAGGGCCAGAACCAGGATCAAATAATCGTAGGCGCGGGCGAGCCTGGCTTTCTCGCCCCGGTACGGTTTGAAGGACGCGATTGGAATCTGTGCGGACATGAAAGTTCTCCTCGATGAAATCGTGATAGTCGGTATGAGTTTTTCCGGATAAGCCGGGCGCGTCGCCCACATTAGATCGGTCCGTGGGGGGAAATCCGAGTCGCTGGGGCGTGACGACGCGCTCGGTGGATACGATAGGTAAAAACAGCCGGGCTGTGAAATGTATAAATTTCATCGCACCATCAAGACTGTTCATGTCGCAATCCACTGAAATTAGTTACCATGTAGCAACCTTTGATAGCGGTAATCGATACATGGCTAATCTGCGTAGTTTTGATTTGAACCTTTTGCTGGCTTTCGACCTACTGATGCGGGAACGCAATGTCACCCGTGCCGCAGAACAGATGTTCGTTACCCAGTCAGCGATGAGCCATATCCTGCACCGCTTGCGTCAGCAATTCGACGATCCGCTGCTGGTAAAAACGCCGACGGGAATGCAACCGACGGTGAGAGCATTGGCGCTGGTAGAGCCGGTGCGCGCCTTGCTGCTGGAAATGGAGCGGCTGCTGGAACTTCCGCAAGACTTTGATCCTGCGGCCAGCCAGCGCCGCTTTAGCTTGGCAGCCACCGATTACATGGAGTTTTTGCTGTTACCGGATCTCTCGCGACTGATCGAGCAAGCCGCGCCCGGTATCGACATTCATGTCAAACGCACGGAGTCGGCGTTTCCAATGGCGCAACTGGAAAACGGTAGTCTGGATGTGGTGCTGGGGTTTGCTTCGGTGCTGGAACCGCCGACACATCTATGCTGCGAATATCTATTCAGCGATCGGATGGCTTGCGTATTGCGCCATCAGCATCCACGAATCCATGGGGCGCCGTCGTTACAGGAGTATCTGACGGCATCACATATGTTGATCTCGCGCACCGGCAGTCAGCTTGGGGCGGTAGACGCCAAACTGACTGAACTGGGCTTGGAACGTCACATCAAGCTGATTGTGCCGCATTTTCTGTCAGCGCCGTTGATCGTCGCCCAGACCGACATGATTTTGTCGCTGCCGTACCGGATCGCCGCCCAGTTCAAGACGTTTGCGGCCCTGGACATTGTGCCGGTCCCAATCGACCTGCCGGATTACGATCTGGTGATGATATGGCATCCGTTGCGAGAAAAAGATCCGGCCCATTGCTGGCTGCGTGAGCAGATCGCTTTAATAGGCCGGAATATAGACTCGAACGAGGTATTGATTTAACGCCCGGGCAGGCCGGCGGCCAAGGCCTTGACCTGCAATAGATAATACGGCGGCTTCGCCTGGGCGTCGCCGCCGTTCAGCGCCGCTGAGCGATGCAGTCGGTTGACCACAGCGTACAAGCGGCCGTCGGGACCGAAACTGAATGAATCCACCCAGGACAATCTCGGGCATTGGGCCAATTGTCGGTAACTGCGGTTCGGGCTTATCACACCAATGGCGTTATTGGCTAGGTCGCCCAGGTAGATATTGTTGTCGTGGTCAATGCTGATGCCGTCCGAGATGGGTTTATCGCTGTAGCGCTCGACCCGGCCTGCCAATGCCTGGGTAGTCAAGGTCTCGTTGACCAAATCGGCCGCTTTGATCCTATAAAGACTGTGGCCGTGCATCGGGCCGAAATACACCCATTCGTTATTTAAGTCCTCGGTGATCGGATTGACGCCGATATGTGGCCTGACCAGCTTACCGGAGGGTGTCTTGATCTGAACCGGCACGTTGTCGATGATTAGATCGACAGGCTCCGGTATCACGCTAGTATGACCCTCAAGTACCCGCCGCGCAGCGCCGGTCGACAGATTGACGACAATCAGCGCCGCATTGCTACCACCGGCCGGATCGCTGATGAAGGCATGATTGCGGGCGGCGTCCAGCGCAAAATCGTTGACAAAAGCATCCTTAGGGGCAATCGGTGCGGGTAGGTAGATCAAGCGCTGCAGTTTATCGGTTTGGGTATTCCAGCCGACCAGTTTGGGCGTGACACCGCTGCGCATCCCGTTATCCAGTATCCAAACGACACCGTTGGCATCCGAGCGTATGCCCAACACCGAGTCCAGTTTTAACGCCGCCCTCGAATCGGCCGCCGCCAACTCCTGGTTGGGAAACGGCACCAGCGTTTGATTCTTGTACTCGACTACCGTGTATTGCGGCTGATAAAACTGATGCAGGCTCATTACGATCCGGCCGCTAGGCGTGGCAGTCACATTGCCAGGCCCTTTATCCAGATTGGCCAAGATTTCGAAATTGGAATTGCCGTCGGCCATTGCATGGCAAGCCACCAGTAGCAAGATGGCGCTAAATTTGGTTAAACGATTCATTGTAATCCCCGTCAATTGGTTGAATTCCAGCACACCATACTGGATCAATGCCGAGGTGTTAAATGATGTTTATTAATGATGCCATTTACAAAATTTATGAACGGTGGATAGCCTTTAAGCAGGGGTTACTGAAGGGGCGAAAGAGAATGACTTTATTACTGTCCGCTCAGTACCATGGACCGGACCCTCAGCGATTTTATATTTGGTTGCTGTGACTGTCTCAAATTGGCCGATAGTGCTCTATCGGAGTTGAATGAGAGAGATCGACCCAGGCCGTGTAAAAACGTCAGGAAAACAAAATAGTCGGCGATTAAACGGAATTCTGCTGAATTCCCGCCCTCAGGTGAGCGATTCTGGAGCGGTAGAGTTTTTTCTGGTCTACTCGACTGATTACCCCAAAGCC
>JBPFEG010000007.1:0-9166 GCA_051061015.1 Methylomicrobium sp.
GCGACAATCCGGCCGGCATCATGCATTCGAAAGCCGTCGGCGAGCCGCCGCTTATGTACGGCATCGGCGGTTATTTTGCCTTGGCCAAGGCGATACGGGCTTTCAATCCCGGCTGGCAAGCCGAAGCCAGTGCGCCTATGACGCCGGAGAAAGTACTGCTGGCGCTGTATGAATGCGATTGTTGACGCTGCGCAACAGCCTGGCCGGCGCGTTGGTTTATTCAACGGGCGACAGCATTGCGGCACTGCTGTCGGGAGAATTTCAGTGGTCTCGCCTGATCGGCATGATGCTGCTGGGCGGCACTTTGTATGCAATCGAAATTCCGGCGTATTTCGCCTGGCTGGAGCGGCGCTTCGGCCATCATGATATCCGCAGCCGCATCGGGAAAGCGTTGATGGCCCAGGCTTTTTTTAACCCGCTCTGGATCGCGCGGCATATCGCGCTGATTTACTGTTTTTCAGGCCGGTTCGCCATGGTGCAATGGCATCTGCTGAGCGTCGGACTGGCTTCTTTCGTGCGGATCGCGCCGATTGGCTTCGCGGCCAATTACGCGATTCAACATTTCATCCCGTTGCGCTGGCGTTTTCCGGCCAGTGCGGCTTTTTCCGCCTCGATGGCGGTTTATTACGCATTGAGTGTGAAGTTCTTTGGCTAATCAGGCGGCGTTCTGGCAACGGCTCGCAGACGGGCTGGAACGGCACGGTTCCGCCGTGCTGATGATCGTGGTCGGCAGCGAGGGCAGCTCGCCCGGCAAGGCTGGCGCGAAAATGGCGGTGCTGGCGAGCGGCGAGTGCTTCGGCACGATCGGCGGCGGCGCAGTGGAGCACAGGCTGGTTGAAAAGGCTCAATCGCTGCTGACGCAAGGTTTATTTCAGCCCTGCCTGAGCCGGCAGCGCCACAATCTTCTTGGGACGGAAGGGCAGGCGACCGGCATGCTCTGCGGCGGCGAACAGACAGTCCTGTTGTACGGTTGCCAAGCCAGCGACAGCGCGGTTTGTCATCTGGCCGGCAACATGCAGGGCATGCTGACGCTGTCGCCGGACGGCATGGCGTTCGACCCGGCGCGCATCCTGGCCGGACAAGGCTTTCTGCAAACCGCAAGCAGCTGGCGCTACGAGGAAAACGTCGGCCTCCGCAAGCAGGTCTATCTGATCGGAGGCGGGCACGTCAGCCTGGCGCTGTCAAAGATCCTTGCCATGCTCGATTTCGAGATTACCGTCATCGACGAGCGCGACAACCTGGACACGCTCAAGCGCAATGCCGACGCGCATCATAAAAAAGTCATGCCGTATCGCTATATAAGCGATGCCATACCCGAAGGCAATCAGGTGTTTGTGTTCATCATGACGCACAGCCACAAAACCGATGAAAAAGTGGCCGAAAGACTGGCCGGCAAAAAAGTGCGCTATCTGGGCCTGCTGGGCAGCCGGAACAAGATAGCCCAAATTAAGGCCAATCTCGGCGCTAAACTGCCTGCCGAAACTTTGCAACGCATCCGCGGGCCGATCGGATTGCCGATCAACAGCCATACGCCGGAGGAAATCGCCGTCAGCATTGCGGCCGAGCTGATTCAGATGGTGAATGGCGGGGATAGCGAGGGGTTGATTAAATAGAGGGTTCTGCCGCAAAAATTGTCAAACTGAACGGCAATTTATCCTTTTTAGGAATTGAAAGCTCTGAAAGAACTGACGCAATATAACCCTGATCTGTTAATAGCCCTACACAATATTTCACATCATTGATGTGAATTTGTTCATAGGTCTATATCTTGAATGACCGTACCATGATAATCGTATGAAACGATGAGAAGGACTCTAAAAATGGTTCTGTCGCAAAGTTTGTATCACCGCTTCGTTAAAAACATCATCCAACCGATGAGAGGCTTCAAAGCCACCGCCATATTTTCCCGTTTTGAGAGAATGAGAAATTAATTTTGGCTCTAACACCAAAGATTAGTAATAAGGTTTTAGATTTGTCCTTGCCTACTAGCAGTCCAGACTGACATATCATCTATACCGAATGCAATCAGGCCGAATTGAAAAACATTACAGAAGGAAATTGTTATGAACCGAACTGAAGCTATATTGAACAGGATTAGCGAGCGGGTTTTACCCGAAGAATCGGGGACTGAACATAGACGTATGAATTGCCGGCGCAATTTTTCAAGCACGAAAACCCAGTTTAGGACTTAGGCATATGAGCAATAAATCCGGCACATCCAGCCAAATCATCGGTCTGCCTCAGGGCGGCGGCGCCTTGCACGGCATCGGCGAGAAGTTTTCGCCCGATCTCCATACCGGCGCCGGCAATTTCACCGTGCCGATCGCGATTCCGGCCGGCCGCAACGGCTTTCAGCCGCAGCTGAGCCTGGCCTACAGCACCGGCAACGGCAACGGCCCGTTCGGATTGGGCTGGAGTTTGAGCGTGCCGGGCGTGATGCGCAAAACTTCGGACGGCCTGCCGCGTTATGACGATACCCAGGATACCTTCGGGCTGTCCGGCGCCGAGGATCTGGTTCCGGTCGACAGCCAACAGACAGCGACACGCTACCGCCCGCGCACCGAGGGCTTGTTCGCCCGCATTAGCCATCATCGCGACGCCACGCAAGACTTTTGGCAAGTCGATAGCAAGGACGGCCTGACCAGTTTTTACGGCACCCCGGCAGCAGCGGGCCGCGATCCGGCAGCGATTGCCGACCCGGAGCACGACAGTCGGATTTTCGCATGGAAGCTTAGCCGCTCAGTCGATCCGTTTGGCAACCGCATCGATTATGTTTACGAGCGCGACATAGAGCAATCCGACGGCCCGCACCGTTGGGATCAATTGTACTTATCGGAAATCCGTTATGCGGATTACGGCGATCCGGCCAATCCGCAATTCCTGGTCCGGGTGAAATTCATTTACGAACAGCGCCCGGACCCTTTTTCCGAGTACCGTTCCGGCTTCGAGATCCGCACCGTCCGCCGCTGTACGCATATTCAGGTATACACCGTGGTCGATCAGGAACGGCTGACCCGCACTTACCATTTCGATTATCTGGACAGTCAGGCCGATGCGAAGCTGCCGTTGAACCAAGCCTCTCTATTGCATCGGGTACGGGTGGAAGGCCACGACGGCGCGCAATCGGAATTTCTGCCGCCGCTGGAATTCGGCTACAGCCAGTTTGCACCCGACGCGGAAAAGTTTATCGCCATCAGCGGCCCCGACCTGCCGCCGGGCTCGCTGGCGCGGCCGGAATACGAACTGGCCGATTTATTCGGCAACGGCCTGCCGGACATTCTGGAAATGAACGGCACGGTGCGCTATTGGCGCAACCTGGGCGACAGCCGTTTCGACCGCCCGCGGGAGATGGCCGAAGCGCCCGCCGGTTTGCGGCTGGCCGATCCGGGCGTGCAGATGATCGACGCCGACGGCGACGGCCGCATCGACTTGATGGTCAACCGTCCGGGCCTGGCGGGCTATTTCCCGCTGCGTTTCGACGGACTGTGGGACCGCAAGTCCTTTCAGCGTTATGAAACCGCGCCGAGCTTCGATCTGGAGGACCCGGAAGTCAAACTGCTCGACCTGACCGGCGACGGCGTCACCGATGCGATCCGCTCGGGCAGCCGGCTGGATTGCTTCTTCAACGACGCCAAACGGGGCTGGCACGACCCGCCGCGTGGAGCGCCGGGCGCTGGATGTTTTCCCCAACGTCAATTTCTCCGATCCGCGCGTCAAATGGGGCGATCTCAGCGGGGACGGGTTGCAGGATATTGCGCTGGTACACGACGGCCATATCGAATACTGGCCCAACCTGGGATACGGCGACTGGGGCCGGCGCATTTCGATGCGCAACAGCCCGCGCTTTCCTTACGGCTATGACCCCAGGCGCATCCTGATCGGCGACATCGACGGCGACGGTCTGGCCGACATTGTTTACGTGGACGATCGCAAAGTGCTGTTGTGGATCAACTAGGGCGGCAACAGCTGGAGCGATGCCATCGAGATCACCGGCACGCCGGCGGTCTCCGACCTGGACGCGGTGCGTCTGGTGGATCTGTTGGGCAGCGGCAACCGCGGCCTGCTGTGGAGCGCCGACGCCGACGGCTCGAACCGGCCGCATATGTACTTTCTGGATTTCACCGGCGGCGTCAAACCCTATCTGCTGAACCGCATGGACAATCATTTGGGTTCGCTGACGCGGGTCGATTATGCGCCGTCGACCCGTTTTTATCTGCAAGACCAGCAACGTCCAGTCACGCGTTGGCAAACGCCGCTACCGTTTCCGGTGCAGGTGGTCGCCAGGGTGGAAGTCGTCGATCAGATCTCGCAGAGCAAGCTGACCACCGAGTATGCCTACCATCACGGCTATTGGGACGGCGCCGAGCGTGAATTCCGCGGCTTCGGCCGCGTCGACCAGCGCGACAGCGAGGTCTTTGCCGACTTCCACGGCAGCGGCCTGCACGGCGGGCAGGCTTTCGAGGCAGTGGCCGCCAACCACTTCTCGCCGCCTCTGGAAACCCTCACCTGGTTTCATCAGGGGCCGGTCGGCGACGAGTTCGGCGATTGGTCGGAACTGGATTTCAGCGGCGAATACTGGCCCGAAGACCCGCCGGCACTGGCTCGTCCGCCGGCGATGACCGAGGCCCTCAACGCCTTGCCGCGCCGCCGCAAGCGCGACGCCTTGCGGGCCTTGCGCGGCAGTGTGCTGCGCACCGAGTTGTATGCGCTGGACGGCACGGATCGGCAGGCTCGTCCCTACACCGTCACCGAAGCGCTGCAAGGCGTGCGCGAAGAAGCCGTGCAAGCCGACGGCGGGCTGCGGGCGATCTTTTTCAGCTTCTCGCTGGCGCAGCGCACTACGCAATGGGAGCGCGGCCAGGAGCCGATGACACAGCTCAGCCTGACGGGCAATTATGATGCCTATGGTCGTCTGCAGTCGCAACTGAGCGTGGCGGTGCCGCGCGGCCGGGACTACCGGGCCGCCGACGATACGGCACAGCCTTACCTGGCCACCTTCACCGAAACCGGTTACCTGCAACGCGATGACGCGCAGCGCTATCTGATCGATCGGGTGGCGAAAGCGAGCAGCTATGAAATTATCAACGACGGAAAATTCCCGGCATTGGCCCTGTGGGATGCGGTCAGGAAAGGCGGCGCATCCCGCCAGTTAATCGGCCAGACCCTGAACTTTTACGACGGCGCGGCCTTTCAAGGCCTGCCGTTCGGCCAGCTCGGCGACTACGGCGCGCTGACGCGCACGGAAAGCCTGGTGCTGCCGGACGCATTGCTCCTGGAGTTGTACCGCAGCGGCGAGGCCGTGCTCGATCCGCCGGAGCTTCCGCCTTATCTGAAACCCGGCGCACCGGCCTGGACCGACGAATACCCGGCCGAGTTTCGCAAGCTGGCCGCGCAGGCCGGCTACGTTTATCGCCAGGGCGGCGCCAACGCCATTTCCGCCCAGGGTTATTTCACGGTTACTGCCAGCAGTCTCTACGATTTTCAGCCCACCGCCGCCAACGGCAAGGGCCGCGGACTGCTCTTGCAACAGCACGACCCGCTGGGCCGGCGCACGGTCATCGCCTACGACCGCTACGAACTGTTGCCGGAACGGGTGATCGATCCCTTGGGCCTTAAAACCGAGGCCAGCTACGATTATCGGGTGCTCCAGCCGCAACGGGTGATCGATGCCAATCTCAACAGCCGCCGCTTCCGTTTTACGCCGCTGGGCTTGCTGCGCGCGACCCTGGTGCAAGGCAAAACCAACGTCGCCGAGGGCGACCGTGAGCGGCCTGGCGTCGAACTGAGCTACGACCTGCTGGCGTTCAGCGAACGACGGCAGCCGGTGTCGGTGCGTACCCGGCAATACCAGCATCACGACAGCGAAACCGACGTGCCGCTGCCGCAGCGCGACGAAACCATCGAAACCGTCGAATACTCCGACGGCTTCGGCCGGCTGCTGCAGACCCGCGTGCAGTCGGAGGACATCCGCTTCGGCGACCCCACTTTCGGCGGCGGCATCCTGCCCGCCGATCAGGGGGACGATGCTGCGGCCCTGCAGGTGTTTGCCGGCATCCGCAATGCCGACGCCTCCCAGCCCAACGTGCTGGTCAGCGGCTGGCAGATCTACGACAACAAGGGGCGGGTGGTCGAAAAATACGAACCGTTCTACGCCCGGGGCTGGGACTACGCCGCGCCCGGCGAGGCGCAGTTCGGCCAGAAGGCGGTGATGGTCTACGACCCGCGCGGCCAGGTCATCCGCACCCTGAACCCGGACGGTTCCGAGCAGCGGGTGATCTACGGCGTTCCCGCCGATCCGGCCAACCCCGAAGACTTCAGTCCGACGCCGTGGGAGGCCTACACCTACGATGCCAACGACAACGCCGGCCGCACCCACGCCGGGGCCGCGCAGGGTTATCAGTCGCACTGGAACACCCCGGCCAGCATCGTCATCGATGCGCTGGGCCGCACGGTGGAAGCCACCGCCCGCAACGGCGCCGATCCTGTCGACTGGTACGTCACCCGCTCGGCCTACGACATCCGCGGCAACCTGCTCAGCGTCACCGACGCGCTCGGACGGGCGGCGTTCCGCTACGGCTATGACCTGGCCAACCGGCCCTGGCGCAACGATAGCATCGACGCCGGCTTGCGCCGCACAGTGCTGAACGCCATCGGCAACCCGGTCGAAGGCCGCGACAGCAAGGGCGCACTGATCCTGCACGGCTACGACGAAGGCAACCGGCCGAACCGGCTGTGGGCCCGGGACGGCCTGAACCAGCCGCTGACGCTGCGCGAACTGTCGATCTACGGCGATAGGCCCGAATCCAGCCTGAGCATCGACGCGGCGCGGCAAAAGAACCTGCTCGGAAAACCCTACCGGCATTACGACGAGGCCGGGCTGACCACGGTGCCGGCCTATGACTTCAAGGGCAACCCGCTCAGCCAGATCCGGCAGGTCATCCGCGACGAGGTCCTGCTGACGGCGTATCAGAACGGCGCTGAGCGCAACTGGGATATCGCCGCGTTCCGGGTCGACTGGCAGGCGCCGGCCGGCACCCCGCTGGATGCCTATGCGCAGGCTCTGCTTGACTCCGCTGCTTACGAAACCAGCACAAGCTACGATACGC
Source organism: Methylomicrobium sp. (assembly GCA_051061015.1). Taxonomy (GTDB): domain Bacteria; phylum Pseudomonadota; class Gammaproteobacteria; order Methylococcales; family Methylomonadaceae; genus Methylomicrobium. Next base: position 7,107 of record JBPFEG010000007.1, read on the forward strand.
TGAACCGCATCAAGAGCCTGCGCTATCCGCAGGACGTCACCGGCCAGCGCCCGGAACTGCTGCCCGTTTACAACCGGGCCGGCGGCCTGGCGCAGGTCAAACTGAACGGAGAAACTTACGTGCGGGAGATCGCCTACAGCGCCAAAGGCCAGCGGGTGCTGATCGCCTACGGCAACGGCGTCATGACCCGCTACGCCTACGACCCGCACACCTTCCGCCTGCTGCGGCTGCGCACCGAGCGTTACAGCCAGCCCGAGACGGACCGCTACCAGCCGGGCGGCGAGGCGCTACAGGACTTCGCCTACCGCTACGACCTGGTCGGCAACATGCTGGAAATCCAGGACAGCACGCCGGCCGGCGGCATCCTCAACAATCCGGCCGCGGCCTTGTTCAGCGGCCCGCTGGCGCAGTTGCTGGCCTCCGGCGACACCCTGATCCGCCAGTTCGACTACGACCCGATCTACCGGCTGCTGTCGGCCACCGGCCGCGAGTGCGACCAGGCCCCCGACAGCCCGCCCTGGCTGGACCTGCCGCGCTGCACCGACCTGACCCGCACCCGCGCCTATACCCAGCGTTACCGCTACGACCCGCTGGGCAACATGCAGCAGTTGCAGCACCAACTGGCCGGCGGAGCGGCCAACCGGGAATTCGCCCTCGTCGCCGGCAACAACCGCCTGGATAGCGTCACTATCGGCCAGAACGTCTACCGCTACGCCTACGACAGCAACGGCAACATGATTCGCGAGAACCTCAACCGGCGCTTCGATTGGGACCACAGCGACCGGCTCAAGGCCTTCAGCACCCAGACCGACGGCGCCGAGCCCTCGGTGCATGCCCAGTATCTCTACGACGCCGCCGGCATGCGAGTCAAAAAGCTGGTGCGCAAGCAGGGCGGCCAATACGCCGTCACGGTCTATGTCGGCGGCCTGTTCGAATACCACCGCTCGGTGCAAGGTGGCGCCGTGCAGGAAAACAACACCCTGCATGTCATGGACGACCAGTCGCGCATCGCCCTGATCCGCATCGGCAACCCATTCCCCGACGACACCACCCCGGCCGTCAAATACCACCTGGGCGACCACCTGGGCAGCAGCCATGTCGTCATCGGCGGCGACGGGGCCTGGGTAAATAGAGAGGAATATACCCCTTATGGGGAAACCAGCTTTGGGAGTTTCGCGCGGAAGCGTTACCGGTTTACCGGCAAGGAAAGGGATGAGGAGAGCGGGTTGAATTACCACGCGGCGAGGTATTATGCGGCGTGGGCGGCGAGGTGGATGAGCGCCGATCCAATTGGAATCAAGGGGGGAGCAAATATTTATGCCTATTCGTCAGATAATCCTATTGTATTCTTAGACTATAACGGCTATGAAAAAAAAAGGCCGGCTTTACAGCATGTTGAAATAGACGACAAGGTCAAAAATGAAGCAACAATACTAATACTCGGAGGAGGGCTGATCGAGAAACCCATTACGGACACTCAAGGGAACAAAGCTGGACATGCTGCAATATTATTTGGCGAAATAAAAACCAATCCAAAAATTAATAGCATTGAAATTAACATCAGTGCAGTCGATGTTGATATTAATGTCCCTGTTAGAGGTCCGATAAGTATCGTATCGTCAGCAAAAGCGGGTCAGGCCAAATTTAGCTCGAGTGGTTTTGAGACAACTGCCTATGAGGCCGGGATTGGTATACAAGCTGGTCCTGTAAAGGCTAAGTTACTGTTTGGGTTATCAATTGGTTTTGACTTTGAAAACGGTAATCTTAAAGCTAAGGCTACTGCAGGGATAGGGGGGGAGACTGAGATTGATGCGGGCGCTATTGCCGAGGGAGTTATTAGCCTTATACCTGAGAGCACAAAGGATAACCTTAAAAGGAGTGTAAATGACGCGGCCGAAGGCGCAGCTGTGTTAATTCAGCTAGCCCGGATATCTCATAAAAAAGCGGGCAAATTCCGTAGAGTTCGATAAAATTCAGTTGCTTAGATTGAATTCGAACAAGAATTTGCCCATGACAAACTGTACCCCAGCTCAGATAGATTTTCCAGCCTTTAAACGTCG
>JBPFEG010000008.1:0-7424 GCA_051061015.1 Methylomicrobium sp.
GGGCTTTGGGGTAATCAGTCGAGTAGACCAGAAAAAACTCTACCGCTCCAGAATCGCTCACCTGAGGGCGGGAATTCAGCAGAATTCCGTTTAATCGCCGACTATTTTGTTTTCCTGACGTTTTTACACGGCCTGGGTCGAAAGTGCCAGTTCAATTGCCATAGAGAGCTATCAGCCATTACGCGACAACCAAAAATTTTAGCTTAGGGTATACGTAAATCTAAGCGCGAATCCGCCTTACCGTTGATTCACCGTATGATGATCATGCAGGGCTATCCTGCCCCTGACCCCGATGAGTAAATGCAAACTCGCTCCCGGTGGAATTATCCGGCAATCTCTGAGAATGACGGACTTGTGTATAAGGAACCGGAGTCGAAAGTTAAATCACCTGGACTCCGAAGGCTTCCAGCAATCGGATCAGCTTGATCAACGGTAAACCGATCAACGCATTCGGATCGTCACCCTCGATTCGCTCAAATAGGGCAATACCTAAACCTTCCGCTTTAAATCCGCCCGCGCAGTGAAAAGGCTCGTCAAGATCAACATAGTGCTCCATTTGCTCTCGCGATAATACTCTAAACGTGACGGCACAATGATCACAGTCGACTCGATGCTGCCCGTTACGACTGTCGTAAACACAGACGCCGGTATAAAAGTGCACCGTTTTACCCGAGGCAGCCGCCAATTGTGCAATTGTGTTCTCGCGGGAGCCGGGTTTCGTGAGCGGTTTGTCTTCCAGCATCGCCACTTGATCCGAGCCGATAATCAGGTGTTGCGGAAATTTAGAGGCCAGTGCGGCGGCCTTTTGCAGCGACAACCGCATGGCGGTCTGCATGGGCGTTTCATCGGGCAGCGGCGCCTCATCGATAGCCGGGCTAGCCGTAGCAAAAGTAAGGCCGAGTTTTTTCAATAATTCGCGGCGGTACGGCGAACTCGATGCGAGGACCAATTGAGTGGCAGTAGTCATCATGATAAGGCTGTTAATCAGTGTCAAATTTTTGTCAGTTTTTAAATCAAATAGGCATCCAACTTTTCCCAGCCAGCAACTCAAGTATTTGTTCTAAAGGGAATTAATAAGATTATCAGCAAGCCGATCTGGAAAAGTTGGGACGCTCCTTGATAAAAAGGATTGTAACCCCAGCAAATCCCGGCTATTGGGGCACAAAATTTATTTCAGGAATCACCACTTCCCATGCGTCAATTTTTAATGACTCGACATCGCCTTTCTTTTTTGATCGTGCCATAATTGCAGCCACTTTAATGCTAATGATTTGCCCATTTGGTGGCGTAAACGCTTTGGCCATACGCGCAACGGCTGTCCCACTCTTATCCACCAGCTCCCATCCTTGATCTGTATCCTGCTTGTTTCGCAAGACTAATTCATTGCCAACATCTAAAGCGGCAATAGCCCGATGGATGGCTTTATCGGACGAGAAAAAGGCAGGCCATGAAAGCTTCACATGACTGGGATTGGCGATCCAGCTTCGCTCCTTCAAGGGGTGCACTTCATTTTGCGACTTGGGCTGTGTTTTCAGGCACAACGCTTCACACTCACGAATAAATGGATGCTTTAAACCTTGTTGGGTACATAACGTCAGCGTTTGCCGTGCCCGCGTCATCGCAACGTAATACAACCGCCGCTCTTCATCACTGGCTTGCCGCCAACCGCCCGCATCGAGAATTACGACATGATCGAACTCCAGGCCTTTAGCCCGATGCGCCGTGAGCAATAACAAAGGCGCATGGACATTGTCATGGTGAGTGGTTTGGCTGCCGGAGCGAAATTCGTAGAGCGCATCGATCACATCACTCACGACATGCGGACTACCCGGAGCAACCGATTCCACTTCATTAATAAATTGCGCTAACAGCGCTCGATAGGGATGTTCAATCAATCCATGAGTTTCAGTTCGATAACGCCAGCGAAACCAACGGGACAACACTCCCCAACGCAACAGTAGGCGTTTTTTCCGTCGGGTTTGAGTGGCATTATCTAACAAGCACAACAGAGCATGACCTTCTCGTACGCTGTGAAGATCGAGTAAATAGTCATCCCGCATCAGGCGGACGGGAATGCCGGCTTGACGGCATAAAGCCGCCATCGGCTCCAGGGCGTCCCAATGTCGGGCAATCACCGCAAAACGTCCCCAATAGCCAGATTGATTGGCTGTCGCGAGCTGATTGAGTCGTGTCAACTCAGTTAAGGCGATTTCGATTTCCGCATACACATTGGTTGGCGTTTCCAGAATATGTACTCGACCTTGCGTCAAACCATCCTTGATAGCCCAATCGCCACCGTCAGGAATATCCTTGCGCGCATAATTGATGCGTAGCACTTGCTCGGTTTTCATTCGGTCTCGCGCGGGGGCGATTACGCGGTTCGCGCATTCAATGATCTGTTTCGTTGAGCGATAGTTCTCGATCAAATAATGGGTCTGGGCCTGATAATCCCTTGAAAACTGTTTAATATAGCGAACATTGGCCCCGCCGAAGGCATAAATGTTTTGGTCATCATCGCCGACGGCCAGTAACCAAAGCTTGTCATCATCGCCATTTAGCGTACGCCCGGCCAAGGTGCTGATAAGTTCGTAGTGTTCACCATTAATGTCTTGGTATTCATCCACTAACAAGTAGCGTAAACCGGATAGCAATCGATCGCGCTGTACGGATGCTTCTACGTCATCGCCGGTTTCGGCTTTTTTTAAATAGTCGGTAGCTTTTTTAATCACATCGGAAAATTCGATATTTTCGCCATGTTCAGCCGCGACCGCATAACTGGTTCCGGTCAAGCGCATGGCCAAGCCATGCAAAGTTTGCACGGTGACGCCGATGGCATCCGCCCCCACTAAATCCCATAGCCGCCTGCGAATCTCAAATGCCGCCGACCGGTTGTAACTCAGTACCATGATGCTTTCGGGCAACACATTACGTTCACGCAGCAGCCAAGCCACCCGATGCACGATGATTTTGGTTTTTCCAGAACCAGGCCCAGCCAATACGAGATGATTGCCTTCGATTTTGGCGGCAACGATCGCTTGTTGCTCTGGATTTTTTAGATCGGTCAGGATACGGCGATGGGCGGCCTCGGTCGTGGCGATTTCCAAGATCTCTTGCCGACCGGCGAAATAGCGTCGTACAAACTCGTCCCGATCCATGCTGAAATAATCCATGATAAAGGCCATGGCCGCTTGAATTTTAGCCAACGCTAAACGGGCATATTCCGCCATCACATGCACTTGGATGATCTTGTCCTTATAGTGCAAAGCCAGTTCAGCATAATCTGATCTATTGAATTGTCTTCGCCGGGCTTCCGCATTCAATTCGATATTCATCGCGGAACGGAAAATTGATTTGCCGCGAGCCAAGTGCAACACTTCATTGGTGTCGAGATAGATCAAGGCGGCGGATAGCGCCACATTCCAATCATTGATTTCTAAATGCTGTAGCGTCAAATCGGTTTGCAGCGCTGTCTCCAGTACGCTTTGTTTGCAGGTGACCAGTAAATGATTGCCTTGCCGATAAGACAGGAAAAAATTGACGAGCGCTTGCGCAAAGGAAAGCCTTTTTTGACGGATGGCTTCTATTTGGCGCCAACTCCGCAAAAATTTCACATAGCGGATATCTTGTCCCCCCGGTTTTAAGGCAAAGAATCCGCGTTGTCCGTTGTCATTGCCGAAGGGCTCGGCAAAGGATTTCAACAACCGTGACAACCGGTCAGGGGTCAAATCGATACCGGAATCGCGGCGCAACGTATCACAGAGTATTCGCACATTAAGGGGTTGCCAATCGTCCTGGTCGGCATCCGGCGCCGTCTCTCGCAGACACGCAATCAGTGCGTTTTCAAGGGTACTCAGTGCCTCGATCCGCTCTGTCGTGTCAGGGTCCCGGTACAAGGTCACGCCGATTTCGGTATCATCGGAGAGCAGCTTGAACTGATCGAGTTCCTTGAGCATTTTGATGACGTACTGCGTATCCTTTCCGGTTGCCACAACTAAATCATCCGTACTCACGCCTTCATCGTCAGCGCTATTGAACAACAGGGTTAAGAGAGCCACATAAGGCTCCATATCGGCGTTAGCCCCCAGCTTTTTTTGCAACACCGCTCTGGCTTCATCCAAGTTGGCCACCAGCAAGCTGCCGGGGTAGACCCGCACATGGTTTTCCTGCCTTTCCAGCAAACGGGCTTCTTCCAACCAAGCGACTGCAATACGGACTTTGGTATCGGCGTCATGCGCATCCGGATCGATGCCATGCTTATCCGAGATTTCCAAGAGGATTTCACCACTTGTCACGACTAATGAACCTTCGCTACGGTCTTTCTTTTCGATCGTGCGCAGTGCCCTCAAAATGGCCTGGATGTCCTGTTGCGTGAGTTTGGAATTGCGCAAAAGCCGGAATTGGACATCCAGGTCCGCATCGTCATACAGCAACACACAGCGGGCAGGTTCTTGATCTCGCCCTGCGCGCCCCGCTTCCTGAAGATAATTTTCCAAAGAGCCGGGTGTATCGAGATGAATGACTAACCGGACATCGGACTTATCGACGCCCATGCCAAAGGCGTTGGTGGCGGCGATGACCCGCAATTGGCCATTGATGAAGGCTTCTTGTACGCGGCGTTTTTCTTCCGGTAGCATGCCGCCATGAAAGAACCCGCAATCCAGTCCAGCCTGTTTCAGAAAACCGGCCATTTCCTCGACGGTTTTCTGCCGCGCACAAAACACAATAGCGCCGCCCCCATCCCGCAACGATTCTTCTAACAATCGTAAGACTTCCGGATATTTGGCTTGTGCAGGTACCGCATAGACTTCATAGAGTAGGTTTTCGCGTTTGACGCCACCCTCGAGTATCGCCAGCTCAATACCCAAGCGATTCTTGAAATGCTCGACGATGTCCTGCACAACGTCCGGTTTTGCCGTTGCGGTGAAACAAAATACCGGTGAGGGTTTGTTCTTTTGGCGATTTTTTATGAATCGCGACACATACAAATAATCCGGACGAAAGTCATGGCCCCATTTAGATAAGCAGTGCGCTTCGTCAAATACCCATGCGGCGATCTCACGATGAGTCAAGGCATTGGTAAAAGCGGTGCTCCTGAATTGCTCGGGTGCCACGAAGATCAAGCCTAAGTCACCCAAGCGCAATTTATCCAACATCGCGCGCCGCTCAAGCGGATTCAGCAAACTGTTCAAGTAACCGGCACAGGTAATGCCTCGTGACTCCAGATTGTCGACTTGGTCTTTCATCAACGATTGCAGCGGCGAGATAATCACCGTCAAGCTGCCATTCCGGTAATACCGAGCGAGAGCCGGCAACTGATAGCATAAGGACTTGCCGCCACCCGTAGGCAAAATGGCGAGCGTGGGTGTGCCGGCAAAGCCGTTCTCGACAATGGCTTGCTGTAATGATCGACCATCCTCGGTGGTCGGGGTGGGACGAAAGTGGGTAATGCCGGGGAAATAGTGGGGCAACAGCTTCAACAAATTGTGCTGTTCCTGGCACCATTGACAATCGGGATCGCAACAGGGGGTATCCCTTAACAGATTAATGAGTTCCTTGGTTTTGGGAAATGCCAAACTGACCCAGGGCGGCAACACCGAATTGCCGCCCGACACCCGAAGCCAAGCTAAAACATAAGCGAGGGGTTTATGCCATTCGGGGTCTGATAAAAATTCATTGAGGACGAGGTGCTGTCCAATTTGGCAGACTTTATGTTCGGTTGCACGCAACCAGGCAAGTCGAACATCCGCCAGCGAGGGACGAAGTGCGGCTCTTAAGGTGGCGAAAAAATTGGCTACCCCTTTACCGTTCTCAGGGGCTAACAAATAATGCAGGCATAGCGCTTCATCAGGCTGTTCAGCAACCCGTTGAAGCAAAGCTTCACGCTGATCTAAAAACAGTGCGTAGGCTAATTCAGCATCCTGAACCGGATTGTTTTTGACCGTGGTATATAACTTGTAATCCTTAACCAGCCGGTGATAGGGATTTTGAGGAAACGCGATAGGCGACAGTTCCAGGGTATCGACCAACGGCAGCTGATGTAGGGCCAGACCGGGGTGTAATAGAGCAAGCGCTGGTTGGTCGAACGCAATGACATTATGACCCAACACAAATGTAGCGCCTTCCGTGACTTGGTTCAGTTTGGATACTAAATCAGGCGCTTTGGCTGACAGCTTTAAACGAACTTCGGTATCCGGCCTGTATACGCCAATTTCCCTGAGTTTTAGTCTGTCTTGGCGCGAGGTTTCTATGTCCAGGCATAGGCACTTGGCGCGCATTTTTTCACGGCTGTCATCCATTGATCTCTTGCAAATTACTTAACTGGTTGAAGATGAGCTTTTAAAACAGTGGCATGACCTTAATTGCAAATTGTTTCAACTTGTTTTGCCAAATAGATCGATCGTCGAATCAAACGGGAAGTAAGAAGCGACCCTCAGGCAGAGCAAGCTAGCCTAGCTTGTAAGCAATCTTAGTCTCGTTAATGATCAGCTTGCCTCGTTTTTGGAGCTCAATAATAAGATTTTCTACATCAACGTCAGCATTTGGCTTCTTATGTTGTTTAAGCAGAGCCTTTATCGTGCTGTTCAAGGTTGAAATTTTCCTTGGCCTTGATGCGCCCCTTTTCTTTAAATCGGACAGCACAAGCTCAATAGCGGAAAGCTCTCCATTGGGCATAGCCTGATTTTGATTGGTAATCGGCGTAACCGGGTTATTGTTTATCGGAATAGTTGGTCGCTGAACAAAATGAGAGGGGCACTGGAAATTGCCCCGTTGGTTCAGCACAATGTGCAGCTTTTCCTTAATCGATTTCGAGCCAAGCAGGTGGTTAAGAGTTTTGCAGCAGGCTACATAGTTGCCATCCTCGTTTGTTCCACCGTTCGCGCTGGCGACCAAATGCTCAATGGAAGCCTCGCTTATTGGCAGCGGTTTTCTGCAAAAAAAACATTGGCCGCCTTGGGCGAACAACAGACGCGTGATGTGAGTGGTCATAATCGATAAGCAGAATGGAAAAGATTCTAACAAGCATAGCACCTAGACAGCCAGGAGAGCATCGCGAAGTTGAAGCTTTTCACTAAGTTACTGCCATTAAGTCAGATGAAGCAACAGACGGCAAAGGGTCGGAAGCGGCGATCAGTTTTACCCCACTTTCTATTTCCGATGTCCGCCTTTAATTACTTCTGATCCCCTTCTTAACAATCTATGAATCGGTCGTATTGGCAATGATTTTATGAATCCGTTTAGTGTTGATGGCGATGATGATCAAAATAAAAGGAATCGATACCCCCTCAACAAGTTCGACATTAATCTGCCAACCTAGGACATGCAGGGTTTCGGCAATTTTACCGATAAGGCTCGAAGCATAATAAGTAATGGCAACCATCGAGATGCTCTCGACCATTTGTTGCATTCGCAATTGCATTTTTGCA
>JBPFEG010000009.1:0-24272 GCA_051061015.1 Methylomicrobium sp.
CGTGTCGGGATCGCTGTCCTCTTTGGCCTGAAACGCCGCGATGATCATGCGGCCGCCGGGCCGGAGCCTGGCGTTGAGCTTGGCCAGCGTCTTGTTGTAATCGCCCATGAAGTAAATCGAATCGATGGCCAGGATAACATCGTAACCGCCGCCGGGCAGCTCGTCCTGAATCAGGTCCGTACACCGGAAATTCAGCGTGGCGGCTTTATCCCGCGTTCTGCCTTGCGCCTGGGCGATGGCGACATCCGCATAATCGAGGCCCAGGATGTTGCAGGCGCTCTTCTCGTGAAGGTGTTCGGTGATGTGGCCGTTCGAGCAGCCGACTTCCAGCACTCTCTCGCCGGCCTTGAGCAGCGAGGCCAGAAAATCCATCTCCTCGATATCCATCATGCCGTGCTGGCACAGGTCCCTGCCGTACACGGCCTCGCAGAAGCGCGAATGCGTCGGGCTTTCGGCGGCGCGCCGGAAATATTCGTTGTACCAGGCCTTGGAAAACATTTCCGCCTGGCCCATGTCGGCCGTGTGGCTCATCAGTTCATTCATGCTCTGTTCCATACTTGCCTTGTGCCCCCGTTGGTTTTTAAAACAGTATTTTCTAATATATTAACCCAGATTGGCTCTCAAGTCCTAGAACCGGAAAAACGGCCATTCGGGATCGAGCCCGAGCAGGATTTGCCCGACCGACTCCAGCTTGCTAGCACTCAGAAAGCCGTGCTGCGTGATCACATGAATGTCGCGGAAGTGCCGCTCAAAGGCATACTCCTCGCGGATGCCCGAAGCGCCGGCGATCTCGTGGATGAGGCTCACGGCCTTCGCGCATTCGAGTGTGGCATGCGTCATGGCCAGTTGCATCCGGCCTTTCAATGCCACAGTGATGGGCCTGCCGGCGACAGCGTCCTGCCAGGCTTCTTCAAAGGTGCTGAAGAAAAAGGCGCGGCTGGCGCCGAGTTTGGCTTCGGCCTGCGCGAGCCGCGTTTGCACGACACCGTAATCCTTGAGCGTTTTAGTGCCATAGGCCGGCGTCTTGTTGATGATGAGTTCTATCGCTTCATCGATGGCCGCGCGCGTGATGCCGAGCGCCGGCGCTACTAAAGCGGCGATCGCCGGCCAGACCGTCAGCCGGTACAGCGGACCTTCATAGGCGCTGCCCGGTTTCTCCAAAGGACTCCACGGCGCGGCCCAGTGCTCGGGGATGAACGCATCCCGCATCTCGACGTCATGACTGCCGCTGCCGCGCATGCCCATCGTGTTCCAGTTGTCGATGATCTCAGCCTCGGAAGCGGGAACCGCAATCAACCGCGTCTCGGGCGCGCCATTGGCGTTAACGCGCAGCTTGTCGCCGTCATAAATATTGGCGAAGCCGATAAACGCCGTGGCATGGTGCGCGCCGCTCACGAACGACGTGCGTCCTGAAATGCGATAGCCGCCCGCGACCGGAACGGCCTTGCGCGCGGGATTGAAAGCGCCGACCGGAATCGCATCGGCATTGAAAATCTCCTGCGCGGCCTGGTCACTGAACCAGGGCGCGAACATATCGTGGGCGACGGCGATTTGCAGATTCCAGCCCGCCGCGCTGTCGATGCGTGAGACTTCCTCGATAATGCGTAAACCGGAAACGGGATCAAGCTCGAAGCCGCCGAACGCCTTCGGCCGCCACAGTCGATAAAGTCCTGCCTGGTGCATCACCCTGGCCACGGGCGCGGCCAGCTTCCGCTCGCGCTCGGCCTCAGGGGCGTGCTGCCGGATCATCGGCTCGATTTCTCGCACGGCTCTTAGAAGGATGTCGGTTGTGGACATGAAAATCTCCTGTATTTACATCGTAATCGAATTCAGGCGCGAAACTCATCGCCTGCCGAAACCGGATTATAACCCATGAAAACCATAATTTGTTTATGGGAATATCATAAACTTCATGGCACAAAATATCTGGAATTCCGGATCAAAAAGCAGCCTTTTTCGAGAAATGATGAAAGAAAGATACTCGATTATCCGGCATGAACAATTTATCACCGATGCCGCCACGGATTTACTGCGCTGATCCGACAGGTCGGTTTTGAGGTTGAATAAGGCGATATCAAGGCCGAATTGTGGAGGAGTCTCGATGTAGGCCCTCTGGAGCGGTTCGGCTTTGCCGTGTCTGAAAACCGCGAAGAGACATTGTTGAGCGTGGTGGCGGAAAAAGGGCTTTAGCCGTGGCTAAAGCCCTTGCTCGGTTGGTTATTCCTGCGTGCCGTTAACCAGGTCGTAGGTGATGTCCGGATTGAAGCCCATAGGCCAGTAGATGGCGGCCGCCGGCGGCCATTTGTAAACATACAGTTGCGATCCTTCCGGCACCTTGAAATGCCCTATTGTCGTACAGCCTGTCACGGCTGCCGCTAACGCTAGAACTCCACAAACTTTTTTAGCTCTTATTGGATTCCGGAGAGATATCCAACCATTGTTGAAAACTTGAATTTGAGGTTCAGTATCTCCATACGTGATGGATGACTGCCCTGCATCAGCTATTAGACAATGCCAAATGCTTTGAAACGATTCGCGCCTTGCGCTGACCGGATAAAGTCACTTGCCCCCATTGCCGTTCAGCAGATATTATCAAGCTGGGAAAGGATGATGCCCCGCCTGAACGACAACGCTACAGCTGCAAAGCCTGTCAGCGCAAATTCGATGATTTAACCGGTACGATTTTCGCGGGCCACCATCAACCCTTGAAAATCTGGGTACTGCGCTTATATTTTATGGGCTTGTGCATAACGCAAAAAAACGCGGCAAAGCTTTGAAAAGTTCACTGTTGGAGCTAATTATCAGCTAGCTCCCCGGAATCCATTATGAGCCTAAAGTTAAAGGTGAATGGATTTATTTGTATCGTGCCATTGAAACGGCGTATATGATTTGAAGGGTGGGCAGTTTACTGAAAAAAGCCTTCCGGCTTATAAGCAGTTTATGGTTCTAGCAGGATAATTTTGCCTAAAAGATAGACGCTATCTACATTTGTTTAAATTTTGCGACAGAACCAATATAGTTATGGACGAAAACCAATATGATCATTTAATTGGAAAAATCTACGATGCTGCGGTCATGCCGGAGTTATGGCCGGTTTTTTTGGAGCAAGTGTCGGATGCTTTAGGAAGCAGGGGCACAGCACTTTATCTGGTCGATTTTGCCAATCGCAGTTCCACTTGCCGTAGCGATGGAATTTCCTTTATTCAAACCGTCCGCACCGACCCTGAAACCGTCGTGTCTTACGAGCGCTATTATTCCAAGGTCAATGTTTGGCTTGAAAATTCCAAAGATTTACCTGAAGGCGAACTGATAACATCCGATCGCCTGTTTCCCGTGCGGGAATTTGTCAAGACTGAATGGTATAACGATTGGCTTAAACCGCAGGATTATTTTCATGCCATGATTGGTCATCTTATCAAGCGGGATACGCTGGCAGTGCGTCTGTCGATTTTTAGATCCAAACAACAACCCTTTTCTGCTGATGAAACAGCACTCTTCGCCCGCTTGGTGCCGCATCTGCGCCGTTCTTGTATGATCCACAAGAAATTTTCCGAAGTTAAAAGCGTGCTAGCTACGGACACCGTCCTCTTGAATCGCTTGCCAGTCGGGTTGGTTTTGTTCGATAAATGCGGCCACGCCATATTTGTCAATCACATGGCAGACATTTTAATTCGCTCTTCTGATGGCTTTTGTCTCGATGCCGCAGGTCGCTGTCTGACGGGTAACGCTAATGAAACCCGCGCCTTGAATCAGTTAATCGGCAATGCCGCAGAACTGGGGCAAAGCAATGCGATGAGTTTGCGCCGGGATAGCACAAAGCGATCGTTATCGGCCATAGTGGTATCGTTACAAAACCAGCCCTTCCCTTTTTTCGGTTCGGAGCCATCCGTTGCGTTATTTATTGGCGACCCGGATATGCTGCTCGATTTAGACGGCAATCTGTTGACGCAATGCTACGGCCTGTCCCCGGCCGAAGCCAAACTTGCGACCGCTTTGCTGCGTGGACAAACGCCAGGCGATTATGCGAAAACACAATATATCAGCAATAACACCGTAAAAACGCAGTTAAAGCAGGTACTGGCGAAAACGGGCACGCATCGTCAATCCGAACTCATACAATTACTGACAACAGGTTTCGGCATGGTTGCAGCGCCGGCTAATACTGCCTTAACAAAAGATTGATCCTCTTCTGCTTATATTCCCACGGATTTATTTTCAAGCCCTTCCCCCTATGATCGCGGGTATGCTGGAGAGGATAGATGAGGAAGAATCGAAATAAAGACTTCCTCATTTAAACTTTCCTCATTCCAGCTTTCCCGACAAATCGCCTTACCTTCTGTTACATCATTTTCATTTTTCACCCTAACGGGTGATGCGTTGTTGAATCAATTGATTTAATTTATTTACTCATAGGCTATTACAGCGGGTTCAATCTGCTGGGATTGTCTAATGAAAGAGTCGAAGGTAACTGTAGCGGTTGTCTGGAGAGCTGGGTAAAACAAGGCAAAATATCTTTTTATTCTCTCATCCTAACTTTCTCCCGTGGACAAAAGGGATTGTTCGCCCGGTTAAATAGATACAAGTTGAGAACCTTCTTACCCTCTGTGTAGCTATATAAATTTGGAGTGTAGATGAATTTTCGCCATTTGCCCGGCAGCGGCCTATTATCTTTATTTTTTAAAAATATCTCCATTAACAGCTTGATAGGCTTATTAATTTTGATATTGGCGGGATGTACGCATCAAAATAAAGACCGGCAAACTCTTCGCCCGGTCAACGTTGTTCGAATAACTAATCAAAAGGGACAAAACGACAGACCTTTTCCTGGAGAGGTTCGGGCTCGTTTTGAGACGGCCTTATCGTTCCGGGTAGCAGGAAAACTGATAAACCGTTCTGTCGATATCGGGGAGCGGGTGCGCAAAGGTCAGATGCTGGCAAAGCTTGATCCTAGCGATTACCGCTTTGCGGAACAGAACATCAAAGCTCAGCTTATAGCCGCTAAAGCCGACCGCGAATACACTAAAGACGACTTAACTAGATACCGGGAATTGTTCGATCAAAACGTCATCAGCCAACCTGAGCTGGATCGCCATCAAACACTCTACATTAATGCACAGCAAAAGGCTGCAGCGCTCGAAGCCCAGCTTGGACAAACCGGCAACCAGTTAACTTACACCGATTTACTGGCTGACCGCGATGGTGTAGTGACAGCATTGACAGTCGAGACCGGCCAGATGGTTGCAGCCGGTCAGCCTGTCATCAAGTTAGCCCAGCTCGATGAGAAGGAAATACATATTGACATCCCCGAGCATCGTGTTGCCGAGATCAAACTCCAGCAGGAAGTCAGCGTAACCTTGTGGGTTGATGGCGACAAGCGAATCAAGGCGCGCATCCGCGAGATTGCGGCGGCAGCCGATCCCGTCAGCCGCACATATCGGGTCAAGGCGGCCATCCTGGAAGGTCAAGACGATGTGCGTCTGGGCATGACAGCGACTGTTTGGATACCTTCAAACACGCCCTCCAATCTCATCGTTCCGCTCTCGGCTGTCTTTACATCCCAGAATAAACCGGGGCAGACTTGCGTTTGGTCAGTCGACGAGCGCACCTCTACAGTCAACGCCGTACCGGTACGGATCGGTGCAGCGTTACCCAGTGAACAGGTTGAGGTTACAGGACTGGCAGCCGGGCAGTTGATCGTTAGTGCCGGCGCAAATCGTCTGATCGAAGGTCAAACCGTGCGTTTACCACAAAAACTCACGCTGGAAATAGCTGGCGACAGTGGCGCAAACGAGGAAACTCGTCAATGAAAGAATTCAATCTCAGCGCCTGGATACTAAATCACCGCGCTTTCACCGGCTTCATCATGGTGCTGTTGTTACTCGGCGGGCTTTTTGCCTATTTCCGTCTTGGCCAACGGGAAGATCCCGAGTTTACCTTCCGGGTCATGGTCGTCAAAACCTTCTATCCGGGCGCGACGGCGCTGGAAGTCGAGCAGCAGTTGACCGACCGCCTGGAAAAGAAAATCCAGGAATTGCCGAACCTGGACATTTTGCGCAGCTATTCCAAACCGGACGAATCGGTCATTTTCGTGACCCCGCGTGAAGACACGCCGCCTAAGGAAATCCCCAACCTTTGGTATCAGGTGCGCAAAAAGGTTGACGACATTCGCCTGACATTGCCGCCCGGCAGCATCGGACCGTTTTTCAATGACGAATTTGGCGATACCTATAGCCTGATCTATGCCTTTTCGGGAAAAGATTTTAGTTATGCCGAGCTGAAAAAAGCGGCCGACTCAGCCCGTCAACAGCTGCTGCGGGTCAGGGATGTCGAAAAAGTCGATCTGATCGGCACTCAAGATGAAAAAATTTACATCGAATTTTCCGACAAGAAACTGGCTGAATTGGGATTGGACACCAATACGGTTGCCGAGGCGTTGCAAGCGCAAAACAGCATGACCTCAGCGGGAATGGTATACGCTGCCCAGCGTAATTTGCCGATACGCATCACCGGCCAATTCGATTCGGTGGAGAGCATCGCCAACCTGCCGGTACATATTCAAGGCCGTACCTTACGCGTCAACGATTTCGCTCAGGTTAAGCGAGGATACATCGATCCGCCTGAACTCAAAATGCGCGTCAACGGCAAGGAAGCCATCGGCCTCGGCATCACCATGAACAAGCGCGGCGATGTCTTGGAACTGGGCAAGGCGCTGGAAGCCGCCAAGATTCAAATCGAGGGCGAACTCCCGTTAGGGATGGATATCGATCAGGTCGCCGATCAGCCGCGCGTAGTCAAAAAAGCCATCGGCGAATTCCTGTCCACCTTCTTCGAAGCTTTGGCCGCGGTGCTGCTGGTTAGCTTTTTGAGCCTCGGTTTCCGCACCGGTTCCGTAGTTGCGTTGACGGTGCCGCTGGTACTGTCAGGAACACTGCTGTGCATGTTGCTGTTCGGCATGGAAATCCACCGTATTTCATTAGGCGCTTTGATCCTTGCTCTCGGATTGCTGGTGGACGACGCTATGATCGCCGTCGAAATGATGGCGCGCAAGCTGGAAGAGGGCTGGGGCAGGATCAATGCAGCGACTTACGCCTACCGTGCCACCGCCTTCCCGATGCTGACCGGCACCTTGATCACTATTGTCGGCTTCCTGCCGGTGGGTTTGGCCGAATCGCAAGCCGGCGAATACACGGTGGCGATATTCCAGGTGATGGCTATCTCATTATTGCTGTCGTGGATAGGCGCGGTCGTGTTTACGCCCTACTTGGGTTTCCTTTTGCTCAGGGTTCAGTCCCATAGCGCGCACGAGCACGACTTGTTCGACACGCCTTTTTACAATCGCTTGCGCTATTGGGTAGCATGGTGCGTGGAGCATTGCAAAAAAGTTATTATCGCCACAGTCGTATTATTCGTCATAGGCGTGGCAACGTTGACCCAAGTTCCCGAACAATTTTTCCCGCTGTCGAATCGGCCCGAGGTTATCATCGACCTGTGGCTGCCCGAAGGCAGTTCCTTTGCGCAAAGCGAAGCGACCGCCAAGCGCATGGAAGACATCTTGAGCAAAGACGAAGACGTGTTAAATTACACGGCCTATATCGGCGGCGGCACGCCGCGCTTCTTTCTGCTGATCGTACAACAGCTCGCCAATACCAATCTCTCCGAATTCGTGGTGATGACCAAGGACAACGGCGCCCGCGAGCGGGTGATGCAGCGTATTCGGCAGGCTTTCGCGACTGATTTTCCCCAAGTGCGCGGACGCGTCATGCGACTTAACGTTGGCCCGCCGATGGATTACCCGCTGGTGTTCAGGGTGTTCGGTGAAGATCCCGCGATCGTTCGGAACATTGCCGATCGGGTGAGCGAGATCATGCGCGCCAACCCCAACACCGTGGATGTGAATGACGATTGGCATGACCGGATTCCGTCGCTACGCTTGGTGCTCGACCAAGAAAAGGCCCGTGCAGTCGGTGTTTCTACCTCAAGCCTTTCGCAAGCCTTGCAGGTGCACTACACGGGCATCCCCGCCGGGCAATTCCGGGAAGACGACAAACTGATCGACATCGTCTGGCGGGCGCAAAACGACTTGCGCACTGCCGCCGACCGCTTACCCGACGTGACTGTGCGCACTGGCAACGGCCGGGCCGCGCCGTTGTCGCAGTTCGTCAAGTTCGAAACTATATTCGAGGACGGCGTGCGTTGGCGCCGCAACCGCTTCCCGGCCATTTCAGTGCGTGCCGATGTGATCGACGGCAAGATGGCTCCCGACGTGGCGTCTGAAATCATCCCAAAACTCAAACCTATCCAGAACCAATTGCCGGCCGGTTATTTTTTGGAAACAGGCGGTTCCAAAGAAGACGCCTGGATCGCACAAAAGTCGATCCTGGTCTGGATTCCATTGGTCCTGATCGTAACGCTGATCTTGCTGATGATGCAGTTGCAGAACCTATCCCGGACCTTTTTGGTGTTCGTCACCGCGCCTTTAGGGGTAATCGGCGCGGCGTTCGCCTTGCTGCTGTTTCGGGCACCTTTCGGCTTCGTGGCCCTGCTGGGCATCCTCGCCCTGTCCGGCATGATCATGCGCAACTCGGTGATTCTGGTGGACCAGATAGAGCAGGATCAAAAAGCCGGACTCGATACCTGGACCGCCATCGTCGAATCGACGGTGCGGCGCTTTAGGCCCATCCTGCTCACTGCGGCGGCGGCCATCCTGGCGATGATCCCGTTATCGCGCAACGATTTCTTCGGACCGCAGGCTATCGCCATTATGGGCGGACTCACTGTCGCTACGGTGCTGACGGTTTTCTTCCTGCCTGCGCTCTATGCGGCCTGGTTCAGGGTGAAACGAGCGCCTCCCGATGCTAAATCATCCCTGATCTTGTTATTCGAAAATGGAGCTTCCCAATGAATTTAAAAAAGTTGCCGGTTTTCAAGATAACCAGGCGGCATCGGCTAGGGCTCCCCATTCTGGCGATGCTGATTGAGTTGAGCGCTTGCACCCCGACCCGTGTCGGCCATCCGGTAAACAAGGTAGTGCCGCCCGAGGATTGGCATCATGCTCCCGATGCCCGAACGAATTCTAATCCGGCAAATCTTAAAACATGGTGGCAAGGGTTTCAGGATCCGAAGCTGAACGCCCTGATTGTCCAAGCCTTGGCGAACAATCACGATCTCAGGATAGCTATAGCACGTGTCAACGAAGCTAAAGCCATGACCACTGTCGCCGAATCGGCGCTATATCCCAGCATTGGCTTGGCCGCGGCCGGTGGCCGGGAAAAAAAAATCGACCGGGTCATAAGCGTACCGACCAATCAGGGGCTCGGGCTGCTCATACCCGTTGCCGATATGATCAGCGGAGGACTGGCAGCGCGTTGGGAAATCGACCTGTTCGGCGCCAGGCACCTGGAAGCGGAAGCCGCCGCCGCTCAGGCTGAAGGAGCCGAGGAAGCCCTTCATGCAGTGCAAGTAAGTCTGTTGGCTCAGGTAGCGACGAATTACCTGGAGTTGCGCGGTGTGCAGCAGCGTACCGGCATACTGAGGGAAAACATCAATATCCAGCGGGAACGATTGAGAGCGCTACAAGCGTTCAATCGCACCGGCTTGAGCAACCAATGGGATATCGCTCGTCAGGAAACCTTGTTACGCACCACCGAGAGCTCGCTTCCGGTTCTCACGAGTGCGGCGTCCAATTTGATCCATCGCCTTGCCGTGTTGCTGGGCGAGCCGCCGGAAAGTCTGGAAAGCCGCTTGGCTAATGCCGATCTGTTGCCTGCAAAAACGCCGAACGTCCCTCGGCTGCTACCTTCGGGTTTATTGGAACAACGGCCGGACCTGCGCTTGGCGCGAACCGAGGTCAGCGCCATGGCGGCCGGTCTTGGTGCGGCACGGGCCGACTTGTTCCCGAAGTTAGTGCTGTCGGCGAACGGCGGTTTCGGTGCGCTGGCTGTGAGCGGCATTCCAAGTCTTGCCGAGAGTGTTTATGCGCTCGGTTCGGGACTGACAGCGCCGATATTCAGCGCCGGGCGCATCCAGGCCCATATCGCTGCCGCGGACGCTCGCCTGGATCAAGTCGCGGCGAATTACGAAAAGACCTTCCTGCTTGCCCTGGAAGATGTGGAGAACGCTTTCGTCGCGCATACCGCTTCGCTGGAGCGCCGTGAGCAGATGTTCCAGGCCGAAACTGCGGCAGAGAAAGCCTACCGGCTTGCCAATGCGCTATATCAGCGTGGCGCTAACGATTATTTGTCTGTGTTGGATGCCCAGCGCAGCAAACTCGCCGTTGCGGATGAACATGCCAAGGCCGAAACTGCGGCACGCGTATCCGTAGTTTCGCTCTACCGGGCCTTTGGCGGAGGATGGACAGCCGAAGTTGCTCTTCAATAATGAATTTCCATGATGAACCTTACAGCAATTTGCGGCGTAGTATGGGTTGTAGGCACATTCGGTGAAACAGAAAAACTTACTCAAGCATAGAAGCTCAAATGGGGCAGCGCCGTTCCGCTGCATGAGAAAGGTTACTCTCTTAAACTCAAGGCCTTATTATCTTGGTAAGAGAGCCGCCATACAAGCAATACCCAAAATAATGCCGAAGCGACATTTTCAACAAACCGTTCAAAATTCGATTCAGCCCAAGCAATAGAAGTAACGCGGGCTTCTATCGATTCCCAATTCAAACAACTGGAGGTTACACTGCATGTCATTTTTCATAATTCCATATCAGATCCATTTCGAAGACACGATGGCGTATGGATCGCATCATTCAATTGCCGATGGATAACCGTTTAAGTATATCCCGCGTATGCACACTTATCAAACCTGCACTTTTGTCTGATGACAATAAAAAAAGGGCTTTAGCCGTGGCTAAAGCCCTTACTCGGCTGGTTATTCCTGCGTGCCGTTAACCAAGTCGTAAGTAATGTCCGGATTGAAGCCCATAGGCCAGTAGATGGCGGCCGCCGGCGGCCAGAAGAGGGAAACGGTGCGGAATTTGGTTCTCAGCCTGCCTTCCTTGATGGTCTTGCCGTCCTGTTCCAGGCGGTAAGGGATGCCGCCGCCGGGCGGCATGCCCGCTGCGGTCCAGAAGAAAGGCGTGGTCGTGGCTTCGCCATTGGCCTTGATATCTACCGGCTCCGGCCGTTTGTAAACGTACAGTTGCGATCCTTCCGGCACCTTGAAATGCCCCGTCGTCGTACAGCCCGTCACGGCTGCCGCTAACGCTAGAACCCCACAAACTTTTTTTATCATTTTTATTTCTCCCTCAATGCTACGCGTTTAAAAATCAGAGATGTATTTATACCACCAAAAGCGAAATTATTGCTCATGATGTGATCGCATTCCAGAGTCCGGATATCGCTTGTTATGTAATCAAGCTCCGCGCATTTGGGATCAATGTTGTCCAGATTGACCGTGGGATGGAACCAGCCCTCGTTCATCATCCGGATAGCCGCCCAGGCTTCCAGCGCGCCGCAGGCGCCCAGCGTATGGCCCGTATAGCTTTTCATGGCGCTGATCGGCGTGCGCGAACCGAACACGGCCGCCGTGGCATGGCTTTCGGCGATGTCGCCATGGTCGGTCGCCGTGCCGTGCGCGCTGATGTAACCGATGTCGGCCGCTTCAAGCCTCGCATCCTGCAGCGCCAGACGCATGGCGATCTGCATGCTTTCGCTGTTGGGTTGCGTGACGTGCAGGCCGTCCGAGTTGGTGCCGAAACCGGCTACCTCGGCATAAATATGCGCACCGCGCGCCAGCGCATGCTCGCGCTCTTCCAGAATCAGCGTGCCGGCGCCCTCGCCGATGACCAGCCCGTCGCGGTCGCGGTCGAAAGGCCGGGGCCTTCTGTGCGGCTCGTCATTGCGGATGCAGGTCGCGAACAGCGTGTCGAACACGGCCGCTTCGGAGGCCGAAAGCTCTTCGGCGCCGCCGGCCACCATCACGGTCTGGTAGCCGTGCCTGATCGCCTCGTAGGCATAGCCTATGCCCTGGCTGCCCGAGGTGCAGGCGCTGGAGGTTGTATAAACACGGCCGTTGATGCCGAAAAACAGACCGATATTGACCGGCGCCGTATGCCCCATCATGCGGATATAGGAGGTGGCGTTGAGGCCGTCAACGGCATGATTGATCAGCATATTGCCGAATTCGGCCACGGCTTCGAGGCTACCGGCCGAACTGCCGTAAGCGATGCCGGTCTGTCCGTTGCTCAGGCACGGATCGCCCAGCAGACCGGCATCGGCCAGCGCCAGTTCGGTCGCATAAACGGACATCTGGGCGATGCGACCCATGCTGCGCGTCTGCTTTCTCGTATAATGCGCGGGCTTCGTGAACTCGGCCGGCGCGCCGAGCCGTGTATTCAGACCCCGGTATTGTCCCCAGTCAGGCATATGGCGGATACCCGTGGACTGAGCTTTCAGCCGTGCCGCTATCTGTGGCCAGTCATTGCCTATCGGCGAGATACCGGCCATGCCGGTCACAACGACTCGCCTCATCAGCACAGCCCCCCGTTCACGGAGATGACCTGGCGCGTGATGTAGCCGGCATCGTCCGACATCAGGAAAGCCACGGCCGCGGCCACTTCACGCGGATTGCCGACGCGCCGCGCCGGAATCATTTTCTTGATCTCATCGAGCGGTAATTCACTGACCATGTCGGTGTCGATCAGGCCCGGCGCCACGCAGTTGACGGTAATGTCGCGCTTGGCCAGTTCCAGCGCCAGCGCTTTCGTGGCGCCGATGATGCCAGCCTTGGCCGCGCTGTAGTTGACCTGGCCGCGGTTGCCGATCAGCCCTGACACCGACGACAGCGTCACGATGCGACCCGGCTTGCGGCGTCTGACCATGGGCATGATCACGGGCTGCAGGACATTATAGAAGCCGTCCAGGTTGGTATGCACGACGCTGTCCCACTCCTCGCCGGTCAGCGACGGAAAGGCGTTGTCGGCCGTGATGCCGGCATTGCAGACCACGCCGTAGTAGGCGCCGAAGGCTTCGATATCTGCGTTGATCCGTTCGGCGCACTGCGCCCGGTCGGCGATATCGAATTGCAGAATGCGGGCAGTCCGGCCCAGCCGCTCGATGTCGCTTGCCACGGCCTCGGCCTCGGCGCGCCGGCTGCGGCAGTGCAGCACCAGATCGAAGCCGCGCTCGGCCAGATACAAGGCGATGGCTTTGCCGATGCCGCGGCTGGAGCCTGTTACTAGAATTGTTTTATTCATAACGGTATGTCATTAAGCGGAGGTTGATAAACATTCAGATTGGCGCTGATCTCGATGCCTTCGCCCAGAATCCGGCATTCGAAAGCGCCCAGCCTGTCGTCCTGCATGATCTTTTCGACCCGCACCGTCAGTGCCGTGCCGATCTTGAATTCGGCGACGTTACCTCTGTAGTGCCGCGTGCCCAGCAGAAATCCGAGCCTGATCGGCTCGCCGGCGAGCCTGGCTTTCATGCCGGCATAGGCGCCGATAGTCTGCGCCATGTATTCGATGCCGACCCAGGCCGGCACGGTTTTATCGTCGCCGAACAAACCGGCGCGCACGACCAGTTCGGCTGATAAAACGTTCTCGTCAAAGGCGACCACGCGATCCAGCAGTATCATGGGGCCGCTGTGCGGGATCAGTTCGGCAATTGGAGGGAAACTGCTCATGCTCTGCCTATTACTATCGATAGATTGTTGCCGCCGAACGCGAACGAGTTGCTCTGGCAGGTTCCGATGCGCCGGCCCAGACGTTCGCCTTTTTTTACCAGATGCAGCGGCGCCAGTTCGGGATCGGGCTCATCGTCGCTGACATTCGGGATCAGGGCGCCTTCACTGTCGCCGGTCAATAGCAGCCAGCAGAAGCCCCGTTCCAGCGAGGCCGCCGCCCCCAAGGTATGGCCGGTCATGCCCTTGCTGGAACTGACAGCCAGATCGGGCCCGAACACGGCGTTGACGGCCGCACTTTCCATCGCGTCATTCAATACCGTCGCTGTGCCGTGCAGGTTCAGGTAATCGATTTCCTCGGGCGTTTTGCCGGCATCGGCCAAGGCCAACTGCATGGCCCTGATCACGGCCGTGCCGGCCGGGTCGGGCGCCGAAAAATGGTAGGCGTCGCTGGTCGCGCCGATGCCCAGCAAAGTGACGGGGCCGGGCTGCCGGCTCAGCACGAACAGACTGGCCGCCTCGCCGATGTTGATGCCGTCGCGGTGTCGGCCGAATGGCTTGCAGAAACCGGCGCTGATCGATTCAAGCGCGGCAAAGCCGTTGATGGTCAGGCCGCACAGGGTGTCCGCGCCGCCGACGATGACCGCGTCGCAAAGCCCCAGATTAAGCAGCCGGCGCGCCGAGGCGAACGCCTTGCCGCTGGACGAGCAGGCCGTGGAGATCGTATAGGCGGGGCCGGTCAGACCCAGATAAGTGGCCAGAAAGTCGGCGCCGGTGCCCATTTGCTGCTGTTTGTAGTGGAACAACTCGGGCAAGGCGCCGGTTTGCGCCACCGAAGCCAGTGCCTGCTCCGTGCTTAGCACACCCGATGTGCTGGTGCCGACGACGACGCCGATACGGTCGGCGCCGAACGATGCGATCATCGCATCGACGGTCGGCCTGATCTGGTCCAGAGCGGCCAGCAGCAGCTGGTTGTTGCGGCAGCGGTAAACGCCGTATTGCGGCGCGATTTCGGGCAATTCACAGTCGATGCGACCGACGATGTCCTCGCGCCCGGCACTGAACTGATCGGTAATCACAAGCCCCGACCGGTCGCCCGCCATGAGCCGCTTGTTGACCTCGGCCTTGGAGCTGCCGAGCGCGCACAAGAGGCCTAAATCATTCAGGTAAAGCGTCATAACTGAAAGTCTTGATGTTCAGGCGATAATGGTATTGATGGTTGGTCAACTCGACGGCTCTGGGCCAAGCGGCATCGGGCGACAAATAGCGGACTTCAACTTTCCTGTCATTCTGCTGATACAACAGACGATGATCCGGCCCGGTCTCCAGCCGCCAGCCGGCCGGCAGTATTTTTTCCAGCTCGGCGACGGGCCAGTAAACCAGTTGCAGATCGGCGATCATAAATTCCGGCGCCACGGCATCGGGCAACAGAGGGCTTTTGTCGGACGTCAGGGTGTGCCCGTCATAGCTTAAATTGAACAGGCTCAGACCTTCATTCGTCAAACCGGCCATGGCGATGTGGCGGCTGTCCAGTTCCAGCACGCAGACCAGGGATTCCTGCCGGTCCGTCCAGGTAGCCGTCAACTGCTGCACGACGCGCCGCGCCGGTCCTGTCGGCGGCGCAATCGGCATCGCGGCCGGTTGCCCGGCAATTTCCTTATGCTGTACCGCCGAGCATCCCGCTAACAAAGCCAGCATCATAAAAACAGCCACAAGCGACCTTCGGGCCGCGGCTACGGTCAATCCGGTCATTCCTTGTCGCCGCGACAAAATGCCGCCAGCGTATCGAGCCTTGAACGGGCGTTTTTGACGTACGGGTTATTTTCATCCCAGGCATAACCGGCCAGTATCGAGCTGATCATCGCCTTGACTTCGGGCCGCTGTTTGTCGTGGAAGATCACATCCTGAAACCGGCCGTCGTACCAGGCATCGACGAATACGCGGAAGGTATCGACGCCGCGCTGCAAGGGCCTGGCGTAATCGGCCTGCCAGTCGACCGCTTCACCGTTAAACTGGCGGTTCAGCACATCAGCGGCCAGACTGGCCGACTTCATGGCGATCGTGACGCCGGACGAAAAGACCGGGTCCAGGAATTCGCCGGCATTGCCCAGCAAGGCGTAACCCTTGCCGTACAGGCTTTTGACATTGGCCGAATAGCCGGTAATGGTGTTCACGGGGCTGTCGAATTCGGCCTTGTTCAACAACACCGTCAGGCTCGGGTCCTGGCCCACGACCTGCTGCAGCGCCGCCTTGTTGTCACCGGGCAGCGATTCATAAAATTCCTCTCTGGACACGACGCCCAGACTGCTGCGGCCGTTGCTGAACGGTATCAGCCAGTACCAGACATCTTCATGGTCGGGATGCACGGTAATGCGGATCTTGTTCCGGTCAAAGCGCGCATTCTCATCGATGCGGTCTTCGATATGTGTGAACAGGGCCTGCCGGACCGGGAAGCCTGAAGGCGACTCCAGATCCAGCAGTTTCGGCAGGATGCGCCCGAAGCCGCTGGCGTCGAGCACGAAATCGGCTTCATAGGCCAGCAATTCGCCCGCCGCATCGCGCACGGTCAGTTTCGACCTGTCCGCCGAGAAATCGGCCGAGAGGACTTCCTGCTGCCAGCGTATCTCGACGCCCATGCGCTCGGCTTCCTGCGCCAGCAGCCCATCGAATGCCCCGCGCTGCACCTGGAAGGTCGTGCCGATACCGTCGGTGAACTTGTCCTCGAACGAAAAATCGGTGTATTTGCAACCGCGCACGAACGAGGCGCCGTCCTTGTATTGAAATCCGGCATTGACGACGGCTTCCAGCATGCCGGCCTCCTTGATGAATTCCATGCATTGCGGCAACAGGCTTTCACCGATGCTGAAGCGCGGAAACAGGCTGCGCTCCAGAATCGTAACACGATAGCCCTGGTTCTTCAGCAGGGCTCCGGCGATGCTGCCTGAAGGCCCGGCGCCGATGATGATGACGTGGCGAGGGTTGTTGTTTTGAACACTGGCGCCTTCTTGCTGGCCTGCTATTGACGACATAATTAACTGCTTACGGCTTAATAAAAAAGTGCTAATAATAACATGAATAAGTTCTGTGAAATCAGCGTTATCGACCACTTTTCCGGCTTCATTCGTCATCGTTTCTTTTCCAATCCGCAGCAAAGCTCCGGCCCTATGCGGCTTTGATGCGGCGTGGGCCCTGGCTTTCATCGATAAAAACCGAATTTCTGCTGACATCGGCAAGAAAAAAACCGGCGTTGATTCAAAGCCACTTTATGACGCTGGCCGGTCATTGATTATATAATGGCCAGTTACAGTTATTACTTTATGAATTAAGGCTCTTTAATATGGATTTAGCGTATATCATTTCGGGACTGCTGGTCGGTACTTTAGTCGGTTTAACCGGCGTCGGAGGCGGCTCACTCATGACACCATTGCTGGTTTTTCTGTTTGATTTTGCCCCGAAAACGGCGATCGGCACGGATTTGTTGTTCGCGGCCATTACCAAAACCGGCGGCGTGCTGGTTCACCATAACAAGCATCAATCGGTCGAATGGAAAATCGTCGGGCTTCTGGCGCTGGGCAGTTTGCCCGCCTCGTTGGCGGTTGTTTACCTGCTGACCTATGTGATGGAAAAAAATGACGGCGTCACGCAACTGATGACCACGACATTGGGAGTGACGCTGATTTTAACGGCCCTGTCGCTGATTTACCGTAGCGTCTTTACCCGCAAAAGCCATGAAATTGCATTGCAGCGCAAGACGCACCATGAGCGCTTCGGGCGCTGGCAGAATCTCCTTACGGTCCTGACCGGCATCGTTCTGGGCGCGCTGGTCACGCTGACCTCGGTCGGCGCAGGCGCTCTGGGCACAGTGACCTTGTTGTTCCTGTATCCGCGCCTGGCCACTGTGCGCATTGTCGGGACCGACCTGGCGCACGCGATTCCATTGACGGCCGTCGCGGGGCTCGGCCACATGCATATGGGCAATGTGGATCTGGTATTGCTGGGCAGTTTGCTGGTCGGCTCACTGCCCGGCATTTACGTCGGCAGCTATTTCAGCGCCAAAATCCCGGAAAAAGTGCTAAGGCCAATGTTGGCGAGCCTTTTGATCCTGATTGGCGTGAAATTCGTCTTGTAACGTCGGGTTGAGGAGCGCGGAGCGAGTCGCAGCGCCGCTCTCGACCGCCATGCTAGCTTTGGGTACGCACTGCGTACCTTCCTGGAAGTCCGGTTTATCAGAAAATTTGGAGAGGGTACGCGATACCCTATAGGGCTTAAATGCGTCCCCTACAACTGCTCAGTGCCCATGAGTTAATAACTGATGCTACGCACGGGCAGCTTTTTATGCCGTTTGTTGCTCCCGAGCACTACAGCTCTTGAGTCTCCTTGACCGAAAGCGGCCCAATGCTCGCGCAGGTGCGCATTAATTCTCACTCAACAAGAGCCAATGCTTTCTGGAGAGCTTGGCGAGCGTCTCGGGTCGAATACCCTAGAGGGCACAAGTTAATTCGACCCTATAGGCGCAACGTATGGGCAAATTGTCCGCGTAACATCAGCCAATAATTGCTCCATTCATGTTTTTAATCCTTGAGTGCACAGTCAGTGCAGGGTTTTAAAAAAGATCAGCCAGCGTTTAGGGTTCCGGTCCAGCGTTTCCATTTGGCAACCGCGAACTTGCGCAGTTCCTCCAGCAGCAGCATCGCCAGCGCGAACGGCAGGATGAACAGCCACACGTCGGGCGCCAGCGGCATCGTGCCGAACACCAGATTGCCCCAGGCTGTGTAGTCGATGACGATGACCAGCACGATTTCCAGCAAAATGCCCCAAAGGATGATCCGGTTGTCGAAAGCCGGCGCGCCGAACACGCTGCGCCCCGGCGTCTTGCACAGAAACACATTGACGATCTGCGTGACGATGATGGCGCTGAAGCAGGCTGTCGTGGCCTGAAGATACAATGGCTCCGGGCCTGTCAGGCGCTCGCCCCAGTGCCAGCCGCCGCTGTACAGCACATAAAAATAAGCCGCCATGGCGACAATGGCCTCCATCACGCCTAAAAAAAGATAGGCGCGTGTCAGCAGGCGCCAGTCCAGCAACCTTTCCTTGCGAGGGCGCGGCGGCCTGGCCATGTTGCCTGGCTCGGGTCTGGCTGCGCCCAGGCCCAGAGCCGGCAGCATGTCCGTTCCCAAGTCAACGGCCAGAATCTGGATGATAGTCAGAGGCAGCGGGATTTTAAGCAGCGCGAAGGCCAGATAGGGCACAATCTCGGGAATGTTGGAGGTCAGGATATAGGTGAGGAATTTGCGGATGTTCTCATAAACGGCGCGCCCTTCCTCGATGGCCGCGACGATGCTGGCGAAATTGTCGTCGAGCAGGATCATGTCGGCGGCTTCCTTGGCCACGTCCGTGCCGCCCACACCCATCGCGATGCCGATGTCCGCAATTTTCAAGGCCGGCGCATCGTTGACGCCATCGCCCGTGACCGCGACGACATGTTTTTTTTTCTTTAGGGCCGTGACGATGCGCATTTTCTGGTCGGCCCCGACCCGCGCGAAGATGATGTCCGGCGCATCCAGAACAAAACGCAGCTGAATTTCGGACAATCTGCGCAACTGCGCGCCGGTGATCACGACCGGATTGTCGGTTTGAACCTGCCCGATCTGCCGGCCTATCGCCTGCGCCGTATGCGGATGATCGCCCGTTACCATGATGACCTTGATGCCGGCGGCCCGGCACTTGCGGATGGCTTCCGGCACCTCGGGCCTGGGCGGGTCTTCCAGACCGACCAAGCCAGACAGGACCAGGTCCCGCTCCTGTGCCGGGGCATTGTGGCTGTTCTCCAGCATCCGCCATGCGAACGCCAGCACGCGCAGCCCCCTGCCCGCCATGTCCTCCTGCGCATTCAGATAGTCCTGCCGGGCGTCCGGCGTCAGTGGCGCCGTCCCTGTTGCCGTCTGTATCTGCGTACACAACGGCAGCAGCGCTTCCAGAGCGCCCTTGCAATACAGCACGACACCCGTCGGCGTCTGATGGATCGTGGACAGGCGCTTGCGATCGGTATCGAATGGCACTTCGTTGATCTTGGGATAGCCGTGAACCTCGCCTAGGCAAGTCTTGGCCATGCGCACCAGCGCGATTTCCATGGGATCGCCCAATGACTGCCACTTGCCGTCGAGCAGGGTTTCTTTCAGGTTATGGCACAGCAGCGCATCCTCGAAGAAGCGGCGGTGCGCGTGCGCCAGTTCAGGCTGCCGATGTACCGCCGTTGGCGTCAGCAACTGCCCGCCCAGGTAAAGCGCGCTGACGGCCATGCGGTTCTCGGTCAGCGTGCCGGTCTTGTCCGTACAGATCACGGTCGCCGAACCCAGCGCCTCCACCGAGGGCAGGTGCCGGATCAGGGCATTGCGCCTGGCCATGCGCTGCGTGGCCATAGCCAGCGACAACGTGACCGTCGGCAGCAACCCCTCAGGCACGTTAGCGACGATAATGCCTATTGCGAAAATGAAGTTATCCCAGAACGACATATGCATGCGGCTACCGATCAGGAAAAACGCCAGACCCAGCGTGACCGCCAGAATCGCGATCAGGCGGCTCAAACGCACGATCTCGCGTTGCAGCGGCGAGCGGGTCTTGCCTGCCGTCTGGGTTAGATGGGCGATCTTGCCGAATTCCGTGTGCATGCCCGTTGCGAACACCACAGCCCGGCCCTCGCCCGACACGACCGAGGTGCCGGCCAGCAATGTATTGCGGCTGTGCTCCAGATTTTCCTCGATAGAGGGCTCCGCATCGCGCGCCTGCGGCAATGACTCGCCGGTCACGGTGGCGTTATTGACGCGCAACGAGAAAGCTTCCAGCAGGCGGCAGTCCGCCGGCACATTATCGCCTTCCTGCAATAAAATGACGTCGCCCGGCACTAGGTCGGCCGCGAGAATCAGTCCGACTTTGCCGTCCCTGAGCACCTTGACATGTTGAGGCAGCAGTTTTTGCAACGCCAAGATGGCGCGTTCAGCCCGGTACTGCTGCCAGAACGAGAACAGGCCGTTGACGACAATAACGCCCAATATGGCATAGCCCAGCGTGGCCATGCCCTCGCCCGGATGCCGGGATTCGGCGAAAAACGCCAGACCCGCCGCGATCCAGAGAATCAGTGCAAAGAAATGCACGAATTCCCGGATGAAACTCAACCACAGCGCCTCTCCCTGCACCTGCTCGACGCGATTGGCGCCGTACTCGCGCAGGCGGTGTTCAACTTCCGCCGCCGAAAGACCCTCATGGCGGCTGTGAAGGCTGGCGAGTGCTTCATCGACACTGAACTGATGGATTTTCATGACGACTCCCGGATAGCTGTGCCAAATCGAGCGCGGGCTTATTACCGTTTCCGGCGCTTGTTACATGATCATGCGCCCAGCATAGCACAGGGCGATTGGCGGGTCGCCTTACTCTATCTGTTTGCCGGCGCCGTACCTGCCCACCAGCGGCGCCAGCAGCAAGGCCGTCAGAATGCCCGCCGCGACGGTAAAGCCGAAGGCATGGACGATGGCCGTGGAGCTGACGGCCAGCAGGCCGAAAGACAGCAGGGTCGTGATAGCCGACAGGGTGACGGCCAGCGCGGTGCTGGACCGCTTATCCTCGGCGAGAAAGAAAAAGATGCCGTAGTCCACGCCTATGCCCAGCACCAGCAGCAGCGCGAACAGGTTGAACAGGCTGAACAGTTGGTCGAACCAGCCCAGCATGGACAGGGAGACGGCCGTGGCGAAGACGGGCACCGAAATGATCGTCAGCGCGTTGCGCCAGCCGAACTTGAGCCCCAGGCCTATCAGCACGATGCCGTAAGCGGCAATCAGCAAGAGGCTGGCGCTGGTGCGGTAGCGTTCGAACAGCGACGAAAGCTGGGTCGCCTGGTCCACCCAGCGCACGCCCTGCAAATCTTGCAGTTGGGCCAGTGCCTCCAGATCCTTGATGCCGTTCAGCGAGACCGTGCTCACACAGCGGTCGGCGTCACAGCCCAGCCAGTGCATTTTCCGGGCTTCGTCGGTGCCGGCCAGCCATTCGGCCAGGCTGATGCTGCTGTTTTCGGCGGCTTTGAACCGCTGCTGTTCCGCGGCGATAGCCTGCCCGTCAAAGCCCAGTTCCGCCATGTAGCGTTTCAGCAGGCCGGCCTCATAAACCGCTCGCTTCAGCAAATTGTAATTGTCGCGCTGCGTGTCCGGATCGGGCCAGTAGCGGCTGAGTCCGTCGTAAGATGCCATGGCATCCTGCTGTTTCAAGGTTTCGAGACGCGCCAGTAACGCCTGCTCGTTTCGGTGCCAGTCCTGCGGGTCTTTTCCTGCCACCAGAAAAAACTGGCTGTCCGCTTTGACAGGCAGCAATTGCCGGATCTTCTGATCGGCCGCCAATCGCTCGGCAGAGGCCGACTGCAACAGACGCACGTCGTCACGCGGCGTCAGTTGCAAAAGCCCGACCGCGACCCCCGTAACCGCAATCGGCACGAGCCAAATCCGGTTCCTGAGCAGCCAGGCCGGCCAGTGCTGTTGCCAGTAGTTCGTCAGCCCCAGCATGGCCGGCTTGTGTGTTGGCTTGAAGCCCGCCAGCAGCAGCGGGAATAGCAGGACCACCGTGGCCCAGGCGCTGACCAGGCCGACAACCGAGAAAAACGCGATCTCGCGCAGGAGCGGAAACGGCGGCACGCCCAGACTCGCATAACTGATCAGACTGGTCGCCAGATCCAGCGTGATGCCCAGCAGGATGTATTTCAGGCCCTTGGCGGGCGTCCAGTCCGCCGAGCTGAAGCTGTTGCAGAAATAATGCAGCGCATAGTCGATGCCGACGCCGATCAGGCTGGCACCGAACACCAGCGTCAGGATGTGGATCTTGCCGAAGACCATGATGCTGACGACCAACGCCGCAAACGTGCTGGCCGCGATGCCTAAACAGGAGAGCAGCAACGGCCGGGCGCTGCGGAAGGTCAGCAGCAACAGCAGGATACCGACCGTGGAGCCGATGCTGACGATGGCGATCTCGCGCTGGGCGCTGTGCGAACCCTCGGCCGTGAACAGCGGCATGCCGGTCGCGAGCAGTTCGCCGCCGGCCGCCTCGATCTGGCCTTTCGCGCCGTTCACGAGTTCCCGCAGCCCGTCCAGATTGTCCAGATGCAGCTTGTTGTCGGCCAGACCCGCGATCAGCAGCGCCCAGAAACGGCCGCCGTCCTGCACGACTACCACGCCCTGCTCCAGCGTGAACCGGCCCGGATTCTGGACGTTGAAATAGCGGCTGAACAACAGCAGCGGGTCACGTTCGAGATTGGCCGCCTCCAGCTGCCCGACCGGGCTGTAAAGCATTTCCAGATTGCGGCCGATCAGCGCCTCGGGCTGAGCCAGCAGAATGCCGCGCGTCTGCGCGTCGAGCAGCTGGTAACGGTAGGCGAACAGTTGCTGGTAGCGTTCGGCGAAATCCTGCTGATCCACCTGTAGCCGAATGTCGGTGAACAGGCCGCTTTGCTCGAAGCGCTGCCTGAGTTGATGGGCGTGAGCGATCGCTTGCGATGCGGAATCCGCGCCGGTCAGGCAGATGACCTTGCCGTTGATGAGCTCGTTGTGCTGGCGCACGGCCCGGGCGATTTCGGGCTGCTTTTCGGTAGCCGGCAACAGCGTCAGAAAGCCTGTCTCCAGCCAGTCCGCCGTCAGCACGCGGCTGCCGGCGATGCCCAGCGCCAGCAGACCGGCCAGCCAGAGGAATGCGGCGATTCTAGGGTGATAAATGCGCAAAATCGGCTTCTTCTCCGGCGGTTAACCGGTCGGGATGGGAAATATTTTGAAAGTGCAGCATGCTGCTGTTGCCGTTAGTTTCAAAAATTTCCAGCACGCGCAGTTCCTGATCGCCGGACAACTGCATGCGGCTGATGACTTTCTTCAGCATCTCGTCCTTGGGCACAAGACTGACCTGCCAGGACGTCTTTCTGGCCGACCCGGTGATGTCGAACGCCGTGGCCAGTTGCGCCAGATCCGCGCCCAGCATGGCCTGGAACACCTTGCCGAACGCCGCCGGAACGGGCTGCTCGCCCTGCGCCGTCCACAGGCGCGTGTCGCTGATCAGCAGCAACGACGGCACGGGCGACAACGTTTTCCAGGCGACGCCCCGGCTTTTATCATAAATAAATGTGCCGGTCGAAATGAGCGGCTTGCGCAATACTTTCAGCTGCTTGGTCTGCTCGAACGCGCCGCGCGTGATCGCGGCCTTGGTCAGGCGGGCATGGATCTGGTCGAGCAGTTCATCGGCCATGCCGACGTTGGCGGTCAGCAGAAACAGCATCAGTGCCTTCAAATAAATCACGAGACCTCCACGCCCAGTTTTTCGAGCAGAATGCCCGGCGATTCAAAACACATTTCATTTCTGGCCAGATCGACGGCCACCTGAACGCTATAGCCCTTGGTCAGTCTGACGCCGGTCTCCTTGTCGACGATCAGATAGTTGATCTTCAGCCGGTTTTCCCACTCGGCGACCCCGGCCTGCACATTAATGATCTGGCCGAACACCGCCGGTTTAATATAGCGCATGCGCAGATCGATCACGGGCCATGAGTAGCCCGAATCAAGCATCTGCCGGTAGTTGTAGCCGATCTTGTCCAGCAGGGCGCAGCGCGCGATTTCAAAATACCGGAC
>JBPFEG010000010.1:0-3996 GCA_051061015.1 Methylomicrobium sp.
GGCGTATAAGTCAGATTTCCCGATGCGTCAACGGCAGGTCCCGCACTGAACAGGCTGGCGTTGGTATTGCCGGTGACGTTGAAGGTCAGCACCTGCCCGGACTCATTAGCAGGTCCAGCTGAGATTGCTGTTGCCCACCCATTCACCGTCTGGGCGCCTGCGTCCTCGTTCACCGTCTGGTTAGCACCTTTGGTAAAGGTCGGTGCATGGTTTATTGCATCAACCGTGATAGTGAAGGTTTGCGGGGAACTCGTGTCCACGCCGCCGTTAGCTGTGCCGCCATTGTCACTTAAAGTCAAGGTAATGGTGGCTGAGCCACTAACATTCGTAGCCGAAGTAAATGACAGATTTCCCGACGCGTCAACGGTGGGTCCTGCGCTGAACAGGCTGGCGTTGGTATTGCCGGTGACGTTGAAAGTCAGCACCTGCCCGGACTCATCAGCCGGTCCCTTCGAGATCGACGTCGCCCAAGGACTCACAGCATGCGCTCCTGAATTCTCGTATACGGTCTGGTTAGCGCCCTTAGTGAAACTTGGTGCGTCATTGACAGCATTCACGGTGATGGTGAAGGATTGCGGGGAACTCGTGTCCACGCCGCCGTTAGCTGTGCCGCCATTGTCACTTAAAGCCAAGGTAATGGTGGCTGAGCCGTTAGCGTTAGCTGCCAGTGTATAAGTCAGATTTCCCGACGCGTCAACGGTGGGTCCTGCACTGAACAGGCTGGCGTTGGTATTGCCGGTGACGTTGAAGGTCAAGATTTGGGTCGCACTTGGATCGCCGTCATCGATACCCGTCGCCCACCCATTCACCGTCTGGGCGCCTGCGTCCTCGTTCACCGTCTGGTTAGCACCCTTGGTAAAGGTCGGTGCATGATTGGCTGCAGAAACGGTCACAGTGACTGCGTTGCAATCCGAATTCGCTGTATTCCAGTTGTCTCCGATTAGATCTTGAGATGTGTGTATAGCCTTATAATAATAAGTCGTGGTGCTAGCTGGAGTTGGGGCGTTAAATGTCTGACTACCGGTGTTGAAAGTGGAGGCAGCTGAACTTTGTGACAAAGTAGCCAAGTTTCGTATTACAGTTTGGCATCCACTATCTGAGTATTCACGAAAAGTGAAAGAATATCCAGCCGGAATATTAGATGCAGTCGAACAAGCGTTAGATGTGCCACGTTCGCATACTGAAGCTGACCACGTCAGCGTACTGCCGGAGGCTATAGTGTTTGGAGTTGGGCCCGTCAGTGCAAGTATAGATTGTTTAGTTGCATCGGTGAAGCTGGTTTGAGCCACAAACCCACTCAATGCCCCCTTAGCCATCAACACAAACGTTGCGTCGATATCAGTCAAGTCTACTGGCTGGTATATTAACTTGTTAACCAGTTTGCCATTGCCATCGGCTGTCCATGGAAACGGCCCCACGTTTTCAGGAGTTGTACCTTCCTTAGTTTTTTGCCAGGAAATCATCACGTCTTCATTAGGCTCCCAACCGCTGCCGTTGACAACGACATCCTTTCCAGGAGCATAGTCGGTCTGATTGGTGCTGATCGTAGCAGGCGAACCGTCCAGAACATAAGACGCTTTGGATGCGGACGCGTTGGTCGAGTTGACGCCGCCCGAAACCAAGACTTTAGTCTTTTGCGGCAGGGGATCACCGCTGACGGGATCGAATTGGCCGATTTCGGTGATCATATAACCGTTGCGGTTTAAAATATCCGCATAAGGCGCACCGCTGCCGCCGAAAATCGAGGCACGGGTTTGCGCATACAGCACATCGTCCTGGGTATTGGTCGGGTTAACCGCCTGTGCCTTGGCGTTGAAGCCGGCTTTGGGATGGCTTTCCACCGGGTCGTACATTTCAAAGCTGCCGCCGGCATTGGCATCGTTGGCACCGCCGATCACCTGCACTTTACCGTCCTGCAACAGGCGCAAATCCGGTTTGACGCGGGCCGTGGCCAATTGGGTGGAAACCGTTGCAATGCTGGCTGTAGCTGGGTCGTAGAGATCGGCCGAGGTCAAAGCAGCATTGTCGCTGTCTTCGCCGCCGACGATCAGGACTTTGCCGTCATTCAGCTTTATTGCGCTGTGTTTGGAGCGGGCTGTTGCCAGATTCGGACCCGGCTCCCATGTTTTGGTGACGGGATCGAATATTTCTGTAGAATTCAGCGTCGTAGTGCCATTGCGTCCCCCTGCGACGAGAACCTTTCCATCTGCCAGTTTGGTTGCCGTATGACCGGCGCGAGGCGTTGCCATGTCCGGCACCGCCGAATCCCAGGTATTGGCATTTGTATCCAGGATGGCCGAAGAGCTCAGACTTGTTGCGCCGTCATTGCCGCCGGCGACCAGCACGAGGCCGTCCGACAAAGGTGTGGCGGTATGGTCGGTCCGCGCTGAGGCCATGTCTGTCAATGCTACG
Organism: Methylomicrobium sp.; assembly: GCA_051061015.1. Classification (GTDB taxonomy): domain Bacteria; phylum Pseudomonadota; class Gammaproteobacteria; order Methylococcales; family Methylomonadaceae; genus Methylomicrobium. The sequence goes on from JBPFEG010000010.1 coordinate 2,413, forward strand.
GGCTGAGCGGTGGGAGTATTCACATTGACGATTTCCACGCCTTTATGAACCACTGTACCGTCCGACTTTTTACCGCCGATCAGGAGAACTTCGCCTTCCTTAAGCGCGGTAGCGGTATGTCCGTTACGGTCGGGTGTGGCGAGCGTGATGGGTGTGTATGACACTGCGGCTGTCGCCGGCTGCGCAGTTATGCCCACAAAAGTTACAAACATCGACAGCATTGCCCCAGCTCCTGAGCTGAGAATGTCTGTCCTCCGTCGTTTTATCCGATCAACTATCATATCGATTCCCCCTGTTACATAAAAAAATCTGCCGAAGTCGATTGATGTTTATTCCGGCAGTTCCTAGTTCTTAACTTGAGCGGTTAATAGAAACGGAAAAAGACGGATTGCCGAAGCATACCCGTCCATTTTCTGTTCTATCCTTCAAAGTGTACGGCTTCCATTAATATTCCTATTCGCCAACTATCCCCTGTCTGCTCCACCCTGACCACCGAGCCGCTGCACTGCACTTTTGTACCCCACCCCTGAGGTTCCGGCTGATTCATAAAAAACCGGATTGAAACACCGCAGGCAAGCGGCTGGTCGGTCTCGATGCAGACACCGGTGGCGCTGACATCGCGGGTCCATCCCCCTCCATTCTCGAATTCGACGAACAAAGCGACCGGGTAGCGGGTAGCCGCGCGTTTTTCGATAAATTGAGAACTATTGCTCGTTTCCATGGCTACATTATTGGAGATAAGCGCAATTTAAGCGATTTGACGAAGGCTATATTTTTCTATACCTCGGGGATATATTTTTTCTATATCTAAAGATATAGATGAGCTTCGCTTTGGGATACAGAATCTTCATCCTGCAAGAGGTTATAAAGCAAAGGGCCCGTTGAGCAGGGTAAAAGTTTACTTACGCTGGTTCCCAAGCTCCGGCTTGGGAACCCAGTTTCGGAAGCTCTTGCTTCCTCATGTCGCCTTCCGGTTAGATTCATCCAATCCGTATCATTACTGTGCTGAATGAGGCTAAGAATTCAGCAGAGTTTTTTTCGGTTGATTTACGGGCGGTGATTGTGTTTTATGTTCCGTAGGGAGAATGCTCGGGAAGCAGGAGCTTCCCGGGCTTGGGTTCCCAAGCTGGAGCTTGGGAACCAGAAGACGAGGAGAGCCTGGGGACCAGAGGAACTCGGGATCCCAAGCTCCGGAAGCTCCAGCATTCCGATACTCTCACCACGCCCGCGTCACCTCGATAAAACCCATCTGACCCGCATAATTGCGCGCACTGGAATAACGCCAATGCTCGGGCTGATCTACATAGCCGCGCTTTACCGGATTTTGATGAATGTAATCCAGCTTTTGGCGCATGACCTCTAGGCTCAGGACCTATTAATCATTTTGGGGCTCACAAAGGTCTAAGCAAAGTGATTCACTTATGACCGGAGGTTCCTCATGAACCATCTGTTTTATCTGACCCGGGAGCAATTCAACCGCATCCAGCCTTACTTTCCTTTGTCCCATGGTGTTCCCCGGGTAGACGATCTGCGTGTGATCAGTGGGATCATTTATGTGCTCCGGAACGGGCTGCAATGGAAAGA
>JBPFEG010000011.1:0-5433 GCA_051061015.1 Methylomicrobium sp.
GCAAAGAGGTTACAGTCCGAGCAACATTGACTGGATGTATATCATACTAAAATGGAAAGATATATAGCCCGGCTCTGTAAATCACGACATACTCACTATTTCCTCCATTTGATCCGATTATTTGAACCTCTATCGAAAAAGAGTCCGACCGATTATGGCTGGTGGTGACCGGCTGGTCGTGAATGAGTAAACCCGACCCTTCCCGGTCTGTCACGGCTTACTCATTGAACGGCTGTTCAATATCAGTGTGCGAACCTTGGTTCAGGCGGGGTATTTTTCGTTAGTAGTCGAGGTTGCTATCAATACTCAAAAATTAATATACACTTAAACAGTGTGCCTACTTAACGTTAGGCATCCTTCCCAATCCCTTTCACTCTTACCTGGAGACCTTCATGTTCGCTTCACGTCCCACCCTGTGCATACCCGCCGTTAGCCGTCGTCACGCCCTGGCCGCGGTCGTCGCTTTCGTCCCCGTCGCGTCCCATGCGGGTTTCGCGACTCTCGAGGCGGAACGCAATGCCAGCGGCGGACTGGGCGCGTTGAACGCCCCGGCAATCGCACGTTCGGCTGAGGGGGATTCGCTGGTGGTGTTCAACGCTTGGAAGAACGAGCAGCTGCACGTATTCGCTAACCGTATCGCCGCCAACGTACTGCCAATCAACGTGGCGGGGAATGTAGGGTCTACCGTGCAGGTCGACACCTCGACCGACCGCACCTATAATCCGGACGTCGGCATGGCCGCCGACGGTAGGGCGGTGATCGTCTGGAACGCCGCCACAGACAATGGCTTGAACTCCATCCGCGGACGGCGATACACCAGCGCGGGTATACCGGAGGCCGGTGAATTCGAGATCGACCAGTCCGGCACGACCGGCGAGCGGACGCCCACCGTCGCTCTCGCTCCCAACGGCAACTTCACAGTAGCCTGGATCGCCTCCGACGCCTCCGGGTCGGGCCCGGCGGCGGTGTACGCCCGCCGCTACGCGGCCAATGGCGCGCCGCTGAGCGATGCCGTCAAGGTCAGCAGCAGCGAGCTCGCCGGGCGCAACCTCAAAGAGTGCGATATCGCGATGGACGCGGCCGGCAACTACGCCATCGTCTATAGCAGCAGTGACGGAAACGACCCGATCGGCATCGAAGAGCGCATCCACTTCCAAATCTTCGGACCCACCGGCGTCAAGAAGAACACCGAGGCGCTCGGCGGTTTCGACGGCAATGATCCGGCCATCGCCATGCAAGCCGACGGCCGCTTCCGCTTGACTTGGACTGGCTTCTACGACGCGACCGAGAAGGCCGCGGGCAACCACGCCATCCTCGCGCGCGCTTTCGACCAGAACGGCGCGGCGGTGACCAGCCGGGTGCGCGTGAACCTGTACGACTACTCGATGCAGAGCGCGCCGGACATCGCGATGGCGCCCAACGGCGACTACGTGATCTCCTGGACCACGCCCTACCAGGACGGCAGCGAGACGGCGGTGTACGCCAAACGCTACCACAGCTCCAGTTTAGCTGCTGGAACGGAGTTCCTGTTGAACACGCTGACGGCCGGCTACCAGGATGCCACGGCAGTGGCGATGGACGCCGACGGCGACATCGTAAGCGCCTGGACCACCTCCGCATCGGTGCCAAGCAAGATGACAGTGGCTACCCGCCGCTACCGCGGCGACGCCAACATCGGACTGGGTGCCACGCTTACCGCCAGCCGGACGCAGGCGCTGCTGGGAGAGACCACGACGTACTCCGCCACAATCAGCAATCTGCGGACCCCGCAGTCTCCCACGGGCGTTTCCTCGATCGATGTCGGCGTCGGGGCTGCACCGCGCGCACGCATCGTGATCGACATGAGTGGCAAAGGGAGCGTCACCTCAGTGCCCAAGCTCAATGTGCCGGGCATTTGCACCCAGAACCAGCCACAGCAGTACACCTGCACACTGGAGCGGCCGTTGCGCGCCGGCCAGCAGGCCCGGGCAGACTTCGCCATAAAAGCCGTGGCGACCGGAAACCTTGACATCAAGGCCTCGGTGGCGGCCGATTCCTACGACTCGTACGGCGCCGACAACAGCAAGCAGGTGACCGTGGTCGTCAAGTGATCCGTCCGGGGAGGCGGTGCGCGCCGCCCGTTGGCGGTTTTGTTTGATAATGCCAAATTACGGACAATATATTAGCCTTAGTGGAGGCAATCATTGATCTATTGCTCATCTCAGGCTGATCGGTGGAGCATTTTACGTATCAGGCAAGTTCAGTGATGAGTTTTGATACCGTCTCGGCCGACAGCCGGCTATGGCTAAACCGCATTGCCAGTAACTGCTATGGAGTAGGAAAAACTGACTGATTTATATAATTTTGGACGGAAGCTTAGAGCAAGAATATGCAAAGACTCGAAGACTGTCCGAAAAATCAGGATTTTTCGGACAGCTTGCAGACTCCATTAAAACGAAGGAACCCTTACGGTTACCCTTGCTGACACTGGGCTCTTCTGAAAGCCGACGTTCCGGAATGACTGTTTACATGCACCACGAATCGCTGCTGCCGACCCTAACCAGCCTATCAACTCAAATAGTGAAATGTCGATTGGAGGTTTTATTTCGGTCACTCGGAATGTACTTTTGGAATTATTCTGGTCCGTTTGTCTTGCAAAAACGTTGCCATTTAGGATAGCTACAAGTGAAGCTGGATTCTTGACAGCAAGAAAAAATGACATAGTTAGCCGGACGTGGATAAAACTGTTAGGCTGGTGGGTCAAAGGGTTAGTCCTGGAGGGTTTCACGGAAATATTCGGCGGCTTCCGTCAGGTTTCCGGCACTTTTGTCGGTCAGTTCTGGATCCAAAAAGGGGGCTCCAGGTGAGCGCGCACCCTTGGCTTTTTAATAAAAGGGCGGCGATTTCAAAACTGATTAGGGAGTGTCATCATGCAGACGATAATCAGAGTTTGGCCAAAGGCCATCGTTTTTCTATTCATTCTTCTGGGGATGGGCTGTACCAGTGCTCCCACCCGAGAGGAGGCCAGGATCAGCGACGTGAAGGTCGACGCGACCCTCGCCCACCTTCAGCAGACCGTGAAAGGTGCCAGCAATCTTCTCCACCGAGCCAAAGGCGTGCTGGTCTTTCCGGGAATACTCGAAGCCGCTTTCTGGGGTGGCGCGGAGTATGGCGGCGATGGCGCCTTACGGATCGGCGGCAGGACCGTCGATTATTACAATATCGCGGCCCTCTCTTTCGGTGCTCAGTTCGGCGCCCAGCAGAAGGATGTTGTCTTTTTGTTCATGGACAGCAATGCCCTGCAGGACTTTCGGAAGAGCGCCGGCTGGACAGTGGGGCTCGACGGAAAGGTGACCCTGGTGGCGGTGGGCGCAGAAGGCTCCATCTCTTCGCAGACCTATAACGAGCCCATTCTGGCCTTCGTCGTCGATCAGAAGGGCCTGATTGCTGGCGTATCGCTGGAAGGCGCGAAGATCACCAAGCGGGATTCTCCCGTTGGTGGAACGAGCGGATCGCGGTAAGGACCTTTTCCCACTTGGCGTCCTCGGCGCTTCTTTCGGCGATGCGGCGCTGGCGTTCTTCTTCCCACAGATCCACGCCTTGCGCGTGCGTAATCTGGCCCCGGTCGATCATCAGGCACAAGACTTTGCGCAGGCCGGCCAATTTAATCACGAGCGGGTCGTTCGGGTACTTGGCCACCCTGTCTTTCCATTCCTGATTTTTTGAGGCGTCGCGGCAATAGTTGGGGTTTTGGGGTTCTTCCGCACGGGCAAACATCGTCGTGAACAGCAGCGCCGGTAAGAGGGTGAGGAATGGCTTCATGGCTTGGGCCTCGATTGCGACAAGTGGCTAAAATTGACCTCGTTTTGAGACAGCCATAAAGGGTACGCATTGCGTACCGTTTTTAAATCTTGCAAGTGAATCAAACGCCTAAAAGGTACGCGGTGCGTACCCTACCAGGCTTCGGCGGCGAGGAAAGCTCGGGCGCAACATTTTAGCTTTTAGCGTCGCGATGGCACGGTCTGGACGAGGGATAAAGACGGGCTTGTCCCCAACTTGTTGCCAGCGGAGATCACCGCATACTGAAACTTAAAGGAGGCTTTAATGAAAACTCTCGGCTTAAACGAACAACAATTGCAGAAAATGAAGACCCATCCCGGTTTCATTGCGGCGCTAGATCAAAGCGGTGGCAGCACGCCCGGGGCACTGAAATCTTACGGGATCAAGGAAAATGCTTGGTCTAATGATGACGAGATGTTTGCGATTGTGCATCAGATGCGCGCTCGCATTATTGCCAGTCCCAGCTTCACCGGCAAGCGGATTCTTGGTGCCATCCTGTTCGAGAATACTATGGATAGAGATATCGAGGGGCAGCCTACTGCGGACTATCTCTGGAATGTGAAACGTGTTGTGCCTTTTCTGAAAGTGGACAAGGGCCTAGCAGCGGAGAAGGACGGTGTACAGCTCATGAAGCCGATGCCCGAGCTTGGAGCGCTGCTCGACAAGGCCAAAGCGAAGCGCATATTCGGAACCAAGATGCGCTCGGTCATCAAGCAAGCCAACGGCGCCGGCATCAACCACATCGTAAATCAGCAGTTCGAAGCAGCTCAGCAGATCATCGCCGCTGGTCTCGTGCCAATCATCGAGCCCGAAGTGGATATTCGTTGTCCGGAAAAGGCCAAGGCCGAAGAACTGCTCAAAGCTGCGATCCTCGAGCAGCTGAACAAGTTGTTAGCGGCTCAGCTGGTCATGCTCAAGATAACTTTACCGGAACGAGACGATTTGTATGCTAATTGCGTCAGCCATCCCAATGTCGTGAGGGTGGTTGCGCTGTCGGGCGGTTATACCCGGGAAGAAGCCAACGAGCGACTCAGAAGGAATCACGGCATCGTGGCGAGCTTTTCGCGGGCGCTGGTCGAGGGGCTGTCGGCCCAGCAATCCGATGACGAGTTTAACACCATGCTGGATGCATCTATTCAGGGTATCTTTGAGGCGTCCAATACCTAATGTAGACCATGATCGGCGAAACGGATGAAGGGGGAGTGGCACTTAAGGAAGCTCTGAATAAGTCGAATTTTCGATAGGTTGAACCCCATAAGTTCATGCCCATGCTGGGCGTACACTTGTCATTCCAGCCGACTGCTTTCCGCTACGCTCCAAGCATCGGCTGAATTCGGACTTTGAACGAGCAATTTGTGATCTATAGCAGTCGCTGGAAGATTGACAAAGACCGGCAGAAAATGGCCGAACTTGCTCTGTCAGAATTGAAGGAGCAAAACCGAAATATTACTTGCCTTTAACTTAGGATAATTAATCGAGCGGTTATGTTTATTGCACCCTCAGGCGTAGTTGATCTTATTCCTTCTCCGACTCTTCCGGCGGCTTTTCCGCAGCAGGCTCTTCCTCTAACGGCTCTTCCGCCGGATAACCTTCGTCCCAGTCGTCGCCTTCTTC
>JBPFEG010000012.1:0-7321 GCA_051061015.1 Methylomicrobium sp.
GGGCCTTCATCTGCGCCAAGGAAAGAGCGACCGAACAGGAATTCCGCCAGCAATGCCTGCAAAACTTCACCCAGCACAAGGCGCTCGACTTCATGTTCGATACCGTCAAGGACATCAGTCTGCAGGGTGACAAACCATGATGGTCACCTTCGTTTGCGAGTGTGAGAAAAAAGCGCTGATCAGAACCCGCCGGGTACTGGATGCCTTCGCCAATCGCATCGGCAGCCGTACATGGCAGACCGTGATGACCGATGAAGGTTTGCAGGCGGTTAAAAAGCTGCTGCGTAAAACCGCGACCAAGAATACGGCGGTGGCGTGCCATTGGATACGGAGTAGGAGCAGAAGCGAATTACAGTGGATTGTGGGGAACCAAGACAAATTTAACGCACAAGGGATTGTCCCTGTGAACTATACCGATGGAGAACTCATTATGGATTACCTTCCAATCAAGATTGATTCAATCTATGCCAACACCAAAAAACAACCGTTAGATCAACATTTATTTGCCGTCGGTTACTTGGCATATGAAATTATTAATCGCTTACTGAATGATAAGAATTTAGCCCGCGCCGCATTCATCGCTGGTTGTTTACATGATCTGGGAAAAATCGACCCCTGTTTTCAAAACTGGCTATGCGATGAATTAAAAAAGAAAACACGATCTGATATTTCCGAAGAAGGAGAGCATATTCAAAAACCGGTAAAATTTTCCTTTGAAAATCATCCCAGGCACAACGAGATTTCCTATTTGCTTTATCAATTATTGGATGATGAGGAACATCAAGAGGCCAACAAATTTGTAAAGGAAGCGGCTAAACATGCGGTGTATTGGCATCATGCCAAACCGTTCCGGAATTCCAGAAAAGAATTTTCCAATCTGGATGTAGTTTATCAAAAACTTAAAGCCAATATCGGTGATTCCAAAGGCTTTGAAATGCTAACTAATACCGTTTATCCGGTTATCGATTCGATAAACACTCTAGCGGACAATTATTTTACCGACGAAGTATTAATCATAGAGGGCATACTGAAACGGGCGGATTCAGATCGAATGGAAGAACTGGACAAACACCATTTTCCGCAATACAAGCGTTATTCCGAGAAAGATAATGTCAACGATTACCGCAAATTTATCATCGAAAATGCCAAAACTGATTTATGCCGAGCGGCCGTGATCAGTGCAGATCGGCAAGTATCATCCATAAGCGCTGATAGCCTGACACGGCATATTGAAGAACATTCTCTCGACGAATTATTAGATGACACCTTATTGAAAGACGGTGATTTGAGTACGTATATTCAAGGCTGTTTGAATCGTTTCGAACATCGTTACCCAAACAGTGAGCGCAATCAGCAGCAAAGTCTGGCCACCAAGCGTTTAAAAGAAGTTGATAGCGTTGCAGTGCTCAATGGCCCTGCAGGCTGCGGTAAAACCAAAATCGCTTTGGAATGGGCACTCAATTCACGGGTGAAAAAAATACTCTGGATTTGTCCGCGTGTTCAAGTTTGTGAAGGCTTATACCGTGAATTTACGGATTCAACGTCGGATTATCATCTAGCAGCAAGTATTGAAATTAACACCGGCGAATTTAAAACGCTTTATCAAAACGGCCAGGAAGAGCCAACCTCGGATGATCAGGAATTTTCCGGTGATATTGTTATCACCACAATCGACCAAATATTAAACACCATCACTACCCATAGAAAGGTCACCGGTTTGATCCAATATATGAGCGCCCATGTAGTATTCGATGAGTACCATGAATACATTACCATGCCGGCATTTAATTTGTTGTTTGCCGAACTGGTGGCGTGTAAACAGTTACAGGACAGTCGAGCCAATATCCTGTTGGTATCGGCAACCCCCAATTATTATTTTGTCGAAAACCTGTTGGCCATTCATCGCGGCGATATTATCGGTATTCCAAGTTTCAACCAAAGTCGATACCGAATAAGCTTTCAATCGTTTGTTGAGAAAAATCAGGATGACAGCAATCCGCTATATCAGCCGCAACCTAAAAACACTATTGTCATCAGTAACACCGCGACGACCGCACAACTGAGTTTTATAAAAAACCAGAATATGGAAAATGGATTGTTGTTTCATGCCAAATATAAAAAAGCCGATAAGCAGGCTTTGTTTGATGCCGTGTTTGACGCGTTTAAACGTAATGGCAACAGGCAATATGATGTATTACGCAGCGGCCCAGTGGTACAAGCCTCGTTGAATATCACCTGCCAACGCATGGTGACGGAATTCACCCATGCCGAAAACTGGTTGCAACGATTGGGGCGGCTGGATCGTTTTGGCGAAAACAATGGCATCAATGATTTCATCATTGCGATTCCTGAATCATTGGCCATTGGCGGTAAACAAATTAGTCGCTGCGCCCGTTTTTTAAATTCAATGGCTTGTCTTCAAAGTGCCAAAGCCTGGAATGAGTTTCTCCAAAACAGCCTGGATAACCAACCGGTAACCATCAATCAGCTATATGAATACTATGAGCAGTTTTATGATAATGACGCTTGCATCCGAGCCATTGAAGAAGACCTAATCAAAGCGCTCAAAGAAAGTGTACAGAAGATCAAAAACAAATTGATCGACCCCATTAGCTTACCCGATAAGAAAACAATCAAGGAATCAAGTATCAAGATCAAAAAACATTCGCTTAGAGGTGATAATCGCTTTGTGCAAATGGCAGTATGTGAGGTGGAAGACCTGGATCATTTCCAGTTCGTCAATGATTACGCTTATGGGCCGGATGATCCGGACGCCAATTTAACTTATGCGATCGAACCGATTTTGGGCTATGGCGATAGTCGTCAAAATCTATTGGCCTTTATGGCAAAAAAACACCACAACGTCACCGATGCTAAAAAAGCTTATAACGACAACATTTTTCTTAATGAAGCCCGCAGCGCGGAAACACCGATTTATCTAAGCTACACCCCAGACGATTTGCAAAAAGTCGGCGGTGAATCACAACGGCATCCCTATGCCATTTATTACGCTCTTGGCAAACGACAAGCCATTGGCGCCATTGCAATCACTCAACTTCAATCAATAGAGGATAACTAAGATGGAAAAAATCACCGGTATTAAAAGCGTCGATTTTAAAATTAAAGCACTTGGACATGGCGTTGTTAACTGGAATGGACCAACCAATCTGGCGCAAGAAAACGGTACGACTGTTGATAATCATACCCTGCCCAAATTGCGTGGTTACACCAATCTATCCGGCAAAGTCAAAGACACGGGCTATAAATACCGCAAAGAGCCCACGGACATTGATTTTAAAAAAACACCGTTATATATAAGCCAAAACTGCATACGTCATCATCTATTCAGAGAACAGGCATTTGACATCCATTATGCCAAGAAGAGTAATTTGCAACAGGTATTAGCCTCGATAACCGGTCTGATTCGTGGTTATGTCGTGCCAGCCACACAAAACAAACGCACCAGTCCATTATTGATTGAAGATTTTGTTGATCAACTGGGTAACGGTAACTTTGAGCAATTCGGCCAAGCCGGCGAACGGGACAGTTCTTCATTCTTTTCCAAAACCACTTTTGGCGATACCGAATACCTTTCGTATGGTTCCATCAGCATGGAGCAACTGCAATTTATTTCACTGGATAAAAAATTTGACCGTGAAGCAATGGAAATTAAAGAAGGCCAAGGAGAACAAGTCGCAAAATCCATGACAGAATTTATCCAGTCTTTAAATCCCGAACTTAAACCAGAAGCAACGTTTCATACAAACTATGTCCGCAGTGGAACAATCTTTGAGGAAGGCGAAGTCGGTATTTTATTGAACCAGGATGCCATGCAAGCACTGGTGGAAGAAAGCTTGCGACGAATTTCCCAGCTTTCCATCCGGCAGGCAAAATCCTATATGTATGTTGATGAAATACTGGTGGACTATAACGACAGCAACAAAATGATGCGGATTAAACGCGATGAAACCGACATTTCAGAAAAGCCTCAAGGGGATTACGCTGTTTATTTTTATGCCAAGTGAGAGTTGTGGTCTATGCAAATCATCATTGAATATGAGTCCTCATGGCGTAATTCTTTTCTTGAGGGCAGTAATAATGAACCTTTACCAAAACAAAAAGATGGCACATATCGAAAATTTATCGGCTCAATGACCAATTTGGGTAACTCAAAAAATTTTATTCAGCGTGACGTTACGCTGGATACAGTCATGGGATTACTCAACCGTTTAATTGGCGATCAGAGAAAACTGTATCAAGCCAGAGGACAGGATAATTATTATTTTAAAGAGATTGAGTCACAGATTGATTTTAGAGATAAACCGAACACGATCAATCATGAAATCGTCTACATCCGTAATATGACAGGGAGCACAGACCAAAACTCTTATACCGGTATGATTAAAATCAACGATCCGATATTTAATTCGGATTATTCTCCTGAATTTTGGGGTGTTTTGGCTCTAGATTTAACAGAACTTTGCGATTTCATTGTTAATGATACTGAAATAAATACAGACATTAATGCAGATCCGCTATGCATCATTGCCCGTCTGGAAGAACTAAATAAGCTCAAGCCAGTTGAAAATACTGAACAGATTAATACAGCATTCTTGCAGTTAAAAAGACGTTTTGAAAAATTCAATGGCCTCAATAAAAAAGAACTGGTTTTGCCCATTAATCTTTACTGCTCTGCCCTATACCTGCAATTAGAGCGATTGGCGAAAAAGTATGATTTGAGCTCAGCGAAAACCAAAGCAGGTGGTATCAGCGGTATTTCAAACAATAGCTTTACCAAAAAAGATTTTATGGATCGCTATACAACCGGAGAAAAGAAAAAGGTTTGGGGTAATCCTTATATTCGTGAAGAATTCATCGAAGGCGAAGGTAAAGTTAAACGTATGCTCACCAAAGCCTGCGGTCAATTGGAAATCACCTTAAATATTCCCAAAGAGAAAGCTCGAGAATTAAAAAACTTAATCGACAATGCCGGAGTATCCAGTTTTTATCTGGGCAAAAAAGGCTTGGCTTACGTCAGCACCATTCGGGTTTAAAAGGAGGTTTTTTATGCAACATTATATTGACGTTCGAATCAAACCCGATGCAGAACTGCGGGAAAATGTATTACTAAATAAGGTGTACACCAAACTGCACAAAGAATTATGCGATTTACAGTCTACGGATATAGGCGTCAGTTTTCCTGAATACAAATTAAAACTGGGTTGTGTGATTCGAGTTCATGCTGCGGAAAAGCGATTAGAAGTGCTGCAACGAGGCGGCTGGTTAGGTGGCTTGATCGGCTATTGTGCAATTTCCCGGGCTCAATCAATACCCAGTCAGGTTCAATACCGTACTGTTTCGCGTATCCAAAGCACCATGTCGCCAGCAAAACTCAAGCGTTTGATTAGCCGTGGCTCTATTCAACAAAGTGAAATTAAGCAATACAAAGCCAAGATGTTTCAAAAAGGACTGGACAACCCATATCTGGAATTAGAGAGCGGATCGAATGGACATTTGCACAGGCGCTATATTGTGTTTGGCGAGTTGATGGATAAACCAATGTCAGGAGAATTTGATCAATTTGGCTTGAGTAAAACAGCGACGATACCGTGGTTTTAATATTCCGACCCTCGCACCATACAGGAGCGAGGGAACGAGGCAAACAAACCAAAGCAATGGCATCGTTATCTGTTGTTCACTGTTTATGGAAGAAATACGAAAGTGGTCGCATTCAGTTCTTACGGATTGAGCAATAAATGCTCCGTACCCATATTTTAAAGGATTAAAGTTAACAGCATTGGTCTGATCGTACCATATCGCTACAATCAGATCGTTACACTCAACAATGAGATACATATGCCAAAAGCAGTATCGCTTATTCCTTTACATCCATATCACTCAAGTACGCGAGGTGCCAGGAAAAATAGACGGCTACGCTTTTTTTAAACGCATTCAACTGAAAAGCAATAATGAAAGATTGATCAGGCGGCGGGCCAAAAGACAAGGCATCAGCTATGAGCAAGCCGCATCTTACTTTGAAGGCCGAAAAGAAAACTATTCCAGCGCGCCTTTCATTCATATTAAAAGCCACAGCACCGGAAAGCGTTATCGCTTGATAATAGAACGCGAACAGGCCGAAATTGCCTCATCGGAAGCGGGTTTCGGCACCTACGGCCTGAGTAATCGCAGTTCGGTCCCCCTGTTTCAATAAACTGTTTTTATTCTCGTTTCCTTATGAAAGGAAACGAGAAATTATATACTGACACGTACGTAGCACATTGCTACAATCCAACCATTCATTGTTACCAAAAGTGAAAACCATGGCAAAAGCAGCTTCTCCCATACGCCTGCAAGAAGATTTAATGCGGGCGGCAGCAGTGACGGGTAAACGGTTTCACCGTAGCACGGCGGAACAAATTGAGTATTGGGCGGAAATGGGCCGTAGCGTAGCAACGATGCTGGACCCGGACGTATTACTATCTGTTGCGACAGGGTTGGCAAAAATCAAGGTTGAGCCTGTCCATAGTGCGCCTGTCAACCCTGACGAGGTATTCCAAGCCCTTGAAGACGAGCGCGAGAATGGCTCATTGCCTCAAACTGTTACAAATAGCGCAATCAAATATCAAACTTCAATTACGCATCCTGGCTATTTGGAACAGATCGATCAAAACGGAAAAGTAACGTTAGGGAAATTTCAACAAGGCCTCTTTATTGCCATAACCGAAGCTGAGTCTTGAATAATTACAAACAGTTATGGATACTGGCCGGCGGTAATGGTTCGGGTAAAAGCACTTTTTACCGTATCCGTTTGGCGTCATCGGGCCTACCATTTGTTAATGCCGATATTTTGGCTAAACAACTGTTTCCTCTGGCACCTGAATCGCGCAGTTACGATGCGGCTATCGTAGCGGCAGAGATGCGCGTGAAGTTGTTACAGGAAGGCCGAAGTTTCTGCTTTGAAACTGTCTTTTCCCACCCGTCAAAAATCGATTTTGTTGCGCAGGCAAAAACGATGGGTTATGAAATCATACTGGTGTTTATTCACCTGGATTTAGTTTCACTCAACCAGGCACGCGTGGCACAACGCGTAAGTGAAGGTGGGCACAATGTTCCCGATGAAAAGGTGATCAGTCGAATTCCAAGAGTGCTTAAACTCATCAAAACTGCATTACCTTTATGTAATCAAGTCCATATTTTGAACAATTCCCGAGCCGACAACCCTTTTCAGCAAATCGCTACACTACGCGATGGATGTCTTGATATTCGGCAAAATCCGCTACCGGAATGGGCAACTGAAATTCTGGCCGATTATTTATAAAAA
>JBPFEG010000013.1:0-316941 GCA_051061015.1 Methylomicrobium sp.
CGAGGCGACGCCTTCAACGATTTCACCGTCGCCGGGAATGAAGTCGCCAGCCTCGATCAGCACGACATCGCCTCGGCGCAAGGTGGAGCCGGCAATCTTGCTGTAGTTCGCACCGTAGCGCGGTTCGTCGAGCTTTTTCGCCGCGATGTCGCGCTTGGCGCTGCGCAGAAACGCGGCCTGCGCCTTGCTGCGGCCTTCGGCGACCGCTTCGGCGAAGTTCGCGAACAGGACCGTAAACCACAGCCACAGCGTGACGGCCAGCGTGAAACCGGCCGGCGCATCGCCTTTGCCGGTCAATGCCTGAAGCCAGAGAAACGTCGTCAACATGCTGCCGATATAAACAACGAACATGACAGGATTTTTCCATTGCTGCCGGGGCGTCAGTTTACGGAAGGCATCGATCAGCGCTTCCAGCAGAATTTGCCGGTCGAACAAGCTGGTCGAAACCGATTTTTTAGAGGCCGAAGCCAATTTTTTACTCATCACATTCATCAAATGCTCCTTACGAGGCTTTCAGCGTCTGCAGATGTTCGACAATAGGCCCCAACGCCAGCGCCGGAATGAAAGTCAACGCGCCGACCATCAGCACGATGCCGATCAACAACCCCACAAACAGCGGCGTATGGGTCGGCAAGGTGCCTGAGCTGACCGGCACGATCTTTTTTGTGGCCAAGGAGCCCGCGATCGCCAAAACCGGCACGATTAGCCAGTAACGCGCGAACAGCATCGCCATGCCGAGCATGACATTGTAAAAAGGTGTGTTCGCGGACAACCCGCCGAACGCGCTGCCATTGTTGTTGCCCGCCGACGAAAACGCATAGAGCACTTCGCTGAAACCGTGTGCGCCGGGGTTGAATATCGAACTCTTGCCGGCATCGACCATCACCGCCGCAGCCGTACCGCCCAATACCATTAGCGGCGGAATCAGAATCACGACCGAAGCCATCTTGACCTCATAGGCTTCGATCTTCTTGCCGAGATATTCGGGGGTCCGGCCGATCATCAGCCCGGCTACGAAGACCGCGATCAGCGCAAACACGATCATCCCGTATAAGCCGGAGCCGACGCCGCCGTAGATCACTTCCCCCAGCTGCATCAGCCACATCGGGATCATCCCGCCGAGCGGCGTGAACGAATCATGCATTGAATTCACCGACCCATTCGAAGCGGCGGTCGTCGCAACCGCCCACAGCGCCGAATTGACAATCCCGAAGCGGGTTTCCTTGCCTTCCATATTGCCGCCGGCCTGCAGGTGCGAAGGATTTTGATCCGCGCCGAGCGAGGTCAGTATGGGATTGCCCCGCTGTTCGACCGGCACGGTCACACAAACCAGCGCGACGAAAATGACCGTCATCACCGCCAAAATTGCCCAGCCCTGCCGGGCATCCCCGACCATTGCGCCGAACGTGTAGCAGAGCGCGGCAGGAATCAACAGAATCGACAACATTTCCAGAAAATTGGACAATGGCGTCGGGTTCTCGAAAGGATGCGCCGAGTTCACGTTGAAAAAGCCGCCTCCATTGGTGCCGAGCTGCTTGATCGCGACTTGCGAGGCGGCAGGGCCCATCGAGAGGGTTTGCTCATGGACTTCGACTTTTTCGAGCGCGGGCTTGCCTCCGGCGTCTTTGACGGGTTGCCCGTCCGTGCCAAGTTTGGGCTGTTCATAGCTGAGGGGTTCGGCCAGCGCGACGGTCTGGTAGGGGCTGAAGGTCTGCACGACGCCCTGCCCGACCAAAGCCAGAGCCAATAGCAGCGACAGCGGCAACAGAATGTACAACGTGCTCCGGGTCAGATCGACCCAGAAATTGCCGATCGTCTCCTGATTGCGCCGGATGAATCCCCGTATCAACGCGACTAACACCGCCATGCCGGTCGCCGCCGAGACGAAGTTTTGCACGGTCAGCCCGAGCATCTGGGTCAGGTAACTCATCGTCGTCTCACCGCCATAGCCCTGCCAGTTGGTATTGGTCGCAAAACTGGCCGCGGTGTTGAACGCCAAATCCGGACCAACCGACGCAAGATGTTGCGGGTTCATCGGCAGATAAGATTGCAGCCTTTGCAGAGCGTACAACGCAAGCAGCCCCAAAAGATTCAAAACCAAAAGTGCGGCGGCGTATTCGGTCCAGCGCATTTCCTGCTCCGGCTTGACGCCGCTGAAGCGGTAGATCAGCCTTTCGATCGGCCCCATCCAGTGCAGGGGCCTGATCGATTTTCCGAGGTAAACCCGGGCCATGTACCAACCGAGCGGTTTGGCCAATCCCAGCAACACGATCACATAGACCGCGATTTGTAGAAAACCATGGCTTGTCATCAGAATTTCTCCGGAAAAAACAATGCAAAAACCAGATAAATGAAAATTAGCAGCGCAAGGCCAGCGCTCAGGAGATAAAGCCAGCTCATGACGCACTCCGTAATTTTTCGAAAGCGTAAACCAGCGCGCCGGTTAGCAGGAAAAAGCCTGCGCTCAGCAGGATAAATGCGATCTCCATAGAAACTCCTCTCAGGATGAGTGCGGTTTTTAATGCCCTGAAAAATTGAGGGACTTCTTTCAACGGATCGATAGCAGGGATGCAACTGCAAAATAGGATGATCCCCGCTGTCCAGTTCTATTGAGGAATAGCTTATGAAATCGGAAATAAAAATTGTGTAAAAATTTTTTGATCTTTCTTTGAAGAAGGCGATGCTGAAAATTTATAGAATAATAAGCAAAAGATCGGCCACTTTCGGAATATCTGAAGGACTGGGCGATAGGAAAAAGATTTTAAATAATGGAGAGAAAATTAATCATCAAGTTTCAAGATGAAAGCCCACAGAGGCCTTATTGAAATGAACGGAGCAGCGTTGGATTCATCCAGAGCGCTCGAAATTGATCCCAATCAGATACGAATGAAAAAGAAAATAACGAAACGCTTACGTATTTTGTAAAAGGCCAATCACAAAAACAATCATCTCTCAAAAACGGCTGAATACCAGAGTTCGACCGAGGCTGTGTATAAACGCAAAAACAAAGAAAACGGTATAGTTGCCCTTTTAAATACCGAGCAAAATTCCAATGTTATGGGGTCATTCATGGAGAACTGACTTGCCCTTAACCGTTCAGTGGAACAATTGCTATTTCTGCTCGATTCAGCTAGGCGTTTTTACACAGCCTTGGCCAAGAGCAGAGGTTTGAGGTCAAGCTGGCCTCAGGAATAGGAGCTTACATCGCCGTTCCCCAGACCCGCACACAATTCCGCCCAGCAGCTTTTGCCGCATACATAGCCTTA
The DNA here is from genome assembly GCA_051061015.1 of Methylomicrobium sp. GTDB lineage: Bacteria > Pseudomonadota > Gammaproteobacteria > Methylococcales > Methylomonadaceae > Methylomicrobium. The sequence goes on from JBPFEG010000013.1 coordinate 3,267, forward strand.
TCGGCACGGTCAATGGACGTTTCAACCGGGGTGTCATGATCAAGGAGTACCACGCCAAAAGAGGCGGTGACATGGATGGGCTGCCCTTGATTATTATAATTGATGGGCAATGAGGCGAGCCCTTCACGCAAACGCTCCAACATGTCATAACAGGCTGTCAAATCGGTGTGCTGCATTAAGAGCAGGAATTCTTCCCCTCCGTAGCGGAATATTTTGTCATAAGGGCGAAGATGCTCAATGAGGTAGCGAGCAGACTTGGTCAACACATAATCGCCTGCGAGATGCCCATGCAGGTCATTGATACCCTTGAAATTATCCAAGTCCACCATGGCAATACAGCAGGACAAGACTTCGCGTTTTATCAACTCCTGTTGCTCGCGAAGGGCCGGCAGAATGCCGAAACGATTTATGGCCCCGGTAATCGGATCGTGGTTGTAGAGTACGTTCTCCAATTCACATTCCAAGGCAGCTATCTCAAGCCGCATTCGGTCGAGGGCATTGGAAAAATTGTCATAGTCAAAAGCAATAACAGTGTCTCCTGCTTTTGCTTCGAGGAGCAGTTTTGTAGCCAACTGGTGCATACGCTCATGCTCATTGCCCAAGGCGATGAACCCGGGAAGAGTACGCAGCTTCTCGGGTACTTTGCCGTAGTACCATTGGCCGAAGCGACATTCATGGTGAGATTGAGGACTGAAGTCGTGTTGATCAGCCGGCAACTTGCAGATGAGTGCGCGGATCAACCCAGCATGCCACTGCTGGTGATGGAAAAGGGCTTGTTTCAGTTGGTTGAGTATTTCTTGCAGATCATCTAGGGCGACCCCGTAGAGTTCCATTTCCCTACTCCCATGACGGTTATGCGGGATGTTAAATGACGCTCAGAAACAGAATTGGCCTTTCCCGGGCATCCCCCTTAAAATAAGGTAAAAACCCTGCTCCCCTTTCAAATCGCGAGAGATATCGGCAACTACCCGGGCGCTAGAATAAAGTATCACTCTGTGTGTGATCAACTAAGTTGAGACTCATTGTTAGCTTTTTGATATATTTTTTTCACTCGTCGGGAAATTATCTAATGCTGAGTTCCATCTTATGCGATTATAAATCAATTACCTCATGCTAAGCTTATGTCCCTAACATCATCCTGAGGCTGAGGGAAAAATATCCTTCCCAGGGAGTTGGTTCGTAATGATGACCAGGATAGGGCTTCTGCCATCAATTCAGCAACCCTTTAGGGCTTCCCGATGCAGATGCCGATTCTCATGCCTGCCCTACGGCTTATGAAGGCACTTTCTCAAGAGGCTGACGCTCTGTAATATCTCGGAACAAAATCGCCACCTTACGCTCGTCGGGATTTCCTATTCTAAAGGCATAGACCTGATAAAATCGGCCAAGCTCAACGGCAGGATTCTCGAAGTGCATCGGCTCGCCGGTCAGAGCAATCTGCCCATAGATTTTGAACCAATGTTCCTCATGGTTGGGTTTGAGTGAACGCATCGTTTTGCCTTCCGCATCGGCAAGCCCGGTCAGACGCTCGAACACGGCGTTGACTTCGAGGAAACGGTAATCGATCGGTTGGTCGTGGGCGTCGAAGACCATCTCGATGATGCAAAAGCCTTCGTCGATCGAATTGAACAGGATCCGTAACAGACGTTCGCTTTCACGTAACGCGTCTTCCGCCTGCAGGCGTGCGGCGATGTCGCGGAAGGCGATAATGCCGCCCGTAATGTTCCCCTGCGCATCGCGGATCGGGCCTGCGTTGCAGAGCACAGGGATGTGTCGTCCGTCCTTGTGGGCAATGACCCAAACTTCGTCCTGGACGACTTCACCCTGTTGGGTCGAACGTACCAGCGGGAGCTCGTTGTCGGCCGGCTTTGTAACCCCATCGGCACGGTAGACGTTCCATCGCTCTACGAGTTTGCCGTAGCCGACTTTCAGGTGTCTATCCGGCTTGCCGGTCATCTTCCGTCCGGCCCGGCTGATCATCCGGATCTTCACATCGGGGGCATCGGCAATAGCGATACCTTCCGGCATATATTCCATCATGGCTGCCAGCATCCGGTCCCCTTCCTCTGCCTTGCTCAGCGCCTGGCGCAACGCCACTTCGGTCTGCTTGCGATCGCTTGTTTCCCAGGCTGTATTGAGCAATCCCCAGCCCGCGTTTCCGGGTAGCGCGATGCGGAATAAAGACCAGCTAAAATAAGCCTCTTCAAGTGGGCCGTTTTCGGACCTTCTGATTTTGTAAGGGGCGTCTCGCAGGGAAAACGGTTTACCGGTTTTCGCGACGTGCTGGAAAAACTTTTCTATTTCCGGCACCTCCGGCCATACTTCTAGAAGGGGCTTGCCGAGCATCTTTTTTTTAGGTGCGAATGCCTGGTATTTCGGATTGATCAGTAATATCTTAAGATCAGAGGCCCGCACGATATTGACCGCCACGGGCAAATGGTTCAACACAGTTTCAAATAGATTGCGCTGAGCTTGAATTTCCTCCTCCGCCTGTTTCCGTTCGGTAATATCCAGCACGAACGCGACGCCATTGAAGCGTTCGTCGTCCAGCATGGCGCCAGCGAGGATGACGGGTAAGCGTGTGCCGTCTTTGCGGATATACTCCTTCTCAAACGGAGCGCTTACCACACCCGTAGCCAGGAGATCCACAGTCGCCTGTTTATCCAAGTACGCGTATTCCGGCGGCGTCATCCGCTGCCAGTCGACCCGGCCGGCTGTCAGATCTTCTCGGTCATAGCCCACCATCTCCAGAAATTTATCATTGGCATCGATTACCTTCCCGTCCATGTTCCAGTAAATAATGCCCAGCAAGCCAGAGTCATAGAAGCGCCGTAAACGATATTCGCTGTTACTCAGCGCCTCTTGCGCCTGTTTGAATTTCGTGGTTTCCAGCAGCGAGAAGACCAGACCGGTGACCGTACCGTCCGGTGCTTTGACCGGTATAAGGCTCCAATTCCAATAGGTTGTCCCGCGTTCGGGCTGATCGCGGAAAACGAAAGGTTTATCCTTGTAACTTACGGCTTCGCCGGTATCGCGCACGTGCCGAAAGATGGCCTCGTTTTCCGCGTGGGGATACAAGGCAAAATGATTTTTCCCCACCATCTCTTCGGGCTTCATCTTGCAGGAATCGGCATAGGCCGGATTGACCCAAACGAAGTTGAACTGGGGGTCGAGAAAAACCAGCATGAAGTCGGTGGCCTGCATGACGCTGACCAGCAGGCTGCGCTCTCGCTGCAGCGATTCCTCCGTCTGCTTGCGTTCAGTGATGTCAGTAAAAGTGATTGCGACACCCGTGGTTTTATCGCGGCCGGTGCGGAAAGGGCCGATGCGGCGCAAATACCAGCGCCCCTCGACATTGCGCACCTCGCCTTCCAAGGGTTTGCCTCTCCGCATCACGGCCTGGATATCGTCAATAAAACGGAGGTCCACAAACCGCGGCACCAATTCGGTGATCTTCCGACCCGCGTCATAAGAGCGCAGCGGAAACAGTTCGCTGATCGCCGGCGTGAACCACTGGACGCGCAACTCCTTATCCAGGAACAATGTCCTCACCGCCCCGCTGCTGAGTACATGACTCTGGGTTTCCAGTTCCTGGATCTTGTCGCGCAGCTGGGCATTGACATTGTTGATCTCCTCGTTGCTGAGATTGAGCTGATCATTGACGGCCCTGAGCTCTTCATTCAGGACTTGGAGCTCTTCGCGCGAGGCCTCCAGCTCTTCGATGGTGAGGCGGAGCGTATCACGCCAGCCTGGGGTACTCGACTCGCCTGAAAGGGCCGGTTCATCATTACCCGGCAAGGCGCGGTCGTCGGCCAGCGGCAAACATACGAACGAAACCAGCAGGCGGGGCGCGCTTTCCTCTTCGCCGGCCTGAATCGGCGTGAGCTTAATACTCCATATTCCGCCGACCTTTTTTGCTTCCCGCAAGCCGTCTACGGTCATAGGCCGTTGTTCAGCCAGAGCATTTTGTGCCGAAGTTTGAATATCGGCGGCCCAGGCCGAGGGGGCCATCGCCAACAGGTTCAGCGTCGGCTGGCCCGGCGGCAGCCGCAGGAAAGAGGAAGTATCACCATAGACGTGTAGGATGTTGAACTGTGCATCGATCAGTACGGAGGGCAAATCGAACTCTTCCACTATCGCCCGATGCGCGTTTTCAGCCCCGAGGGTAGCGCTGGCCTGGGAGGACAGTAGGCGCTGCAGGCGCTTCGGAAAGCGGATCTGCGTATCCGCCAAAGAGGCGGTCTTCCGGTAGATGCGCCAGGGCATCGAGATGACTTCGAAACCGCCTTGGTTAGAAATCAGCGTTTCGCCCCGGCCGAGAAACAGGTAGCCACCCATCTTCAGGGAAGCATGCAGCAGAGTCAACACTTGCTTCTGGGCGTAGGGTTCCAGGTAGATCAGAAAATTCCGGCAAGTGACCAGGTCCACGTTGGCAAAAGGCGGATCCGCGAGCAGGTGTTGCGGTGCAAATACCACTTTCTCCCTAACATTCTTTTCGATCCGGTACTTTCCCTCGTTCGCAGAGAAGAAGCGTGCTAGGCGTTCAGGTGACAAGCCCTGGATGGCCGCGGCGGAAAATACGCCGCGACTGGCGCGAGCGACAATCTCCGGCGACGCGTCGGTGGCAAAGATCTGGAAATCGGCCGGCTTGTTTAACTGATCGAACTGTTCGGCCAGCAGCATCGCGACCGAATACGCTTCTTCGCCTGAGGAACACGCCGGCGTCCACACCCTGAGGGGACGATCCCCGCGATGATCCCGGATCAGGGGCGCGATCACTTCGCTTGCAAGCACTTCCCATGCCTCCGGGTCGCGGAAGAATTCCGTCACGTGAATCGGTAGGTTGCGGACCAGGGCCTCCAGTTCGGCTGGATCGTCATACAGCAGGGTAACATAGTCGTGAACGTGACCGAGGCGCCGGGCCTGCATGCGCTGCTGAACCTGCCAGAACAGCGGGCTGAATTTGTAACTGCTCATATCCGAGCCGGTATGGCGGCGAATCAACGTCAGGATCTCGTCCAGCGGTTGCGCGATGTCTTCCGGGCCGGTATCGGTCAGCGGAGGCGCCGCTGCGGAGGTGGCGGCCAGCAATTCCCGGGCGATCGCGGCCACGGGCAGTATATGATTGGCGGTGCCGGTTGCGATCGCGGCACAGGGCATGCCGCCGTGCATGGCCGTCGTCGGATTCTGTACGAAAACGGTACCGCCAACCTGCTTGATCTGGATGACGCCGTCCGCGCCGTCGCTGCCGGTGCCGGACAGGATGACGGCGATGGCTTGCTGGCCCCGGTCGGTCGCCAGACTTTTGAAGAAGGTATCGATGAGGTCGATACAGACCAGGGTATGGGAGAGAAATGGACGACTCCGCAACGTCCCTTGATCCAGGGCCAGTCTTTCGCCCGGCGCAATAATGTAGACGTGATCGGGTTCCACCCTCATGCCGTCCTGGGCTTCGCAGACGGGCAACCGACACGTCTTGCCGAGCAGTTCGGCAAGATGGCTCGGATGGTCGGGCAGCAGGTGCTGTATCACCACAAACGCCAGCCCGGTCTGGGGAGGCAGGAGAGAGAACAGGCTATGCAGCGCTTCGATACCGCCAGCCGAGGCGCCGATGCCGACCACCGGAAAGGCCCGCGTTTGCGGTCCATCACTTTTATTAACAGCCATTTTTTGCTCTCAAAGAGTATGCAGTTTAAAGACGCAGCGCATTGACGAGCCAATGTCATGCATGCATCTTAGGTTACGAGGTCTACAGCCCGCTAATGAAGGAGGTGAATAGGGTTATCTTGGATTCGAGTAAGTTCAACTGTCAAGAACTCCCTTCAGTTCGGGATAAGCCTTTCTTTTAACCGAAATCGTAATGCGGGGATTCGGACGGTGCGCAGGGGTTTTGATGGCAGCATCGGCAGATTGCGCCTGGGCGCGTGCCAGCGTGAGGGCGGGAGGGTAATACAGTGCTGTCAGGGTAAGTCGATCCCTGTTCCAGGTTTTTGGCGGCGTCACGGTTCCGTCTCCGATAACCGTTGCAATAAAACTCAACAGTTCCGGATTCAGGTTTCTATTGCATCAACCGATTCCTCTTTATGAAACACTGATATTTTTGCTAAAGCTAAAATATAAGGTCACCCTAGATGGTTAATCTTATTTTGTCGAATCTTAAGCTTGCCGCCAAAATAAGATTAACTCTCTCAAAAACGGCCATTTTATGGAGCCAGGTCACTGGCTAGAAAATGAGCAGAAAAAGAAAAGCATTCGACAAATCTATCCACAAAATCTATGGATAACCCTGTCGCTAATTCGTCGCAATTTATCCTAACCCTCTATCCTCTCTAGAGTTAAGTCAAATTGACCAAAAACTGACCAGCAATACTCCAGCCTCTGAAAACCGTGGCTTCGTCTGGCTGTCAATCGATTTAAAAGAACATGACTCCCTGACCTTACGTTACTCGGGCCGGGTCGGGTTGTCGTTGAAGATAATTTGCCGGGGCACATAACTGGAGACGGGGATAGATTGAACCGTCTTCGTCATGTGTGATTTTGTCGGCGTGGCCGATACTTGCGGCGCGACTTCTTGAATTTTAGTCGGCTGGGTTGGCATCGAGACCGTAGCGCCCTCTTTTGTTACGTCCTCTTGATCGGCGTCGCTTATTGGGGCGATGCTACCCCTACCCTTTTGGAGGACAGCGATTGTTTCACCTGTGCAGTATCGGCAGTGGCGCCCATTGCCGCGTCTTTAATGCAGGTCACCTTTTTCTTGGCGACTTCGGCTGATTTTCGCCACGGCTATATTGGCAATTCAAAGATTTTGAATCGCTATATCATCTAATGGCCAGGGCGGTACCTGAGCAATTGCCATGCCCGGAACCGATCAGTTCTTATCTGCTAGCCAGCCCGTAACCTGCGGTGTCGCTGGCCTGTAGGGGGAGGACATGGCGTCCTGACGCCCAGATTCGGTCAGGCTGATTGCCTACCCTAAACCGCACTCGTAACTGAGCCATTCCTTAACCCTGTCCTCCTGAAGCCCCGGCCCACCGAGGAGACCGTTTTGCCATGGTTTGAGCCTGGAACAGCCGCTTTAGCCTCCTCGTATTTCCCACGCTTAACCACCGGATCAACGAGCCGTGGCCGAGCCGCCAAGTTCCAGAAAATACCCCAGAGACCTCCTTTTCAATCCCCAAGGAATACTTAATAATGATTATCCCAGATCCCGATGCTCCTTCCGAACACATCCGGCGCAGAGCTTTAGCTAACAGAACCGCCGGCTTCGTCGGCGTAGTCGGCGGTTCGACCGGTGCTCAGTGCCCTCTCCCGATACGTTTGCAGTTCAGCGACCCCGCGCTTGACTGCCATGCGGACTTCCCCTTGCTCGACCACAAAGCTCTCGCGCAACCTACTTACGTTAGTGGTAACGGCGAGGACAACAAGCGCCTGTCCAAGCATGGCATGTGCCTTCTATCTCCCGGCACGCTAGAAGCCTGTCCCTTAGCCCCAGACAGGGACTGCACCCTCTGTCACCTGAATATCACGCTCGGTAACGAAGAGGTAGGCTACCTGGCCTTTCTTCCTAACCTCAATAGCCTCCGTGCGTTGGCCCCCAAGCGGTGCGCTATCCCGGTCATTGCCGGGAAGCGCCTGGCCTGCCACCAGATGGAATTCAGACTCAGAGGAAAACCGGCCCGACAACATGCTGGCATGCCAATCTATTACGCGGATATTACTATCCGAAGCGGTACGACGCTGGAAAAAACCCTGGCGAATGCCCGCGGCACGGCCAGCCGCTGGTTTCGCGCCGATCGCCCAGGACAGAGCCGATTGACACGGCTCAGCCCACGACGACTTCACACCCAGCAAAGATGAAAGTGACTGAGAACAGATGATTTCCACCTGGCTATCAAAGATAGATAAAAAAAGGTAGATAAAAACGGCAACTTCCTCCTTCGGCATTGCCTGCACACTTAAAGGTGTACAGGCAATGCCGAGGTATGTTTTTTGCTCTGTTTCTGTTGGTCAGTAAATCGATCTTTGTTATTCAATGCTGTGTCGGATAGACTTTTATCCTCTTCTTAACCACGCGGTGAATTGCTAACTTAGCGGATATAACATCATTTGAACTTACTCTATGAAATTCGAAAATTCATTCCAAAATTAACACGTCAGCTTTTTTAACGCCATTTTCAGGCCGGACAAATCATACTCATTGGCCAGTATACCTCCATCCGGTCCCAGGCGCTCAAGGCGGGATATCAAACCCGCCTTTTCCAGTTCGCTCAGGTGTCGTTGAATCTGCCGCTCACTGAGACCGAGCCGCTCACTTAAGGTTTTTTTGCTGGGAGCTGGATTTTGGCCGGGATCGTCCGAAAGATCGCACAGCTGCACCAGCAGTAAAAGCTGAGTGGGATTCAACCCCAACTGCTGCTGCGATCTCAATAACAAGGAAGGAACCAGGCATAGACCGAATTTCTGATTGACCTCCCCACCCCACTGCTCCTCCGGTATATCAACAGACAAGCGCGTCGCTTTTATAGAAACTCTCGCCCCATCCCGATCCTTGGCGACTCGCCTAATGCCCCACAGGAAGCTCTCTCTTATATGCACTGATCCATCCTGATTTTTTTAATAGCCTGGCCCGTTGCCTGGTCTCCCCCTTATTGTAAAGGGCGCCAGGGCTAAGCCTTAGCCGTGGAATAATATTTGAGGAACTGTCTCTGTTCATGAAGAGCAAAGGATAGCGCTCGCTCATCGAGAGAGCAAGACGCCGATGGGACGTATTGCGCAGTAACTCGCTTTACTGGGGATGACAAATATGACTAGAGGTTAACCCAATGAGGTTTACCAGGAGTCATTTTTGACCTGTGGGGAAGAAACATATATGTCATCTCTTTTTCTATCAATACATTATGAATCCTTGTCGGCGCAGAATGCGAGCGCGCCGGCACTGCTTGTGGAAAAAAGTCGGTCAGATTGCCCTTCTTACAAGGAGGCCATTTCCGAAGTAAATCCCGATAGGCAGAGATAGAAGTGATATTATTTCAATAAGACGAACTAACTTTGAGCTAAAACGAACTAACTTTTATACTGATCTCCACCACGAATAGTGGACACTTTAAAAAGCGAGTATTCTTAATCAAAGAGAGGTACTTGCATGAGCACGAAATCGACTGGCAGCAAAGCCAGCTACACCCGGCATAGCGCCGAATACAAACAAGAAAGCCTGAAACTGGCGACCCAGATAGGTGTAGCCAAGGCCGCCAAGCAACTGGGATTACACGAATCCCAACTTTACGCTTGGCGTAAGCAGTCCGAACACACTCAGAGCGTCAGCGAACGAGAAGCAAACTTGGCTACAGAAAATGCCCGGTTAAAACGGCAACTGGCTCAGCAGGCCGAGGAGTTGTCGATCTTAAAAAATGCGGCGACGTACTTCGCTCAACAACTCAAGCGAGGTACGAATTCATGAAAAATCATCGAGTTGACTATTCCCTGGTTGGCATGTGTCAGTGTTTTAACGTGTCTCGCAGCGGTTATTATGCGTGGCTGCAGCGAAAGTCCAGTCAACGGCTTCAGCGACGTCAGGCGCTGGATGAGCAGGTCAAAACCCTGTTCCATAAACACAAGCAACGCTATGGCGCAGAAAGGTTACAGCGGAAAATGCCTAAAGAAAATGGTCAGCCTTATGATCTGAAAACCATCGCCGCCAGTCTGAGGCGCCAAGGCCTCATCGCTAAAGCGGCCCGTAAATTTAAGGCGACGACCAACAGCAGGCATAATCTCCCGGTGTTCGATAACCTGCTCCAACAAGATTTTTCAGCGAGTGCGCCGAATCAGAAGTGGGCGGGCGACATTACCTACCTGTGGACCAAGGAAGGCTGGCTGTATCTGGCTGTCATCATCGAGCTGTTTTCTCGACAGGTCGCTGGCTGGTCTATGAGCGAACGGATGACGGCCGACCTAGCTTGTGATGCACTACGAATGGCGATTTTCAGGCGTAAACGCCCCAAGAGCGTTATTGTTCACTCGGATCGAGGAAGCCAATATTGTTCGCACGCTTACCGGCAATTGCTACAACAGCACGAATTGTTAGGCAGCATGAGTGCCACGGGCAATTGTTACGACAATGCCTGCGCCGAAAGTTTCTTTCATTCCCTCAAGGTCGAGGCGATTCACGGTGAGCAATTTGATACGCGTGAAGCCATGCGCCAGACCGTGTTTGAATATATCGAAACCGATTACAATCCCGTTCGATTACACTCCACCAACGGCTTCCACAGTCCGATAGAATTTGAAGCTAATTTTAAACAATCACTCGCTTCTTGATCTGTCCGTTTTGGATGGTGGGGATCAAATCGATAGTTACAGATAATGAATATTGTTAGAATTGTCCCTAATTTCCTTAGGAAACCTTCTCACTCCCTACAGTTATCAGTGACTAAGCCATTCATTAAAAAGTGGAGTTTCATCTGTCAAATGAGGTTGTATTTATTATTGAATATGGTGACTTATTGAGCTAATTGTTTATCCCACGCATGTATGTATAATTCCACGTTTTTACAATATAATTTAATAGAGTCTTCGTCTAGGCTTCTAAAGCGGAGTTTATAATTATGATTCCCTGAAAAATCCTTGTGTTTTAGATAATATCTCATTGTTAAATTTGAAACAAACCTGTTGCTTCATCGATATTATTACATTCTAGAAATCTATCATAACAACATAATCCAGCCAAAAGTTTCAGTATAGAATCATATCTTTTTATTAATTTATTGTGCTTAACTCTTTCTTTTATAATGCTGTCAAAAGATTTGCTCTCGGGTGAATCAAAATTTGGAAGCTTACCAGATTGAAGTAGATTCCAATTTGAACTGGCCTGTAGTAAACAGAATCTTGACCTAAACTCTTCCAATATGTCGTCAATGTTGTGAGCGGGTTTGTCAAGCGAGACCGTCAATACTAATGAATTTCTTTGGGTTTCTCGATTGATATTTACCACATCTTCATCCGAATTAAATATATTATAGTTATATTTCTTAAATACTATAGTGTTCGGGTGTAAGAAAGGAAAAGAGAAATACACATATTTTTTGGCATGGATCTCTCCCTCATCAATTATTTTAGGCTGCCCCATGGAACGGAAACTGTCGTCAAAATTCGATTCCGTCCTGAATTTTGGATCTAAAAGAGATGCCCACCAATGTAGCACCTCACACATATTATTGCTATAGGCTATATCGGTATATCGGTAGATTTTTTTTTCCAGATTCAGATCGGTTTTATTAATAAGCTCTTTCCCTAGAAACAAAATATCACTCAGAAGCTCATCGGAAATTTGAGATGACTCATTTCTAATATTAACTACAATAGAGCTATTTCTTAACTCTTCTTCAAAATCATAAGAAAATTGCAAGCAATCGAGAACAATATGAATTAAATCATCAACTTCGAAACCTATTCCTTCCTCTTCCAATCGTGAGAAAATATTTAGGCTAGCCGCTTTTTCAGGTATATCGGTCTTCAATTGCAGCAGTTTCTAGTATTCATCTGCTTGATTATATTGCAAGCTTCTCACGAAGAATTCGAACTGAAATAATTTTTCGAACGCATACATCAAAAATATTTCAGTATTATTATGAATTTCATTCATAACTGGGCTCTTTTTAAAGCTTTCATCCTTTCCAGATTTCTTAGAGCTCTTCCCTTTATCATTTTCTTGCTAATTTGTCAAATAACACTTCAAAGTTACAACCGTTTTGTGACGAACAATCCTGGATTTTGTTACTATTTTTCACGAGTCAAGAGCACCCTCAAAGCAGGATAAATATGCAAAAGATTGCTCCTAGGTACGCGGTAAGCTTATGTTAAAGAAAATTTTAAATGATTTATGAATGAAACAATTACTATTACTGAAGTTGCTGAATTATTGCGGGTCTCTAAAAGGACAGCGGATTCATTCACTTTTAGACCGGGATTCCCAAAACCTATCCGGTATACGCCGAGAGGAAAACGTTTTTTTGAGCGCTCTAAAGTGTTAGCTTGGCGGGACAAACAGAGAAGCTGAAAAATAAAAAAGGGATAGTGATTGCATCAAAAATGCATCATATCCCTTTAAACCCTTGATAATCAAGGAAATTTGGTGCCGATGGTCGGATTTGAACCGACACGACTTGCGTCACCACCCCCTCAAGATGGCGTGTCTACCAATTTCACCACATCGGCAAATAGTTAATTTAGCAAAGAAATCTTATTTCTTTACGGCTTCTTTTTTGGTTTCTTCTTTTTTCGGCTCGGCAGCTGTAGTTGCTTCTTTTGCAGCCGGTTCTGCTTTCGCTGCTGGTTGCTCGGTGGTCGGCGCTGGAGCAGTCGCTTTTGGAGCGGTTTCAGTTACAGGCTGAGGAACAACAACAGGTGCTGTAGCATCGGTTTTCGCGCCTTCTACATTGGGTAGCGTGAGGCTTTCTTTATCGCTGGCCGTACCGCGCATGATATCGGTGGTGCCGCCGCGGTGGCCGTTGAAAACAGCAAGTCCTAAACTGGTCGTAAAAAACAACGTGGCCAGAATCGCCGTCGTTCTGGACAGAAACGAGGCAGCGCCTTGAGCCCCAAATACCGAACCCGATGCTCCGGACCCGAATGCGGCGCCCGCATCGGCGCCCTTGCCTTGCTGTATCAGCACCAGGCCGATGATGCCCAAACCCAGCAAGACGTGAATTATTATAATAGCCTGATACATAGAAAGTCTAAAATTCTTAAATCGAGTGATAAATCTTCAGGAAAGAATCGGCATCCAGCGAAGCGCCGCCGATCAGGCCGCCATCGATGTCAGGCATCGCGAAGAGACCTTTTGCATTATCGGGTTTGCAGCTGCCGCCGTACAAAATTTGAAGCTTGGAGGCGATATCCTGATTTTGCTTCGCAAAATAATTACGGATATAGGCATGAACTTCCTGTGCCTGATCATCGGTCGCAGTTTTGCCGGTGCCGATAGCCCAAACGGGTTCATAAGCAATGACCGCACCGCGGAAGGCTTCGATACCGGCGGTTTTGATCACTGCATCGAGTTGTTCGTCGATTACCGCGAATGTTTCGTTCTGTTCGCGTTGTTCCAGCGTTTCGCCGACGCACAAGATCGGGATGATGTTTTGCGTTTGCGCTTGAATGAACCGGGCGGCGACTGATTCATTGGTATCGCCATAATAGCTGCGTCTTTCGGAGTGGCCAACGATCGCATATTGGGTGCCGAATTCAGCCAGCATCGCGGCGGAGATTTCGCCGGTGTAGGCGCCGGAGGCTTTGTCTGCGACGTTTTGCGAGCCTAAAGCCAGTTTGGTGCCTTTGACGAGTTGACTGACCGCCGGAATTTGAACATAAGGCACACAAACCGCGATATCGCCATTAATGTTGCCGAGGTCCGCAAGGATGCCTTCCACGAGCGATTTTGCGCTGGCGAGTGAGCCATTCATTTTCCAATTGCCAACGACCAGAGACCGACGCATCATTTTCCCTCTCAAAGAACTAAATCGCGCATGATAAAGTAAATCCGCCCCGTTTTCAAGTTTGGAATGAATTTCTGACTGCGTCCGCCAGTTCATTAGCGTACGAGTTGACCGTGTCTTCATAACGGCCCTCGACCATGACCCGGATCAACGGCTCGGTCCCTGAAGCCCTCAGCAGCACCCTGCCTTCGTTGCCGAGTTTTTGCTCGACCGCTTTGACGACTTTCTGGATCGGCTCGCAGTGAACGGGATTAATCTTTTTCTCGGTTTTGACATTGATCAACACCTGTGGAAATTTTCGCATGCCGGATTTCAACTCGTAGAGCGTTTGTCCGCTGTTGTGCATTTCGGCCAGCACCTGTAAGGCCGAGATGATGCCGTCGCCGGTCGTGGTTCGATCCAGGCAGATGATATGGCCGGAACCTTCGCCCCCCAATATGCCCTCATTTTCGAGCAGCATTTCCATCACATAGCGGTCGCCGACATTCGCGCGTAACAACTTGACGCCAAGATGCTTCAGGCCGATTTCCATGCCCAGGTTGGTCATCAATGTCCCGACCACGGGACCGTAGAGCAGACCTTCCTGCAGACGCGATTTGGCGATGATGTATATCAGTTCATCTCCGTCAACAATTTCGCCTTTGTGATCGACCATGATCAGCCTGTCGCCGTCGCCATCGAGCGCAATGCCCAAATCAGCCTGCTGCGCCAGTACGGCCTGCGCGAGCTTATCCGGGTGCGTCGCACCGCATTCGTCATTGATATTCAGCCCGTTCGGTTCCCCTCCCATCAGGACGACTTCGGCGCCGACTTCGCGAAATACATGCGGGGCGATATGATAAGTCGCGCCATGCGCGCAGTCGATCACGATCTTCAGACCTTTGAAATCGAGCCTGGGCGGCACGCTGGCCTTACAAAATTCGATATAGCGGCCGGCGGCATCGACCTGGCGTTTAGCCTTGCCGAGACTCGACGAATCGACCGTGGTCATAGGCGAATCCAGATAGAATTCGATCTGCTCTTCGACTTCGTCCGGCAGTTTGGTCCCATTCACGGAAAAGAACTTGACGCCATTGTCGTAATACGGATTGTGAGAAGCGCTGATCACAATACCGGCTTTGGCGCGCAATGTGCGCGTTAAATACGCAATGCCAGGCGTCGGCATCGGACCCAACAAGCGGGTACCCACGCCGGCAGCGGTCAGGCCCGACTCGATCGCCGATTCGAACATATAACCGGAGATGCGCGTATCCTTACCGACCAGTACAAAACCGGAACCTTCGCTCGCGAACACTTTGCCGGCCGCCCAGCCCAGTTTCAGAAAAAAATCCGGCGTAATGGGATAATTGCCGACCGTACCTCGAATCCCATCGGTTCCAAAATACTTCTTCGTCATGTTCTACTTTCCTTCCTGTGAATCATTGATGATGAACAAGCAAGCGGCATTTGCCATATACAATCCATTCAATATCGGTTTGTGCAAAAAAAGAAAAGGGAGGCTCCAAGGCTGGCAGCCTCCCCTTATTGATCAAGCAATAGCGTGGACAGGCAAGGCCTAATTTTGCTTGGCCGCTTCGCCTAAGGAGCCGAGTTTGTCGTCTTTCGGATTGGCATCGCCAACCGACGTGAACGAAGGCGGCGGAGAATCGTCCCAACCCTGCGGCATTCTGACCGGCTGCCGTGACATCAGGTCGTCGATCTGCGATTTATCGATCGTTTCGTATTTGATCAACGCCTCGGCCATCGCATGCAACACATCGAGGTTTTCCTTTAGCAGGTTTTCGGCACGTTCGTAGTTACGGTCAATAATCGAACGAATCTCTTCATCGATCGTGTGCGAAGTTTCTTCGGCAACCGTCTTGTGTTGTGTGACCGACCTTCCCAGAAAGACTTCACCCTCTTCCTCACTGTAGGCCAAAGGCCCCAGCCGTTGCGACAAGCCCCATTTGGTGACCATGTTTCTGGCCAGTTCAGTTGCACGCTCGATGTCGTTCGAAGCCCCGGTGCTGACCTGTTCCCAGCCGAAGATCATCTCTTCGGCAATTCGGCCGCCATACAGGCTCGAAATCATGCTGTCCAGCTTTTGCTTGCTGGCGCTGTACTGGTCCCGCTCAGGCAGGAACATTGTCACGCCCAAGGCGCGGCCGCGCGGCATGATACTGACTTTATAGACCGGATCATGCTCTGGCACGAGCCGTCCTACGATCGCATGACCGGCTTCGTGGTAGGCGGTCATTTTCTTTTCCTTGTCGTTCATCACCATCGAACGCCGTTCAGCGCCCATGATCAGCTTGTCCTTGGCTTTTTCAAGATCGACCATGTTCACCAGCCGTTTGTTCGACCGTGCCGCAAACAAGGCGGCCTCATTGATCAGGTTCGCCAGATCGGCACCCGAGAAACCCGGTGTACCCTGCGCAATATATTTGATCTCGACATCGGTGTCGGTCGGCACTTTTTTCAGATGCACCTTCAGAATTTGCTCGCGTCCTCTGACATCCGGCAGGCCAACGGTAATCTGCCGGTCGAAACGACCGGGGCGCAATAACGCCTTATCGAGCACGTCGGGACGGTTAGTCGCCGCAATCACGATGATGCCTTCATTGCCTTCGAAACCGTCCATCTCGACCAGCAACTGGTTCAGGGTTTGCTCGCGCTCGTCGTTGCCGCCGCCGAGGCCCGCGCCGCGCTGCCGGCCGACCGCATCGATTTCGTCGATAAAAATAATGCAAGGCGCATGTTTTTTCGCCTGATCGAACATGTCGCGCACCCGCGAGGCACCGACGCCGACAAACATCTCGACGAAATCGGAACCGGAGATAGTGAAGAACGGAACTTTCGCTTCGCCGGCAATCGCGCGGGCCAACAAGGTTTTGCCGGTGCCGGGAGGACCGATCATTAATGCGCCGCGCGGAATCTTACCGCCCAAGCGCTGATACTTGGCGGGATCTTTCAGAAAGTCGACCATTTCGACGACTTCTTCCTTCGCTTCGTCACAGCCTGCGACATCGGAGAAAGTGACCTTGATCTGGTCTTCCTCGAGCATGCGTGCCTTGCTTTTACCGAAGTTCATTGCCCCCCGCGCCCCGGCGCCGCCGCCCTGCATTTGCCGCATGAAGAAAACCCACACCGCAATCAGCAGCAGCATCGGTCCGAATGAAACGAGCAACTGCATCAGCATGGAAGGCTGTTCGGGCGGCGTAGCCTTGATATCGACGCCATTCGCCAGCAAGTCATCAACCATGTGGGGATCGTTCGGTGCATAGGTCCTAAAAATCTGACCGCTCTGCAATTTGCCTTTGACGACCTGTTCATCGATCGTCACCTGAGTGACTTGGCCGGATTTGACCGCCTCGATAAACTGTGAATAAGACAATGTCGAATCCGCACCTTCCATCTGCGGACCGAAATTGTTAAAAATGGACATCAACACAACGGCGATAACCACCCATAAAATGATATTTTTTAGCATTTCATTCAATTTGCACGACCTGGGCCTTTACGGCTCTCGTAATATAACTAGGCATTATTATAACAGCAGACTAGTGCATTACCCGACGATATTTCCTGTACGGGCAATCTGATGAGCCCGTGGGAGCTACATTTTCTGCCTTTTTTGAAAGATGGGGACGCTTCCCCTTATTTAAAGCCCCGCGCCACCAAATAAACTTCATTACTGCGGGGGCGTGAGGCTTTCGGTTTCCGGATCTGCACTTTGGCAAATGATTGCTGGACCTGTTTGCAATAGTTTTCGAAACCTTCACCCTGAAACAGCTTGACCAGAAACGTTCCGTCTTTTGCGAGCACCGACTGGGCCATTTCCAGCGCCAATTCCCCAAGATAGAGCGCCCGCGGCTGATCTACCCCTTTGCTGCCGCTCATGTTCGGCGCCATGTCCGACATCACCAGATCGACACGCTTACCTTCGAGCGCCGCCATCAATTGATCGAACACCGCCTGTTCGCGAAAATCGCCCTGAATGAATTCGACGCCGTCAATCGGTTCAATATCCAGGATATCCAGCGCGATGATCTGGCACTGGTTGCCGAGAAGTTGTTTGGCATACTGCGACCACCCGCCCGGCGCGGCACCCAGATCCACGATCCGCATACCCGGCTTCAAAAGGTGGTCTTTGTCCTGAATTTCTTTCAGTTTAAAAACTGCACGCGAACGATAACCCAGCTTTTGTGCCATTTTGACGTATTCATCATCGAAATGTTCCTGCATCCATCGGTTACTGCTTTTTGTTCGAGCCATAGCAAAATTATTTCGTGTAAAATAGATATTTTGTTCTAGGAAAAATTGAGTGGACTCAACGGATAAGAAACGACTCCGGGCCGAGGCGCACAGCCACAAGCCGGTAATCATGATTGGGCAAGCGGGATTGACGCCTGCGGTATTGGCCGAGATCGAAATCGCACTCGATTGTCACGAGTTGCTTAAAGTCAGAATCAGGGCCGAACGGGAAGAACGCAAAACAATCAGTGAGGAAATTATCGCCGCGTCAGGGGCCGAACTGATTCAAATGATCGGGCAAATTGCGGTTTTATACCGGCCGAATCCGGAAAAAAGAATCGAAAAGGCGGCGCCAGTAAAGAAACCGAAAACCAAAAAGGCCTTTAATCACCGCCGGTAGAATGCAAGGTTCAAGGCCTGCGCATCTTGAACCCTGCCTTCGCATTTATATTTATAGATACTCAACCGATAAAATTTCATATTCGACATTGCCGCTCGGCGTTTTGACCGTCACGACGTCGCCGGTTTCCTTGCCGATCAGGGCGCGTGCAATCGGCGAACCGATCGAGATACGGCCTTCCTTGATATTCGCTTCGTCTTCGCCGACGATTTGGTAAGTCACTGTTTTTTCTGAATCCAGATCCTCAATCTCGACGGTTGCGCCAAACACGACCTTGCCATTGGGATCGAGTTTGGTCACGTCGATGATTTGTGCATTCGACAGTTTCGCCTCGATTTCTTTGATACGGCCTTCCGCAAAACTTTGTTGTTCGCGCGCCGCATGGTATTCGGCGTTTTCTTTCAGGTCCCCGTGTTCACGCGCAGTTGCAATCGCCTGAATGATGCGCGGGCGCGTCACCGATTTCAGTTCTTCCAGTTCTGCACGCAGTTTTTCTGCGCCTTTCACGGTCAGAGGTACTTTCGTAGTCATTTAATTTACAACTCCAGTCTTTTATTTACATTCCATTTGGGAATTCAATCAGCTTTGAATGTGATGCTGCCGCTGGGGGCGGCAGCATCACCATCGAGTTACGGCGTTTCGGCAGCGATTTTATGCAGATCCTGCAAGCAATTCACGTCGCCTGCGTCCAATTCGCCGAGTGCGTAACAAGCCGCCTTAGCGCCGGCCATCGTTGTGTAATAGTTGACCCGGTGCTGTAACGCTTCGCGGCGCATCGTGAACGAATCGGCAATCGCCTTCTTGCCTTCAGTGGTATTGATGACCATTTGAATCTGGCCGTTTTTGATCATATCGACCGTATTCGGACGTCCCTGATTCACTTTATACACCACCTCGCAAGGAATGCCGGCCTCCTGCAACACCTTCGCGGTGCCGCCGGTCGCGACGATTTGATATTTCTTTTCGGTCAGCATGCGCGCAACTTCAGGCAGTTTCGCCTTGTCCGCGTCACGGATACTGATCAGGACCTTGCCGCTGTGGTTCAGGTTGATGCCGGTCGCGCGTTGCGATTTCGCGAATGCCTCGCCGAAGGTTTTACCGATCCCCATCACTTCGCCGGTCGATTTCATTTCCGGTCCCAACAGTGGGTCGACGCCTGGAAACTTCACGAACGGGAATACCGCTTCTTTAACTGAATAATAGTCTGGAATGCGCTCCTTGGTCACTCCCTGCTCCGCCAGTGATTTGCCAACCATACAGCGTGCGGCGATTTTCGCCAGCGGATAGCCGGTCGCTTTTGAAACAAACGGCGCGGTGCGTGAGGCGCGCGGATTGACTTCCAGTACATAGATGTCTTCGCCCTGGATCGCAAACTGCGTATTCATCAAGCCTCTGACGCCCAACGCTTCGGCCATCGCACGCACCTGCTCACGCAGGCGGTCCTGCAACTCCAGCGACAACTCATAAGGAGGCAACGAACAGGCCGAATCACCCGAATGGATGCCAGCTTGTTCGATATGCTCCATCAGGCCGCCGATCAGCACGTTTTCGCCGTCATAGATCGCATCGACATCCATTTCGACCGCATCGTCTAGGAATCGATCCAGCAGCACAGGCGAGTCGTTCGATACACTGACCGCCTCTTTCATGTAGCGTTGCAGACCTTCTTCGTTGAACACGATCTCCATCGCCCGGCCGCCCAACACATACGAAGGCCGCACCACCAGCGGATAGCCCAGTTCCTTCGCCGCATTCAGCGCCTGCTCGACCGAACGGGCGGTCGCGTTTGGCGGCTGTTTCAGATCCAGGCGTTCGAGCAGCTTCTGGAAGCGCTCGCGGTCTTCGGCCAAATCGATCGAATCGGGGGAGGTGCCGATGATCGGCACACCCGCTGCTTCGAGCGCACGCGCGAGTTTCAGCGGCGTCTGCCCGCCATATTGCACGATCACGCCTTTCGGCTTCTCGATGTGTACTATCTCGAGTACATCCTCCAGCGTCAACGGTTCGAAATACAGCCGGTCGGACGTGTCGAAATCGGTCGAAACGGTCTCCGGGTTACAATTGACCATGATCGTCTCAAAGCCGTCTTCGCGCAGCGCCATTGCCGCATGCACGCAGCAATAATCGAATTCGATGCCCTGCCCGATCCGGTTCGGACCGCCGCCGAGGATGATAATCTTTTCGCGGTCCGAAACGCGCGATTCGCATTCTTCCTCATAGGTCGAATACAGATAGGCGGTGTCGGACGAAAATTCGGCCGCGCACGAGTCGATCCGCTTGAAAACAGGACGCACTCCGAGCTTGTGGCGAACGTTGCGCACTTCCGATTCAGTCGCGCCAAGCAACTTAGCCAGGCGCTGGTCCGAAAAGCCTTTGCGCTTCAGCCTGAACAGTTCGCCTTCTTTCAATGTCGCCAGCGTCTTGGTCGACAGCGATTTTTCGGTCGTGACCAAATCCTCCACCTGCGCCAGGAACCACGGATCGATCTTGCTGGCCTCATGCACGTCTTCGAGCGACATGCCATTCCGGAACGCGTCGGCGACATAGCGCAGACGATCGGGGCCGGGATGGCGCAGCTCGCGCTGCATGTTTTCGTGGGCATCGACTTCTTGCATATCGATGATTTCATCGAGCCCGCTGATGCCGATTTCGAGTCCGCGCAAGGCTTTTTGCAGCGATTCCTGAAAGGTGCGGCCGATCGCCATCACCTCGCCGACCGATTTCATCTGCGTGGTCAGCCGGTCATCCGCTTGCGGGAATTTTTCGAAGGTAAAGCGCGGCACCTTGGTGACCACATAATCGATCGTCGGCTCGAATGAGGCCGGGGTCGCGCCGCCGGTAATTTCGTTTTTCAGTTCGTCGAGAGTATAGCCGACCGCCAGTTTCGCGGCGACCTTCGCGATCGGGAAGCCGGTCGCTTTCGAGGCCAGCGCGGACGAGCGTGAGACGCGCGGGTTCATTTCGATCACGACCATGCGACCGTCTTGCGGATTGATCGCGACCTGTACGTTCGAACCACCGGTGTCGACGCCGATCTCACGCAATACCGCCACCGCGACATTCCGCAGAATCTGATATTCCTTATCAGTCAGGGTTTGCGCAGGTGCGACCGTGATCGAGTCGCCGGTATGCACGCCCATCGGATCGAAGTTTTCGATCGAGCAGACGATAATGCAGTTATCCTTCGAATCGCGTACGACCTCCATTTCGAACTCTTTCCAGCCGAGCACCGACTCCTCGATCAACAGCTCATTGGTCGGCGACAGGTCCAGACCGCGTTCGCATATCTCGAGAAATTCCTCGCGGTTGTAGGCAATGCCGCCGCCGCTGCCGCCCATCGTGAACGAGGGCCGAATGATCGTCGGATAGCCGACTTCCTGCTGCGCGGCGAGCGCTTCTTCGAGCGAATGCGCAGTTTTCGATTTAGCGACCTCGAAGCCGATCTTGCGCATCGCCTGATTGAACAGTTCGCGGTCCTCGGCCTTGTTGATTGCTTCCTTGCTCGCGCCAATCATCTCGACGCCGTATTTTTCGAGCACACCGTTCGCATCCAAGGCGAGCGCACAGTTCAGTGCTGTCTGTCCGCCCATGGTCGGCAGAATCGCGTCCGGACGTTCTTTTTCGATGATTTTCTCGACCGTTTGCCAGTCGATCGGCTCGATATAAATTGCATCGGCCATATCGGGATCGGTCATGATCGTGGCCGGATTCGAATTGACCAGGATTACCCGGTAACCTTCCTCGCGCAGCGCCTTGCAGGCCTGCGTGCCGGAATAATCGAATTCGCAGGCTTGGCCGATCACGATCGGGCCCGCGCCGAGTAATAAAATCGATTTGATGTCGGTTCTTTTTGGCATGGATTTGCTTAAATTTGGGCTAAAAATTGCAAAACGAATGGTTCACGATAAATCAATCAAGCGCTTCTTTAACCTTTCGCTTTTCGTCTGCATTTTTACTGGTATTCATTAATTCGATGAAAGAATCAAACAGCGACTCGACATCGTGAGGCCCGGGACTCGCCTCAGGGTGTCCCTGGAAGCTGAACGCCGGACAATCGGTGCGAGCAAGCCCCTGGAGGCTACCGTCGAACAGTGAATAAAAGGTCGGGATCACGTTGGCGGGCAGACTGTCCTTATCGACCGCAAAACCATGGTTCTGACTGCTGATCATCACCCGGCCGGTCGCGGTTTCCTGCACGGGATGATTCGCACCGTGGTGGCCGAACTTCATTTTTTCGGTTTTTGCGCCGCTTGCCAAGGCCAATAATTGATGACCCAAGCAAATGCCGAATACCGGTGTTTTGGTTTCGAGAATTTTGCGGATCGCTTCGATCGCATAGGTGCAGGGCTCCGGATCGCCAGGGCCGTTCGAGAGAAAAACGCCGTCCGGCTTCATCGCCAGCACTATTTCGGCTGAAGTCTCGGCCGGGACGACCGTAACCCGGCAGCCGCGATTTGCCAGCAGGCGCAGAATGTTCCGCTTGATGCCAAAATCATAGGCAACCACATGCTTGGTCAGGTTTTCAGCCTGGGTGTGCCCCGTGCCGAGTTGCCAAGTATTTTCGGTCCATTCGTAAGTCTCGGTCACCGACACGACCTTCGCCAAATCCATGCCCTTCAAACCCGGAAAACCTTCAATCGCAGCTCTTGCAGTGTCGACATCGACCGTTTCGCCGGCGATGATCGCGCCGCGCTGCGCGCCCTTGTCGCGGAGCAGGCGAGTCAGTTTACGCGTATCGATATCGGCAATTGCGACAACCTGGTTGGCTTCGAGATACTGCTGTAAAGTTTGTTCGGAGCGAAAATTGCTAGCCAACACCGGCAAATCCCGAATTACCAGGCCGCTTGCGAATACCCGCACAGACTCGTCGTCTTCGCTGTTGCAGCCGGTATTACCGATATGCGGATAGGTCAATGTCACGATTTGCTTGGCATAGGAGGGATCGCTCAGAATCTCCTGATAGCCGGTCATCGCGGTGTTGAACACAACCTCGCCTACCGAACAGCCGTCGACACCGATCGACGCTCCCTGAAACACCGTACCATCTTCCAAAACCAATAAAGCCGGTCTAGTCAAACACGTCACCTCTAAATGCGCAAAACGGGATGAATCCGTACGAACGCATCCCGTTATAAAATTGAAATCGTGTAATTTTACGAAATTATGAGGTTTTGGTCATTAACAATTTTGGACCTCATCAAATTATTAACAGAATGGCGCCCTTTTATATTGCGACGAATCCGCTTCCTGGGTTTGACTTTTAATGGGGGATCCACCAGACTAGAAGCCAACATTTGATCGTGAAGCCAGCCTCTCAAGACATCCGATATTTGGAGAAAGATAATGAAAGTGCTAGACCTCTTTATCAAAATCTGGTTTTTCGTGCCGCTTTTAACATCAAACACCCTCTTCGCTGAAGACAAGCTATCCCGCTTACGCCCCCCTAACAGGATCGAATGTACTAGAGATCACCTTACCAACTATACCGGTAAGGTCGTCGAGTATCAGCGTAAGATGGGCCAGACCCGCCTTTTTATTGCCACTGACTGGGGAACGCTAGAAGCAGTCCGCCTAGCTCATCCCGGATCAGCGGATCCAAGCACTTGGTTTCTAATCGAAGGAAAAGCTTTCGCACAATCAGACTGGGAACGTGTGGAGATTGCCCCGGGCCAATTGCGTAAAGAGGTTCGCGCCACCGCCTGGGTCTGTGACGATGGCCGCCCTCCTGTCATTGATTGGCTGGCACCAAGAGAATAAAAATCCTAAAATCCGGCACGATAAGCGGTCCAGGCCTCGGCTATGCGATCAGCCTGGTCGGAAGTGAAATGATCCATGCAAATATCATCGGTATAATCCATGAAGTTATTAACGGGATCCAGTCCGGGATATTTTTTTCCTTTACAAGTGTCTCGCCCTGCAGGACATCCGTAAGCGGGAGAGCGTTCTGCCGGAGTATCCAAAGCGTGATCGCCATTTTTAGAGCATCCACCCTCAAAGGTATGATACAAGCCTAACCAGTGCCCAACCTCATGCGTCGCGGTATCACCTTGGTTATATGGAGCGGCGCTGCCATCAGGTAAGGATGAAAAAAGCACCACGACACCGTCGTTTGGCGGATTTGAGGCGTATGACGACGGGAATGTAGCCCATCCCAATGCCCCTCCTCCGATATTCGCACTATATAAATTTAATGTATTGGCGCTGCCTTGGTGTAGTGCGGCTTTGGCTTGCATTTCAGCGGTTGTGCCGGAATTCATGGTATACCAGCTATCGTTTGCTGTTCTATCCGCTTTAACGAGAGTAAAACTGAATCCGGTAGTTGCGTAAGCGGCGTTGAGCACTGATATCTGTTTCTTAATGGCTTCGTTTGTTACATTTCCCTCTCCAGAGAGGGAGGTGATGACATGGAAGTAAACGGGAATGGCTTCTCCAGTAGTGGCCGCAGCGGGATTAGACAACTGTTGATTTAACCGCCTGCGGCGCATATCCTGGTCGATTTTCTGCCTGGCTATCGCATCGGGATGGAGGGTTCCACAGCGATAACCGTTTTTAACGAAATCACTCTGGCTCGTCCATTCATGGTCGCCAATTCTGAAAGGCTTTGAAGTGTCGGCTTGACCAGGGGCGGGTAGAGAAAGCGCCCCTAAGACTACCCCCCTTAGGGTGAGGTATGAGAAAACGTGGGGGTTTACTTTCAAAGAAACATCAAGTGTTTTTTTAGACATTGATCCCTCCTTATCACGATCCTTAGTAGGTTTGTTAGCGATTCTAGCGCATAGAACAGCCGCAACTTCGGTTTAAGCAAGCTTGTATGCATGCGGTTGACTGGAATGCTAATTTTCTTTTACCCGATGAGTTAGCGCCTGTCAATAAATAAACAAGATATAGATGCTGACTTTGAATTCGAGTCTGGGTGAAAAAACCCAGTTACACCGTGTCGACAAAATCTTTTTACGAACGCGTGTCTATCGGAAAGTGGATGGCTGTTTACCGCAATATCTGCCGCAGCGATATGACAGGGCCTAACTAAGAGATTGGGCGTCGCCTTTAAATGAGCCTGTAGATGAAATGGTGGGCAGGAAAGCGCTGCCCACCCTAGCTTACGGGTTTACTCGTTCC
The DNA here is from genome assembly GCA_051061015.1 of Methylomicrobium sp. Taxonomy (GTDB): domain Bacteria; phylum Pseudomonadota; class Gammaproteobacteria; order Methylococcales; family Methylomonadaceae; genus Methylomicrobium. The sequence continues at coordinate 28,506 of JBPFEG010000013.1, forward strand.
CAAGCTCTTTGCTTGGAACACTGCTCTGGAAGCTCTGGCTTCCATCGTATTGTTAAACGGGAAGCTGGAGCTTCCAATATCAGCTTCCCAATCAGGCGATTGGGAAGCTGAATACGGACGTGCATTATCGGAAGCCCCGGCAGATGAACAAAGGAAGTGAGGTAAAGAAACACGTAATACGTATGGCGGATTCGCTAAGCAAACCGCAGTTGACTGGAACAATTACCAAAATCCAAGGGATACATACCTTAACCCTCCCATCTGATTCATTTCCAGGCGAGAAGTGTCCTGTCGTTTGGAAATGGTGGATTGCCTGATGGCGAATCCATTCTACGGCACTCCTCATTCCTGTGGTTGTATCACCTGCATATATTCCTGGACTTTGCGATTGTCATCGAATTTAATTCTTTGATTTATAAGAATTTTATATATCTATTTTTTCTTTCGGTACAGAGAAAGTTATTGTTTATCTAGTACTTAAGTACAATTGACAAAAATTTATAAGACCCTAGTATTTGTTGAAATTTTGGATTTTTTCTTCTGCAATTTTTTAGAAATCCAGTGAGGTTTGAAAACTACTGAACTAACTTAATTTACAGAAAATGCTCATTAACTATTATCAATTGCCATTTGAGGGTTGCCCCGATGAAATATAAGAACCTAATTGTACCCATAGCTGTAACCCTGGCAATAGGATATGGCCCTGCCGCCACGGCTGCTGGCAACATTAGTCCCGTCAAGCGTGCATTAGGCCATATCAAAATCAATGGTCAATCAGTCAATAAATCTGCCGGGGACCAGTTTTTTGTCCGCGATGCCATAGTCGATCCGGACGGCAGCGAGCATGTTCGCTTCGATCGCACATATAAAGGACTCAATGTAATCGGAGGTGACATCGTGGTGCATTCTAATCGAAACGGCTCATTCCGTTCCGCTTCTCTCACCCTACATCGCCCAATCGACGTCGATACCAATGCCAATTTAGACGAATCCATCGCTGTTGAATTAGCCGAAATGGATTTTGACGCAATAGGCATTCGCAATGCACCAACGCTTGCCAAACTGGTGGTTTATGCTCGGACGGATGAGCCTGTTCTCGCTTGGGACGTGAAGGTGCTGGGCGATAAAAACGATGGCACACCAGCTGAAGCTCATTATATCGTCGATGCCAATGACCCGCAGATCATTGATCAGTGGAACGATATTAAAACGGCATCAGGTGAAGGCGTGGCTTTTTTCTCTGGTACAGTAATACTTGACACAATTATAATTAACGGGGGCTTCTCATTGAAGGACCCAAGTCGAGGCTTTACATATACCAATAATATGGCCAACAAACAGCTCGGTTTGGGCACCCTTTTGACTGATATTGATAATAGGTGGGGTGACGGAACACTTTCCAATATCCAGACAGTTGCAGTCGATGCGCAGTATGGCATCGCCCAAACGTGGGACTACTATAAAAACATCCATGGACGTACTGGCATCGCGAATGACGGTAAAGGAGCTTTTAATCGCGTGCATTATGGACAAAAATACAATAATGCCTTTTGGTCTGACTCCTGTTTCTGCATGACCTATGGCGATGGAGACGGTAGAACATTTAATCCTTTTGATTCTCTCGATGTGGCCGGGCACGAAATGAGTCATGGCGTTACCTCTCGTACGGCTAACTTGACCTATTCCGGCGAGTCAGGCGGACTGAACGAAGCGACCAGTGACATTTTTGGCACTATGGTCGAATATTACGCTAACAATTCGAAAGACGTTCCAGATTATAAGATCGGCGAGAAACTTTATAAGAGCGGCAACAAAGCGCTTCGCTATATGTATAACCCAAATCTTGATGGAGCCTCCCCGAACTGTTGGTCTTCGTCAGTAGGGAGTCTTGATGTGCACTACTCATCAGGCATCGCAAATCATTTTTATTACCTACTTTCTGAAGGCAGTAATTCATCCCCTGCCAGTCCTACGTGCAATGGCGCCATTGTGACCGGCATAGGTAAGGCCAAAGCAGAAAAAATCTGGTACCGGGCACTCACGGTATACATGACATCTTCTACGAATTATTCAGGAGCCCGTGCTGCAACGATTAATGCGGCAGCCGATCTTTACCCCAATAGCTCCGAGAAGGATATTGTCGCTGCAGCCTGGGATGCGGTGAGCGTTGTTAATCAATGACCTGCTCTTTGAAAACGTAAGCCATTGGATCAGCTAACTTTGAGTGAATGAAGTTCTAAGTTTTACTGAACAAAAATGCATAAACCGAAACCCTGAACAAAATAAGGCGGATTCACCGTTAGAGAATCCGCCTTACTTGCTTTATTGAAGATTCAGAATATCAATTAAGCCTGCCATGGCATTGTTTATATTTCTTTCCTGACCCACAAGGACAAGGATCATTCCGCCCGACCTTGTCGCCGTAACGCACAAACGGCTGTGCGACTACCTGTTCATCTTCAACTTCTTCAGGCTCCTGCTCCATGACATCCAGAGCCGACGCCTCGGCATGTTCGAAATGCATTTCTTTCGGCGCCTGCGCCTGACGCTGCGCATCGATCGCCTGGACGTCTTCTTCCTGTCTAACCTGTACCTTGCACAGAATCGTGATCACTTCGTATTTGATGTGATCCAAAAGATGCGTGAACATTTCGAACGATTCGCGCTTGTATTCCTGCTTCGGATCCTTTTGCGCATAACCCCGGAAATGGATACCCTGACGCAGATAATCCATCGCCGCCAGATGCTCCTTCCAGCTGTTGTCGAGCACCTGCAGCATCACCGATTTTTCGAAATGCTGCATGACTGCTGGAGTGATTTGCTTTTCCTTGTTTTTATGCGCCTGCTCCATCACATCGACGATGTGCGCACGCAATGACTCTTCCTGCAGTTTATGATCTTCGTCGAGCATTTTCTGAATTTGAACCTCGACATGGAACTCCTGCTGAAGATGCTCCTCGAGCCCCTTGATATCCCATTGCTCTTCCATCGAACGCGGCGGAATATATTGCGTGATCACATTGTTGATCACATCTTTCCGGATCGCGGTGATGATGTCGGAGATATCCTCGGCCGCCATCAGTTCATTGCGCTGGGAGTAAACGACTTTCCGCTGATCGTTCGCGACATCGTCATACGCCAGAATTTCCTTACGGATATCAAAGTTGCGCGCTTCGACCTTGCGCTGCGCGTTTTCGATCGCGCGGGTCACCCAAGGGTGCTCGATCGCTTCCCCATGACCCATGCCCAGTTTTGCCATCAAGCCTGCGACGCGATCTGAGGCGAAGATACGCATCAGGTCGTCTTCGAGCGCCAAATAGAAGCGAGTAGAACCCGGGTCGCCCTGACGTCCGGAACGACCACGGAGCTGATTGTCGATACGCCGCGATTCGTGACGTTCCGAGCCGATCACATGCAGACCACCGCTTGCGATCACCTGATTGTGGCGGTCGAGCCAGGCGCCTCGCACATGCTCTTTTTCGGCTTCGGTGGCCTCAGGACCTAACGCTTTCAGTTCGGCGTCCAGATTACCGCCCAGCACGATGTCGGTGCCGCGGCCGGCCATATTCGTCGCGATCGTAATCGCGCCAGGCTTGCCGGCCTGTTCGACGATGTGCGCTTCACGTTCGTGCTGTTTCGCATTCAACACTTCGTGCGGGATGCCCTGTTTTTTTAACAGCGCGGAAAGCCGTTCGGAGTTTTCGATCGAAGTGGTGCCAACCAGAACCGGCTGCTTGCGCTCGACGCAACGCTTGATGTCTTCGGCTACGGCCTGGTATTTTTCTTCGGCGGTCAAATAAACCAGATCACCCATATCTTTGCGGATCATCGGCCGATGGGTCGGGATCACGACCACTTCGAGCCCGTAAATCTTGTTCAATTCGAACGCTTCGGTATCGGCGGTGCCGGTCATGCCGGACAGCTTATGGTAAAGCCTGAAATAGTTCTGGAAGGTAATCGAGGCCAGCGTCTGGTTTTCGCTTTGAATCGGCACATGCTCCTTCGCCTCGACCGCCTGGTGCAGACCTTCGGACCAGCGCCGGCCCGGCATAATGCGGCCGGTGAATTCATCGACAATGATGACCTGGTTGCTCTGCACGATGTAATGCACATCCTTTTTGAACAGCGCATGGGCACGCAGCGACGCGCTCAAATAATGCATCAGACGGATGTTGGAAGCGTCGTAAAGACTGCTGTCCTCTATCATCAAGCCGTGTTCGACCATCAGGCGCTCGATCCGTTCGTGGCCTTCCTCGGTCAAATGGACCTGGCGCGTTTTTTCATCGACCGAATAGTCTCCAGGTTGACCTTCTTTTTCCTGTTTGGTCAGGTAAGGAATGATCGCGTTAGCCTTGATGTAAATTTCGGAGCTTTCTTCGGAAGGGCCGGAAATAATCAATGGGGTCCGGGCTTCGTCGATCAGGATCGAGTCGACCTCGTCGACGATCGCAAAATGCAATTCGCGCTGGACTTTTTCTTCGAGACTGAACGCCATGTTGTCGCGCAGATAATCGAAGCCGAATTCGTTGTTGGTGCCGTAAGTAATATCGCAGGCATAGGAATGACGGCGGGCATCGTAGTCCATCTGGCTGATGATTACGCCGGTGGTCATGCCTAAAAAGCCATACACTCTGCCCATCCATTCGGCGTCGCGGCGAGCCAGGTAATCGTTCACGGTAACCACGTGCACACCGCGCCCCGGCAGCGCATTCAGGTAAGCCGCCAAAGTCGCCATCAGCGTCTTACCTTCTCCGGTTTTCATTTCGGCGATTTTTCCGTCATGCAGGATCATACCGCCGATCAATTGCACATCGTAATGGCGCATCCCGAAAACCCGTGACGACGCCTCTCGAACTGTCGCAAATGCCTCAGGGATCAGATTATCGAGCTTTTCACCCTGAGCAAGCCGGTCGCGGAATTCCTGCGTTTTTGCCCTTAAGGCGTCATCGGACAGCTTTTCAAACTCAGAAGATAAGGTATTGATCTTTTTGACCAATTTTCTTTTCTTTTTTACCAGCCTGTCGTTTCGGCTCCCTACAACAAATTTGACCAGCTTACCCAGCATGTTTATTCCGAAATTAAGTAATTGTGAATCAAAAATACCGATTATAACCGGTTTGCCGGTTTTTTTATAGCAATGCGGGATTTACCGATGACAACCGGTCCGAATCAAAAACAGCTGCCGTAATCCAGCAGCAGTTCCTCGCAATTGAAAAAAAGACGCGGATAGTCGAGGCGAATGTACAGCTTCAACGCATATTCGATAAATATGCAGAGCGTGATGAAACGCGCGCCGGTACTGTTCAAGCGAAACCCGGTATGCGCCGAACAGCGCCAGATCCCCACCGTCCACCAGACAATCGGCAACAGCAGGACAAAATGCGTGTCATCCCAGCTCGACACCGTCCATTGTCCCGATTTGGCAAGCCAATCCACGCCAAACAGTACGGTATTCAGCAGGAAAAAGAACGGCCAGAATACGGCGACCAGCTTCTGCCTCCCTGTCCAGCTCAAAAATAAATAATTTTCAAAAGTGATTTGCCGGACATCTCCGCCCGGGACAGGGGCTAAAATCCAAATGCCGACGAAAAGACTGCTCAAAATGAACAAGGCTTCAAACGGGCTGATCAAATTGATGTCATTAAACAGGATGGGCAACGAATAAATAAACATGACGGAAGTAGACAGAAGCTCAATGAATCCGACTCAGGATCCCAAAACAAGACTACCCTGAACCGGTACCCCTATGTAATAATACTCTATTTTATTGACCGGCACTTCGTTAACCCATCTGATCATTATTTAAGGTATAGGCAATGGACGAAAATAGAAAAAAAGCGTTAGGCGTGGCCTTGATGCAGATCGAAAAGCAGTTCGGCAAGGGCTCAGTGATGCGGATGGGTGATGTGGCGGCAGCCAGAGACATTGAGGTTGTTTCGACCGGCTCGTTGGGGCTTGATATCGCTTTGGGCTGCGGAGGCTTGCCACGCGGACGGATCGTTGAAATCTACGGCCCGGAATCTTCCGGCAAAACCACGCTGACCTTGCAGGTGATCGCGGAAGCGCAAAAACTGGGCGGCACGGCCGCATTCGTCGATGCCGAACATGCACTCGATCCCAGCTATGCCGAAAAGATCGGTGTGAATGTCGACGACCTGTTGGTTTCGCAACCCGATACCGGCGAACAGGCGCTCGAAATTACCGACATGCTGGTCCGCTCCGGCGCGGTCGATATCGTCGTGGTCGACTCGGTCGCGGCATTGACGCCGAAGGCCGAGATCGAGGGCGACATGGGCGATTCGCACATGGGTCTGCAAGCGCGGTTGATGTCACAGGCGTTGCGGAAACTGACTGCAAACATCAAACGTTCGAATACGCTGGTTATTTTCATCAACCAGATCCGGATGAAGATCGGCGTGATGTTCGGTAATCCGGAAACCACGACCGGCGGTAATGCGCTGAAATTTTACGCCTCGGTACGGCTCGATATTCGCCGGATCGGTGCGGTCAAGAAAGGCGAGGAAGTGGTCGGCAACGAGACGCGCGTAAAAGTCGTCAAAAACAAGGTCGCCCCGCCGTTCAAACAGGCTGAATTTGAAATTTTATATGGCGAAGGCATTTCTTTCTACGGCGAGTTAGTCGATCTGGGCGTCAATTTCGGTTTCATCCAGAAATCCGGCTCCTGGTACAGCTACGGCGACGAAAAAATCGGCCAGGGCAAAGATAACGCAAAGCTGTATCTGAAAGAGCATCCGGATAAAGCGAAAGAAATTGAAGCGAAGATACGCGCCGAAGCCTTCGGCAAGGGGCTTCCTGTTTCGGATAAACCCGATCTCGACGAAGACTAGACCCGTCGATTGAATTCGCGTGAATCAGGCGGGCGCCAAAATCAGGTCCGAATGTTTGCGCCTGTTAGCCGGACGCGAGCATAGCAGGAAAGAACTGCTGCAAAAGCTCTCCGTTAAGGGTTTTGCCAAGGAAAGGATCGAACCGGTCCTTGACGAATTGGCTGAAAAAGGCTGGCAAAGCGATACACGGTACGCAGAAAGTTACGCGCGTTCGCGGATCCTGAAAGGTTACGGTCCGACTTATATCGCCTATGAACTGCGACAAAACGGCATCGACTTCAGCAGTATTCCCTCGTTTGATCTCGAAGCACTTGCCGAGTCTGTTGCCGGCGGCTGGCAGGCGCTCTCGCAGCAGGTCTACAGTAAGAAATACGGCAACAGTCCGATCCCGAACCGGAACGAGTGGGCAAAGCGCAGCCGGTTTTTGCAGCAGCGCGGATTTACAAACGCAATGATTGCCGATTTATTGAAAAACATCTCGAACACTTTTTAGTCTTTTAACCGCATAACCTATGAAAAAGATGACCAGCGCAGAGCTGCGCTCCACCTTTCTGGAATTTTTCCGGCAACGGGGGCACACGATCGAGCCTTCCAGTTCGCTGATTCCCGGCAACGACCCTACCCTGCTCTTCACGAATGCAGGTATGGTGCAATACAAGGATGTGTTTCTGGGCCGCGAGCACAAGGGCTTCACCCGTGCAGCCACCAGCCAGCGTTGCGTTCGCGCCGGCGGCAAGCACAACGACCTGGAGAATGTCGGCTATACCGCAAGGCATCATACCTTCTTCGAAATGCTCGGCAACTTCAGTTTCGGCGATTATTTCAAGAAAGAGGCGATTCATTTCGCCTGGGATTTTTTGACCAAGGAGCTCGAAATCCCGCCGCAAAAATTATGGGTGACTGTGTTCGAGGAAGACAGCGAGGCCGAAAGCATCTGGCTGAACGATATCGGCGCCGACCCGGCGCGCTTTTCCCGAATCGGCGCAAAAGACAATTTCTGGTCGATGGGCGATACCGGTCCCTGCGGCCCCTGCAGTGAAATCTTCTACGATCATGGCGAATCGATTCCAGGCGGCCCTCCGGGTTCTCCTGATGAAGAAGGCGACCGCTATATCGAGATCTGGAATCTGGTGTTCATGCAGTACGACCGTGCCGCCGACGGCACCTTGACGCCGCTGCCGAAACCTTCGGTCGATACCGGCATGGGCCTGGAGCGTATCGCTGCCGTTTCTCAGGGCGTGCACAGCAACTATGAAATCGATTTGTTCCAGAAACTGCTGAAGGCAGCGGCTGCACTAGCGGGTACCCAGGACTTGAATCAAAGCTCGCTCCGGGTCATCGCCGACCATATCCGTTCCTGTGCATTTCTGGTCGCCGATGGAGTCCTCCCCTCGAACGAAGGCCGTGGTTATGTGCTGCGCCGGATTATTCGGCGCGCGATTCGTCACGGCTACCGGCTCGGCATTCACGAGATTTTCTTCTATCAATTGGTCACGCCGCTGGTCGAGGCAATGGGTGATGCCTATCCCGAACTGAAAAATGCCCAGGCCCAGGTCGAAAGGATTCTCAAAAAAGAGGAAGAACGCTTCGCTGAAACCTTGGGACAAGGCATGAAAATTCTCGAAGCCTGCGTCGCCAAGCTTGAAGGCCATGTGATTCCCGGCGATACGGTGTTCCAGCTTTACGACACCTATGGCTTCCCGGTCGATCTGACCGCCGATTTCGCGCGCGAACACGGCCTCTCAGTTGATCATGCCGGCTTTGAAACCGCGATGGCGGCGCAACGTGACCGCGCGCGTTCGGCCAGCCATTTCGGCTCAGATTACGACCAGGACATCAAGCTCGATATCGAGACCGAATTCACCGGCTACATGCATCTTGCCGATCAGGCAAAGATCGTCGCCTTGTATGCACAGGGCCAGCCGGTTGAAACACTGCAAGCAGGTCAGGAAGGCGTGATTGTGCTCGACAAAACCCCTTTCTATGCTGAATCAGGCGGTCAGATCGGCGACTCCGGGACGATCACTGCCGGCGACTCCGCATTCGAAGTGGCCGATACCCAAAAACAGGGCGGTAATCTGTTTTTGCACAAGGGCAAAGTGCAAAGCGGCGAATTCAAGGCAGGCCAATCCTGTATCGCCAGCGTCAATGTCAAGGACAGAAGAGCGACTGCGTTGAATCACTCCGCGACGCATATCCTGCATGCTGCGCTCCGGCAAGTCCTGGGCGATCATGTCACACAGAAAGGCTCGCTGGTCAATCCCGAGCGCCTGCGCTTCGATTTTTCGCATTTTGAGCCGGTCACCGGTGAGGAAATCGCAAGACTGGAGCAGATCGTAAATGAGCAAATCCGCTTGAATACGCCGGTCACCGCCGACATCATGGCCAAGGACGAAGCGGTCAAGGCCGGTGCGATGGCCTTGTTCGGCGAAAAGTACGGCACAGAAGTGCGCGTCCTGAAAATCGGCGATTTCTCGACCGAATTGTGCGGCGGCACACATGTCGACCGGGCCGGCGATATCGGCTGCTTCAAGATCATCGGAGAAACCGGGGTCGCGGCCGGTGTACGCCGCATTGAGGCGGTCACGGGCCAAGGCTGCATCGACTGGATCGCGAGCCGCGACAAGGCGCTCGCGTCGATTTCAGGCCTCTTGAAAAGCTCGCCGGACAAAGCGGCCGAAAAAATCGAGCAGTTGCTCGAAAAGACCCGCAGCCTCGAAAAGCAGCTCGAACGCCTGAATGCGAAACTGGCCAGCTCGGCCGGCGACGAACTCAGCGCTGGCGCTGTCGACGTGAACGGTATCAAGGTATTGGCGGTCAAGCTCGACGGCGTCGATCCAAAGTCGCTGCGTGACCTGGTCGATCAATTGAAGAACAAGCTCGGTAGTGCTGCAATCGTGCTCGCGACCGTCGACGGCGACAAGGTCAGCCTGATCGCCGGCGTATCGAAAGATCAGGTTGCACGCGTGAAGGCTGGCGATCTGGTCAATTTCGTCGCCACCCAGGTCGGCGGCAAGGGCGGCGGCCGTCCGGATATGGCCCAGGCGGGCGGCACCGATCCATCCGGATTGGCGAAGGCCCTGGCCGGCGTCCCGGCGTGGGTACAAGAACAAACGGCAAAATAAAGGATTCAATAAATGGCATTGTACGTATTTAAATTCGGCGGCACCTCGGTCGGTTCGGTCGAACGAATCAAGGCCGTAGCCGAGAGAGTAAAAAAAGCGCACGATCAGGGCGATCAAATCGTGGTTGTGGTATCGGCGATGAGCGGCGAAACCAATCGCCTGATTGGACTGGCAAAGGATATTCAGCAGCAGCCGAATGCGCGCGAGCTCGACATGCTGGTTTCGACCGGCGAGCAGGTCACTGTCGCCCTGCTCGCGATGGCGCTCGAAGAAACCGGCTGTCCGGCGTTTTCGTTTACCGGCGGCCAGGTCAAAATCCTGACGGATAGCAGCCATACCAAAGCGCGAATTCGCAATATCGACGACGGCCGGATGCGCGAGCAACTGAATCAGGGCAAAGTGGTCGTAGTGGCCGGTTTTCAAGGCGTCGACGAGAACGACAACATCACGACCCTGGGCAGAGGCGGCTCGGATACCACGGCCGTTGCGCTGGCGGCGGCACTGAAGGCGAACGAATGCCTGATCTATACCGACGTGGACGGCGTGTACACGACCGATCCCCGCGTCGAGCCGAAGGCCCGCCGTCTCGAGCGGATCACGTTCGAGGAAATGCTCGAAATGGCCAGCCTCGGCTCGAAAGTGTTGCAGATCCGTTCGGTCGAATTTGCCGGCAAATATAACGTGGCATTACGCGTATTATCATCATTTACAGAAGGTAACGGCACGCTGATTACCTATGAGGACACACAAATGGAAAGCGCATTGATTTCGGGCATCGCCTTCAATCGGGACGAAGCCAAATTGACGATCACCGGCGTGCCGGACAAGCCGGGCGTCGCCTCCAAAATCCTCGGCCCGATCGCCGATGCGAATATCGAGGTCGACATGATCGTGCAGAATATCGCCGAGGACGAGACGACCGACTTCACTTTTACCGTGCACCGGAACGATTTTCAACGCGCGAAGGCCTCGCTCGAACTTACCTGCGCCGAACTGGGTGCGAAAAAAGTCACCGCCGACGATAATATCGTGAAGATTTCTATTGTCGGCGTCGGCATGCGTTCGCACGCAGGCATCGCCAACACCATGTTCCAGACACTGGCTTCCGAAGGCATCAACATCAAGATGATCTCGACCTCCGAAATCAAGATTTCGGTCGTTGTCGACGAAAAATACCTGGAACTGGCCGTCAGAGCACTCCATGCGGCGTTCCAGCTGGATCAGCAAATAGCCTAACGCAACAGTTTTCCCTCCGTTTTTCCCGATGAAACGGAGTACCTCACTCTTATCTTGATCAAGGTGCAACAGGGCGATGAGACCCATCGCACCTCAGCAAGATATCTCCCTTCAGAGCCCTGCACGTCATGTGATGGCGGCAACTGAACCTAAAAAAATAATCATTGCCTAATTTTTAGGAATGATTTTTAGGAATGCCTCGCCTTAAATCACGATTGATGCAAAATTTCTAAGAGGAGTCGGATTATGAAAAGTACAGACAGAGTGCGTGCTAATACTTCTGAAGAAATTAACCGCCAGATTGACCGGGAAATAAACGTTCGGGTGAAGGAATATGCCAAAAGAAGCCCCGAAGATATTACCCGCCGTATCGACGAACTTGACCGTGAATGGGATATCGAACGTGTGCTCGAAACCAATGCTTCAGCCCTGGCTTTTACCGGGCTGTTTCTCGGCGTAACGAAAAATATCAAATGGCTGATGCTGCCGGCGGTGGTTTTACCGTTCCTGTTTCAACATGCGGTTCAGGGCTGGTGTCCTCCGATGCCGATATTGCGCCGGCTAGGCGTACGTACGCGCAATGAGATTGATCGGGAAAAATACGCGTTGAAGGTGCTACGCGGCGATTTTAACAAAACCGAATCGTTGCCGCGAGATGAGGCGGCATTAAAGGCGGTAAAACTTTAAAGCTGGAATGTCCGGCGCAACCGTTTTTAACGGACTTTTACGCCCTGTTTAACCAGATTTATACCCGTTGCCGGGGCTGAGTGGTGGACTGACTCAAGCATCAAGGGTTTTAAAATTGTCAGTCGATGAGCAGAATGCCCATTTTTTACCCTCTCCAGGTCCAGATACGCTATCTTGCCCCGACCCATGAAAAACCCTACGCTCATCATCTTTCGAATTTTCTTGGCTAAGTCGCTTTTAAATCACCCATAGGCCCGCTATCGGCGTTATAATTTGTCGGTTTAACAGCGTTTTCCGATTGAATGCCTGAAGCGTCCGCCTATGAAAATTCTCAATATCCACTTCAAAAACGTCAACTCGTTGGAAGGCGAGCATCGGATCAATTTTGAGCAATCTCCGTTCACCGATACGGGCGTATTTGCGATCACAGGCCCCAACGGTTCAGGCAAAACCAGTATCCTGGACGCGATCACGCTGGGGCTGTACGGCGAAACTTACCGCTTCGACCGCCCCGCCGAGCATGTGATGACCCGTCATACCGACGAATGTTTTTCCGAAATCGAGTTTGCGATGGGCGAGGACAAATACCGGTCGAGTTGGCGGGTGCTGCGCAATGCAAGCGGCGAATTGCAGTCTCCCGAAATGCGACTGCTGCATTTGAACGGTCAGGAAGAAACCCTGGCGGCGACACCGCACGAGGTCAATGCGAAACTGACCGAAATCACCGGCATGAATTTCCGTAATTTCACCCGCTCGATCATGCTCGCGCAAGGCGATTTCTCCGCGTTTTTGAATGCGCTGGACAGCGAACGGATGGACATGCTCGAAAAAATCGTCGGCAGCGATATTTATGCGGATTATAAACGCGATATCGAAACCCGGTTCGCCGAGGCTAACCAGAAACTGGAACTGATCAGCCGGGAACTGGCGCTGATTCCGGTCATGGATGCAGCGAAACGGGAAGCTTCCGAGCATGACTTGCAGGACTTCAATGATCAGTTCATTGCCCTGCAGGAGGAATTGGGCTGGCTTCAGGAACAGCAGCTCGCGCTGCAGAAGATTGAAGGTTTAGAGGGCCGAATCGAAGGACAGCACAAGGAACTTCAGGCTTTCGAACAGGAACAGAACCGCATTCAGCAAATTTTGACGCGTCTGGATACCCTGCAGGATCTGAAGCCGTTTGCAAAAGACCTGGCAGCGATCCAGGAAAGCGATCAAGCCGTACAGGAAAGCCAATCGGCACTAACGGCGATGACCGCGGAATTAAAGCAGCTTGAGGATTTGCTGGCGAGCCAGAGTCAACCTCAGCCGGCTCCTGAAGGCTTGGGCAGCCGGTCGCTGGAAGCTCAACAGGAAACACTTTACGACATCCAATCGCAAATGAGCCAGCTTGAGCTGGCTCGGTCAATGCAAACCGGAAAATTGCAGGTCCTGGCCGCCCAGGGCGCCGAAAAGAAAGCGGCTCTGCAGGAGATCGCCGATTGGCTCGCGCAGCATGTCGGCGATGCCTCTTTGGTCGACAACTTTCCCGAAACAATCAAGCTGAAAAACCTGCGTGAGGAAATCCATGAGCTGAGCCAGAAGCAAAAGGCCTTCGATGACTGGGCCAAAAATGCCTCTGCTTCACTTCGCAATACGCAAGCCGCGATCGACAAGGAAACCGCGAACGTCGCTCGTTTTCAGGAACAACTCGCGATCGAGGAAAAAACCGTCGCCTCGCTCCTGCAAGGCAAAACACCGGAAGAGCTGACAGAATTGCACCGCGATCAGCAGGCGCGCGTCAACTCTTTCAAGGAGTTGAAGGAACTTGCCATACAATACCGGAAGCTGGCGGGAAACGGCTCCGGTTTGTTCGGGCTGTTCAAAAAAACCTCGAGCACCCTTCCCGATCCGGATGAGCTGGCGCGCGAGCTCGCAGAACTTCGCGAAAGCATCAAGCGCGACGAGAATATCCGGTTAATCCTTGAAGGCGCGGTTTACCGGGAAAACATGATGAAGCGCATGGTCGAGGACCGTCATCATCTGATCGACGGGAAGCCCTGCCCTTTATGCGGCGCGTTACAGCATCCTTATGCGAAACAGCCGCCGGCAGTCGGCAGTTCGGTAAATGCGCTGGCCGATCAGCAGGCACGCCTACGCGCGGAAATCGCCAGAGCCGAACGCATGGAGATTGAGGTCGAGGATGCGCGCCGGCTGGCAGAGAAAAATGCGGTCACCCATCAAAAAGCACGACAGATTCAGGCGCAATGGGGGACCCTGCGCAATCGGCTGCATATCCTACAAAGCCTGGAGATCGATCAGGTCAAACGCATGGATGAACTCTACGATGAGGAAGCCGGGCAGTTCAAGGAGATCACGTTTCTGCTTGGCAAGCATCGTAACAAGCTACAAAGCATCGAAAAACTGAAATTACAGATCGCGAAAAGCAGTGCGGTAATCGAGCAACTGACTGCCGCGTATCAAAAACTTGAATCCGAGCGAGAAGATCAGCCGCAGGACCCTTTTGAACTCACCAATGCGTTGACTGCGGCGGTCCAGGAAGAAAAAGAGCTATCCGCAAAGGTGACCGAACAGCTTGCGCTGCTTGGCGAAAAAATGCCGGGAAAAGGCAAGGAAGAACAGTTTTACGACAAGCTCAGCCGCCGCCGTCATGAATATCAGACCCATTTGATCCGGAAAGAGGGCCTGGAAGAAGACCTGGCGGCACTGGCGGCCAGCGACCAGGCGATCCGCGGGGAATTGAAAGACTTTGAGGAAAAAATTGCCCGTTTCGGCAGCAAGCTGCAAAAAGAAGAAAGTGTCGCGCTACATCTGGCGCTGCTCGACAAGCAGAAGTTGATCGCGGCCGAACGCGTGCGGCTCGCTGAAAAGCAGGCGCTTGTTAACGTGCATCAGAAAGCTCTGCAAACAAAGATGCAGGAAGCCAACTTTTCGAGCATCGAAGAGGTCAAGGAAATGCTGACGCTGCAGGCATCGCGCCTCGAACTGGAACAGAAAGCCGCTTATCTGGCGCAACGCGCCGCCGAAACCTCAGCGGTCATGGAAAGCAACCGTCAGCAACTGGATGCAGCGATGCGCGAAAAAGACACCGAACTGTTGCTCGAGGAAATTAATACGCAGGTGCGCAGTGTGACTCAAAAACTCGAAATCGCGCATTTCGAAGTGCGGCATCTGGATAATTTATTGAAGGAGCAGGAGCGGCTTCGCAGTCGGTACGAAGCGGCACATGCCCAGCTCGAAGATCAGGAAGTGGTTGTCAAGGCATTGACCGAAGAACAGCAACTGATCCATGCCGAAAGCGGAATGGTATTCCGCCGCCGTGTACAGGAGAAAATCGCCGACCAACTGCTCGGCAAAACGAATGCCTTGCTCGAAAAAATGAGCGGCCGATATTATCTGCGCAAAATACCGAGCGAAAAAGGGCTCGCGCTCGAGGTCGAGGACACCCTGCAAGGCAATGCGCGCCGCCAGCCCCGCACTCTGTCCGGCGGCGAGAGCTTCGTGGTCAGTCTGGCTTTGGCACTCGGGCTTTCCGAACTGGCCAGCAACGGCAAATCGGTCGATTCGTTGTTTCTCGACGAAGGCTTCGGCAGTCTCGACGCCGAAACCCTGTTTACCGTGATCAGCACGCTCGAAAGCCTGCATACCCAGCACGGCAAAACGGTCGGCGTCATTTCTCATGTCGAAAGCGTACAAAAGCGCTTCAAAGCGCGTTTGCAGATCGTCAAAAAACCGAACGGCATGGGTATGCTGAAAATGGCGTCCTGATCGCGATACAGATAGCTGAACGATGCAGGATAAGACTGAAAATGGATTACCGACTCCCCGCGCTCTTGGAAAAATCCAGGGAAGGTTTGCTCTTCATTCATGTCGATAACTTCCGCCGCGGTAGAATCACGTTCTCCCATCGATCTGACTCCGGATGAGATGTGGGCGATCAGCGAAGAAATTACGCTTAAATTCTCGCCGAATAAGGCCTCGTTGGCCGCTATGGGGAATTTTCCGCCAGCCCATGTCACGGTTTCCGCAGCCACTGCCGTTCTGACGGAGCGACCGGCGACCGGGAACTTCAGTTACCGGGAGCTGCAGGCGATCAGCGAGGACATCAGCCAGCGTTTCATGCCGAAAGCCTCCAGCAGCGTTCCGGAAATACTCCTGCTGCCGGTCGATCCGCACCACCTGTATGCATACTGGGATGCCGGCTCCAGCCCACCGCTGATACCGGATCACAATTTGCAGCAACCTTTGACTTTGCGTATTTACTGGCGGCCGAATGCGAAACAGGAAATCACTGGATTGAATCTCTATTTCGATATTCCGGCCGACAACGCCGCGAAACGGAAAAAGATACGTCTGCCGGTCGACGATACGAACTATTCCGCTACGCTGGGTAAGTTGAACCCGGACCATAGCCTCGAGGTGCTCGCGCATTCGAATCTCGTGCATGTGCCGGCCTCGCCGGGAAAAAAGCGATTTGATCCGGATGTTTCGTTGCCACAAAGCGCCACCGGCAATGAACCCCTGCCCGTCCCATCGACTGTGCAGGAAATGCTGAACGCGATACAGCGGCAAGGGGCGTATTTCCCTCTACACTCGTCCATGACTCCGAATTCGAGCCCAATTGCCGCGATGCCCGGGATTGCCAGACTTTATGCCGAACTTATGAGTATTTTCAACGATATGACGATCGATTCCGAACGGCTACCCGAATCCGGGCCGGCAAAACCGTCCGAACAGGCGTCGGGACTCGGCCTGTAAAATATCCTATGGAAAAAGGCTTCCTCAGCATTATCCTGCATGCGCATCTGCCTTTCGTGCGCCACCCCGAACACCCGAGTTTTTTCGAGGAAAACTGGCTTTTCGAGGCGATGACAGAATGCTATATTCCGTTGATCGGCATGCTTGACCGGCTGGAAGACGACCGCATCGACTACCGATTGACGCTGTCGCTGTCGCCGCCTTTGATATCGATGCTGCGCGACGAACTGTTACAGAGCCGCTATCTGAAGCATCTTCATAAACTGATCGAACTGGCTGAAAAAGAAATCGTCAGGACCCGCAAAGCGCCTGAATTCAATCAACTGGCACGGCTATACCGGCGTTTTTACCGGCATACCTTAAACGTCTATCAGAGCCGATACCAAGGCGATTTGCTCAGTGCGTTCGGCAAACATCAGGCGCTCGGCAAGCTCGAGTTGATCACGACGGCTGCGACGCACGGTTTTCTGCCCCTGCTCAGCGTCAGTGAAGTCGCCGTGCGCAATCAAATCAACGTCGGCATCGACACGTTTCGCAGCCATTTCGGTATTGCGCCGACGGGATTCTGGCTGCCGGAATGCGGTTACTACCCGGGCCTTGAATCCGTACTGAAGGACGCGGGCATTCAGTATTTTTTCGTCGATTCGCACAGCCTTCTGAATGCGAGCCGGCCGCCGGTCAGCGGCGTTTATGCGCCGCTCGCCTGCGATAACGGTGTCGCTGCGTTTGCGCGCGACCCGGAATCGTCCGAACAGGTATGGAGTTCCCATCTGGGCTATCCGGGCGATTTCGATTACCGCGAATACTATCGCGACATCGGCTTTGACCTGGACCTGGACATTATCGGCCCTTATCTTCCGGATGGGCAAATCCGCGCCAATACCGGTATCAAATATTACCGTGTCACCGGCAAAAACCAGTCCAAGCAGATCTACAACCCGAAAGCCGCGCGGACTAAAGCTGAACTGCATGCGCGGGATTTTATTGCCAAGCGCCGGCAGCAAATCGACAGACTGACAGGCCGCACGGACCGTTCGCCGCTGATCGTCGCGCCCTACGATGCCGAACTGTTCGGTCACTGGTGGTTCGAAGGCCCCTACTGGCTTGAACAGGTGCTGCGGATTGCAGGCAAAAACCACATCGACACGGTCAGCTGCGGCGACTACCTAAGACAATTCCCTTCTCCGCAAGTTGCAACGCCTTCTGCTTCGACCTGGGGCGCGCAAGGGTATTCCGGCTACTGGATCAACGAAACGAACGACTGGATCTATCCTTTCCTGCACCAGGCCAGCCGGCAGCTGGAAGATTTTGTCGCCGAGCTCAAAGGCGTCTCGCTCAATGCCTTGCAGGAACGAGCATTCAATCAGGCAGTCCGCTCGCTGTTGCTCGCCCAGTCATCCGACTGGCCGTTCATCATGAAGTCGGGCACTACGGTCGAGTATGCAAACAAACGCCTCACCGATCATTTAGCCCGTTTCAATTACTTATACGACAGCCTGCGCAAAGGCAAAATCGACGAGCGTTATCTGTCCGCGCTCGAAATCATGGATAATATCTTTCCAAACATTGATTTTCGGAATTACTGCGCCTTGAAACCGGCGTGAGTCCTGTCAGCTCGATACGGTTATGAGGAACCATTTACTCACTTTATTGCTCAGCTGTTTGATCAGCGCATCAAGCCTTGCCGCGGCAGCGCCCGTGAAAGATGACTGGGGCATGTGGCTCAGCAACACCTATCAGACCGACTTCGGCGGCAGTAATTATCTGGCATTTCTCGAACTGGCGCCGCGCACGAAACACGATAACGGGGAATTCAGCCAGATCATCGTACGGCCCTTGCTGGGCTATAAGCTGACCCAGAAACTGCAGTTGTGGCTCGGTTATACATGGCAGGGCGAATACAGCAAAGACACCGACTTCGATCTGGCTACCAACGACTTCATGCAGCAACTGCAGTGGATTGACAACTGGACGCCGCAATTGAATTTTCAATACCGCTTCCGCTTCGAAGAGCGTTTTTTCGAGAACGAGGACACCGCATACCGGATGCGCCACCGTTTTCGCTTCGTCTATTCGCTGCCCGCGACAAAGGCATATCTGATTGCGGCTGACGAGCTGTTCGTTTATTTCAATTCGATCAACCACGGCCGCCTCGCCACTGCGGTCCAGTCGGGCATCAACCAGAATCGAAGCTATGTGGGGATAGGCTACAAGATTACGCCGAAAATCAATATCGATACTGGCTACCAGTTTCAGTTCGTGAATAATTTCAGCGCCCCGGACGGCGCCAATCACATCTGGCTGACCAATATCAACGTGAATTTTTAACGGCCGACGTCAGCATTTCCAAAGCCAGCGCCGCCATATTTTTCGAACCGCCGCCCTGCCCCAAGCTCGCTTTGACGCCTTGCAGATGCCCGCGCATCTGCCGGGCATAGTCCGCATCGGTCAGAATATGAGTAATCTCGGCGGCCAGTTTTTCGGCGCTGGCCTCATGTTGAATCAGCTCCTTCACGATACTTTTGCCGGCCACGATATTCGGCAGGCCGATAAACCGGGTTTTAACTAGAAACCGGCCCAGCCAGTAGGTCAGCGGCGATAATTTGTAGCAAATGACCATCGGCACGGTCAGCAGGGCGATTTCGAGCGAGGCGGTGCCCGAAGTCGTCATGATCGCGTCGCAGCATTGCATCACATCGTACGGCTGATCCTTGATCACCGTAATTTTTACCGGCGAGGTTTGCAGGTATTCTTGCAGCATCTCATCGGCAATCGATCCGGCTTGCGGCAGGATGAACTGCACGCCAGGCACACGAGCTGAAATCGTTTCGACTGCTTTCAGCATGACCGGCAGCATGCGCCTGATTTCGCCGCTCCGGCTGCCAGGCAACAGGCCGACGACCGGTTTATCGGCGAGCAGGCCGAAGCGCGCGAAATCTTCACCTTTGCTGTATTGAGGATGCACCTTGTCCACCGAAGGATGGCCGACATAGCGCACCGGCACGTTTTCGGCCTCGTAATAAGCCGTCTCGAACGGAAAGATCACGGCCATCATGTCGATCACGCGGCCATACTGCTTGACCCTGCCCGGGCGCCATGCCCATACCTGCGGGCTGACATAAAACAACACCTTGATGCCGATCTGTTTGGCATAAGTTGCCAGCTTGAAGTTGAATTCCTTGTAATCGACACAAACCAGCAAATCCGGACGCTCGGTCGCCAGCAGCGACTGCATCAATTTTAGCGCGCGGCGGATTTCGGCATAATGTTTGACTACCTCGACCAGGCCGATCACGGCGATTTGCGATGAGTCGTAACGTACATCGATCCCCGCTCCGGCCATTTTTGTACCGCCCATACCGATGCCTTGCATGTCGGGCCGAAGTTTTTTCATTTCTTCGAACATATGGGCGGCGTGCTGGTCGCCGGATGCTTCGCCGGCGCTGAACATAACTTTATAGGGGGTGGGGTTTGGCAACGACAATCCTCGTTTAGCGGTTTAGGAGTGGACTATTGTAAGGCGATTTCAGCAAAGAAGTTACTGTCTCACCATCCGGTTGCCTATCATGCCGACTTTATTATCCTTGTGCAGGAGGCTTTGAAGAAGCCCTCATTCATTCTCATTGAACCGCCATGATTCCGGCATCCGCAGCCTCAGGACAGGTATAATAATTATTTGTCCAGTGCCTCCCGGCTCTCTCGTTGATGTCTAAAACCAAACCCTCGCCAGCGATGCGCCGCGCCGCCGAAGCGCCGCCGCTGCCTGTCGGCACAATCCCTTTTATCCTCTATTGCCTGTCCAGTTTCAAAGCTTGGATAACGCTGATGATCGTCTTTGAAACGGGCCAGGCCGCCGGCAGCATCCTGGTGCCCTATGCGGTCAAGGCAATCATGGAAGGCGTCGCCGGCGATCTATCCGATGCTCATGCCGCGCTTGATGCATTGCGAGGCCCCTTGCTGTTCCTGGGCGGGCTGACTATAGCCGAGATCCTGTGCAGCCGGGCCAGCGGCGCGATATTGATCACGATCGGACCACGCCTTCGCCAGCGCACCACGCGCTCTTTGTTTGCTTATCTGCAATACCATTCCGCGCGCTATTTCGGCAGCCATTTTGCCGGTGCGCTCGCGCATCGGATCAGCGAAACCGCGATCAGCGTTAATCATACGATCTGGGCGGTGCTGTGCGATTTCTGGCCGATTACGATTACTTTCAGCGTCTCTACCGCTTTGTTGCTCGGGGTGCATCAGGGACTCGGGCTTTTTGTCGCTGCCTGGGTTTTCGTGTATGTGGTGATTTCTTTCTGGCTGGCTACGCGCTGCCGTCCCTATTCGCAACATTATGCCGGCATTCGCAGCATGGTGAACGGCAAGATCGTCGATTCGGTCACTAACAGTCTGAATGCCAAGCTATTCGCGTGCCAAAAGTTCGAACGCGATTATTTGCAGGGCTTTCTGGACACCGAACTGAAAGCCGCACGCCGCACCTTTTGGTTTATGGAGCGGGTGCGCTGGTTTCAATTCATCTCAGCCGGCGCGTTGAAACTGGGCACGATCTATTATGCGCTGACCCTCTGGCAGGACGGCCTGATTGGCGTCGGCGATTTTACTATGAGCGTGGGCCTGGCGCTGATCATCATCGCCGACGCGCGCAATCTGTCACGCCATTTTCTGGAGTTTTTCGAATATGTCGGCAATATCGCGAATGGTGTCGAGACGATCGTTCGGCCGCACGACATCGTTGATGTGCCTGACGCGAAACCACTGAAAGTAACCGAGGGACGGATCGAATTTCGCCATGTCACCTTCGGCTATCATCCGGCCCAACCGGTTTTCAGGAACCTGAATGTGGTGATCGAACCCGGCCAGCGGGTCGGGCTGGTCGGGTTTTCAGGCTCGGGCAAATCGACTTTCGTCAGCCTGATCCTGCGCAATTATGAACCGCAGCAAGGCAAAATCTGCATCGACGGCATGGACATCGCTCAAACGACACAAGAATCGCTGCATCAACAAGTCAGCCTGATCCCTCAGGATCCGACGCTGTTCCACCGCAGCCTGAAGGAAAACATCGGCTACGGCAAGCTCGACGCGAATGATCGGGAAATCGTCAACGCTGCCGCGTTCGCGCATGCTGATGACTTCATTCAGGCGATGCCTGAAGGTTATGACGCGCTGGTCGGCGAGCGCGGCGTCAAGCTGTCCGGCGGCCAAAGGCAGCGAATTGCGATTGCGCGGGTGATGCTGAAGGATGCGCCGATCCTGATCCTGGACGAAGCGACGTCGAGCCTGGATTCGGTTACCGAAAAAACAATTCAGGAAAATCTGGCCCAGCTGATGGGACGAAAGACCGTGATTGCGGTCGCGCACCGCTTATCGACGATCGCTTACCTCGACCGCATCCTGGTCTTCGATCAGGGCCGTATCGTCGAGGACGGCCCGCATGATCAATTACTGGCGCTGAAAGGTTATTATTACCGTTTATGGAGCATGCAGGCCGGCGGCTTTCTGCCGGAAGGTTAAGCCCGAAACGGCTCTTTCAGCCAGGTCCGTTTCGCAAGCACAATCGCTGCGATCGGGATCATCAGGTTCAGACCCATCACCACGATCAGCAGCCAGCCGAGTTCGCGGTAATCTGCGGGAATCACGATTTGGCCGGTTGCCGCGTCGCGCACCTCGCGCGTGATCACGAAGCCCTGATTCAGCCATTTGGTCAACAGTTGCGACAAGGACAGCGCAAGGTTCACAAACGCCGCCATCACCGCGAAATAAGTCGCTTTCAGCTGTTTCGGCGCCGAATTGGCGATCCAGGCCAGCATCGGAATCATCGCGATCTGGCCCAGCGGCGATTCGAGAGCGGTATCGACCAGCGCGATGAAGCGGGCATCGACGATGCCGCCGGTCACCTCCGCCGTCCATTTATGAAGGCCGTAATACAGCGCGATATTCGGCAGGTAAAGCACCCCCAGCACAATGGTCAGCACCGCGATGATATAGGTAATCGGGCGTTCGGCCATGAAGCGGCGAAACAGAAACATGCCAACCAGGGTCAGTCCGCTCGAAATCAGCGATAACTTCGAAATGAACTGCTGGTCGAAGCCGAGGTCGTCGATCATCCACCAGGTTTCGCCCGCTCCGGCGGTCGGCACGGCGCGGAACGCGAAGATCACGAACGCAGTTCCGTACAATTGATTTTTCGTTTTGCGATCGAGATCCATCGTCAATCGCCACATCAAAAACAGCACGATGGTCAGCGACCCGCTGAAAACGATCTCTTCGCTGTTCGAAAAGCCGCCCAGTCCGATCGCCGCAGCAAACAACGCAAATCCGAGGCCCCCGCCCAACAGCGGCCAATTCACTGCAGGGACTGCATGTGTATCGGCAAAGGCCAGGCGGCGAATCTCTTCAAGCTCGAAACCTTGCGCGGCAAGGCGCCATTCTTTCTGCGAACGCAAATACGCCGACAGCGCAACGCCCAGGATCGAAATCACCGGAATCCACAGCGCCCATCGGTAAATCGACAGATAAATCGCCGCTTTTTTGGCCGCGGTCATCGATTCCACGCCGCTGAAAAACGCGACATTCACGCCCGCCACCAGCAGGCTGCCGCCGATGATCGCGACCCGGCCCAGGGTCTGCATCGTGGTATGCGCCGCCAGAATTTCCGGTTCGGGAAGCGGCCGGCCTTGCTCGTTGGTGACGGCAACAGCTTCCACGGTCATCGCATCGGCTACGGTATCCTGAATCACATAGCCGACCGGAGCCAGCAGCGCCGCCAAAACATACCAGTTTTCGACAGGCCACACGGACTGCATGTATTCCAGATCGCTCAACAGGTTGATCATGATCAGCAGACTGGCCGCGATCAGCGAAGCCCCCAGATAGATCAGTCCGGCCTTGTGGCGCCACAACAAATCGACCAGATGCCCTACCGGCATCTTCAAGGCCCAGGGCAGCATTGCCCAAAACCC
The DNA here is from genome assembly GCA_051061015.1 of Methylomicrobium sp. Taxonomy (GTDB): domain Bacteria; phylum Pseudomonadota; class Gammaproteobacteria; order Methylococcales; family Methylomonadaceae; genus Methylomicrobium. Next base: position 52,125 of record JBPFEG010000013.1, read on the forward strand.
CAGACCAGCCAAAAATTCGGCGCTCAGGCCGAGATATTCCTTCACGAAAAAAGTCCCGACAATGCCGGTCAGACCGGATACGCCCGCCGCCAGATAAACCATTAATGGCGGCACATAGCTGATGCGCATCTGCCGGCCCAGATCAATCACATTGCGGTCCAGCCATTTTCTCAAAAAGGCAATGATCGATGCGGCATCTTGATTCGCGAGTGATTGACCCTTGCTCATGAATTCTCCTACGATTTTTCGGCTTCGAACACGAGACTGTTGACATCTATGCTTGATGTTAAGTTCGCGGTTGAAATTGAGGATGACTTGGATAACGGAACGCATAAGGAACACCCATCCTTGTCCCTTTCTTACGGCGATTGCATGTATTGGCTGGGCGTAATCAAAGCGGGTGCGGGATCGAACAATCCTACTCCGCTATCATCCCGTTTTTCAGATAGCTTTCCGCATAATTGAACACGATGTCGGTATCGGGAAGCACTTTGGCCTCGATTTTGTCCTTATATTCAAGACGAAGCAATATATCCTTGATGATATTGATACGCGCGCTTTTTTTGTCGTCGGCCCGCACCACCGTCCAAGGCGCATCCAGATGATGGGTCCTGGCGAACATGATGTTGCGAGCGAGACTATAGTCATCCCAATGCTTAACGGCTTCCAGATCGACTGGGCTGGTTTTCCATTGTTTCAGTGGATCCCGTTCACGGGCTTCAAGACGCCGCTTTTGTTCTTCACGGCTGATATCCAGATAGTATTTAAAGAGCTTGATGCCGGATCGTACCAACATCAGCTCAAAATCCGGAACGGTTTCGAGAAACTCGTGATATTCCTCGTCACTGCAAAAGCCCATCACCCGCTCGACGCCGGCGCGGTTGTACCAACTGCGGTTGAACAAGACTATTTCCTGAGCAGCCGGCAGATGCGGCGCATAGCGCTGAAAATACCAGCTACTGTTGTCCCGGTCGGAAGGTTTACCCAATGCGATTACGCGGGTTTCGCGCGGACTCAGATGCTGGATGATCCGCTTGATCGAACCGTCCTTGCCGCCGGCATCGCGTCCTTCGAAAATGATCAGCACTTTTTTGTCGTGCTTGATAATGTGCTTCTGCAGTTTGACCAGTTCAATCTGCAATTCAGTCAGGATGGTTTTGTATTCTTCCTTGCGGATTTTCTTGTTGTCGAGTTTATGTTTCATGTCAGAGACGGACCTTGCTGGCGATTTTCCCGAGGAACTGTTGCATCATTTGCCGATATTCACCAGCCATCCCCCGTTCCCTTTGCACTGGTTTGCCCCTTCGGCATTGATACTGATTCTGGCAAAAGTCCCCAGCAATGCCGCTGGCAGCGTTCCACTGACCTGAAAACCCTGCGCAACCGGCTTCACCGCAACCGATACCGGGCTGTTTTTGACAGCTACTTTGATCGTCTCCGGTTTGGTATTTGGCGAGGCAATAAACGAAAATCCGGCGTTCGGGGACACATCCGCCTTGTCCGGCGGAGAAAATTGGCTAAAGCCCGGTTTTTCGCAGGCTTTTGAGCTACTGCTGCTGCCGTAAGCCCAGACAGCATGAGAGGTAAATGAAGCAACAATCATCCAGAGTATTGGTAACGATTTCATCGTAAGACTCCCAAATAGTGAAATTACCGTGTATGAGCGGATGAGTTATTTCAACTGTTCGATCCGTTGACGGGCCGCCTCGCCGAAAGGCGATTCCGGCTCTTTCTGGCGGATAAGCTCAAGCGTCTCAAGACTTTTTGAATTCAACGATTCGATTGCGTGCAAACGCACCGTTGGATAATGCGCCCTGAGGGCGGCCAATTCCCGGAGATAAGGACTGGATTCATTCACCAGTCTGAGCAGGATTTTTTCTGGATCACCGGTGAAAAGATCGCGAACCAAATTATCGTAGCGAGTTTGTTCCCTCAGTATGTCTCGGGGATCGGCTCTTGGAGGTTTGGTCGGATCATGGCAGCAAGAACTCATGGCGGTATTCCTACAGGACTAGGATTAGAACATATTACACCCAAACCCGGATCACCGGTTATCTTCTCAATATGCAGAATGATACACTGAATCGGATTCCCTGCTTCCCTGAACAAGCCTTCTTCATGAACAAGCCCAGCCTATTCGCATTGCCTTTATATATTCAGGTCATTATCGGCGTTCTGTCCGGGACTATTCTGGGCGTCATTTTCGGAACCGAGAATTATGGCTTCAATTTATTGAACAACGCGACGCTCGGCCAATTGGGACAACTGGTGATTCGTCTGTTGAAAGCCCTGGCGGCGCCTCTGGTCTTTTTCGCTATCCTGGACGCGATGATCAATACAGACATCTCGTTCAAGCACGGCCGCCGCCTGTTGGGTTTATGTTCGATAAATCTGGCGGTGGCGATAATCATCGGTCTGACGTTGATGAATTGCCTGCATCCAGGCCATTTTTGGGAAGGCAGGCTGACAGCGATGACCGCTCAGCTGCAAGGCGGAGGAAATAGCCTGGCGCCAAAGCCGGCACCGGCAAATCTTACGCTCGATCCGTTAAAAAATATCGCAGGCTACATACCGGAAAGTCTGGCTGAACCATTCGTCAAAAATAACATGATTGCGATCATTTTACTGGCCCTGCTGGCCGGCAGTGCAATCCGCCGACTGAAACGGCAGGCCGCAGACGAGGATCAGTCGGGTCTGCACCTGCTCGAAAAACTGATCGGCCTCGGCTGCCGCCTGCTGATCCAGATGCTGCTCTGGGTCGTCAAGGCCATACCGTTCGCGGTTTTCGGTGTCGTCGCGCAGGTGGTCGGCAAAGCGGGTCTGGAGGTTTTTGAATTGGTTGCGGTATTTTTAGTCACGATGCTGGGCGGTTTGATGATCCATGCGCTCGTTTATTATCCGTGCGTGGCAAAATGGGGTGGCAAGATGCCGATCCGACGCTATTTCGGTGAAGGTGCCGATGCGATAATGACCGGTCTGTCGACTAACAGCAGCCTCGCGACGATGCCGATCACCTTGCGTTGCCTGACGGAAAAGATGGGCATCTCGAGCCGTTCGGCGCGTCTGTCGGTCTGCATAGGCACTAATTTGAACAATGACGGCATCATTCTGTATGAAGCGATGGCAGCGCTGTTCCTGGCACAAGCGATCGGCATCGAACTGAATTTCGCGCAGCAATTGATTATTATTGCCGCGGCTATTATGGTAGGCATCGGCATTTCTGGAATCCCGGAAGCGGGCCTGATTGCCCTCCCTTTGGTATTGAGCAGTGCGTGCCTGCCGGAAGGACTGGTGGTTATCGCGGTGCCGCTGATCACCACGATCGACTGGATCATAGCGCGCTTCCGGTCCGGCGTGAATGTGATGAACGATATGCTGATTGCCATTCTGCTCGACAGGCTCGAAAGAGGCAGGGATTAATCTAATTGCCGCTTGCGCTGTCTAATTGAGCCTAACTGAGTTATTTTATCGGAGTGTGTCATTATGAGTATTTACGAGCATGAGCCATAACACTGTCTTTGTCAGAATCAAATGGATAATTCTGCTTCTGTTGTTCATGTTGCTCGATACGTTGCCCGTACCGGTGCTTGGGTTCGTTTTACTCTACGTTTTGCTCTTCCGGCCGCTGTGGTTCAAGCATGCGGTTCAGGAAATATACAATAATCGCGTTGACGACGAAGAAGTCGATGTCAATGAGTTCAAATAAACCAACCTGCCTCATCCGCTATGAGCAAATATAAAGATTCCTTCTCTTCCAGACTGGTTTTATGTTTCATTGCGGTGGTCGGATTAATCGTTTTGCATGTGATTCCGCTGCCGATTCTGGAAACCCTCGTATTGTATGTGCTGATTGCGCGTCCATACTGGTTTAAAGAACTGGTCGATCAGATTTATAGCAGCAAAAAGCCGGAAAGCTCAGACTGATCGATCTGGGTTTTTTTTGATGATTCACCACGTTAATCCGCTGGCGATTCTGGCGCATTGATATCGCAGAGTCTGAACAAGTCGCCGCGGAAATCGCTGATTTCGAAAAGCAAACAAAATGAATCAGGCGCAGACGGTCGCCCAAAAACGCGAGGCAATAAAAAAGGGCTATCCTTTCGGATAGCCCTTCAAAGATGGCGTCCCCAAGGGGGTTCGAACCCCTGTTACCGCCGTGAAAGGGCAGTGTCCTAGGCCGCTAGACGATGGGGACAGAATCTGATCTGTCTGGCATGATGTTTTGGTTAAAACAAACGCCCGGTTGGTTTTCACTTAATTACTGTCTAACACCAATCAATAGGTGTACTATTGACAAGTGGCGTCCCCAAGGGGGTTCGAACCCCTGTTACCGCCGTGAAAGGGCAGTGTCCTAGGCCGCTAGACGATGGGGACAAATAATTTAAGTGTCAATCCGTCTTAATTTTGGTGGAGCCAAGGAGGATCGAACTCCTGACCTCTTGCATGCCATGCAAGCGCTCTCCCAGCTGAGCTATGGCCCCATCAGTTTAGAAAGACTATTATACAGGACTTAGCCTTTCTGTCCAATATTAATTTGAACTTTTTATCGTCTCGATGGCTTTTTGTATTCTGGACAAAGTCTTATCCTTACCCAGCAATGTCAAAGTCACATCAATCGCCGGCGAAACGGCCGTGCCGGTGACGGCCACGCGCAACGGCTGAGCCACTTTCCCCATATTTAAGGCTTTTTCTTCGGCCAGGTCGACGATCACCTGATGCAGCGCTCCCCCTTCCCAGACTTCGAGCTCAGCGAATCGCTGGTGCACTGCAGCCAGCACCTCGGCGGCTTCCGGGGTAAAATTCTTTTTGACCGCTTTCTCATCATAGTCGTCAAAATCCCGGTAGAAAAACGCGCTCGCCTGCGCCATTTCGATCAGTGTCTGGCTGCGCTCCCGCTGCGCCTTCACGACTTCGACCAAAGCCGGGCCTTCCGAAGGATCGATCCCCAACTGACCGATGTGCCAGCTCAAGTGGCGCGCGATGTGCGCCGGATCGCTATTCATGATGTACTGATGATTCAGCCACAAGAGCTTCTTCGTATTGAACGTCGATGCGGAAACATTCACGTTTTCCAGTTCGAAATATTCGACCATTTCGTCGACCGAGAAAACCTCCTGATCGCCATGCGACCAGCCGAGACGCACCAGATAATTCAGTAAGGCTTCCGGCAGATAACCGTCATCACGGAACTGCATCACGCTGACTGCGCCATGCCGCTTGGACAGACGCGCTCCGTCCGAACCGAGTATCATCGGCAAATGCGCATACGCCGGCAAAGGAGCGCCTAACGCCTTCAGAATGTTCATTTGCCGTGGCGTATTGTTGATATGATCATCGCCGCGAATGACATGGGTGACTTTCATATCCATGTCGTCGACCACGACGGTCAGATTATAAGTCGGCGAGCCGTCCGTACGCGCGATCACCAAATCATCCAGTTCTTTATTCGCAACCACGATCTCGCCTTTGACCAGATCGTTGATCGTAACGACGCCGTCTACAGGATTCTTAAAACGGATTACATAGTCGCGTCCGTCGTCACCCTTGTGCCCCGCCTCGCGGCATTTACCGTTATAGCGCGGTTTTTCCTTATTCGCCATTTGCTCGTTGCGCACGGCCTCCAGTTCTTCCTTGCTGCAGCAGCAATAATAGGCCTCTCCCTGAGCCAACAGCTGCTGAATGACTTCCTTGTAGCGATCGAAATGGTGCGTTTGATAAAAAGGACCTTTGTCATACTCAAGTCCGAGCCAGGTCATGCCCTCCAGAATCGCATTGACTGATTCCTGTGTGGATCGCTCAAGATCGGTGTCTTCGATGCGCAAAATGAAATCGCCGCCGTGCTTGCGGGCGTAAAGCCAGGAAAAAAGTGCGGTACGGGCGCCCCCGATGTGTAAATAACCGGTTGGGCTGGGGGCGAAACGTGTAGTAATGGTCATTGAATTCCGTTAATTAACTAAAAAAATCGATTAGCCGGATATTTTATCGTTTATCGGGCCTTTGCTTCAAAATTCCGGCACATAAACCCGTTCTTTTCTGCATCGAAAAGGGGCAGCAACAAAATTGATGAAGCCGGTTCTGGCACAAATTGAAACAGGAGCGGGCCCTCTAAACTAAATACATCCGACAAGCTTGAACAAGCAATTGATGCAATCGATGAAGCTTCGGTTCTTTCTTCAGGCGACAGGCTAACCTATTGTTAAGCGTTTACGGGTAAACTCATTCTAACCGGTATTCATTTATCACTTGGCGATTGGACTAAAGTCCAATAGCGGTATCTTGTGATGTAGGCTTATAGTGACCACTTTCTCAATTTTAAATTAAGTAAATAGCAAAAAGTTCAATCCAACCAAAATAAACTACTCAAACCATATCGACAATGTTAGAATCCGGGGCTGTTGCTGATACTGCACAATTACTTTATCTTCATCGTTTTGTAACAAGGAGATTTTCAATGAATAAATCACTCATTATCGCCGCCTCATTGGGAGCACTATTCCTTTCCGGTTGTGCTTCGACTCCGGAAAGCACAATTGAACCCTTTCAGGCTAGGGATCTGAACGAGTTACTGACCTCTGGGCAGTATCAACAAAAAACCGACAACTTCTTGGTGATCAACGATTCTTCCTCTTCGATGAGTGAAGATTATCTAGGCTCCGGATTTGCCTCCGGCCATGCACCTGCAAAACTTTCGGTTGAAAAAACTATTCTCTCTCGTTTGAACCAAACCATTCCTGATCTGAAACTGACTGCCGGTATCCGCAGCTTCGGTTTCGGCCCCTGCACGGGATGGGGAAGCACCTTTTTGAACCTTCCCCCTACCACCTATTCAAAAAACACATTTAACGCCGGTATCGATGCGTTGACCTGCGCGAGCGGCGGTTCGCCGATGCATGAGGCTATCGAAGCCGCGGCATCAGACCTCTCCAGCACATCGGGCCGTATCGCATTGCTGATTCTGAGTGATGGTCACGAACTCGAGGCTAGCCCGGTCCCTGCCGTACAAGCGCTCAAACAACAGTACGGTGAGCGTCTTTGCGTTTACTCTGTCTGGGTCGGCAACAAACACGAAGAAGCCGGCAAGTTATTGCTGAACAGCTTGTCCGATATTGCCGGCTGCGGTTTTCGTGCTGAAGCAGAAAATGTTGCCACACCAGATGGCATGGCCGAATTCGTCAAAAACGTTTTCCTGAAACCGGCGGCTCCCGCGGCTGCGCCTAGCTGTGAATCGCTTGACGGCGATGGCGACGGTGTTAACGATTGCAATGACCGCTGCCCCGATACCCTGAAAGGAGCGCATGTCAATCAGTTCGGTTGCTGGATCGTCGATATCAAATTCGACAATGACAAGAGCAAAATCAAGCCGGAATACTACGGCGAACTGGACAGCGCGGCTCAAGTTATCAACAATAATCCGGGCGTGACGATCGAAGTACAAGGTCATACCAGCAATACGGCATCGGCTGAACACAACCAAAGGCTTTCTGAACGCCGTGCGGCAGCAGTGGCCAATTATCTGATTAAGCATGTAGGCAATAATGCGACATTGACGCCGGTAGGTTATGGCTTGACTCAACCCACCGATACCAATGATACCGAAGAAGGCCGCGCTAACAACCGCCGCGTCGAGCTGAAGGTTATCCGTTAACGCTAGGCGTTTCTTTTAATACCGGAAAGCCGACGAGTCATTTATAGGTCTTCCGGTATTCCTGTACACCATGGCCGTTCCGGTTGTTCTTCCGTATGAAGGGGGCAATCGGAACGGCTTTTTTGTGAAGCACACCTGTCAAAATAGCCTCTTTCCTGCGGCCGGTAAGTCAGCCGCCATCGACGACTTCTCCTCCTTATTCTCCTGCCGCGGTTGATTCAACCATCACGGTCTTGGCTGGGAGTGTTCCTGATGTGGAGGACAGATTACCTTCAGCAAACCGGTCTTAGCCTTTTGATTTTCGGTCAACCGGTTTTTATGGCTTTCCCGGCATTGCATCGGATAAAACCTGGGCAATTTCCCTTTTTCTCTAAGATAGAAACAAAAAAGCCCATAGTAACATGGGCTTATATATATTCTTTACATATAATGTCTTAGGTGACCTCTAGAACGGAATATCGTCATCGAAATCATCATAATTCGACGGAGACGGAGGCATCGGCGCATCGGATTTTTGAGACGCAGGTCTGCCGGAAGCGGCATAACCCGATTGCGGCTGGTCTCCGCCAAAGCTGGCGGTGCCGCCGCTACGGGTATCTAACATGTGCATTTCTTCGGCAACGATTTCGGTTGTATAGCGGTCCTGCCCGTCCTGGCCCTGCCATTTCTGTGTCCGAATACGCCCTTCAACATAAACCTGGCTGCCTTTTTTCAAATATTCGGCCGCGATTTCGGCAAGACGGGAAAAAAATACCACGCGATGCCATTCCGTCTCTTCCTTGCGCTCATTTGTCTGTTTATCGCGCCATCTTCTGCTGGTGGCCAGACGAATGTTCGTAACCTGACCGCCGCTCGGCAGGAAACGAACCTCCGGGTCGGCTCCCAACCTTCCTATTAAAATCACTTTATTCAGCATCTTTTACTCCTAATGAATTTATGCAATATGTCAGACGGCGCACTGAGTTACCGCGAATTTTGATAAAATAGCAGTATACCAAATCATGGGCGCTTGCCCCACCTATCTAGTCCACTCTTTTTATCTCGCCACAGGATGCCTGATTCTCTTACCTTTCCACGCGACTACGCGCACGACTCTTTAAAAGTCCCCCCCAACTCGATCCAGGCCGAGCAATCGGTGCTGGGAGGACTGATGTTGGACAATCAAACCTGGGATTCGGTTGCGGACAAGGTAACCGCCGACGATTTTTACCGGAAGGATCACCGACTGATCTTCAGGACGATCGAGGATCTGGCCGCGAAACAGATTCCTTTCGATGTGATCACGATCTCCGAAGCACTGGACAATATTGGCGAGCTGGATAATGCCGGCGGTTTGGGGTATTTGGGCACACTCGCGAAGGATACGCCGAGCGCCGCGAATATCGTCAGTTATGCGAACATCGTGCGCGACCGTTCGATTCTGAGACAGTTGATCCATGTCGGCACCGACATCTCGGACTCCTGCTTCAATACCGAAGGCCGCGATACTTCCGAACTGCTCGAAAACGCCGAGCGTGAAGTGTTCAAAATTGCCGAAAACCGGCAAAAAGGTCAAAGCGGCTTCCAGCCGATCAAATCGCTGCTCGCGAAAGCGGTCGACCGGATCGAGCTGATGTTCGCGCAAGAGGGCTCGATCACCGGTGCAAGCACCGGCTTTACCGAACTCGACCGTCTGACCTCCGGGCTGCAACCGGCCGACTTGATCATTGTCGCGGGCAGGCCGTCGATGGGTAAGACTACGATCGCAATGAACATGGCCGAAAATATCGCGATCAAAAGCCGCAAGCCGGTCGCGGTATTCAGTATGGAAATGCCGGGCGACGCTTTGGCGATGCGGATGATGTCCTCGCTCGGGCGGATCGACCAGAATAAGGTGCGGACCGGCAAACTCGAGGATGACGACTGGCCGCGGCTGACCTCCGCGATGAGCCTGTTGGCCGAAACCAAGCTGTTCATCGATGATACCGCCGCGTTGACGCCGACCGAAGTCCGCTCGCGTGCGCGACGACTGGTACGCGAGCACGGCCCGCTCGGATTGATCGTGATCGACTACCTGCAGCTGATGCAGTCGCCGAGCAGCGGCGACAACCGGGTGCAGCAAATCTCGGATATTTCGCGGGGACTGAAGGCGCTTGCGAAGGAACTGAACGTGCCGGTGATCGCGTTGTCGCAGTTGAACCGTAACCTCGAACAGCGACCCAACAAACGGCCGGTAATGTCCGACCTTCGCGAATCCGGCGCGATCGAGCAGGACGCCGATTTGATCATGTTCGTGTACCGCGACGAGGTCTACCACGAAGACAGTCCGGATAAAGGTATCGCCGAACTAATCATCGGCAAACAGCGTAATGGTCCTTTAGGCACCGTGCGCCTGACCTTCCTCGGCCAGTTTACCCGTTTCGAGAATTACGCCGGGACCCAGTATGACCAGGATTTTTATGAATAGCCCACTTCGCTGCTTTATCGACTTTTCGGGATGGAGGCCTGTTCGATGATACCTGCCGCTTATGCCGTACTGAATACCGACGCGGTAAAACATAATGTGTCCGTGGTCAGACGCCACGCGCCTGACGCAAAAGTCATGGCGGTAATCAAGGCCAACGGCTACGGCCACGGCTTGCAGCGAATCGCCGAAGTATTGACCGATGTCGATGCGTTTGCGGTCGCGCGCGGGGATGAAGGGATCAGGCTGCGTAAAGCCGGCTTCACGCAACCGGTCACGGTGCTGGAAGGATTCCGAAATGACGAAGAACTCGAGATGTTCCTATCTCATGGCCTCGACACGGTCGTGCATTCGTTTCAGCAACTTGAAATTCTGGAATCCCGCCTGAGCTCGGGAGGACTCGGCGTCTGGCTGAAGATCGACACCGGCATGAACCGGCTCGGTTTTCGACCGACCGATGTTGCTGATGCCTATCAACGCCTGCGGCAATGTCCGGTCATCCACGGGCCGATCCGTTTCATGACCCATCTGGCCAGTGCGGACGACAAAGTTGACACGAAGACGCGGCACCAGATCGCCCTGTTCAACGCTACGCTGGAAGGCTACCCGGGCGAACGCAGCATCGCGAACTCGGCGGGCATCCTGGGCTGGAAGGAAGCCTTGACCGACTGGGTGCGTCCTGGCGTGATGCTGTACGGCATCTCGCCGTTTCCTGAACTGACCGGCAAAGAACTCGGCCTGCAGCCGGTAATGGGGCTCTATTCGCAGTTGATTGCAGTCAAACCGGTACATAAAGGCGAAACGGTCGGCTATAGCGGCGCCTGGCGCTGTGCCGAATCGACATTGCTCGGCGTGATCGCGGTCGGATACGGCGACGGTTATCCGCGCTATGCGAAAGCCGGCACGCCGGTGCTGGTAAACGGCCGCCGCGTGCCGCTGATCGGACGTGTGTCGATGGACATGATTACGGTCGATCTGGCCTCCCAACCGAATGCAAGGCCTGGCGATCCGGTCACGCTGTGGAACGAAGCACTGTCGGTCGAGGAAATCGCCCAGTGCGCGGATACGATTCCTTATACGCTGGTGTGCGGGATTACCCAGCGGGTGCAGATCATCGAGCGCATCATCGGCAGCGCTCCTCCATAACGGGAGTGCCCGCTTCCGGAAACACTTATGCTATTTAACAGTTATCCATTTTTCTTCCTGGTTTTAAACACGTTTTCGCTGTATTACCTGGCGCCTTTCAGAAATCATCAGGTGGCTTTGTTGATTGCCGCCAGCCTGGTATTTTACGGCTACTCGCAGCCTTATCTGTTGATCCTGCTTTTTCTATCGGCAACGGTCAACGCATTGACCAGTTATTGGGTTTATCACCAAAATCATCCTAAACACCGCCAAAAGATAGCCTTTTCCGGTCTGACCTTTAATCTGGTGATTCTTGGATTTTTCAAATACAACAAATTATTGGACGGATTGATGCCCGGCACCTCGGACGAAACGGCACAGTTTCTCCAATACCTTATGGCGCTGCCCTTGCCCGTCGGGATTTCCTTCTATACCTTTGAGGGCATCAGCCTGGTAATGGATACTTATCGCCCCAGCGGCAATTACAATCTCAAATTAGACAACCGTTTCACGCCGCATTATAAAAATACTCTGTTCTTTATTATTTTCTTTCCGCATTTAGTTGCAGGACCGATCCTCAAGGCGCACGACTTTTTCCCGCAGATTCGGATTAAACGGCTCATGGATGTCGATTTCTATTTCGTGCTGAAGACCTTGATCGCCGGCTTTTTTTTAAAGTCGGTAATAGCCGATAACCTGAAAGAACAGACCTACTGGATAGCGGCGCCTTATTTCGAAATGATGTCGTCGACTACCCTGCTGGCGATGCTTTTCGGCTACTCCATGCAAATCTTCGCCGATTTTGCGGGTTACTCGCTGATCGCGATCGCAATCGCCGCATTGTTTGGCTATCAATTGCCGCAAAATTTCAATTTTCCCTATATTTCCAAGTCGATAACCGAATTCTGGCGGCGCTGGCATATCTCGCTCTCTTCCTGGCTAAAGGAGTACTTATATATCGGCCTGCTGGGCGGCAACCGGATCAGTCCGTTCCGCACTTATGTGAATTTGATTATTGTGATGTTTTTGGGCGGACTCTGGCACGGCGCCGCATTGAGCTATGGTGTCTGGGGACTGTGGCACGGGATTGGGCTGGCGGCCGAAAGGGCTTTTAAAACGGACCAGCGAAGGGCAGCCGCTAAAAATCCGGTTATTGCGCTGTTTCATATGCTATGGGTACTGACGTTCGTCAGTTTCGGCTGGCTGCTCTTCAAATTAACCAACTTTCATGAAGCGGTAGCCTATCTTGCCGCCATTTACCATAATCGGCATCTGGAAAACAGGTATGTCGTTATCATGAATATTCTGCTCTACTCCCTGCCGGTGATTGCCTACCACCTTCTTTATTTGGCCAGAGCGCATGCAAAAGCGGATTTTTTACTTAAGCACGACTATGTCCTTTATGCCGGGATGATCTTGTTAATTTTTGTAAACGGAGGGATTCCCGGTGAATTCGTCTACTTTCAATTTTAAAAACCCGATTATTCGCCTGGCGGTTCTCGCGAGTTTGGCCTTCGCCGCTTATTGCGGCATCTTGCAGAGGCTTCAACCTGAAGTCAACGCCTTCCAGAACCAATGGGTCAAAAACTATGCCGTCGCCGAGCGTTTCATTTACGGTTCCGGGGATTATCCCGCCGTCATCGTCGGAACCTCTCTCTCGACTCACCTGAACCAGGATCAATTGGGCAACGGCGTTTATAATCTCTCGTTCAGCGGCGGCTCGGTCCTGGCAGGACTCCATATCATTCAGAAAAGCCGGCACATACCGAAAACGCTTTTCATTGAAACCAATATCGCAGAGCACGAACTGGACAAGTCGATGATCGATAATTTGTTCGTGCCTTTCCTGTGGAAAATAAAAAGCCGGGTTCTGGCGCTGCAATATACCTACCAGCCAATCAATCTGCTATTGTCAGCGTTGAAAAGCCATCACGAAAAAAACCGTGTCCAGCGGCTCGCCGACATCCAGAACCCCAAAATATTAAACGCATCGCTGCAGCATTTCCTGAAGGAAAGCCGCAACCCCGGCGGGCTAGAAAAAAAGAGCGAATTTACGGACTTACAAGCCTTAGTCAAGCAATTGAAAAGCATGGGAACCCGTATTGTGTTCTTTGAAATGCCGGTGCATGGCGATATTTTATCCTCTCCCAAATACGCTAAACGCCGGCAAATCCTAAAAGAGCGGTTCCCTGGCGATGAGTTTCATTTCCTGCCTCCCTCTGCCGGCTCCTCTTACGCGACCAGTGATGGCGTACATTTATTGCCGAAAAGCGCTTGCCGGTTCACGTTGGTTATGAACCGGATAATCAACCATCCTGCCGCAACCGATGCGTCGCCGGAAACCCTCAACCCCAAAAACGCCTGCTGACCCATGCAGAAAAAAGGTTTTTGACCATGCCAACTCCCGAATTTCCATTAGTCGAAGACCTGATTTATTTGAACCACGCCGCGGTCGCGCCCTGGCCTGACAGAACCCGCAAGGCGGTAGTCGAGTTTGCCGAGCAAAATGGCCATTATGGCGCGGCATTTTATCCGGACTGGCTCAAAAAGGAATCGCTGCTGCGCGAACAGCTGCAGGCGCTGATCAATGCACCGAGCCCGGACGACATCGCGCTGGTCAAGAATACTTCGGAGGCGTTGTCATTCGTCGCCTATGGGCTGGACTGGCAGGCCGGCGACAATATCGTGACCAGTAACGAGGAATTCCCCTCGAACCGGCTGCCCTGGGAGTCGCTTGCCGGGCAAGGCGTCGAACTGCGCCAGGCAGACCTTTACTCCGCCGCATCACCCGAAGAGGCGCTGTTTGCGCTGGTCGACCGAAACACGCGTCTTTTGACGATCAGTTCGATCCAGTTCGCGACCGGGCTCCGGCTCGATATCGAACGGATCGGCGAATTCTGCAAGCGACGCAACATTCTGTTCTGCGTCGATGCGATCCAGAGTATCGGCGCGGTGCGCTTCGACGTACAGGCCTGCCAGGCCGATTTTGTGATGGCCGATGGCCATAAATGGATGTTCGGCCCGGAAGGTCTCGGCGTTTTCTATACCACGCCGGAAGCACGGGACAGGCTCAAGCTGACCCAATTCGGCTGGCACATGATGAAGGATACGCACAACTACGAAAACAAGCCCTGGGAACTGCATCCAGCCGCGCGCCGATTCGAATGTGGCAGTCCGAACATGCTCGGCATTCATGCGCTCTCGGCCAGCGTCTCGCTGCTGCTCGACACCGGGATGGAGTCGGTCGAAACTTTACTGTTCGAGCGAATCGACTATCTCCGGGAGCATATAGAACGGCATGCCGGACTGGCGTTGCTTTCCCCCGCCCCTTCAATGCTGAAGTCCGGCATCGTGGTGTTCAGGCATGAAAAAATCGCGAATCCGGCGCTTTATCAGCATCTGATGCAGCAAAAAGTGATTTGTGCGCTGCGCGGCGCCGGCATCCGTTTTTCACCGCATTTTTATAACGGCCTGGATCAGATTGACCGGGCGCTCGCGATTATCGATCGCTATCCGGGTTGATCCTCGCTGTTTTGCTCATTGCCGGGCAATTATTCGCCTGAATGCGGGAAACAGGCAGTCATGCTGTCTGCGTCCTCCGTCCCCAGCAATAGGCATAAAACCGTTTTAACAGCGCATTCGCCGACTCGGTACGCACGATAGCGGCCTTTAACGCCTCGACATCACGGCCCTGTTGGCGCAGTGAATCGGCATGCTCGCCAACATACGCCTGCATGATGTCCGCCGTGAATTCAGGATGAAATTGTATGCCCCAGGCACTGTCGCCGACCCGAAACGCATGATGGGATTCATACGGATTGCCTGCCAGCCGCCGCGCATTCGCCGGCAGCCTGATTACCGTCTGCGCATGGGTCACATGCGCGTTAAATGTATCCGGCAAATAGCCCAACAAGGCATCCTGCCTGCCATGATCGGTCAAGTCGATCGCAACGGTGCCGATTTCCCGCCCTTCAGGATGATAGTCCACCCCTCCTCCCAAAGCCTGCGCCAGTATCTGATGGCCGAAACAAACGCCGAGCAAGGGAACATCACCTTCAACGACCGCTGTGATCCAGGCCGCCAAAGCCTGCATCCAGCCCGTCTGGTCGGTCACCATCGCAGGCGAGCCGGTAATGATCACGCCCGCCAAGCTGTCTATCGGCGGCAAAGTCTCGCCTGCCATCACATTAATCACTTGAACGTCGGCAGAAGACAAACCGCAGCCGGTTATGATCCAGTCTTCAAAATCGCCGAGGCGTTGCTGCAACGACTGGAAAGTCGAGCCAGTTTTGATGATGACGAATGCTTTCATGAGAGTTTATTAAGAGAGGTTCAATATACTTTGTCACCACAATAGTTTAATGCATTTCGCTTTATAATAAGACTTGCTGTATGAATCAAGGCTCCGAATGAAAGCGCTCAGACCCTGGACATGCCAATGAAAAACATTCTGGCTTTGTTGCTGTTATTGCTGCTCGGAAATGCAGGCCCTGCCGCTGCCGGAATCCAGGCGATGGCATCCGAAGCCAAGGTACAGTCCGATACGCTTCAGAACGCTGTCGATCTCGAAGTATTCGTGCGCGAGGGTTTGCCCTCACTGTGCGAAAGCCAAAGAATTCCTGTCCACCCTGTCGGCCGAACGGCCAGAAATACGGCTATCGATACGCGACGTCGACCAAGACAGCCGCGCGCTTGAGCGTTTAAGACAATTGTCGAACGCTCAAGGCATCCATCAGTTGAGCGTGCCTGCTTTTTACCTCAACGGACAATTGATTATCGGCTTTTCGGAAGAGGTTAACACAGGAAAGCGGATTCTGGCCGAACTGACTCGGCCTCGTCTGGCCCAACAACCCTCCGCAACCGAAAGTTGCTCTGTTGACGAAACCGTGGCTTGCGAAGAAGAAACCGAGGGCCGCTCCAAACCGGAAAATTTTCAGATAACGGTGTTTGGCCGAACTCTTTTGCTCGAACGGATGGGCCTGCCGCTGTTTACGCTGTTCATGGGCTTGCTCGACGGATTGAACCCCTGTTCGATGTGGGTACTGATTCTGATGATTTCGCTGTTGGCGCCGATGCAAGACCGCTGGCGCATGCTGGCTGTCGCCGGAACCTTCATCGCGGTTGAAGGCATCGCTTATCTGGCGTTCATGGCGGTCTGGCTGAACCTGTTCCTGCTGGTCGGGCTTTCCCGCACCTCCGAAATCATTATCGCCGCGATAGCGATACTTGCCGGCGCAATCCATATCAAGGATTTCCTGGCCTACAGACGCGGGGTTTCGTTGTCGATCCTGGAAAGATCAAAGCCCGGCATTTACGCGCAAATTCGCCGTATCCTGCAGGCTGAAAATCTGCTGGGCGCGATGATTGGCGCTGTGGTTCTGGCTATCCTGGTGCAGGTCGTCGAGTTTCTCTGTACTTCAGGTTTTCCCGCGCTTTATACCCGCATCCTGACCTTGCAGCACTTGGACAGCCTGAGCTACTACGGCTATCTCATGCTGTATAACGCAGCCTATATGTTTGACGATGCGATCGTGCTCGCCATCGGCATTTTTACGCTCAGCCAACGGCGGCTTCAGGAAAACGAAGGCCGCTGGCTCAAACTGATCAGCGGCGCGGTGATGGTCTGTCTGGGCCTCTATCTGCTGGCGATCCGGCATTCGGAGTAATCACCTCTTAATCGCCCTGAGAATTCTGAATTTTGGCAATTGCATTTCAGCCTGCACCAAGCCTTCATTCAGGGAGCGAAAAACCGCGTAATCCAGCCACTTGATACAGAATGCCCCGCCTGTGTTCATCTTATTATTTGATATCCATGCCAAATAATATCGTTTCAATTTGTATTTAATCCCAATTAACCTTAGCTCAACGTCATGAACTAATTGCCGGTTAGAGAAAGTCCGGTTTTTACCTGGCCAGGCTGCGCAATAAATTCTGAAGTCTCTTCATACACTTATTTTGACTGTTGCGTCCCGTTACGTTTAATCCAATTTCATTGGCTTGTGAAAATAGCCATTCAATCTCAGGAAAAAAAGATGTCGCATTGGTTTGAAGATAACTCCAAGTCTATTGGCCATACACCTCTGGTCAAGCTGAATCGTATTAGCGATGATGCTCAGACAACCATTCTTGCCAAAATCGAAAGGCGCAATCCGGCCTATTCGGTTAAATGCCGCATTGGAGCGGCCTTGGTTTGGGATGCTGAAAAACGCGGACTTTTAGGACCGGGCAAGGAACTGATTGAACCAACCAGCGGCAACACCGGCATCGCTCTCGCTTTTGTTGCCGCCGCAAAAGGTATCCCGCTGACGTTAACGATGCCGGAAAGCATGAGTCTGGAGCGGAGAAAATTATTGATCGCTTACGGTGCGAAACTGGTTCTGACCGAGGCAGCGCGCGGTATGAGCGGCGCGATCGCCAAAGCCGAAGAAATTGCCGCTTCCGATCCGGACCGCTATGTTTTGCTCCAGCAATTCAAAAATCCCGCGAACCCTGCGGTTCACGAACAAACCACGGGGCCTGAAATCTGGCAAGACACGGACGGTAGCATCGACATTTTTATTTCCGGTGTCGGGACCGGTGGCACTATTACCGGCGTTTCCCGCTATATCAAGCAAACCCAGGGTAAGCCGATCGTTTCTGTCGCCGTTGAGCCTGCCGCCAGTCCGGTTCTCACGCAACGGCTTGCGGGGGAGGCCTTGAAACCGGCACCGCACAAAATACAGGGTATCGGGGCAGGGTTTGTGCCCGATGTGCTGGATTTATCTCTGATTGATGAAGTAGAACAGGTAACCAATGAAGAGGCGATTGACTATGCGAGGCGATTGGCAAGAGAAGAAGGCATTCTCTCCGGAATATCAAGTGGTGCTGCAGTGGCGGTGGCGGTTCGTTACGCCAAGCTTGCCCAAAATAAAGGTAAAACAATTGTTGTGGTGTTGCCGGATTCGGGTGAACGCTATTTGAGTTCGGTATTGTTTGAAGGGTTGTTTGATCAAGAAGGCCTGCCGGCACATCCACAGTAAAGCGCTCCACCCTCTCCGCTGCTTGCCAGGATCAGTTCCAGGGGGCTTTCGTGGCGGTTCGTTTGAACATTCAATTAGCCGGAAAACAAAGGGAATTATTTTATCGACAAGTCATTTTCTTACCGCGGGTATTCGATGCAGAGCGCAATGCTCAGCTACAGAGGGATTATTGAATCAGATTGAATGAAGCGGATGAGCCGTCTCTCTCCCTGCTGGATCAGCCTCTGTCTCGTTTCAGCGCAACAGTTTCAATAAGCAGTACTGATAAATATCTTATTCACCCCATGAGGACATTTAATGAAGATCTTAACGTACAAAAAATCCAGTTCACTGTCCCGGATTGCTTTAGCTATTGCTGCAACCTTGGCGACATCCCAGGCATTTGCCGACGCGGTGACCGACTGGAACTTATACACCGCCCTGGCCACCAAAGGTGCAACCTCAAAGACAACCGGCTCAGCCAGCGCTGCGCTTAACTCCAACGTGGCAACACGGGTTGCGGCTATCGAGGCCAGAGCGGTATTCGACGCGGTCAATGTAATCGAGCGCTTCAGCAACAAAAGCTATTACTACTCCGACAGCCCATCAAGCTCGCCTACACCTCAATCTGCATCTGCCGCTGCCGCACAAGCGGCGCATGATGTGCTCCATGCTTTGCAACCGAATGTTAACACCCAAGCATGGTTGGATAGCCAATTAGCCTCGGATCTGGCCGCGCTAGGTGTAAATCCGGTGACTGATCCCGGCGTGGTTGCGGGTCAGGCTGCCGCAGCCGCCGCGATGGCTGCCAGAACCGATGATAACTCAGCGATCAGAACCGGTTACATTCCGACCAGCAATATTTCCGCCGACGGCAAACCCAATGCCACCGGCAATCCGGGCATCGGTTTATGGCGGCCCAGCAACGGAGGTGCAGGTCTTGTTGACTCCAACACCGGAGCGCCAACTGGTTTTGACGGGACTGGCACAATCGTGCCGAGTGCTGCGGTTGACTTCAACTGGAAAAATGTCACCCCGTTCAGCTTGACCACGCGGGAAAAACAAGAGCTGGTTGCCGCCGTCCCACCTGCCCTGAAAGTCGGCAGCGAGGAATACAATGCCGAATTGGATTTTGTAAAAACTCACGGTCAGGACTTCGCTAATCCGGGCAGCCGCACCGGCGACCAATTGCTGCAAGCCCTGTACTACAAAGCGGATGCGGAATTGTTCACCAACGAAGCGGCTCGCCTCGGTTCGGCAGCGCGGGGTTTTAGCCTGGTGCAAAACGCCAAATTGTTCGCGGCGCTGGATAGCGCCCTGGCAGATGCCCGCATCGCGGCCTGGCAATCAAAATACGACCTGGCTTTCTGGCGTCCTATTACTGCCTTGAATGCCGAGGCTTCAGGTGCCGCATCGATCTATGACTGGAAGCCCCTGGGTACAACGCCTTCTCATCCTTCAAACACCAGTGGTCATAGTGCCACCGTATCGGCCGGGACCGAAATTCTCAGGGCGTTCTTTAAATCGGATAACATCGTTCCCTCCCAACAACCGCAGACTTTGACGATCTTCCCCTGGCTGGTGGGCACCAACAACGGCACCGGCAAGCTGGCAACGCCGATTGACGGTCAAGATGCCACCACCCGTAATGTATCGACCCTGACTCAGCTTCAGTTGGATAATGGCCGCAGCCGCCTATACCTGGGCGTGCATTACGGCAACGACGACTTTCAGGGCCAAACCCTGGGCCTGTCAGTAGCCGATGCGATTCTCGCAGACCAACAAGACCCTGCAGTTCAAGGTGTGACACGCTTCACAGGCCATAAAAATATCGCGAGTGCCAGGAATTTGTATTCCATCTTCGTAAGCAACTCGAATGTTTCCGGATTTTATGGCCTTGATGATAACGAGGAATAGCATCAATAAAGACTGATCCGAGCTTATCACAGCGCCCCCGGCTTTTCTTGAAGTGAGGCGTATTGAATCGCATTCCTTCACTTTAGCCGGGACCGCTACCTCAACAGTCGGCTCAAACCCACAAAGGATGGACAAAGGTCTTTCGGTTGATGCGGTAACTAAAAAAGTGCCGTCTCCTTGTTAGGCAACAGGGACTGACAGGGAATCCTTTCAATTTATGTTTGCCTTTCAGAGAATGCTCCCTCCTCTTCACTCAGCCCCTTACAAATATATCTTGACATCACTAAATAGGACGCCCATACTAACGCCAGCTTGAAAAGAAGATTTACACTCTGTTTACCATTTCGACGTTTCTCTCGTAGTTTCTCGTACTTGTTTTTCATTAAGTAAGTTCCAATTTTACCAGCTGCACCTCCCTTTTAGGGATTTAGATTAATTTTTTAGAGGACTTACTATGTCTACAATCACTACCGGAACCGTTAAATGGTTTAATTCTGAAAAAGGCTTCGGCTTTATCCAGCAACAATCAGGCCCGGACGTTTTCGTCCACTTCAGAAGCATCGTTAACGCAGGCGGCTACAAATCCCTGGATGAAGGCCAAAAAGTCGAGTTCAGCGTGACCTCCGGCCCCAAAGGCCCTCAAGCAGAAAACGTAAAAGTCATCAACTAAATTGACTTTACAGGCTGCGGTCTAACCTGCCCCGCAGCCTGTCTTTCTCCCCCCATAAGTTTCCTTCCTGCTTTCCGCACCGTTAGTCAACTGATCTTATAAGCTAATCACGCACTGATAGGGATTCGTCTTTCATTAGGTAGTTCGGCGGCGCTGATGCCAAGCCCAAATCTGTTTTAGACGATCATAAAAGCCATTCCCTTCCGTATGGGGACGCAACCAATACAGCCAAAATCTCACCGCCCATCGCTCCCTTATTCTCTTTATCCTGGGGTGACATCAAATAACGTTAATGCAGTTACGGATAGTTCGCGGTATGATATTTTCAAATTGACCGCCAGCTTGCTGTCTCTCCATTCGGCCAAAGCCACGAAGATTCTGGCGGAGATCGCTTCTCGGAATCAACTCTGTCACTTCTTTATCATTGGGACAAAATGCAATATAAGATTCCCCTGCTTCTGGCTAGTGCGCTTGTATTAGCGGATATTTCATATCTTCTCATCGATTATTATTGGCAGTCGCTCGACAACTATGCATTACTGCTGTTGAGTATAAATGGCATGTTCAGCCTCTATACGGCCGCCGCCCACTTCTCATCGGGAAAACGTCTTCAATCAATCGACAAACTGCCTCTGCCTACCCCTATAGAAGGGCCCGGCTTGCAATCTTTCGATCAAATATTGATCCGTCATTTTCCCGATTTACTCTGTTTAAAAGACAAGGAAGGACGCTGGCTGGCCGCATCGACTGATTACCTGACCGGTTTCGGATTAACGAAAACCGACTATTTTGGAAAAACCAATTTCGAACTGGCCCAAAAAGCCGACTGCGATGTTGTGACGCTGAAAAACTGCGCGGCGGAAGATAAAAAGTGCTGGGAACGGGGCGCACCGATTCAGACGCTCAGACAGATTTCCTCCGAATTGACCCTGGAGGAAACCCGTACGCCGGTGTTCGATCTCGACCAAAAACCTTTTCGATTGATCCTCACCGGCAGGCCCGCAAACGAGTTCGACAAAAACAGAACCCGTCTCGAACGGCTGGACAAGGCCTTACAGAGTTCCCCCATCGCTTATGCGCTGCTTGATCAGCATTTTCACCTGCTCGAAAGCAACCCCGCCTTCAGCGAATTGACCGGCTATCAACCGACCGAATTAGCCAATAAGAGCATCGCAATGCTTGTCAGCAGTTCCGGAGCGGACAAATCGCGGCCTTCAGCGGATGGTTTATTCAACATAAGCAAAGACAGATACGGAGCATGGACATTTGAATGCCGGCACAAACAAGGCTATAGCTTTCCCGTTCGGATAGAAATGACCGCGGTTAAGGCCGGTGAACAGGAAATGCATTATTTCACCCACCTGAACGACCTTACCGAACAAAAAAGGCTCGAGGACCAACTCAAGCTGATTTCGCATCACGACGACCTGACCGGCCTCTCCAATCGCCAGCTGTTTTTTGAACGATTAGAACAGTTTCTGTCAACCTCGGTCCGCTATCGGCTGCATGCGGTCGTTTTGCACATCAATCTTGACCGCTTTAAATCGATCAATGAATCCATGGGACATGGCGCAGGCGACGAATTGCTGAGGCTGGCCGGAAAAAGATTGAGCGAGATAACGCGTAAAGGCGATGTAGTGGCCCGATTAAGCGGCGACGAGTTTGCCATTTTACTGCTGAATGACAAGGATCAGAATCGGACTGTCTATGGGGCATCGATGATGGCGAAGAAAATCATTCGCTATTTGTCTGAAGCTTTCTACATACAACGCAAAGAAATATTCATCAGCGTCAGCATCGGCATTGCAATATTTCCCGAAGACGGCTCCCGGCCTGAAACATTGCTAAAAAATGCGGATATCGCAATGAAAGAAGCTAAAAACCTCGGCCGCAATAATTACCAGTTCTACCGCAAGGAATACACCACTGCAACCCAAGACCGGTTGACGATGGAAATGAATCTGCGGAAGGCAATTGCCAGAAACGAATTGCAGCTGTACTACCAGCCGCAATATCTTGCGAAGGATAGGCTGCTCTGCGGCGCCGAAGTATTGATTCGCTGGTTTCAAACTTCTAATGGCGAGACCAAAATGGTGCCGCCGAATGTATTCATTCCGGTCGCGGAAGAATCCGGGCTGATCGTCGAAATCGGAAAATGGATTTTAAGAACGGCCTGCGCGCAGATCAAGAGCTGGCAGGAAGAAGGTATTTTCTTGCCGCAGGTTGCAGTCAATATTTCGGCTCGGCAATTTACCGATCCCGATTTTTTACAAATTGTCGAAGAGGCTCTCCGGGAAAGTGGCCTTGCCCCCGAACATCTTGAACTGGAGATTACCGAGTCGATGCTGGTCGGCAACGTCAAACGGATCGAGCTGCAACTGAAGCGCCTGAAAAAAATGGGTATTCACATCGCTCTGGACGATTTCGGCACCGGCTATTCTTCCCTCTCTTATTTGAAAAATTTCCCGGTTGACGTGCTCAAAATCGATCAGTCTTTCATAAGGGAAATGACCCATGATTCCCGCGACGCCAATATTGCCCGAGCGATCATCGAAATGGGGCATTCTCTGGGACAGAAAATCGTTGCGGAAGGCGTCGAAACCGAGGATCAGCTCCGTTATCTGGTACGGCGCGAGTGCGACATCATCCAGGGTTATTTCTTCAGCCCGCCGTTACCCCATCACAAAATGACCGATCTGGTGCGCCAGCAAAAGCACAAAATTGCCAAAGCGGAAACCCAGCGTTTATTAAGCTAAGCATCACACAGCTTCGTTCTCTTCGAAATCTTTGAAAGGCAAGCGGATGAAAATGCTTGATGAACGCAAAAAGCCGAATTCAGCCTACCCCTCTTTTCAAAGTCTACCCGACGCCAACGTAAAACGCTCCACTAATACTCAACAGTAAAAATCGGTCGCTTTCCCGATTTTTAATCAGCAATTTGCTCAGCCCTTCGCGCTACCGATAGCGCAATTTTCCCTTGACCCTTCCAAAAAAGGCGCTATTCGCCTCCGTTTTGCGCTTCTTTACGGACAAGAATCCAAAAACAAAAATTCACCGAATCTGTGTTCGCTACCGTACAGAATTTAATTGATCTCGTAGTTATAACAAAACCATGAGAAAGGAGCGTCATTTTAAGCTCCAGTTAGCCGCAAAGAGTTGATCGGAATTTATCTTTTCGCAGGGAGTTTTTGTACTGAAGGTCCAAGCACGACACTCGCAGAGACGTCTTCGACCTCTTGCTGATGTTTCCCGTTTTCCACTGAGGAGCCCCCATGCTGTTGAGGACAATGCCGCGCTTTACTACCTGTGGTTTTTTTTCTTTGCTGTTTACCTTCTGCATAGTGCGTAGCAACCTGGCGCAAGAATACAGCTTCACCACCATCGATGTCCCCGGCGCGACCGCCACGTTGGCCAACGCGATTACGCCGGAAGGCGATATCGTGGGATATTACCTGGATAGCGGCAACCCTCCCAATTCTCACGGATTTCTGCTGAGCAAAGGCAAGTTCACTCCGATCAATGTTCCCGGTGCGGCCTCCACCTATGCCACCGGGATCAACCAGGACGGCGATATCATCGGGCATTATCTGGACACGAACAGTACCTTTCACGGTTTTTTGCTGAGCAAAAACGAGTTCATTCCCATCGATGCTCCCGGCGCGGCCTACACGTTTATAAATGGGATTAACCTCAAAGGCGATATCGTAGGGGAATATCAGGACAGTCACTTTCCTTTTAACACGCACGGTTTTTTGCTCAGCGAAGGCGAGTTTACGACAATCGACATTCTTGGAGCGACTTCCACTTATGCCACCGGGATCAGCCCGGAAGGCGATATCATAGGCCAGTACCAGGACAACAGCACCGCTTTGAATACGCACGGGTTTCTGTTGAGTAAAGGCGCATTTACCTCCATTGACTTCCCTCAAGCCGGATTTACTGCAGCACGCGGGATCAACCCGCTCGGGGATATCGTGGGGAATATGAAGGATGCAGAGGGTAATCTGCCCGGTTTTTTGCTCAGCAAGGGCAAGTTCACGTCTATCCGCGTCCCCGGAGCCTTGCTTCAAGGTATTGTAGGAACGATAGCGATGGGAGTGAATCCGCGGGGCGAGATCGTGGGGTACTACGAGGACCGTGAGCGTAATGTGCACGGTTTTCTCAGGAGGGAGTAACCGGTCTTATCCCTGTTTAACGGACTGATGCTGTTAAACGAAGCAAATCAATCCGCATCGTCAATTTCAAAAAATATCCAGCGGATGCGTGAATGGGTTTGCTTTATCTCCCTTTCCATCCGATTGATTTGTTGAACCGCGTCCCTGACCGCCATTTCGGGATCGAACTCGGCTTTAATGGTCAGCATGACTGCATTGCCATGACTGATCGCCCAAAGATTCAGCACCTGCCGCACGCAGGGTTGATTTTTAAGGTACTGCTCAACATGATCGCGAACCTCTTCGACCGCTTCGCCGATCAGCAGGGAATGCACTTCCTGGCCAACGACAGCGGCGACCACAACCAGCAACAAGCCGATCAATATCGAACCGGCCGCGTCATAGGCGGTGTTGCCGGTAATCATCGTCAGGCCCAGCATCACCAGCGCGATAACCAACCCCGCCAGCGCAGCGATGTCTTCCCCGGTCACCACCATCAGTTCGGACGACTGGGTTTCCCGAAACCATTGCCATAATGAACGCTCGCCCTTTTCGACCGCCATCGCCGCCAAAGCGCCTTTAAGGGAAAAAGCTTCCAGACCTATCGCACTCAGCAGGATGAATAAGGCAACCCGCCCGTTTTCGACGGCATGAGGATGTATATAGCGCAGCCAGCCTTCATATATCGAAAACAGTCCGCCAACCGAAAACAAAATGATCGCCACCATCATCGACCATATATAGGATTCGCGTCCGAAGCCCATCGGATGCTTGGGCGTCGCTTCTTTTTTTGAGCGCTTCATTCCGACCAGCAACAGCACCTGGTTGCCGCAATCGGCAAAAGAATGGATGGCTTCGGCCAGCAATGAGCCCGATCCTGTCCACAAGGCTGCACCGGTCTTTGCCGCGGCAATGCCGATATTGGCAGCAAATGCATAAAGAACTGCTTTGGTTGAATGGACGTCTGTCATAACCAGGCTGGATGTTGAGCAATGACCTTAAGTTTAGCAGGTAGAAAACGCCATTACGCTTTTTATCTTTTCGCGTGAGGAAATTTCTCGATTTCACTTAGGTTTATATAGCATCCGCCATGCGTATGCGTTAGGATAAGAAAACCGGTAAACCGATGAATCCAACACTATTCGTAAAGCGCAGATGAATGATCGCCGTTTACTATTGCTGAATAGCCGCCAGTTTCTGATAGGCTTATTGACGAGCAGCCTGTGCGCGGGCTGCTCGTCTCTCGAGTCCCGGTTAACCATCGAACCTTATACTAAAAACAAGCCGATGCGGAATGCGCTCGAAGACGTGGCGGAAGCCTATTGCCAGGAAAAGCGCCCTCCTCCGGCAGCGCAGCCCGATTTTATTTTTACCACCGACGGCTGCTCACGCTGGCCGGATGGCTCCTGGGTTGCCTGCTGCATTGCGCACGACATCGCGTATTGGTGCGGCGGCAGCGATCAAGATCGCACAAATGCCGATCAGGAATTGATGCGCTGCGTGAACGCCAAAACCCAGGGCATCGGACACATTCTCTACGCCGGAGTCCGACTGGGCGGGATTCCCTGGCTACCGACCCCATGGCGTTGGGGGTATGGTTGGGATAACTGGCCCGCCGGTTATGATAAGCCACAGGAGTTTGTACCGGTAAAAAAACTTTTTGATGACCTTGATGTGTATAAGATAATCGAGCGGCATCTGCAAGGAAGCGACCATTAAGATGAATGCTCTTCTGCTTTATTTCTTAAAAATATTGCCGTTTCACTGGTTGTAAAAATCGATTGGAGAAAAACCGATGAATAAAGATGCTCCTGGATTGCGAATGATCTATGAGGGATCATTGCAAGTTGGAATTTATATATTTATCTTTTTCGGCCTGTTTTCCGTGGCATTAAGCCTTTGGATTCTTTACAAAAAGAACACATTGAAAACCAAATACATCCTATTGATCGCCTGGGGCATTCTTCCGCCTGTCTGGTTTGTCGTGGAATATTTTTTTATTTATATACCCTATGGGGTCGAAGGCTCTTTCAATTTTTTTCAATATGGGCAGAATATCGCCTCGAAGCTCTGGGCAGCGGTTTTCGCGCTGATTTCAATTGATCTTTATAAAGCCAATGAAAAAGCCAAGGAAGCTCAAAAAAACAAAGTTTCAGAGGAAGACGGTTAAACTTTCAGCGGCAAGATTGCTTGAAATAAGGTGTGCGGGCTCTTCGATCAAAATAATAACTTTACATCCATGGGATTTTTTCTAACCAGAGACAATCTGTCTCTTTTTTATACTCTTCGGACGGCTTCCGACCCCAAGGCATCGGTCGTGTTTCTGCATGGCGTAGGCGAACACATTGGCCGCTATGAACCGGCTTTTCATGCCCTCGCAACGCAAGGTTACAACTGTTACGGCTTCGACCAACGCGGCTTCGGCCGCTCCGAAGGGGAACGTGGACATGTCCAAATTTTCCAGCACTATGTCGATGATCTTATCGAATTTATCGACCAAATCGTCGCTAAAGATGCGGTCCAGCCGGTGTTCCTGTTCGGCCACAGCATGGGCGCAATCATTCTGTTGACTTATGCACTGCAGCATGCATCCAAACAGAAAGGCTTGCTGGTTTTTTCGTGTCCTTTGCAATTGGCCAGCTGGTTTGCCAATTACGGCGGTGCTTTTGCCGGCATGCTGGCAAAAATCGCTCCGCGATTCAAGATTCCCTCACTGATCGACCTCGCGGAATTAACAGACAATCCATATGTAATCGATAATTTTGAGCATGATCCTTATCGGGTCGATAAGGTTACCATCGGCTGGTTACATCAGTTTACTCTGGCCCGCAAAAATATCGGGCACAATGCCGGCCATATTTTATTGCCCACCTTGATTTGCCATGGCGGTAATGACCAGATAGCCGCGATTTCAGGCGCCCAATCATTATATGAAAGGTTAGGCAGCGAGGATAAAACATTAGCGATTTATACCGGCTTCAAGCACGAACTGTTAAACCATCAACCCGATGAATCGTCGCAGGTACTGAGAGACACAATTGAATGGTTAAATAAACACAGCTAATTTTTAACTTTGACGTCCTATTTCCATATGATCCGGTATCAGTTTACCTTTGATTAATTAGTTTGTTCCTTGAAGTTCTGCGCATGCTTTAAGATCTGGTCGACGATCTGCTCGGCGGTTTTCTGAACATCCTTTTCCGAGGCATTTTTTTCCATCACAAATTTGGCAGCGGCTACATAAGGATTCATGGTCATAACGGCGCCCGGCATTTTTTTAGGACTTTTGACAGTGCCAAATACGATGAATGGCGCTTTGGGATTTTCGCTCGCCAAGTTACTGACCGCAACCTGTGCTTGCATATGGGTCACGCCTCGACCAGATCCAATAACTGCCCGTTTAATCCGGTTACCTTGATCAACTTCGGTAAACACGCCCTGGAGCAGCCAGCCCTCACGTGGCAAAACCGTTTGCGAACTGGGCAAACGCCGCGCGACAAAGCCTTTGTCCTTGAGATTCTTGATCAGGCTTCGGCTCATGGTGTCGATGATTTTTCTTGCCTGTTCCGCAGTATTTGAATTTACCATGGGGTGCGGCAACCGTTGTCCGAGTTTCTCCAGACGGCGTCCAGGCAAAACGCCGCGAACGTCTTGATCTGTGTCCGCATGTTCCGATTCAAGCGCAAAGTCGGCGACATAAATCGTTTTGGGTAATTCTTCCGGCCACCGGCCTGTGATCTGCTCGTCACCAGTTTCAACCGTACCCAGCATACGGGAAGAATCGGCATCGCGCCTCGTTTGACACCCTGTAATCCAGGACAGGCAGAGCATCAAGCAAACAAGAGGGATAAAAGAATTTCGGTTTACCATAACAGGTCTCAGTCGTTCAAGATCAGATTTACTTAGTTATTGGAGATAGCGAAGCCAGAGAATAATTCCGCGCTTCATCTGTTTTTACATGGGCTGATAATAAATCAGGATATTCTGGCCTCATCCAGGAGGCTTTCAGCTTCTTATCATAAAGTACCACGACACCCCAGCAAAGAGGCTATGCTTTGGTAAAACCTTAGGATCGATCTGGGCAATATAGTTGAACTTGTGATATTGTTTGCTTTCTAATGATTTTTTGGATTAAGCGTTACTTAAAATAAAATATGACTACATCGCCATTAAATGACACCGAGATTGACGAAGATATTTTTCTCTCAAGACGCAAGTTTCTGGAGAAATTGGCTTTTGGATCGTTGATGGCATTGGGCGGATCGGGTACTGCCGCAGCTGCCGTCCGACACGTGATCCATCCGGGACGGCACAGGCACAAACTTGAGCATGCCCACTCTGCCCATCCCCATGCGCACCATCCTCAGCCACGTGCACAGTATTCAACAGTACCTTACCAGCACGCTTTCGAGCACAAAGCTCTCGCTTTCGAACATGTGCATACCGGCGATAAATTAAAATTAACCTATTTTGAACGCGGCCGTTATATCAAAGAAGCGCTGCATGAAATCAACTATCTGCTCCGGGACTACCGTACCGATGATATTTATCCCATTGATATTGGGTTGCTGGACCAGTTGTTTATTCTGAAGCAGACGCTTGCTGTTAATAAACCTTTTCATATCATCTCAGGCTACCGTTCTCCTGCGACCAATGCTCAGTTACGCAAGCATAGCCATGGCGTTGCAGAGCATAGTTTTCACATGCAGGGCCAGGCGATAGACATACGGATCGAAGGTCTTTCATCCAAAACGATTAGAAACGCTGCGCTGAATCTGGCACAAGGCGGAGTGGGTTATTATCCGCGGGATAATTTTGTCCATTTAGATACCGGCCGGTTCAGAACCTGGTAAACCCATACCTTTAATGATGCCGACCGGCGCTTATCGGAAAACCCGCTAAGCTCATCATTTGCGCCTAATACGCAAACTCATTCATGCCGTCTTCGGGTCGTCTAAAGCTGGAGAAATCGTCCCGCCCTTCGCTTGATGGCGCTGAGCTTGGTTAACAGCATCGAAAACTCTTAACGATAAAATCCGCTGTTGTCATAATACCGGTCATTATGCTTGAAATAGCGGATATCCTGGGCAGATCGCGCGAGTTTTTCCTTTAGAATTTGCTGCTCCCGCCAATTCAGGTGCCCGTCCTGTTTGAAGCGGTGTTCGACCCGCTGGATATGGCGCTGCTGATGCGCCAGCCTTTCATATTCCTGCGGCGTCAATTGTCCTCTCGCCAGCCCTCTCTCGATGCGATGACGTTGCTCGCGCTGCTCCGCATTGATTCTGCCGCCCGCCCTGACACCGCGAAACCCCCTGCCGTCCTGATAATCCCGGTAATCTGCATCGTAATGCGCTTCGGCGGTGCCGATCAAGAATAAACCGGACACCAATAACACCAGAATCTTTGCATTTTTCATGATCGTCTCCTCTTGTTGATGACGGCTATAGACTAGCCCCGGCAAGTTGAATCGCGACTGAACGATTTTAAAAAATGCTAAAATGCCGCACAATGAATACGACCAATACGCCGCTCAAAATTTATACCGTCTCGGAACTGAACCGCGAAGCCGCGCTTGCGCTCGGCGAGCATTTTTTGATGGTCTGGGTCGAAGGAGAAATCTCCAACCTCAGTGCACCCTCGTCCGGCCATCTGTACTTTTCGTTGAAAGATGCGGGTGCGCAGGTACGATGCGCGCTGTTCAAAAATCAGCAGCGCGGGCTGCGCTGCAAACCCGCCAACGGGATAAGGGTTATCGTCAGGGCCGAGGTCAGTTTGTACGAACCCCGCGGCGATTATCAATTAATCGTCGAGCGGATGGAAGCGGCGGGTAACGGCGCGCTGCGGCGGGCTTTCGATGCGTTGCGCCTCAAGCTTTCCGAGGAAGGCTTATTCGATCTATCCCGCAAAAAAAGTCTGCCGCGGCTTCCTCATGCGATCGGGATTGTTACCTCGCCGACCGGCGCCGCGTTGCGCGATATCCTCAGCGTACTGAAACGCCGCTTCCCGGCTATTCCGGTGATCGTTTATCCGGCCTCGGTACAAGGCGCCAATGCCCAATTTGAAGTGGCCGCGGCGATCGAAGCTGCAAACCGGCAGGCGGATTGCGATCTATTAATCGTTGCCCGCGGCGGCGGTTCACTTGAAGACCTGCAAGCTTTCAATGAGGAAATCGTCGCGCGCGCCATTGCTGCCAGCTCGATTCCAATTATCTCTGCGATTGGTCATGAAACAGATGTGACGATCGCAGATTTTGCGGCGGATCTTCGCGCCGCAACCCCGACCGCGGCCGCGGAGCATGCCACGCCGGATCAGCAGCAGTGGCTGAGCGCTCTCACCCAGGCAGAAAAACGCCTCGAACAATTTCTGCAGCGCAAACTGATCAGGACCCGGCAAAGCCTGGACTGGCTCGATAAACGCCTGCAACAGCAGCATCCCGGGCAAAAATTGCGGCGCAATGCGCAGCGACTGGATGAATTGGCGTTACGCTTGGCGCACAGCATGCTGCGTCAACAGCAGCATCACCGTCACCAACTTGCCGCCGCCAGTGCAAAATTATCTCAGTTCAACCCTGCAGCGCGAATAAAAAGCCAGCAGCAACGTCAACATTACTTAGCGCAACGCCTGCAATTGGCGATGCAGAACAAACTGAAGCAAAACCGTATCAAACTGGCGAACGCCAGCCAGACTTTGCATGCGGTCAGCCCGCTCGCGACACTGAACCGGGGCTACGCGCTGGTGACTGAGACAAAGAGCGGCCATATCGTGCGTTCGATCCGGCAGCTTACGGTAGGTGACAGGATTCAGACGCGGATTGCCGATGGGCTGTTTGTCAGCGAAATTGTTGATTTATAACTTTACGGCAGACAAATTCCGGCCGACGCTATTTTTTCCAGAACTCGGGCAAAAACAGGATAATAATCGAAAAGATCTGCACACGTCCCAGCAGCATCGCGAAGCTGCAAACGGCTGTTTGAAAGTCGGTCAGACCTGCATAATTAGTCGCAGGGCCTACCTGATTCAACCCGGGGCCTGCATTGTTGAAGCAGGCAATCACGGCGGACAAGGCAGTGATAAAATCCAACCCGCTAAGCAGCAGCGTGAACACCAGTATCACGATACACATGAAGTACATGAATATAAAGCCCGTCACCGAAGTCACAATCGAGCTGTTGATTACCTGATCGCCGATTTTCAACGGGCGGATCGCCTGCGGATGAATAAATTTAAACAGCTCCAGGCGCGCCTGTTTTAACAATATGATGGTCCGGATCATCCTGATGCCGCCGCCGGTCGACCCTGACGACGCCGAAAGACAGCTCAGAAACAGCATCCACATCGGTACGAAAATCGGCCACTTATCGAAATCCTGGGTCGCAAAACCGCAGTCAGTCGCGATTGTGACCAAATTGAAAGTCGCATGCCGCAACGCGGTCCAATAATCAGCATAAGTGCCCTCCTGCCATAACACTGCTGCCGTCATCACGCAGCTGCTAAGCACCAGCGCCAAAAAGGCGCGTGCCTCCCTATCGACAATATAAGGGTTAAAAGAAAGTTTCCGTATCGCGATAAAGTGGGTCGCGAAGTTGATTGCGGCGATCAACTGAAACACGGTCAGCACGATCTCGATCGACACAGAGTTGAAAAAGCCGACATTCTGATCGTGTGTTGACATGCCGCCAAGACTCATCGCGGCGAAAGCATGACAGATCGCATCGAACCAGTTCATCCCCGCCAGTTTCAGCGAAATTATGCAGGCGACAGAAAGACCCGCGTAAACCATCCAAAGTGCCTTGGCAGTCTGCGCGATACGCGGCGGCAAATCCGATTCCTTCACTGAACCCGGGGTTTCGGCAATATAAAGCTGCATCCCCCCAATGCCCAGGATCGGCAGAATGGCGACCGCAAAAATGATGATGCCCATCCCTGCGATCCAGTTCAATTCATGACGCCAGAGATTAATCGACATCGGTATCTGATCGAGACCGCTCATTAAGGTCGCGCCTGTCGTCGTCAGTCCTGAAGCGACTTCGAAGTAAGCATCGACAAAGCTCATGCTGGGAAAATAATAAAGGAGCGGTATCGTACAGAAGACCGGCGTTATCGACCAGGTGATCGCGACCAGTAAAAACCCGGTCTGCCGCGATACCTTCTTGGGAATGCGCAACGTCGAAAAAAACAGCACGGCACCGGCTAGCAAAGTGATCATCACACCCTGGAAAAAAGCCGACGTCGCGCCGTCATCGGCAAAATAGGAGGTAATCAGGCAAGTAGCCATTACGCCGCTGAAGCCCATCGTGACCAGGCCGAAAATATGGAAAATCGTCAAAATCATCAGATTGACCGCGCGGGATGCTTAAAGCATGCCCTCCAAATCGGTGAAAAAAATTGCCGCTTAGGCTCGGGGGAGAATTTCACAAAGGCAAAAGAGCAAATGAAGGTTGCGAAAATCGTCCATAGCTTCCGCTTTCTCATGCCTTATTCAAGGGTTGAAAGATTTTTTCGATATTGCTGACCAGCTTTTTATCCATCGCGAACATCACCACATGATCACCTTCCTCGAAGATCACATCATGATGGATCGGAATGACTTCGCCGTTCCGTATCAGGGCGCCCATCACGATACCCGCCGGGAAATGAATGCTGTCCACGCGCCGACCGACCACCGAATTCGGATCGCTATCGCCGCTGTAATGCGCAATTGCCTCGATCGCCTCGGCGCTACCGCCGCATAACGAACGAACCTGCACCACATCGCCGCGGCGCACATGCTTCAGAATACTGCCCAGCGTTTCCTGGTTCGGCAATACCGCGACATCGATATCGCTATCGGTCAACAATTTTGAATAAGATTTATGATTGAGCAGGCAGATCGCCTTACGTGCGCCGAGGCTTTTCGCCAGTGAGGCCGATATGATATTGACGCCGTCATTTTCGGTAATCGCGCAAAACAGGTCGGTGCTGCCGATCGACTCATCGAGCAGCAAAGTTTCATCGGCGCAGTCGCCGTGCAACACAACCGTTTTTTCAAGTTCATTGGCAATTTTTTTCGCTCGAAGCGGATTAATTTCGATGATCTTGACCTGATAATTGTCTTGTAGCGCGAGCGCCAGCCGTTTGCCGACATGACCGCCCCCGGCGATAATGATCCGCTTTAATGGTGCCTCCAATTTACGCAGCGATTTCAACACCTGCCGGACCTGTTCGCGCGGAGCGACCAGAAAAATCTCGTCACCGGTTTCGATCGTAGCGTCACCATTGACGATCAAGGGCATTGCATTCCTGAATATCGCGACAATGCGAATTTTCGCATCGGATAAATGCTCCTTGAATGACCTGATCTTTTTACCGGTCAGAAACCCGTTCGGCACCACCTTGACCGAAAATAACCTGACCAGACCGCCTGCAAAATCGGAAATATGCAGCACCCCTGGAAACTCGATTAAATTACGGATCGACTCCATCACGATCTGTTCGGGGCTGATCACGATATCGATCGGAATACCGGCCGGACTGAATAAATTCGGATTTTTCATATAATCGATCGCGCGCACCCGAGCGATCGTTTTGGGACGGCTGTAAAGCGCATTAATGATCAGGCAGGCCAACATGTTGGTCTCGTCACTGTCGGTAACCGCGATCACCATGTCGGTATTATGTACCCCGGCTTGTTCGAGGACACTCGGATGTGCCGCATTGCCGGTCACCGTTGCAATATCGAAACGTTGCTTCAAGGATTCAAGGAGCTCAGGCTTGAAGTCGACCACCATGATATCATTTTCTTCACTAGCCAAAGCCTCGGCGACCGAAGAACCAGTCACTCCTGCTCCGAGAATAAGGATTTTCATAATTGAATGTTTAACTGACGCAGTGAAATTGGCGGAATATTATAAATATCACGCTAAATATTTCATTAAAATTATGTCTTTCTCTTAGTGACTCCAGAAAGCCGCACCTCGGTTCAAAGGCATTTACTGATATGAATCAACTGTCTGTTAAAAATCAGAGAAATATAAAATGCAATTAAGCTCATCAGCAAAGCTGTTAATTTTTTTACCCTGTGCGGATTTAAATCGTGGCAAAATCAAATTTTCGGCTTCTGTCTATTTGTTCCTTTTCCTTGATTACTCTCACGCCTATGGCATAAAGCTTTTGAATTTCAATTCTCATGATTCAGGCACTATTAAGTTTGGAACCCGATAATAACGGTTAATTTATCGGTGAGATTCATCAATAAATGTTAGCCTTTCACTACGAAGTTAAATCGTCAATGCTATGATTTATCTGTTATGGGTTAGCAAAACGATATCGTTGAAAATCAACTCTAGCTGTTTATTATTTCTCTGCAATATCATCAAAAATATGAAAAAACTCTATCAATTAGGAAAAATTGCCTCGCTTGTGTCTGTCACTTTGATTACCGGATGTCTGGGCGGTCTAGGCAATAATACCGGTTATCCAGGGGGCGGATATTCAAATCCGGGCTATCAAAATACCGGCTATCCTTATGGAGGTAATCCTTACGGCGGCAATCCTTATGGCAACTATCCGAATCCGGCAGCTCAGTCAGGAACAAGCCCCCTCGGCTCGATTCAAGGCGCGGTGATTGCGGCGATCATTCAGGGCATGGCCGGCAGTGTTTTTAATGGTCAAATCGGTTCGCAACTTGCACCAGTCGATCAAAACTTCCGGCTTCAGCAATTGGGCGGATTACTTCAAACGGGCACACTCAATCAGTCCCAGCAATGGCTTAACCCCCAAACCGGAAGCAAAGTCGCCATCAATCCGATTGGCCAACTCAGTCTGAATCCGCAAACCCAGCAGAAATGCCAAAATCTCGAAGAGACCCTCACCCTACCAGACGGTAAAAATATACAAGAAAAGCGAGTGGCCTGTCTTGACCCGAAAACGGGAAAATGGAATCTGGTCAAATAACAGCTGAGGCGCTTGCGCCATCTTGCTGTTTGCGCTTTTTGCCGGACGGGATAAATATCCCGTCCGCATGGGTCCGTCTCCGGGTTGGTATGATATGATATGATCCACTTTTTTTATCATAATCAACCCGATTGCCCTGCCCGATGTCCGACTCCTTCCTCTCCACAAAGTCCATTCCAAACGAAGAACGTCTAATCATGGCGCTGGACGTGCCCAGTTTCGAAGAAGCACGAAAATTGGTCGAAACGCTCGGCGACAGCGTTGTGTTCTACAAAGTCGGCATGGAATTGTTCATGTCGGGCGATTATTTCGGCTTTATCGAATGGCTGAAACAGCGTAACAAGAAAGTCTTCGTCGATCTGAAATTCTTCGACGTGCCTGCGACAGTTGGGCGCGCGATCAAAGCCTTGAGCAGTAAGGGCGTCGATTTTGCGACAATTCACGGCAATGATGCGATTATGGAAGCGGCCGTCAAAGACAAGGGCCCGCTGAAAGTATTGGCGGTAACCGCGTTGACCAGCCTGGATCGCGGCGACCTGGACGATCTCGGCTTTCAATGCGACGTGCGAGAACTGGTGCTGTCGCGCGCCCGGCGCGCCCTGCAACACGGCTGCGACGGCGTCGTCTCGTCAGGCCTCGAAGCGCCGATGCTGCGCGCGGAACTGGGCCAGCGTCTTTTAGTCGTTACGCCGGGCATCCGTCCGGTCGAAAACCGCGAGGAAGACGATCAAAAACGCGTGGCGACCGTCGAAACCGCCTTCCAAAATGGCGCCGATTATATTGTGGTTGGCCGACCGATCCGCGATGCCGCCGATCCGAAAGTGATGGCCGAAAAGATTCAGGGCCAGATTCGCGATCAATTCCAGTAATCGAGGAGCGCGTCTCTTGCTGCAGAATCTTTTGAACCGGCCGGGTTGTTTCTTGCCGGCTGTGTGGTAAGGTGGGGAAATTATGGTATTTGACCCCGCTTTTTCCACTTCCTATGCGGTCGCCTTTATGATGGGGCTGTTCAGCAGCGTGCATTGCATCGGTATGTGCGGCTCGATTATCGGTACGCTGACGCTCAGTCTGAGTCCCGAGATTCGCGACAAAAAAACCTCGCTAATCCCTTATATCTTCAATTACAACACCGGACGTATCGTCAGCTATGCGCTGGCCGGCGGTCTGGCGGGCGTTCTCGACCTGATAATCCTGCACTCGATCGGACGCATAGACGGCTATCGGCTGCTGCAACTCGTGTCCGCAGTGATTATGGCGGCATCGGGGCTTTATATCGCCGGATGGTTTCCGCGTTTCGCCTATCTCGAGAAAGCCGGCCTGCGTTTGTGGAAGTGGGTGGAGCCGTATGGACGCAAACTGATTCCGGTCAAAAACCGCTGGCATGCTTTTCTGTTCGGCATGGTCTGGGGCTGGCTACCGTGCGGACTTGTCTATGCAGCCCTGGCCTTGGCCGCGACCGCCGGCAGTATTTCGCATAGCATGCTGACAATGTTTTTTTTCGGGCTCGGCACTTTACCGGCCGTAATGGGTGTCGGTATAATGACCGGACTGTTAACGCGGTTATCCAGATTACGCTATTTCAAACAGGCTGCTGGCCTGTTCATGATCGTGCTTGCACTGTTTGCCGCGTTGCCGTGGCTGAACCCGATGGCTTACACGGCGCATTCCGCAATTCATTGAGAGGATCTCCTTATGAACCCTTTTAGTTCAATCATCGGTCAGTCCCCCGCATTGGAATCGCTGTTGCGCAGCGCCGGCATCGTGGCAATGACCGATGTCACGATTTTGATCAAGGGCGAAACCGGTACCGGCAAGGAAGTATTGGCGAACGCCCTGCAAAAAGCCAGTCCGCGTGCGCACAAACCGTTCATCACGCTAAACTGCGCGGCGCTGCCCGAAAGCCTGATCGAATCGGAACTTTTCGGCCATAGAAAAGGCGCCTTCACCGGTGCGATCGCGAACCAGCAGGGTCTATTCCAGGCAGCCGACGGCGGCACTTTATTTCTCGACGAAATCAATTCGTTGCCGATTTCGATTCAGGCAAAATTGCTGCGCTTTCTGGATTCAGGGGAATGCCTCGCGGTTGGCGACACGAAGCCTTACAAAGTCAACGTCCGCGTAATCGCGGCGACCAACAGCGATCTCGTTCAGCAAATCGCCGCCGGCGAGTTCCGGCAGGATTTGTATTTCCGTCTGAATGTCGTACCGATTGAACTGCCGTCACTGGCGCAACGTCCTGAAGACATCGAACCGCTGATCAAGCACTTCTTGAACCTGTTCTCGAAAACTCATTCGGTCGATCCGCCCAAATTCAGCCGGCAGTCGATTAAAGTCCTAAAATCGTACCCGTGGCCGGGCAATATTCGCGAATTACGTAATTTGTGCGAACGGCTTTGCATTCTGCTGGCCGCCAGAACAATCGAGCCTGAAAATCTGCCGTTTGAATTTACCCGCGGCTTCAGCGAAGAACGCAAATCCGAGTCCGGTTTCAAGCTTCCTGATGGCGGCGTACAACTGGACACACTGGAAGCTGACCTGATCTATCAGGCCTTGAATCGTACTCAAGGTAACCGCAGCCAATCGGCAAGGCTACTTGGCCTCTCGCGAGATACTTTGCTTTACCGAATGCGTAAGTACGGCTTTGCCGCACAGTAAAACGTAAGGAGGGGTTAGGCGCGCAATTGAACGATCTTAACTCCTCAACGAACGCGCCGTAATCTGCCTTTTATTGAGTAGACTCCATCACGGCAACAAATATCTAATCCATTGTACGGTGATGTTGTCGCTTTTCCCGTGGGCACGCAATAGAGAGAGTTTGGCTACTTTCTCCAGGTCATCCAGGTCGCTCTCTGGCTGCGCCAGCTGCATGAATTCCTGTGCTTTCACATTTTCCCAAAATCCATCGCTACAAAGAATAAAGGTTTCACCTTCTCGTGCGAGCGGATAAACATTGATTTCTATCTCGTGCCCCAGCGCCACATTGATGCTGCGCAACAGGCAATTCTGTTCCGGATGCCCCCCCATTTCGATTTCGGTGATTTTGCCTTCTTCCAGAAGACCTTGCAGTACCGAATGATCCCGCGTCCTCCAGACGATCCCCTGCGGGTTCAGCCGGTAGACTCTCGAATCGCCACAATGCGCAGTTAAAACGCACAGTTTGTCGAGGTAAAGAACCGCACAGGTGGTATGCGCCTGAGAAGCCGCCGGATCATCCGCGAATAGATTCCGCATTTCTTCAACAGCGGCATCGAGCCATAGCGACATCGTCGCGGCGGGCCGACTGCTCATTAAACTCGCGAAAACATCCGCATGCTTAATCAGCCCCTGGCAAAAAAAGCGCGAGGCTCTTTCCCCGGCGTGATGCCCGCCAAGACCGTCAGCGACAACAAATACAGCGAAATCGCTATTGACCAGGTAGGCCATGTAATCCTGGTTGACCTCCCGATCGCCCTCTAATGTCAGTTGATGATAAACCAGTTCCATACGAGTCTTCAGCGACTTGAGAGCCGGCTTTGCATCATCAGTTGCTTCAAATCGTAAACCGCTTGGGCAAGTCCGCTGAATAAAGCGCGGGCAACGATCGAATGACCTATGTTCAGCTCGACAATTTCGGGAATTTGGCAAATGGCCTGAACATTATGGTAATTCAGCCCATGTCCGGCATTGACTTGCAAGCCGGCACTATGAGCCAGACGTGCAGCTTGCCGGATGCGCTCCAGTTCCCTGACGCAGGCGGCGGGACTCGATGCTTCCGCGTAACTGCCGGTATGCAATTCAACGACCGGTGCTCCCGCCTTGACCGCCGCTTCGATCTGCGTCGCCTCCGGATCAATGAACAGGGAAACTTCTACCCCTACAGCCGCCAGCCTGGCACAGGCCGAGGCGATAGAAGGCAGATTGCCGGCAACATCCAGTCCGCCTTCGGTGGTCAACTCTTCCCGTTTCTCCGGTACCAGGCAGCAGGCGGCCGGCTTGAGCTTTTCCGCGATGCCGACCATTTCTTCGGTCACCGCCATTTCCATGTTCAATCGGGTCTGAATCATCTCCTTCAATAAGAACAGATCGCGGTCCTGGATGTGCCGGCGATCTTCGCGTAAATGCGCGGTAATGCTGTCGGCGCCGGCCTGTTCGGCAATCAGGGCCGCTTGTATGGGCTCGGGATATACGGTGCCGCGCGCCTGCCGCACAGTGGCAATATGATCAATATTGACGCCTAATAAAATTTCTCTGATGTCCATTGAGTTATAAACGTTTGATGATTTCGTTGAGGACCTTGCGGCTGTTCAGCGGCTTGCCGTGCAGCAATTGATCGAGCACATGCCTCATTAAGACTTTCGCCTCGGCCAGCACCTCCTGATCGTTGAAATTCCGGGCTTGTATCGCCCGCAAGGTTTTTCCGGTATAAAGTCCATTTTCGGCTTCAACCGGCCTCAGCTCGGCATCGAAGTGATATTTTTTTGACGGATCGACCGGCGTGCCGTGAGAAGCATCGTAAGCAAGTTGCAAACCGTACCCGCTCTTCTCGATCAGGTTGAGCTCGAAATTTCGTAACACCGCTTCGAGCTCGACATTTTGCTGCAAATCGGCCAGGCATCGACGATAATCTGTGAAAAGCTCCGGATGCGGATCATCCTTGTGCAAAAAAGCTACAATCAACTCATTCACGTAAAAGCCGCAATACAGCGCCAAACCGCTCAAAGGCTGAAACGACTGCGCCAGTTCGACATCGGTCAGGATCTTTAATTCCGTCTTGCCGAGAAAGCTCAAACGCAGCGGAATAAAAGGCTGCAATAAGCCCTGCGATTTCGATTTTGCCTTTCTGACGCCTTTCGCCAGCAATGATATCCTGCCGAAATCACGGGTAAAGGCTTCGATGATCAGGCTGGACTCGCGGTAGTCGCGATGCTGGAGGATATAGGAGGGCTGCAGAAGGATGCGGTTTTCAGTCATTAAAGCCGAGACTTTGCAAGGCGCGCTCGTTGTCCGACCAGCCTTTTTTGACCTTCACCCACAGTTGCAGGTAGACCTTCCGCTCAAGCAGCTTTTCAATGTCCATGCGCGCATCCGTGCCGACCTTTTTCAGCAACTCGCCATCCTTACCGATGACGATCGTTTTCTGCGCCGAACGCTCGACCCAGATCACCGCATAAATCTTGGTGATACCGGGTTTTTCCTGAAACAGCTCGATTTCGACAGTCAGCGCATACGGCAGCTCATCACCGAGGCGGCGTGTCAGTTTTTCACGGACAATTTCGGCGCATAAAAAGCGCTCGGGGCGGTCGGTGATCTGATCTTCAGGATAGATCAGCCCGCCTTCGGGCAGCAGTTCGAAGATTGCATTTTCGAGTTCTTCGAGGTTGGTGTTTTTCAACGCCGAAATCGGCACCAGATGCTTGAACGGAAAGCGGTGTTGCGCCTCCGCAAAAAACGCCAGGATCTGCTCCTTATCCTTGATCCGGTCGACCTTGTTCACGGCCAGGATGACCGGCAAGCCTGCCTGTTCGAGTTTTTTGAAAATCACTTCGTCAAAGTCCTGAAAGGCCAAACCGTCGATCAGCCAGACGACTACGTCGACGCCGAGCAGCGTAGTATCCGCCGTCCGGTTCAGGTAGCGGTTCAAGGCGCGCTTGTCGCTTTGATGCATGCCAGGCGTATCAAGATAAACGATCTGGCCGGCTTCGGTCGTATTGATCCCGACGATTCGGTGACGGGTCGTTTGCGGCTTGCGCGAGGTAATGCTGATCTTTTGTTTCAGCAAATGATTCATCAACGTCGACTTTCCGACGTTCGGGCGCCCGATCAGGGCCGCAAAACCGCATTTCATTGACCTGTTTTCTCCAGCAATTGCAGCATTTTTTCGGCCGCCGCCTGTTCCGCACGCTTTCTCGATACACCGGTGCCGATACAGGCATCCTTCAGCAACGGAATCGTGCATTTGACTTTAAAAGTTTGTTCATGCGGCAGGCCGGACATGGTCAGCAGCGTATATTCGGGCAGTTCGATCTTTTTAGACTGCATCAGTTCCTGAAGCTGCGTTTTCGGATCCTTCTGCCAGGTATCCAAGGACAAGGCCTGCAGTTTTTCCTGAAACAAATCCTTGATCCATTGCTTGCAGACTTCGATGCCTTGATCGAGATACAGCGCCCCGATCACCGCCTCCAGCGCATCGGACAAAATCGACTCGCGCCGAAAACCGCCGCTTTTCAATTCGCCGGACCCCAGCAACAAGTAATCGCCGAACCGATGCTCACGCGCCAGATCGGCCAGCGCGCCCTGGTTGACCAGATTGGCGCGGAGCCGGCTCAACACGCCTTCGGGCGCTTCGGAAAATTTATCGTATAAAATTTCCGCAATCACGAAACCGAGAATCGAATCGCCCAAAAACTCCAGGCGCTCGTTATTTTTCGCCCCGGCACTCCGATGCGTCAATGCAATCAGAAAGAGGTCCGGATTATTGAACGTCAGTCCCAATTTACGGGACAGTAATTTTGGATCCCTGATCACACGCTAGTATCCCCGCCGGTTTCTATCATGTCATGAAACTCGACCAATACACTGAGGTTATAGGCCATCGGCTTGAGCACTTCATAGTCGATCTCGACCTTTACATAGTCATTGCTCCGGCTGACTTTAATGTCCTCTGCGTCAATAAAATCGACATAACCGATATTGAAGCGATTGTCGAGGCTCCGCCTGATTTGGTGTTCGCTCATGGTCGGAAATCCCGGGTCTTTTTTCAGCGCGGACAACGCACTTGAGACTTTGTTATGATCCAGATAGATCGGTCCGATCTTTAAAACCAGGAATACAAAGAACCCGAAGATAAAAAGCAGAACACATAAAGAAATAAACGTGAGACCTCGCTGATGTTTCGGCAATGTTGGCATGATCGCTCCTAAAGGCTTAATGAATGGACCCACTAATTCTAGTTTATTTTAACGCGGTGCCAATACGGTCAAAACCGACGCCTTTATGCTGCCAGTCCCAACTCATCCAGATAAAAAATGCTTTGCCGACCAGGTTCTGCTCAGGCACCATGCCCCAGTAACGGCTGTCATTGCTGTTGTCGCGGTTGTCGCCCATTACAAAAAAGTGACCATCAGGTACCACAAACACGCCTTCGACCGAGGGGGCATCCTGTCTGACCAGGATTTTATGCTCGACGCCGGTTAAATCTTCGTTCAGTTCAACCGCGCCGGTCATGTCCTGTCCCTGCCCGAGCCCTTCATAAATGCCGATAGCCTTCTGATTCACCGGAGTGCCGTTCACAAACAGCGTTTTATTGAAATAACCGATCTTGTCTCCCGGCAAACCGATAACACGCTTGATGTAATCGACTGTCGGATCTTTCGGAAAGCGAAACACCACGATATCGCCGCGTTGTGGTTCGTTCACTTCGATTACCTTTTTATTGATTACCGGCAGACGGACACCGTAAGTAAACTTGTTCACCAGAATGAAATCACCGATCAACAGAGTCGGCATCATCGAGGCGGACGGAATCCGGAACGGCTCGGCAATGAACGAACGCAACAGGAATACGATCAATACGACCGGAAAAAAAGAATGCGCATACTCGACTAGCCAGGGTTCGTTTTCCGCGTTGTAGGGCTTGCCCTTGGTTTTTAAATAGGCAACATAGCCGCCCCAAATGACGCCCGTGACAACAGTCGCCACAAACAGAAAAAACGAAAAATCGTAGTCCATCGCTATCCAGTCGAGTAATGGTTAAAGGTAAATGACGCCAATTATTCCTTGTTCAGCTGCAAGACCGCCAGGAAAGCCTCCTGTGGTATTT
Source organism: Methylomicrobium sp. (assembly GCA_051061015.1). Lineage (GTDB taxonomy): Bacteria > Pseudomonadota > Gammaproteobacteria > Methylococcales > Methylomonadaceae > Methylomicrobium. Next base: position 95,807 of record JBPFEG010000013.1, read on the forward strand.
CGATATTGCCGACCTGTTTCATCCGTTTCTTGCCGGCCTTTTGCTTTTCGAGCAGTTTTTTCTTGCGGGTAATGTCGCCGCCGTAACACTTCGCGGTCACGTTCTTGCGCATTGCCTTCACGGTTGAGCGCGCGATGATCTTCGCGCCGATCGCAGCCTGAATGGCGACCTCGTACATTTGTTTCGGAATCAGATCTTTCATTTTTTCGACCAGATCGCGGCCGCGGTTCTGGCCTTGATCGCGATGCACGATGATCGACAACGCATCGACCTTGTCGCCGTTGATCAATACGTCGAGCTTGACCAAAGGCGCTTCCTGAAAGCGCAGAAACTCATAATCAAAAGAGGCAAAGCCGCGGCTGACCGATTTCAACCGGTCAAAGAAATCAAGCACAACCTCGCTGAGCGGCATCTCGTAATGAATCGCGACCTGCCGGCCGACGAACTGCATGTCTTTCTGCACGCCGCGTTTTTCGATGCACAGATTGATCACACTGCCCAGATAATCCTGCGGCACGAAAATATTCGCGCGGATGATCGGCTCGCGGATTTCTTCGATCAATCCGGCTTCGGGCAGTTTGGCCGGGTTATCGACCATGAGTATCTGATTGCCGTGCGTGACGACTTCGTAGACTACGGTCGGCGCGGTCGTAATCAGATCGACATTGTATTCGCGTTCGAGCCGTTCCTGCACGATCTCCATGTGCAGCATGCCCAAGAAGCCGCAGCGGAAACCAAACCCCAAAGCCTGGGACGTTTCCGGCTCGAACTGCAAGGCCGCATCGTTCAGATTCAGCTTGTTCAATGCTTCGCGGAGTTCCTCGTAATCGTCCGAACTGACCGGGTACAACCCTGCGAATACGCGCGGCTGTACCTTCTGGAAACCAGTCAACTGCTCGGTGGCCGGCTTGTCGGTCCAGGTGATCGTATCGCCGACCGGGGCGCCAAAAATATCCTTGATGCCGGCCACCACGAACCCGACCTCGCCGGTATTGAGCATGTCTTTTTCAAGCCGTTTTGGCGTGAAGACCCCCACTTTCTCGACCAGAAACGACTTCCCGGTCGACATGATCGTGATCTTCTGTTTACGGCGGATGCTGCCGTGGATGATCCTCACCAGCGACACCACTCCCAGATAGCTGTCGAACCAGGAATCGATGATCAACGCCTGCAACGGCCCTTCGGCGTTGCCTTGGGGCGGCGGAATCTTGGCAACCAGTTGCTCCAGCACATCGCTGACACCCAAACCGGTCTTCGCGCTGATTTTCAGCGCATCGTCAGCCGGAATGCCGATCACATCCTCGATCTCGGCGATTACCCGCTCCGGCTCGGCCGAAGGCAAATCTATCTTGTTTAGCACCGGCATCACTTCGAGCCCCTGCTCGATCGCGGTATAACAGTTTGCAACGCTCTGCGCCTCGACACCCTGCGCCGCATCGACGACCAGCAGCGCGCCTTCACAGGCCGCCAGCGAGCGGGAAACCTCATACGAGAAATCGACATGCCCTGGCGTATCAATGAAATTCAGCTGATAAGTTTCGCCGTCATTCGCCTTGTAATCGAGTGTCACACTTTGCGCCTTGATCGTAATGCCGCGCTCTCTCTCGATGTCCATCGAGTCGAGCACCTGCGCCGACATTTCCCGATCGCTGAGCCCGCCGCATATCTGAATGAAACGGTCCGCCAGCGTCGATTTGCCGTGATCGATATGCGCGATGATCGAGAAATTTCTGATATGTTTTAAATCCACTGTGTTTTCTAGTCTGTTAATGAGGCTGAACGGAAGGCGGGATAGATTAAGACGTTTTTGTCCAATGACTTTGGAGCGAGCCGAACCGCGCCGGAGTAAACTTTGCATTATAACAGAATCAAGCTTTCTATAATCTGACTTTCATAGTCATGAGCGAATCGAAAACAACCGGAACTGATACGCCTCCTTTGCTTTTGCAGAATTCCTACCTAAAATATTGCTTAAGCAACGCCAAATAATACTTAGACAAAGCTGTCCCTCCATTCTCGATAAATGACCAAGCGAGGGATGGACATCTTTTCCAGGCAGTAAAGATTAAAAAACATAAGCCTTCCCTAAGCCCATAAAGTTCCCACCAGATCATGCAATACGCTATTACTACCGATAGTAGCCATTCCGATATCATGGTGAATCGCCTTCGCGATTTTACCGTTCCCTGGGCGCAGCGGATCGTAAAACGCCACTGCCCGGAAACCCGGGTAAAAAATCTCGAACTTGTCTCCGCCGACATAGGGACAACGACCCGAGTGCGTCTTGCGGTGGAACATGACGGACCCCAATCGCTACCGCGCCGCTGGTTTGTCAAAATGCCCTCGTTGGCCTGGCGCGCCCGGCTCATTACCGCCCTGCCCCGGCTCCTGCATGTCGAAACCCGGTTTTACCAGGACATCGCACACTCGGTTCCGCTGAACAGGCCTACCCTTTTGGCTGCGCAAAGCCGCTTGGGCAAAGGTGCTACCCTGGTACTTTCCGATGTTGCCGAACACGGGGCGCAGCCAGGCAAAGCAGGGGAAGCCCTGACGCTGCCTCAGGCTGCTACAGTGATCGAACATCTGGCCCGCTTTCATGCCGCTTTTTGGGGAATTCCGCACGACCAAAACTACCGCTGGCTGGGCGGGCCGATCCGGCGCCTGGAAGATACCTTGGGAATGCTGATGGCCGTGCCCTTGATGCAGTTGGGTTTGGAAAAAGCCATGGATGCCGTTCCCGGCAATTTGCATCAAGCCGCACTGAATTATGCGCGTAGACGCCGCCAGATCATGCAGCTTTTGAACAGCGGGACGCAAACTCTGGTCCATCGCGACTGTCATCCGGGCAATTTTTTCTGGAATGACTCCAAACCGGGATTTCTTGACTGGCAACTGGTACGGATGGGCGAAGGTATCGCCGATATCGCTTATTTTCTGGCGACAGCCCTGGAGCCTGAGCTACGCAAGGCACATGAACGCTCACTGCTGGAGCTTTATCAGCAGACTCTGGCCGCGCATGGCATCACCGTGGCCACGCCGAAAGCACTCTGGCAGCGTTACCGCGCTCATCTGTCCTATCCTTTTGAAGCAATGATCGTAACACTCGCTGTCGGCGGAATGATGGAAGAAACAGCCAATCTTGAAATGATTCGGCGTACAGCATGCGCAATCAGCGATTTAGATGGTTTCTCGGCGTTGGCAGATATATAAGCCTTAACGCCAGATCCTTGCCAACAAGTCATTCTATCTTGATTTGCCGAAACTTTCGAACTCTGGGCTCGCAAGAGAGTCTCACTTTTCGCACTCATAATAATTGTGGAAGTCGGCTTAACACCTCCTTCATCGTGATAGCGGTCTTGTAAACTAAGGACAGATTTCTTTCTGAAAGTCTTGTCCAAGCCTGGGCCTATATCGCAGAGCCGTAAGCCGGACAATTCCACTTGTCATCAATGGTAAGCGGAGGTTCTTTCAATGATTGCCGAAGCCACTCCTGCCTCGCATCTGTTGCCGCTGATCGTTTATTTCAGCGCAATTTTGGGCATTACCGCCGTTATGTTGGGCGGCGCCTATTATTTGGGACAACGGCACCGCTCCCCAAAGGCCGATGAACCTTTCGAATCCGGCATCGTCCCGACTGGCGACGTGCATATCCGCTTTTCCGTACAGTTCTATCTGATTGCGATTTTTTTCGTGATTTTCGATATGGAAACCGTGTTCCTGTTTGCCTGGGCGGTAGCCGTGAAGGAGACAGGCTGGGCAGGCTTTTTTGAAGCGCTACTCTTTATCGGGATTCTACTCGCGACTCTGGTCTACCTCGGCGCGATCGGCGCGCTCGATTGGCGAACCCGTCGGCAGCGCATTGCTGCCGGCATCAGCAGATCCTAGGGGATATTCATGCACTGGACTCTGACCCGCGCCGAGGATGATCCTTCCCCCCAACCTGGGGCTGATGCGAATGACGAAGTTTTGCGCCGCAGTTTTCTGCTCGCCAAGCTCGAGGATATGGTCGCCTGGGGACAATCCAATTCCGTCTGGCCTTTCAATTTTGGGCTTTCCTGCTGTTATGTGGAAATGGCGACCGCCTTCACCAGCCGGCATGACATGGCTCGTTTCGGCTCCGAAGTGATCAGGGCGTCGCCCCGCCAAGCGGATTTGATCGTGATTTCAGGTACCGTCTTCCGCAAAATGGCGCCCGTCATTAAAAGGTTATACGACCAGATGCTGGAACCGCGTTGGGTTATCTCGATGGGCTCCTGCGCGAACTCCGGCGGCATGTACGATATTTATAGCGTCGTACAGGGCGTGGACAAATTTTTGCCGGTTGATGTGTATGTGCCGGGCTGCCCGCCGAGGCCCGAAGCGCTACTACAGGGGCTGATGCTGCTGCAGCAGGCGATAGGACAGGAAAGGCGCCCTCTGAGCTGGACCATCGGTGATCAGTCTGTTTTAAAGCCAATGGAAAAACCGAGTTACCGCGACCTCCTCACCGATGCCAGGATGCGGACTCGGGAGTTAAGAAGCCCGGACGAACTCTAGCTGACCTGGAATCAGGATGGAACAGGAGGATAACCATTGATGAACGCGAATGCAGACCCGCTTTTTGCTCCTCCCGTCAAGCCCGAAATCGTGCAGGAACTGGCCGAGCGCCTCGCGATCCCCGACATAATCGCCCAGCCTACCGCCGACGGGATTGCGACCTTGTGGGTTCCCCGGCAGAAACTGCACGCCCTCCTCAACCATTTAAAGCATGATATGGCATCACCCTTTGTGATGCTGTTCGATCTGACCGCCGTTGACGAGCGCCAGCGAACTCACCGCCATGGCCTGCCAAAAAGCGATTTCACGGTCGTCTATCATTTGCTTTCGTTTGCCCGGAATGAGGATATCCGGATCAAAGTGGCCCTTTGCGAAGGTGATTTAACCCTGCCTACGGTTTGCGACCTCTGGCCTTCGGCGAACTGGTACGAGCGCGAGATCTGGGATATGTTCGGGATCCGCTTCGAAGGCCATCCGCATCTTCGGCGCATCCTGATGCCCCCGACCTGGGAGGGCCATCCACTAAGGAAGGATCACTACGCGCGTGCGACCGAAAGGGAGCCTTTTACGCTGCCGGACGAACGCCAGGAGATCGAACAGAATGCCCTGCGTTTCGTGCCGGAGGACTGGGGCATGAGCCGGCACAACGGAGACAGCGATTTCATGTTCCTGAACATGGGACCAAACCATCCGAGCGTCCACGGCGTCTTTCGGATCGCCTTGCAACTGGACGGCGAAGAAATCATTAACGCCCTGCCCGACATCGGCTATCACCACCGCGGTGCCGAAAAAATGGGCGAGCGCCAGTCCTGGCATACCTATATTCCCTACACGGACCGGGTCGATTATCTGGGCGGCTCGATGAACAATTTTCCGTATGTCCTGGCGGTCGAAAAACTGGCCGGGATCAAGGTGCCTGCGCGCGCCGAGGTGATTCGAGTGATGATCGCCGAATTCTACCGAATCGCCAGCCATCTTTTGTTTTATGGCACTTTTGCCCAGGATATCGGCCAGCTGTCGCCGATTTTTTACATGTTCATCGACCGCGAGCAAGTCTTCGATATTCTCGAATCAATCAGCGGCGCGCGGATGCATTCCAGCTATTTCCGGATCGGCGGCGTCGCGATGGATCTGCCGAAAAGGTGGGACAAACGGATTCGAGAGTTTATTGACCGCTTTCCGGACCGGCTCGACGATTATGACAAATTGGTGATGCAAAACAGCACGATCAAGCGCCGGACGCAAGGTGTCGGCGCTTATACCACCCATGAGGCGATCGATTGGAGCGCAACCGGGCCGGGGCTGCGCGCGACCGGCTTCGCCTGGGATTACCGGAAAGCGCGGCCGTATTCGGGCTATCAAAACTATGAATTCGAGATACCGGTCGCGCAGCACGGCGACTGCTACGACCGCTGCGCGGTGCGAGTCGAAGAAATGCGCCAAAGCGTCCGGATTATCCGACAATGCCTGGAAAACATGCCCGAAGGTCCCGTTAAGGCCGAGCATCCGCTGACGACACCGCCACCGCGGACACGGACGCTGCACGATATCGAAACGCTGATCCAGCATTTCCTGAACGTCAGCTGGGGGCCCGTGATTCCGGCCGGCGAAGCCTCAGTGACAGTCGAAGCAACAAAAGGTTTGAACGCCTACTATCTGACCAGTGACGGCGGCGGCATGTCTTACCGTACCCGTATCCGCACCCCCTCTTTTCCGCATTTGCAAATGATTCCGATGATGTGCCGGGGCATGATGATTGCCGACCTGATCGCGATACTGGCCAGCATCGATTTTGTAATGGCCGACGTGGACCGCTGATATGCAGACAAAATCCGGTATCGTATCTAAAGAATTAAGCCCGGCCGAAATCAACGAGATCAACGCGGAAATGAGTCATTACGCAGACAAGTCGGCCGTTTCGATCGAAGCGCTGAAGATCGTCCAGAAACATCGCGGCTGGATTTCCGACGAAAGCCTGATCGCGATAGCCGAATTCCTGGGGACAGCGCCCGCGCAACTGGAAGGGGTCGCGACCTTCTACAATCTGATTTACCGCCGCCCGGTCGGCAAAACCGTGATTCACGTGTGCGACAGCGTCAGTTGCTGGATGCTCGGCAGCGAACGGTTGAGCGACAAGTTGTGCCGGCATTTGAACGTGAAGCCCGGCGAAATGTCACAAGATGGCGAATACACCGTTTTGCCGATCGTTTGTCTGGGCGCCTGCGATCACGCCCCGGTGGCGATGGTGAACGGCGAGCTCAGGCCGGACCTGACCGAAAATATCGTACAGGAACTCCTCGGAGAATAATGCGAGATGGCGACGATGGACAGACCGTTAACCCAAAACATCCGCGCGGAACGCGCCTTCGCGGCCCTGGAGGATTACCGTAAAACCGGCGGTTATGAAGGGTTGAAGAAAGCGATCACCGATCTTAAGCCGAAGGAAGTCCAGCAATGGGTCAAGGACGCAGGACTCAGAGGCCGGGGCGGCGCGGGCTTCAGTACCGGGCTCAAATGGAGCCTGGTGCCGATCGACCAGGCACCGACCCAACTCCGCTATCTGGTGATTAATGCGGACGAGATGGAGCCCGGCACCTTCAAAGACCGGCTGCTGCTCGAAAAGGACCCGCATCAATTGATCGAAGGGATTGTCATTGCCGCTTATGCGATCCAGGCGCAAACCGCTTACATCTTTCTGCGCGCCGAGTACCGCCTGGCCGCCGAACGCTTGACGCAGGCCCTGCAAGAAGCCCGCGCTGCGCATTATGTCGGCGCACATATCCTTGATTCGGATTTCTCTCTCGAGATTCATCTCCATACCAGCGCCGGCCGCTATATCTGCGGCGAAGAGTCGGCCTTATTGAATGCATTGGAAGGCAAAAGAGCCACTCCGCGCCCGAAGCCGCCTTTCGCGGTGGTCAGCGGCCTATGGGGCATGCCGACAGTCGTGAACAATGTCGAGACGCTATGCAACGTACCGCATATCCTGCATCACGGCGTGGATTGGTATAAAGGGCTCGGCCGCGGCGCGGATGCGGGCACGAAACTGTTCGGGGCCAGCGGGCGCGTCAAACGCCCCGGACTGTGGGAATTGGCGATGGGCACGCCGATTCGCGAAATCCTGGAAGATCATGCCGGGGGGATGAAGGACGGCTATCAATTACGCGGTTTCCTGCCCGGCGGCGCATCGACCGATTTTCTGCTGCCCGAGCACCTGGATGTGCCGATGGAGTTCGATGCGGTCGCGAAGGCCGGCAGCCGGATGGGCACCGGCACGATCATCGTGCTCGACGACAAGACCTGCCCGGTGCAGATGGTATTGAATCTGGAACGGTTTTTCGCCCAGGAATCGTGCGGCTGGTGCACACCCTGCAGGGACGGATTGCCCTGGACAGTCACACTACTGCAGGACATTGTCGAAGGCCGCGGACGCCCGGAAGACCTGGATACCTTGTCCCGTTTGACCCGCATGCTGGGACCCGGCAATACCTTTTGCGCCTTGGCCCCCGGAGCGATGGAACCGCTGCAGAGTGCGCTGAAACATTTCCGCGGGGACTTCGAGCACTACATTTTTCCTGAGCGCCGGATCGGGGAGGCGTGCTAATGGTTCGCATCACGATTGACGGCCATGCTTATGACGTTCAGGACGGCGACAACCTTCTTGCCGCCTGCCTGTCGTTGGGACTTGATCTGCCTTATTTTTGCTGGCATCCTGCGATGGGTTCGGCCGGTGCCTGCCGGCAGTGTGCGGTGATTCAGTACAAGGATACGGACGATACCCGGGGGCGTATAGTGATGGCCTGCATGACGCCGGTTGCCGAGAATCTGCGCTTTTCCTTAATCGACGAACAAGCCCGGCAATTCCGCAGCGACAACATTGAGCTGCTGATGATCAATCATCCTCATGACTGCCCGGTCTGCGAAGAAGGCGGCGAGTGCCATTTACAGGACATGACGGAGATGACCGGCCACACGGTGCGCCGTTACCGGGGCCTAAAACGGACACACCGAAACCAGGATCTCGGCCCGTTCATCAATCACGAAATGAACCGTTGCATCGCCTGCTACCGCTGCGTCCGCTTTTATCAGGATTATGCCGGCGGTTATGACCTGCAGGTCTTGGGCATGCATAACAATGTTTACTTCGGCCGCTTCGCGGAGGGGGCGCTGGAAAGCGAATTCAGCGGCAATCTGGTCGAAGTCTGTCCTACCGGCGTCTTTACCGACAAGACTTTCAGCAACCACTATACCCGAAAGTGGGACCTGCAAACCGCACCTTCGGTCTGCGTGCATTGCAGTCTCGGCTGCAACACGACGCCGGGCGAGCGCTACGGCGAATTGCGGCGGATCGTCAACCGCTACAACGGCGAAGTGAACCGTTATTTTCTGTGCGACCGGGGGCGCTTCGGCTACGGCTTCGTGAACAGCGACCTCCGCATTCGTTTTCCGCGCATTGACGAACTCACGATCAGCGAATCGGCAACCGCGGTGACACGTTTCCGAAGTATTGTGAAAGGAGCGAAGGGCATCCTCGGAATCGGTTCGCCACGCGCCTCGCTGGAAGCGAATTTCGCGCTACGTGCGGTGGTCGGCGAGGCCAACTTCTTTTCTGGGCTCGAAGATAACGAGCACACACTGCTGGAAACAGTCCTCCGCATCCTAGTGAAAGGCGGCATCCATACCCCTTCCCTGCGCGAGGCCGAACAGGCCGACGCGGTATTGATCCTGGGCGAGGATGTGACGCATAGCGCGCCTCGTCTGGCGCTGTCATTGCGCCAGGCAGTACGCAACGCGACGTTCGACCTGGCGAGTGCTCTAAAAATACCGCACTGGCTGGACAGTTCGGTCCGCCAGTTGCAGGGTCTGGCGCAAAGTCCCTTCTTTGTCGCCTCGCTCCGCGCCACCCGCCTTGATGATATCGCAACCGGAACTTTTTACGGCAGCCCCGAAGCAATCGCCCGGCTCGGGGCCGCGATCGCTCACTGCCTGAACCGGGAAGCGCCTCAACCCGATGATCTGAATGATCAGGAACAGGCAGTGGCAGAGACGGTTGCCGCCCAATTGAAATTGGCGAAACGGCCGCTGATCGTCTCGGGTACGAGCTGTGCCAGCGCGGCGGTGATTCAAGCCGCTTACAATATCGCGAAAGCGCTGCCGGCTCAGAACAAGGGGCTGATTTTTACCCTGCCCGAAGCCAACAGTCTGGGATTGACGATGATGGGCGGCAAGCGGTTGGCTGAGGCTTTTGGCCGTCTACAAGATGGCTCTGCCGATACGGCGGTTATCCTCGAAAACGACCTCTACCGGCGCGCCCCTCTGCCGCAGGTTGAAGTTTTTTTGACTACGGCGGCCCATGTCGTAGCGATCGATCATCTGGAAAACCCCACCACAGCCAAAGCTGATTTGCTGCTGGCTGCCGCCGCCTTTGCCGAATCAGAAGGCACTTTGGTCAGCAATGAAGGAAGGGCCCAACGTTATTATCCGGTTTATCCGGTCGAGGAGCCGGTGCTTGCCGACTGGCAGTGGCTTATTCCGGCTATTAAAAACCGGCGCTGGTGCCATTTCAAGAATTTGACTTCGGCCTGCGCGAAAGTGAGTCCCCTTCTGGCCGGCCTCGAGAGCCTCACACAGGAAGGAAATATCCCCGACTTCCGCAGGAAAATCCCCCGGCAACCGCATCGTTACAGCGGCCGTACCGCGATGCATGCCGATATCTCGGTCCAAGAGCCCGCCCAGCCGCAAGACAATGAAACCGCGTTTGCTTTTTCGATGGAGGGCGATAGCGTGCATGCGCCTCCGGCCTTATTACCGTTTATGTGGGCCCCCGGCTGGAACTCGAATCAGGCAGTCCAAAAATTTCAGGACGAAGTTGGAGGGAAGTTGCGGGATGGTGACGCGGGCATACGTTTGATTACGGCAGCTGGAACCTTACCGTGGTTTGCTGAAATCCCGCCCGCTTTTCTGCCGGAACCGGGAGTCTGGCGGGTCATGCTGCTGCCCAATATTTTCACCAGCGAAGAATTAAGTTCGCACTCACCGCCCATCGTTGAACGGCAACCGGAAAGATGTCTCTTCCTCAATCCGCAAGATGCCGAAACCCTGGCTGTCTCCGACGGCGATCGAGTCAATATCATCTGCGGACAAGAGCCGCCTTTGCACCACGTTCCTGTTCGGATCGACTCATCCTTGCCGGCGGGATTGCTGGGTGTGACGGCAGGCCTGCCGCCATTTCAAAATTTACAGCACGGCGCTCTGGTCTCTCTGGAAAAAGCGGAGCCGGTGCCCTTGTCCGAGAAGGAGGACCGCGCATGAACAATCAACTCGGGGAAGCGGCCGACATAATCGGCATCTTAGCGTCAGTGATCTTGATCGCGGCGATGCTGATCTGGGTCGAGCGTCGCCTTCTCGCGGTCTGGCAGGACCGGCTCGGACCCAACCGTGTCGGACCTTTGGGGCTGCTGCAGGTGGTCGCGGACATGATCAAGATGTTTTTCAAGGAAGACTGGATTCCCCCTTTCGCGGACAAGCTGGTGTTCGTGCTCGCGCCCACGATCGTGTTCATCACGATGCTGACCGGATTCGCGGTGATTCCTTTCGCGCCGGGTGTGGGCATTATCGACTTCAATTTCGGATTGCTCTATTTTCTGGCGCTGTCCTCGCTGTCCGTCTACAGCATCGTGCTGGCCGGCTACGCTTCCAATAATAAATACTCGCTGCTGGGCGGATTGCGCGCGGCCGCGCAAACGGTCAGCTATGAAGTGTTCATGGGCATTTCGATCATGGGCGTGGTGATGCTGGCCGGCACGTTCAATTTAAGAGAGATCGTCGAGGCCCAGCGCGGAGGCTGGTTCATCGTGCCGCAGTTTTTAGGCTTCCTCATTTTTCTGATTGCGATAGTCGCCGAGAGCCGCCGAGGGCCTCTCGATCTGCCCGAAGCGGAACAGGAACTGGTAGCCGGCTTCCATACCGAATATTCCGGAATGAAATTCGGGATGTTTTTTGTCGGCGAATATGTCGCGGTAATCCTAAGTTCGGCGATGATTGTCACGCTATTTTTCGGCGGCTGGCTGGGGCCGTGGCTGCCGCCCCTGGTCTGGTTTTGCCTGAAGACCGCCGTCGGGGTGATGTTTTTCATCCTGATCCGTGGCGCGTTGCCGCGTCCGCGCTACGATCAGCTGATGGCTTTCGGCTGGAAAATCCTGCTGCCGGCAGGCTTATTGAACCTGATCATTACCGGAGCGTTGGTTTTGCCGGCGCCGTAAAAACAGGGAGGCTGCGATGCTGAGTCAATTACGATCCTTATGGGAAGTGTTGAAACACACTTTCGTCGAGGCGGATACGGTCGAATACCCGGAACAGAAACCGGCGCTCTCCCCCCGCTATCGGGGACGTATCGTGCTGACGCGAGACCCGGACGGAGAGGAGCGCTGCGTAGCCTGTAACCTTTGCGCGGTCGTCTGTCCCGTCGATTGTATCGCTTTACAAAAAACCGAGGACGAAAACGGCCGCTGGTATCCCGAATTCTTCCGGATCAATTTTTCCCGCTGCATCATGTGCGGCTTTTGCGAGGAAGCCTGCCCGACCTGCGCGATTCAGCTCACGCCGGATTTCGAGATGTGCGAATACGACCGGCAGAACATGGTGTATGAAAAAGAGCATCTGCTGATTGACGGCACCGGCAAATATCATGATTACAACTTTTACCGGGTCGCCGGCATGACGATCGGCGGAAAGGATAAGGGACAGGCCGAAAACGAAAACGCGCCTGTCGATGTAAGAACCCTGTTGCCGTAAAGGAGATTAGGATGACGCTGATCCTGTTTTATCTCACCTCTGCGGTCGCGGTTTTCGCGACTGTCATGATGCTGACCCGGCTTAATGCGGTGCATGGATTGCTGTATCTGATTCTGTCACTGCTGGCGGTAGGCATCATATTCTTCCTGCTGGGCGCCTATTTTGCGGCCGTTCTGGAAGTGATCATCTACGCCGGGGCGATCATGGTGCTGTTCGTGTTCGTGATCATGATGCTCAATCAAGGGCACAAAACGATTAGATTGGAACGCGTCTGGCTACGGCCCGGCATCTGGATCGGGCCTTCGCTGCTGGCTTTCATTCTGCTCGTCGAAATGATCGTGGTTATTGCTTATGGAGGCAACGCCGATGCCGGTCGTGTGGTCACGTCTAAAGAAGTCGGGATCGCCCTGTTCGGCCCTTATCTGCTCGCGGTGGAGCTGGCTTCCATTTTACTGCTTGCCGGTTTGGTCGGTGCCTATCATCTCGGCAAACCCGCACAAAAAACCGAAAGTACGGAGAGCCAGAGATGAACGTAATTCCGGAAGATCTGGGGCTGATGCTGTCCGCCCTATTGTTTGTGCTCGGGCTGATCGGCGTCTTGGCTCGCCGCAATCTGATCATGATCCTGATGTCCCTCGAAGTGATGCTGAATGCTGCAGGATTGGCGTTCATTGTCGCGGGTTCGCGCTGGGGACAGGCCGATGGACAAATCATGTTCCTGCTGGTGTTGACGCTGGCAGCGGCGGAAGTCGGCATAGGCCTGGGGTTGGCGTTGCAGATATACCGCCGCTTTAACACCTTGGACGCGGATGCGCTTAACGAAATGCAGGGCTAGGAGTCGATCATGTTTGAAGTGCTAGGGTGGATACCGCTATTTCCGCTGCTCGGGTTCGTGATCCTGGTGTTTATCGGAGGGCGCCTGTCCAAATCGATGATTGGCGGGATCGGCGTCGGCAGCGTAGCCGTTTCGGCACTGCTGGTCTGCGTGCTTGGCTTCGAGTTTCTGCCCGGCACGAAGGCGCCCTACCGGCTAAATCTGGGCTCCTGGATCGCGAGCGGCGATCTTACAATTCCGTTCGGCTTTTATCTCGATGCACTATCGATGACGATGCTGTTCGTCGTGACCGGCGTCGGTTTCCTGATTCATCTGTACGCAGCCGAATTCATGGAAGCGGATTCCGGCTATGCGCGTTTTTTCGCCTATATGAACCTGTTCGTCGCGGCGATGCTGGTGCTGGTACTCGCGGACAACCTCTTACTGCTTTACCTGGGCTGGGAAGGCGTAGGACTGGGCAGTTATCTGCTGATCGGCTTCTGGTATGAAAATCCGGACAACGGCTATGCGGCGCGCAAGGCGTTCGTGATGACACGCGTCGGCGACATGGCGCTCGCGCTGGGGCTGTTTCTGCTGTTTACCGAACTGCATACGCTCGATCTTCAAAGCTTAATGGATCGGGCGCAGGATCATTGGCCCGTTGGTTCGGTTCTGCCGGTAATTGCGGCAGCGCTGCTGCTCGGCGGCGCGGTCGGAAAATCCGCGCAACTGCCCTTGCAGACCTGGCTGCCGGACGCGATGGCCGGCCCGACGCCGGTCAGCGCGCTGATTCATGCCGCCACGATGGTTACGGCCGGCGTTTACCTGATCGCACGCACCCATGTCTTATTCATGCTGGCGCCGCCGGTGCAATTCGCGGTTGCCTGCGTAGGCGGCATCACCCTGCTGATGGCAGGCTTTTCCGGTCTGGTACAGACCGATATCAAGCGCATCCTGGCCTATTCGACGATCAGCCAGATCGGCTATATGTTTCTCGCCCTGGGCGTCGGCGCCTGGTCCGCAGCGATTTTTCACCTGCTGACGCATGCTTTCTTCAAGGCGCTGTTGTTTCTGGCGGCCGGCGCGGTTATCTTCTGTTTTCACCACGAACACGATATTTTCCGGATGGGCGGCCTGCGCAAAGCAATGCCGCTCACATTCTGGAGCTTCATGATCGGCAGCGCCGCGCTGGCCGCGCTGCCGTTTACCTCCGGCTATTACAGTAAGCACGAAATCCTGCTGGAAGCGTTCGAGGTTTCGCCGGCGTTTTGGGGAGTCGGCTGTCTCGGCGCATTGATTACCGGCATTTACAGCTTTCGCCTGGTATTCGTCGTGTTTTTCGGCAAGCCGGCTGGGGAAATCACAACAAAAATCGGCCGGCGCATGAGCGTCCCTTTGATTCTACTGAGCTTTTTAGCGCTATTTGGCGGCATGCTGCAAATCCCGTTGGATTCGGTCTTCCCGGCCTCAGCCGCAGCGACTCCCGAACAGCCCCCTTCCCTGATTGCGCTCGTTACCCTGGCGATGCCGATTCTCGGCCTGCTGATTGCGGCGCTCTTCTATCTTACCGGCACATTCTCGCCGACCGCTCTCGCGAACGAACCCATAAGGCGGCTATTGTTCGCCGGCTGGGGCTTTGATTCAATCTATCGGATATTGTTGATACGCCCCTTCGTCACGCTGACCCGATGGAATAAAAACGACGTGGTGGACAGACTGTATCGCGGCATAGGCTGGCTGAGCCGAAAGCTGCATGGATTAAGCAGTGGCTCTCAGACCGGACGCCTCCGCTGGTATGCCTCGTCAATGGCATTCGGTTCCGCCGTCGTGATTGCGATAGGTCTGCTGTCATGATGCTGGCCGCCCTGATTGCCGTTTTGTTTGTCGGCGGAATTGCTGCCTGGGTTTCGGAACGCTGGAATCCGAACGCGCCCCGCTGGACTACGGTGGGGGTACTCGCGCTGGAAACGCTGCTGGCTGCTTGGCAATTTACCGGGAACCCAGCCGCCGATCTCCCGGGTTCAGGCATGGCGCCCGTCTGGCTGGCCGAAATGAATCTGCCGTGGATTCCCCGCTTCGGCATCGGCTTTCATCTGGCGGCCGATGGCCTCAGCCTGCTGTTGATCACATTGACCGTGCTGCTGGGATTCATGGCGGTCAGCAGTTCATGGACCGAAATCGACAGATGGACGGGATTCTTTTACTTCAATCTTTTAACCTGTCTTGCCGGCACCATCGGGGTATTTCTGGCAGTCGATCTGTTCCTGTTCTTCCTGTTCTGGGAGGTGATGATCATTCCGATGTATTTCCTGATCAGCCTCTGGGGCCATGAAAACAGGATTTACGCGGCGATCAAATTCATGCTTTTCACCCAGGTCAGCAGTCTGTTGATGCTGGTTGCGATCATCGTGCTGGCACTGAGCCATAACCGTTCCAGCGGCCTTTTCACGTTCGATTATTTCGCCCTGTTAAACGCCAGACTCGATCCGGGACTTGCCTTCTGGCTGATGCTGGGATTTTTCGTCGCCTTTACCGTCAAGCTGCCTGCCGTGCCTTTCCATACCTGGCTGCCCGACGCGCATACGCAGGCGCCGACCGGCGGCAGCATAATACTGGCCGGCGTTCTGCTCAAGACCGGCGCTTACGGGCTGCTGCGCTTCGTGATTCCGCTGTTTCCGGACGCGGCGCACCGGTTCGCTCCGGTCGCGATCGCGCTGGGCGTCGCCAGCATTCTTTATGCGGCAATGGTGGCGTTTGCCCAGTCCGATTTCAAACGGCTGGTCGCCTATACCAGCGTCAGCCACATGGGCTTCATCCTGTTGGGCGCTTTTTCCTGGAACATGCTGGCGTTGCAGGGCGCCGTCGTCACGATGCTCGCTCATGGCCTGAGCGCGGGCGCCCTGTTCATGATCGCAGGCTTTCTGCAAAAACGCCTGCATAGCCGGGAGTTCGGGGACATGGGCGGCCTGTGGCAGGCCATACCGCGACTGTCGGCCTTTACGCTATTTTTTGCGATCGCAACGCTGGGGCTTCCGGGACTGGGAAATTTTATCGGCGAATTTCTGGTGCTGGTAGGCGTCTTTAAAGTGAATGCGATCATCGCCGCCGTGGCCGCGCTCGCTCTGATTTTATCGCCCGTCTACGCGCTGATCATTATCCAAAAAGCTGATCACGGCCCCTTGCATTACCAGTTATCCTTGGCCGATTGTACGTTTCGGGAACTGGCGTCTCTGAGTGTGCTGGCAGCAGCCCTGGTCTGGCTTGGCCTGCATCCCCAAACCGTATTGAACGTTTCGGAACGGACGCTGCAGCATACGGTGCTGAACGTCACTGCCAAGGAAACCTGATGAAACCCGATTCGCTGATCGCTCTTGCACCTTTCATCATCCTGACCGTCACCGCGATAGTCGCCATGCTCGCAATCGCGATCCGGCGTAATTTCGCGCTGATCAGCGGTATCGCTGGCATCGGAATCGTTTTATCACTGCTCGCGCTCGTTCCGGCCTCGCATCATTCCCCGGCCCAGGTAACAGCGCTGCTAAGGATAGACGATTACGCGCTGTTTTTTATCGCCTTACTGCTGTTGGCAGGCCTTGCGGTACTGGGCCTTTGCCATGACTATTTCAAGGAACGCAGCGGCGAAAACGAAGAACTTCCGCTACTGTTGCTCACCGCGCTGATCGGCGGCTCCGTACTGGCCTCGAGCAGTCATTCCGCGGCCTTTTTCCTGGGGCTGGAAACGCTCAGCATTTCGCTGTTTACGCTGATCGGCTATCCGGCCCATCAAAAGCGGCCGCTCGAGGCGGCGATCAAATATCTGGTGCTCTCCGGCGTATCCTCCGCATTTCTGCTGATGGGCCTCGCACTTCTCTATGCGCAAAGCGGCGAACTGACCTTCAGCGGGATCGGCCGCTTCATCTCCGCCCAACCTGCGCTGAGCATCGTGATGCTCGGCGGAATGATTCTGATCGTGGTCGGGCTCGGTTTCAAACTGTCGCTGGTGCCGTTTCATCTATGGACGCCGGATGTCTATGAAGGCTCGCCGGCGCCGGTTACCGCCTTTATTGCAACCGTTTCAAAAGGCGCCGTTTTCGTGCTGCTGCTGCGCCTGTTCGCCGAAACCGGGAGCTACGCTTACGGGCAGTTTCATGGCGTGCTAGGCTTCATCGCCGTCCTTTCCATTTTAGCAGGCAATCTTTTGGCACTGCTGCAAACGAACATCAAACGTATACTGGCCTATTCCTCTATTGCTCACATGGGCTATCTGCTGGTCGCCTTTATCGCCGGCACACGTATTGCAAGACCGTTGGTTTTGGAATCGATGGCCTTTTATCTGGTAGCCTATTTCATCACCACACTCGGCGCTTTCGGCGTGGTTTCAATGCTTTCCTCAGTGCAGCAGGAAGCCGGCGAAATCGCGAAATTGCGCGGATTGTTCTGGCGGCATCCCTGGCTGGCCGGCTCATTCACATTGATGTTACTCTCGCTGGCAGGCATTCCCCTGACCGCCGGATTCGTCGGCAAATTCTATATTTTCACCGCCGGCGCCGATGGGCGATTTTGGGGACTGCTCGCGGCGGTTATCATCGGCAGTGGGCTTGGGCTTTTCTACTACCTTAGAATCATTGTGGCGATGTCGATGAATATGGGGAAAACGGCTACACAGCCACTATCCCTGCCTGTGCAACCTGTTTCCGCGATAACGCTAGCCATTCTCAGCGTGCTGCTGCTCTGGTTCGGGATTTTTCCGGGCGATCTGATCAATTCTATTCATTCAATAGCCGATACGTTGGGCAAGTAACTCATGAAACCGATAAGAAATCAGGGCTACTCTTTTGCGATGAATGGAATATCACTGATTTGCCTCCGCGCCTATCTCTCTGGTGACCTTGCCGTAATCGTCGTATAAAGCCGCTTTATCCTGCGACGCTGGGATTTATTCCCGGTATCTGTCCTCTAATCAAAATATGCAGTAAACAATTTGTGTGTTTCGCTCGAGCATTTTCAGTTCGACTGTATGGCATAACGTGGGTGGGGTGGATTTATTTACCCGATCCTTTTCATCGTAGGCAAATGATTTGCCTCTCCATACAGTATGAAAACGCTCTAATGGCAGAAAACCGCTTGAAATTGCCGCCCGAGTTTTTCGAAATCTGAGGAAAAACGGGCAGCGACAATCTCGATTAACATTGCTGAGTAGGAGGGATAGAAATGAATAGCCTGACACGAGACGAATTGAAAAAAATGCAGGATAATCGGGAAGATTTTCTGTTGTTGAATGTTCTGTCGGAAGACTCTTTTCATAAGGGGCATATTCCTGGCTCCAAAAATGCACCGGTATCCGGAAGTCAGTTTTTACAAAAAGTTGCTTCCCTGGCCGGCCCGCAAGGCAAAGACCGCCCCATTGTCACTTATTGCGCAGGCTTTCATTGCAATGCTTCAAGAGAAGCCTCCAATCATCTGACCACCGCCGGCTACAAGCGAGTCTCCGCCTTCGAAGGCGGGATGGAAGACTGGATTAATGCCGGCTACCCCATTGAGTCTTAAGGTCTTACCTAATCGGGAGAAATATCATGTCGAATATCAATATCCCCAAACCCAAAATAGATCATGTATTGGTCGGTGAAGCGCTGGTTGGCGAAGGCAACGAAGTGGCTCATATCGACCTGATCATGGGGCCACGCGGCAGCGCCGCAGAATTTGCTTTTTGCAACGCGCTGACCAATCAGAAGCGCGGCGATAATGCGCTGTTGGCGCTCGTAGCGCCGAATTTGATGACCAAGCCTCCGACGGTGATGTTCAACAAGGTCGAAATCACCAACGGGCGGCAAGCGGAACAAATGTTCG
This sequence comes from Methylomicrobium sp., assembly GCA_051061015.1. Lineage (GTDB taxonomy): Bacteria > Pseudomonadota > Gammaproteobacteria > Methylococcales > Methylomonadaceae > Methylomicrobium. Next base: position 114,798 of record JBPFEG010000013.1, read on the forward strand.
GGCCGGCGCAAAGAGGGGTCGCGATGGCGGTGGCCGACTGCGTGAAGGACGGGATCATTCCGATCGAAGAAGCGACGCATGTTTTTATCTGCGTAGGCGTCTTCATTCACTGGGACGCCATGGACAATACCAAGATTCAGGACTGGAATTATGCCGCTGTGAAGCTTGCGATAAAGCGCGCGATCGAAGGCTCCCCGCTGCCGGAAGAAGTGATTGCTCAGGAGCATACCCAACATCACCCTCTGGCCGCGCATAATTAATACGGCTTATTGTAAGCTTGCCGCGTAGGTGATCTCTTCGAGAGATCAAGTAGCCTACAATTTGAGCAAACAACGGTGCTTTTATTTTTGTGCCGTTTGGGATACTTTGAGCACGGAAATAATGAGGTCTTTCATCTTAATTTTACTAATGATGGCTTCTACAATACTTCAGGCCTGCCAGCTTTTTAAAACCAAGCAGGTCTTCACCCAGAATAAATCATTTAGGAGTTTTCGATGACCACAGCGCATGAACCCCGGCCTCCGTTTCCACCGTTCAATCGGGAAACCGCTGCTCAAAAAGTCCGTATGGCGGAGGATGCCTGGAATAGTCGCGAGCCAGAGCGCGTCGCCTTGGCTTATACCGTCGACAGCCGCTGGCGCAATCGCACCGAATTTCCAGTCGGCCGCGAGCAGATCGTCGAGTTCCTGACCCGTAAATGGAAGACGGAACTCGAATACCGGTTGATCAAAGAATTATGGGCCTATGGCGGCGACCGCATCGCAGTCCGTTTTGCTTACGAGTGGCATAACCCAAACGGAGAATGGTTTCGCTCTTACGGCAACGAAAACTGGGAGTTCGATGCAAACGGTCTGATGCACCGCCGCCATGCCAGCATCAATGACTTGCCGATAGAGGAATCCGAGCGCAAGTTTCATTGGCCCCCCGACCGCCGACCCGATGATCATCCTGGGCTCAGCGAGCTTGGGCTTTAGTAAACCACGCTTACTCCTTAAGATTTTTGTCGGGCCAATCCCCTGCCTAAAGCGATGCGTCATTGGTAAAGCAACAGAAAAAACCCCACCTGGGGAATAGAGTGCCATGGTTTCCCGCCAGCCTAACAAGAAATGACGATTCATGGGATAATCCGCGCTTTTCCGAATTTTCCCCTCTCTAATGACCTATGCGATCATCAAGGCCCGGCGCGGACGGGCCGCCTGGCTGAAACTGCATCTATTTATGGCGCTCGGCGCCGGCTTTTTGTTTGCCCTGCTGGGCCTGACCGGGAGCCTCAGCATTTATCGCGAAGAAATCGACCAGTTATTAAATCCCCGCCTGGTCATCGATACTCCCGAAGGCGATTATCAATCGCTGGACAAGATCATTGCGTCGGTACGCGCTGCGCACCCGGACCGTCATGGTGCCTGGACGCTCGAAATGCCGCGCTCGCCGCACGGAATGATCACCGTATGGTTCGAGAAACCCCGGGAAACCTATTTTGAGTGGTATGCGCCGCTGATGGTCTCGGTCAATCCCTATACCGCCGAGGTCGTCGCCAGCCGCTTTTGGGGCTATACCTTCACGACCTGGTTGTTGGATCTGCACAGCCATCTGCTGCTCGGCCTGACGGGCCGGAACGTGGTCGGAGCTTTAGGGCTGCTATTGATATTTTCCGCAAGTAGCGGTCTGTACTTGTGGTGGCCTGGCGTCAAGGGATTGCGCAAGGCACTGACGATACGGCGGCAGTCCGGCATGCTGCGCTTTGCGACCGATTTGCACCGGATGACCGGTATGATAAGCGCAGTGGCGATATTGACATTGGCAGGCACCGGCTTTCTGCTTTGCTACCCTAAAATCCTGGAAAGAGTGACCGGGGCGGACGGGATGAGCCACGGCGAAACCAACGGCACGATCCTCAGCACCGCCGTGCCGAACGATCATCCGGTCGGTCTGGAAGCGGCCGAATTCATTGCCCGTGCGCCGTTCCCGAAGGCCGAATTGCGGCGCATCAGCACACCGGTCGGCGACAGCGGCGTCTATCAAATCCATTTCCGGAAGGACGACGAAATCAATCAGCGCCATCCTTTTACCACAGTCTGGGTGGATCGCTGGAGCGGCCATATCCTGGAGGTGCGGGACCCGGGCCGATTTTCAACAGGACAATCCGTGGCAAGCTGGATATGGCCGCTGCATTCGGGCGAAGCGTTGGGCGCGTCCGGACGATTGCTCTGGTTTTTAAGCGGCCAGGCCCTGTTTTTTCTGTATCTGAGCGGTTTGTTTCGCTGGCTATGCCGGCGTGGCGTTATCAAGGATCGCTCGGTCGATTTTAAGCCCATTAAAACCGCGGGTTATGGGGCCCTCCTCATGATTTATCGTTTCAGTTCGATACTCTGGAATCTGGCCGTCAAATCCGGACAGAGAGCCCTGCCGCAAGCCGTTGCGTTATGGCAAAAGCTTTCCCGCTAACTGTTTGTTGGGCAACCCCGAAACTGTCGAACTTATCCGGAGGGGTTAACAAAACTGTCGATCGGGAGAAATATCGGTATACCCGGCGAAGCAAAACGCCACTTAGGCGTTATGCTTCCTGAACCTTTTCAACGTCTTCCTTTACCCCTTCCGCGTAAATATTCAGAGCCTCCGCGACTTCCTGCTCGGTAAGTGCCAGCGCGGTACACATTTGCGACGTCAAGCGCAATCCCAATTCACGGTATGCCTCGACCTGAACTTCATTAAAAAACTGGTCGTTCGTAGACTGGTTCGGAAATTCCTCATGCTGGGCGCGATAACTGTAAATTTCCGTCGGCAAATCCTTGGACAGAGTGGCCCTGACAATATATAGCGTACCCTTCTTGGCGGGGTCCTTGCCGCTGGCCGGATAATGGATCGTGCCCCTATCGAAGCCCATTTTTGAAAAGCCGAAACGTCTGGCATAAGTGCTGTCGCCATCCGAACCGGGCATCAGACTTTCCAGTTCGTCATTGAAAGTGATCGTCACGTCGAAATCGACCTGGATCCGTACCAGAAGACTGCCGATATCGTCCAGGGTAAATTTCGGGTCGCAGCCGGCCGAGGAAAAATAGATCGTATCGACGCGCCTTCTGATCAGTTCATACAGCCCGGTATTGTCGAAATGACCGCCGTCGGTCAGTTCCAGATAGCCCACGTTTTCCCTGAGTTCCTGTCCCAATAATCCCTGAAAAAAACCCGGATAGAAAAAGTTGGGCCGCCTGTTCATATCCGACAGTATTTTTCGCCACCCGGTTACCGCGGGATTCTGAATCCAGAAGCCCAGACGGATATTCAAAAACGTCAGCAGAAACGAAACCAGCCGGTTGCGGGTGGCGCCCTGTCCGAAGTTGGCGGCGTTTGGATTCAATGCGGCGCCGGAGATCGAGACTGCCGTCGCAAGCGTCATTTCGCCGTCAGACAGCGTCTCCATCGAATGAAAACCGGTCGCGTCGCCGCCGCAATACAGATGCGACATGATGAAATTGTCTCCGGCGCGGCCCCGGTATTTGGCATTGGCGGAATTGACCAGAACGGCATTGGTATTGATGATATGGTAAGGCCCCCATTGGTCTGGCCCGGAGACTTGCGTAAAAAAAGTCACATCGGCCTCGGTCGCCAGTTCCCAGCGGCTGTTGCTTACCGCTTGCGGATTCGGCAGGAAAGCTTCCATCAGCCGGTCGCGGTCCATCCGGCCAATGCCGAACAGATTCAGATTGACGAACCACCCTGTCAAAACGACGCCGGCGATCACCAGGCCATACAGCCATTTTGTTTCCGACTGATCCCAATCCAGCGCGATCTTATAACCGATCGCGATGATGCCGACGATCAGCAGCGCTGAAGTCAGCAGAATCCGGATTTCGGTCATCGCGCCCTTGCCGGCTTGCTTGCCTTTTTGCTGCTGGAAAAACTCGAAAACCGATCCGATCATACCGAGCATAGCCGGAACGGAAGTAGTCATATATTCCATTCCGTGCAGTTTAGCGCTGACGAATTGATCGATTCCCGGCAATAATGCCAATACCCAGGCTGCAAGCGCCAGGAAAATGATCTTGCCCTGCGCACGCTGAAACCAAAAACGCCCCCGATACCCACGTTCCTCGGTCCCTAATTTGCGCCAGGTCATCCAGGCATATGAAAAGCTGGTAGCTCCGAAAGCCAGCACCATGAACAGTGCCGTTTGCGTAAAGAAAGATGCCGGTGGCCAACCATTTGTAAACGGCAAAATCCAGGGTTTTTGCTGAAACAGGCCGAAATTGATGCAAAGATAAAAGATGCTGACGATGACCGCCAAATAAACTGAAGCAGCAAGCGCCATGTTACGTAAAAGGACGCCCAACAATGACAAGGACGAAAGTCCGTCGGGCAAGAGATAATTACCGTTTTGCCGGAGGAAATTCAAGGGAGAATGGGAGGGACCGGAAGCGAACGGAAACGTCCAAGTCGAATCGTTTTTCTTATTCTGATAATTGAACCACGTCAGTGACGATCCGATATAGCCACCGCCCGAGACGGTCGATAAATAATCCACCTTGCGCAGGATGTTATGCTTGTTCAACCCCTGCAGTACTCCTAATGCAAACGAAGCGGAGCGGATACCGCCGCCGCTGATTGCAAGACCGATCAGGTGCCTGGCTTCATCGCCTTGCCGACCATCGCCCCGATTCAATCGCTGACTTTTGATGACATCCAGTTCATCCTGTTGAACCTGCGCAAAACTGGTTGCCGATTGATCTTTTGCCATACCTTTCCCCTTTCTAAAAAATGGCTTTGCAATCATGGAATGGGAGCTTCTCAAAAACATCCTCTCGTCGAAAGGATCTGAGAAGCTCCCGGATATTGAACCGATGGGTCTTATTTAAACCCGGTTTATTGATTTCTGATGATGCAGGGTGCTTTCAGAGATTCAATCTCCTCCTTCGCCGGCAATAAACCGATAAATGTAGGCTCCCAGTAATGCACCCGTGATGGGCGCAACCCAGAATAGCCAAACCTGCGCCAATGCCCAATCTCCGGCATAAACCGCTGCGGCAAGGCTTCTGGCAGGGTTAACAGACGTATTGGTAACCGGTATGCTGATCAGGTGTATCAAAGTCAGGCCCAAGCCAATCGCAATCGGCGCAAAACCCGAGGGAGCCCGATGATCGGTAGCGCCCAGGATGATCAGTAAAAACATCATCGTCATGACGACTTCAGTCACTAAGGCTGAGCCTAGGGAATAACCGCCTGGCGAATGTTCGCCGAAGCCGTTGGCCGCGAAGCCCGCGGTGGGATCAAAGCCCGCTTTGCCGCTCGCGATCAGATACAGGATGCCGCCGCCGACCAGTCCCCCGGCCACTTGAGCCAAAATATAAGATAGCAATTTATTCGCCGGAAATCGCCCGCCCGCCCATAAACCTATGGATACAGCCGGATTCAGATGGCAACCAGAAATATGGCCGATCGCATATGCCATGGTCAATACCGTCAGCCCAAAGGCAAACGCAACCCCAAGCAGACCTATGCCCACATCCGGAAATGCAGCCGCTAATACCGCGCTGCCGCATCCCCCCAGAACCAGCCAGAAAGTTCCAAAAAATTCAGCTCCAATTTGTTTCATGTTTGTTCTCCTGCAATTCATATTAAGAAAATTAGGCAAGACAGCACAAATGCGCGTCTCCCTTTTTCATTGACTTCTCAACCGTTATGAACCCAAAGCCCCAACCGGGCAATCTCAAACAAAACAACAACAACCAGAATAACAGCCAACTTGAGGGTACCAGGCTCTGATAAACGCCAATCCCCTGCGAAAGGTTAAAGAGTAAAACCCATTGACTTGTCATTATTTTTTAAATAATGACAAGTCAATATAGACAGGCTTCATGAAACTGTCAATTTCTTTCCGGTCTTTATGTCATAACTTAAGAAAGATAAATAAGGGATTGAAAAATTTCATTGATTTCCAAATAAATTGACTAGGCATTGGATGAATTTGAAAATACCCGCTTCCCACTGACTTTATCCTCGCTTGCTCATGCATTTTTCGATCATCATTCCGGTGCTGAATGAAGCCGTGTCACTGCCTGCCTGTCTGAAAGCCTTACAGCCGTTGCGGAATCAGGCTGAAATCATTGTCACCGACGGCGGCAGTACCGACGATACCGTGAAGATCGCCCAAAGGCTGGCCGACCGTGTGATCTGCGTCAATAAAGGCCGCGCATTGCAAATGAATGCCGGCGCTCAGCAGTCGAAAGGCGAGGTGCTGCTCTTCTTGCATGCTGATACTTTTTTACCGGATAATGCTCTGGCGCTGATTGAACAGCATATGACGCAAACTGGGCGGCAGTGGGGACGTTTCGATATCCTATTGCGCGGCCGGCCTGTCATGCTGAAGCTCATTGCCTTTATGATGAACTGGCGCTCCCGCCTGACTGGCATTGCGACCGGCGATCAGGTCATTTTTGCAAAGCGACAGACTTTTTTCAGCGTGGGCGGCTATCCCGAGATTGCCTTGATGGAAGATATCGCCTTGTCCAAATTGCTTAAAACCATTGGCCAGCCTATTTGTCTGACTGAAAAAGTCACCAGTTCCGGCCGCCGTTGGGAGACATTCGGCGTGTTTAGAACGATCATTTTGATGTGGTCGTTACGTCTCCGCTATTTTTTCGGCGCCGATCCGTCCGAATTGACCAACCTTTATCAGAGGGGACGCTTTTGGAAACCGTAATTCGTTTATCCGCCGCGCTCGGCATTTTTTTGATCATGGGCATTTGGGAGCGTTTGCGTCCGAAGCGAGTTTTACAGCTTGGGCCCAGTCAGCGCTGGCCGATCAACCTGGGACTGGCCGCTTTTAACATGATCCTGATGGCCGTGACCATCGGCAGTTTCGCCTATCTTGCCGCGGTGTATGCCCAAACGCATGAATGGGGGTTGTTGAACCTGACATTGGCGCCCCATGGGCTAGCGGTTGTCGCCACGTTATTATTGTTGGATTTCGCCCTCTACGGCCAGCATGTCCTGATGCATAAATGGCCGCTGCTTTGGCGCCTGCATCAGGTGCATCATACCGATCTCGAATTCGATGTAACGACCGCGGTACGTTTTCATCCCTTAGAAATCGTGCTGTCGATGTTGTACAAAGTCATGTGTATCCTGCTGATCGGCGCCGATCCAGCTTCCGTGATCGTCTTCGAAATCATACTGAACGGGGCAGCGACCTTCAATCACAGCAATGTGGCTATTCAACCCGAGCTCGATCGAAAACTGCGCTGGCTGGTCATCACGCCGGACATGCATCGGATTCATCATTCGGCCCTGCGCGTGGAAACGGACAGCAATTACGGGTTTTCGATCTCACTCTGGGACCGGTTATGCGGAACCTATACCGCTGATCCGAAAGAGCCACAGACTCGCATGACGATCGGACTGAGCGCTTACCGCAAACCCGAAGAATTAAGTTTTCTGCATTTACTGCGGCTGCCTTTTAAAACCTTACGCTGAAAAGTTACCGGGATGTATCGCTACCCCCATGCCGTTTTGCTGATTTTTTGCAAAACTCCGCAGCTTGGCCATGTCAAGACCCGCCTGATGCCTGAATTGAGCGAAGAAGACGCTTTGGCAGCGCATCTGGAATTGAGCCGGCGCACCTTGCTTATGGCTACCGCCGGTCATTTGTGTCCTGTTCAGCTCTGGGGCTCGCCAACAGTTGACCATTCGTTTTTTGCCGAAGCGGCGCAGCGTTATGGCGTACATTTGCGTGAACAGCAAGGCCGGGATTTGGGAGAACGAATGCATCACGCCTTGACTGCAGGCCTGCACAACCATTCCTGCGCCCTGTTGATCGGCACCGATTGCCCGTCATTGAGAGATGAGGATATTGAAACGGCGATTACGGCGCTGGATAACGGTGCTAGTGCGGTATTCGCCCCCGCCGAAGACGGCGGCTATGTGCTAGTAGGTTTGAACCGGCCGCAACCGGCCTTGTTTTCGGGGATCACATGGGGAACGCCGGAGGTGATGGGAATCACCCGCAGCCGGCTTGCAACGCAAGGCCTTCCTTATATCGAGCTTGGAACCCAATGGGACGTCGATACGGCAGAAGATTTTATGCGCTACCGGCAGCTAAACAATTAAGTCCTTTACTCTGAGGCAACCAACTCTCTGACGCTGACCAGATTGCCTGTCAGATCGGCTACATTCTGGTCGGCGACCCCCACCACGCGTATATGACGTCGAATCGTTGCCGAATAATTTTCGTGCAGATGGCCGTGAAAAATATGTTTCACCCCCATCGAGGACGCCAGTTCGCCGATCGCGGCAAAGCCAAAACGGTGCGAAGACGGCGCTTCATGCGTAACCAAAATATCGGCCTGCAAGGCTCTCAGCGCTTCGAATTCATCATGCCAGATCGCAGACCGGTATTTTAACGACAGTTCAGGTACACGCAGCGAGGGTTTCTGGCTGTTCAAAAAATGACGCTTGTTGATCCACTTCGGCTGCGCGGGCGGATACCAGACCCTGCCAAGAAAAATGCCCCCCAGTCCGGCAATTCGAAGCCCGGCTATTTCTTTGACGCGGAGATGGAGGCTGTATTCGGCCAGCGAAGAATTGAACAGGTTATAATATTTGCAGGGTGACTGAAAGTCATGGTTGCCCGCAATCCACCAGATTTCGGTCAGGCCGATAATCTCCTCCAGATACTCTTCCAAGGGCCGTTCCAAATCGTAATCGCCAAGCAAAACGACCGCTTCTGGGCGGTATTTCCGTACTGCCTCGATCAAAGGCTGGAAATTTCCGTGCGGGTCGCCGGCAAACAAGATGCGATGGTTTAGACTCATTAGGAACGTTTAAATGAATAGCGCCTGACGCTGTTAATCAACTACATCATAGTAACATTCAGCAGTTCCTTTCAAGCAATATTTAAACACCGATTCATTTCCTCTTTTTACCAGCCAAGAAACTCAGGCGGTACCGGCTCAACCCACCCTGCCGATTGCGAAACAATCAAACCTCCAGAAGGTTATAAACCTGATGCATCCAGCGAATTTATCCTGCCCCTTTTGCTCGCGTAAAAAAATGTAGAGATCAAAACCTCTGAAAATTCATTATAATTAAGCAAATAATAATATTAATCAAAAACTGAATGATGGCCAACAAAGAAAAGAAACTCAAGTTATTCGGCACCGATGGTATTCGAGGTACGGCTAATCATTTTCCTATGCAGCCTGATCTCGTGATCAAAGTCGGCAAAGCAATCGGCATCATTTTGAAACGGTCGGCACAGCCGCACTCGACGCCGAAAGTCGTAATCGGCAAGGATACCCGCCTGTCCGGCTACATGCTCGAAATGGCCCTGACTTCAGGTCTGCTCGCGACCGGTATCGAAGTGCTGCTGGTCGGCCCCTTGCCGACACCCGGAGTCAGCTTTATCACCCGCAACATGCGCGCCTCGGTCGGTATCGTGATTTCGGCTAGCCACAATCCTTTTCATGATAACGGTATTAAAATTTTCGGGCCGGACGGTTTCAAAATTCCAGACGCGATGGAAGAGGAAATCGAACAAATGGTCAGCAAGGACAATTTCGAGGCTTACCTGGCGCATCACGAAAAGATCGGCAGAAGCCGGCGCATCGACGATGCGCAGGGCCGGTATATCGTCTACGTCAAAAACACCCTGCCCCATCAATATACGCTCGACGGCCTGCGCATCGTGCTCGACACCGCCAACGGCGCCGCCTATAAAATAGCCCCGGCAGTATTTTCCGAACTGGGCGCGGAAGTGATCCACATCGGCAATTCACCCAACGGGATTAATATCAACGACGAGTACGGGGCTTTATATCCTGAAGTGATTTCAAAGGCCGTGTTAATGTATCGGGCCGATGTCGGGATCAGCCTGGACGGCGACGCCGACCGGGTCGTAATGGTTGACGAAACCGGGCATATCATGAACGGGGATCATATCCTAGGACTCTGCGCATTGAATATGAAGAAAAAGGGCACACTGCGCAACAATACGCTGGTCGTGACCCATATGAGCAATTATGGCCTCGAAAAGATCATGCGCGAACACGGAATTGATGTGGTCCGGGTCGACGTAGGAGACAAGCATGTAGTTGATGAGATGCGCCGCCTGAACGCCTCATTGGGAGGCGAACAATCCGGCCATGTGATTCATCTTGATCATTCAACCACTGGCGATGGCTGCATCGCCGCGCTAAATGTGCTGGCGATCATGAAAGAAAGCGGGATGAAATTGAGCGAACTGAACCGGATCGTCACCGACATTCCGCAAAAGCAAATCAACGTGAGAGTCAAAGAGAAAACCCCTTTAGACCAAATCAAGGGTTATCGGGAATTAATCCAGTGTATCGAAAGCAAATTAAATGCAACAGGCAGGATATTGGTCCGATTTTCGGGAACAGAACCTTTGGTCCGCATTCTGGTGGAAGGCACCGACAAGCTGCAGATTGAACTGTTTGCCGAAGAAATCGCTGACCTGCTGAAGAAAGAACTGGGGTGAGAAAGGCGTAATTCCCGTTTATCTTTATTCGTCTTGAGAAGAGCAAATCGTCCAGGATTGCGAAGAACGAGAACTGCCAGACTCTTAAAGTCTGGCAGTTCTATAACCCTATACGAAAAAAGTCTTGGTTATACTCCGGACAGAAAACGGTCAACCGTTATCCGGGTATCCTTCCGGATTCCTTGATTGCCAGCGCCAGGCATCGCGGCACATCGTCTCCACTCCGCGTTCGGCACGCCACCCCATCAATTCAAATGCCAGTGTGGGATCAGCGTAACAGGCGGCGATATCGCCAGGACGGCGGGAAACAATCCGGAAGGCGACTTTTTTGCCGCTGGCAGCCTCAAAGGCTTTCACCATTTCCAGCACGCTATATCCGTGGCCGGTTCCTAAATTAACCGTTGCCACCCCACTTACATCCGGCAGGGTTTTCAATGCTGCAATATGGCCCAAAGCCAAGTCTGTCACGTGGATATAATCGCGCACTCCGGTGCCGTCCGGGGTGGCATAATCGTTGCCGAATACGCTCAGTTCATCGCGACGGCCAACCGCGACCTGAGCGATAAAAGGCATCAGGTTATTGGGAATACCATTGGGGTCCTCGCCGATCATACCGCTTTCGTGTGCCCCTACCGGATTAAAATAGCGCAACAGCATGATCCGCCATGCCGGATGAGCTTTCACCAGATCCCGGTAAATCTGTTCCGTCATCAATTTTGAGCTTCCGTAAGGATTGGTCGTAGGTCCAACCGGAAAATCCTCCCGGATCGGAACAGTGGCTGGATCCCCGTAGACCGTCGCGGAGGAACTGAACACCAGGTTCCTGATTCCAAATTCCTCCATCACCTCGGCAAGCGCTATGCTGCCAAAGACATTGTTCTCGTAATAAGCCAGCGGTTTTAGTACAGACTCGCCGACCGCTTTCAGTCCCGCGAAGTGTATCACCGCCTCGATTTCATATTCCGAGAATACCTTGCGCAGTAGCGTCCGGTCGCGGATATCCCCGTGAACAACGGTGATTTCACGTCCGGTCAGCTTTTTAACCCGACGCAGAGACTCTTCTTTGCTGTTGCAAAAATTGTCTATCACAACGACCGGATAACCGGCCTGCAAAAGTTCCAGACATGTGTGAGAACCGATATAACCGGCCCCGCCAGTGACTAAAATCATAAGGGAGATATCTCTCTATCAGGATAAATGTTCAGTAAGGACACAATCTGCGTATCATAACAGGCGCTTCATGCTCGTCAAAATTGGTCACAATAGTAGGTGGGGAAGAAACAAATGAAAAAGGCTGCTGCATTTACCCACTTGAAAAACTACCAATAGACGTCGGGAAAAATTCAGTCTGCCTCTCCAACTGGGGCAGCATACGCATCACCAACCAGTTCAGCCACATTTGAACCGGTCAGGCCGTTCAAAAACTCGACCAGCGCCGAAATTTCATCGGTATTCAGCTGTACTGGCTTCAGCAAGGGATCCAGGTTTTCATTCGGATGCCCGCCGCGACTATAAAACTGCACCACTTCTTCCAACGTGCCCAAACTGCCGTCATGCATGTACGGCGCGGTCAACGCAATATTGCGTAAGGAAGGCGTCCGGTATTTCCAGCGGTCCTCCGGTTTTTGCGTAACTTCATAACGGCCGAGGTCGTTGCCCTTCCCGGCAGACACCGAAGCGATCACCTCGCGGTCGACGTCGACGAAGGTCCCCGGCGCGATCTGCACGCGGCGCTTCGCACCCGAACCGTTCATTGCAGCAGCAAAACCGATGCCGGTATTGTGAAAACCGTTATCGGTAAATAGCGCAAATTTGGAGTCAATCGAATGGCAACTGGAACACTGCGCCTTGCCGGTAAACAACTTGAAGCCCTGCCGGGCTTGTTCGCTCAACGCTTTGTTGTCCTTGCCGTAATACCAGCGGTCGAACGGCGAATCGGCCGAATTCAAGGCGCGCTCGTAGCTGGCGATTGCCATCCCCAGGGTTTCCATACTCGGCCCCTTGCCGAAGGCTTTATGGAACAGCCTTCGATAATCTTCACTTTTTGCCACCGTGTCCAGCACATAGCCGATTGACGGATTCGCCATCTCATCGTGCGCCAGCAGAGGACCCCACGCCTGTTGCTCCAAGGTCGTTTCGCGGCCATCATGAAACAAATGGGTAAGATAAGCCACATTGTACAAGGTCGGCGAATTGCGCCGGACCGTCCGGCCTTCGACGCCGACCGCAGTCGCCATTTCATTGCTGGTAAAGCCCTGCTCCGGAATATGGCACATCGCACAGGAAAAGGTCTTGTTCAGCGACAGACGACGGTCATAAAACAGTTTGCGGCCCAGGCCGATTTTCGCTGCGGTCAGCGGATTGTCCTTCGGTACCGGCACGCGCGGCAAGCCCAGCATCGGCTTGCGTGCATGAGCGAGAAGATCGATCGCTTTACCCTGCCGTTCCTTCATGGCGAGCGAATGGGTTTGATAGTCGCCGCGCTCATAATCCGATTTATCGTCCCCCGCCTGATACAAGGACGGCTTGCCGACCGAGGCAGTCTGTTGCGCTATGGCTTTCGGCTCGCCAGACAGCAGGGTTCGGATATCATTGATCAACGTATCTGCATGCAGAAACGACACGCTGTAAATATTCCGGATCCGTTTATCCGGATCGATTAGATAAACGCGCAGCACATGCGAGAACGTGCCGGTGCTTTTGCCTTCGGCGTCATGAACTTTCTGCACCGTATGTTTGTAGCCATCGAGAATCGGCTGCAGGTCCGCTTCGGAACGCGTCGTCAAAAAATGCCATTCGACTCCTGGCATCTGAAACTCTTCGCCGTATTTCGCCATTGTTTCGGGCGTATCGTGTTCGGGATTGAAACTGAGCGTGATCAGCCGCAGTTTTGACGCGATGTCAGTCTCCTTGGCCAAACGTTGCTTGATTTTATGCAGGACAGCGGTCGCCAATGGACAGCCGTTCACATCGTTGCAGGTCGAATAAACGAAACTGAGCAACACGATCTTGTCGCCCATCAAATCATGCAGTTTAATTGCGTTGCCGTGGCTATCCAGAACGTTGCCGTCCGCGGCCTCACCCAAAGGCGGCAATGGGTAGGTCCCGGGCGCCGGCAATGGGAATTGCAGATTGCCGTAGCCGGGCGCGAGGGGCGGCTGCTCCGCTGCATGAAGATCGGCAATCAAAAAATGACTCGCCAGCAGGAAGGCAAAAAAAGCTTGATAAGAGATGAGGAGCGATTTCATGGCTTTTCTTTTACAAACTTAATACGGTCGCTAATAGAAATTACCAATCCTCAAGAAATTAGGCTAAACCTATCCCACGCAGTATGCGGGCGCCTGACCGGACTGTAAGGTATGGGTGTCAAATCGGAAAGGAACGACTAATTGCCGTCCCAAAGAAAAGTAATATTGCCCCGGCTTTGGTCTGCTGAACCGCCGGGACTCTAATCGGGCAAGGAATAATGCGTGAAAGTTTATCCGGCAATGGCATTAGCAGCGCTAAGCATTTTAACCAGTTCGCCCTTTTGATACAGGTCAGTCATGATGTCGCAGCCGCCCACCAGTTCGCCCGAGATATAAAGCTGCGGATAGGTCGGCCAATTGGAATAGCTTTTCAATGCTTCGCGCAGTTCGGGATCTTCAAAAATATTCACATAGGCATATTTTGCGCCGCAGGCATCGAGGATTTGCACAGCCTGCCCCGAAAAACCGCATTGCGGAAAGTCAGGCGAGCCTTTCATGTACAAGACCACAGGGCTGGATTCCAGCTGGGATTTGATTCTTTCAATAACGCTCATTTTTACCACTCAACAGAGAAAAATAAAGTGATTCTAGCAAGTTTGCAGGCATTAAAAAAGCAAATCTTAATAGCGTTACTTGCCTGATACTCAATAGAAATTTATAATCGAGCCTTTTTTCTTCCGGACTCGATGCGGTGCCGGTTTTATCGTTTACAGGCTAATACAATGAACAGTCATATCATGCCGACTTATGGGCGCCTGCCGGTGACTTTCGCGCGCGGCTCTGGCGCGTGGTTATGGGATACCGAAGGCAAGCGCTATCTGGACGCCTTGTCCGGCATTGCAGTTTGCAGCCTGGGGCATGCGCACCCGGCCGTGCACCGCGCGATCTGTAAACAGAGCGAAACCCTGTTGCATACCTCGAATGTTTATAATATCGCAGTCCAGGAAACTCTGGCCTCCAGGCTCGCCGAATTAAGCGGCATGGACAACGTGTTTTTCTGCAATTCCGGCGCCGAAGCGAACGAAGCGGCGATCAAAATCGCACGCAAATACGGCCATAGCCTGGGCATCGCTGTTCCTCGGATCATCGTGATGGAAAAAAGTTTCCATGGGCGCACGCTCGCCACCCTGAGCGCGACCGGCAACCCGAAAGTCCAGCAGGGTTTCGAGCCATTGGTCGAAGGCTTCATTCGTGTCCCTTATAACGATGTCGCGGCGATCGAACGGGCGCTAACCCAGAACCGCGATGTGGTCGCTATACTAGCCGAACCGGTGCAGGGCGAAGGCGGCGTGAATGTTCCCGCGGCAGACTATCTGAACCGGATACGCGCCCTTTGCGACCAGCATAACCTGTTGATGATGCTGGATGAAATCCAGACCGGCATCGGCCGTACCGGCAAATTCCTCGCCTTCCAGCACAACGGGATAATGCCCGATGTCGTAACACTCGCGAAAGCGCTGGGCAACGGCGTGCCGATCGGCGCCTGCCTCGCCCACGGCAAAGCCGCCCAGGTTCTCACTGCGGGCAACCATGGCTCGACCTTCGGCGGCAACCTGCTCGCCTGCAGCGCTGCCCTGGCCGTTCTGGAAACCCTGGAACAGGAAAAACTGATCGAACGAGCGAAGCAGCAAGGCCGGGCGATCCACAGGGCATTCAGCGAAAACCTGGAAGGCATCCCGGGCATCGTCGATATTCGCCATAAAGGCATGATGATCGGCATCGAGCTGGACCAGCCTTGCGGCGACCTGGTCTCCGCCGCCCTGGAGAAAGGTCTGTTGATCAATGTGACCAATGAAAAAACAATCCGCCTGCTGCCGCCTTTGATCTTCGACGAGGCGCAAATCGAACTGCTCGTCGCCACTTTATCCAGTCTCATCAAGGACTATCTTGCTCAAGATGTAACACTATGAAAGTCAGACATTTCATCAGCTTGCTCGACATTACCGGCTATGAGTTCCGGAAACTGATCAACCGGGCCATCGAACTGAAAAAGCATCGCGATCCCAATTATCACCCCTTCAAAGGCAAAGTGCTCGCGATGATTTTTGAAAAATCCTCGACCCGTACACGCGTGTCGTTCGAGGCCGGCATGGCGCATTTTGGCGGCAGTTCGATGTTTCTTTCCCCTCGTGACACCCAATTGGGTCGTGGCGAGCCGATCGAAGACAGCGCCAAGGTGATTTCGAGCATGGTCGATTGCGTGATGCTGCGCACCCACAGCCACGAAATGGTGACCACATTCGCACTGAACTCCCGGGTACCGGTGATCAATGGACTGACCGACGAACAGCATCCGTGCCAACTGCTGGCCGACATGCAGACCTATTTCGAAAAGCGCGGCGACATCAAGGATAAAACGGTTGCCTGGATCGGCGACGGCAACAACATGTGCCATTCCTATATTCATGCCGCGATGCTGCTCGATTTTCAACTGCACATCGCCTGCCCGGACGGGTATAAACCGAACCCAGCTTTCGTCGAGGCGGGCGGTGATCATGTGAAATTTTTTGCTACTCCGATCGAGGCGGCGCGGAACGCAGATCTTCTGGTCACCGATGTCTGGGCCAGCATGGGGCAGGAAGAAGAGCAGAAATTGCGCGAGGCTGCGTTCAAGGATTATCAGATTACGGCTGAAGTGATGCGAGCCGCAAAAGCTGACGCCCTGTTCATGCACTGTCTGCCGGCACACCGTGGCGAGGAAGTTGCAGCCGAGGTAATCGACGGTCCGCAAAGCGTCATTTTCGAAGAAGCCGAAAATCGCTTGCATGCGCAGAAAGCTCTGCTCGAATTTCTCATCCTCGGAAAATAACGTTAGAATTGGGTTTCCTCAGACTCAAGAGACTCAATCGTGAAACGTCTATCCCTCTTTTCCTTGCTGGTCGTCGGTGTTGTTCATGCAGCAGCGCCGGACAAAACGGTCTATGTGACCGACAAACATATCATCGCATTGCGCAGCGAGGAAAGCAGCAAAGGCGCCCTGGTGCGCTCGCTTGAAACCGGAACGCCTTTGACCGTGCTGGACATCAGCAAAAAAAGCGGTTATTCACGCGTCCGTCTGGAAGACGGCACGGAGGGATATATCCTGACCCAAAACACGATGAAGGAGCCGCCCAGCCGGACGCAACTGGAATCGGCGACCCGGGAAAGCTCGGCACTGAAATCCGAAAACGCGGCGATGAAACTCGAACTGATCAAATTGAAGCAATTCCTGACGCCCGGATCCACACTCGAACAATCGTTAGCCAAGGAACGCGATCAACTGACCCGGGAACTCAGCGATCTGAAGAAAACATCGGGCGAAGCAATTCGGATCAAAACCGAACGCGACGACTATCAGGAACGTTATGTGCAGATCGAAAAGGAAGCCAAACAACTGGAACGGGAAAACGCGGCGCTGAAGGACCGCTCCGAACAGGACTGGTTTCTCTATGGCGGCATGGTAGCTTCGATCGGCATGCTCCTGGGCTTTATCCTGCCGAAGCTGAGCTGGCGGCGCAAATCGAGCAACTGGGATACTTTTTATTGAGATTTACAACCAGCGCTTGGTCTTAAGAGGACAGTGCCTGTATTTTTCTTGGCTTTCTTAACATTTTTCCTTGGAACAGATACGTGGCCAATCCCGGCAGCGATAAAACCCGTTATTTTTCTTCCCTGGTCGTCGATGGTATGGAGCAGGATAATTTGGATTGATGGAATGTAGGTTGGGTTTACCCGAAGGGGCATAAAAGGCGCCAGCCGTAACCCAACACCTCGAAGACTTGCCTAAATGTTGGGTTATACCCTAAAGGGCACATGCGCTATCGCTCGGTAATTGCTCCTGCATTACACTATCTCTGTCCATAGACCACCCTTTAGTGGTGGCATCCATGCAGTCGTAACCCAACCTACAAAACTCACTATCCACACCGCTATGGTATCGGAAACATCCTTCGTCAACTGGTTCAGAGATTCCTCTCCCTACATCCACGCGCACCGGAACAAAACCTTCGTGATCAATTTCGGCGGCGAGGCGTTGCTCGATCCGGATTTCGATCATCTGGTGCACGATTTCGCGCTGCTGAAAAGCCTCGGCATCCGTCTGGTGCTGGTGCACGGTATTCGTCCCCAAATCGACGAGCGGCTGAAAAAACTGGATGCCCCTGCCCTGTTTCATAACAACCTCAGAATCACCAGCAATCTGGCCTTGCAATGCGTGAAGGAAGCGGCAGGCACAGCGCGGGTCGAGATCGAGGCGCTGCTGTCTTTGGGCCTCGCGAACACGCCGATGGCGGGATATGGACTGAAAGTCGCCTCGGGCAATTTCGTGACCGCCAAACCGATCGGCGTGATCGACGGCATCGATTATGGCCATACCGGCGAGGTCCGGCGGATCGACGGGGCGGCGATCGAACAGCAGCTCGATCAGGATGCGATCGTATTGATTTCTCCGATCGGCTATTCGCCGAGCGGCGAGGTTTTCAATCTGTCCGCCGAACAGGTCGCGACCCAGGTTGCGATTTCCTTAAAAGCCGAAAAACTGATTCTGCTGACCGAGCAAAGCTTTTGCGATCCCGACAACGGTCAACAGATCCAGCAGATGACCACCGTCGAAGCGGGTGATTTTCTCGCCCAATACCCTGACCTTCCGAATATCGTCAACCTGCCGTTGAAAGCCGCAATCCAGTGTTCGAACGCGGGCGTCAGCCGTGTCCATCTGATTGATCGAAGAACGGATGGCGCACTGCTGCTCGAACTGTTTACCCGCAATGGGATCGGCACGCTGATCAGTGCGACGCCTTTCGAAGAATTGCGGTCGGCGACATTGAACGATATTGGCGGCATCCTGGAGCTGATCAAGCCGCTCGAGCAGCAAGGCATTCTGGCCAAACGCTCCCGCGAAAAGATCGAAATGGAAATCGCCGACTATATCGTGATCGAGCGCGATGGTTTGATCATCGGCTGCACCGCGCTGCATCAGGACGAGCAGAGCCGGAGCGGCGTGATCGCCTGTCTGGCCGTACATCAGGATTACCGGGGCGCTTCGAAAGGCAGCCGGTTGCTGGATTATGCCTATGCAAAAGCAAAGCACTTGAGACTGGAAAAAATTTACGCCCTGTCGACGCAAACGATGCACTGGTTTATCGAGCGGGGATTCAGTCAGTCGGATTTGGCAAATCTGCCGGATTCATTGAAAAGTCTTTACAATCCGCAACGGAACTCCAAAATCCTTTATAAGACCATCGACTGACCAGGTGCAGACGCATACCCTCCTGCAAATTTCCGATCTGCATGTTCTCCCGCATCCGGGAGAAACAATGCTTGGCGTCGACACTGAATATTATTTTCACAAAGTCATTGAGCACGCATTTGCGGCGAATCCTCAAATCGATTTGGTCCTGGTCACCGGCGACCTGGCACAGGAACCTTGCCTCGACAGCTATCGGCGCATTGCCGAAAAATTGCTGTCTTTCGGGACTCCCTGCATTTGCCTGCCCGGCAATCACGATGACTTTGCGCTGATGCAAAGCGCTTTGAATGTGGATCAGGTCAACTGCGATAAGCAGGCTTTTCTTGGCAACTGGCAGATCATCGCATTGAACAGCCAGATACCCGGCAAACCGGGCGGACGACTGGAAACATGGGAATTGCAGTTTCTGGAAGATTGTTTACGGACTTATCCGGAACGGAATGCGCTGGTTGCGGTGCACCATCATTGCCAAAGTATCGACAGTCCCTGGATGGATGCGATGATGATCGAAAACAGCAAAGAATTTCTCGCCCTATTGCGCCGCTATCCGAAGGCTAAGGCGGTCATCTGCGGACATATTCATCAGGTGATGGAGCAACAGGTGAATGCGATACGCGTATTTAGCGCCCCCTCCACCTGCTTTCAGTTCAAGCCGAAAAGCTTCGATTTCAGCGTCGCCGATACCGCTCCCGGTTACAGGATAATCAACCTTTATCAGGATGGCTTCCTGGAAACCGACATTTACCGCCTGCCCGAAACACTTAGCGGTTTACAGCCTAAAGCGGGCCCATATTGAAAATTCCGAGCTATACAATGCAGCTACGCTGGAGCAGCAGCCCTTTTGTGTTTGGGCCGGCGGCTGCCTTTCAGCTTAGCAGGATCTAGCTGATCCACAACCGTTTTGCCCGCCGTATCGACCGGTAATCCTTCAAGAGCCAGAATTTCGCTCAATTCAGTCATCGCGCGTTGATAAACCTTGCGCTTGAAATAAACGACGTCTTTCAGCGGCTCCCAATAATCGACCCAGCGCCAGCTGTCGAATTCCGGTTTAGGGCAATGATCGAAGCGTACGTTCGATTCATGCGTGAGCAACCGCAAAATAAACCAGATCTGCTTTTGCCCGATGCAGATCGGCATCGTATTTTTACGAACATAACGGTCAGGCAGTTTATACCTCAACCAATAGCGTGTCCGCCCAAGCACCTGAACATGCTGCCGCAGCAGCCCGGTCTCTTCCCACAATTCACGATACATCGCCGTTTCAGGGTCTTCATCTCGATTAATCCCGCCTTGAGGAAATTGCCAGGCATTCATCCCCATCCGTTTTGCCCAAAACACGCGACCCTCGTCATTGCAAAGGATGATCCCGACATTGGGCCGGTATCCTTTCGAGTCTATCATGTCAAAACCTTGTTATTTGCCTCACCTTTTCCCCGACGTGCGTATGATAAAATGGCGAGGATGGCGAGACAGTTAATTGATGCCTTCATTGAACCATAAAATCAACCGAGTTTCCATAGGCGATTAGCCTTTTATTCTGGACAGGATAACCGTGAGTTTAGCAATTTTCGATTTGGACAATACCCTGATAGCCGATGACAGCGATTATTTATGGGGACAGTTTCTGGTAGATCGCGGCATTGTCGACAAGGACGAGTACGAGCTAGCAAACGCGAAGTTTTACGACGATTACAAGCACGGCACCTTGAATATCGTCGACTTTCTGCAATTCTCGCTGCGCCCTTTGTCCTTGCATACGGCCGATCAACTTCACCAATGGCGGGCCGAATTTGTCGAGGATATCATCCGTCCGTTGCTGCTGAAACCGGCTCTCGAACTGGTCGCCAAACATAAAGAGCGCGGTGACACGCTGCTGGTGATCACCGCGACCAACCGCTTCGTGACCGAACCGATCGTGAAGCTGATCGGAATCGACAACCTGCTCGCGACCACGCCCGAATTCTCAGAAGGACGTTATACCGGCGGTTTCATAGGCCTGCCCTGCTTCCGAGAAGGCAAGGTGGCCTACCTCGAAAACTGGCTGCAAAGTTCGAACGAAACATTGCGAAACAGCTGGTTTTACAGCGATTCGCACAATGATCTGCCTTTGCTGAGCAAAGTCGAAAATCCGGTCGCGGTAGATCCTGACGATACGCTGCGGAAACACGCCGAATCTGAAAAATGGCCTATCATTAGTCTGCGTAACGGCATATGCCCTGCCGAACATTTGCATAAATGACTAATAGCGAGTTCATGGAAAAACAGGAACGCCTACCCGAAGCCGAAATAAATGAAGTTGCTGGAATAACCGAGATAGCCGAGACAAAGCCGCCGAAACCCGCACCGAAGCGTAAAGCGGCGCCGCGCAAAAAAGCCGCCTCGAAATCGCGCAAAAAAAAGAAGAAGAAAGCGCCGCCTCCAGGTTATTTGCAACGCAAGCTGGCGATGCTTGCGGTCGAGTTCATCAGCCTCGCTGCGGTTGCGATTTCGGTAATCATCTTGCTGCTCGGCTATTCCGCCGACCGCTTCACAGGCACCAGCTTTTTCAGCAGCTTGCTGCCGTTTGCGCTCGGCGTATTGGTTCTGGTCGTGCTGGCGATATTTTTTATGCTCGGCTGGTGGCGGCTACGTCAATGGTTGCATTTAAAGGCCGAGGTTTTGACGCCTATGGTCGCTGCCTGTCTGGCTATCCTCATCGGCTGGTTTTCCGTACAGGATAATTTCGCATTGGCTTACGGGCATTTCCGCACCCTGGTCGGCGGCAAGAAAGAAGCCGGGCGCATAACGCTGGCGCATCAGATTTATGCCGCATACCGGCGCTATGGCACCAAAGACCTGCAAAAGATGCTGGTCCGCGCCCAGAGTTTTACGCCCGCGATCGAAGCGGCAGCGGAGGCTTTTGATGTCGACGTGAATATCCTGCACGGAATCGCGGCGGCCGAGTCCTCGTTCCTGCCAAGAAACAGCGCCGACGGCGGACGCGGCTTGTTCCAGATCACTCACGTGCCGAAAGCGATTACCCAACAAGCCGCCGAGCAGTTGGAAATCGACCAACTGGACTTACAAAATCCGAAACACAATGCCTATGCAGCGGCCGCAACCTTCAAGCATTATCTGACCGAAATGGACGGCGATCTCTTCCTGGGACTTCTCGCTTACAACATCGGCCCCGCGAACGGAGGCTTGCGTTTCATCATGAACCAGTACCATGCTTCCGATTTTACGACCATTCAGCCGTATCTACAGGAAATGCCGCGCGGTTATCCGGTGCGGGTATTATCTTATGCGCTGGCTTTCCGTATCTGGCGCGAAGAAGGCAAACTGCTGGCGTATGAAGAAGGCCGCAATGCGCTCCATATTCAGAATATCGGCATACCCGGCCTGCACGGCAATTTTTAAATGCTCAAGTAAATACCTATTCACTTTTCGCTGTTTGTGCTCTTATTGACCACTAAGACCTTGTCTATTCGCGTTCCGTCAACATCAACCACTTCAAAATACCAATTGTCATAAACAAAGTTATCCGTCACATGGGGTATTTTTTCCAGATAGAAGAGAATAAAGCCGCCCAGGGTATTGAAGGCCGCGCCCGACTCTCCGGGGAAAGGCCCCGGGATGCCAATCACGGATTTCAGCCGCGCAATTGATACGCCTCCATCCACCAGCCAGGAGCCATCACTACGCTGTACGATATCGGGATCCAGATCGTGCTCCAAGCTCGGCAGATCTCCCACAATGGCTTTTAATACATCGCTTAACGTAACCAACCCTTCCAATTCGCCATACTCATTGACGATCAGCGCGAGATCGCCATGCGCCTCCTTAAAAAACTCCAACAAATGAGAAAGCGTCAACGAATCGGGTATATAGAGAGGAGGACGTAATACATTCTCGATATTGAGTTCACCGTTATTGAGCAAGGTTTTCAATAAATCGCCACGGTGCAAAATACCCAGCACGTTTTCTATCCCATCTCGGCAGACCACCGTCTTCGCATAGGGGCAAGCGGCAATCAGGCTTCGGATTTCTTGATCGTCATTCTCCAAATCGATGATAAAAATATCTTTTCGAGGGGTCATGATTGCGCCGACCCGCTGCTCGTCGAGCTTCAAGACATTCGCCACCAACGGACCTTCCTGGGCATGAAAAACGCCTGCTTCCGAGCCAATGTCCATCAGGATTTTGATTTCTTCATCGGTAACCGTGGCTTGCCGGGGTTTATGAGCGCCCATTAAACGTAAGACAGTATGGCTGGATGCGGATAGCAGCCAAACCAACGGACTCGCAATCAGGGACAAGCCGTTCATCGGCCTGGCGATCACGCGCGCGATGCCTTCGGGGCGCAATAATGCCAGATGTTTAGGCACCAACTCACCCACGACGACCGAAAAGTAAGTAATCACCATGACCGTAATCACTAAGGCCAGACTTTCCGCATAAGGCGCCAGGTAGGACACCTGCCGCAACTGCATCGTTAACGGCTGAATCAGCGCTTCCTCTCCCAAAACGCCGCTCAGGATACCTACCGAAGTAATCCCGACTTGTACAGTGGATAAAAAACGTGAGGGTTCTTGATGAAGTTTCAGGGCGGCTTTAGCGCCAGAGCGGTGTTCGTCAGCCAGTTTTTGCAGACGCGCTTTACTAGAAGAAACCAACGCCATTTCAGACATGGCAAATAGGCCGTTAATCAGGATCAAAATGAAAATAAGCGCGATATCCATAATGCCAGCCGCCAGTCCCGGTACCGGTACCGTTCAAGGTTAAAAGACGGATTTTATCACTGCCGAATCATATCCGGCCAAAAGCGTGGACTACCTGAATAGGACTGAAACTCAGATATCATGCATCTGCCTGCGCAGCATTTCCCTTTCCTCCAGCAGATCCAGTACCAGGGCGCTGCCCGGAAGATTCACGCCCAGATCGTGCTGCAAATGAATCGCAATCTGGAGACGTTTCAGCGCCTTCGTATCGAAACGCCAGGTATGAATCGAAGCGCCTTCCGGATCCAGAATGCCTTCCTCGACCATTTCGATCACCTGTTCCTGGCTGGCTTTCGCGCACTCGCAAAGCTCAACCAGCGAAAATTGAATTGTTTCGTCCAGAACCGTTCCGCTAATTACCCATAATTCCTCTTTCATCAGTCGATTCCCATGTTTTGGCGCGGATTCATCGGCATTAGCTCAGCCATCTTTTTATACAACGCGACAGCCGCCTCATTGGGCGCAGGCGGTGTCACGATCTTTAAGGAAATTAATTGATCGCCCGGCGTTGCGGCAGGCAATCCTCGCCCTTTCAAGCGCAATTGCGTGCCCGACTGTGAACCAGGCGGTATTTTGACCTCAACTTTTCCTCCCAAGGTCGGTACCGGTACACTGCCGCCCAATGCCGCTTCCCAGGGGGTAACCGGCAATTCGATGGAAATATCCTTGCCTTTCACCTGGAAGTAACGGTGTTTGTTGAATTCAACCTCGAGGTATAAATCGCCGCTCTGCCCGCCCTGCACTCCCGGCATGCCCTGCCCGGTCAGACGAATGCGCTGGCCGGCCTGAATTCCGCGCGGAATTTTGATGTTTAACGTTTTCTGGTTCGGTACGAGGCGGCCCTGTGCGTTGATTTCCGGCATGTTCAACGCAATAGTCCGGGTGGCACCATGGTAAGCATCCTCCAGATCGATCTGGATGCGCACATGCTGGTCTTCGCCCTGAGCTTGAAAGCCGCGGTAGAATGCGCCTTCCTGGTGTGGGGAAAAGCCGCCTCCGAACAACGCCTCGAAAAAATCGCTGAAGCCTGTCGCTTGTCCTCCCCCGGTGAAACCCTTGCCGAAATCGAATTCGCGCTGCCAGTCGGGCGGCGGTGTAAAAGTTTGCCCGTCCTGAAAATTCTGGCCGATCTGATCATAGGCGGCGCGTTTCTTCGGATCTTTCAAAACCTCATAAGCCTCGCCGAGTTCCTTAAATTTGGCTTCCGCGTTCTTTTCCTTGCTCACATCAGGATGATATTTGCGAGCCAATTTGCGGTAGGCGCGTTTGATCTCCTCCGGCGTCGCTTTGCGATCAACACCCATAATCTTGTAATAATCTTTATATTCCATTTGGATCGGCAGAAGGTTAGGAAATGCACAGAAATATGATAATCCTAATTAATAAAAACTATAATCAAAACTTTCAGTCTTTTATTGATATATAGAGTCATCCATTAACGATGGGTCTCAGGTAAAATAAAGCGCGCGCAGAAGTATCCTAATTTAGTGGATTTAATCATCTTGCCTCAATGACTGAGTATTCATATATGAAAATAGCACCTCTGGTTTCTTCCCAACTCTATAAGGCTTGCGATATTTCACAGCTGACTTTCGCCTCGACCAATGATCTGGAGGATATCGATCTGACAGTCGGTCAGGAGCGGGCGATCGAATCGATTAAATTCGGCATCCGGATCGCAAAAAAAGGTTATAACGTATTTGCGATGGCACCGTCGGGCACTGGCAAGCTGACATCGGTATTACAACTGGCTGAACACGAAGCCAGCCGCCATCCCATTCCAGCGGATTGGTGTTATGTGAATAATTTCAGCCAGCCCGCCAAACCGAACGCGATCAAACTCTCTCCGGGAGAAGGTCGAATTTTCCAGACCGATATGGAGAAGCTGGTCGATGAACTCAGCATCGCAATTCCCGCCGCGTTCGACGGCGATGAATACCGCTCCCGGGTCGGTGAACTGGAAAGCAAGTCCCGCCAGCATGAAATCGACCAACTCAGTCAATTGCGCGATGAAGCCGCCGAAGCCCATATCATTCTGACCGAAACCACCACCGGGTATGCCTTCGTGCCTTCCGACGACAAGGGCGAGCCAATCAGCGCGGAAGATTTCGCCAAATTCGATAAAGATAAACAGCATCAGATTCAGGAGGCGATTTTCGAGTTTCAGGAACGCCTGCAAAATCTGTTGAAAAAATTTCCGGCCTGGCGCAAGGAAAACAAACGCAAATTGCAGGCGCTGAATCGTGAAGTCGCCGAGCTTGCGGTCAATCATTCGATCGACGACCTGCTCGCCAAATACGCTCATCACCCAGCAATTATGGCTTATCTGAAGGACGTCAAGCAGGACATCATCGAGCATATCCGCGATTTCATTCCGCATACCGAGAAAGCCCTCCCGTTCATGGAAATGCCGCAGGAACAAAATCCGTTCAAACGCTATCAGGTTAACCTGATGGTCGACATTAACCATAAAAAATCAGCGCCAGTTATTTTTGAACAGCATCCCAACTATGGGAATTTGATCGGCCGTATCGATCATCAGGCCTATATGGGCTCTCTGGTAACCGATTTCACGATGATCAGGCCTGGCGCGCTGCACAAGGCTAACGGAGGTTTCCTGATTCTCGATATGCAAAAACTGCTGCTCCAGCCCTATGCCTGGGAAAGCCTGAAAAGGACCTTGCAAATGGGCAAAATATGTATCGAATCGCTGGAACGGGCGCTTGGCCTGATGAGTACCGTTTCACTCGAACCCGAGCCGATTCCTCTCAATGTCAAAGTGATCCTGATTGGCGAACCGCTCTTTTATTATTTATTGAGCGCCTACGATCCCGAATTTCATGATCTTTTCAAGATCGCGGCCGATTTCGATGAAACGGTTTCGCGCGACACCAAAACGCTGGACTATGCGCGTTTACTGGGAACACTGGCGCGGCGTGAAAAGCTTCGGCCGTTGAGCCGTCAGGCAGTGGCCCGACTCATCGAACACAGCGCACGACTGGCCGGCGATACCGAAAAACTGCTGACCCACCTGCGCAGCATCACTGACCTGTTGACCGAATCTGATTATTGGGCCCACAGCAATGGCCATACTGAAATCACCAACAGCGATATACAACAGGCTATCGACCACAAAACCAAACGACTCGATAAGGTCCGCGAAAAACTGTACGAAAATATTCTGCGCGGCACGCTTATGATCGATACCGAAGGCAAGGTGATCGGCCAGATCAACGGCCTCTCGGTTCTGCAGCTCGGCGATTTCATGTTCGGCCAGCCTTCCCGTATTACCGCCACGACACGGCTCGGCAACGGCAAAATCGTCGACATCATGCGCGAAACCGAACTCGGCGGCGCCCAGCATTCGAAAGGCGTGCTGATCCTGTCGAGCTACATTGCGGCGAAATATGCCCGGAAAAGCCCATTTTCAATGGCCGCCAGCCTGGTTTTCGAACAGTCTTATGGCCATGTCGAAGGCGACAGCGCGTCGCTCGCCGAACTCTGCGCGATCCTGTCATCGCTGGCGGGAGTACCGCTCCGGCAGGATATCGCGATCACGGGTTCAGTCAATCAGCTCGGCCTAGTGCAACCAATTGGCGGCGTCAACGAAAAAATCGAAGGCTTCTACGATATTTGCGCTGCCAAAGGGCTCATCGGCACCCAAGGAGTGATCATTCCGGCCAGCAATGTTAAACATCTGATGCTGCGCTGGGACGTCGTGCATGCCGCTCAAACGAAACAATTTTCAATCTATGCGGTAACAACTGTCGACGAAGCGCTGGAAATATTGACCGGCACTGAAGCGGGCGAAGCCAATGCTGCGGGCGGTTATCCGCCGGAATCATTCAATGCAAAGGTCGATGCGCAGTTGCAGCAATTTACGACGATAAGAAAAGACTACGCCAAATCCCAGTCGGATCAAGCTTGAAAGCTCCCTCTTCCTTCCTTTAGATAGTTCCTAATGAAAACTAATGCCTTCTTTCGGCCGGACATGGCCACCAAGCTCGACGGTCTGGCCGAGCTTGCCTTCGACTGCAGTTACACGTGGGCGCACGGCGCTGACGAAATCTGGTGCGAACTGGATGACCAATTGTGGAAACTGACCCGAAACCCCTGGCTGGTGCTCCAATCGGTCTCGTATTCGCATCTCGAAAAATTGGCCGAAAATCCGGATTTTTGCCAAAAACTGCGCACGATCGTGTCGGCGCACCGGCTGGCTTTATCCGAGAACCGCTGGTTCCAGCAGCATTACCAGCAGCAGACCGCACTGAAGAAGATCGCCTATTTCAGCATGGAATTCGGGCTTAGCGAGGCTTTACCGATTTATTCCGGCGGACTCGGGCTATTGGCCGGCGATCATTTGAAAGCGTCCAGCGATCTGGGCCTGCCATTGGTCGGCATCGGCCTTCTCTATCAAAACGGCTATTTTCGCCAGGACTTCGATGCGCACGGCAACCAGATTGCGCTTTATCCTTCCAGTAATACCAGCGATCTGCCGGTCGCGCCGGTGCGCGATGCGAACGGCGAATGGCTGCGCATCAAGATGTTGACGCCCTATCAACTGTGGGTACGCGTCTGGCAGGCGCAAATCGGCCGCATCACGCTGTATCTGCTCGATACGAACGACCCTATCAATCATCCGGTCGATCGCTGTATTACCACCGAACTTTACGGCGGCGGTTCAAACCACCGCCTGGCGCAGGAAATTCTGCTCGGCATCGGGGGGTGGCGCGTGTTGCAGGCGCTGGGCATCACGCCCGACGTATGCCACCTGAACGAGGGCCACGCCGCTTTCGTAGTGCTGGAGCGGGCACGCGATCTGATGCGTGAGAAAAACATCGATTTTGCGACTGCCTTAACGATGACCCGTGCCGGCAATCTGTTTACCACGCATACGCCGGTCGAAGCCGGCTTCGACCGGTTCAGCCCGGAACTGATCAACAATCAGCTGGGACTGTATGCGGAAGAACTCGGTATCCATATGGCGACGCTGCTGAGTCTCGGCAGAGCCCCGGACAACAGCGATCCTCAAGCCTTGTTCAATATGGCTTATCTGGCGATACGCGGCAGCGCCGCGATCAATGGCGTCAGCCGATTGCACGGAGAAGTCAGCCGAAATATATTTACACCGCTGTTTCCAAACTGGTCCCGCCATGACATTCCTGTCACACATGTGACCAACGGGGTTCATGTACCGGCCTGGGATTCCAAAGAAGCGGACGAATTATGGACGCATCAGTGCGGCAAGAGCCGCTGGCTTTGCGACCCGGACATTCTGGGCAAAAACTTCAATCGCGTAGGGGATCAGGAACTCTGGAACATGCGCGCCAAAAATCGCGACCGCCTGGTTCATTTCGTACGCGACGAGTACAGTCGCGAAATCAACATTCACAGCAATTTACCAGAAGCTGAGCTGGAAAAACGCGTCCT
Organism: Methylomicrobium sp.; assembly: GCA_051061015.1. Taxonomy (GTDB): domain Bacteria; phylum Pseudomonadota; class Gammaproteobacteria; order Methylococcales; family Methylomonadaceae; genus Methylomicrobium. Next base: position 143,952 of record JBPFEG010000013.1, read on the forward strand.
GCGCCTGTTCGATCCAAACGTGATGACGATCGGCTTTGCGCGCCGCTTTGCGACCTATAAGCGCCCGAATCTGCTGTTGACCGATCCGGACCGGCTGGCGCGCATTCTGTGCAATTCCGCAAGGCCCGTACAGCTGGTCGTCTCCGGCAAGGCGCACCCTGCCGATATGCCGGGACAGCAGTTGATCAAGGACTGGCATCAGTTCATGCGCCGGCCCGAAATCCGCGAGCGGGCGGTATTCCTGAGCGATTACGATATGATCACCGCGGAATACCTGGTTCAAGGCGTCGATCTGTGGATCAATACGCCGAAGCGGCCGTGGGAAGCCTGCGGCACCAGCGGAATGAAAATTCTGGTCAACGGCGGCCTGAATGTTTCCGAACTGGACGGGTGGTGGGCGGAGGCCTATACCCCCGAAGCGGGGTGGGCCTTGAACGGCAACGAAGTGGGACACAGCGATGAGGAACAGGCCGAGATGCTTTATTGCCTTCTTGAACAAGAGATCGTGCCAGCCTTCTATGAGCGCAATGAAAACGGCATCCCAGAACGCTGGACGAAAAAAATGCGGGCCAGTATGAGCCTGCTGACCCCGTATTTCTCCGCCAACCGGATGGTCAGGGAATATACCGAACGCTTTTATATGCCCTTGGCCGCGCATTATTATCAACGAACCGCGATGGATGGGGAACTGGGTAAAAGGCTGGCTCAATGGCTGCAGCACCTGTATGACTTCTGGCCAAAAATCCATGTCGAGCAGGTACAGGCCGAAGATCAGGGCGCTCAGCAGACATTCAGACTGCATGTCTACCTGGGCGATCTGACTGCCGAGGATGTTTCGGTGCAACTGTTTTCCGAACCCTCCGCCGACCTTCAGGAAAACATTCATCAAATCCCGATCGACCACCCGATTCCGGGAGCGGTGAACGGCTATGTGTACAGCACCTCGATTCCTGCGGTCCGCCCGATTCATGACTACACCCCCCGCATTATTCCACGCCATCCGGACTGTCTGATTCCGATCGAGACGCAGCATGTATTGTGGATAAAGTAATGCCTTCCATGTTTTCCAATAGCGACCAATACCCGGCAGAACCCGATAAGCGTCACCAGATACGAAAAACAGTTAACCTTCCCTATTTCGATGCGCTGCTGAAACTGCTAAGCGACGGTAATCCCGCCGTCGAACAAAGTTTCGGGCGGCATGTGCATTGGGGATATTGGGAAAATCCGCAGGACGCCGACCTAAGCGGCGCGGATTTTGCCAAGGCCGCCGAAAACCTGAGTGCAGAGCTCTGCCGCGCTGCCTTGATCAATAACGGTTTATCCGTACTGGATGCCGGCTGCGGATTCGGGGGCACGATTGCGCATATGAACGAGCATTTCGAGGACATGCGGTTGACCGGTTTGAACCTGGACTCTCGTCAGCTGCAACGCGCCAGGGAACAGGTCATATCCCAATCGCGGAATCGGATCGAATTTGTTCAGGGCAATGCCTGTCAGCTGCCGTTTCCGGATCAATGTTTCGATGTTTTGCTCGCCGTCGAATGTATTTTTCATTTTCCGAGCCGTGAACAGTTTTTCCGGGAAGCCTGGCGTGTGCTGAAACCCGACGGCATTCTCGCCTTATCCGATTTCATTCCGGCGCCGGTCATCGTTCCGTTCGCGAAAATCAGACTGCCCGAGCGCTTGAGCCGCGGATTTTACGGCAAATGCAACGTGCACTATACACAGAAAGCTTATCGGCAATTGGCCGACAGCTCCCGATTTACGCTCCTAAGCGAACAGGACATTACCGGTAACACGCTTCCCACCTATTCTTACCTGAGACGCCTTGCCTGGCAGACCTCCTATTTCAATGGATTCGCCATGATTGAAACCCTGGCATTGGAACTGTTGAGCCGGTTCGAATTGATCAAATACTCTATTTTTGCCTTTCAAAAGAAAAATGAGCCGAATGATTCACGCCCTTCACCGGTATAACCTGACCGGCGCGATTGACAGTTCTACTCCGACGTCAAAGTAGAGCATAGCCTGAAACCGGGATAGAGAATAGCTCAACTTGACATATTCATCGGCCAAACGAAAAGCTTATTTCGAACCGAAGGGATTGCTTGACAGTGGAACTTACTCGAATCCAAGATAGCCCTATTTACATCCTTCATTAGCGGACTGTAGAGATCACACCCGAGACACTTGCATGACCTTCGCTCGTCAATGGCGAAGCGCTGACCGAGCGCTTGTCTTGTAATCTTAATGGCCGGTTCTGAGAGAGTGTTTCTTCCACCCCACACGCTGATAAGAGCAAAAAATGGTGGTTAATAAAGACAATCGGCAGCAAGTACCGGCCTTTCCGGTGGTCGGCATCGGCGCTTCCGCCGGCGGCATCGAGGCCCTGAAAAGCTTGTTCAGTACGCTGCCTCCCCGGACCGGCCTGGCCTTTGTGGTGGTGCAACACCTTTTGCCCGAGCATCCGAGCTATCTTGCCGAACTGATCGGGAAAGCGTGCGTGTTGCCCGTCTGTGAAGCCCAGAACGGCATGACGCTGGAACCCGATCACGTCTATATCATCGCTCCCGGTGATTTGCTTACGCTGGAAGGAGGGGTTTTACGCTGCTGCCTGTTCGGGGGCCCTGGACCATCCGGTATCGACCTGATCGATACGTTTTTCGAGAGTCTGGCCAAGACGTGGGGCTCCCAAGCCCGGGCGGTCGTCCTGTCCGGGACGGGGACTGACGGCGCGGCGGGCGCGATGCTGATCAAGCAGGCAGGCGGCAAGGTCGTCGTGCAGGATCCGGAGACCGCCCTGTATGACGGGATGCCTTCCGCTGCGATCGCGACCGGCATGGTGGACCACGTGCTGCCGGTGGAATCTATCGCGCAGGCGTTGCTAACCGGCGCCTCAACGCCTTCTGTTAATACGGGATTAGAACGCGTAGAGAACGCCGACGTCGCGGAATCGCTAGACAAGATATTATCCCTGATAAGCCGCCGGTCCGGTTTTGATTAGAGCGGTTATAAGGTCGCGCCGCTGCTCTGGCGGATTCAGCAACGTAAAGATTTCCGCAGAGCCAAGCATTTTCAGGATTACGCCGCGCTGCTGCACGATGATCCGGCCGAGTTGGAGAAATTGATTCAGTCCATTCCGATTCATGTCACCGAGTTTTTTCGTGATCCGGAGGCATGGGACGTGCTGACGCAGTCTGTGCTGATTCCGTTGATACAAGGGTACGCCGGCAATCGTTCACTGCGTATCTGGACGCCGGCCTGTTCAACTGGCGAGGAAGCCTATTCGCTCGCGATGCTGCTGACCGAACAGATGGAGCAATGGGAGAAGCCGGTCGATTTCCGTATTTTTGCAACCGACTCATCGTCCGACATTATCGCGCGTGCAAGCGACGGCGTATTCTCCACGGCCGCCATTCAGGCATTGTCACCGGCGCGCCGGGAACGCTTCTTCTATGCAGCCGATGGCAAATACCGGGTCAAAAAGAGCCTCAGGGAAAAGCTGGTGTTCGCACCGCAACACCTGCTTGCGGATCCGGCTTTTTCGGACCTGGACCTGGTCACCTGCCGAAATATTCTGATCTACCTGAAACCGGCCGCCATTGAGCAGGTATTGACGCAGCTGCATTCGTCTTTACGAATGGGGGGCTATTTGTTCCTCGGCCGAAGCGAATCCCTGTCCCCGAAACAACACGGTTTTGAAGTTGTCTCCTTATCGTGGCACCTCTATCGGAAAATCGGCCCGTTGACAGGGGTTGATATCCCGCTTCCGAAACGCCTGGAGCGTCTGCTCCAACCCTCCCCCCCCCCCCCCGCGCGGGCAGCGGAAAGGGCGCATCAGGCGATCCTGGAAAAATTTGAGCTGCCCTCCGTGCTGATCGATGACCAGTTCAACGTGCTGCGCGTCTTCGGCGATACCGACGCTTTCTTGCATCTGCCGGCGGGCCAGCCGACCCTGAACCTGCTGGAGCTGGCCAAGCCGTCATTAAGGAACGATCTTGAGAGGGCGGCCGCACAGGCTTTTACCGAGGGCCAGGCAGTGAACGTGGACGGGCTTGTCGACACCGCAGGCGGAGAGTCCGCGTTAAGCCTGCGACTGACGCCTCTCCAGCAGGGGGAGGACGGGCGCTCCCTCCGCCTGTTGGTTTCATTTGTGCGCACACAACCGACGCGCGATCGCCGGTCAGGGCAAGACGCCGGCACTGAACCGCCCCCAGACAATACGGCCGAGCAACCGCCTGATAATTGGCAAGACGCGTTCCGCCTCACGATCGAGGAGCTTGAGACCTCCGGGGAAGAATTGCAGGTGCTGAACGAAGAGCTCCGGACCGTCAATAATCAACTGAATCTCAGCAACGAAGAAGTCAACAAGATCAACGCGCAGCTGCGCGACAAGATCCTGGCGCTGGAAACCCAGAGCCAGGTGCTCAGCAGTGGGGCGGTCATGACCTTGTTCCTGGACCAAGAACTGCGCGTCCAGTGGTTCACGTCGGCCATCACCGCCCTGTTTCCGCTACGCCTGGCCGATACCGGACGGGAAATTACCGATTTTAGGCCGAAGTTTGAGAATCCCGGGTTTATCGACGATGTCCAGGCGGTGATGCAAACCGGCGAGTTGCGCGAAAACGAGGTGCGTACTAGCGAGGGGCGCTGGTTTTCATGCCGCATTCGCCCGTTCCGCGCGGGCGAAGCCGCCGCTACAGGCGTTGCGATCACCTTCAACGACATCACCGAGCTCAAGCATTACGAGGAGCGCGTCGTCCGCCGCAATGCGGTGCTCAAAGGCATCGCCCGCATCTTTCGGAAAGCCCTGACTTGCCAGAACGAGGAGGAACTCGGCCATATCTGCCTCGATGTCGCCCAGGAAGTGACCCAAAGCCGGCTCGGCTTTATCGGGGAGGTCAATCCTCTCACGCATCGGCTGGATACCCTCGCGATCAGTGATCCCGTCGGGGAAGCCGGTCGGATGCCCGTCGGTTCCGGGCAGGACCCAAACCTCCCGCCGATCAACGTCGAGATGGATGACCTTTATGAGCGGGTGCTGCGGGACGGCAAGAGTCTGATCATCAATGAGCCGTCTTTACACCCTGACCCCATCGGTACGCCGCCGGGCCATCCGCTGCTGAAAGCCTTCCTGGGCGTTCCGTTGCTCCAGGTCGGGCAGACCTTTGGAATGATCGGTCTGAGTAACCGCAAGGGCGGCTACGAAGCGGAACACAGAGAGGCTGTCGAGGCGCTCGCGCCAGTCATCGTACTCGCCTTTCTCCGCAAAAGGGCCGAAGATGCGCTGAGTGCCGAGCTCGTGGCAATGAAGCATTTGCACGTCCTGAGCAGTGTGGCCCTGACGGACATCAGTTTTCAGCAATTGCTGGAGGCGGCGTTGGATGCGATGATGGCGCTGCATGATGCCGATTTCGGCTATGTACAGATGTACGATCCCCAAACCAAGACACTGCAAATCGAGGTGCAGCGTGGCTTCGCCCCCGGGTTCACGGAGCATCTTGCCGAAGTGGATGCGCAAGAGGCGACTGCTTCCGGCAGGGCGTTGGCCAGCGATGAGCGGATCATAGTCGAAGATGTGGAGAAGGCTCCGGCCGACGTGCCGTGGGTGGAAGTGGCCCGCCGGGCAGGATATCGGGCCCTGCAATCGACGCCTTTACTGATGCCGGACGGTAAACCGATCGGGATGTTGTCTACTCATTTTCGCCAACCCCGGCGCTTTACCGAAGCCGAGCTGACGCTGACCAATCTGTTCGCCCGTGAGATTGCCCGGATAATCGCCCACGCCCGCGCAGAAGCCGCCCTGCGCGAGAGCGAGCACAAATACCGAGAGCTGTTCAATTTGATCGACGAAGGCTTCTGCATCATCGAGGTGCTCTTCGACGCCCACCACCAGCCGGTCGATTACCGCTTCCTCGAAGTCAACACGGCCTTCGAACAACAGACCGGCCTGATCGATGATGCGGCAGGCAAAACGATGCGTTCACTCCGACCTGATCACGAGGAACACTGGTTCGAAATCTATGGCCGGATTGCCTTGACCGGCGAGCCGATACGCTTTGAGAAGCCCGACCTTGCGCTGGGCCGGTTATATGCAGTCTATGCCTTCAGGATAGGCCATCCCGACGAGCATAATAAGGTGGCGATTTTGTTCCGGGATATTACAGAGCGAGATCAGTCTCTTGAGAAAAAACCTTTCCACGCCCTAGGGCATGTATGAGAATCGGTATCTGCATCGGCAAGCACAACGGGTGGCTGCATTGACGGCAAAAGCTCTATCCTGGTCACGATTACGAAATGATTCACTGGGAACGGTCAGCTTGCCATCAGGATATTGTTGGGGAGCATAAATTAGTATGAGGTAATTGACTGCCTGAGCATCTTCATCTGTTTCAGGTTGGGCGGAGTTACAGAAACTCCAGGTGCGCGCGACTGCAATTCCGGCAATGCCCGGTTTTGTAGAGGTTAACGTACAATTTTTTCCTAATTCTGTGTTTCCCCCTTATAGCGATACAAACCGGACAGCAGCAACATGCTGAGCCAGAATATCCGTTTGAACCACGTCTCCAGCAAGGATGACAGCCCCATTGTCAGCGACGCGAAAGCTCCACCGTCACTGAATCATCGGCAAATGCAGCGCCATTTTCTTTAAAGCCAGTGCGCTTTCGTAAAGGGCTTCGGAGAGTGTGGGGTGGGCATGAATCGTCTTTCCAAGATCTTCGCTGCTGGCCGAGAACTCCATCGCGAGCACTGCTTCGGCAATCAACTCGGACGCATGAGAGCCGATTATGTGCACGCCGAGAATCTTGTCGGTTTCGGCATGCGCGATAATCTTGACCAGACCTTCGGTGCGCCCCATCGTCAGCGCGCGCGGCGAGGCATTCATCGGGAAAAAACCGACTTTCACCGGCTCACCGAGCGCCCTTAATGCCTGTTCGGTTTGTCCGACCCAGGCAATCTCCGGCTCGGTATAAATCACGCTCGGCAACAGGTCGTAGTTAATCATCGGATGGAGGCCTGCGATTTGCTCAGCCACAAACACGCCCTCTTCTATACCCTTATGCGCAAGCATCGGACCCAGCAGGGTCATATCTCCGATCGCATAAACGCCCGGCAAATTGGTCCGGCAGTTTTCATCCACATGCACATAGCCTGAATCGTCGAGCAACAGGTCGGCCTCAGGCGCCGCCAGTCCTTCGGAATTGGGCTTACGGCCGATCGCGACAATCATCCGGTCGACGTGAAGCACATTATCGCCTTCAGAGTCCTGATATTCGATCATCACTTTTTTATCGGTTTTCCTGGCTGAAACTACGCGCGCGCCAAGACGCATTTCCATGCCTTGATCGGTAAAGATCCGATAAGCTTCACGTGATATATGCTGGTCCGGCAGATTTAAAAAATTTTCCTGCGCTTCCAATAAAATCACCTCGGAGCCCAAACGGTTCCAGATGCTGGCAATCTCCAGCCCCTTGATACCGGCGCCGATGATGCCGAGACTCTTCGGCACCGAATCCAGATTTAATGCGTCGCCGGTATCGATAATGTACTCCTGATCGAGCGGCGCGCAAGGCAGTGCCAGCGGCCTGGAGCCGGCTGCAAGAATGATGTGATCGGCAGTCAGATAGGAAGCCGCTCCCCCATGCAGCGGCTGGATTTCCACCAGGCCGGCCTGCAGCAATCTCCCTTTGGCATGGATATGATCGATCTTGTGAAAATTGAATAACCCGGCAATATGCCGATTGATCTCCGAAACAATCTGATCCTTCCGCTCAACCATCCGTCCGACGTCGAGCGACAGGTTCTCTACACTGATGCCATGCTGTTTCAGTTCGGAGCTCAACAAATGATAAATCTTCGCCGACTCGAGCAAAGCCATCGAAGCGATACAACCCCCATTCAAATAAGCGCCGCCCAGATTGGGTCGACCGGATTTGTCGCTGCAACTGTCGATACAGGCAGTTTTCAATCCCAGCTGACCGCAGCGAATTGCGGTAACATAACCGGCTGGGCCCGCGCCAATGATGATTACATCGTATTTCGCTCGTCGATTCGGCATGATTAAATGTTCAGCAATAAATGGGCTGGCGACTCCAGACACTCCTTGATCGTGACTAAAAACTGCACCGCTTCCCGGCCGTCCACCAGGCGATGATCATATGACAGGGCCAGATACATGATAGGCCGAATCACAATCTGGCCATTTTCGACAACCGGTCGCTCCTTGATCGCATGCATGCCGAGAATTGCGCATTGCGGAGGATTCAGAATCGGCGTGGATAGCATCGAACCGAATACACCGCCATTCGTAATCGTAAAGGTGCCGCCCTGCAGATCTTCATAATTGAGTGTACCCGTGCGCGCCTTTTCTCCGAAATCGGCGATGCTTTTTTCAATGCCGGCAAAATCCAGTTGATCGGCATCACGCAGCACCGGCACAATCAGGCCGCGCGGCGTTGAGACCGCGATACCCATATCATAATAACCGTGATAGATGATATCGGTGCCGTCGATGGACGCATTGATCGCCGGAAATTTTTTCAAAGCCTCGATCGAAGCTTTCACAAAGAACGACATGAAACCAAGCTTGGCATTATGTTTTTGCTCGAACCGGGTTTTGTACTGGTTGCGCAGATCGATCACGCTCTGCATGTTGACCTCGTTGAATGTAGTCAACATCGCCGCGTTTTGCTGCGCCTGTAACAGCCGTTCCGCAACTTTTGCGCGCAGCCGGGTCATTGGCACACGCTGTTCGGGGCGCAAGTTCGAGATTCCGCGGCTCGGTTCGGGCGCAGGGTGCGGCGCTTGCTCCGGCGCAGGCGGGGGCGCTTTCTGCTCGGCTTCCTGCGGAGCCTGTTTTTTTAGATGGTCGAGCACATCGGATTTGGTGATGCGCCCGCTTTTACCGGTTCCGGCAATTTCCTGGGGATTCAGCGTCGTTTCCTGCAGCAAGCGCCGGACCGAAGGACTTAACGGCATTTCCGCGGCTTCATGATGGGATTCCGCGGGCGTTGGAGAAGGCGCCGCAGGGCTTTCGGTTTGCGTCGGAGCGGTTGCAGCCGCAGTCCCGGAGGTATCGATGACCGCGAGCACATCACCGGCCGTTACCACCGTGCCGTCTTCCTTCAGAATATTGGCCAGCACGCCCGATTCGGGAGCCGGAACTTCAAGCACGACCTTATCGGTTTCCAAATCGACCAGATTCTCGTTCCTGGCGACCGGATCGCCGGGCTTTTTATGCCAGGTCATTAAGGTGGCGTCGGCGACCGATTCCGGTAAATTAGGGACTAATACTTCAATACTCATGTTAATTTCCTGCGGGTGTGCCGTATAAAGCCGAATCCACGACGGCTTTTTGTTGTTGGATGTGTTCATGGAAATGACCGACCGCAGGCGCCGCGGACGGCTCGCGGCCGCTATAGCTCATGCGGATAAGGGGCGCCAAGTTGTCGCGGAAATGATGGTTCGATTGATACCAGGCGCCCTGATTCTTCGGCTCCTCCTGACACCAGACAAACTCTTCCAGATTCGGATAGTTGGCCAATTCGGCCCTGAACAACTCGGTCGGGAAGGGATAAAGCTGCTCGATACGGCCAATTGCAACATGCTTCAGGCCGGCCTCGCGGCGTGCCTCCAGCAGATCGTAATAGACCTTCCCCGCACAGAGCACATACCGGGTCACATTCTGAGGGTCGATGTCATCCACTTCGCCGATGATCGTCTGGAAATGTCCGGTGGTCAACTCTTCCAGGGTCGAAACGGCAAGTTTATGCCTGAGCAGGCTTTTCGGACTCATTATGATCAACGGTTTCCGGTAAGGCCGGACCAATTGCCTGCGCAACAGATGAAAGATCTGGGCCGGCGTCGTCGGCGAGCAAACCTGGATGTTATGCTCGGCGCAGAGCTGCATATAACGCTCCAATCGCGCCGAGGAATGCTCGGGCCCCTGCCCTTCATAACCGTGCGGCAGCAGCAGCACCAGGCCGCACAAACGCCCCCATTTGGTTTCGCCGGAGCTGATGAATTGATCGATCACGACCTGGGCTCCGTTCGCAAAATCGCCGAATTGAGCCTCCCAGATCACCAACGTATTCGGCATCGTCGTGCTGTAGCCGTATTCAAAACCCAACACCCCGGCTTCAGACAATAGCGAATCATAAATATCCGCCCGCCCTTGATCCTTATCGAGATGCTGCAGCGGAATATATTCTTCATTCTTCAACTGGTTATGCAGCACCGCGTGGCGATGTACGAACGTTCCACGGCCGACGTCCTGGCCGGTGAGACGCACATGGTACTTTTCCATTAGCAGTGTCGCATAAGCCAGGTTTTCCGCAAACCCCCAATCCAGCGGCAAGGCGCCGGCCGCCATCTTGCGACGGTTGTCCATCACTTTGGCAACGCGCGGATGGATTTCAAAACCGGCCGGCAGCCGCAGCATCCGATCGTTGCAAAAACGTAACCGGTCGAGCGAGACGGCCGTATTGTAAGGAACCTCCCAATGCCGGTCATGAAAATTATTCCACTGATGCGTATAGGAATATTTCGGATGTTGCGACAACGGTCGCGATACTACCTGCCCCTCATCAAGCATGGTTTGATAGTTATGCTCCATCGCCGCAGCTTCTTCGGCGGTAATTACCCCTTCGACGATCAGTTTTTCGGCATAGAGCTTACGTGTCGTTTTGAGCTGACGAATTTTTTTGTACATCATGGGCTGCGTCGCGGCCGGTTCATCAGCCTCATTATGGCCGAGACGCCGGTAGCAAATCAGATCGATCACCACATCCTTTTTAAAGGTCATCCGGTAATCGAGCGCCAGCTTGCTGACGAAAACGACCGCTTCCGGGTCGTCGCCGTTCACATGAAATACCGGCGCCTGAATCATGCTGGCAATATCGGTACAATACAGAGTAGAACGGGCGTCCCGGGGGTCGCTGGTGGTAAAGCCTATCTGGTTATTGATCACGATATGGATCGTTCCCCCGGTTTCGAAACCCCGGGTTTGGGACATGTTCAAGGTTTCCATCACAATGCCCTGTCCAGAGAAAGCCGCATCGCCATGAATCAGGACCGGAACCACCTGATCCCTGCCGTCGATGCCGGCACGATCCTGCCGGGCCCTGACCGATCCTTCGACGACCGGATTGATGATCTCCAGGTGCGAAGGGTTGAATGCCAGCGTCAAATGTACCGGGCCTGTAGGCGTATCGATATCCGATGAAAAGCCCATATGGTATTTGACATCGCCCGAACTGACGCCCGGCGGCGATGGCGCTGCCGAATGCCCCGTAAATTCATCGAACAACAAGGCAGGGCTCTTGCCGAGAATATTAACCAGTACATTCAGGCGTCCGCGGTGGGCCATCCCGATCACGATTTCACTGACGCCCTTCGTGCTGCAGCCCATGATCAGCTCGTCAAGAATCGGGATCAACGACTCGCCACCTTCGAGCGAAAACCGTTTCTGACCGACGAATTTGTTATGCAGATAGACTTCGATGCCTTCAGCCGCAGTCAGAAGCTTCAACACCCAGCGTTGTTGCTCAGGGTCCAGCGTCAGGTTGCCCTTAGCGTTTTCCATGCGGCTGATCAGCCAGCGGCGCGTTGCGGTATCGACGATATGCATATATTCGGAGCCGATACTGCCGCAGTAGATATCTCTCAGATTCGCGATGATTTCGCGGAGTGGCAAACGGTCGACGCCGTGCAGGATACCCGTATCGAACCAGGTATCCATATCCGGTTCGGAGAGTCCGTAAAAGGCCGGATCCATGTCAGGCGGTGGCGGCATCATCTTGCCGAGCGGATTATTATTCGCGATTTGATGGCCGCGTACCCGATAATGGTTAATCAGCCGGGCCACAGCCGCTTGTTTCTTGACACTTTCTTCTGTAAAGCCCTGTAATTGAGCGAGCCGTCCCTGCGACTTCAACGCCAATTCGGCAAATCGCTCGATAATCGGGCTGTGCGGCGTTTCATAACCGCCGCCGTTCTGTATCGAGCGAAAACGCTCTCGCCAATCGGGATCGACCGATTCCGGGTCTTTTAAATAACGCTCGTATAAATCTTCAATGAACCAGGCGTTGCTTCCATACAGCGAGGAAGATTCCCGGAATTTTTCAAGCAACGAAGCCATGATGGGTATCCTGATGGAAAAAGCGGAAATGACTGTCTATCCAGATTAATATTCGCACCAGATAACGTAGTGGTATATTACCAGTATGTACTATCTTTGCTAACTAAAAAAGTAAGCTTAAGACTGAGACAATCGTTTTGCTTAAAGTGTAATCGATAAAACCTATGACAGACTCAAAAAACATCGTAATCAAAGTCAAATACACACCTCCCGACACCGCAGGGGAATCGCCGGCCTCGGCATCGAGGATGATAACAGAATGGAATATCAAACGAATAGTCGGCGCAGTTAGCGTACTGATTCTGTTAATAGCGGTGTTATCCTTCCTGTTGAGCGATAAATTCCAGGAAAGCGCGCCACGGAATGAAACGGCACCGAATTCAGCGCCGGCACCCCATCCTGCTGCCAGTAAAACGGAATCCCGAGCAGCGCCACCCTCGACTGAACCGAAGAACTCTTCCGACACGATGAAGGCAGTCTCGATACCGAGTCCTCCCCCTCTGCCGGCAACTCCTGCCTACTCTCACCCGGGCGTCAGAATCCGGCGGGCGACCCTCGCCTATCGAATCATAGATAAGGAGCCTGCCGATTTGATTGGGTCAAACATCAGCATCAAAAACGGAAATCCCATACAGGTCTATTACTTTACGGAAGTAAGGGGCAAAACAGATCAAATTCTGTTTCACGAATGGCTTAAAGACGGCCAACTAATTCTCCGCCATCCTGTCACCATCGGCGCTGAAAGATGGCGCACTTCCAGCCAACGCCAGCTTGGCCAGAATGACCGGGGAAATTGGTTCGCACGCACTGTGGATGATAAAGGCACGGTCCTGAATGAAATAAATTTTTCAGTATCAGTCAAATAATCTCTTCGGGTGCCTTTATTGCCGAGCAGAGTTATATTTTAAATAAATTAAAACGCTCTCTTTTGAGCATTTGAATTATCACGGAATGTTTTTCTAAAACTGTGGTCATAGTTATCAATATATCTTATTAATCAATTCATTCTTGTCAGTTTCAAGGTTTCGACTTTTAACCAATACCGGATCGAATGGGAGGCAGATGGAATACTCATACTGACAGTCGGCGTGATTTACATCACTAAAATGATATAAGATGTATTTTAAAATTGGTATGGGTTATGTTAAAATTTTCACTTACTGAATTTTGAGTAATAAATTATGACTGATTATCAGCATCTTTCTGTGAACGAATTACAAACGGTTATCGACAACGCGGAGAAGGCGTTAAAAAATAAACTTGTCAACCACCGCAAAGAAATCATCACGCAGATCAAAGAATTGGCTGCCTCGATTGACGTTAATGTGGAAATTATCGAAAATGACAAGAAATCCCCTCGCAAAGGGGTTAAAGTGCCGGCGAAGTATCGTCATCCTAACGACCCGAATAAAATCTGGACCGGCAGGGGAATGATGCCGAAATGGCTGCGCACGTTGATCGATGAAGGGCACGACAGTTCAGAATTTAAAATCTGAATATGTTTTACGGAAAGGTTGCTCTAACATCTTTCCCAAGCTCCGCACCAGAAACCCGCGCTTGCACAACTAGCGCAGCGCGGGCTTACAGCGTGAACTGATGCAGTCAGCTGCAAGAGATATTCAAATAAAAGACTATTCCTTTATCTTAAAGCGATTTGCTCGTTTCAATTTCCCGCAAATAGAGAGTTGCACCAATCACAGCAGCAGGCGCCACAATAATATTGAGGATTGGTAAAGCCAAACTGGCTGCCGCCAGCCCGCCGAAACTCATGGCTCCCCATCTGACGCTGCCGATAAGCTTGCGCTGTTCAGCAAACAGAACCCCTGCATTTTCCAGCGGATAAGCCATATATTCCAACGCCATCCCCCAGGCGCCGAATACTGCCCATAAAAACGGCGCAAGCACATTAATCCCCGGCATAATCGACAGTATTACCAACAGTATTGCACGACCCCCCAAATAAGCCGCCCGCCTCAATTCGGCTTTAACGACTTTTCCCCAGGGCGCTTCAGAAACTGTTGCCGATTCTCCGTTGATAACCGACAATGTCGCCGCCGATAACATACCGTAAAAAGGTGCCGCAATCAGATTGGCCAATACGGTAAATGTAAAAAATCCTGCAATAAAAAAACTGATAAAGAACAGCGGCCATAATATCCAACGCAACCATTGCAGCCAAGACGGAATAAATTGATCTATCACATCGGCAAGATAAAAATAACCGAGCACGAACGCGATCCCATATAACAAAAGATTGATCAATACCGGAATCACGACAAATTTTCGTAATTTAGGATGGTTTAACCAGGTTATCCCCTGCCCGAAAAATTTAATCCCTAGCAAAGGATTATTCCCTCTTTGATCTAATTTCATTCGCAATACCCCCAGTATTTAATTAGGCGTCAGGACATTCTTAACCGGACCATACCGTCGAGAGACGGATTCAACACCACCCCCGTTTCGGTCACGATTGCATTGATCAAATCCGCCGGCGTCACATCAAAAACCGGATTCCAGGCATTCACCTGCGTTTCCTGTTCCCGATAGCAAACCGGAAGCAGCTCCGCCGGATCACGCTCCTCGATCTCGATATGACTACCGTCCGCGATCGTCCAGTCGATCGTGGAAGTCGGAGCCACCACCATAAACTTGACGCCATGCTGCCTGGCTAAAACAGCCAACGCATAAGTGCCGATCTTGTTCGCGGCATCGCCGTTCGCCGCGATTCGGTCTGCGCCGACAATCACCCAATCAATCGCACCGGAGCGCATCAACCACGCTGCCGCCGAATCGGCGATCAGAGTCGCGGGGATTCCGTCCTGCGACAACTCCCAGACAGTCAGGCGCGCCCCTTGCAACCAGGGCCGGGTTTCGCCGGCATAAATCTTGACGGGTTGACGGCTGTACAAGCTGCGGATCACGCTTAGCGCAGTCCCGTATCCGCCGGTGGCCAGAGCGCCGGCATTGCAGTGCGTCAACACCCCTTTGACGCCGCCGATCAAATCTGCGCCGCGCTCGCCCATCGTGCGGTTCGCCGCAATGTCGTCTGCATGGATTTTCTCGGCCTCGGCGAGGACCGCGGGCAGCGGAGCATCGGCATGGGCATCGAGCACTTTTTTCATTCGATCCAGCGCCCAAAACAAATTCACCGCCGTCGGGCGTGATTTGGCCAGCCTCTCGATATCGGTATCGACGCCAACGCGCCAGTCCGTCGCCTGATCACTAAACCGGCGCATCACCGACAACACCACCCCATAAGCCGCGGCAATACCGATAGCGGGCGCGCCGCGCACCCGCATCGAAGCGATCGCATCGCTCACGCCTTCAGCGCTGTCATAATCCTGATAAACAATCTGTTCGGGCACTTTTCTTTGATCCAGCACCTGCAGCTTATTGCCTGTCCATTTGAGGGCTTCGACAGATAATCTATTTTGTTTTGTCATTAGTTAGTCAAAAATCATTGTAAAAAGTTATAATTCCGCGCTTCAATCAAGGAACTCTCATGCAAGTCGATACCCTGATCCATGCCCGCTGGATTATACCTGTTGAACCCGAATCCGTAACCTATGAAAACCACAGCCTGGTGATCAATGGCGGCAGGATCGTCGACCTGCTGCCGACCGACCAGGCCCGGCAAAAATATACCGGCACGCATACCGAAAATCTTGGCGATCATGCTCTGTTGCCCGGTCTGATCAATTGCCATACCCATGCTGCGATGACCCTGCTGCGAGGCATCGCGGACGACCTGCACTTGATGGATTGGCTGCAAAATCATATCTGGCCGCTTGAGCAGCGCTGGGTCAGCGAAGCGTTCGTAAGAGACGGCACCGAACTGGCAATTGCCGAAATGATTCGCGGCGGCACGACCTGTTTCCAGGATATGTATTTCTTTCCTGAAATCGCTGCACAACAGGCGGTACAGCATGGCATCCGCGCCTGCATCGGCCTGATCGTCATCGATTTCCCGACCGTCTGGGCCGAAACCAGCGACGCTTATATCGAGAAAGGACTGGCTCTGCGCGACCAGCTCCGCTATGAACCTTTGCTGACGACTGCTTTTGCGCCGCATGCGCCTTATACGGTGTCCGACGCACCGCTCAAAAAAATCCGCATGTTCGCAGACGAACTGGAACTGCCGGTGCATATGCACGTGCACGAGACCCGGCATGAAGTCGAGCAGGAAGTGGCCAAAACCGGCATGCGCCCGTTGCAGCGCCTGAAGGAACTGGGACTGATCACTCCGATGCTGTCGGCAGTGCATATGACACAACTGACCAGTGAAGAAATCGATCTGCTCGCGGAAACCGGCGCGCATGTCGTGCATTGCCCGGAATCGAATCTGAAACTGGCCAGCGGCTTTTGCTCGGTCGCAGAGCTTCTCGCCCGGGGTGTCAATGTCACACTTGGCACCGACGGGGCTGCCAGCAACAACGACCTCGACATGTTTGGCGAAATGCGCACCGCCGCGCTGCTCGCGAAAGCGGTCGCGAACGATGCGAGCGCCGTACCCGCGATGAGTGCATTAAAAATGGCCACCATCAACGGCGCCAAAGCACTCGGCATAGACCGGGAAACCGGTTCGCTCGAAATCGGCAAAGCGGCCGATGTGATCGCGGTCGATTTAAGCTGCCTCGAAACCCAGCCTTTATATTGCCCGGTTTCGCAAATCGTCTACGCCGCCAGCCGCCGGCAGGTCAGCGATGTCTGGGTAGCGGGGAAGCGCCTCTTAAAACATCGTGAACTGACCACGATTAATCTTGGCGAATTGAACGAAAAAATCGGTCAGTGGAGAGAACGGCTTTCGTCCTGATTTGCCTAATACAAGATATACCTCGCGTATTCCTCTTATTGTTAGGCTTTGAAAAAGATACGCGGTGCGTACCACAGATTCATTTGACCCAAACCAATAACCTAGTAAAATACTAAACTATAGCAACCTACGCTTACGCTTATGACTGCATCAAACAACGTTCACCTGCACGAGATCAGCAAATTCGGCTCGCAAGCCGAGCGCTGGTGGGATCCGCAGGGCGAACTCAAAACCCTGCACGACATCAATCCGCTGCGTCTCCAGTTCATCCGCAATTTCATCGACATCGCCGGTACCCGCATCGTCGATGTCGGCTGCGGCGGCGGCATTCTGACTGAGGGTCTGGCCAAACAAGGCGCGGACGCGCTGGGCATCGATCTGAGCGAAGAATTGATCGACATCGCCGATCTGCACAGCCTCGAATCCGGTGTCAGCGCGCATTATCAAAAAATCAGCGCCGAAGACCTGGCCGCACAGGAACCGGCCGGTTTCGATCATGTGACCTGCATGGAAATGCTCGAACACGTCCCTGACCCCGGCGCGATCATCAACGCCTGCGCCACCCTGGTCAAACCCGGCGGCATGGTGTTCTTCTCGACATTGAACCGCAAGCCGAAGGCCTATCTCCTCGCGATCCTCGCGGCCGAGCACATGCTGAAAATGTTGCCGAAAGGCACGCACGACTATAAGACCTTCATCAAGCCGTCCGAACTGAGCCAGTCGGCGCGTAATGCCGGCCTGAAGCTGAAAGGCATGGTCGGAATCGAATATAATCCGCTGACCAAACGCTTCAGCCTCGGCAAGGACATCGACGTGAATTATATTGCCGCTTTTCAGCGGCCCGAGTAAGTTCCGATGAAACTTGCCTGCGTACTGTTTGATCTGGACGGCACTCTGGTCGATACCGCGCCCGATCTGATGCACTGCCTAAATAGGGCCCTCGCCCGGCACGGTTTTGCGGAAGTCAGCCACGAAGCGGTCAAACCGTTCATTTCGTTCGGCGCCCGCGCGATGATTGCGGCTAGTCTGAGCGAATCGGTCGATACACGCATAGAAGAAGCGCTGCTCGTGACGATGCTCGATTATTATGAACACCATATTGCCGATCGGTCGAGTTTTTTTGCCGGCATCGAAGACACCCTGAATTTGATCGAGACCCAAGACATGAAATGGGGCGTCGTAACGAATAAACGCGAGCGCTTTACCAACCCGCTGATGGCGGCGCTGAATCTGACCTGCCGCGCCTCCTGCATCGTCAGCGGCGACACGACGGCATTTGCGAAACCGCATCCGGAACCGATGCTGACCGCCTGTAGCCTAGCCGGTGTAAAGCCCGAGCAATGTGTCTATATCGGCGATGCGAGCCATGACATTGCCGCCGGCAAAAATGCCAACATGAAAACCCTGGCCGCACGCTACGGCTATCTGAAGCCCGACGATCGGCCGGAAACCTGGGGTGCGGACGCGGTGATCGAATCGCCCGCGCAAATTACTGACTGGATAGGAGCGCAGCAATGCCGCTGAGCCAACAAGTGATACTGATTACCGGCGCGGGCAGCGGACTCGGGGCGACGGCCGCACTGGCGCTCGCCAGACACGGCGCGCATGTGATTCTGCTCGATAACAAGCTTCTCAAACTCGAAGCGGTGTATGACAAAATCGTCCAGGCCGGCGCGCCCGAACCGATCCTGTACCCGTTCGATCTGGCCGGCGCATCCGAAAACGACTTTCAGGAACTGGCCAATCGGATCGACGAAAAATATGGCTCGCTCCAAGGCATACTGCATTCAGCTGTCGAATTCAGCGGCTTTACTCCGATTTCCCAGCTTGGCACGAAAGAATGGGGCCATGCGCTGAACGTGAACCTGAATGGCCCTTTTTTGCTCTGCCGGGTACTGTTGCCGGTGCTCCAGAAAAGTCCGCACGCCTCGATCGTATTTACCTCCGACTCGTCCGCGCGCAATGCCCCGGCTTATTCCGGTGCTTATGGGGTATCGAAATTTGCGCTAGAAGGGCTCGCGAAAATTCTGGCCGAGGAAGTGGAAAGCTCGGGCAAGATCCGAGTCAACATCATGGTACCGGGTCCTGTCGACTCCCCGCTCCGCAAAAAAGCCTACCCCGGCGTGGACAACAGCAAACTGCCGTCAATGGAATCCCTGTCGCCGGTTTATCTTTATCTTTTCGGTCCGCAAAGCATCGGCGTGAACGGCCAGGTTATCGATGCGCGAACCTTTCATCTCTAAATCACCTTTATGACAGAACGAGAAGCCTTTGTCCTAAACCGCGACGTGAATGTCATTACGATCCCTGACGGCATCCCCGACACCCTGAAAAAGGGCGAAACGGTCGTGATCCACCAGTCGCTCGGCAACAACTACACGGTCGTGACCGAGTTCGGTTATATGGTGCGGATTGCCGGCAGCGATGGCGACGCCCTCGGCAAGGAAGCTCACGAACTGCACACACTGGTTTCCGACAACAGCCCCGAGGCGGTCGAGAAAAACTGCTGGGAAGTGATGAAGACCGTATACGACCCCGAAATACCGGTCAATATCGTTGACCTCGGCCTGGTGTATTCCTGCAAGGTCACCCCGGTCGATGAACATTTGAATGACGTGCATATCCGAATGACGCTGACCGCGCCCGGTTGCGGCATGGGGCCTGTGATTCAAAGCGACGTCGAAAAAGGTATACGCGCCCTGCCCGGCGTCGATCATGTGACGGTCGAAGTCGTGCTTGACCCGCCCTGGTCACGGGAAATGATGTCGGAAGTGGCGCAGCTGCAGTTGGGATTGTACTGATCCGGACAGGATTTTATCTGTTTCCTTGCTTCTCGGATAAAAGCCGATTACAGAACAACCTGCAGCAAATTATTTCCCTGCTTTCATCTGTTCTGCGCAATGCCAATGAGCGGTATTAAAATCAACTTCCTCAATAGCTTCTTTTTCCATACACAGCCAATACGCTGCCGGTTTTGGTTCGTCTTTGCATGAAGCAGTGATTGGCGCTTCCGCAGTTTTAGCTTTTCCTTTGGCCTTTTCCTGTTGTTCAAAGCGCTGAGTAGCGCGTAAACAGATTTTATAAGCCTCGCTTTGTGTGTCGACTTTGCCTGAAGTGCCTTCCTGGGAAGTCTTCGGAGAAATGGCGCCGGGTGTCAAGGACTCGGAAGACTGCCCTGGCACGGCCTCCTGACGTTGACCTTCGCCAGGCGTCTGAGCCTTACCCGTCAGGGGTAAAGCCATGACAAGAATAAATCCTGCAATTAATATACGCATGTTAAAACTCCTTATAAGAACGGGTTTCAAGAAAAATGCTTGCGTAGCTCGATCTTAAACAGACTATAAGCCTACCTGCTTCCGAAAGTCCGTACGATTCCGCACGCACCGGTTCATCACATTGGGATTTTATCGGGATAACGTAATAAATGGCGCTTAGCGCAAAAACAAGTTTAAGCCTGTATTGACGTGCTCGAGAGAAATTAGAAGCTCATTTTTAGTAAATCTGATAAATTTCCCACTCCGCTTCCACTAGCGCAACCTATATTATTTTTCAGAATAGTCATCATGCGAACATTCAAAAAACAATTCAAACACACTCTGGCTTTGGTCTTTTTTAGCAGTCTGCTTTCTGCTATTCCTGCGATGGCGGCAACAGATATCGAAGTTCAAGAAAACTTTGCCAAAGCGCGTGCAAAAAGCCATCAGAAGGAAACAGAGCATACAACCCATCAAAATCATACCGACGCAAGCCAGGAGTTTCATGGCGTTTTTTACGGTTATCTCCCTTGCGACGATTGCGATGGGGTTAAAACCACACTGTCTTTACAGCAAAAGAACAATTATCTGCTGGTGACCCAGCCAGCAAAAGAATCCTCGAGAGAATTTTATGAAAGAGGAAAATATCGCTGGGATGATCAGAATCGTACTGTTGTATTAACGCCCAAGAAGGAAGGAGCCAGCGTACGGCGTTATTACATTGAAGACGAAGGGACGCTCATTCAGCAGAATGAAGTGGGAGTCAGAATGAATCGATATGTCCTGCAAAGAAGCGATACGTATAAGGCGCGCGAGGTGCATATTCACTAACGTCTAATCAGGGCCGGGGTGCGCTGATTACGGTGAAGCGCATCCATCTGATTGGTCAATCTTGAACGATGGCGATGTTCTAACCGGAGGCTATTCCCGCTTTATTCCTCGACCGCGAAATCCAGGATTTCTTTCAGCTTCTCGTTCATTGTGCCGAAGAAGCTGTTCAATTCGGGCTTGTCCGAGTCGGTCGGCAGCAGATGGGTCCGAACAATCGTCTTGCCGTCCCGCTGGTACATCACCACATTGCACGGCATGTACTTGATTGCTTCCGGCTCCATCAGCAGCATCGTACGGGCATGGGTCAGGTTGCAGAACTGGATCGTGTCGAACTCGGGAAAATCCTTATCGCCGCGCTCGCGGATCACTTTACCGACCCGGCTGTGGGCTGTTATTCTGAAATTGTTTTCCGCAATCGCGCTTTTCAGTTCGTCGAGCACCTCGTCGTAAGGTTTCTGTGTCTCGACCTGGTAATAATGCACATACTCACCGGGAGACGCAGTGGGGCCGTTTACCCCTGTGCAGCCGGCAAGACAAAACAGAGTGATCAGAAGCGCAGCGCATCGAAACATGGTCAAACCGAAAAGTGAAGAACCGACAAAGCTTAACATTATGAACAAGCAAACAACAGTAGCCGGGGTGATCCTGGCCGGCGGGCTGGCGCGACGGATGAACAACCAAGACAAGGGCCTGATCCTCTATCATGGCCGCCCCTTGGTCTGTTACGCGATCGATGCGCTGGCCGGCGCGATGTCCGAGATCATCATCAACGCGAACCGCAATATCGAGCAATACGGCCAGTTCGGCCATCCCGTCGTGCCCGACCAGACCGCCAGTTTCGATGGTCCCTTGGCAGGCATTCTGACCGCGATGCTGCATACCGACGCGGAAGTGCTGATCGTTCTGCCCTGCGATTCACCTCTGATTCGCACCGAACATATCCTGAAACTGCTCGCGGCAAGGGCCGAGTGCGATGCGGACATTGCATCCGCGCACGACGGCGAGCGCCTGCACCCGGTCTTCCTCGCGCTTAAAACCCGGTTGAAAGACAGCCTGCAGGAATATCTGAGCCGCGGCGAGCGCAAAATCGACCGCTGGCTCGAACAGCATAAGCTCGTGCTGGCCGATTTCAGCGCCACGCCGGAGATCTTCACCAACATTAACACGATGACTGAACTGAACTCGCTGGAGGCGCAACATGAACGATAAAGTTCTGCTTCCGGAAATGACCGATGCGGGGCTAGCGTTTTCACGTCCCGCACTCGCGGTCGACGAGTACGGCAGGACACGCGAGATCGAGCTGGTCGGCGAGCGCGTTCTGACGATCTACGTCGACAAGCAGGAAATCGTTACCCTGATGACAATGGGCACGCACCCGGAGATGTTGACCCTGGGTTATCTGAAAAACCAGGGTTTTTTCGAAAACATTGCCGACATCGAGGCGGTACAGGTCGACTGGGAAACCGAGGCGGTCGCGGTCGTTACCCGACTCGGCGACCAGGATTTTTCCGAACGAATGGCCCAGCGCACGGTTACGACCGGTTGCGGCCAGGGCACCGTATTCGGGCGCCTGCTGGAAAAACTGCAGAACATCAAGGTGCCGACCTTACGGGTCAAACAATCGACGCTGTACGGCATGCTCGACTCGCTCAGGGAATACAACGAGGTCTATAAGAGGGCCGGTGCGGTACACGGCTGCGCGCTGTGCAGCAGCAGCACGATCGACTTCTTCGTCGAGGACGTCGGCCGCCATAATGCGGTCGACGCGATTGCCGGCTATATGTGGCTTAACGATCTTTCCGGCGCGGATAAGATTTTCTACACGACCGGACGCCTGACCTCCGAAATGGTGATCAAGGTGGCGCAGATGGGCATTCCGGTGCTGCTGTCGCGCTCCGGTGCGACACAGATGGGGCTCGACATGGCCCGGCAGTCCGAGGTCACGATGATTTCCCGCGCCAAGGGCAAACATTTTCTGGTGCTGAACGGCGCCGAGAATATCGAGTTCGACAGTAAGCCTCCCGAATTCGACCGCAAGCTTGCTGACTCCGACTAAACCTTTCCAATGACTACTATTGAACGCTCTCCTTTTAGATGCAGCCGTCGCATCACCGATGTGCAATCCCCGATCATTCCGGTCGTCGGCGCCTGGACCCGAAACAGCTCCGGCACGCTTTCGCTCGGCCAGGGCATGGTCGCCTATCCGCCGCCCGCCTCCGCCCTGACGGCGATCCGCGATTTCGGCCTGCAGCCCGAACAGCACCTGTACGGCTCGGCGTTCGGTTATCTTCCGCTGCTGGAAGCAATACGCAGCAAACTGAGCCTTGAAAACGGCATTGATACAGCAGCCGGCTACGACGTGATGGTCACCGCCGGTTCGAACATGGCATTTCTGAACGTGCTACTCGCGATTGCCGACCCCGGCGACGAGATCATCCTGCCCTTGCCCTATTATTTCAATCAGGAGATGGCGATCCGGATGCTCGATTGCATGCCGGTCGGCGTGCCTACCGACGATAACTACCAGTTGGACATTGGGGCTCTGCGTTACGCGATCACCGAAAAAACCCGCGCGATCGTAACCATTTCACCGAACAATCCGAGCGGCGCGGTCTATTCCGAAGCCGCTCTGCACGCCGTAAATGAGCTGTGCCGCGAATACGGGTTGTACCATATCAGCGACGAAGCCTATGAATATTTCACCTACGGCAAAGCCCGGCATTTCTCGCCGGGCTCTCTGCCCGACGCCGAGGCGCATACGATTTCACTCTATTCGCTCTCGAAAGCCTACGGCTTCGCGAGCTGGCGGATCGGCTACTTAGTTTACCCGGAATCGTTGACGCCTTCTCTGCTGAAAGTCCAGGACACCAATCTGATCTGTCCACCACTGATCAGTCAGGTAGCGGCCTCCGGTGCGCTCGAAGCCGGCTCCGGTTATTGCCAAGCCCAATTGGTTGAACTGGCTGATAAGCGCGAACAAGTGATCAATAAACTGCAGCCGCTGCAAGGCCTCTGCGAGATTCCCGAGCCGGAAGGCGCATTCTACCTGCTGCTGAGAATCCATACCGATAAAAGCGACCTCGAACTGGCCAAAAGCCTGATCGACAATTTCAAAGTTGCTGCCATTCCTGGTAGCGCATTCGGATTGACCGAGGGCTGTCATTTACGCATCTCGTATGGAATGCTCGTTCCGGCGCAACTCGACGCCGCTATCAACCGTCTGGTTGACGGCATCCGGAAACTCGCCCGCTAATCTCCTTCCTGACGGCGCCTGCTGAATGATGCCGCACCTACCTCATCCTGTTAATGCTAAGAAAGAAACTTCTTTGCCGTGGTAGCAGCGCGATCCTAACAGTCATTCTTAGCATAAAGAAGCCAATCTTCTAACCTAATGAGCTTGACCCCGGCCTTTGCTGAGACAGGGCAAATCAAAAAATCCGTTCGGCCAAATCATAGATGCTCGCGACCTTCTCCCTGTAATCTTAATAATCACACTAATCCTGCCCTTTCCCAGTAACCTTTGGGAGCCGATACAGTTCATCAATTAATTAGAATCTATTATCGGATGATAGTTATTAAAGATTATGATTTTATTCTGGGGAAAGCAATGCTTCGAAAGAAGCCAAATTGAAAATCTGGTTACTTCATCAGTTTCACGACGTTTAAAACGAACAAAGAGGAACATAGCGACGTCTTACCCTTCCGAAGCGGGCATTTATATTTGGTTAATAAATTGTTTATTTCTGCATTTTTTACATTTCTTACATTTCAATAACATAAATATATGACCTTTTTATGTGTCTTTTACATTAAATTTTAATTGTGTTACCCTGAGAGGACGACCTTATATCTGAACAACGCAAACGCGGTTCGATTGTTCAACCCTTTTTAGCCAGAGAGACAAACATGACTGAATCCGGCGCCAGCCATGCCGAAGTGCACGATATCATCGCCAACCTGAAAGACATCCCCGGCGCACTGCTACCGATCCTGCACGCGATACAGGACAAGCTCGGTTACATTCCGGCCGATACCGTCCCCGATATTGCCAAGTCGCTGAATCTTTCGCGCGCCGAAGTGCATGGGGTGATCAGTTTCTATCATTATTTCCGCGAAACGCCGCCCGGCAAGACCACCGTACATCTTTGCCGCGCCGAATCGTGCCAGGCGAAGGGCGCTAAAGCCCTGGAAGCGCATGTCAAAAACAAACTGGGCATCAATTATCACGAAACCACTGCAGACGGCGTTTTTTCTCTTGAGCCGATTTATTGCCTCGGCTTGTGTTCCGTATCGCCCTCGATGCAGATCGGCGAACAGCTTTACGGCCGCGCCAACGCCGAACTATTCGACAGCGTAATCAATGCAGAGGAGGCATCAGCATGATTTACACCGTATATCTTCCTGGCGATGCCGCCGCCGTTTCGTTGGGTGCGGACCGCGTTGCGGCTGCCGTCAAGCGGGAAGCCGAAAGACGCAGCATTCAGATCAAGCTAATACGCAACGGCTCGCGTGGTCTTTTCTGGCTGGAACCGCTGCTCGAAGTTGCGACCTCCGATGGACGGATCGCTTACGGTCCGGTACAAACCCAAGATGTCTCCGGCTTGTTCGACGCCGATTTCCTGAACGGCGGCAAGCATCCGCTGGCGCTGGGTCCGATTGAAGAACTACCCTATTTGAAAGCACAACAGCGTCTGACGTTCGCACGCATTGGCATTATCGATCCCATCAGCCTCGACGATTACGTCGCTCATGAGGGCTACCACGGCCTTAAAAACGCACTCGCGATGTCCGGCGCCGAGATCGTCAAGCAAGTTACCGATTCGGGCCTCCGCGGGCGCGGCGGTGCGGCGTTTCCTACCGGAATCAAATGGAATACGGTGCTGAACACGCCGTCCGAGCAAAAATACATTATCTGCAATGCAGACGAAGGCGACTCCGGCACCTTCTCCGACCGAATGGTAATGGAGGGTGACCCGTTCGTGTTGATCGAAGGGATGACGATTGCCGGGATCGCGGTCGGCGCAACGCAAGGCTATATCTATCTGCGCGTCGAATATCCGCATGCGCACAAGACGTTGAACGCAGCGATTCAAAAAGCTTATGAAGCCGGCCATCTCGGCAACAACATTCTCGGCAGCGGCAAGAAATTCGACCTGGAAGTGCGTCTCGGCGCGGGCGCCTATATCTGCGGCGAGGAAACGTCCCTGATGGAAAGCCTGGAAGGCAAGCGCGGCCTGGTCCGCTTTAAGCCGCCCTTGCCCGCGATCAGCGGCCTGTTCGGCAAGCCAACTATCGTGAACAACGTGATCTCGCTCGCCTCGGTGCCGATCATCCTCGACAAGGGCGGCGAATTCTACCGCGATTATGGCATGGGCCGTTCGCGCGGCACCTTGCCTCTGCAGCTGGCCGGCAATATCAAATATCCGGGTCTGGTCGAAATCGCATTCGGGATGACGCTGCGCGAACTGCTCTACGATTACGGCGGCGGCTCAGCGTCCGGCCGGCCGATCAAGGCGGTGCAGGTCGGCGGCCCCTTGGGCGCTTACATGCCCGAATCGCAATTCGATACCCCACTCGATTACGAAGCGTTCGCGGCGATCTGGGCCGTGCTCGGCCATGGCGGCGTGGTCGCGTTCGACGACACGGTCGACATGGCCGAGATGGCGCGCTACAGCATGGAATTCTGCAAAATCGAATCGTGCGGCAAATGCACGCCGTGCCGGATCGGCTCGACGCGCGGCGTCGAGGTGATCAGCGACATCATCGCAGGGCGCGATCTCGCGAAAAACGTACCGCTATTGAAGGATCTCTGCAATACGCTGCTGAACGGTTCCCTGTGTGCTTTAGGCGGCATGACGCCGTACCCGGTACTCAGCGCGCTGAACCATTTCCCGGAAGATTTCGGCATCGCCGGCCAAGCTACCGCATCCTGCTCACGCTCCTTGCCTACAATCCCTGTAGGCAAAGCCGACGCCGCCTGACCCAGATCAAGAGGTATTTGTTATGTCGCTCGACAAAGAAAAAGATTTTGGCACCCCCGCCAAACAATCCGAACAATTGGTCAATCTGGAAATCGACGACTTTCAGGTTACTGCGCCGGCCGGAACTTCGGTATTGCGCGCGGCGGCCAGCATTGGCATCGACATTCCGAAGCTGTGCGCGACCGACAGCCTCGAACCGTTCGGATCATGCCGACTGTGCGTAGTCGAAATCAAGGGGGCGCGCGGCATGCCTGCATCCTGCACCACCCCGGTCGCGGAAGGTATGGTAGTCACGACCCAGAATAAAAAACTGGCCGACGTTCGCCGCGGCGTGATGGAACTTTATATTTCGGACCATCCGCTTGACTGTTTGACCTGCGCCGCGAACGGCGACTGCGAGCTGCAGGATATGGCCGGTGCGGTGGGTCTGCGCGAAGTGCGCTACAACCCGCTTGGCGAAAACCACCTGAATTCGGCCAAGGATCAAAGTAACCCTTATTTCACCTTCGATCCGAGCAAATGTATCGTCTGTTCGCGCTGTGTGCGCGCCTGCGAAGAAACGCAAGGCACCTTCGCGCTGACGATCGACGGCCGCGGCTTCGACTCGAAAGTCTCCCCTAGCCAGAATCAGGCCTTCATGGATTCCGAATGCGTGTCCTGCGGAGCCTGCGTCCAGGCCTGCCCGACCGCGACGCTGATCGAAAAATCGGTGATCGAGCAAGGCACACCCGAGCATGCGATCGTGACTACCTGCGCCTACTGCGGCGTCGGCTGTTCGTTCCGCGCCGAGATGAAAGGCGATCAGGTGATCCGGATGGTGCCGCATAAGGACGGCAAGGCCAACCACGGCCATTCCTGCGTGAAGGGCCGGTTCGCGTTCGGTTATGCGACGCACAAGGATCGGATCACCCGGCCGATGATCCGCAAGAGCATCAAGGACCACTGGCAAGAAGTCAGCTGGGAGGAAGCGATCAATTACGCGGCCTCCGAACTGAAACGGATTCAGGCCAAATACGGCCGCGACTCGATCGGCGGCATCACCTCGTCGCGCTGCACGAACGAAGAAACCTACCTGGTGCAGAAACTGATCCGCGCCGGCTTCGGCAACAATAACGTCGATACCTGCGCGCGCGTCTGTCATTCGCCGACCGGCTATGGCCTCAAGCAGACCTTCGGCGAATCGTCCGGCACGCAGAATTTCGACTCGGTGATGAAAGCCGACGTGATTATGGTGATCGGCGCGAATCCGACCGACGGCCACCCGGTATTCGGCTCGCAGATGAAAAAACGCCTGCGCCAGGGCGCGAAGCTGATCGTCGTCGATCCGCGTGAAATCGATCTGGTCAAATCGCCGCATGTACGAGCCTCACATCACTTGAAACTGCGTCCCGGTACCAACGTCGCACTGATCAATGCGCTCGCGCATGTCATAGTTACCGAGGGCTTCATCGACGAAGCGTTTGTCGACGGACGTTGCGATCTCGAATCGTTCAACAAATGGCGCCGCTTCATTGCCGACGAACGCCATACGCCGGAAGCGGCAGAGGCGGTGACCGGAGTTCCGGCCGGCGAAATCCGCGCCGCGGCTCGCCTTTATGCGAGCGCCGGCAATGGCGCGATCTATTACGGCCTCGGCGTCACCGAACACAGCCAGGGCTCGACCACGGTCATCGGCATCGCGAACCTCGCGATGGCAACCGGTAATCTGGGCCGCGAAGGCGTCGGCGTGAATCCGCTGCGCGGCCAGAACAACGTACAAGGTTCCTGCGATATGGGCTCGTTCCCGCATGAATTCCCCGGCTACCGCCATGTGTCGGACGATGCGACCCGGCACCTGTTCGAACAAAACTGGGGCGTCGAATTGCAAGGCGAGCCAGGCCTGCGGATTCCGAACATGTTCGATGCGGCCTCCGACGGCAGCTTCATGGGCTTGTATGTCGAAGGCGAAGACATCGCGCAATCAGACCCGGATATTCAGCACGTCCATCACGCCTTGCGTTCGATGGAATGCGTGATCGTGCAGGATTTGTTCCTGAACGAAACCGCGAAATTCGCGCACGTCTTCCTGCCCGGCTCGTCTTTCCTCGAAAAAAGCGGCACCTTCACAAATGCCGAACGCCGGATTTCACCGGTACGCAAGGTGATGGCGCCACTCGGCGGCTACGAAGATTGGGAAGTCACCCAAATGCTGTCGAATGCGATCGGCTATCCGATGAACTACAGCCATCCGTCCGAGATCATGGACGAAATCGCAAGACTGACCCCGACCTTTGCCGGCGTCAGCTATGAAAAGATCGATCGCCTCGGCAGCATCCAATGGCCATGCAATGCGGACGCACCGGAAGGCACGCCGACGATGCACGAACAACATTTCATGCGCGACAACGGCAATGGCCTGTTCATGCTGACCGAATATGTCGCGACGCACGAACGCACGACGCGGATGTTCCCGCTGATTCTGACCACCGGCCGGATTTTGTCGCAATACAATGTCGGCGCGCAAACCCGCCGCACCGACAATGTCGCCTGGCATGCCGAAGACCGGCTCGAAATCCATCCGCATGACGCGGAAGACCGTGGCCTGAAAGACGGTGACTGGGTCGGCATCAAGAGCCGTGCCGGCGAGACCGTGCTGCGGGCGCTGATTACCGATCGGGTGCAGCCGGGTGTCGTGTATACAACCTTCCATTTTCCGGAATCGGGCGCGAACGTGATCACGACCGACAATTCGGACTGGGCGACCAACTGCCCAGAATATAAGGTTACCGCGGTACAGGTTGCTAAAGTCAGCCAGCCTTCAAAATGGCAGCAAAACTACCGGGCCTTTTCCGAGCAACAACTGGAATTGCTTACGAAGGACTGACCGATGGCGAACGTCAATGTCGTGATGCAACCGCTCTCACCCGATCTCGGCTGGCCGAGTTATCAACAAAGCCGGGTCGAGCGTTGGCGCGGTCAGCAACACTCCATTCAGCAGGACTTTATCGCCGAAGAAGTGCCGGTAGCGCTGATCTACAACGGCGAGCCGCATGTGGTAATGCTGGCAACTCCGGCGAATATAGAGGACTTCACGCTCGGCTTCAGCATCACCGAAGGCATCATCAGCGATCCTTCGGAACTGTTGTCGGTGCATGTGTATAACCGCTCGAACGGGATCGAAGCACGGATCAAAATTTCCGAAACACGTTTCGAAAAACTGGCAGGCAAAGGCCGCAATCTGTCCGGCCGCACCGGCTGTGGATTGTGCGGTGCGACGACCTTACAACAGGCCGTCCGTGATGCCAAACCGGTACATGGCAATTTAAAGTTGACCGCTGTCGAATTGGTCAGTGCGCTAAATCAAATCCGCGGGCAGCAACAGTTGAATCAATTGACTGGCGCGGTGCATGCGGCCGCATGGATTTTGCCGGAACAAGGGATTCAATACATTCGCGAGGACGTCGGCCGGCACAATGCGCTCGACAAACTGATCGGTCTATTGTTGCGGCTCGGCAAAAATCCGGCCGAAGGTTTCCTGATTATGACCAGCCGCGCCAGTTATGAACTGGTACAGAAAGCGGCGAGCGTCGGCATTACTTTGCTGGCGGCTATGTCCGCACCAACCGGATTGGCGATCCGTTTGGCTGAAGAAGCGGGCATCACGCTGGTCGGCTTCGCCCGCGACGACCAGCATGTTGTTTACAGCCATGCCGATCGCCTGGTCCATACCCCTTACCCTACTTTAATTACCTGAAAAATTAGCAATGCAACTCGAAAAACTGATCAAAATGGCCAACGACATTAGCGATTTCTTCAATTCCGAAAGCGATAAGGAACTCGCGGCCGAAGGCATCAAAAATCATATCAAAAGATCCTGGGATCCCAGAATGCGCAGTCAGATCATTGCGTATTGTCAACAAGATGGAAAAGAACTGAATCCTCTGGCGCAAAAGGCAGTACAAAAGCTGATTGCCTGATTCCAAAAACCCATCCACTCCCTATTCCTCCGTAAAAAGTTGGGTTGGCCGCCAATTGACAATCCAACTTACCAGCATTCCCTCTTCCGGCAGACTTAAAAGAAATTTTATGATAAATTTCTTAATTCCCGAGTAATGAACTCGGTTAACCCCCTTCTGTCTTAATCGCAGGTCATTAATAAGACCTGGCTAATATAGGCGTGCCGATACCGAAAATTAAATTTAATCACGCTGTTTGTGATTGAGGTCGGTATAATTGCGGCTTGAAAGCGATGTGACAATTACGTTAAAGTGCCTCGCTTTTGTCTTGCCGTCTTCTTAATCGCTTGCCGGTAAGCGTCGTTTTACGAGCCAGACTGGCTAAAGCCAATGCCAAGTACCTGATATATCGGAGGAAATACGTGTGGCAGTTATAAAGATAACCCCGGAACAGATCACCAAAAAAAAACGCAGAGGCCCGAAAGGCCATGCGGTCGATCTGGGCTCTCTGGAAGAAATCAGATATCTTCTTGGCGACGAGCCCCGGCGGAGAGATTTACTGATCGAGCATTTGCATAAAATTCAGGATCATTACAAACATATTTCTTCGAAGCATCTTGTCGCGCTCGCGCATGAGATGAATCTTTCAACTGCCGAAGTCTACGAAGTCGCCTCTTTTTATCACCACTTTGATGTGGTCAAGGAAGGCCAGACACCGCCTCCCCCATTGACCGTGCGCGTTTGCGAATCGGTTTCCTGCGAACTGGCCGGCGCGCACGATTTGCTGCATGCACTAGAACAAGGTCTCGGCGATCAGGTCCGGGTCCAGAAAGTGCCCTGCGTTGGCCGTTGTCAACACGCGCCGGTTGCGGTCGTCGGGCAAAATCCTGTTGATCATGCGACCTGCGATTCGGTCACTGCGGCCGTATTGAACAATGACGTCGAGGCGAAGGTTACCGACTATATAAGTTTCGAACAGTACAAAGCCGAAGGCGGCTATCAAACACTGAAGCAAGTGCTTGAAGGTACACTCAGCGCCGAAAGCATCATTCAAAAACTCGAAAATTCAGGCCTGCGCGGTCTCGGCGGCGCGGGTTTCCCGGCCGGGCGCAAATGGCGCATCGTTAAAGGCTTCAAAGGCCCCAGGCTGATGGCAGTCAATATCGACGAAGGCGAGCCCGGCACCTTCAAGGACCGCCATTACCTCGAGCGCGACCCGCACCGTTTTCTGGAAGGGATGGCGATTGCCGCTTTGACGGTCGGCTGCGACGAGATTTATGTTTATCTGCGGGACGAATATGCAGGCTGCCGGAAAATTTTGACCAAAGAAATCGCGTACCTCCAGAGCAATCCACCCTCGCTCGGACACAAACTGCCGCCGATTCATCTGCGGCGCGGCGCCGGCGCGTATATTTGCGGAGAAGAATCGGCAATGGTCGAATCGATCGAGGGCAAACGCGGCATGCCTCGCTTGCGTCCGCCGTTTCTGGCCGAGGTCGGTCTGTTCGGCCGCCCGACGCTCGAACACAACATGGAAACCTGCTACTGGGTACGCGACATCATCGAAAAAGGCCCCGAATGGTTTACCTCATTCGGACGGCACGAACGCAAAGGTCTCCGTTCATTCTCGGTATCGGGCCGCGTGAAGAAACCGGGCGTGCACCTGGCGCCGGCCGGCATCACCATACGCGAACTGATCGACGAATATTGCGGGGGCATGCTGGAAGGGCATGAGTTTTACGGCTATTTTCCGGGCGGCGCATCGGGGGGCATTCTGCCGGCTTCGATGGGCGACATTCCGCTCGATTTCGACACGTTGAATCAATACGGATGCTTCATCGGCTCCGCGGCAATTATCGTCTTCTCGAATCAGGACAGCGCAAAAACGCTGGCCCTGAATGCGATGAAATTTTTCGAAGACGAATCGTGCGGACAGTGCACGCCTTGCCGGGTCGGCACGGCAAAAGCCGCTGCGCTGATGCAGGAAAAAACCTGGAACCGTGAGCTTCTCGAAGAACTCTCATCGGTGATGGTGGATGCGTCCATCTGCGGCTTGGGCCAAGCCGCGCCGAATCCGTTGCGCTGCATTTTCAAATATTTCCCGGACGAACTGTAAACCAAGTTTAGAAAGAGATTAGTAAGCCATGGCTGCAAACCCAGAATTTATCAATAATCCATCGGTCAACTTTACGCTGGACGGTGAATCGATTTCGGCTTTCGAAAACGAAACCTTGTTGCAGGCCGCCAAACGCCACGGCAAGGAGATCCCGCATCTGTGCTACAAGGAAGGTATGCGTCCGGACGGCAATTGCCGCGCCTGCGTGGTCGAAATCGAAGGCGAAAGAGTCCTGGCTCCTTCTTGCTGCCGGAAGCCCACCGAAGGGATGAAGGTGAACGCCCAAAGCGAGCGCGCACTCAAATCGCAGAAGATGGTGCTTGAATTGTTGAAGTCGGACATGCCGGAGCAAGGCCATTCGCCTTATAAACTGAACTCCGAACTCGATTTCTGGGCAGATAAACTGGGTGTCGGCGCGCCCCGCTTCAAAAGCCGCGCGCAACCCTCGTCCGATCTGTCCCATCCGGCGATCGCGGTGAACCTGGATGCTTGTATTCAGTGTACCCGTTGCGTCCGCGCCTGCCGCGAAGAACAGATGAACGACGTGATAGGTTATGCGAAGCGTGGGGCGCGCTCCGAAATCGTTTTCGATATCGCCGATCCGATGGGCGTCTCCACGTGCGTCGCCTGTGGCGAATGCGTCCAGGCCTGTCCCACCGGTGCGCTGATGCCAGCGAACAATGTGGGACTGCAGGTCGCCGACAAGACAGTCAATTCAACCTGCCCTTATTGCGGTGTTGGCTGTCTGATCAAATATTATGTGAAGGACAACAAGATCCTTTATACCGAAGGACGCGACGGTTACACGAACCATTTCCGCCTCTGCGTGAAAGGCCGCTACGGTTTCAACTATATCGACAACCCGTTGCGATTGACCAAACCGTTGATCCGGCGCGAAGGAGTCGCGAAAACAACCGACCTGCTCGATCCGAACGATCTTCACAAAGTGTTTCGAGAAGCGAGTTGGGAAGAAGCGCTGGAATTCGCAGCCGGCGGCCTGAAGAAAATTCGCGATGAAAAAGGCAAGAAAGCGCTGGCGGGCCTCGGCTCTGCGAAAGGCAGCAACGAAGAGGCCTACCTATTCCAAAAACTGGTGCGTACCGGCTTCGGCTCTAACAATGTCGATCATTGCACCCGGCTTTGCCATGCATCTTCGGTTGTTGCGCTGCTCGAATGCCTGGGTTCCGGTGCGGTATCGAATCCGGTGGCGGATGTCGCCCTGGCCGAAGTGATCGTGATCATCGGCTCGAATCCGACCGTGAATCATCCGGTCGGCGCAACGTTCATGAAAAATGCAGCCCAAAAAGGCGCGAAAATCATCCTGATGGATCCAAACCGCAGCGCGATCGCGAAATATGCGTATCGTTATCTGCAATTCCGTCCGGATACCGATGTCGCGCTGCTGAACGGGATCATGCATGTGATTCTCGAAGAAGGATTGCAAAACGACGAGTATATCGCCAGATATACCGAGAACTTCACACCGATGCGCGAGCACCTGAAGAACTATTCGCCGGAACATGTCGCGCCGATCTGCGGGATCGATCCCGAAACGATCCGCGAGGTCGCACGGCTCTACGCGACCTCGAAAGGCTCGATGATTCTCTGGGGCATGGGAGTTTCCCAGCATATCCATGGCACCGACAATGCGCGCTGCCTGATTTCACTCGCCTTGATGACCGGCCAAATCGGTCGTCCGGGCACCGGCCTCCATCCGTTGCGCGGTCAGAACAACGTGCAGGGCGCCTCTGATGTCGGCCTGATTCCGATGGTGTATCCGGACTATGAACCGGTCGAAAATCAGGCTTTCCGCGAAAAATATGAAAAACTCTGGGGAGTAGAACTCGATCCGAAACGAGGGCTCACTACCGTGGAGATGATTCACGCGATCCTGCATCACGAAGTCTACGGCATGTACATCGAAGGCGAAAACCCGGCGATGTCGGACCCGAACCAGAACCATGCCCGCGAGGCTTTCGCGGAGCTCGAGCATCTGGTCGTGCAGGATATTTTTCTGACCGAAACCGCCGGCTTCGCGGATGTAATTCTACCGGCTTCGGCATTTTACGAAAAAACCGGCACCTTCTCGAATACCGACCGGCGTGTGCAAATGGGCCGGCAGGCGGTCAATCCCCCTGGCGATGCGAAACAGGATCTGTGGATCATTCAGGAAATTGCGAACCGTCTGGGCTGTGGCTGGGACTACCAGGGACCCGAGGATGTTTTCAACGAAATGCGCGAAGCGATGCAAAGCATCCGCGGCATGACATGGGACCGTCTCGATAAGGAAGACTCATTGACTTATCCTCTGGAAAATGTCGGCGACCCCGGTCAGCCGATCATTTTTACGAACGGTTTCCCGACCGCCTCGGGTAGGGGCAAATTCGTGCCCGCCGAATTCATCCATGCGGACGAATTACCGGACGAGCATTATCCACTCGTGTTCATCACTGGCCGTCAGCTGGAGCATTGGCATACCGGCAGCATGACGCGGCACTCGCCAACTCTCGATGCAATCGAACCGGATCCCGTGCTGAGCATCCATCCGGAAGACCTGAAAACGATCGGCGTCGAAGCCGGCGGCCTGATTACAGTGCAGTCACGGCGCGGCGTACTAACCGCCTTTGCGCGCGCCGACATTGGAATACAAAGAGGCTGCATCTTCATGGCCTTCTGCTATAACGAGGCCAGCGCTAACCTGCTGACCAACGAAGCACTGGATCCGGCTGCTAAGATTCCAGAGTTCAAGTTCTGCGCGGTCAAGGCAATGCCGGGCAGCGCACTGGGAACGCGGATCAATTAATCCGGACGGCTCTCATCTCAAGATAGGTTGAGTTGGCATCAGCCAACTCAACGCCAGGAATACTCCCATTCTTATTGGATTGCAAAACCATGCAACCCAATTTATGCCTCTCCATTAAAACGAATTCTGACTTTCGAAAACAATTCCCCAATTAATTTTACTTTTAAATACTGGGGAACAGGCAGCAATCAACTTTCCATTCATCCAAAATTGCGGACAAAAAAAAGGAGGGCTGAAATAGCCCTCCTTTTTGACCGATCTGGCGAGAAGATTAGAAGCCGAAACCGATATAACCGCCGGCGGTAACGCCATTGGTATTGACACCGTCCACGGTACCCAAAGCCTGATGCCAACGCGCATCTGCGCCAACATAAATATTCTTCCACACATTGTAATCCGCACCGGCACCGAATTGCATGCCTGGATTCAATACGGTGATCGCATCGGATGGTGGACTGATTATAGACAATTCAAAGCCGACAGGAATAAGCCACGGTCTGAATTTGCTGCCTTTTAGGAATTTGATTTTTGGAGAGGCATCCAAAGACAACATATTAACAGTTGCCGATTGCGTGTTGGCTGCCGGCAAACCTACAGCAGCAGCTTCTTGCGGAGAAAGCCCATTCGGTTTGTTTGTGGCCAGTTCCCGGTAATCAATCAGCAATTCAGCCGCAAGCTCGGTATTATCCATCAGGCCGAACAAATCATCATTGATGCTGAAATCAAAGCCGGCGCCGAAATACCATGCGTCATGGTCACTGATCGGACCAACGATAGCGCCATTAGAAAGACCAGTTCCTGAAAATGAAGGATCTAAAGTACCGCCTCTCAGGTCTTCATAACGTGCATAACCGCCGCGGAAGAAAGCCAGGTTGTCTTTGGTTTCAACCTTAACCGGAGCGGATTTGACTTGCTGCATCCATTGATCCAGCTCCTGAATTTTTGCACAGTCGGCGCAACCAGGCTGCTGAGCCGCAGCGCGCAGGCTGTTTATTTCGTTTTGCATTGCCTGCAATTGCGCTTCCAGAGCATCCGCTTTGTTGCTTGCAGCTTCGGCAATACGCTCCGCCTTTGTTGAGCGAGCTTGAACGTCCGGAGCAGCGGCAACGCCTGCCAGAGTCAAAGCCGCTGCAGCGATTGCGCAGGGGGTATTAATTTTCTTGCTCATTTGTTCCTCCTCATGAGGTTGTTATTTTACAAAATTTTGCTTTGAAACAACAAAGCGTATTCCACGGGCTTAATAATAGCAATAATACTGTCCCATTACAAGTTTTTATAATGTTTTTTTTATTGATATTTTACATTTATTTTCAATGACTTATATAAACATGGCAAATAATTTATCATCATTGTCACCATAAAACAACAAACTTAAGACCTAGATTCCCGGCCTGCAACAGATATATCTAAGAATTTTTACGACTCATTCACGAGCTAAAAAAGTAATTACTAATAAACTAAAAATGGCTAATTGAGGGATATCCGTTGCAGTTAAACAACAATAACATAAACAAGGGCCCCCTTAAATTACACTACCGATTAACTCGCTTTGTATCCACTTATTCCATTAAGCACCGTTTATTTACCATAAATCTCCATTCTGCGCCATCAAATACCGAACTCGAAACAGTCAGATTATGATAAATTAAACCTTTTTTGGGGTTTGCGGATAAAAAAAGCTGGTTGGTATGCGCAACCTAAAATCCATGGTTTACATGTTTTTTATCCGATACCCCTGAATCAACATCCCGGATCCTTTTCCGGCTCCCAATGATCCATGACACAACATCCAGACTTCACCTTGATCGGCGGCGGCATCATCGGTCTTTTAACCGCTAGAGAACTGCGTCAAGCCGGCGCCAGCGTCACACTAATTGAAAAAAACCGGATCGGTCAGGAGTCTTCCTGGGCGGGCGGAGGGATTTTGCTGCCATTATACCCGTGGCGACAACCGGCTGCGATTTCCCGGTTGGTAATGAGAAGCCTCGCGTTGTACCCGTTGCTGGCTGAACAGTTGATAAAGGACACGCAACTGGATCCCGAGTGGACGCCCTGCGGTTTATTGATCACCAAAAACCCCGATATTCAAGCAGCAATCGAATGGTGCCGTACTAACTCGATTCGATACGAAACCCCTGCCGCGGCTTTTTTTGAAGAGTTGAATACTCAACCCGAAAATCCGCTCTGGCTGCCCGATATCGCCCAGGCGCGCAATCCCCGGCTGGTCAAATCGCTCAGCCAGGATCTGGCCGAGAGAGGTGTGACCATTATCGAAGAATGCGAATTACTTACGGCTAGGATGCATCAACACAGAATTACCGATATCGACACCACCCAAGGCCCCTTGGCGGTCAACCAGTTGATCATCAGCGCCGGAGCCTGGACAGGCCAATTATTTAACAGATTGTTTCCCAATCCATCGACGGCTCATACGCCGAACATCGTGCCGGTAAAAGGCCAAATGCTGCTATTTGAAGCCAGACCGGATACCCTTGGGTATATGGTGCTTGATGAGGATCGCTACTTGATTCCGCGCCGAGACGGCAAGATTCTGGTCGGCAGTTCGGTCGAACTCGACCAATTCGATAAAATGCCGTCAGCAGTCGTACACGACCAACTGAAAGATTTTGCGTTGGCACTGATGCCGTCGCTAAAGCAGTTTCCGATCATCAAACACTGGGCAGGCCTCAGGCCAGGCACCGAACACGGCATCCCCTATGTCGATCGTCATCCCGAGATTGAGAATCTGTTTATCAATGCGGGTCATTTCAGAAACGGTCTGGCTATGGGACCGGCTTCGGCTGAACTGCTGGCCGATCTGATCCTGAACCGCACACCGCACATCGAGCCGGAACCTTATCAATTTTCCAGCCAGCATTAACCGATTTTTTACGATATGAACCTTTACCCCTTATTGCGTCCGTTACTTTTCAAATTAGATCCGGAAACGGCTCATTACGCTACGCTGAAACTTTTGGATCTCGCTTCTACCTCGGGCATCAGCCGCGCGCTTTATCCAGAAACCCACGCAGAACCGGTAGAAGTGATGGGGCTGAGCTTTAAGAATCCGGTCGGCCTCGCGGCCGGCTTGGATAAAAACGGCGATCATATCGCCGCACTGACCGCACTCGGGTTCGGTTTTATTGAAATCGGAACGGTTACACCGCGCGCGCAACCCGGCAATCCGAAGCCGCGTTTGTTCAGGCTGCCGGAACATCAGGCCATCATTAACCGGATGGGCTTCAACAATTTAGGCGTGGATCATCTAATCGAGCAGGTCCGCCAAGCAAATTATCAAGGCATTCTCGGGATCAACATCGGCAAGAATTTTGACACCCCGATCGAGCAGGCGGTCGAGGATTATTTGATCGGATTCCGTAAGGTCTATCCTTGGGCCAGCTACGTCACGATCAATATCTCCTCGCCGAACACGAAGAATCTCCGTCAATTGCAACAAACCGACGAGCTTAAAACTTTGCTCTCGGCTTTGAAGGAAGAACAATTCAAACTGGCTGAGAACCATCTGCGCTATGTGCCGGTGGTCATAAAAATTGCCCCCGATTTAAGTGAACAGGAAATTGCGCAGATTGCGCGCTTATTGGCGGGCTTTGCAATCGACGGCGTGATCGCGACCAATACCACACTCGATCGCACCCCCATTACCGGACATCCGCTGGCTGCGGAAGCGGGCGGATTGAGCGGGGCGCCGGTCAGGGACAAGTCGACGACCGTCGTGCGCAGGCTAGCGGCGGAATTAAATGGCCGCTGCCCCATTATTGCGGCGGGAGGAATATTGAGTGCAAACGATGCACAGGAGAAGATCGAGGCCGGCGCCAGCCTGGTGCAGATTTACAGCGGCTTGATTTATCAGGGGCCGCAATTGATCGCGGATTGCATCAAGAGGCTGAATGCCGAGTGTAGGGTGAGTTAGGCGCGCAGAGAGCTTTAACGGTTAGCAAGGATTGAAGAAAAGGCTCCTACCCTGCCCTACAATTCTTCGGCCAGGGAAAGACTTTATTCACCGGCGATCGACATCCGTTCTATCAGAATTGAACCGGTACGGACATTGCCGCGCAGATCGACATCGTTGCCGACCGCGACGATGTTTCTGAACATGTCCTTCAAGTTGCCGGCAATCGTGATTTCCTCGACCGGATATTGAATCCTGCCGTTCTCGACCCAAAATCCTGATGCACCACGAGAATAATCGCCGGTCACCATGTTCACCCCCTGCCCCATCAATTCGGTCACGAGCAGACCGGTATCCAGCGCCTTCAGCATGCCCTGGAAATCAAGCATGCCCGGATCGATGATCAGATTATGCACGCCGCCGGCATTGCCGGTGCTCTTCAAGCCCAGCTTGCGTGCTGAGTAGGTACTCAGCACGTAACTGCGGACAACCCCCGCGCTGACGATGTCATGCGGACAGGTCGCAACGCCTTCGCTGTCGTAGCAGGCGCTGCCGAGTGCGCCGACCAGGTGCGGCTGTTCATGAATATGAATGAATTCCGGAAAAATCTGCTTGTCGAGTGTATTCAACAGGAAGGAAGACTTTCGGTACAAAACGCCGCCGCTGACCGCGCCGATAAACGAACCGAGCAGCCCGGACGCAATCTCTGCCGCATACAGCACCGGGCACTGCCGGGTGCTCAATGCCCGCGCCCCGAGGCGTCTTAGGGTGCGCTGGGCGGCTTTTTGGCCGACATGGATGGCCGACTCTAGGTTCTGCGGGTCTCTGGCGACGCTGTACCAATAATCGCGCTGCATGTTGCCGCCCCGTTCGGCCAGAACCGAACAACTCAATGAATGCCGGGTAGAGATTGACCCTTGCAGAAAACCGAGCGTATTGCCCAGCACATGAATGCCCTGATGTGTATTCACGCTGGCGCCTTCGGAATTACTGATTTCCGGATCGTAGCCGCGGGCGGCATCTTCGCATTCGATCGCGAGCGCAATTGCAGCTTCGGCGTCTATCGGCCAGGGATGGTTCAGTTGGAGATCGGGGAATTCGGTCGCCAACAGTTCCCGCTCCGGCAATCCGGCACAGTTATCGGCATTGGTATAACGGGCAATGCTGCAGGCCGCCGCGACAGTATCCTTGATCGCCTCCGGAGACAAATGCGTAGTGCTTGCCGAACCTTTGCGCTGCCCGAAGTAAACCGTTACGCCAAGCCCCTGATCACGGTGATGTTCGATCGTTTCGACATCGCCCATCCGGGCTGTTACCGACAAGCCGTTTTCCTGGCTGAGACCCGCTTCCGCGGCGCTGGCACCCTGCCTGATCGCCTCGTCCAATAAGGATTGAACGATGAGTTTCAATTCGTTGAGTTGATCCTGATTTTGCAAAATATAAGACTCTTCGGATATGCGGGAAGTAGAGGCAAAAAATTAACGCTACAAATCAATTAAACACTGGTGCCGCCGACAGTCAAACCGTCGATTTTCAAGGTCGGCTGGCCGACGCCGACCGGCACGCTCTGACCATCCTTGCCGCAGGTGCCGACGCCCGGATCGAGCTCCAGGTCGTTGCCAACCATTGATACGCGCGTCAAGACATCCGGCCCGTTGCCAATCAAGGTCGCCCCTTTGACAGGACGGGTGATTCTGCCGTTTTCGATCAGATACGCTTCGCTGGCGGAAAAGACGAACTTGCCGGAAGTAATATCAACTTGGCCGCCGCCGAAGTTTTTCGCATAGATGCCTTTCTCGACGCTGCAAATGATCTCTTCGGGATTATGCGGTCCGGGCAGCATATAAGTATTGGTCATCCGCGGCATCGGCGCATGCGCATAGGACTCACGCCGGCCGTTGCCGGTGGGCTTGACGCCCATCAACCGCGCATTCATTTTGTCCTGCATGTAGCCTTTCAGGATGCCTTTTTCGATCAGGATCGTCTGCTCGGTAGGGGTACCCTCGTCGTCGATATTCAACGAGCCGCGGCGCCCCGGCAAGGCACCGTCATCGACGACCGTACAGAGGTCGGAAGCGACCCGCTGACCGACTCGGCCACTGAATGCGGAAGTGCCCTTGCGGTTGAAATCCCCCTCCAGACCATGGCCGATCGCTTCATGCAACAGAATACCCGGCCATCCCGGCCCCAGCACGACCGTCATATTGCCGGCCGGAGCCTCAACCGCTTCAAGGTTCACCAAGGCCTGACGCACCGCTTCGCGGCCGTAATTCAGCGCCCGTTCCTGTTCGATGAAATAACGGTAATCGCTGCGCGATCCGCCGCCCATGCTGCCCTGTTCGCGCCGGCCGTCCTGTACGACAATTACGGTCACGTTCATCCGGACCAAAGGCCGCACATCACCGGCCAGCGAACCATCCTGACCTGCAATCAGGATATGGTCATGGACGCCGACCAAGCTAACGATCACTTCTTCGATGCGGGGATCCAGCTTGCGCGTTTCGCTTTCGACCCGGCGCAGCAAGTCAATTTTCTGCTGGTCTTCGAGCGATTTGATCGGATCGAGCGGCGCATAATAAGACGGCCAGCTTGGCGGCAAAACCAATCCCATGCTGGCATCTTGCGCCTGACGCACGATCGACTTTACATTATTGGCGGCCTCCAGTAAGACCGGCAATTCGATCCTGTCGCTGTAGGCAAAACCGGTTTTATCGCCGGACACTGCCCGTACGCCGGCACCCTGCGCGATATTATGACTGCCTTCCTTGATAATACCACCTTCCATGACCCAGGATTCGGCACGTGTGGACTGGAAATAAATATCGGCCGCATCCGCCCTGGAGGACAGCAGACGGCTCATGATGGTATCGATTTCAGTTTCGGTAATGCCTGAAGGTTTCAGGATGGCCTGTTTGGCCAGAGTAATGAGTTCCATTAAAACGGTTCGGGTAGAATATAAAAGGACGCAAAGTCAATAAAAATGATCAGTCTTCGCGCAGATCGTCTTTCAGTGTGAAATAGAGCGATCTCAACAGTTTGTCGGGCCCATCGGTCGGTTTGTCAGTACCCGCAACACTGGAATCTCCAGCGGTTACTTCGTCATCGCGATCGGTTCTTTTACGATACTCTGCATCCTTGCCAGGCACAGCAGTAACTGTCGTGACGGCGTCTTCCTGCGAAACGGTCAAAATATAAGGTCGCTGCGCATACTCGTCACTGAATAGACCAAGGGTTTTTTCGATCACGGAACCGTGCTCGGATACATAACTATCAGCGTCGTAACTCACGTAAAATTTGCCCTTGTCATGTTCGAGATCGGTTACTTCGATCCCGCTTTGGATCATTGCGCGCTTCAGCGAGTTCCAGGCCAGATCGAACGGCTGCCTGATCGTCAGCACCAAGGGCGGCGTATCGATGATCGAAATCATCCGGTCGCCCAAACCTCTCTTGCTTTTCGGTTCAGTATCGTCCTGATTCTCAGCAGAGGCCGAGGCAGCCTCTTCCGGCAACTTATCCGTTTCGGCGTTTTCAGGCTCTGCGGCAGTCGCCGCCTGCTTCTCGATCACCAATGTCGGGGGCTTCTCGAGCCCTGAGGTATCGCGGTAACGCGGATCATCGGACGCACAAGCTGCCAATAGCAATAAACCGAACAGAGAACCGAAACGCAAGCGCATAATCTTTTCCCTATATGAAACGACGGTGCTGCAATACCGGAAACGCCGTACGAACTTTCTCGAGCCGCTCCAGATCGATGTCGGCAATAACAAATCCCCCGCCGGTTTTATAACAATCCAGCACCACACCCCACGGATCGACAATCATGCTGTGCCCGAAGGTCTTGCGTCCGTTGATATGA
The DNA here is from genome assembly GCA_051061015.1 of Methylomicrobium sp. Classification (GTDB taxonomy): domain Bacteria; phylum Pseudomonadota; class Gammaproteobacteria; order Methylococcales; family Methylomonadaceae; genus Methylomicrobium. Next base: position 187,593 of record JBPFEG010000013.1, read on the forward strand.
AAACCGCCTTGATTCGGTGCGATGATATAGCACAGATTTTCGACCGCGCGGGCACGCAGTAACAATTCCCAGTGCGCGGCGCCGGTCTCGGCGGTAAATGCGGAAGGGATGACCAGAATTTCCATGCCCATTCTGGCCATCTCCCGGAAAAACTCCGGAAAGCGCAAATCGTAACATACCGCAACGCCTATCCGTCCAAATGGCGTATCGAAGACCGAAGGGCGAGGACCCGCCTCAATCGAGTCGGACTCGCGATAGACTTCATTGGTACCGGGCACGCTGACATCGAAAAGGTGCATTTTGTCATAACGGGCGACTCTCTCGCCGCGGTCGTTATAGATCAGGCAAGCAGCTCTGACTTTATGTTCGGCCTCTCCTGCAATCGGCATCGTGCCGCCGATGATCCAGACCCCATATTTCGCGGCCGTCTCGGACAAAAAATTCTGAATCGGGCCCTGTCCATCGACTTCCTTAATCCGGATCTTGTCCAGTTCATGCTCGCCCATCAGCGCAAAATTTTCCGGCAGCGCGACCAGCTTCGCACCGGCTTTTGCCGCTTCCGCGATCAGCTTCTCGGCTTCTAGCAGATTGGAGCCGACATTGGGGCTGGAAGCCATCTGTATGGCCGCACACTTACTCATTCATTCCTCTCTCGTGATTTTTCATTTATTCAACAGCGAAGGAAAGTCGGTGATGCCGCTCCAGGTTTTCTGAAGCAGTCCTTCTTTTTCATGCAAAGTCAGAATCACCGCGTTTCCCCAACTGCCTTTAACCAGATATTGGGAGCCGAAAAAAAAGCCTTCATGCTCGGTTCCGGTAATCGTTTTATCGATCAATGCCGCAAACTTGCCCATAATTGTACCAGCAATAGGTACCGCATCGGCACTTTTTGGGGCCACAGCCACGACGTGATCGACAGTCCGATTCACGAAATCGGTTTCGCCGATAATCGAAATTTTGGCCGGCACGGCATCGACCACCAGATCGTCAGTCACCGCCTTGCCGTTCGTAAAGTTGAAACGGCCTTTGATGCTGTTGAAAGTCAACCCTTCCTGATAAACATCGCTGAAGTCCAGCTGCAGTCTCTTAATCCACTGCGCTATCGCCAGGATACCGAGCACTCGTCCAAAGCCTGGCTCGATGCTCAGGATACGCCCGCTCTTGAAATTGACATCCGCAAACCCATGGAGATCGGCCAATGCAAAATGATAAGGCGGCGCCTGCCAGTTTAGATCGAAGTCGATCACACCGCTGGTTTCGGTCAAGTCCTTGCTGATATCCAGACGGGAAAATAATGCGCCGCCTTTGATCAGTTCCAGACGACCCTTAGCCTGGGTTTGGGAGCGGCCGCCTGCTGTCTTCCAGCTCCCGGTCAATGTCAGTTTTTGATCTTTGCCCAGCAATTCGAAGCGGTCAAAGAGTAAACCGCCCGCAATGCGTTCGGCATTCATCACGAAGCGGCCGAGATCGGCCCCCTTCCAGAAGGTGGTAGCACTGCGGACCGACAGCAGCGGAAAATAGTCGGACGCATTCTCCTGATCCGCTTTATCCATTTTGATTTGAGTCAACGCGGAGACATCCAGGCGATCCAGAGTTAATTTGATCCGGTCAGGCCCCTTCAGGTCGATCGGCAGTTTAACCTGGCCCTTAAGGATGGAATTATCGATTCTGCCTTCCCAGAACGTTCCGGTGCGCCGCAAGTTCAGATCGAATCGTCCCAGGCCGGTCTTCTGCCAAAAACCCTGATCGCCGTGCATCTTGAGTTCTTTGATATCGGCTTTATACTCCTGTGCCGAGGGCTGGACCGTGGCCAGTTTGATCCAGTCTTGCAGTTGCAGTTGCTCGCGATTGATTTCGAGCATCAGACCAGGTTCGCTGCGCTGCTTTGCTCTGCCTGCCCCTAGCAAGACATGGCCCGATTCGATATGCGGCTTATTCAGGTCGATTTTGAGCGCTGCACTGAAATCGTTCCCGTAACCCAGCTGGACGGGCAATATTTTCTGATCGGCCAAGTCGAATGTCACCGTTAAAGGTTTCTGTTGTTTTGCCGGTTTCGCGAGCATATCGGGCAAATCCAGTTGCACGCCGTTCAGATCGGACTGAATCGACAAGCTCGGTTTGCCGTCCGTATGCGGCATCCGCAAGGCGATCCGATACGCCGTCTCGCCTTGCGCGAAACCGAGCCAAGGCAAATCGAGTTGGGCCTGAAGTTCGCCGATATCTACTCGCCCGTCGGCGCGAATTTCGGTTTGAAGATCGGCCGTTTCGAGATTGATCCTGAACGGATGGTTCAGGAAGTCCGCGGTAAGATTCTCGCTATACGCTCCCTTATCGTCGAATTTAACATTTCCGGTCAGCTTTTTCAGCGTTAAACTCGGCGACTTCAGACGCAATTCGGCATCTTTGAATTGCGCAACCACGTCGGTTTGATATTCTTCGCCATTCCGTAAGGGGATTTGTAAATCGAGGTTAAATTTGGCATCGCCTTGCGGTGTAGCCGCCCGCAAAAACGCATTCGCGCGCTCGGCCAGCGGTGAATTTTGAATGAATTCGAGAGCCTGGCTGATTTTGCCCTCCAGCTCGCCTTTGATTGCTACTTTTTCGGCAGCTTGCAGATTCTGAATTTCAACACTCGCCTGTTTCACCGCGACCCCGTATGACGCCCCTTGCCGCACAGCCGCAGTCATACCATTCTGGTAAAAAACGACTTCAGCCCCTCCTCCAGTCAAATTCGGCCACCCCGGGTGATAGGCTAGTTCCAGATCTTTGACATCGAATACGACTTCAAACACCCCTTCGTCGCCGGTAAACGGAAAATCGGCCGGGTTACCGTACAGCAAGAATCCCCCCTTCGGAACATGGCCTTTCACAAACGCATGATCGAGCCAATCCACCACCCCCGGCCCCATGATTTTGGCCGGAAAATACTGGCTGACCACCTTGACGTCCGGGCAGGAAAATGAGCTCTGCAAATCAATGAACGGACTCCCGCCTTGGCTCGGAACAGAATAATACAAACGATTCTGCATTTTGATTCCGCGGGATTCCAGCATCAGCTGCGGACTGACAACACTCAGTCCCTCTGCCGTTTTCTGCCATTGAGCAGAGCCTGTCACACGATCAAGCGGCAACGGTACACGGAACAGACCCGGCGCATTGAATATCGCCTTCTTGCTCGCCAGTTCGATGGCTCCTTGACTGCTGTTGCCCCGAATGTGCCCGGACAGATTCTCAAAGCCAGGCCGTTTGTCGACTGCAGCAATGCTTGCATGACTGAAATCGCCATTGACCGATACGCTTTGCCGGTCCGTATCGGCGAATAAGGTAAAATCCTGCAGCTCGCCTCTCAGGTTGAAATCGCGTAGCGACTTGGCCGAGGCATCCTGATTCGGCAATAAAAAACGCCCCACCTGGGAAATTTGCTGTAAATCCAGGCGCTCGGCATATAACGCGACCTGCCGCGTGGCCTTTTCCGCATCGCCAAAGCCTTTGACGCTCAGCACTGCATCGGGCCAGGTTTTGGCCTCGGCGCCGCTCCGGGAAGCCATCACAAATTCCTTCAGGTTCAACTGCCACTGTTTTTCGCTCAACCCCAGATAAAAGCGGCTCCGCAGCTGCTCGGCGCTAAAGGGCTCCACGCCGGGCCTGTGCAGTTTCAAATCATGAATGTCGATTTGGGCATTGACCGCAAGCGCCTGCGTCTGGCGCCAGTCGCCCCAGATTTTGAGGTCGCCGCGTCCGGACGTTACCGCAATTTCCAGCGGAAAGTCAAAGGTAACCCATTCTCGCAGGTTCAGATTTTTGCCTTCAAGGAAACCCTGGCCTTGCAACGAATTGAAGTTAAACAGATCGCCGGCAAAGTCCATCGATACCCGCAGGGTTTTACCCAAATTCTCAGGCAGACGCATCAGCACGTTGAGATAATGATGGCCGCTTTGATTGATCAGTGCCATATCGACCGACTTGAATGTCAATGGCCGCCCGTGTTTTTGCTCATCCTGCCAGATGATGTCACTGTCGAGCACCTCGTATTTGCCGGTCTCGAGCAGCCATAACGGATTGCCCTCGCTCGCTTTCAAGCCGGCAATGCTCAATTTGCCGTCAGCGTTGCGTTTGACGGTCAGCTTTGCGCCGACCAGCGTGACCCAGGACGATGCCAATAAATCTCTTTTAAGAACTGCTTCAAGCAGATGAATGCCCAAACGGATTTCTTTCAATTCGATCGCGTTGCGTTTCCCTGTGACAACCGACGCGATACCGATATCATCCAGAACGATTTCGGGGCTGAAGCCGCGCATGCGCGCGCCGAGACGGCCGATCTTCACCGGCGTGCCGACCATCACCCCGACTCGCGCCGCCAGTCTAGCCTTGTAGCCTTCGACACCAGACAAGGCCAGACGCACGCCGGTCATGCCCATCGCAATGATGATCAAGCTCCAGAAAAGCAGATGCCGGGTAGCTCGGGTGAAATGGTGAATCATGAAAAGCAGGTTAAAAAGGTAATGCTACTGGACAAAAAGTACGTGTTGAAAGAATCAAGTAATTCGGTTCAGGCCATTTGTCTTACAAAAGCACCACATCATATTGTTCCTGATTATATTCGGCCTCAGCGCGGAACTTGATCTGCACACCGAGAAACGCTTCGAGTTCCGCCAACATGTCGGCCTCTTCGTCGAGCAGCATTTCGACAACTTCATTTGAAGCCAGCACGAGCAGTTGCTTGACTTTGTATTGCCTGACCTCGCGGATGATTTCCCGGAAGATTTCGAGGCAGACCGTTTCCGGGGTTTTCAAAACCCCGCGGCCGCCGCAGGCCTTGCAGGGCTCGCAAAGGATATGTTCAAGACTTTCCCGGGTCCGTTTGCGGGTCATCTCGACCAAACCGAGCACTGAAACTTCGGTAATTTTGGTCTTCGCGTGATCCCTTTCCAGATGCCTCTCGAGCGCCTGCAGTACCTGACGTTTGTGCTCGTCGCTCTGCATGTCGATGAAGTCGATGATGATGATACCGCCGAGGTTGCGCAGCCTGAGTTGACGGGCAATCGTCTGCGCCGCTTCGAGATTGGTCTTGAAAATCGTTTCTTCCAGATTGCGCCCCGAGACATAGCCGCCGGTGTTCACGTCGACGGTCGTCATCGCCTCGGTCTGGTCGAACACCAGATGGCCGCCGGATTTCAGCTTGACCTTGCGGTCTAGCGCTTTTTGAATCTCGCTTTCGACATTATAGATTTCGAACACCGGGCATTCGCCGGTGTAATGTTCGATCACCGGCACGATTTCGGGCACGAATACCTCGGCAAACTCAACCAGGCGGTGATAGGTTTCGGTTGAATCGACGCGCACCCGGTCGATGCCTTCCTTGTATAAATCGCGAAGCGTACGGATGCTGAGCGGCAGATCCTTGTGAATGAACTGCTTCGCCTTTGCGCCGGCGATTTTGGCCGAAATCGCGCCCCAGAGCTTTAGCAAAAAGGTCATATCGGCAATCAGCACCGGCTCCTCGATGCATTCGGCCGCAGTCCGGGCGATGAAACCGCCGCAATTGTATTCTTGGCGGAATGCATCCAGACAGGCTTTTAGACGCACTCTTTCTTCTTCGCATTCGATCCGGTGCGAGACGCCGGAATTATTCGCATAAGGCATATAGACCTGATAACGCGACGGAATCGAGATCTCGGTCGTCAGACGGGCGCCCTTACTGCCGATCGGATCCTTCACCACCTGCACGACGATATGCTGGCCTTCGTAAAGATAATGCTCGATATTTTCGGAGCCTTTTTTTTCAAGCTCTTTGCTGGACAAATCGGACAGATGCAAAAACGCGGCTCGGGGTAAACCGATATCGACGAATGCCGCCTGCATGCCAGGCAATACGCGGCATACTTCACCTTTGTAGATATTCCCTACCAGTCCTCGCTGGCGGGTCCGTTCGATGATCAACTCCTGCAAAATGCCGTTTTCGATAACGGCGACGCGCGTTTCGGGCGGTGTCACATTGATTAGAATTTCTTCACTCATGCAAAATTTTGATACCTTGTTGTAAGAGAAGTTCGGCGGTTTCAAACAAGGGCAGCCCCACCACGCCGGAAAAACTGCCTCGAATCGACTGCACGAACACACTGCCGAGTCCCTGGATCGCATAACTACCGGCCTTATCCGCCGGTTCGGAGGTTGCCCAATAAGTCTCTATTTCCCGTTCAGTGAGCGTTCGGAAAGTGACATCGGTCACGCTCAACGCCTCACCGTGCATCTGCCCCCGAAGCGAGACCGCGCTGTAAACCTGATGGGTTTGTCCGGACAACCGGCGCAGCATCATGACAGCATCCTGCTTATCCTTCGGCTTACCCATGATCTGGCCGTTCAGTACGACCGCGGTATCGGCGGCCAAAACCGGCAAACCGACATGCGCCGCTTGCGCGTAACAGGACGCCGACTTTTCGGCCGCAATTCTACGCACATAATCCTCGGGCGCTTCGTTTGGCTGGGGCGATTCATCGATGTGTACCGGTCGGATATCATAAGCAATACCGATCTGGTCCAGCAGCTCACGGCGCCGCGGCGAGGCTGAGGCAAGAATGATTCGCGCCTTCATCCGCGATGATAGGGATGATTGTTCAGGATGCTCCAGGCGCGGTAAAGCTGTTCGGCTACAACGATCCGCACCAAGGGGTGAGGAAAGGTCAGATTTGACAAACACCAGGATTCGCGGGCCGTTTTTTTTACTGACTCGGCCAAGCCTTCCGGTCCGCCGATCAACAGGGCGAGGTTTTGGCCGCTTTCGAGCCAGCGCTTCAATGCCTGGGAAAGTTCAGGCGTGGACCAGGGCTTTCCGGCCAAATCGAGCGTGACCGGATGGCAATTCGCAGGAATCGCAGCCAGCATCCGGTCACCTTCGTCCTTCACGATCCGGGCCACATCACAATTTTTGCCCCGGTTGCCCGCGGTAATTTCTTTTAAAACCAATTCACATTCCCGCGGCAACCGCTTCGCATATTCGTCGTAACCTTGCTGTACCCAGACGGGCATGCGGTTTCCTATCGAGATCAAATGTATTTGCATCGATGCAGGATACCGAGAAGCCACCGGTGTTGCAATGCCCGGCATGTAATTACAGTGATTCTGGGAGATGACCCGATTCGGCACATTATGCTACACTGAATCCGATAACTGGATATATTGATCGAGACAGGTTATTTTACAGCCAGTTTGATGAGATCTTAAAACGCTTGGAGAGTCGAATGAAAAAAATTAGCTCATTGGTTTTACTCTTGTCCATGACGGCCGCAACGCCAGGTTTCGCACAAACGCCGCAACCGGTCGAGAGCGATGGCTATGATGTGATGATGGATGTTTTTCTGCGACCTGTCGGTATCGTAGGCACAATCGTCGGCGCAGGCCTGTTTGTAGGTTTAAGCCCGATTACAGCGCTGGCGGCAATCCCCTCTCCCCATGATTCATTTCAAAAACTGGGTAATACGATCGTTTGCAAACCGTTCCGATATACCTTTGAAAGACCGGTAGGCGATTATGAATATGATGGGGACTGCACCCGTAAAGCCCCCGCGCCGATGCCGGTTGTGCAACACTATGAACCCAAACCAGTTCTGACCCCGCCACCCGTCGAACCACCCCGGCCGAACATCAACAAAAAGCTGGACGCAATTTTCAAGCGGGAAATGATGAAATAATATTATTGGAGTACAGGGTTCAGGATAAAAAACGACATCCTGGACCTTGTCCGTAGCCCCGATCTATTTTTCAATCAATACCACAGCCTGCACCGCAATTCCTTCCTTGCGGCCTTCGAAGCCGAGTTTCTCGGTAGTAGTCGCCTTCACATTGATACAGTCGACGTCGGCCTGTAAATCGTCGGCAATATTCCGGCACATCGCGGCAATATGGGGAGCCATTTTTGGCGCTTGTGCGATGATCGTGATGTCGGCGTTGACCAGGATATAGCCCTTGGCACGAACGACGCTGTAAACATGACGGAGTAACACCCGGCTATCCGCACCTTTGAACTGCGGGTCGGTGTCCGGAAAATGCTTGCCGATGTCGCCCAGCGCAGCAGCGCCCAGCAGCGCATCGGCTAGCGCATGCAGTACCACATCGCCATCCGAATGTGCCTCCAACCTCTTTTCATAAGGAATCGTGACGCCCCCCAAAATAATGTGATCGCCTTCATTGAAGCGGTGCACGTCATAACCTTGCCCTACTCTGATCATTGTTGCTCCAGATAAAACGTTGCCAGCGCCAGATCTTCGGGCCGGGTGATTTTGAGATTGTCTGGCCGGCCTTCGACGATTTTAGGTTTCAGGCCTTTAAGTTCCAGCGCGCTGGCCTCATCTGTGATCGCTGAATTGCCCTCGGCTTCGATCAGCGCAGTTTTCAACATGCCGTAGCGGAACATCTGCGGCGTCAACGCGCGCCAGATATGGCGGCGATCGAGCGTGCCGACGATTGCATTACCCTGCACATCTTTCAAGGTATCGTGCGAAGACAGCGCTAAAATTCCGCCGATGTCGTCATCGACCAGCGTATCGATCAGCTTATGAATATCTTCGGAAGTAATGCAAGGGCGTGCAGCATCATGCACCAGCACCCAGTCGCCGTCATCTGCCTGACCGTGCAAGGATTTTAACGCGGCCAGCACCGAATCGGCCCTTTCTTTTCCTCCGGGCGCGGTCACTACTTGAGGATGCCTTGACAATTCGAGTTCGGGCCAGTAAGGATCTTCAACCGATACGGCCACTGCGATCGCGGAGAATACCTCAGTGCCCAATAAGCGGGTCAAGGTCTGCTCGATCACCGTTTTGCCCGCCAGTTCGAGGTATTGTTTGGGACGGTCGGACTGCATGCGCTTGCCGACGCCGGCCGCAGGCACGACGGCCCAGAATTTGAGTGATTCTGTCATCAGGATGGATTAAGTTGCGGCAGGGTGATGCACTAAAAAGCATTCAGCCGACGGATTCAATCGATTATTTTTCGATCACCTGGAAAAAAGTTTCGTCTTCACGAATCATGCCCAACTCATCGCGGGCGCGCTCTTCGATCGCTTCCTGCCCCTTATGCAGGTCCTTTACCTCCGCATAAAGCTTCTCGTTGCGTTGGCGTTTCTCTTCGGCCAGCTTCTTCAATTCCGCCAGCCGCTGTTGATAGGCGCGTGTTTCCTTCAAACTGCCGTCACCGAGCCACAATCGGTATTGAAAGTGGATAATCAGCAGAATGATGATCGCAACGAGATATTTCATAAGATCGGTTCAAGGCGCAGCCCTGCGGAGGAAAACATCCAGCCTGCGCCTTGACTCATCATCGATTTAGAGCGATTTGAAGGCGCTGCGGCCTGCATACCGGGCCACGCCGCCCAACTCTTCCTCGATTTTCATCAGGCGGTTGTACTTGGCGACACGGTCGGAGCGGCTCAGAGAGCCGGTCTTGATTTGGCCGGTACCGGTCGCGACAACCAGATCGGCGATCGTGGTGTCTTCGGTTTCGCCGGAACGGTGCGACACGACTGCGGAATAACCCGCCTTTTTCGCCATGTCGATCGCAGCCAGAGTTTCGGTCAGGGTGCCGATCTGGTTCACCTTGATCAGGATCGAGTTCGCAATGTTTTGCTCGATGCCACGCTTCAGGATTTTTGGATTGGTCACAAACAGATCGTCGCCGACCAGTTGGATACGCCCGCCGAGTTTTTCGGTCATCACTTTCCAGCCATCCCAGTCGTTTTCGTCGAAACCGTCTTCAATGCTGATGATCGGATATTTGTTGACCCAATCGACGAAGAAATCGGCCATTTGCGCCGAGCTGTACTGCTTGTTTTCGGAAGCCAGATCGTAGACGCCGTCAGCATAGTATTCGGACGCGGCCGCATCGAGGCCCAGGTAGATATCGACGCCTGGTTTATAGCCGGCCTGTTCGATCGCTTGCAGGATCACGCTGATCGCCTCTTCGTTCGAAGACAGGTTAGGCGCAAAACCGCCTTCGTCGCCGACGGTCGTCGCGAGGCCTTTCGATTTCAGTACCTTGGCCAGATTGTGGAACACTTCCGCGCCATAGCGGATCGCTTCACGGAAAGTGGGAGCGCCGACCGGCAAAATCATGAATTCCTGCAAATCGACGCTGTTGTCCGCATGCGAACCGCCGTTGATGATGTTCATCATCGGCACCGGCATCACGAATTCGCCACTTTTGTTCAGGTAGCGATACAGAGGCTGCTTGCTTTCCTGCGCCGCCGCATGCGCCGCCGCCATCGAGACTGCCAGCAGCGCGTTCGCGCCCAGACGCGACTTCGATTCGGTGCCGTCCAGCGCGATCATCTTGTTATCGATACCTTCCTGGTCGGCCGCGTCCATGCCGATAATTGCCGAGCGGATTTCGGTCTTGACGTTATTGACCGCGTTCAACACGCCTTTGCCGAGGTAGCGGGATTTATCGCCATCGCGCAGTTCGATCGCCTCACGCTCGCCGGTCGAAGCGCCGGATGGCACCATCGCGCTGCCGACGACGCCGGACGCCAGTACTACATCGGCTTCGACGGTCGGGTTGCCGCGCGAATCCAGGACTTCTCTTGCACGAATATCTACTATTGCAGCCATTAATGTTTCCTTAGATTGTTGTTTCTATCAGGCTTTGGCTTTTCACCGCCTGATCGATGGTTAATAAAACTTCGAGTAAATCTTTGATCCGGTGCATCGGCCACGAATTCGGGCCGTCGCTCTTTGCCTCGGCAGGATTCGGATGCGTTTCCATGAACAGGCCCGAGATGCCGACCGCGACCGCCGCCCGCGCCAATACCGGCACGAATTCGCGCTGGCCGCCCGAACAGTTGCCCTGCCCGCCCGGCAGTTGCACCGAATGGGTCGCATCGAATACGACAGGACAGCCGGTGTCGCGCATCACTGCCAAAGAGCGCATGTCGGACACCAGGTTGTTATAGCCGAACGAGACGCCGCGCTCGCAGACCATGATCTTATCGTTCCCTGTCGCCTTCGCCTTCTTCGCGACGTTCGCCATGTCCCAGGGCGCCAGGAACTGGCCTTTTTTGATGTTGACCGGAATGCCGCAGGCCGCGACGCTCTGGATGAAATTGGTCTGCCGGCACAAAAACGCAGGGGTCTGCATCACGTCGACGACTTTCGCGACTTCGGCCAGCGGGGTGTCCTCGTGCACGTCGGTCAATACCGACACACGAATCTCGCGCTTGACTCTGGCCAGGATTTCGAGCCCGCGCTCGATGCCGAGGCCGCGGAAGCTTTCGTGCGAGGAACGGTTCGCCTTGTCGAACGACGACTTGTAAATGAAAGGAATCTTGAGTTCCTCGGTTACTTCCTTCAGGTAACCGGCCGTATCGAGCGCCAGTTGTTCGCTTTCGATTACGCAGGGACCTGCGATCAAAAACAGCGGCTTGTCGAGGCCGACTTCAAAACCACATAATTGCATCAATTTTCTCAATCTGTAAGGGTGAGCAGCGCTTTACTGCGCCCCGTTTCTAGTCTTTTAAAGGGGGAGACAGTAAGCGCTGCCCACCCTACTCCTTTTTGTTAAGCTATTGCCTTTTTATGCTCCGCCGCCGCCATTACGAAGCCCGAAAACAATGGATGCCCCTTGCGTGGGGTCGAAGTAAATTCGGGATGGAACTGACAGGCCAGAAACCACGGATGATCGGCAATTTCGATCACTTCAACCAGACGACCGTCGATCGATTTGCCGGAAAACCGCAGGCCCGCCTTTTCGAGCTTCTCGAAATATTGATTGTTGAACTCGTAACGATGGCGGTGGCGTTCGGTAATCACATCTTTCTGATAAAGGTTGAACGCCAATGACTCAGCCTGCAAACGGCACTGCTGTCCACCAAGACGCATCGTACCGCCCAAATCGGAATTTTGATCGCGCGTTTCGATCCGGCCGGCTTCGTCCATCCACTCGGTAATCAAACCGATCACCGGATGCGGCGACTTCGGCAGGAACTCAGTGCTGTGCGCGCCTTCCAGTTTCGCGACATCGCGGGCGAATTCGATCACCGCGACCTGCATCCCGAGGCAGATACCGAGGTAAGGAATCCTGTTTTCACGCGCATACTTGACCGTCGCAATTTTGCCCTCGACGCCGCGTTCGCCAAAACCGCCGGGCACCAGGATCGCATCGACATTCTTCAGCGCGCCGACGCCTTCGTCCTCGATCATTTCCGAGTCGATATAATGAATCTTGACCTTGTTCCGGGTCCGGATTCCCGCATGAATCAACGCTTCGTTCAGCGATTTATACGCATCGGTATGATCGACGTATTTGCCGACAATTGCGATGTTCACTTCATTTGTAGAAGTCGTCAACGCGTCGACTACGTTTTTCCATTCGGTCAGATCGGCCGGAGGCGCATTCAGCCGCAATTTGTTCACGACGATGTCATCAAGACCCTGCGCATGCAGCAGGAGCGGAATCCGATAGATCGTATCCGCGTCAACCGCTGAAATAACCGCCTTTTCCTCCACATTCGTAAACAGCGCAATCTTGCGGCGCTCGTTCACCGGAATCGGCTGTTCGGAACGGCAGATCAGAATATCCGGCTGGATGCCGATCGTACGCAATTCCTTAACCGAATGCTGGGTCGGCTTGGTTTTGAGTTCACCCGCCGAGCGGATGTAAGGCACCAGCGTCAGGTGAATGAACAGCGAGCGTTCCGCCCCGAGATCGACGCGCATTTGCCGTATCGCTTCGAGAAACGGCAATGATTCGATATCGCCGACCGTACCGCCGACCTCGATCAAGGCGACATCCATGCCCTCTGCACTTTGATAGACACGATTCTTGATTTCGTCGGTGATATGCGGGATCACCTGTACGGTCGCACCGAGATATTCGCCCTTGCGCTCGCGGCGCAGCACGCTGTCGTAAACCTGACCGGTTGTAAAGTTATTCTTCTTGGTCATTGTGGTTTTCAGGAAACGCTCATAATGACCTAAATCCAGATCCGTTTCAGCGCCGTCTTCCGTGACAAACACTTCACCATGCTGAAAAGGACTCATCGTACCGGGATCGACGTTAATATACGGGTCCAGTTTGGTCAGGGTCACTTTCAGGCCGCGCGCTTCCAAGATGGCCGCGAGCGAAGACGCCGCAATGCCCTTACCGAGTGAGGATACGACCCCGCCGGTGATAAAAATATATTTGGTCATGTAAGATGTTTGCTTCAGATTTTGAACAGATGACTGGTATCAGAAGGTTGGCTATTTTATCATCAAATAAGGACTATCGTCTTTAGCGATTTACGCCCCCAAACTCAACTGCGGCTGAAGGCTAGACGAAAGCAGGGAGACCGACCCTCCCGATAAAATTCGGCGCTGATCCAAAGATCGGCGACCGCAGCCAGTTTGCCGTTAAGATAAATCAGCGGGATCGACAGTCTTTCCCAGGGAGGAATGCCGACTTCCTGATAAAGATTTTTCAGATGATGATGCCCACGGCGACCCGGCAAGGCAATCCGTTCACCCCCGCTGCGAAATTTGACAGTCACCTCTGATTGCCGCCAAACTGCCTCGGGAATTCCGGACGTCGAAGCCACCCGAATCAGAGTCATGCAATGACCAACCCTCAGCGATTCCCTATCCGCCGGCCAATCAATGATAACCCGCAAATCCTCAATTTGATCGGTGCGCAGACAATACAATTTATGCCTGTATCGGCGTATTTGATAGCCCTGCCCATTCAGAACAGGATCGCTATGCATGCCGGCGCCGAGCACATGTTCGATCAACTGCGTCACAAAAGCCTGGGATGGCATTTTTAATCCCATCTGCCTGAACCAATGCCGAATGATCAGTCGCCGCCTGGGGAGATCAAACTCGTTGAATCGTTCGATATTCAGCGTATTGTCGTTCGAGTCGTGCACTTTGCCGAACGATTCGGAGGCAACGTCGGCCAATAGTGCATAAGCTTCCGCACAATGCCCTGCAGCTCGAGCTACGGTCTGGTCACAGGACGGCCAACGCTGCTTCAATAACGGCAGAACCTGTCGGCGCAGAAAGTTTCGATCATAGACGCTGTCGTTATTGCTGGGATCTTCGACCCAAGTCAACTGGTGCTTGACCGCGTAGTCCTCTATCGCTTGTTTACGGACATGCAGAAACGGTCTGAGCAGCGCCCCCTGCCCAAATGGCATGCTTTCTAGCATACCGGCCAGACCCAGCAAGCCGCTGCCCCGCAATAATTGCAGCAGAACCGTTTCGAGTTGATCATCCTGATGCTGCGCCACCAATAACGCATCATCGGGCGTTATCACCGACTTCAATGCCTCGTAACGGGCATTTCGGGCGGCTTCTTCCGGACTTTCACCGGGCTTGGGATGAGCATCCACCCGGAACAGCAAAAATTTAACATCGAGCCCGTGCGTAATTTCTTCGGCATGACGGGCCCAAGCTTCGGCCTGCGCCTGCAGGCCATGATGGATATGTACCGCCCTCAACCGTTCACGTAATTTCTGACTCTGTGCGCACAGATGAAGCAGCACATGAGAGTCGATGCCGCCGCTATAGGCTACAAAGATTTGCCGAGGAAACGCCTTGCACAATCCGAGCGAAGACTCGATCAGCCGAGGCGTCAGCATCATTTAGAAAATTTCGGAAGTTAAGCGCCTGGAAACTTGCCAGGCATGAATGATAATGACTATTTGACGGGTTCTTCAATGAAAGCGCCGAAATTCATCAGGCGCTGATAGCGCTTTTCAAGCAATTCGTCGATATCGAAATTTTTTAATTCTTCGAGATGGCGCTGCAGGACTTCCTTCAGGTTGGCGGCCACGCCCTGGAAATCCCGATGACCGCCGCCAATGGGTTCGCGCACCACTTCATCGAGCAAGCCCTGTTCACGGATGCGGTCGGAAGTAATTCCCATCGCCTCAGCAGCAAGCTGCGATTTGTCCGCACTTTTCCATAATATTGAAGCGCAACCTTCTGGTGAAATGACCGAATAAGTGCTGTACTCCAGCATGATCAGTCGATCGCCGACGCCGATCGCCAAAGCTCCGCCGGAACCTCCTTCACCGGTGACCGTGCAAATGATCGGAGTTTTAAGCTTCGCCATTTCGAACAAATTTTTTGCGATGGCTTCGCTTTGTCCCCGCTCCTCTGCGCCGATTCCAGGATAAGCACCCGGCGTATCGATCAGGCAAATCACCGGCAATCTGAAACGCTCGGCCATCTTCATCACCCGCAAGGCTTTCCGATAGCCTTCGGGACGGGGCATGCCGAAATTTCGGTAAATTTTTTCTTTAGTGTCGCGGCCTTTTTGATGCCCGATCACCACCACGGGCTGGTCATCGAAACGCGCCAGGCCGCAGACAATCGCCGGATCATCCGCATAAGCGCGGTCGCCGTGCAGCTCATGAAAATCGGTAAAGATCAGCTTAATGTAATCGAGCGTATAAGGACGACCTGGATGCCGTGACAATTGCGAAATCTGCCAGTCCGACAGCGTTGCGAAAATCGACTCGGTCAGCGCACGGCTTTTCTCTTCCAGTTGCTCGATGGCATCGGAAATATTGATGTCATTATCGAATTCCACATTACGAAGCTCGCGGATTTTGGCTTCCAGTTCAGCAATGGGTTGTTCGAAATCGAGAAATTTTAAATCCATGGCGCTTTATAAAAATGGTGGTCTATGTCTGTAGATGAAAATTCCGACAGGCTAAATGTTGTGGCCTGCTGCGGATAATTATACCCGATGCGACAAATGAACCGCCAATAAATCCCATGGACCTTCTTCAGTTCCTGCTATCGCTCAGTTGACAATGAATCGGCAAAAAAAAGCCCTGGCGCAAGCTATTCGCGCCAGGGCCGGTTTAGCTACCGAAGAACCAGATGTCCCGGTTGAGGAAGATTTTAACGGGGATAACCGTACGGTTGCTGTTGAGGATAGCCTTGTTGTGGATAGCCCTGTTGCTGCTGCGGATAGCCTTGCTGTTGCGGATAACCTTGCTGTTGCGGATAGCCTTGCTGCTGCGGATAACCCTGCTGCTGAGGGTAGCCTTGCTGTTGCGGATAACCCTGTTGCTGAGGATAACCCTGCTGCTGCTGCGGGTAGCCGCCTTGCTGTTGCGGATAGCCTTGTTGCTGAGACTGTGGAGTGGTACCTTGCTGGGCGCCGGCATTGTTATTCGCTACAATCGCCAACTCCACACGCCGATTTTGCGCACGGTTTTCCTCAGTGGTATTCGGATATTTCGGCATTTTTTCGCCCATGCCCTGTTGCCTCAAACGAGAGGCGCTCACCCCATGTTGTCCCAGATAATTTGACACGCTGGCCGCACGTTGCTCGGACAAGCGCTGATTATAGGTATCCGAACCGATATCATCGGTATGACCCGTCACCGTAATCGTTGATTCCGGATATTGATTCAGGATGCTGCCCACGGTGTTCAACGCGGATTGCGCATGCGGTGTTAAGGTCGACGAATTGAAAGCGAACGTCACACTTTCAGGCATATTCAGATTCAGCGTATTCTCGGCCGTTCTCTGCACTTCGATGCCGGTGCCTTGCAAGGACTGTTCCATTTGTTTTTGCTGATGGTCCATATAAGCCCCGACTGCGGCGCCGACCGCACCGCCGGCCAGAGCCCCCCACCCCGCATTTTTCCAGTCATTACCGCCAAATGCAGTGCCGATCGCGGCGCCGGACGCAGCGCCTATGCCGCCGCCCATCGCCGTCTTGCCAAGCGAGGATTGACCGGTATAAGGGTCAGTGACACATGCAGTCAGCAATACCGAGCTCATTGCCGTAATCAATAATATTTTTTTCATATTTACCTCTAGAAAATAAATAACTGCCCAATTGGCCGGAATTTTTGAAAAAGCTTAAATCATTATACTAACAGAATCTAAACCCACGCTGAATACAACCCATACCCTTACTGTGACCTCGTTCACCTTATTCACAGAGACGAGGGCATTAACTCGGTCATATCCATATTGCTCGCTGTTATATCCGCAGACCATCTCCAATCACGAATCTCCGGCATATCTTCACCGTGCACTTCAATATATTCTTTATGATCAATTAACTTGCCCCGCAAATATTGTTTAAGATATACCGCTCTGTCTTTTAATTTGGGGGACCCTGTCGATCACGTCAATTACCAAATGAAAGCAATCGATGTCATTCATCACGACCATATCGAACGGGGTCGAGGTCGTTCCCTCTTCCTTATAGCCCCGCACATGCAGGTGAGCGTGGTTAGTGCGCCGGTAGCACAATCGATGAATCAGCCACGGATACCCATGATAGGCAAATACGACCGGTTTATCGGTTGTAAAAATTTGATCGATTCCTTATCGGACAAGCCATGCGGATGCTCGCTCGGCGGTTGCAACTTCATCAGATTAACGATATTTACAACCCGGATTTTCAAGTCTGGAACTTTAGCCCTCAAAATATCTACCGCGGCTAAAGTCTCCAAAGTTGGCACATCTCCAGTACACGCCATCACCACGTCAGGCTCCTGTCCTAAATCATTACTTGCCCAATCCCAGACGCCGACACCAGCATGGCAATGCTTGATCGCCTGATCCATCGTCAGCCATTGCGGCGCGGATTGCTTGCCGGCAACGACCGCGTTCACGTAATTGCGGCTGCGCAAGACATGATCGGTCACCGACAACATGGTATTCGCATCAGACGGAAAATAAACGCGCACGATCTCGGCTTTTTTATTCACGACATGATCAATAAACCACGGACCCTGGTGCGAAAAGCCGTTATGATCCTGCCGTCAGACATGCGAGGTCAGCAAATAATTCAACGACGCGATCGGCCGCCGCCAGGGAATCCGGTTACAGGTTTTCAGCCATTTGGCGTGCTGGTTGAACATCGAATCGACGATGTGAATGAAGACCTCATAGCAGGAAAAAAATCCATGACGCCCGGTCAACAGATACCCTTCCAGCCAGCCTTGGCAGGTGTGCTCACTGAGAATTTCCATGACCCTGCCCTCGCGCGACAGATCGGTATCTTCGGGCAGGATTTTTTCCTACCAGGCTCTTGGCGTCACCTCAAAGACCGCATCCCAGCGGTTCGAAGCGGTTTCGTCCGGGCCGAAGATACGGAAATTGCGCTGATCGAGGTTCTCTTTCATCACGTCACGCAAAAACTTGCCCATCACCCGCATCGCCTCCGCGTCAACGGCATCGGGCGCGGGTATCTCAAGCGCATAGTCCCGAAAATCGGGCAGCCTCAGATCGCGCAGCAGCATGCCGCCGTTTGCATGAGGATTGTCGCTGATACGGCGCTGGCCGCGAAGCAATTCGGGTTTCAGCGTCCCCTGGGCATCAAAAAGCTCTTCGGGACGGTAACTTTTGAGCCATTGTTCGAGTATTTCATCTCGCATTCTTCTTCGGCATGAATCACCAGTATGCGCGGCTTTCCCGTGAGACGACCAATATCCCGGTCCTGTTCCGATCGCTGCGAATTAGCCTCAACATCGATCATGAAACCAAGCTGACCAAGTCCTTCCATAACCTGCTGCTGGATCAACGGCGCATGCTCGCCGATACCACCGGTAAAGATCAGCGCATCCACCTCGCCGAGCACTGCACGGAAAGCCCCGATAGTTTTCTTGATCCGATAACAGTAGATTTCGACAGCAAGTCGGTCCGTGGTCCATCCCTCCCTGAGCAAGGTCAATAAAATCATCGGGTCGATGTCGCCCGCTGCGGGTTGCCATCATCAGCCCTTCGGACGGCGAGAATCCCATCGAAGTATCGACACTTACACCGCCCCGCACCGAAGTCGCGCTGGAGCCGCCGCCAAAAATGCAGGATGGATGCAAATGATTCGGGTCTTGTCCTTCGCCAGGAGTTCCACCGCTCTCGCCAGACTATAACGACAGGAAATGCCGTGAAATCCATAGCGGTAAAAATCGACAATGCCGGACAACGAGGGCGGAACTGGGTAAAAGGGATTATCCGCTTTAAACTTAACAAGAAAATCGAATTTCTATGAGGCAACTCGGAGCGCGCCAGAGAATGACTCCATCCAAAGAGCGAAAATGGCAAATGCCGCGGACAGTTAAACCAGCGGTTTGCCGCGCGCCAGCCTGGGCAGATCGCCGGCAATGCCTATCGCATTACGCATGACCAATTTTTTGGCGGGTAAAATCCGCTCGGCCAACCCCAGACCCAAATTACGCAAGAACTTGACCGGCAACAGATCGTTGCTGAATACCCGGTAAAACGCATCCATCACCGTCATCATTTTAAGATTCTCGTTGCGGCGCATTTTTTCATATCGTTTTAAAACAGTGACATCGGCAATATTCTCGCCATTTTTATGCGCGTCGAGCAACACTTCAATGAGCGCTGCCGCATCGAGAAGACCGATATTAACGCCCTGCCCGGCCAAAGGATTGATCATGTGCGCCGCATCACCGACCAAGGCGACGCCGGGTTTGACATAATTCTGGGCGTGCTGGCGCTTCAACGGAAAACTTGCCCGCCCCAGCACTTTATTGATCTGGCCGAGACAGTCGGGGAAGGCATTGTGCAATTCATCCAATAAGTCGCTGTCAGACAATTCTTTTAAACGGCTGACTTGATCGGGAGAGTTATACCAGACGATCGACCCGTAATGACCGGTCAGCGGCAAAAACGCCTGCGGCCCGCTCGGCACGAAGCGCTGCCAGGTAATATCCTGTTGCCCATAGGCGGTTTCGACATAAATCACCAGCGCATGCTGTTGATAATCCCACCCGGTAACCCCAAGACCGACCGTCTGCCTGACTCTGGACTGGCCGCCGTCGGCCGCGACCAATACCTTGGCCGACAACAACTGTCCGTCCGCGAGTTCGAGTTCGGAAGCTTCGCCCGGCTCATAATGAATTTTATTTACATTGATGCGATAGATGACTTTGACATTGTCGAACGTCTGCAAACGGTCCAATAAAGCCAATTGCGTAACTCGATTTTCGACGATATAACCCAATTCGCGTTCGCCGATATCGTCGCTGCAGAACTCGGTATCGCCTGCCGTTTCCCATACACGCATTCGTCGAAACGGACAAAGCCTACGGTTTTCAATGCCTTGCCAGGCGCCGACCGCCGCCAGGATATTTTTCGAAGCGATACTGAGCGCCGAAACGCGCAAATCATGGGGCTGCTCCGGCGAAAAGGGCTCGGGAGGCGCGCTCTCGATCACCGCAACTTTTAACGCACTGCCTCCTAATCCGCAACAGACCGCCGCGCCAACCATGCCCCCGCCGACGATTACCACGTCAAAATCTTCTTTCATAACCTTAAAGTATCAGTATGCCTTGCTATCGACGTTCCCAAAGCCGCGTGTGGAAACGTTTTTATCCTGCCTGAGCCCGACTTTACAGCGGCATTAAGCCCTTGTCCAATAAATATTTACGTCTAAATGTTCAGCCGATTACCCGCTCGACAAGCCTTCCATTAGGTGATATAAGCAAAAAAGGGTGCGTCGTTTATCTATCCACTGCAAACGATCCGACGATTTTCTTCTCCAAAGCCGTGAATCTCTATGGAGCCGATGACAAACACGGACAATTCTGTTAGAATTGGCGGGTTTCGCTAGATGAATTCATCAAGCAAAGAGGATGTCGTAACGACTCAATGCGCCGGTTATTGCCCGGCTCACTCCATCACGCATTGAAATAAAACGATCAATTATTGCCGCCGGCGCGGCATGATTAGGACGGGCCGAACTATGAAATACAATTCCCGAATGAACAACCAGCAACCCTTGCTCTACGATGCCGATTTATCGCAGGACAGCTGCGGCGTGGGCTTCATTACCCATAAACAAAGCATACAGACCCATGACATTTTAGTCAAAACTCATGAAGCGCTGTGCACGATCCCGCATCGGGGAGGCATGAGCGCGGAAGGGATCGGTGACGGCGCCGGCGTCAATGTCGACTTATCGCTGAAATTCTTCCGTAAGATTACCGACCTGAATAGCCTTGAGCTGGGCCAGTTCGGCGTCGCGAATTTCTTTTTCCCCGAAGATCACGACCATTACGATTCGGTCACGAGGGAACTGATCGAGTGCCATTTTCAAGCCGCAAAGTTGCCGATCATTTTATGGCGCAATGTGCCGGTCGACAATTCGGTCCTGAACGAAGCCGCCGTCAAGGCGCAGCAGCCGATCAAACAGGTCGTGTTCGGCCGCCCCGAACATTTGAAGTCGGCAACGCATGACGAATACGAGAAATACATTCAGGCCGCATTGCTGGATTTGGAGAAGGAAGGCTTTACCCGGCCGGAGTTGAGCGGTTTTTATCCGCTGTCGATGAGTTCGCGCACCCAGGTTTATAAGGGCCGGCTGAATTCGTTCGAAGTGATTCCGTATTTCAAGGATCTGTACGACACCGATCACGAAGTCAACACGCTGTTTTTCCATACCCGTTTTTCGACCAATACCGCGCCGGCCACAATGATGGCGCAGCCGTTCCGCTATATGGCGCACAACGGCGAGTTGAACACCGACAAGAAAAACCGCTTGAGCGAGAACGCGATTGCGCGTCAGCATAACAAGCACATTTGTTTTCCGTGCGGTCAGTCCGACTCGGGCCGTCTCGATCAGACACTGACCCGAAGGATCAACGAAGATGATCTGGACATCGTGACCGCGGTGCTGGCGATGATGCCGCCGGCCTGGGAAAACGACACGACCCTGTCGCCGGAAGTCCGCGCGATGCTCGAATATTTCAGCCTGTACGAAGAAAAGAACGACGGCCCGGCCGCGTTGATTTTCAACGACGGCATCCGCGTCGGCGCGCGTCTGGACCGCCTGGGCCTGCGCCCTTTGCGCTCGGTCGAAACGAAAGAGTATCTGGCCGTGATGTCCGAAGCCGGCCAGATCGACTTCCCGCCGAAGGAAGTGCTGACCCGCGGCCGGATCGAAGCCGGCGGCATGCTCTACTTCGATCACAGCACCGGCGAGAAATATAACAGCCATCAGGTGATGGAGCGTCTGGCGAAGGAAAAAGACTACCAGGCCCTGCTGAAACAGCGCAGCCTGCATCTGTCCGAACTGCCGAAAGTCGACTTGTCAGAACTGAACAACGACCACGAGCTTAACTTCGACCAGCGCCATACAGCTTATTCGCTGAACCAGGAAAGCTTCAAGTTCCTGCTCGATCCGATTTTACAGACCGGTGCCGAAAAAGTTTCCGCAATGGGTTATGGCCTCGCACCGAACGCGCTGTCGAGCGCGGAAGGCGGCATGTCGCGTTATTTCAGCCAGCGTTTCGCACAGGTAACCAATCCTCCGCTCGACTCGATCCGCGAAAGCGACGGGATGACTTTGCGCGTAGCGCTCGGTGCGAAACCGACTTTCTCGGACGAATACAGCAAGCAACTGGTGATTGATTCGCCGATTCTGCAGCGCACCCAGCTCGAGCAGATCCGCCGTCAAAACGCGGTCAGCACGGTCACGCTGGATATGCTGTACCGGCCTGATTTCAACGACGCGAAGCTTAACGAAGATGCGCTTGAAGAAGCGCTATTGAATGTCTGCGCGCAGGTCGAACAGGCCGCCCGCAAAAATATCGGCATCATCATCCTCAGCGACGTGAAGATCAGCCGTGACATGGCCGCGATTCCGGCATTACTGATGATCGCCGCCGCGAACCAGCATCTGGTCAAGATGGGACTGCGCTTCAACTCGTCGTTAATCGCAGAGACCGGTCAGGCGGCTAGCCCCCATGATGTCGCAACAATTCTCGGCTTCGGAGCGTCCGCAATCTGCCCGATCAGCGTGCATAACCGCGTCTTCACCGACTTTGTTGCCAGCGATCGCCAAAAAGCGCTCGACAAATTCCAGAAAGGCGTCGAAAAATCGCTGATGAAGACGATGGGCAAATTCGGCCTGTGCACGGCCGAAAGCTATATCGGCGGCGAATTTTTCGAATCGAACTATATCGACACCGAAGAACCGAAACTGGCGCCTTATTTTCCCAATATTCATGCCTCTGTGGGCGGCGCACGCTATGCCGACATCGCCGCCAGCGCCGCCGAATGGCACCAAAAAGCGCTGAACGTGCACGAAGAAAAGGATATTCCTTTCCTCGGCCTGTTCAAGGAACGCCAGGACGGTGCCGGCCACTCTTACGGCAACACCGCGGTCCGCGAATACATCAACATGACCGACGAGCCGATCCTTTACATTCCACAGGATAAATCGCCGGAAGCATCCGACACGGCCTATACCGATTTCGGCTACACAAAACGCACGCCCGAACAGATCGACAGCTTCGGAATCACGCCCGCTTACCGCAGCTTCACGAAGAATCTATATCTGGAACGCGAATCCCGGCCGGCCGCCCTGCGCGACATTATAGATTTTCCGGCCGATGTGACTTCTGCGGAAACCAGCCGGGATTTCGACCGGATACTGGGCAAACAGAATCTGCGCGGCAATATCAATTATCTTGTCCGCGGACTCGACGTCAGCAAAACCGTCGAGAACAGTTTTGCAGTCAGATTGACCAGCAATGCTTCGAAGGCCCGTCTCGAACAACTGGCGGGGCACTTCAAGACCCGTTTCGGCAGCACAGCCTTTACCGCAACTCTCGAAGGCGATGCGCTGACTCTGAAACCGGAAGACGCAGACGGCCTGCTCGCGAATTATTTAAGTAAGATCCAAGCCACGCGCGAACCGATCGCGCTAGCCGAGGTCCAGCCTGCGCACGAAATTACTCCGACTCTGGCATCCGGCGCAATGAGCCACGGCGCGCTGCTGGCCGAAGCCCACGAAGCGGTCGCACAGGGCTTTAATATCGTCGGTTCGCTGAGCAACTGCGGCGAAGGCGGGGAGCATTCAAACCGCTTCAATACGCTGAAATCCTGCAATATCAAGCAGTTCGCTTCCGGCCGTTTCGGCGTCTGGGCCGGTTATCTGGCCGATCCGAATCTGCGTGAGATCGAAATCAAGATCGCACAAGGCGCAAAACCGGGCGAAGGCGGCCAGTTACCCGCCCCCAAAGTCTCGGTCGAAATCGCGGCGCTGCGCGGCGGCACGCCGAGAGTCGAGCTGGTCAGCCCGCCTCCGCACCATGATACCTATTCGATCGAGGATTTGGGTCAGTTGATTCACGACGCGAAAGCGGCCCGCGTCAAGGTTGGCGTCAAGCTGGTATCGTCCGAAGGCATCGGCACGATTGCGGTCGGCGTCGCGAAGGCCGGCGCGGATGTGATCAACGTTGCCGGCAACACCGGCGGCACCGGCGCGGCGGCGGTCACCAGTCTGAAAAACAGCGGGCGCTCGCCCGAAATCGGCATCGCGGAAGTCCATCAGGCGCTGTCGGTGAACGGTCTGCGCGACAAGGTGATCCTGCGCTGCAGCGGCGCGCATCAGAGTGGTCTCGACGTCGTCAAATCGGCGATTTTGGGCGCGGATTCTTTCGAATTCGGCACTACCGCACTGATGATGCTGCGTTGCGTTATGGCGAAAAACTGCAACATCAAGTGCCCTGCCGGACTCACCACCGCGCACGAGGAATTCAAGGGGGATGCGCGCGTACTGGCGCAGTATCTGATGAATCTCGCGCACGAAGTCCGCGAAATTCTTGCTGTTCTCGGCTATAAGAGCCTTGCGGAGATCCGCGGCCAGACCGACTTGCTGCACCTGATAGAGCATCCTTCCTTGATCGGCCAGGTTGATCTGACCAAGATGCTGGCTTATACCGATGTCGTCAAAATTGCGAAGCCGATTTACCTCGAAGCGAATTTCAGCATCGACGACAAGATCATTGAAAAGGTGAAGGCCGAACTGATCGAAAAAGGCCAATCCCAGGTTGTAATTGAAGGCGGTGAGTTTAAACTGAGCAACCGGCACAAGTCCGTCGGCGGCCAGACATCGATCGATATCGAGCGGATGCTCGCTTATCAACTATCCGAAGAACAATTTGCAAAGGCCAAACCGATCTACCTGAACCACAGCAAGGGTCATCGCGCCGAAGGCCGCCGCTATCTGGCACCCGATACGGTCGTGATCCGCACCACCGGTTCGGCCGGCCAAAGTTATGCGGCGTTCATGAATGACGGGATGCGCATGGAACATCTCGGCACCTGCAACGACGGCGTCGGTAAGTCAATGTGCGGAGGTCTGTTAATCGTCGAATCGCCCGGCGGGGGCGTCAAAACGCCCGGCAACAACGTGTTGATCGGAAACTTTGCATTGTTCGGCGCGAGCGGCGGCAAGGCATTTATCAACGGCGAAGCCGGCGACCGTTTTGCGGTGCGCAACTCTGGTGCCATGGCAGTCGTCGAAGGCGTCGGCGATTTCGCGTGCGAATACATGACCAACGGCGCAGTGTTGAATATCGGCGGCTTCGGCAAGGGTTTCTGTAACGGCATGTCCGGCGGCAATGCCTATCAGTATGATCCGGAAAACCGGCTCGAAAACCTGTACGACAGATCGTCCGTCGAACTGTGCCGCTTGAGCGAAGATAGCGAAGTGGCGCGCGCGCATGAACAGTTCGTGCTTTCCATGCTCGAGCAGCATGCCGACTACGTAAATTCGAGCAAGGCTAAAAACCTGCTGAATAACTGGGCAACCGAACGCGAGCATTTCAAGTTTGCGCTGCCTTTGTGGCTGAACAAAACCCAGTCGGCGATATTCCTGCAAAAAGCGATGGACCGCAAGGAAATGATCGAGGAACTGTCGGTCGAATTGGCCCGCCAACAAATCGAGCAGGTCAGAGAAGCTTATCAGACCGCAAGTCCGTTATTCGGCGGCGCAATTCCGGCCTATGGAACGACCGATACCGACCTCACCTTCAAGCTGGTCAACAGCTTCATGGTGCTCGAAAAGGCGCAACAGGTCGCACAGGACATGCTCAAGCATTTGCCTGAATCCCAGCGCGCTCAAAGCCAGGTTGAACAGGCTGCACGCAAGCTGATCATCGAACGTCCGCGCAAATTGCAGGATACCCTGGTCAAAGCTACCCGCGAAGCCTACAGCAATTACACGGATGAGCAGTTGTCATGGCTGCTGGCGGAAAAACGCCTGAATGACTACAAGACCGCGCTGATTAACCGCTCGGTGCAAAGCATCTACTCGATCGGTTCTACGGCCTGGATCATCGAGCAGGATCAAGTCAACAAAGCGGCGCTGGCCGGCATTCCTTCGATTGAGCAGTATCTGGCCAGTCTCGCCGGCCTGAGCATTGTACAAGGTATGTTGAACGAGCAGGCAGCCTGATCTGAGTCACTTGCCATTCTTCGAGCTGCGCCCCCTCGGAATCCGAGGGGGCTCTGATTTTTATTGATTATCATTTAAACGGAAATGAAAACACCGCAAATTCCTTTCGACGGCCCATACAGCGAAAGCCAGCGCGCCTGGCTCAGCGGCTTTTTTGCTGGGATGCATACTCATATGATCCAAAGCGCGGGCGCCGCCCAACAAACCGCGAGCCGTATGATCCATATCCTGTATGGCAGCCAGACCGGCACTGCCGAATCGGTTGCGAACGATGCCGCGCAGATCGCTAAAGCGCACGGGCTCAAACCGGTCGTCAAGGGCATGGACGAAGTCGAAGCGAATGCGCTGGCGGCAATGGAATATCTGTTGGTAATCACCAGCACTTACGGCGAAGGCGAGATGCCCGACAATGCGCAGATGCTGTGGGATGCGGTCAGCAGCGATGCGATGCCACGGCTTGAAAAGCTGCAATATTCTGTGCTGGCGCTCGGCGACACCAGCTATGACCTGTTCTGCAAAGCCGGTAAAGATTGGGACGAAAGACTGGCGATTTTAGGCGCGCAGCGCATTTACGAACGGACCGACTGCGATGTCGATTTCGAAGAACCTGCGGAAGCCTGGATCAAGGCGGTCATTCCGTTCATGTCCGGCGGCAATACGACCGCGACCCTTGCCGAAAGCGAAACGCCTGCGGCCGAGAAATCGCAATATAACCGGAAAAATCCGTTTCCGGCAAAAATGCTGGTCAACCGCCTGGTCACCGCCGCCTCCTCATCGAAAGAAACCCGCCATTACGAGATTTCGATCGCGGGCTCCGGGATGACCTACGAAGCTGGCGATGCATTATGTGTCGTGCCAACCAATTGCCCCGAACTGGTCAAGGATATCATCCATGCTATCGGTTGTGCCGGCGACGAAGACGAACCGGTCAACGGCGAACTGACTTCCTTGTTCGAGGCATTGCGCACCCAGTTTGAAATCAAGACTCCCAGCAAGGAACTGATCGAGGAAATCGCCAGCCGCTCCGGCAACAAGGAATTGAACGCGATCCTCGAATCCGGCGACAAGGACAAACTGACCGATTATTTATGGGGACGCGACACGCTGGACCTGCTCCGGCAAAATCCCGGCAGCGAGTTTTCCGCGGCCGAATTCATCGCCTTGCTGAAACCGTTGCAGCATCGCGCCTATTCGATCTCATCGAGCGGCAAGGTCTACCCGGACTCGGTACACTTGACCGTCGCGAGCGTGCGCTATGACAGTTTCGGCCGCCAGCATAAAGGCGTTTGCTCGACTTTCCTGGCCGATCTAGTGAACGAAAACACCGAAGTGCGCTGTTTCTTCACACCGAACAAAGTGTTCAGGGTCCCCGACAACAACAGCCTGCCGATGATCATGGTCGGCCCCGGCACAGGCCTTGCACCGTTCCGCGCCTTTTTGCAGGAACGCGAATACCGCAAAGCTTCCGGCAAAAACTGGCTGTTTTTCGGCGACCGTAATGCCGCGACCGACTTCATGTACCGCGATGAGCTCGAAGCGATGCTGGCGAGCGGCCTCCTGACCCGCCTCGATCTAGCGTTTTCGCGCGATCAGGTCGAAAAAATCTACGTGCAGGACAAGATGCGCGAGCACGGCGCGGAACTGTTCGCCTGGCTCGAGCAAGGCGGTTATTTCTTTGTTTGCGGCGATGCATACCGAATGGCGAAGGATGTCGACAAGGCGCTGCATGACCTGATTGCCGAACACGGTCACCTGAGCGAGCAGGAAGCGGTCGATTATGTGAACCAGTTGAAAAAGGACAAACGCTACGTACGGGATGTTTACTAACATTCCGTAGGTACATACGTACCGCGTACTTTAACAATGCCTCAGCCGAGGGCTGCATTGAATAGGTACGCGGTACGCACCTTACGTGCTACTAGGCGTGATACCGCACTCTTGTATGCATACTCTCTGGCTTCGGGGAGTTAGAAGGAATGATCGATTTGATTTTTACAGATTCCTGGCCGAACCGATGATCAAAATAGCCTTCTCACTTTTCATTGCCTCGCTGATGCTGTTTTTGACCGCAGAAGGTCTCTCGGCGCTGCCGGGCCAAGGCTTTAGCAAAGCTTTTTATCAGATCGGCATATTATCCCTGCTTGCATCGTTTGTTCTGCTGTTCATTACCCTGTTGATTCTCGCCAGTAAACAAATCTTACAGGGATTCTGCAGCTACTTTTCCGGCCTCGAACACGGCCAGCGTCGGCTCTGGTTTATGCAAGGCAAACTCGACCGGGAGCAGCGCCTGTTTTTTCATCGCAGTCTGCAAACCCGTTATTTTCTCGAAGCCAAAAAACGGCGACTGACGCACGCCAACGACCGCAAACACAGCCGCTCGTTAGCCAAGGCGATCGACAGCGATCTGGCCGCTGTGAAATCGCATGTTTCCGCAGATCAACTGAAAGCATGGAAGCGGCAGAATCGCGCCTATCGCAGGCAGGCAAACATTGAAGGCCTGATTGCGCTTCAACAAACGATCATGCCCCATCTCTAGCCATGCATTTATCCAAACGGCTTCTCGGCCTCGTCAATCTGCTGCACAGAATCAAGGATAAGAATTTGCAATGGAACCGCGACAGTCAGTCGCGCCAGGCGGAATTGAAGCAAAAGCGGATTCTGGCCGAAAAAGCGCTTGAAGCCGAACTTAGAAAACACAGCGTGCAGCTGGAGCATGAAATCAACCTCATGAAAACCCGCCACGATGCGGAACTGTCGATGTACAAGACCCGCTGCAAGCAGGACATCAAGGATTATCAGCACTATCTCGATTCGCTCGATCAACTGAAAAAGTCGATCCAGAACAGCTATACGCATCTTCCCGAATCGGTCGCGTTGACAATCCACCACCATGCCAAGCACCTGCTGCACAACATGTGGGAAGCCGAGGATCATGAGCAAAAGATCCGCTATGAAATGCAATTGATCCAGTTCATGACCGCCGTCCATGAAGACGCCCGACTGCATCTGGAGGATACCGAGCTAAGAAAATTTCCGGAAAGTACGTTAAAATTGCTTCAGAAGCAGTCATCACAACAAACTTAAGCTCACCCCCTGCTCTCCCCAAAAAATCCTGCTCTCGGCGAGTTTTACCCGAAATAATCCACGAAAAACCTATCTTGAAGAAAGAGCGATGCGGTACTAGGGCGTGAGGTTTCGATTAGATACATTTTTTTCATTTCCATGCTAACAGGTTGTTTCCCGAATTTGTGCCGAGTTATTTTCCTGCTAATTTTGTTACGATGAAAATTTGAAATGAACTGAAGCAGCTATTCTTGATCTAAAGATTGTGTTGCTTTTCGCAACATAACTGAAGTGAAAATTCCAATAGTATTGAATAAGCCTCGATCCGGCCTTGCTGGTCGCTGCTCTATATCGGAATGGCGGACTACCTATTTTCAAAGGCAGGATTGATTATTTAGAACAATCAATGAGGAAAGCTATCATGAAAAAAATAATAACGCTTAGCGTCACTGTCTTGTTATTCGTCTGTTCCGCTGCTTTTGCCGAAGAACATGCAAAGGCCGCGCTTGAACATGCGACAGCCGCGGTCCAACACGGTAAAGCCGGCCATGCGAAAGTGCTGGTCGAGCACGCCAATGCCTCGCTGGAACATGCGCTCGCCGGCGCTATCGTGACCAAGGGCGCCCAAAAAGAGCATCTCGAAGCCGGCGCCGCCGAGCTCGAAGAGGCCATCAATCACGGCAACCTGGACCACGCAGATGTAGCCACCCAGCATGCCGAAGAAGCGGTTACACACTTCAAAGCCGCACAATAAACCCCGTTAGAAAAGAAACGGGCGGTTCCCCGCCCGTTTGTTTGTTGTTCAAATTCGCTTAAGCGAGCTTCGCCTTCAGAAAATCGATCAGTTCCGCCATCGGGACTTCCTGATTCTCGCTTGCCGTTCTGGCCTTGTATTCGATCGTGCCGCTATCGAGCCCCCGATCACCAACCACGATACAGTGCGGAATGCCGATCAGCTCCATATCCGAGAACATGAAGCCGGCACGCACTTTGCGGTCGTCAAACAACACGTCGATGCCCGCCGCCAGCAGATCCTGATACAATTGCTCTGCGACGCCCTTCAGACGTTCGGATTTATGCATGTTCATCGGGCACAGCGCAACCTGAAACGGAGCGAGGCTGGTCGGCCAGATAATCCCTTTTTCGTCGTGATTTTGCTCGATCGCGGCCGCGACGACACGCGAGATACCGATCCCGTAACAGCCCATGATCATCGTATGATTCTTGCCGCCCTCGTTGATGACCGCCGCTTTCATCGATTCGCTGTATTTGGTGCCCAGCTGGAAGATGTGCCCGACTTCAATGCCGCGCGCGATCTTCAATTCGCCTTTTCCGTCCGGGCTCGGGTCGCCTTCGATCACATTACGGATATCGGCGATATGCTCCGAAAGATTGGCTAGAGACGTTAATGTAAAATCTCTATCCCAATTGGCGCCTTTCAAGTGATAGCCGGCCTCGTTCGCTCCGCAGATAAAATCACTCATATGGATGGCGGAATGATCGGCAACCCACGAGACAATCTTATCCGCTGCTGCTCGTGGCGGACCAATGTAACCCGCGCGGCAACCAAGATGCTGTTCGATTTCATCATCATGGGCAAACCGAAATTCTCCCAATATCTTGCGCGCCTTCACTTCGTTCAGTTCATGGTCACCTCGTAAAAACAAAAGACAGAAGACATTGATTTCTTCGTTTTGATCTGTCGGAACCTTGCGCATCACCGCAATCGTCTTCAGAATTTTTTCCGGCGCGACGTTTAAAAACTCGCTGACTTCGGCGATCGATTTTTGGCCGGGCGTGGCGATTTTCTCCAAGGCGTCCTTCGGAAACGCTCTCGGAGAACTAGGCGGCAGTGCTTCCGCTTGCTCGATATTCGCCGCATACTCGCTGCCGGTCGAAAAGGCGATTGCATCTTCGCCCGAGTCTGCCAGCACATGAAACTCGTGCGAGACCGCACCGCCGATCGCTCCGGAATCGGCCATTACCGCGCGGAACTTCAGGCCGAAGCGACTGAAGATCGTTGTATAAGCTCCGTGCATTACATCATAGGTTTCCTGAAGCGATTCCTGATCCATATGAAACGAATAGGCGTCCTTCATCACGAACTCGCGCGAACGCATCACGCCGAAGCGCGGACGGATTTCATCGCGGAACTTGGTCTGGATCTGGTAATAGGTGATCGGCAGTTGTTTGTAGCTTTTGATCTCGTTGCGTGCCAGATCGGTAATGATTTCTTCATGCGTCGGCCCCAGACAAAAGTCGCGCTCATGCCGGTCTTTCAGCCGCGCGAGTTCAGGCCCGTATTTTTCCCAGCGCCCGGTTTCCTGCCACAGCTCGGCAGGCTGCAGGGCCGGCATTAATACTTCCAGAGCGCCTGCGCGTTCCATTTCTTCACGGGTGATCTTCTCTACCTTGCGCAATACCCTCAACCCCAAAGGCAACCAGGTATATAGGCCAGCCGCCAGCTTGCGGATCAGCCCGGCCCGAATCATCAATTGATGGCTCGCCACGACGGCGTCCACGGGGGTTTCTTTAACGGTATTGAGCGGGAATTGAGTCGTGCGCATGATCGATCTGTTATCTGAATGATGGAAAAAAGGTCTATTTTACCGAATTTCATCGCGAAAGAGTGATCCGCATACCGATGCAACAATTTTCGTCGCTGCAGGTCAAACGCTGCGGCGATACGCTACAATAATGGCTCAGTTCGCCGGTGAACCCAATTCGTAAATTTCTTCCATTCGACTGTTAATGCAAAAAACCGCTCTGTTGACCCTGGCCTTAAGTCTTACTGTCCTTCCGGCGTTGCCGCATGCCGCCGATGACATCAGCAAAATCGAACTGCCCGACATGGGCGACTCGTCCGGCACGCTGATCACGCCTGAAGAGGAACAACAACTCGGCGCCGCATTCTTCCGCAGCCTGAATTCGCAGATCACGATCAATCAGGACCCGGAAATTCAACAATATATTCAGTCGATCGGTCAGAAACTGGTCACGGTCAGCGACCTGCCGGGGTATCCGTTTCATTTTTTTGTGGTGCTGGAAAATGACATCAACGCTTTCGCGGGACCCGGAGGTTATATCGGCGTTAATTCTGGTTTGATTTTGACCACCGAAGCGGAAAGCGAATTAGCCTCGGTGATGGCGCACGAAATTGCGCACGTGACCCAGCGGCATCTGTATCGCGCTGCCGAAGCGGCAGGCCGCCTGTCGATACCGACCGCCGCCGCGACGCTGGCTGCGATTCTTCTCGGCACGCAGTCGCCCCAGCTCGGGCAGGCTGCTCTGTTGGCGATTCAAGCAGGCAGCATTCAATTTCAGATCGACTTTACCCGCGAAAACGAAGAAGAAGCCGACCGGGTCGGAATGCATATTCTTTCCGAGTCGAGATTCGACCCGCGCAGTATGCCGACTTTTTTTGAACGCCTGCAGCAATCGACGCGCTATTACGGCCAGAACATTCCCGAATTTTTACGTACTCACCCGGTTAACGCCTCGCGGATTTCCGATACCCGCGGCCGCGCCGATCAGTATCCTTATAAACAATATCCGGACTCCCTGGGCTATCAATTGATCAAAGCCAAATTGAAAGTGCAGGCCGGCACCGATGCGGCCGAAAACCGGAAATATTTTGAAAGCCGTCTGAACCAGGGAACCGAAGAACAACGGACCGTCGCTACCTACGGGCTTGGCCTGACCGCACTGTCGCAACAGAAATTCAGCGAGGCGGAGCAGATCTTTCAGAAATTAAAGGCCGATTTTCCGGCTCAACCACAATACGGCGCCGCCTTGGCCCGCGTTGCGCTCGAACAGCGCCAATTCAACAAAGCGCTTACACTTTATGAAAAACTGAGCAGCCAATTTCCCGAAAATGAGGCGATCAAGCTCGAGTATATCACCTCGCTGCTCAAAACTGGTCAGGCCGAAAAAGCCCGGAAAACCCTGTTTTCACTGAGCGCAACCTCACAGAAACTGCCGGTTTATTATCAAATGCTGGCCGAAACTTATGGCAAGCTGCATCAACCCGCCGAATCACATCGCTATTTCGCAGAGTATTACTATGCAATGGGGCAAACCCGCGAGGCCATTACCCAAATCCGGCTGGCGCAAAAATCGAAAGGATTAAATTTTTATTTGTCTTCGATTCTGAGAGAACGGCTGAGCTTTTTCCTCGATGAAGAAAAGAAAGCCAGAGAATCGCGTTGAGGAATATCCGGCTGCCGGATAGCTCGACTTATTCATCAAAAGCTTTGATCTAAATGCAAATTAGTCTGAGTTACAGCAGCATTAAAGACCGGGATATTCGATCTCAAAATCCTCTAAAAAATCATATATCTTTGTTTATATTAGTTATTTTTAAAATTTAATTAATTTATTTTGAAAAAAGTGTTTTTTTTGTAGACAATGCATTTTTAATCGATTTAGAATACGCTCGCTCTTGAAGAGCAAGGCTGGGTAACCTCAGCAGAGGAGGATAGCTTAAATTGGGCTATGCTGATAACAATAATTAAAATACAATTAGACCTGCTTGAGTAAAGTTGTACAGGCCACAACTCAGTACAACGGCATCATAACAATAATAAAAAATGCTCAACACGCCCGCTTTATGCGGGCTTTTTATCGCCTGAAGAAATACATTAACAGGCAAGATACGCTGACTCCCCCTTCAAATTCCTGTGTCGCCCTCTACGCGTCTGTACGCGGCCCAACCGAAAATCATTTACTTGACTTTTATTAACGAATCTGGCCAATATCTCACAGTACGGCATCAGCATCACGTACAATTTCAATCAATTATCAATAACGAATAATTATAGGAGTAGCCATGGGTATTGTTACGACAAGCGCCGGTTTGGAAATGCTTTTGCGGTGGGGACATTTATTGGGCGGTATCACCTGGATCGGGTTACTGTATTATTTCAATTTTGTACAAACCGAATACTTTAAGGAAGCCGAAGCTTCTGCCAAATCGGATGCGTTGCAAAAACTGGCGCCTCGAGCCCTGTGGTGGTTTCGCTGGGGGGCGGTGTTGACGTTGCTGACCGGCTTGGGAATATTCGCGGTCAGCGCCGGAAGAATAGCCTCAATGGATATTTATCTCGGCGCCCTGCTCGGAATCATCATGTTTACTAACGTCTGGCTAATCATCTGGCCAAGTCAAAAAGTCGTGATTGCCTCGGCAAAACAGGTAGCTCTTGGCGGAGCGGCATTGCCGAATGCGGCAGATGCACTCACGGCGGCCGGCCTGGCGTCAAGAACCAATATGCTGTTTTCGATTCCGATGCTGTTCTTTATGGGCGCCTCTTCGCATTATCCTCACCTGATATTTAAACCCCTGCCGTTCATTATCGCTTTCGTGATCATTTTGCTGCTCGAATATAATGGTGCTTATCTGACCTTGAAACGGTTCGAGATTATCAAGAAGTTGCCGGCGGCCGGCAAGATGAAGCTTTACTCCAGCATAGGCGGGGTAATTCATTGCGGCTTGGCTTTGACGGTAGCGCTGTATTTACTGTTGGATCTACTGTAATCCATTTTACATATCGCGTTTCTGGGATTACGTGAAAATTCACCGGTAGGATACTACAGGGAGGTCCGCACTATAAGGGTATGGTCCAGGGACAGAGCAGTTGCCGGACAGGAAGCGCATCATACCAGAAGATGCGCTTCTTTCGCGGCACAGCCTTTCGATCAATCGAGAATCTTCAGCTTGACTAAATGCACGCGCCGAGTGTCAGCCCTGACAATCTCAAAACGCATATTGTCGACGATTAAATTTTCGCCTTTCTTCGGCATGTGCTCCATTTCGTTGACAATGAAACCCCCGACCGTGTCGTATTCATCGGTCGCCAAATGGGTATTAAAATAATCATCGAATTCCTCGATCGGCGTCAGCGCCTTGATCATGTATTCGTTTTCACTGCGCTGCAGAATATAGCCTTCGTCATCCTGCTCATCATGCTCGTCCTCGATCTCGCCGACAATCTGCTCGAGCACATCCTCGATCGTGACCAATCCGGCCGCCTGGCCGTATTCATCGACGATGATCGCCATGTGGTTACCCTTTGTCCGGAGTTCTTTCAGCAGCACATTCAATCGTTTGCTTTCCGGCACCAGAATGACCGGACGCATGATTTGCTCGACTTTCAGCTGCTTGTTTTCGAGCGAATGCGCAAACAAGTCCTTCACCAATAAAATGCCGACCACCTTACTGCGGTCTTCCTCGATGACAGGATAACGTGAATGGCCGAATTGCGTGACCAGCGGAAACAAGGTATCGAGTTCCGCATCCTTCGGTACTACCACCATCTGTACGCGCGGAATCATGATATCCCTGACCCGCAATTGCGATACCTGTAATGCGCCCTCGATCATGCTCAAGGCGTCGGTATCGAGTAAATGATTTTCCCTGGCGTCGCGGAGAATTTCCAACAGATCGTCAAGGTCTTGAGGCTCCCCGGTCAGCAGCTGACCGATTTTTCCGATCCAGCTTTTCTGCGAGGAGTGCCTACTCGGAGGCTGCCCTTCACTCATTTATGTATAACCTCTATATATGGGTTTTCGATTTGCAATTGTTTTAGAATCGCGATTTCTTTCGCTTCCATTTCTTCGGCTTCATTTTCCTCGATATGATCATAGCCCAGCAAGTGCAGGAGGCCATGAATAATCATATGCGCCCAGTGATCCGCCAGCTGTTTGTGCTGCTCCACGGCTTCCCGCTCCACGACCGGAGCGCAGATAACCAGATCGCCCAGCAATGTTTCTTCTTCGCCTTCAGCGATATCCAGGCTTTCGGGCCATTCAAAAGGAAAACTCAACACGTTGGTCGGACCTTGCTTATGCCGGTATTGTTCGTTCAACTCGGCGCTTTCCTGTTCATCGACAATTCTAATCACACAGGCATAGGACTGATCGCTTTCTGCCAGCGCCGTATCGATCCATTTGACGACCTGCCGCCGGTCGGGTTGGCCAGGCGACTTGAAGGCCCGCTGAATTTCGATATTATGACTTGGGCGCTTTAGCGGTTTGTTCATAGGCCTCATAGGCGGACACGATGCGCTGCACCAAAGGATGCCTGACCACGTCGCGGACGCCGAAATAAGTAAAGCTGATCCCTTCGACATCCTTTAACACATCCAAGACCTGCCTGAGACCGGACATTTTTTCGGAAGGCAAATCGATCTGGGTCAAATCGCCTGTGACTACCGCAGTCGAACCAAAACCCACCCGGGTCAGAAACATCTTGATCTGTTCGGTCGTCGTATTCTGCGCTTCATCCAGAATGATGAACGCATCGTTCAAGGTCCGACCACGCATGAATGCGAGCGGCGCGACTTCAATGATGCCCCGTTCCATCATTTTTTCTACGCGTTCGAAGCCGAGCATCTCATACAAGGCATCATACAAGGGGCGCAGATAAGGATCTACCTTTTGCGCCATATCGCCTGGCAGAAAGCCGAGTTTTTCCCCCGCCTCGACCGCCGGACGCACTAAAATGATCTTGCTGACCTTTTCGTTCTGCAGAGCCTCGATCGCACAGGCAACCGCCAGATAGGTCTTTCCGGTTCCGGCTGGGCCGACGCCGAAGTTGATGTCATGGCTGACGATCTTTCTGAGGTAATCCTGCTGATTCGCTCCCCGCCCCCGGATCAGGCCGCGCTTGGTCTTGATTGCGACCACCGGCTGGCTCGGCTCTTCAGGCGCCGACAGAATAGCATCGATCGACGCATCCTGCATCGCCAAATGAATCGATTCGGAGGTTAGAACTTCCTTTTCGGTCGTTTCAAACAGCTTCTGCATCAACGCACAGGCAGCGTTGACCGAGGATTCGACGCCGGTCACCTTGAATTGATTGCCGCGATTCGAAATTTCGACTTGCAGTCGCGCTTCGATCTGACGCAAATGTTGATCAAGTTGTCCACATAAATTAGATAACCGGACATTGTCGTCCGGCGTCAGGATCAGTTCCTGGGAGGTCATGGTTGGAAGATCAGCTGTTGACGACAATTCTTTCAATACTGGAATCAACGATACGACCTCGCAATGAATTCGGCAGCGCCTCGGTAATCAGCACATCAACAAACTGACCGACCAGTCGTGGATGTGCAACAAAATTAACGACCCGATTGTTTTCGGTTCGGCCCTGCATATGTAAAGGGTTCTTTTTCGATTTGCCTTCGACAAGTACGGTTTGCATGGTATTCACCATGTTCTGTGCGATGGCGGAGGCATTCTGATTGATGCGGATCTGGAAGCGTTCCAGACGCTGCTTTTTGACTTCCGCCGGCACATCATCAGGTAAGTCCGCTGCCGGCGTACCGGGACGCGCGCTGTAGATAAAGCTGAATGACAGATCGAAGCCAATCTCATCGACTAACGCGAGCGTATCCTCGAAATCCTGCTCGGTTTCGCCCGGGAAGCCGATGATGAAATCGGAAGACAAATAAATGTTCGGGCGCACTTCCCGGAGTTTGCGAATTTTTTCGATATAATCGGCGCGCGTATGGCCGCGCTTCATCATCTTCAGAATATGATCACTGCCTGATTGCACCGGCAGATGCAGATGATCGACCAGGGCCGGAATCTCGGCATAGGCTTCGATCAAGCTATCGGTGAATTCGACCGGGTGCGAGGTGGTAAAACGGATCCGGCCGATGCCCTCAATTGCAGCTACATGGTGCAGCAGCAACGCGAAATCGGCAATATCGCCGTCTTCCATCTGGCCGCGGTAGGCATTCACATTCTGGCCGAGCAGATTGACTTCGCGAACGCCCTGTCTTGCCAATGCCGTGATTTCCGCGACCACATCGTCGAGCGGACGGCTGATTTCTTCGCCGCGGGTATAAGGCACCACGCAGAAGGAACAGTATTTGCTGCAGCCCTCCATTACCGAGACAAACGCCTTAGGGCCCTCGGCGCGCGGCTCAGGCAGCGCATCGAATTTTTCGATTTCGGGGAAAGAGATATCGACGACCGGCATGCGCTTATTGCGGGCCTGATCAATCATTTGCGGGAGGCGATGCAGAGTCTGCGGACCGAAAACGATGTCGACGAATGGGGCGCGTTTTTGAATCGCATCACCCTCCTGACTGGCTACGCAGCCGCCGACGCCGATCACGACTTCGGGGCGTTTTTCTTTCAGGATACGCCACTGGCCCAACGCGGAAAACACTTTTTCCTGCGCCTTTTCGCGGATCGAGCAGGTATTCAACAACAAAACATCCGCCTGTTTCGGATCGTCCGTCAACTCCAAACCATGTGACACGTACAGCACATCCCGCATTTTATCGGAATCATACTCGTTCATCTGGCAACCGTTGGTTTGAATATAAAGCTTCTGCGTCATATTGTCGAAAATCATTTAAAATCTCTAAGTCTATATTCCTAAAGAAATAACCCGCGAGATAAAATGATGCTCACAGCCTCCACAGTATTAATGACTATACTCAGAGTGATTATGTAGCCCCAGGAAAGTTCATCAGGAAAGCAGTTATTATAACCCGAATCGTAACTAAACAAAAAACTGACGGCGAATTTCGTTTTGATTGAACCGAAGCCCAACTTCCTCATCTTCTGCTTCCGATAAGCGGCGATTCGGAATATCGGTCCGTAGCGCTGAAACAGGTTATGATAGGCTAATCACCAGAAACTCAACATATTTCGGTATGGCCGGAAAATAAAGTAATCCTTCCCCATCCGACAAAAACTTCCAAATTGACTAAAATTTACGATCACCTCGGCAAGTGGTCGCTGTATGATGAATCGGCATAATCAGGAGAAAAAATGAAACTCGAATTACCGCGCGCTTTTAGAAAAGATTTGTATCTTGAAGGTATGATTTTTCTTAACGGGCAAGAACAGGCCATCATCATCAAGAATCTGTCCATTACCGGTTTACTGGCCGAGCTTAACCAACAAAAAGGCGCCGAAAACGATATCAGGGATATTTTCAACTCGCTGCAAACGTCAACCTTGACCGATATTTTCATTCCTTCGATGCGACTGGCTGGCGAAATGGAAGTGATCCGGGCCGATATTAAAAAAGATAAAATATTGATCGCACTGGAATTTAAATCGGTTTCGTATGATGTTGAAGATTTTATTTATAAACGAAAAATGTACCGAAAAAAGTTGCCAGGAGAGGGACGTATTCGACTGAACGGCGGTTATCATCCCTTCATGGCGGTGAATGTGTCGGTTGAAGGGCTAATGATTCATCTGGATGAGACGATCACGATTGATGACTCCGAAACGACGGCTCCTTTCGAATTTGAAAAACTTGGAATGATCGGCGAAGCCCGCATCGTCTGGATCGAACACCCGCACCCCGAGAAGACATTAATGGGACTGAATTATGTCCATCTGGAACAGGACAAACTCAACACCATTCCACGTTTCGCGAACCGCTAAGCCGAAAAGCCCATATTTCGATACAGGCCAATTTTGCGGCATTCCCCTTTGATCTTTTCAAATCCACTTTTCGATCGGCATGGCATCATTTACCGATTTACATGACAATCCACGAAAACCGGCACAGGTATGGCCGGTTTTTCCTTGCTGAACTTTTCACCCTTTCAACTATCCATTACAATCGTTGGATTTAATCATGTCGCACTTACCGTCAAGGAAGACTTCGACGTTCTAATTTGTTAGAATCAGCAAGGTAATTATACTTGTACCCGCCGGGAACAAGTGTTTTATTCGTGTAGTTTTTCCGAGGTAATTTATGCAAAAAAAGCTTCTTGCCATTCTTTGTGGCGCCCCGCTGCTCCTTGACCCAGTCTGGAGCCAGGCCGCCACCGATCTGCCGCCCAACGGAAAAACCGAACTGGGCGCAGTGGAAGAAGTCTGTTCAAATTTCACTGATCCAGAATGGCGCAAGGCCCAAGTCATTGACGGGGTCGAGATTCAGGAATCGCTGCTCTGCAACCCGGACAATCCCGCCGAAATCGCCGCCTTTGTAAAAGGCACCAACGGTATTTCGATGGATACTCTGATGCAGACTCAGCTTGCCGCTGACGCGATCACGATGTCGGATGACCTGGATGGCGACGGCGACCCGGACAAATATATCATCAAACTCGAGATCGCCGAATTGAACGGCCACTCGCCGGACATGAAGGATCCGACTACAACATTCGACATCGCACCGGGCATTCAGCCGACATTCTGGGTATTCGCACCGAAGACCCGCGACATGTCGACGCTGAGTCTTTACGAACCGATTGCAAATCCGTTGCTGCGTTCGCCGTCTCCGGTCATTCGGGTCGAGCAGAATGATATCGTCTGGCTGGTGCTGGAAAATACCCATTATCTGCCACATTCGATCCATCTGCACGGCATCGACCATCCTTACATGGATCACAGCGGAGGCGGCAACGACGGCGTCGGCCAGACCAGCGCGATGGATGTGATGCCGGGGCAAAAGAAAACCTATGTGATCAAGCCGCGCCAGGCCGGAACCATGTATTACCATTGCCACGTGCAGCCGCACGTGCACATTCCGATGGGTCTTCAGGGCATGTTCGTGATCGAGGAAAACCGCCCCAACAACTGGCCGCAGGTCTTCAACGTGGGCGCGGGCCAGGTTCGCCATCCGTCTGTTGCCATACTCGAAAAATATGCTTCGGAATACGACCTGCATTATCAGTCCGCGGATAAGGAACTGCATGAGCTCGCCCGCTCGGTCAATGATCCTCGCCTGATCGGAAAGCGTCTGAATCTGGATTACGATGTAACCGAAGCAAAGGACGATTATTTCATGCTGAACGGCCGTTCGTTTCCTTATACGCTCAGAGAGTCGCTGGTCGTTTTGGAGCAGGACCAAAAGGTCAAGCTGCGCGTCTATAACGGCACACAGGAAACGATTGCAGTGCACCTGCACGGACACAAGCCGACCTCGACCCATTACGACGGGGTCGATAACGGCCCGAACGCCTTTATCACCCGAGACGTCCATGGGTTGACCCCCGCCCAACGGCTCGATCTGGAGCTTTCGGGCGTCGATGACGGCTTGCACAGCTTTGGCGAAGGTGTCTGGATGTTTCATGACCATGTCGAGAAAGCTTTCACTACTGACGGTGTAGGTGAAGGCGGCGATATCAGCTTGGTGGTTTATAAAAAATTCCTGGACGAAAAAGGCATTCCGTCGCTGCATGGCATGAGTCTCGCCCCGTATTTCACCAAGGAATTCTGGCAAAGAAAATACCCTATATGGCAGGACATGGATACATGGCACAGCCTTGGCTTTCCAGATGTGAAAGCAGGGTACCAGCCCGCTAAAAAGGCCGTGCAGATTGCGCAGCCGAGTTCGGTCGCAACCTCCGCAAGCACAGCGGCCGCGGCCGTTCCAGGACAAGCAGTAGCCACAGGGAGCACTCCGGAAGAATCATCGGTATTGGGTAAACTGACCTTCGGTCTGCTGCTCGGCTTTATCAGCTATTGGGCCGTAATTAAAAGGGAATGGCTTTTGGGAATGTTCAGAAAACTGGTTAAAAATAATATATCCAATTGATCTCGTTGAAAAAACCATCAAATAAAGGCGCAAGGAAGCGCCGGGTATTTTAATGCGTTGCAGAACTGCTAACTCAAGCCCGACTTAAAATTTTCCGCTGCTTTAACAGGACTTTTCTGACTTCCAAAATCGTTAACGGAATAAACCCTAACCCTATCCAAATGACGAAATGCTGGAAGGTAAG
Source organism: Methylomicrobium sp. (assembly GCA_051061015.1). Lineage (GTDB taxonomy): Bacteria > Pseudomonadota > Gammaproteobacteria > Methylococcales > Methylomonadaceae > Methylomicrobium. Next base: position 229,568 of record JBPFEG010000013.1, read on the forward strand.
AGGACTTGTCCCAAATAGAGTTTGAAACACGGGCAGTTGGTGGATCAATAATTGCAGTGAAAAACTGATCGAGACGATCACAAACAGCCAAAGATTTGACAGCACTCCCACTTCAAAAACGGTTCTGTCGGTGCTGCGCGCACCGAAAGCCCGCATCAGTTCCATCGTCACCAACGCAGTGAAAGTTGCATCACGAGCTTGCTCTACGCCATCCGCGTGCACATAAAATTCGAAGGCAAACACAAGAATCGCAAGGGTCGAAGTGAGGCAACCTGTCAGCACGGTGAGGCGTATAAACTCGCTGTCCAGCAATTGCGCTTCCGTTGGACGCGGCGGCCGTTTCAGCACATCGGAATCAATAGGATCGGTGGCCAGTGCCAAAGCAGGCAGACCGTCGGTTACCAGATTAATCCATAATAATTGCAGTGGTAATAAGGGCAAAGGCCAACCCAATAGGGTAGCCGCGAGTACAACCATCAATTCAGCTGAATTTCCGGCAAGCAGATAAGCCAGGGTTTTGGCGATATTGTCATAGATCCCGCGCCCTTCTTCGACCGCCGCGACAATCGAAGAAAAATCATCATCGATAATAATCAGGTCGGCGGCTTCCTTGGTGACTTCGGTACCGGTTTGCCCCATGGCAATGCCGATGGCGGCTTCCTTCAGGGCCGGCGCATCGTTAACGCCGTCCCCGGTCATCGCCACAACCTTATTGGACGCTTTCCAGGCACGCACAATACGAAGCTTGTCTTCGGCTGTCACGCGGGCGTAAACGGCAGTTTCCTGTACGATTTCAGCAAAGTCCTGCTCGGACATATGCTCCAGATCGCGGCCGGTAACCAGCTTGTCCCCGTCGCGCAAAATATCCAGTTCGCGGGCAATAGCCGCCGCAGTATCGGGATGATCTCCAGTAATCATCACTGTCTTGATGCCCGCACCCCGGCAACGCGCCACCGCGCTCTTAGCCTCCCCTCTTGGAGGATCTTGCAGGCCGAAAAGACCAAGAAAAATTAATTCCTGCTCGATATCCTCGGCTGCCTCCTTATCCTGATTCAGGAGACGCTGGCCCACCGCCAGCACGCGCAAGGCACTTTGGGCCATTTTGACAGCCGCTTGGGTAATGACCTGCATATCGTCATCGGTTAGCGGCCTAACTTCACCATCGTGCTGGATATAAGCACACCGCATCAATACGACTTCAAAGGCGCCCTTAGTAAAAGCCTTGGCAGCGTTGGCCTCCCTGCGCACAATCGTCATGCGTTTGCGTTCCGAATCAAAGGGCAGTGTCGCAAACCGGGGCGCAGAGTCTTCGATAGCCACACGAGTAATGTCGCCTTTGGCTGCAGCGATCAGCAAAGCCCCTTCCGTCGGATCTCCAATGACGCCTTGATTTATGATTTCAGCGTCGTTACAGGCGGCAGCGGCATAAAGCAATGCGTAAAGCGCGGTATCCTGCGCCGGCAGGCGTTTTATATTATCAGAAAAAAACTCTCCTTCAATATCATAACCCTCACCGGTCACGTGGTATAAACGCAAACCTGCAAGCAGTTGGCGTGCAGTCATTTCGCCGACCGTCAAGGTTCCGGTTTTATCGGTGCAAATGACTTGTGCGCTACCCAGGGTTTCAACTGACTGGAGCCGACGCACCAGAGCGTTACGGCGAATCATGCGCTGCATACCCAGCGCCAGCGCCATTGTTACGACCGCCGGCAGGCCCTCGGGAATGGCCGCTACGGCCAGACTGACCGCGGAAAGAAATAATTCGAAAGGGGGAATGGACCGCACCAACCCTAGTAGAAATACTAACGCTACAATCCCAAGGCTAGCCCACAACAGATAACGGGTAATTCTATCAAGCCGTTTTTGCAACGGCGTCGTGTCTTTCTCGGCCGTCTCCAGCAACTGCGCGATCAATCCTAATTCGGTACGCATTCCGGTAGCGATGACCAGTGCCCGTCCTGAACCCAGTGCAATACTGGTGCCGAGAAACACCATATTGCTGCGATCTGCCAAAGGGGTGTCAGGCGGCAATCGGTTGACTGACTTGTCCACTGGCAGGGACTCTCCGGTCAAAGACACTTCGTTGGCGCGCAGGGAAAAAGCCTCAATCAAACGCGCATCCGCGGCCACTAAATCGCCTGCCTCCAGTAACAACACATCGCCAGCCACAATCTCGGAAGCAGCGCACATCTCCGCATGGCCATTTCGCATGACGCGGGCTTTTGGAGCTGCTAATTGCGCTAAAGCAGCAGCGCTCTTTTCGGCGCGAAACTCTTGAAAAAAGCCGATTACAGCATTCAACACAATAATCGCAATAATCGCGATGCTTTCGGCTTTTTCGCCGAGATACATGGATATTGCCACGGCCCCGATCAGCGCCCATATCACTAAGCTGGCAAACTGTCTGAAGAAAATGGTCAAAGCAGAAACAGACCGGGTTTTCCGCAGTTCATTTCTTCCGTCGCGCTGCAATCGCTGTTTGGCTTCTTCCGAGGCCAATCCTTTGACTGGATCGGTGGGTAACTCGTCCGCCAGGACTTTCAGATCAAGGTTATGCCACGGTTTACGGGCAACAGGTTGAGGTAACCGGGAAGGGATTTTCCGCCTGCGTCGGTAGATGTCGAAAATGACGAGTACGCCTGTTAAGGCGCAAACGGCGGACAGGCCCCAGATAAGAGAAGAGAACTCTCCGAATATCATAAATGCCTCATGATACGAATTATCTCGATAAAGACACTTACGCCATAATGCCAAAGCTAGTGCATAAAAACACAAACCGTCCCCTCTTACCTTAGTAAGCGAGGGCGCTACAATAATTCACTTGTTTTGAGGGTACTATGGGTTTTCTCTAAGTCGGCAGCCGCTTATAATTTTGCTTTCACGATTTGATAGATTTCCTCTGTGTCGGCCTCGCTTCCTTGCAGCAATGCCTCTAACTCCCTCAATTTAGCGTCCGCAAAAATACGATCTTTCAAACTGCCGGCATTGATGTATACATTCAGTGCCGCGCTTTTTAATGCGCCGTAGCCCGCCATCGCCGCAACGCCGGCATCGCTGATCACCCCCGTATTGCCTTTCTCGGCGGCAATCCGGCTCAAGTCGATTACTTCCCGGCAGGCGCGGGCGCAGGCTAACGGAACTTCGGTCGCTTCCTTCAATACATCCTGGATCGCCGCACTGCGCGCAGTTTTTTGTTCGTCGGTATCTTTCGGCAAGCCATAGGTGGCCATCAGACGATTGAAGACATCGACATCGGCCTTGATCATGGCAGTCAGTCTTTCGCGCAAGGCTTCGGATTTTTCGAGCAAAGCCTGCATGTCGGCTTCGACTTCCGCATATTTAGGCTTGCCAATTGTCAGATTACAGACCATGCTGGTCAGAGCGGCCGATTGAGCGCCCATTACCGCCGCTGCGCTGCCGCCGCCGGGCGTCGGGGCTTTGCTGGCCAGTTCGTTAAAAAAAGTTTCCAGAGATTGATCTTTGATTTCGGTCATTTTAGGGAGAGATATAAGGGTGGGCAGCACTATTCTGCCTACCATTTTTTAGCAAAAGGTGGGCAAACGATAAGGCCGTTTGCCCGCCCTACACAGTTCGAACAATTTTATCCACGCCGCCAGCTGGTTGTACCGTTCGGTGCGTCTTCGAGGATAATATCTTGTTCTTTCAATTGATTACGGATCTGATCGGCCAAGGCCCAATTTTTAACTTTTTTGGCTTCCAGACGTGCTTGAATTTGCTGCTCAATCCACGCTGTTCCTATAATTACTTCACTTATACCTGAGGCCGAAGATGATTCAGTAGCTCTACCTACTGCTTCTACTACATGGCTTATATTCCCTTTTAACCAAGCCTCAGGATCAGCCTGCAATATCCCCAATAAACCGCCGAAGGCTTTAAGAATGCTCGCTAAATGCCCTGCTCTTTCGGGATTATTTTCTTTTGCTTTATTGATCTCTTTGGCTAATTCGAACAATACTGCTATTGCTTTAGGAGTATTGAAATCGTCATTCATTGCTGTTTCAATTAAGACTTTAAAGAGACCCTCATCAAAATGGGTATCAGGATCCGTAGTCAAACCCACACCACGCAATGCGGTATAAAGACGATCCAGCCCGGCTTTGGCATCGTTCAATTGCTCGTCCGAATAGTTCAACGGGCTGCGATAATGGCTCGACAAAATGAAGAAGCGAATTATTTCAGGCTTGTATTTCTTACGCACATCGCGCAGGGTAAAAAAATTGCCGAGCGACTTGGACATCTTTTCTTCGTTCACGCGCACGAAGCCGTTGTGCATCCACAGATTCACGAACTTCTCGCCGGTCGCGCCTTCGGACTGGGCGATCTCGTTTTCGTGATGCGGAAACTGCAAATCCATGCCGCCGCCGTGGATGTCGAAATGATTGCCGAGGCAGCAGGTCGACATTACCGAACATTCGATATGCCAGCCGGGACGGCCTTCGCCCCAGGGTGAGGACCAGGAGGGTTCGTTTGCCTTGGCCATTTTCCAGAGCACGAAATCGAACGGATTCTGCTTGGCCGTATCGACATCGACCCTCTCCCCGGCCTGCAGGTCTTCTAGTTTCTTGCCGGACAGGCTGCCGTAGTCCTTAAATTTTTCGACCGCATAGAATACGTCGCCATTACTGCCGATATATGCGTAACCTTTCTTCAGTAAGGTTTCGATCATCCCGATGATCGAAGCAATCGACTGCGTCGCGCGCGGCTCGATGTCCGGCGGCAATACCGCCAGCGCCCGCTCGTCTTCATGCATCGCGTCGATAAAGCGCGCGGTCAACTGGTTGAAGTCCTCTCCATTCTCATTCGCGCGCTGAATGATCTTGTCGTCGATATCGGTGATATTGCGCACATAAGTCAAATCGTAACCCAAATGCCGAAAATAACGCGCGACCGTATCGAACACGACCATGACCCGCGCATGGCCGATATGGCAGTAGTCGTAAACGGTCATGCCGCAGACATACATGCCGACCTTGCCTTCGATGCGCGGCTTGAAGGTTTCTTTTTGACGCGTCAGGGTGTTGTAGATTTTCAACATGAACCGATGATTCCGATATTTAATTAAGAACGGCAAATTGAACCGCTCTTCTGCAAAACGTTACAATTTACCAAGCGACCGCTTCTCTTTCAAGGCGAAAACACATAAACTTAGACGCTTTGTATCTTAGCCGGGGAAAAATTTATGCGTATTACCTTACTAAGCCTGATACTCGTTTTACAATCCACACTTTCATTTGCAACGGAAAATAAAATGTCTGAATCTTCGAAAGTCAAACTGACTACCTCATTGGGCGCGATCGTGATCCAGCTCGATCCCGTCAAAGCCCCCATTTCTTCGCAGAATTTTCTTAATTACGTGAATAAGGGTTTTTACAACGGCACGATTTTTCATCGCGTAATCAAAGGCTTCATGGCACAAGGCGGCGGTTTCGACACCCAGTTCCAGCAAAAAACCACCGATGCCCCGATCAAGAACGAAGCGGATAATGGTCTGCCAAACAAACGCGGCAGCATCGCAATGGCGCGCACCTCCGATCCGGATTCCGCGACTGCGCAATTCTTCATCAACTATGGAGACAATACATTCCTGAACCATACCAGCCCGACACCAAGCGGCTGGGGTTATGCGGTATTCGGCGAAGTCGTCGAAGGCATGGACGTGGTGGACAAGATGGCCGAGCAAGCGACCGGCAACCGCGGCCCTCATCAAAACGTGCCTAAAACCGACATCGTGATCGAAAAGGCGGAAGTGATAAAATAAGGCTCAAAATAAAGGGACTTGGCCAAAGGCTCTCGTCTTTGGCCTCTAGTCTTTTACGCCTGCCGTTATGATTTTGTTCATTTCCGATCTTCACCTCTCGATCGACAAACCCGAAATCACTCGCCGTTTTCTAAGTTTTCTGGAAAACCGCGCCGCTGGAGCCGAAGCGCTTTATATTCTCGGCGATTTGTTCGATGCCTGGATCGGCGATGACGATCCGACACCGCCAAACGGCAAAATCAAACACCAGCTTAAAAAACTGACTGCTGCGGGCACACCTGTGTACTTACAGTTAGGTAACCGCGATTTCCTGCTCGGCGAACGCTTTTGCGATCAAACCGGAGTCACACTGCTCGGTGATTATGAAGTGATCGATCTCTATGGCACTCCTACTCTGCTCACGCACGGCGATCTGCTCTGTACCGACGACCTGCCTTATCAGGCGTTTCGCGTCAGATCCCGCACACCGGAGTGGATCCGGTCAGTTTTGAGCAAACCCCTCCTGCTGCGCCTTGTGGCTGCGCGCTGGTACCGCTGGCGAAGCTATTGGCACAAGCGAAAAAAAAGCCTGGAGATTATGGATGTGAATCAGGAAACGGTGAGTCAAATAATGAAAAAGTACGGATGCTTGCAGTTGATTCACGGCCATACGCACCGGCCAAATGTGCATGACTTTCAGATTGACGGAAACGCTGCGCGGCGTTTCGTGCTGGCTGCATGGAACAAGGAAGCCGGCCAAACGTTATGCTGGACGTCTCAAGGATATCGAATCGAAACGGTTTGAGCGGTTGTTGACGCCGTCATACCGGCAGAATCCTGCAAAAAAATAAAGTTGTCACAAAATCGCAACAGTATAATTTTTTTGCGCTTTCGCCTTTTATAATGCGCCCTTTAGCCTTTTTGATATTGACTTTTTAGGCAAAATCCTTGAATCTACGCAACTGGAGTGAGCCTGTTTGACCATTAGAAAAACACCAATTCACCCAAAAACTAATATTAGTCAAAATAAATAATCAGTATTTTGTGGCACAGCAAAATACCAGGAGAGAAAAATATGAAGAAGCCTTTTAAAAGTTGGCTGCTTGCTTCAAGTGTAGCTGCAATCCTGGCTGCACCCGCAATTGCAACGGCGAACAGCGATCTTGAAAAACTTTCGCAAAACCCTGCTAACTGGTCTATGTGGGGCGGCAACTACGCAGGCACTCGTTACAGCGAACTGGATCAAATCAACAGCAGCAACGTAAAAAACCTGCAACCTGCCTGGTCTTTTTCTACCGGCGTTCTGCGTGGTCATGAAGGCGGTCCATTGGTCGTAAACGATGTTCTTTACGTCCACACTCCATTCCCTAACACCGTATTTGCGATTGATCAAAAAACCCAATCTGTCATTTGGGAATATACTCCAACTCAAGATGCTGACGTCACCGTTCCTGTGATGTGTTGCGATACCGTTAACCGCGGCCTGGCATACGGCGACGGCAAAATTTTCCTGCAACAATCTGATACAGTTTTAACCGCGTTGGATGCTAAAACCGGCAAACGCGTATGGAGCGTACAAAACGGCGACCCTAAACTGGGCATGACCAACACGCAATCCCCATTGGTTGTTAAAGACAAGGTCATTACCGGTATCTCCGGCGGTGAATTCGGCGTACGCGGCTTCCTGGCGGCTTATGACATCAAGACCGGTCAGTTGGCATGGAAAGGCTACAGCATGGGTCCAGACGCCGACACGCTGATCGATCCAAGCAAGACTACCACCTGGAAAGATGGCAAAGTCACTCCAGTAGGCGCTAACTCAAGCACTAGCACCTGGGAAGGCGATCAATGGAAAATCGGCGGCGGCACCACCTGGGGCTGGTACAGCTACGATCCAAAATTGAACCTGATTTACTACGGATCAGGCAACCCGTCCACCTGGAACCCTGTACAACGTCCTGGCGACAACAAATGGTCGATGTCCCTGTGGGCTCGCGACGCGGACACCGGAGCGGTCAAATGGGTTTACCAAATGACTCCGCATGACGAATGGGATTATGACGGCATCAACGAAACCGTTTTGGTCGACCAGGAAGTCAAAGGCAAACAGCACAAAACGATCGTACATTTCGACCGTAACGGTTTCGGCTACACCCTGGACCGCGAAACGGGCGAACTGTTGGTTGCCGAAAAATTCGACAAGTCCGTCAACTGGGCGACTCACGTCGATATGAACAGCGGCCGTCCGCAAGTCGTTGCCAAATACAGCACCGAGCATAACGGCGAAGATGTTAATACCGAAGGCGCTTGCCCTGCGGCATTGGGGGCGAAGAACCAACAACCGGTTTCTTACTCTCCGCAAACCGGCTTGTTCTACATTTCCGGCAACCACCTGTGCATGAACTACGAACCATTCGAAGTTTCTTACACTGCAGGTCAGCCGTATGTGGGCGCGACTTTGACCATGATGCCGGCCGGCGCAGACGTAATGACCGGCCAGCCGGATGGATCCACCAACCTGGGTCAATTCACCGCTTATGACGCGAAAACCGGCAAGATCGTATGGTCGAACAAAGAGCAATTCTCTGTTTGGTCAGGCTCTGTCGCAACCGCCGGCGGCGTGGTGTTCTACGGCACGCTGGAAGGCTATCTGAAAGCAGTCGATGCAAAAACCGGTCAGGAATTGTACAAATTCAAGACCCCATCCGGCATCATCGGCAACGTCAACACCTGGAGCTATAACGGCAAGCAATATGTCGGCGTATTGTCAGGTATCGGCGGCTGGGCAGGTATCGGTATCGCGGCCGGTCTTGAAGGTGAAACCGAAGGTCTGGGCGCGGTCGGTGCCTACAGAAGCCTGAGCTCGTTCACCAAGCTGGGCGGCACCCTGACTGTGTTTGCATTGCCTAACTAATCCAACCGTTTTTTAGGCTGGATCGGAGCCCTGGCTGATTTATCAGTCAGGGCTTTTTTATTTGGTAGCCTTGCTCTGCGTAAAACCATCAGCTTTTCCCTTTAAGCAAGGGTTTGGTTAAAAACAAACTTTCAGGCTGCAGACCCGCCGGGTTTTAAAACTCCGCAAATCTATAACCGCTAAAAAATTATTTTCACTAACTTTTAAGCATTTCATCCATCTCAACGTTCCATCGGAGAAATATTCATGCCGGTAAAATCCATTCTTCGTCGATTACTCATCAGCGCCTTTATGGCCGGAGTCGCCACCACCCTCCATGCAAAAGAAAAATTCAAAGTCTGCGCCGATCCGTTGAACCCGCCCTACTCGACTAAGAACCAAGACGGCTTCGAAAACAAGATTGCCGAACTGTTTGCTAAAAAACTGGGGCAAACCCTCGAATACACCTGGTTTCCCCAGCGCATCGGCTTCATCCGCAATACCTTGAATGCACCGGTCAATGAAAAAGAAGTGGACAGCAAGGAATTCAAATGCGATGTGGTCATGAGCGTTCCAGCCGATTCCGATATGGCCTTGACTACGGAGCCTTATTATCAATCGACCTATGTGTTGCTGATTGCAAAAGGCCGAGGTTTTGACGATATCAAAAATGCACAGCAACTGGTCAACCTACCTTTGGAGAGGCAGGATGAGCTAAAAATCGCGATGTTCGACCGAGGACCGGGAACCGCCTGGCTGCAAAAATACGGTCTATTGGAGATGGGCATTCCATACCAATCGATGTCCGGCGATGAAGACAACAATGTCGCCATGCAGATCAATCAGGATTTAAAAGCTAAAAAAATCAATATGGTAATTGTCTGGGGACCCATTGCGGGTTATATCGTTTCCCAGAACGCCAAGAACGGTTACACGGTGATTCCGATGCAATCGGAGCCCGGCATTCCGTTTGAATTTGCGATGGCGATGGGAGTCAGAAGCGGCGATAAACAGCGGCAGAAAATGCTAAATAAATTGATTGCGGAAAACAAGGAACAAATCAAGCGAATCATCGAAAGTTATCATATTCCATTGACCGAAATAAAAAAAACGACGAAGCCCAAAGATGATGATTGAGCTAACGCTTGCGTAATCGATGGGTCGGTTCTTAGGCTCGATAATTGCTCTGCCTTAGGACCACCCATTAGGGGAAGCATCTGTACAGACGAAATCCGATCAACATAGCTAGCGTTTTCGATCGAACAGATTGACAAGATGGGCCAGCTTTCCCGCTCTCTCATCGGTTAATTGACCCCACTGAAAACGCCAGTTCCAATTGCCTGTCGTAGTGCCGGGCGTATTCATCCGATGCTCGGTATCCAATTCCAGAATATCCTGCATCGGTATCACGGCGAGATTAGCCACCGAGCTTAACGCAGCCTGTATCAACGCCCAATGCAGAGGAATGGAGGGAAAACCAAGATAATCGTAAATAAAATGCTTTTGCTGATGGCTGAGCTTGTGCACCCATCCGATCGTCGTATCGTTATCGTGTGTACCGGTATAAACGACGCAGTTCTTAGTAAAATGGTTCGGCAAGTAAGGATTGTCGGTATTGCCGCCAAACGCAAAATGCAGAATCTTCATCCCCGGTAATTCGAATTCATCCCGGAGCATTTCCACTTCGGGAGTAATCACTCCCAAATCTTCGGCTATTAGTGCTATTTCACCGAATTCATTGTTGATCGTCTGCAAGAGCTCTTTGCCGGGCGCTTTGACCCATACACCCTTGATCGCAGTCTCTTCATGCGCAGGAATTTCCCAGGCTGCCTCAAACCCCCGGAAGTGGTCAATGCGTAAAATATCGAATAGCTCCATCTGGGTCGACATCCGATTGATCCACCAATCGAAACCGTTTTTTTGCAATGCATTCCAATCGTAATGCGGATTACCCCAGCGTTGCCCGTTAGCGGAAAAATAGTCGGGCGGCACTCCCGCCACAACCCGCATCTCGCCCGATTCATCAAGCTTGAACATGGCACGATTAGCCCAGACGTCCGCGCTGTCGTAGGAGACGAAAATCGGCACGTCGCCGAATAATAAGACCCCTTTTTCATTCGCATACCGCTTCAGCGCCATCCACTGCCGGCAAAACACATATTGCTCGAATTTAATACAGTCAATTTCGCGCTTCAGGCGCCGCTGCATTTCTTTTAACGCTTTCGGCTCCCGCTCCTTGTAGCGATCAGGCCAAAGATTCCAGCTTTTACAATCAAACTCGTTTCTGAGCACGATAAATAACGCAAAATCATCAAGCCAGGAAGCCTTGGCTTCGCAAAATTGCTTGAAGTCTTCCTGATCCTGCACGGTCGCCCTGTCGAGAAAACCGTAATATGCTTGGGCAACCAGATCGCTTTTGTTGAACTCACGCGATTCGCGTATTGCCGGACCTTGATCAGAAAAGTTCAGCCACCCGGACTGTACCAAGTGATCCAGACTGATCAGTTCGGGATTGCCTGCATGGGCCGATAAGCATTGATAAGGAGAACCATCGCCATGGGGCATGCCGAGCGGTAAAGTCTGCCATACCGACATCCCGCAATTTTGCAAAAAATCAACAAAATAATAAGCATTTTGACCCAGATCGCCGTGCCGGTCATGACCCGGCAGCGAAGTTATATGCAGAAGTACGCCTGCACGCCGTTGGTTCATTACATTATTCAAGCAATCATCTCAAGCAAAATATTTAAAAATCCGTATGAATCTTTGCTGGTCGGGTTTGCAGTTAAATGATCCGGAAACGCCAACCGGGAAACGAAGGGTATAGAATCTCTTAGCGACAAGCATGAAGGGTCTGTTTTGACAAGCAAGTGATAGTGCCGTGATCCATTTGTCGCGGAGCCCAAAGCTGAATGAGTAGTGGGGAGCCAAAGCGGAGAGAGCGACCTAAGAGGCTCGACTTCAGCCACTACAGGGACCCTTCCGGTCATATGAAAAGAGCGCGCGAATCGCTTTTGCGAAGCCGCGCTATTAAAGGGTTTCCGGCGTAGCCGATGAAATGAATCGCTATTTGGAACGCTTTAATTATTGAGTCAGATTAAACAATAATTCCCCCGGCATTTCAAGGAATATTGCCCTCTTACACAACGATAAGCGGTCGATTCAGCCTTAACCTTTTGACTTTGCAGGCAGTCGCGCGAAAAAAGCGCTGTTTGAAAATCAAAGCCGCCGCCAGCTGCCGCAGGATTCCTCTGCGTACCTGACGGCGGCGTATATACGATTAAGCGGTCTATCTAACGAAATGCAACTTCTGACCTAGCATGTCCGGGGTAACCAGCACGATGCCGCCGGGGCTGACATGATATTTCTTTGCATCTTCGGCCAGATTTTCGCCAATCACGGTGCCTTCGGGAATTTCGCAGCCCTTTTCAATGATTGCGCGCTTGATCCGGCAATTGCGGCCGATATTCGCTTGCGGCAGCACGATGCAATTCTCGAGTGTAGTAAAGGAGTTGACGCGAACGTTCGAGAACAGCAACGAATGCCGGACCGAAGAACCGGAGATGATGCAGCCTCCGGACACCATCGAATCGACCGCATAGCCCCGCCGATTATCATCGTCAAAAACGAATTTGGCAGGCGGAGTCTGATCCTGATAGGTCCATATCGGCCAAGTCTGATCATACAGGTTCAGATCGGGTTTGACGCCGATCAACTCCATATTCGCTTCAAAGTAAGCATCGATTGTACCCACATCACGCCAATAACTCTGCAAGCCGCTTTGCATGTCCAGGAAAGGATAGGCATTGATCAGGTACTTGTCGATCACGGCAGGAATAATGTCCTTGCCGAAATCATGTTGGCTGCCTTTGGTGTCGGCATCCTTAATCAGTTGCTCGAACAAGAATCGCGAGTTGAAAACATAAATACCCATCGAGGCCAGCGCGGTGTCGGTTCTACCCGGCATCACAGGGGGATTGGCCGGTTTTTCGACGAACGCCCGCACTCTACGGTTTTCATCGACCCCCATCACCCCGAACGCAGTGGCATCTTTTAAAGAGACTTCAATACAGCCAATGGTCAGATCGGCGTTGCGGGCAACATGATCCGCGATCATCGCCGCGTAATCCATTTTATAAATATGATCGCCGGCAAGAACGAGAACATAGTCCGGATTGCGTGCACGCAAAATATCGATATTCTGGAATACGGCATCGGCCGTTCCCTTGTACCAAGAATCCTCATCATGCCGTTGCTGGGCGGGCATGATATGCACATATTCTCCGAATTCGCCATTCATAAAACCCCAACCCAACTGCAAATGCCGGATCAGCGAATCAGCCTTGTATTGAGTCAGAACTCCGATTTTGCGAATACCGGAATTGACACAATTTGACAATGGAAAATCGATGATTCTGAATTTACCGCCGAACGGCACGGCCGGTTTCGCACGCCAGTCCGTCATATTCATTAACCGTGAACCCCGTCCCCCCGCCAAAATCAATGCGATGGTATTGCGTGTTAAATGACTTACTAAATGGTCTGGCATTTGATACTCCTTCTAGATATAGATTCACATCTATTGTCGTGTTTGGTAACATTCACTGCAAATTTATTTTACTATGATTGAGGCGAAATCCAGTGACAAAACGCTCGAAAACCCCGAAAGATACCGATGCACTGAAGACCGTAACCGATCCCGCCGTCAATCCGCCGCCATTGAGCGCCAAGGCTGAGCAAAGCAAAAACCAAAAACCTCTTAAAATCAAAGAAACTGCTTTGATGCCTTCTGCACCTCAACCCATTACATCTGCTGTTCAGGCCGCCGCTGAAAGCAGCGCCCCATCTAAAACGCCGGCTAATCCATCACCGAAAACCAAAATCGAACCCTATTCGGCCCTTGATGATGAACATTTGAAGATTGCAAATGCCCGCCATCACGACCCCTTCTCGATTCTAGGCCGCCACCACAAAAATGGAGGCGTCGAAGTCAAGGTCTTCATGCCGTATGCCGAATCGGTTCAATTCAGCCATAACGGCAAAACGCTCGAACGTGTCCCCGGCTCCGATTTCTTCGTCTATCAGGCGCAGGAAGACGATCTGCCCGCGCATTACCGTTTGGCCTGGAAAGACAAGAACGGCTATAGCCACGAAAATTTCGATGCGTATGATTTCGGCACGCAAACACCTGAATTCGACCTGCATCTGTTCGGAGAAGGCAAACACTGGCATATTTATCAAAAGCTTGGAGCGCATTTACACCAGATCGATGGGATCAGCGGGGTGCAATTTGCGGTATGGGCGCCGAATGCCGGCCGGATCAGCGTAATAGGCGATTTCAACCGTTGGGACGGACGCTGCCATCCGATGCGCAGCCTCGGCAGCAGCGGTGTCTGGGAAATATTTATCCCGGAACTGAAGGCCGGCAGTTTGTACAAGTTTGAAATCCTGAACCGCCAAAGCAACGAGATTCTGGTCAAATCCGATCCGTACGGGCAATACTTCGAATTCCGGCCGAATACCTCGTCGATCGTGATCAAGGAAAAAACCTACCAATGGAAAGATCATCAATGGATGATGCAGCGCGCGAACCACAACTGGCTCCATGAGCCGATGTCCATTTACGAGGTGCATCTAGGTTCCTGGCGGCGCGACAATCAAGGCAATTTTCTCAGCTACCGCCAGTTGGCCGTACAGTTAGTCGACTATGTCAAGCAAATGGGCTTCACCCATATCGAACTATTGCCGGTCACCGAACATCCGCTGGATCTGTCCTGGGGTTATCAGACCACCGGCTATTTTGCTCCGACCAGCCGGCACGGCTCTCCTGACGATTTCCGCTTTTTTGTCGACACCTGCCACCAGAATGATATTGGGATCATTCTCGATTGGGTGCCCGCGCACTTCCCGAAAGACAGTTTTGCCCTCGCCCGTTTCGACGGCAGCGCGCTGTATGAACATGAAGATCCGCGCAAAGGCGAGCACCGCGATTGGGGCACCCTGATTTATAACTACGGACGCAACGAAGTCAAAAACTTCCTGCTGGCGAGCGCGGTTTACTGGCTGGAAGAATTCCATCTCGACGGCCTGCGGGTCGACGCGGTCGCCTCGATGCTGTACCTGGATTATTCCCGCGAACATAACGACTGGATACCGAACATGTACGGCGGCAATGAAAATCTGGAAGCAATCGATTTTCTGCGCGAACTGAATGCGGTCACCCATCAGCAGCATCCGGGCACCGTGATGATGGCTGAAGAATCCACCGCATGGCCACAGGTCACCCGTCCGACCTGGACCGGGGGTCTCGGTTTCTCGATGAAATGGAACATGGGCTGGATGCATGATGTGCTTTCTTACATGAGCAAGGATCCGATCCATCGGATGCATCACCATGATCAGCTCACCTTCGGCCTGCTTTACGCGTTTACCGAGAATTTCGTACTGCCGTTTTCGCATGACGAAGTGGTGCACGGCAAGGGCGCCTTGGTGAATAAAATGCCCGGCGACGAATGGCAGCGCTTCGCGAACTTGCGCCTGTTGTTCACGTTCATGTTCACCTATCCGGGCAAGAAACTGCTGTTCATGGGTTGCGAATTCGGGCAGGGAACCGAATGGAGCGTCAGCCGCGCACTGGATTGGTATGTACTCGATTATGCGCACCACCGGGGCATTCAAACCCTGATAAAAGATCTGAATCGTCTGTACAAGACGCATCCGGCGCTGTTCAAGCACGATTTTGAGCATCAGGGCTTCGAATGGATCGACTGCCATGACATCCAGCAATCGATCATCAGTTACCGCCGGAAAAGCGAACTCGAAGATCTGGTGATCGTGATGAACTTTACTCCCGTACCGCGCGAACATTACCGGATCGGCGTGCCGGCCGAAGGTGTCTACACCGAAATTTTTAACTCCGACTCGGAATATTACGACGGCAGCAACATGGGCAATGCCGCAGTAATGTCGGAACCGATTCCGTGGATGAATCTGCCACACTCCCTGACTTTAACCTTACCTCCGTTAGGCGCATTGATTCTGAAGCAATAACCGTTCATGAAAAAAATTCTCTTTGTCACCAGTGAGGCGCATCCACTGATCAAAACGGGCGGCCTCGCCGATGTGTCGGGTAGTTTGCCCAAAGCCCTGGCGGAATTATCGCAAGACATACGGATTCTGATTCCTTATTATCAGGCACTCAAGACGTTCAGCAACGTGCGTTTCGTCTGTTCATTGCGCGTCGATAATCGTAATGTGAACATTCTCGAAACGCGTATGCCGGAAAGCAATATTCTGGTTTGGCTGATCGATTATCCGACTTTTTACAATTATCCGGGCAACCCTTACGTCGATGAACACGGCAATGCTTGGCCGAACAATGCCGAACGTTTCGCGTTGTTCTGCCGGGTTGCGGTCGAGGTCGCAATGGACCGGGTTCACCAGGACTGGAAGCCTGACGTCGTGCATTGCAACGATTGGCAAAGCGCCCTGGTTCCGGCGTTTTTGTCGCTCGAAGAAAATGCTCCCAAGACCGTTTTCACGATCCACAATCTGGCATATCAGGGCTTGTTTCCGGTCAGCACCGCAACGATGCTGAATCTGCCCGGTCAATTGTTAAATCCTGAAGGACTCGAGTTTCACAGTCTGCTCTCGTTCATCAAGGGCGGCCTGGTCTACAGTGACCGGATCACGACGGTCAGTCCGACCTATGCGATTGAAATCCAGACGCCCGAATTCGGCTACGGACTCGAAGGCCTGTTGACATATCGGAACCCTGTACTGAGCGGCATCCTGAACGGTATCGACCTGGAACAATGGAATCCTGAAGTCGATCCGCTGATCGCGCGCAACTATACCGTGCAAACCCTGACCGCGAAGCAGGAGAACAAAACCGAACTGCAGAAACGCTTCTTGCTGCCGGTGACCGATAAGATTCCTTTGTTCGGGCTGATAGGGCGCCTGGTCGAGCAAAAAGGCATTGATATGATTCTAGATTCGCTGCCCGCGATATTGCAGATGCCCCTGCAAATCGTGCTGCTCGGCAGCGGCGAAAAAAGCATGGAACGCAAGCTGATGAATTATGCGCAACTGTATCCGGAAAAAATTGCCGTCACGATCGGCTATGATGAAGCGCTCGCGCATTTGATCGAAGCTGGTTCGGACGTGTTTTTGATGCCGTCGCGCTTCGAGCCTTGCGGGTTGAATCAGATGTACAGTCAGCGTTACGGCACTCTCCCCTTGGTCAGACGGACCGGCGGCCTCGCCGATACGGTGGTCGATGCGGTGCCGCAAACACTCGCCGACAATTCCGCCACCGGCATTGTTTTCGACGAAGCCACGCCGGGATCTCTGCTCGAAGCCATCAAACGCACCGCGATCCTGTACGGCAACACGAAGGCATGGGAACAAATGCAGATCAACAGCATGAACAAGGATTTTTCCTGGCAGCGAAGCGCCAGACAGTATCTGGATTTGTACCAGAGCCTGTAACGGAATGAAACTGTTTCTCCCTTCCGCATAAGAATGCTCGTGTGCTGCGATCTGGTGTTGCAGGTTACGCTGCACTGAATTTTTTCCGGACTTTAGACAGTGAAAAAGACGGTATCCGGTTCGTACCCTACATCTGTGGAAGGGTTAAGGTACGCGCAGCGTACCTTACCTTTCTCCATGTCCTTTCATGGGCATCCGCCCCGATAACATTATATGAGTGAAATTCAGCTGCATTACGTCGAAAACGTGATTACCCGCAAAAAAGGCGGCGTACGGCAGCATCTGACATTCTTTATCGTTGTCGAAAACCTCAGCTACCACAAGCAGGTCGACGTGCGCTGGGCAGGCGAAGACGGTGTCTGGCATGATCTGGCAGCCCGCTTTCACAGCTCGGTCGCGCCGAACCGGGAATACTGGCAGGCGCATATTCAGTTCCAGCTAAGCGCCGCCGAATCGCTGCCAGGCAATATCACCTTTTCACTGCGTTACCGTGCCGAAGAAGTCGAATACTGGGACAACAATCACGGCCAAAATTATTTCAGCCAGGCCGACTCCGGCATCCAGGCGCCGAGCCGCCAGCCGGTACAGGTCGTGAACTTCAGCGGCGCATTGCGCGAAAGCCGCAAATACATGCCTGTCACAGTCGCGGTCGAACAGTCGCTGGCGGCCGAAAAAGTCACCGTGCACTGGACCACCGACAATTGGCTTCACCGGCATCAAACCGCCTGCCATTTCAAACGGACCTATTGGGACAAGGAACTTCACAGCAACGCCCGCAACCCGAATCAATACGGCACCCAAATCTGGAAAGGCTGGCTGAAGACCGGCGACGCGTTCCGCGTGCAGTATTCGGTCTCCGCCGAAAGCCGGGGCCGGATAAGCTGGGACAATAACCTCGGCAACAATTATGCGGCGAGCCATAAGCCGCTCAAAATTCTGATCCTGAACCTACATTGCTATCAGGAAGACGATCAGGATGCTAAATTCTCCAAAATCGCTAAGGCGATCGACAAGCTCGATATCGATGTGGTCTGCTTCCAGGAAGTCGCGGAGCTCTGGAATGACGGCCGCGGCGACTGGCCGAGCAACTCTGCCCATATCATCAATAGCAGACTCAAGAAGCCCTATCATTTATATACCGACTGGTCCCATCTGGGCTTCGACAAATACCGCGAAGGGGTCGCGATTCTGAGCCGCTTCCCGCTCTTGCATCAGGAATCGCGCTATGTATCGGAAAGTGATGACCCGTACAATATCCATTCCCGCAAGGTCGTAATGGCGCAAATCGGAGCTCCGCATATTGGTCTGCTGAACATTTTCTCAGCGCATTTGAGCTGGTGGGAAGACGGCTTTCAAAACCAGTTCGACCGGCTGCGCGAATGGGCTGACAGCCAACGTACCGCTCAGGTAATAGGCACCCTGCTCTGCGGCGATTTCAACATTGCGGCGGGCTCGAAAGGCTATCGCCATGTGATTGACTCCCGTGCGTACGAAGATCAGTTTCTGGCCGCGAATGCGCACGGCGCGTTCGAAAAAATCTTTCGGGTGAATGATCCTTATTGGAGCAATTACCTGGCCAACGACTACCGGATCGATTATATCTTCATGAATAAGAACAGTGGTTTGTTCGTGACCTCGGGGCGAGTGCTGTTCACCCCCGAGGATTACGGCCAGGTGTCAGACCATTGCGGTTACCTGATGACATTCGAACCCACATAAGGAATTTTACCCTGATACAAAAAATACGTATGCCAAACGACAGATTTTACCGGCTTGATTTATCGATGGAGAACTGTGATGCAAATCGCTGAGCATTTTGCGATGCCTGTATTTGGAGAGCTGGGCGGCTTCTTTGCACGTGCCAATGACTTCGGCGACAAGTTTTATATCCGCTGGGGCAAAATCGATTTCGATGTGCATTACGGCGTACAGGCCAATATCAAGGTGATCCTGAAAGTGTACCGCGAACATAACGTCCGCGAGACTTATATCGTCGATACAGACCCCTACGACATCCACTGGGACCGCCACAAACGACGCACACGGGATTTTTATATCCATCCCGAGTCCAGCAATTTCGGCCGTATCAGCTGCATCAAATTTTCGTTTATCGCGCATCTGAACGACCATTCGATTGCCTCGCAAAACGATTATATCTATATGGACGGCCATCAATTACAGGACGACCAGCCGAAACACCGACACATTACCTCGGAATGGGCGACACAGAACGCTTACCGCACGCATGAACTGAATCCGGGGGAATTGCAAAGCGATGTCGACTGGTACAATCATCATTTCGAATCGCTGCACCTGACGCCGAAGTTCACCAAGGGCCTGCTTTATCATCCGTACCATCCGAAGCGATTCATTCATGATCACATCGACAAAGTGATCCGCAGCAAATATGAAAACCCCGAGCGTTTCTGCACGATCAAGGTCAGCGTCGACTGCATCGACGACGGCGACTTCGTCACCCACCTGATCCACGCGCACCATCAGGGCGTCTGCGTGCAGTGCATCGTGGACTGGCGCAAGATGACGCTGACCAACAGCCAGAACTATGCCCGGCTGAAACGATCGGGCATCGAACTGGTTGGAGTATTTTGCACAACCAAGCATCACCTGATCGAAGTCGAACCGGACATGCATACCAAGTTCGTGATCTTCAATGACGAAGACTGCATTATCGGCTCGTTCAACATCACTTTCGACCGCTGGTGGGCAAACTGGGAATCGGGCATGACCTTCCATTCGCGCGGCGTATGTCGGCTGCTCGACAATGTCTTTCAAAGCCAGCGCGGCGGCGTGATTCAAAAATACGGCATCGATCCGCTCAGCCATTTCAACCTGCTTTACACGTTCGGCCGCCACACGATGCTGAACGGACGCTATTACAAGCCACATCATGCGATATTGGCGGAAATCAACCGCGCCCGCCACTCGATCAAAGGCTGTTTGTTTCTGATCGGCGACCTGCAGGGCGACCACCACGACAGCGTGGTCGATGCCCTGATCCATGCGCATCATCGGGGCGTGTATGTGCATATCCTGTTCAACGGCCACCTGGCGCGCGAAGGTCGTATCGGCGTCGAACGCAGCATGTCCGAGGAACTCAGCCGGCCGCTGCTGCCGTCGGTACAACGTCTGAAGAATGCCGGCATCGCTATCGGTCTGGTTTACGGCCAGGATGATCATAAGGTGCCTTACTCGCCGATTCATTCCAAATATTGCGTGATCGACGATTCGATCGTGATCGAAGGCAGCTTCAACTGGTACAACACCTCGGTGTTCTCGCACGATCTGATCGTGATTGCGAATAACCGTGACGTAGCCAGTCCTTATCTATATGAATTCGACGAGATACAACGATCGTTCAGGGTGTTTTATTAATCTCCGTAGCCCACGTAGGGCGCATTAGCGTAGCGTAATGCGCCGAATGAGGATTGTGGAGCAAATCATCAGTCGGAATACGCTGCGCTATTTCGCCCTACGGTCCTAAATCAGGCGAAATAGCGTACGGTATTCAGCCCCAATACTTATTGGTGATTAAACGTTTTGCAACTTTTATATCAATTTTTAATTACGGTAGAATCAGGTTATGTGCATTTATATGCAGGCTGGGTAATAAGGATTAGCCTTTGAGTGAGAAAATGAATCCCACAGACCGAAAGAAGGTTGCTGTCATTACAAAATATGTTCAGGAGTCATTTTCTGAGAGTGATTGGTATACGCTAGGACAGTTGACTGGACATTTGAACACGATTTCAACCCATCCACGACTTTTTAGATCATTAAACTTTGGTGACGAAGACTACGCCTATTGCGCCGCGCAGGTTCTTGACTCAATCTTTTCAAGCAACGCGGAAGCTATAGCAGAAGTCATTGAACACTTTGATATTGATCTTTGGTATCAACAAAAGAATCCAGAAAAATATCAAAAGCTTTTCTCAGCTGGGGCAGTCAGGTCGGCTGACTTTTGGGTAACTGGTTACTTAAAAATGTTCATCAGCCATTTATCTTTAAATCGCGTTCGAATGTCGGCTCTGAAAGCTGGGCTAGCGAACTGGGGCATTTCAGCCTTCATAGCACACGAAGACATTGAAGCTTCGAGAGAGTGGAGAAACGAAGTGGAGGCCGGCTTAGAAACAATGGACGTGCTTGTGGCCGTCGTGGAGCCTGGATTTAAAGACTCCGATTGGTGCGTTCAAGAAGTTGGCTACGCTCTGGGCCGAAAGATTGACATAATCCCGTTACGCGCTGGATTAGATCCGTTTGGATTTTTTGGAAAATATCAAGGTATACAAATCAAGGGAAAGCTACCAGAACAAGTTGCTGGAGAGATTGCGCAAGTCCTTCTCAAGAAACCCCAGCATCGGGACAAAATGTTACAGAGTATAAGCAAGGCCTTCTCCACTCTGAACTCGGAAAAGAAGATGGAGTTGATAAATATGCTAGATGACTGGTCAATTCTTACGGATATTCAGCTCAAGTCTGTCTTAGAACAGGCCGCAATGTCAGCCTTAGAAAAACAGAAGTTTAACAATCTAATCGTCCGAGTTGGCGCCTTCCCCACACCTGCGGAAGTCGCTCATGAATTTGATGATGACGATATTCCGTTTTAATCAAAATTCTAACGAGAGCGTTATTTACGCGGGACGGGGTTTACAACCCCGTCCTGTGACGGCGACTCGCTCCATCAGTGCTTATCCGCTATAATCCGATTTTACCTCACCAAAGGAATACACGCGGCGATGCGCATACCGTGCCGCAACCGGGTATCGATGCTGAACTCTCCCCCCAGACTTAGGATGCGCTCTTTCATCCCCAAAAGCCCGAAACCGGTCTTGAGGTTACCGTCGGCGCAGCCCTGGCCATTATCGCGCACCTCCAGCAGCAGCCTTCCCTCAGGTTCACGATCGATTTGAATCGAGATCGACGCCTGACTGGCCTCCGCATGGCGCACGATATTGGTCAGACATTCCTGAACAATCCTGAAAATCTGAATGGTAACCTTTTGATTCAGGTCATCCACCTGTTCGGAGCAATCCAGGCTCAGGCACAGTTCCGGATTTCGCGAAGCCCAATGGCTGATCAAATCCTCGATCGCGGCCTTCAGGCCCAATTCGGTCAACACCAAAGGATGCAGCTGATGCATCATCGAACGCACCACAGCCATCAGATGATCGGAGATCGTCACGATCGTTTCGGTAGTCTGTTTGATATCGGCTTTCTGGCGCCCCGCCGCGACCGCCATCACCTTGATCGCGGTCAGCGATTGCCCCAATTCGTCGTGCAGTTCCTGAGCCAACCGTTGCCGCTCCTCTTCCTGTATTTCCAGGGAATGCTGGGTCAACGCCCGGTTCTCCTGCTGAGCCTTACTCAATTCGTCGGTCATATGATTAATCGCCTTCGCGATGCTATCGTATTCCAGCGTCGAAAACTCCGGCAGTTTTTGCCGATAATGCCCTTTTTCAATATTTTGCAGCGCACTCACGATAACCGCGATCGAGTTCAAGGCTTTGTTGAAAGCCAGATGCACTGCTAGAAACGTCAGTAGCGTGAGTAAAAAGAGCGAAACAAAAAAAGCCGTGCTTTCCTCCCAGACTTCGGTAATTTCATCGAGCGGATTGGCCTGAATGATCAGCATGAACAGCTTGCCGTCCACCGTCACGATGGGTTGGACGGTTTGTGTTCGTTTGCCGCCGACCAGGGCGATAAACCATTGCGGCGGCTTCGGTTTGGCCGCATCTGGAGATTGTTGCGGTACGCCGAGAAGCTGGCCGGACGGCGTTTGCAATTGAATATGCAGATGGCGCGTTTCTTTCAGCGAGTTGATGCCGCGCAGCCAGTCCGCTTCGTCGAAACGGCCTTGAGAAAAGCCGAATTTCATCAATTGCACCGCCAAACTGATCGAGGCATCAATTTCCTCATTGACAGCCTGACGCGCCTGGCCGAGCGCAATCGCCCCTCCGAGCAGTAAAATGCAGAAAGAGGAAATCAGGATTCTAAGATTGATTTGATAACGTAAGCTCATGGGGTGAGGCAGAAATTGTTAAGCAGAAACGGCAGCCGTTACCGCAAAGGGACTGAATGTCAAAGTCCGCAAATTTCTCCTTTTGTGTCATTTGCAGCATCCCCTGCGTATCGCGGAAGCTTCGAAAATCCAGCTTAAATTATACCGGGATATCAAACAGCGCATCCCTGATCATGCGCCAACGCCAGGATAGGCGAGGAAAAGTAATCGGCGGAAAGCTGGGAGGGGTGTAAAAACCCGTTCCGATCAAAATGTTTTCGAGAAGGGGAATCGGATCAATAGCCCGGCAAACCTGCTATAATGGCGCGTTTTTTAACCTCGCGCGGGGTGCCGGAAACGGCATACGCGCACCGCACTGATCCCCGAGTTTTCTGATCCCATGACCAACGTTAATACCGAAAAACTTTCCAGCGCCCGTTTTGCCGAAGCGACCGATGCCTTTGTCGAAGTCTTTACCGCTTCGGTCGATTTCGACAAACGGATGGCCGAGCAGGACATTCAGGGCTCGATCGCGCATGCAAAAATGCTCGCGAAGACCGGTATTCTGACCGACGATGAATGCGTGGCGATCGAAAAAGGGCTCAACCAGATTGCTGGAGAAATTCGTAATGGCGAGTTCACCTGGTCGATCAAGCAGGAAGACGTGCACATGAACATTGAGGCGCGGCTGACTGATCTGATCGGGATCGCCGGCAAGAAACTGCATACCGGCCGCTCCCGAAACGATCAGGTCGCGACCGACATCCGCCTATACCTGCGCAGCGAAATCGGCCAGATCGAAAAGCAGCTGACCCGGCTGCAAACCGCAATTCTGGATCTGGCCGAACAGCACGCCGACACGATCATGCCGGGCTTCACGCATTTGCAGGTCGCCCAGCCGATCACGTTCGGCCACCATCTGATGGCTTGGTTCGAAATGCTGCAACGCGACCGCGAGCGCTTCCAGGACTGCCTGAAGCGGATCAATGTGATGCCGCTTGGGGCAGCGGCGCTGGCCGGCACCAGCTATCCGATCGACCGCGCGCTCACTGCCGAACTGCTCGGCTTCAGCCGGCCGTCGGCCAACTCGCTCGATTCGGTCAGCGACCGCGATTTCGCGATCGAATTCACCGCCGCGGCGAGCCTGATCATGATGCATCTGTCGCGCTTCTCCGAGGAACTGATCCTCTGGTCCAGCGCCCAGTTCAATTTCATCGAAATTCCGGACGCCTTCTGTACCGGTTCCTCGATCATGCCGCAAAAGAAGAACCCGGATGTGCCGGAACTGGTGCGCGGCAAGTCGGGACGGGTAACCGGACATCTGGTGTCGCTTTTGATGCTGATGAAAAGCCAGCCGCTCGCCTATAACAAGGACAATCAGGAAGACAAGGAGCCCTTGTTCGATACGGTCGATACGGTGATTAATTGCCTGCGCGCCTATGCGGACATGGTGCCGCATATCCAGGCCAAGAAGGGCAACATGTATCAGTCGGCGAAAAAAGGTTTCGCGACCGCGACCGATCTGGCCGACTATCTGGTCCGCAAAGGGATGGCGTTTCGCGATGCGCATGAAGTTGTCGGCCTCGCGGTGCGCCTGGGCTTGACGACAGGCCGCGATTTGTCCGAACTGACCTTGGCCGAATTGCAGCAGTTTTCACCTCTGATCGGTGCCGAAGTATTCGAATCCCTGACTCTGGAAGGCTCGGTCGCTTCGCGCAAACACATCGGCGGAACTGCGCCCGAAACGGTCAGGCAAGCGATACAGACAGCCAGAACCTCTTTGAAGTCCGGTTCCTGAATTAGCTGAAACAAGCAGGCTTTTGCCGAAATCACCGCCAAAACAGGATTTTCGACAATTGCCTGCGGCTATATGTAGTACAAGCTCATGGTGTACTATACTCAGCTAGACAGAATTTCCTAGCATGGTTTCGTGTTCGACCGACTTCCAACCCTACAATTAGGCGCTCCCCGCGACAAGATCAGTTTCAGCGATCTTCACGCCATTGCGAACCGATTTAAAAAACACCACCATTTCAAACGCGAGCACATCCGCCGCACTTTGAATCCCCTTCAGCGTCAGTTTCTCGACGCGTTGCCGCTGATACTCGACATGAACGATCCGGAGTTGCCCGGTTTCATCTCGTCGGCGACGCCGGCCGGCATTTTTGCCTATCGACCCGACAAACAGGCGATCGAGGCTGCGCGGCAAATCAATTCAGGTTTTAACTATCGATCGAGCAGGCGTGACACCGACAAGACAGCGATAGACGGGCTGTTCCTGATGGGCAGCGCCGGCAGCATTGCTTTTACGATAACCAGCGATATGGATATCTGGTTGTGTCATCGAGGTGATCTGACAGAGCAGGAATTCGACGAACTGCAAAAAAAGACGAGAACGCTGGAGAATTGGGCCGCGTCATTGCATCTGGAGGTACATTTTTTCCTGATCAACAGTAGGCAGTTTCTGCTCGATCAGAAAAAGCCGGTTTCCGTCGACAGCAGCGGCGAGACCCAGCATTATTTATTGCTGGAAGAATTCTACCGGACCTCGGTCTATATCGCCGGCAAGGCCTTGGCCTGGTGGCTGGTTCCGCCTGAGCACGAAAACAATTATCAGAATTATCTTGCCCATTTACTGGAGCACCGGTTGATCGAGGCAAACCAGGTCCTCGACCTGGGCGGACTTGCGCATATTCCCGCCCACGAATTTATCAGCGCGACACAATGGCATATCTATAAGGCTCTGCATTCTCCTTATAAATCTTTAGTGAAATTATCGCTGACGGAATGCTACGCGAGCGAATATCCGAACATTAACTGGCTATGCGTAGAAATCAAGCGCTCCATTTATCAAGGTGAATTTACCGGTCCGGGAGTCGATCCCTACGTGCTGATCTACCGCAGACTGGAAGATTATCTGCTCAAATCGCAGAATACGGAAAGGCTGGCGCTAATTCGGCAGTTTTTTTACCGCAAGGCCAACGAACCCGACGAGAGCGATGGGCAAACAGGCACATTCTCTTCTTATGAGGATTATTTTCGGGACATATTCGCAAGCTGGAAATGGCCCAATAATCTTCCGGACGTCCCGACTAAGCAAAATGCCTGCAATATGGAAAATCTACTGGCTGAAAATATCGAAATTGTCAGTCAATTGAGTCTTTGCTACAGCAAGATTATTTTTTTTACCTATGATCATATCGATTCCGAATTCAAACAAAACAGCGATATGAAACTGCTCGCCCGAAAACTGAACGCGTTTTTCGAGCGGAAACCAGGCAAGATCGAAATCATCACGGCATCTGGAAATCAGTTCCCAATCAAGCCCAACCTGTCTATCATCGAAGATCGATCGAATCCGGAAACCCCTGAATGGGGTCTGTTTTTCGAGAAAAAAGACCCGCATGACGTAAAGATCCAAACCCCGCTTTATCGCCAGCAAACGCTGATTGAAATATTAAGCTGGCTAACCGTGAACAATTTTTACCGTGAGGGCGCCTCTATCCGTTGCGATGCCGAATCCCTCGATCTGACCAGCAAGGAGCTGAGCACAATTCTCGGACAACTGGACGCATTTTTCAAAAACCACTTCGATTTTTCGAATTCGCTGGACAATTATGCGGACCACAACAGCTTAACGCATTCCCTGCTGATCATTAATATCGGTCTGACATTGCAGCCACCGGAAGCCGGAGCGTATTCCCTCACCCACCGGGATAATCCGCTGAGTTTTGGCGCATCGCGTGAAAGTCTGGTACGGACGATTGATCGGATTTCGATCAGCCATTGGAATGAGGTCTTAAGCAGTCATGGAGAAGGAATAGAAGGGCTGTGCCATTGCCTGGTCGATATTATCAACAAAACTCGGGAAACGGATGCGTCCTACCCTCTGACAGTGATTTGCCATACGCCCGGGCATGACCTCAGCATCATCCGGCGCATCGAAAAGCTGTTTGCGGATTTACTCGGACTTCGGCACTCCGATTCGGCAAATTCCACTCCCCGCTACTTGATGGCAGGTGCCGGAGGTTTTTTTGTTTTTTCTAAACAAAACGACTGTTTACAATATCAACGAGCCGATAACGAAGCGCAATTAATCGAAGTATTGCGCGGTCCGCGAAAGCATTACGGGTCGGTGATGTTCGACGTCGAGGTTTTGGCGCTAACGCCAATCCCGACAATTTATCGGCAGAACCGGGCGCATGTGGTGCAATGCTTCGTCCAGCGGCAAGATGGCGGAGCCAGTGTCTATGTCCTGGATGAAAATGGCTCTTTGTACATTCGCCATCATCAGGAAGGGACTGCGTCACAACTTATAAGCCATTACGCACGCTTCCTGCATTCTCTTTTATCGCGAAAAACAACCGAAGCCGCATCGATGCAATTTTATGAAATCGAGAACGATGAGTCGACCGGCTGGTCATGCCGTCCTATTTCATTCCATTTGTCGATCGAGCATGACCCAAACCCGCTAATCATTGAAGCAGGTGCAGACAGTGCAACCGCCCTCACCGTTCGCTGGAACGGCGCAGAATTTACCTCACAACAATACGGCGACCGTCTGTTTGAAACAGTCAGTGAACGGATTATCGAATTCAGGAAGAACAGGCAAAATTACCCTGTCTATATTACCGATCTTGATCTGTCGTCCTCCAGGTTCGGCATAACCGATAGCGACCGGTTGCAAACGCTTCATTTTCTGGAATCCAAAGAAAAAATCGAGGCACGACTTAACGGCCAACAGTAAGGAGCACACTTCAGAGCGGCTGCATCGCACAGCCGCCCTGCATTAACGAGGTTTATTATCTATTGCCCCTGTTTCAAGTGTTCGACCGCTTCCTCGGCGGCGGCAGTGGCTTGCTGTTCATGGCCGGCGCCCATGTTTCCATGCTCAATAGCGGACTCCAGCGATTTAATTCCCGCATCGATATGGGTTTTGGCTTCGCCTTTTGCTATATCCGAGGCGGCGCGAGCATGCTTCAAAGCTTCCGTCGCATGCTCCACCAATACAGACGCATGGCCGGCCTTACCATGAGTTACCGCCTGATTAGCATGGTCCAACGCTGCCGCTGCATGCTCCTCGGCAACAACGAATGACACAGAACCCAAAAGCATCAATAAGCTGGCGACTAACAACATTATTCTGTTCATTTTGTATCTCCTAAGCTTAAAAAAATGATTCAATTACCGGACGGCGATCAAAACCGAGGCCGGTAAAACCTCTTTGGTATGCTTGCAAAACACTTCTGCAGAAATGTATATATATGACGCTATTCCAAATTAGCAGTTCCGAAAGAGCTAGTTAAACTTCACTTTTCGCCAATACGAGCTCTGATCAGCATGAATCAAAAACTCGCCCGACAACAGGCTGCCGTGATTATTGGAATCTGGGTTCTGACATTATGGGCATGCATTCGGATACTGGTCGCGCCTGAGATTACCCGGCAATCGGAAGCACTCTCATATTCGCTCGATAATGCGTTGTCGTACTTGCGGCATATTGCCGCCAAGCCGCATCCGGTCGGTTCACCCGCACATGATACGGTCGCAGGGTATCTGCTCAAGCAAATTGCAGCGCTCGGTTATCGGGCCGAAGTCCAGGAAACGATCGCCTCAGCGCAGTTTACACTTCCGAAACCGTTCATCAAAGCCGCACGGATCAAAAACATCATGGTGCGTGTAGCAGGAAAATTACATCGAGACGCTGTGCTGATCTCGGGACATTATGATTCGGCGGAAACCTCCCCAGGCGCCGCCGATGACGGCACGGCCATGGCCTCGATGCTGGAAGTCTTGCGAATTTTGAAACAAAGCGGCCCTCCCCAAAACGATCTGATCCTTTTATTTTCCGATGCCGAAGAATTGGGGCTTTTGGGCAGCCGGGCCTTTGTCGAACGACATCCCTGGGCGAAGGATTGCAGGCTCGCGCTCAATTTCGAGGCGCGCGGCAATAAAGGCACGCTTTTAATGTTCGAAACCAGTGAACGTAATGCCCAGCTAATCGAGCATTACGCGCAGTCGTCAGTTCATCCGGTCGCTTCATCGCTGATGTTTTCGGTCTATAAAAAGCTGCTGCATAACGACACCGACTTCAGCGTCTTCCGGGAAGCCGGCATGCCCGGAATGAATTTCGCGTTTATTGAAGGCGGGACCGATTATCACACCCAGCTCGACAATCTGGAACGTCTGGATCCGCGCACGCTGGCCTTACAAGGCAAAAACATGCTGGAACTGGCCCGGCATTTTGCCGATGCCGATCTTTCAACTCTCGGGCAAGATGGCGACCTCGGTTATTTCAACTTGCCTTTCGGCAAACTGTTCCTGTTTTCTCTGGATGATCATCTCCCGCTGCATTTCGCCTCCATCACCTGGCTGTCCTTTACTCTGCTGGTGTTTGCCGTGGGTTACCCGCACCGGAACGGGATAAGGCAATATTTTTTGCAAGGGGCAATTTTTCTACTGCAAGTCGGCTTGATTGCGGGCATCAATTTCGTCCTTCATGCAGGCCTCATGCGTGTTTACGAGAATTACCGGCAGTTGCCGGAGCCTTATAACGCGACTCTGTATTTTTTCGCAGCGTGCTGTATGACCACCGCTGCATTTATGCTGATACATGCGGGCCTGCGTAGATGGATCAAACTCCACGAATTCTCCGCCGTCATTGTATGGCTCTGGCTTGCTGCTGGTATTTATTTGGCTTTAGAGTTTCCCGGCGGCGTATTTTTTGCCGTGGTGCCTGGGTTAATGATGGCCGTCGATTGGACTTTCAGACTGTTCTGGTCAGGCCTGCGGCAAACCCTTATCACTGGCATTTGTTCATCCGCCGTCTTGGTCATCGTTGCGCCGACACTTTATCTGGCCCATCATGCGCTTGGCTTTCACGCTGACTGGTTGTTGATGATCATTACCGTCCTGACTTTGGGCTTGCTTTCTCCTGCCGTGGACATGCTTTATCGTGCGCTTGGCCAAAAGCTTCCGGTCTTTTTCCTCGGAGCGGCGGTCATTTTACTGATTCAGGCCGACCGTTCTTCCGATTTCAGCCGGGATCGGCCCCGACCCGACAGCATCATTTATGCCTGGGATGGGGTAAACAACACCGCCCGGTGGCTCAGCTACGACACCGAACCGGATGCTTGGACCCGGCAATTTTTGACGGCGGCACCGGCGATTACCCAGTCGGGTATTTTTGAAGATTTCGTTCCGATACGGCGCATGCTGGTAAAGGAAACTCCTCCTGTCCGGTTACTGGCCACGCCCGACGTCGTTGTCGTGAGACAGCAGATCACGGAAGGAAAAAAATATCTGGGTATTCGGATTCGATCACGTCGCAATGCGCCGCTGATCCGTTTAAGCGCCGAAACCCTCAAAGACACACTCCAGATTTATGCAGATAATCAATTGATTTATCAAAAAAATAATTCTGTCCTGCCGCCCGGGTTTATTGAATTCCACGGGCTGCGTGCTGAAGGGATTATTTTTACTTTTGTGCTGCCGGCCGCAACGCGAATGAAGACTCTGGAAATCGTCGAAATTCGCCCCGATCTGGACGAAATCCGGCAGGCAAACTTCAAACCGCGTCCTGAAAATACCTTTCCGATGCGCTCGTCGTCGTTAATGCCGGTCGACGCGGTCATTTTGCGTCAATCCTATCCGCTTTGAATGTAGGCTCGGCAACGTTATTCCACACTGGTCATATAAAAAATAATATTATTGTATTTTAATAAGTTAGAAAATAATTTTTAAGTCATTTCTATCAGTTGATTAGAAACATGTCTACCCGTTTTAGTCAAACAAAAACGGTTCAAAAGTTTGCACCTGCCGTCTGAATGCGATAAGCTTCGGCTCATTCTCAAAACGCAACGAGTCTATTATCGAAACTTTTTTCCTTATTTTTCCGGCAATTGTCATGACCTTTTGCCTGATGCCGTTCAATCCGGGATTTGCCCAGCGGTGTGGCGCTGACGGCAGCATAACCCCTAAAAACCCAAGAGGCCGAATATGCGAACCCAAATCTTGCTAAAGCGCGCTTACCACGATACCTTTACCATCCCGATGCTGTTTTTGATCGGCGCCGGGCTCAGTCAACAACCTTCGCGAGCCGCGGTGCCGCCGTTGAAACTCGACACAAATGACCAGCATGAATTTCCGAACGAAGCGGTCAACGCCGACACGAATAATTTAAAAATCAAGGCACTGGCAAGCTACATCAAGGACCGGTTTAAAATTTCCGAAGGCAAGGCGGCCACCATCGTTTCCGAAGCCTTTCGAAACGGCGTGAAACAAGGACTGCAGCCGGAATTGATCCTGGCCGTGATTGCGGTCGAGTCGAGATTCAAGGAAAAAGCGGTCAGTCCGGCGGGTGCGCGCGGCTTGATGCAGGTCTTGGCTCGCGCTCATCCGAAGAAAGTCAAAAAACTGGGCGGTTTGCCCGCTTTATATGATGCCCGCAAGAATATTTCGCTCGGAACTCATATTCTGGCGCAATATAAAGACGTCAGCAACGGCAACATCCGACGCACCTTGTTGCGATATAACGGAAGTCTGGGCAAAGGGTCGCGCTATCCCGACAAGGTGATGCGCGTCTACAAACAGATGAAAACGACGGCCCGCCTGACCGAGCAATTGCAGTTGGCGCAAGCGAACCGGACACTCATCCAATAAGATGGGTCATTTGACGAAACACCCCTGCTGTATGAAGTGCAAGGCCTGAAGGATCACTTGATCGCGACGCATGATGAAGGTATGCGAGTGAGGCAGCACGATAAAATCGAGCATCCCTTCGACCTGCGTTCGACTGACCGAAACCTTGCCGTCATTCGCGTCCTGGAATAATAGCGACAGCAACGGGTTGACCGTTTTATCGCCGGCGATCACGCCGGCTTCGAAATCGACTCTGCCGAGCCGGTTCGGTAAACTGTGATGATCCGTACCGAGCTGTAAACCGGCCGGACCATTTAATAGATAAAACAGACGCCAACCACCCAGCTTATCGACGATCTCACTGCCCCGGTTCGGCGGCGCCAGCATCACTACACGCCCGAGTTTTTCGATCGGTTCGACCGACAGATAATAGCGGATCAGAATGCCTCCCATCGAATGCGTCAGGAAATGCACCCTGCCGACCTTGGCTGCATCGCATTCCTTCAGTGCTTGACCTATACTTTGCAGCGCCAGCGATTCCACAGCCTGCTGCGTCGACGGATAATCGATATTAAAGATCTTATAACCGTAGCCTGCCAGTATCCGGCCCGCTTTGTCCATGCTGCGGCGGGTACGTTTCAGGCCATGCAATAATACGATCGCCTCGGAATCCTTTTCGATCGCTGTCAGTGCCAAATCTTTCATATACTTCTCTTGCGTTTGCTATGCTCAGTTCCACAATTCGAGTTCGACTCGAATCAGATCGATCCTTTGCATGATCTGATTTTTTTTCAAATTGAACCAGATCATTGCGCAAAGAATCGCCATACCGGCCCCCATCAATACGACGGCCTTGCCGAGCGCCTGGTCGGGATAGAAACGAAGCAACTGCCCGAACACATTCAGCAGCATGAACGCGACGCCGGCGTACAAAAATGCCCTGATGCGCAACGCGATCCCGAGAATAACGCCCGCCATGCTCAATCCGAGCGCCAGCACGAAGACTTTCAAATCGGGCAGCAGAAACACATCCAGCGTCGCGCAGGCATATATCGAACTGGTCGCGGCCAGGCGAGCCGACATCATGACGCTCGGCTTCAATTCGCGCCGGTGCAGCTGCAACAGGATCAGAACGCTCAACGCGGCCGGAATCACATAAATCTGCACCAGATGACTGTGCCTGACGATGTCCGGTATCCACAAATAAAGCCCGATGTTGAAGGCCAGCAGTGCCAGATAAACCGGCAAACGTTGATGCGTGTATCGGCGGATCAACAAATACAGCAAGCCGCTCACCATTAGCGTGGTGCTTGCCTCGGGCGAATTCAATTGCATCGGCACGGTGAGCAGCGCCGCGAGCGGCATCAACATCGCCATGCGCAGCAACGGCCTGGAAGGAAAAATACGCTGAATGAAAAACAACCCATAGGCGAAGACGATCAGGAAAGTGGTGTCCCAGAGACTGACCGGAGCGATGCCTGCAAGGATCAGACGAACATAGACGGCCAGTGCGGCGATCAGCAGGACGAGGCCATAGACCGACGCCGAATCAGGTGCCTTGGGCAATCTGCGAATGCCGATCGCGAATTGAATCACGCCCGCCCCGAGTGCCGCCCAAGGGTCCCAGAACGGCGATACCCATAGAACCTCCTGCCCCTGCTGCAACCGATAGGCCACCGCGATACCATGCGCGACCAATTCCACAGCTCCCAACACATTCAGTAAAGGCCGTAAAGAAATGACCTGGCGGCACATCGCTCGCCGTTGCTCGTTTTTATCCGTCAGACGCCGTTCCGGATAGCGCGAAACCAGCGATAAAATTCCACTCAACAGATAGAACTGCAGCGCATACCAGGGCAGCAAGGAAACCGCGTTCGTCTCGCCGAACAGCAAAAACGGCCACAGATGCAGCAGGGCCAACCCTTCGACAGTGGCAATATAAAACCAGATCGCGCGCCGCATCCACAGGCCCTGAAAGGCGGTGATCAAGGCGACCGACAGCAAGGATGAGAGCATGGCCGCGAACGATTCGAAGGGATACAACACTAGCGACAGCATCGCAAAAGCCAGACTCAGCCGGCTCCATATCGAGAGTGCCTTTTCAAGAGGTTGCCGGTATTCGTCACGCTGAAGCATGCTGGATGCCTCGGCTATCGCCAACAGCAGGCACCATAAGGCAAGCGCGATCGGCAGCGGAATCACGGTCACCCCATAGGCGAGATAACCACCCATCAGCGTTAAAAACAGCGCTGTCAGAAAACCATGAAACCGGTATCCGTTAAACTGCCCCAGCAGCGCATGTCCAAACGATAGCGTCAGCAGCAGCCCGACAAGCAGGTTATTCGGATGTAGCGCAATATCTGACGCATCAGGACTTTGCCAAAAAACGGCCAAAATCCAGACCGCATAAAGCCATAACCAGCCGTTGACTACCAGTAGTGCGCCGCTTTCGAAAGTGTCTGCAAAATCCTGACGCTGCAATTGCAGCTTCCGTCCGATCCAGGCACTTTTTTCGCGAGCCATTTTGGCTATCAGCCATTGAAAATTGACCCATGCCAAACTATTAACCGACAAAGCGCTCGGAAAAGTTTCCCCACTATAGGCTAGAGTCCCAGGAGTAACAAACGGCTGATCGAAGATCCAAAACAGCTTTTCCGATATGGCGCCGGCCGCCAGCCCGGCCAAGGTAAAGCTTGCGCCCGGCAGCCAGGTAAACCCCTCCAAACGGCTGTAGCGCAGCATCAGCACGCCATAAACCGCTAACGCAAGAAAATAAACAGTCAGGCTCGATGCGTGGAGCGACTCCGCCGGAAAAGCGGCAAATACGCTCAACATGCCCAGCCACGGCCAACAAAACGGCGTGAAACCCCAGGCCGGAAATTTTCGGCTGAAAACGGGAATGATCCAACTGGCTATCGGCCACAAGAGAAAGCCCAGTCCCAATAAACCAATCCATAGCGGGAGAGGATCCGGATAAAGCGCCCATACGCAGAGAAAGGTTAACGCGAACAGAATCGAACCGCCGATATCCCTGAGTGAAGCGCCGAAATCGCGATTTTCCGATAATGGAAAGAGCGCCACGAACAGGGTCAGATAAAGCCAGGGGAACATCCCGCTTCCGGCACTCTCGATGCTCGACAACAGGGGTTGCGAACCCAAAAAGGCCCAGATCCAGCATAAGGCGCCGGCATTCTGCAACGGTTGGTAATACGCGGCTGCCGCTGCCTGAAACCCGAGCATCCCTTTCGACAAAACCCCATAGACAAAAGACATCAGTGCCAGACAAAACCAGATATCGGAAAATCGCTGCACCCCAGGCCATAAGCTGAACTCCGCACCGGGATGCAGCCAGACGCTGGTCGCCCATAACGCGGCCAATGCCAATACCAATAGTGCGGGCAAATCCAGCCAGGATCTGCGCAGCAGCAGTTGATAGACGGCTGCGGTCAGAAGCCAGGGCCATTCCTGTGTCCAAACCGGGCCGCCTGCGAGCAGGCAGGCATAAACCAGAATCAGGCCGATCCATTCCGGAAACACCGGATAAACCGCCAGTGTCGGCCTGCGCTCGTTAATGAACGGGAGCAGCCGCCTTGCCCCGAACAACAGGCCAAACGCATAAATCATTATCCCCAGGCGCAGCAGATCCGTGCGCTGGATCACCCCGAGCACGGCGCATAATGCAACCAGCAGCAGAACCGGGACGGTGATGCCTCGAACCCGGGCGGCATAATACCAGTCTTTGAACAACAGAAACTGGCCTACGATCAGGATCAGGCAGATACCGAGATGGAACACCCCATTTTCGAACGGCGCGTCACCAAACGATAGGAGGCCTGCCAGCAAAGCCCAGGTATAAGCGATTGATGCAGAGCCGTTTAACGCGCCGGTATAAGGTTCCGCATGCCTTCGGTTCCTCAACAGGCAAGGCAACAAGGCCAGTATCAGACTGATCGTCCCCAGCAGCAGCCATTGATCGGGATGGCCTTCACCCGGCCGCAGGTCGTAGTATTCCCCGAAATGCAGGAGGAGATAGTCGAGCGCCAGCAGCGATTGAATCGCGAACAAACATGCGATCAGATCAATACCCGGCAATCTCAATCGGTGATTTGCCCATAACAGTGCAACCGTTGCGAGGACCGGAACCGGCACATCCAGAGGACGGATCACCCCAGCCGCCCCTAAAGTCAATTGCAGCGATTGCAGCACGAAAGCTGCGAGTGCCAACAGGATCGCGGCATTCCGTAACGAACGCGTATAAATATCGCGATAGGACATCGCTGGGCCGGAGTCCGCAGAATCAAGCGAAAGCACATGCGCCAACGAGCACAGGCCGAGGCTCAACAGGACCAGGAACAGACCGATCAGCATGTCGCTGCCAAGTGCGGTAAGACTGAAAGGATGCAGGCTCAATGAAGCCAGTTCCATCACGGCCAGTACGGCAAGGGCAATGACCAGATAACTCTGCAGGACCGGCTTGCCGATGCGTCCACCAAACCAGAAAAACAGCATTGCGCATAGCAGGGTCAAAAAAAGCATGACGCTATGGCCGCCCTGCCCAGTCAACAACGCGGAACCCGTCAGTTGCAACACTACGCTGATCACTAGCATCAACAGCGAAGTCAAATAGCTGATGGCCGACAGTTTTGCCCAATTAAGATCGAAAGCGTTTCCTGTCTTGACATCAAGCAAAACAATCGCTTTCTTCAGCCAGCCTCGATGTTCAGCATGTGCCCAAAGCCGCCAAGACGCCAAGGCGTAAACCGCCTGGGCGAGCATCAGCCCGGCCAGCCCCACGCCGAATGATTTCAGCAAGACCAGCAAGGCCCCCAAGCCGCAGAGCGCAGGCAGAAAAAAAAGTCCGGGCAGCCGGTACTGCGCGATCAAATGCAAGGACAGCATCCCCGCCAATAGCGCCGTGAAGACCATCCCGACGGATAACTGATCCGCCAGCAGCCTGTCTGCCAGATTAACAATCCCGACCAGCCACAACAAGGCCAGCAATTGTTCCAGCGGCCGTCGCACCATATCTTTAAGCATCTTGCCCCGCTCCGGCTCCGGCATTCACCGGAAAAAGCCACAACAGCTTGAAAGAAGGTCTCAGGCTGGCTCGGATTGCTGCCTGCTGACGCTTGAGCGCCGCGACCGGCAAACGCTCCAGGAACTGCAAATATTTCAGAAACAGCCACAGGACAGTTGCCACCGCCATAGGCATCAGACCGGACGTCGGCCCGGGGAAATAAGTCAATTTGCAGATTACCGCCAGGCCGCCGAAGCAGCCTAGCATCATGTAAAACAGCCAGCGCACTTGAAGCTTAAGGCTAAACCACAGCATCAGCGAACCAGCCAAACCCAGCCAAAGCGCCTGCTCCGACGGGTTCATCCAGAAGACCGGCAAAGCCGCGGCGGCCAGCGTCAGAAGCGCGGCATTGAATTGCCTTTCGAGGTTTTCAGCCGGGCCGGTGGGAAGTTGGGCCGCGAACAATAAGAATCCCTTACTGCCCCAAAAGCCTGCGACCGGCAACGCCGCAAAAGCAAATTGTGTGATACGGGTCAATCCAGTCACCGAAGGCGCGTAATAAGCGGTAGCCGCAGCCAGTCCGGGCAACAAATAAAACCAGGCGCTGTCCAACAGATTGCGATTACGTCCCACATCGAAGTCTTCCGGTATCTGTTCGCGCACCGTAAACAAATGTTCTGGCGCGGATTTGAGCGCGAAGTAAAACAACACCCCGGACGCCACGGCGGACGACATTGCCAGTATTCCCGGTTCACTGCGGGTAAGACTCCAGACTGTTACACATATTGCGAACGCATACAAAACCCGATATACGATCAGTACCAGATACGCGGAGCGACGTTGGATCATTGCCCGACGGGCAAGCCAATAAAGCCCGATAAATCCCGGCAAGGCCGCCAAAAAATAGCCCGGCTCGGGAACATGGCGCAGCACGGCCAACTGGTATAACCAAAAACAGCAGCCCAGAAACAGGTATAACGGAGTCAATGTCAGGTGATTCCAGATCACCAGCGCATACAGCGCAATAGCCAGAATCAGCGTAATTAGGCTCGCGGTTTGCTGTCCTGCGACCCAGAACAAGGCCAGAATCGACAGGCCGTAAATGAAGAAACTGAAGCGGCTCAGCGTGGGGTTCGAGCGAGTCCATCGCTTGAATTGGGCGTCGACATAAAACAACAGGCCACATAAAACGATCAGAAAGGGCCCGTAATAGCCTGTCGGCAGGCGGATTTCATCGACGGCGCCATAAGTCAAATGCACAAACGAAACCAGCGCCGCATACATCAGTATGCCTGAAGCGAAATAAGCAATCTTCCGCTGATCGATAAAGATCGAATGCAGCCAGTCGTTCACGAATCGGTAAACGCCGACACCGAGCAATGCCAGTAGCATGCCGTGGCTGACCGCGAGCAGCGGCCAATAAGGAAACGCATTCAATAGCGCCAGCAGCAGTTGCAGAAATGTCAGCAACAGAAAAATTTTCGGCAGCCTGCCTTGCAGGCTTCTCTCCATCATCGCCGAAACCAGCGTCGCTGCAAAATAAAAAACCCCGAATTCGACCATGGCCAACAAGATGCTGACAATTCTGAGAAGCAGGGTTTCCGAACTGATCAACAGACGTGTCACAGTTACGGTGGTCAATGGGATCAGGAGCAGGCTCAGAATCAGCACCACATCGCTCGACATCGAGAGATCGGGCCGCTTCCGGCGCAGTTGATACCCGCCCCAGAGCAAAAACAGGGTAAACAGAAAAAAGGTCAGAAACACGATCAGGCTTTTCAGGTAGCCGGTCGAATACGACACCAGAAAAACCGAGCCGGCGATGAACAGAAAAACCCCGATAAACCAGCCGATGTTCTGGACCAGAAAAGGCGCCGCCAGAGCATGCCAGCCGGATAATGTTTTTAGCGTTTTCTCCAACAGGCCGGGCTCGTGGCGGTGCCAGGCATAATTTTCGGTTTCCGGAGCGGCTGCTGAAACGTCCCGGGACGTTTCAGTCTCAGCAGCTTCTTCTGCTAATTCAAGTCCGGGTTCAGAGGGTCGGGCCGCCGCGAGCGTCGCCGGCAACGGCGCTGTAAGAGGGATAATTTCCTCTGCGGGAATGTCCGGCTGCTCCGGCAGTTCGGAAAGGGGCGAGATAATTTCGGCTGAGTCGCCCTGGATAATATGCTCTATCGCTAAATTTTGGCCTTCTTCATCCAGGATTTGGCCGGCAAAAGAATCCACAAGATTCCGCCAAGGGGCAGGTCCCAATGGTTCATCGGCATAGGCGTTCAAAATATCCCACGCAGCATCCTTCCGCTCTTGCCACAGGTCATTACCCGGCACCACTCCATGATTTGCGAAAAAGCGGTCTTCAAGACGATCAATTTTGAGATTTAATTGCCGGTAACTCTCCGGATCGATCTTTTCCGTGACCAGGAGATGATTCAGCTCCCGGCGCAGCACTAACAAATCGGCCAATTGGCTGGAAGTCAGGCCCAACTCAAAGGGGGGTATTTGGTGATTTGAATCGAGGGAGACTTGCTCGGGAATGTCTTGCGTAACCGGCTGGAAAAGCCGGCGCGCGAACAAAAATAAACCGTATAAAATCAGAAATACAGTGCCGGTCGGCGGCGCCTTGAAAAGCAGCATGGCAAGAACAATCCAGATCAGCCAGTGCATCGCTCCGCCTTAGGTCTTTCAAGTACCGCGTTGACTCACTCTGGCCTTCTTAATCTTATTCACTTTTCGAATTGACGCCGCTAATTTTTGTTTTCAAACTCAGCAATTCCTGATCGATTTCAGCGCTGACTTCCATATCCAGAAAGTCTTTTTCCAATTGAGATCGATCATCCCGAAGCTCCATCATTGCCTCGGTTCGTGCTTCCATCGACGCGACCCTGTCTTCCATTCGCTCGAACTGCGTTTGCGCCTTGATACCCGCCTCGAAATTGGACAATGTTTTATCTATCTGCTGCCTGGCCTCCGCCGCATGCTGGCGCGCGGCCAGACTGCTGCGTTTACGCCGCGCTTCCTCAAGTTTGGCCTCGAGAGCCTTCAACTGGGCTTTCAGATTTTCGCTGGTGTTTTTCGCAGACTGCCAGGACGGCTCTAAGGCCTTACAGATTGTATCGTGCTCTTTTTTACGCGCCAGCGCAGCGCGTGCTAAGTCTTCATTGTCGTTTTGCAAAGCCATTTCGGCCTTGCTCAGCCATTCGGCCGACAATTTTCGGTTATTCTCAAGCTCTTTCAGCAGCTGTTTCTCGCTCGCGATCGCATCGACGACGCTCTCTTTCGCCCGGTTGATGTTGTCTTCCATTTCACGGATGATCTGCTTGATCATCCGTTCGGGATCCTCGACCCGATCGATCAGATCATTGATATTCGCGGTAATCACATCGTTGATGCGTTTGAAGAGATTGGCCATAGCGCGCGGTCTCCTTACGTTTTTTTAAGATAAACGAAGTATTGATGATCGGCGCAAAGCTGTCAAGCCAATCTCAGCCACATAAAAACGCATTTATGAAACGAGATCGCTAAGCGCGATCTGCTTATGGCACTGAGGGGCTGGCGCAAGTGATTTAGGGCAAATTTATGAGATGTCCTCGATTTAATTTCCATACTTTTCATGTGTATTTAATGTTCGAATGTTATAAGGAACGCGAAGGCATCCATCGGTCTTAAAATTTTCATCAACAAGGGCGAAATGCCAAGTATGCCTTATGACTTGACAGTCCGGGCATCACCCATTGACGCTGTCTTCGAATAGCTTTTGTACATAAGAATGCGGGCATAAACCCTGACGCATACTTTTGCGGTCAGCTCAGCCCTAATTTCGCCTTTTTATTCATTTTTTGGTTATATTCTTAATTAATTATATATGGTGCAAGATATGGGAATAAGACTCAAAGCTTATGTTCTGCTTTGTTTTATAATGATTTTTTCAGAAACCGCTTTCAGTAAACCCGCTAGTGGCGGCACGGGTGGAAGCGGATCAACAGGAACTTCGGGAAATTTTATAAAAGCGAATCCTAACGATTACTTTATAGCTAGCGATATAACACTACCTAGCGGTGATACCTTGTATAAAGGTGATCGCTGGTACACGGTGCCCAACATCGAACAACTGCGAAATGAAATAGCGCAAGGAATTTTTATTGTTAAACCAGACCAAGGCAAAACTATTGAATGGGCAAAAAAGGTTATTTTTGGTTATGACATCATGACCAAAACCTATCAAATGCTAGGGCCAATCCGCAAAGACGGAAAGCCCGCATTGTTTAGTGGTCAAGTCATGAATTGCTCAGCATGTCACGCTCAGGGCGGTACCGTTCCGCATGCGTGGCCGTTTTTCCGAACAGCCACGAACTTCGATCTTCGTAAAGACTTGAGTGCCTATATTCAAGACGGTGTTGACTATCTATCAGGTGGCGTCCCTGACGATACTCCACCTACAGTAGGTGAGCTTTATGGACCGCTAGGTTATAAACGCGACTCGATTACAGTTAATCGCGACTGTGGTATAAATTGCGCGGGCCAAGGTCACATTCCTTTTGAATCGGAAGAAATGCAAGCGCTGGTGGCTTGGACATATGCGGTTCGTGATGGGATTTATGAGGGCGAAGGCCTAATACCGGAATTCAAAGACGCTAGAAATATTGCGCAAATTCCTGGAGCAAGAATACCTGTTTTTACAAAAGTAACGGATGACTCGACCTTTAAGGCAGACCCTCTAAGAGGTAAAACTCTTTACGATCGCAAATGTGCGTCATGTCATGCCAGGGACGGGCTTGGAAAATGGAGTTCCACAAGTGGATATACCGTTCCACCGGTCACCGGACCCGGTTCGCATACCAAGGCCGGGGGCCCCTATATGGTTCCAGTTTTAGCTGCATTCATCAAACGTCAAATGCCGT
This sequence comes from Methylomicrobium sp., assembly GCA_051061015.1. GTDB lineage: Bacteria > Pseudomonadota > Gammaproteobacteria > Methylococcales > Methylomonadaceae > Methylomicrobium. Next base: position 271,280 of record JBPFEG010000013.1, read on the forward strand.
TATCGCAACCTAATTCTTTATCCGAACAGGATGCTATTGATATAACCGCTTATATCAATCAGTTAGGCAATTCTGATAATCCGGCTACAAAAAGAGAAAGCCGTTGGTGGGAGGCGTATTATTTTGAACATGACCCCTGCGCTCGTACAGCATGGTTACCAGCTGATGTAGGTGTAATGCCGGCAGGCTTCGTAAGTCGTTTTAGTCCAGAACAAACCATGAATGGTCCTTGGAAACCAATTCGAGACTGGTTAACTCAAGCGAAGCATGTAACTCTTCCAGCGAATCAAAGCGAATGGAACTGTAGAGATTATGCGGAAAATACCAAATACGATCCATTAAATCCTGCTCCTTATAATAAATCGCCGATATTGCAAGAAAACTTCGATGCAGGATTTGATGAAATTGATAAAACATTTAAAAATCCAGGATATGAAGCCCCACGACGCTAGTTGATAGGGAAGATTGCATTATTCACATAGGTGCTCTACCTTTCATGAAGAGCATCTATCGTTATAATTAATAAGTGGTCTTAGTCGCCGCATTAGCTTAGTCTAATGCGGCTACAATAATTTCTTCTGCCAATTGACAGTTTACGCCTCAATATTGACATTTTTCGAACATCTGGCGCAAATACCATGAATCTCGATCGCTTTACTCTGTCCGATAAAACCGGCCTGTTCGATTTCCTCAGACAATGCTTTCATAACTACAGTCGCAGGACGTTCCTCGACCTCATGACAGTGTCTGCAGATCAGTAAAAGTTGTTCATGTCGTTCGGCGGAACAATTACAGCCGATGAAAGCGTTCATGCTTTCAATGCGGTGGATCAAACCCTGTTCGATCAAAAAATCAAGTGCGCGGTAAATCGTGGCGGGTTTGGCGTCCTGCTTCAAAGGCTTGAGACGGTCAAGCAATTCATAGGCTTTCACCGCTTTATGGCTTTCCCAGATTAATTTCAGCACCTGCAAGCGGGTCGGCGTTAATTGAACCCCGCGCACGACGCAAAGCTGTTCGGCGGTGTCCAGGGCAGCGCTGACGCATTGAGCATGGTCATGTTTGGTGCAAGCGGGTAGAGTCATGTCCTGACTGAATGTGTCTTTAAAATGTTATAATGTAACATAAATAAACCCCAACATCACCCGGACAGATGAATAAAGAAAGCATCGAACAAGTTAAAAATTATTTGCTGAATCTGCAGGATCAAATTTGCGCCGCGCTCCAAAATGAAGAATCCGGCGCGCGTTTTATCGAGGATTTATGGCAGCGCGACGAAGGCGGCGGGGGCAGAACCCGCGTACTGACGGGCGATAGGGTGTTCGAGCAGGCCGGGGTCAATTTCTCGCATGTTTCCGGGTTCAAGCTGCCGCCGTCGGCTACGGCCAAGCGCCCGGAGCTGGCCGATCGGCAATTTCAGGCGATGGGAGTCTCTCTGGTGATTCACCCGAATAATCCTTATGTGCCGACCTCGCATGCAAATGTGCGTTTCTTGATTGCCGAGAAAGCCGGTGAGCCTGATGTCTGGTGGTTCGGCGGCGGCTTCGATCTGACACCCTATTATCCGTTCCGGGAAGATGTGCTGCATTGGCATCGAACCGCCAGAACCGCTTGCGAACCCTTCGGAGAATCGGTCTATCCCAGCTACAAAAAATGGTGCGACGATTATTTTTACCTGAAACATCGCAACGAAACCCGGGGCGTCGGCGGCCTATTCTTCGACGATTTGAACGAATGGGGTTTCGATCGCTCGTTTACGTTCATGCAAAGTGTCGGCGATCATTATCTTCCCGCCTATCTCCCGATCGTGCAGAAGCGCAAGCATACGCCTTACGGCGAGCGGGAACGCGAATTTCAACTGTACCGGCGCGGACGTTACGTCGAATTCAACCTGGTCTACGACCGCGGCACGCTGTTCGGTCTGCAGTCCGGGGGGCGTACCGAATCGATCCTAATGTCAATGCCGCCGGTTGCGCACTGGCGCTACAGTTGGCAGCCAGAACCGGGCAGTCCGGAAGCCGTACTTTACGACCAGTATTTGCAGCCGCAAAACTGGCTGGAGATTTAAGCCCACATTTTTTAAGGGTTTTATCCAATTTAGGCTTGCACACGGTTTATGCTCAACTTAAGATAGCCGCTAAGTTAACCCGTTATTCAACCACGATCCGCGGTTTGAGTCCTTCGCTTTGAAAAGGAGCGAAGCTTTTTGGGAATAAAAGTAAGGGCGACATGAATACAATTACGCGAATCGGTGGACATGGACGGCATAGCTACCGGATTTTTATGGTAATCAATTCGGTCGGCTATGTCGGTATTCTGGTTCATCTGGCCTTCATACCGCTGTTTTATTGGCTGGGATTCACCGGCTTGTCGCTCTTGAACATTCTCAGCTCCATTCTGTGGATTACCGCGTGGCTGATGAATCAGCAAGGTCGTTACAATCCGGCTATCATTCTGATGACGGTTGAGGTAACTCTGCATACCCTGTTAGTCGTTCAGACGATAGGGTGGCAAGCCGGTTTTCAGTATTACCTGTTTGCCGCAGTTCCATTTACACTGTTCAATAATAAGTTCGATGGAAAAACGATCATTTTTATTTCAATCGTGCTTTGTGTGGAGTTTCTGTTGCTCAGTATTTATACCGCTGACCGGCCGCCTAATCCGCTGCTTCCCGATAGCCTGGTCAAACTGCTCAACCACGCCAACATCGCTATCTCATTTACCGCTCAGGGGGTTATTAGTTATTACTTCCGTCTGGCATCAATTTACCTGGAACAGGAACTTGAGAAACAGGCTCATACCGACCCGTTAACCGGCTTGTATAACCGGCGCCGAATGCTCGATTTTCTGGTTCAACAAGGAAAACTGGTGGAAAGCGAACGCACCATGCTGTCGGTCGCTTTCGTCGATATCGATCATTTTAAAAAGATCAACGACACTCATGGACATGAGACGGGCGATCTGATTCTCAAAGCGGTAGCCGAATTCATCAAACGTCAGTTACGTAAAGACGATACGCTCGCGCGCTGGGGCGGCGAGGAATTCCTGCTGCTGTTGCCGCATACCGATATCGACGGCGCACAGGTGCTGGCCGAAAAAATCTGCCAAACAATCGCAGAGCACACTTTTCAGATTGGAGACAAAGCCTATGCGGTGACCTTGACTATCGGTCTTTGTGAACATCGGACGGAATACCCGATAGAGGAAAGCATCAAACTGGCAGATATTGCACTCTATCGGGGCAAGCAGGCCGGCCGTAACCGGGTGATGCGTTATTCCTGAAACAGGGAATAGGAATGCGCAGCTTTCAGGCCGGGACCAGCGCGGCAAAAGTATGCACCCATACCAGGCTTTCCGGATTCCATTCCATCCCGGGATGCATTCTGATGATCAAGCCTTTATAAGTTTCCAGATCCGGAAACCCTTCCGCCTGCGCGTCCTGGTCGGTCAGATCGCCCAACCTCTGACGGACTAAACCGGTAATCACAAACTCCTGACCGTCCAGAGTAAAAGTTTCACCCGGCCAGCCATACACGCCGTCTCGGCGCTGTTGGGTTTTAGTGCCGGTTTTAGCCGCCTCGACCAGTCTCGGTTGAGTTACCAGACGATCGATCGAACAGGTTTTTTTCGGATACATTTCCATGCGCGTTACTCTAAATTTGTATATTTTGGGAAAACGATTACATGATAGTCTAAATCAAAAATTTTTATTTCCCCATTATTTCAGTAAATCATTACAGCCCGGGCCAACCCACAATGAACACTGATCTGTTACACGCATTACGCGCTACAATCGATGAGGCTTATCTCGCCGATGAAGATCAGGTCCTGGCGTCGCTTACCCGCAGTTTAAAAAAATATGACGCATCCACCGCCGCTAATGAAGCTGCCAAACTCGTCGCCACGGTCAGAGCCGACAGCGACCGGCAATCCTTAATCAATACGCTGCTGCATGAGTATCAATTGAATACCCAGGAAGGCATCGTGCTGATGGAAATTGCCGAAGCCTTACTGCGCATACCCGATTCCGCAACCCAGGATGCTTTTTTACAGGATAAATTGGGGGCCGTCGATTGGAGCCAGCATCGGACCCTACACGATACGTTGTTGATCAAACTGTTGACAACTGCGTTGTCGATGACCGGCCGTATTGAGAATTTGGGGGGGAGTAACGGGGAGTGGTTAACGAAGTTGAGCGCACCATTGATTCGTGCCGCGACCAAACAAGGCATGCAATTATTGGCAGGCCAATTTGTTTTTGAGGAAACGATCGAAGGCGCGGTTGAAAAACTGACCATACACCCCGAAGTCCGCTATTCGTTCGATATGTTGGGCGAGGCGGCATTAACGGCGGCTGACGCTGAGCGTTATTTCCAGGCCTATCGGCATGCGATCGAACAACTGGCAAAAATTGCCACACCGGGTGATCCTCTTACCAATCCGGGCATATCAGTCAAACTGTCGGCGCTCTGCCCTCGCTATGAGCCTCTGCAAAAGCATCGCGCGGTCAGCGAGCTGAGCGACAAGCTGCTCGATTTAAGCCGACAGGCGCGAACTACACACATCAGCCTGACCGTCGATGCGGAAGAATCCGAACGGCTGGACCTGTCGCTGGATATTTTTGCGGTGGTGTTCGCCGATCCAGCCCTTCAGGGATGGGAGGGTTTCGGATTGGCCGTGCAGGCTTACCAGAAACGCGCCTTGCCTACCATTCATTGGCTGGCCGCGCTGGCAGGCCGCTACCAGCGCCGGATTCCGCTCAGGCTGGTCAAAGGCGCGTACTGGGACGGCGAAATCAAACGTGCCCAGGAACTGGGGCTTGCGGACTATCCGGTTTTTACCCGGAAAACCGCGACCGATGTCTCTTACCTGGCCTGCGCGGAAAACATCCTGGCTCATCCTGAAGCTTTTTATCCCCAATTCGCAACCCATAACGCCCATACGGCCGCGGCGATTCTGACGATGGCGAAAACGCATCCCGGCTTTGAATTTCAACGCCTGCATGGAATGGGGGAGGCGTTTTATACAGAGCTGGCGAAACATCACGCCCTGCCCTGCCGGATTTACGCGCCGATCGGCAATTTCGACGATTTATTGCCGTATCTGGTCCGCCGTTTGCTTGAAAACGGGGCTAACACCTCATTTCTGAGCCGCGTCGAAAATCCCTCCATCAGCCTGGATCAGATCGTTGAAGATCCTATCTCAAGGGCGCAGGAAAAACATGCCCGGGTAATAGCGCAGCCGCCCGACCTTTTCGGTCCGGAACGCCTGAATTCCGCCGGAATCAATCTGAGCAGTCCGCGTATAGCTGACGCCCTGCAAGCCGATCAGGATGCGCTGGCCGAACGGAATTGGGAGTCTCATCCTCTGATAGAGGGCAAGCCATACTCAGGCCAAAAACAGCCGGTATTCAGTCCCTGCGATCATCGCCAGCAAATTGGCAACGTGATCCATGCAGACTCTGACGCGATCGGCAAGGCCGCGTCTTGCGCTTTACGGGCTTTTCCCGATTGGCGGCAGACGCCGCTGAAAAAGCGCATCGCCTATCTGAATAAAGCGGCAGATCTATTGGAATTGCACCGGCTTGAGCTAGTCTCGCTTTGCGTCCGAGAAGGAGGCCGCACGATCCGCGACGCGCTGGCCGAAGTGCGGGAAGCGGTCGATTTTTGCCGGTATTATGCGGCCGAGGCCGAAAAACTGTTCGAGAAACCTGTTCGCCTTCCCGGCCCTACCGGGGAAGAAAATTACCTCTCGCAAACCGGGCGCGGCGCAGTGGTCTGCATCAGCCCGTGGAATTTTCCGATCGCGATTTTTTTCGGGCAAATTGCTGCGGCGCTGGCCGCCGGCAACACGGTAATCGCCAAACCCGCCACGCAGACCGCCCTGACTGCGATGCGCTGCATTCAACTGTTGCATCAGGCCGGCATACCGGGCGAGGTTTTGCAATTTCTGCCAGCCGAGGGTGGGTTGATCAGCAAGCATTTATTAACTGTTCCGGGACTCGGAGGGGTCGTATTTACCGGCTCCACCGCGACCGCGCACTCAATCAACCAGACCTTGGCGCAGCATCAGCCTGCGATTGTGCCGTTAATTGCCGAAACCGGCGGCCAGAACGCGATGATCGCAGACAGTTCGGCGCATGTCGAACAACTGGTCATGGATGCCGTCACGTCGGCCTTTAACAGCGCCGGACAGCGTTGTTCAGCGCTGCGTGTGCTGTATGTTCAGGAAGAAATTGCGGACAGGGTGACCGGACTCTTGACTGGAGCAATGCAGGAATTGAACGTCGGCAATCCTGGCCTTCTGGCGGTCGACATCGGGCCGGTGATTAATGCCCAGGCCGCAAGCCAACTGATGGAACATCTCGACAGAATGCGGCGTCAGGCGAAAGTTCTTTATCAGTCGCCTCTACAACCTGATTTACGTCATGGAAGTTTCTTTCCACCGACCCTGATCGAAATCGGCAACATTCACCTACTCGAACAGGAAGTTTTCGGTCCTGTTTTGCACGTGATACGTTACCGTGCGGACGAATTGACTCAGGTAATCGACCAGATTAATAGAACCGGCTATGGTCTGACCTTAGGCATCCAGAGCCGAATCAAAAGCCATATCCAGTTGATTGTCGAACGGGCCAGAGTAGGCAATATCTATATCAACCGAAACATGATTGGCGCGGTGGTCGGAGTGCAGCCGTTTGGCGGGATGGGCCTTTCGGGAACCGGCCCGAAAGCCGGCGGCCCCGATTATCTGCGCCGGCTATCCATTGAACAAACTGTCACGATCAACAGCGCAGCGATTGGCGGCAATGCGGCGTTATTGTCCGAAGCGTTGTTTTAAGTGCTTTCTTCTTCCTCTTCCGCTCTTTGAATTTCCTGCAGCGACAACGAGCCGAGTCCGCCGTTCTGCGTGCCGCCCGCTTCTGCGGATTTGGCCGAAGCCGAGCCCTTGCCTTCGCTCAGGTTGATCTTGAGTTTCAGGTTATTCGGCGAATCGGAGTTTTGCAGCGCCTCATCGAGCGAAATCACGCCCGACTTGTAAAGCCGCAGCAAATGGCTGTCGAAGGTCTGCATGCCAATATTCTCGGACTTTTCCATCGCTTCCTTAATGCTGTGGATATCGCCTTTCTGGATCAGGTCACGGACCAGTTGCGTGCCCAGCAAAATCTCGATCGCGGCGGTGCGCTTGCCATCGGTTGTCGGCACCAGACGCTGCGAAACGAACGCTTTCAGATTCAGCGACAGATCAAGCAATAACTGATTCCGGCGTTCTTCCGGGAAAAAGTTGATGATCCGGTCCAGCGCCTGATTCGCATTATTCGCGTGCAGTGTAGACAGGCAGAGGTGCCCCGTTTCGGCAAAAGCCAGCGCGTGCTCCATCGTTTCCTGGCTGCGGATTTCGCCGATCAGGATCACGTCCGGGGCCTGGCGCAGGGTATTTTTCAACGCATCCTCATAGCTCAAGGTATCGACGCCGACTTCGCGCTGATTGACCAAGGATTTTTTATGCGGATGGATGTATTCGATCGGGTCCTCGATCGTGATGATGTGTCCCGACGAATTGGCGTTGCGGTGGTCGATCAACGCGGCCAGGGAGGTCGATTTTCCGGAGCCGGTGCCGCCGACGAACAGGATCAGGCCGCGCTTTTCCATGATCGTTTTTTTCAGCACTTCCGGCAGGCCAAGTTTGTCCGCGTTCGGGATGTCCACTTTGATGTTGCGGATTACCAAAGCGAAGCTGTTGCGCTGCTTGAAAATATTCACCCGGAACCGGCCAATGCCGGGTTCGGAAATAGCTAGGTTCAGTTCGGGCAAATGCTCGAAGGCTTTTTGCTGGTCTTCGTCCATCAGGCCGTAGGCGATTTCCTTGATCCGCTCCTTAGTCAGTTTGATGTTCTCCAAGGGTTTCAACGTGCCCTGAAATTTGGCCACAGGCGGCGCATCAACCGTCAGGTAAAGATCGGAGCCATCATGTTGTACCAGTATTTTTAAATAATCTTTGAATTCCATAGTTTTTAGTGATCGCAGACTGGGTTCTGATTAACATTCAGTTTAGGTCAACCCACAGAGAAGTGAAGCCAACTTGAAAAATTACCGGTTATAATAGGTGCTTTTTTGATTTACACGAGATGAGCATACAACGAAAAGCCGTCGCCCTGATTTCCGGCGGCCTGGATTCGATGCTGGCCGCGAAGACGGTGATGGAGCAAGGCATCCATGTCGAAGGCATCAATTTTTTCACCGGTTTTTGCGTGGAAGGCCATACGCATGCGATCCGGGAAAAGGACCGCGCCAAACCGAAGCGGAACAACTCGCTGTGGGTCGCCGAGCAGCTCGGCATCAAGCTGCACATCGTTGATGTGATCGAAGAATACAAGAATGTGCTGATCAATCCGAAACACGGCTATGGCGCGCATTTGAACCCCTGCCTGGACTGCAAAATATTCATGGTCAACAAGGCCAAGCAATGGATCGCCGAAAACGGCTTCGACTTCATCATTACCGGCGAAGTAATCGGCCAGCGTCCGATGTCTCAGCGCAAGAGTACGATGCCAATCGTGGCACGGGAATCGGGCGCCGATGACCTATTGCTACGGCCTTTATGCGCGAAGAATCTGGCGCCGACTCTGCCCGAGCGCGAAGGCTGGGTCGACCGGGAAAAACTGCACGATTTCAGCGGCCGTTCGCGCAAACCGCAGATGGAAATGGCCAAACGCTACGGCTTTCACGATTATTCGCAACCGGCCGGCGGCTGCTGTTTTTTGACCGACAAGAATTATTCGGCCAAGCTGGTCGATTTATGGCAATCTCATGGCCACAAGGATTATGAACTCGACGACGTAATGTTGCTGAAGGTCGGACGCCACATTCGCCCTGCCCGTCATTTCAAGCTGATCGTCGCGCGCGAGGAAGGCGAAGGCCGCTTTTTGCAGGGTTATCAAAAAGAGTTCATCAGCATGTTCTCTACGAGTCATCTCGGCCCCTTGGTGCTGATCGACGGCACGCCTTCCGCGGAAGATTTATATCTTGCAGCAGGTATTACCGCACGTTACGGCCAAGGCCGCGAGGCCGAACAGGTCGATGTCACCATCATGGACAAAGACGGATCGGAGCGGACGATTCAGGTCAAACCGTTTGCGAAGGATTTGCCGCAAGAATGGCGCGTATGATCAAGGAAACCCTAAACGCCCGCCGGCTTCTTTGCCCGCTGCCTGTGATCCGCACCCAAAACAAGATCAAACAGATGCGGCCCGGCGAGCAATTGGAAGTGATTTGCACCGATCCTGGCGTGATGCAGGACATTCCGGCTTGGTGCCGGATCCACGGCCACACCGTCATCGAAACAACCAGCGGCAATCATGAATATGTGATCGTGATCGAAGTGGGCGGGTAACCGTAGCGCGCCCATAGCTTTTATCACAACTTTCAAACTATTAATTTCATTCAAGAGGAACACACGATGGCGGTAGGTCGCTGCGATTTTCCGATCATGCCGGAAATTCCGGGCATTCGTTTGGGCACCGTATGTGCCGGCATCAAGCGAAACATCCGGGACGATCTGTTGGTGTTTGAAATGGCCGAGCACGGCAGCTGCGCGGCTGTGTTTACGCAGAATGCCTTCTGTGCCGCGCCGGTACAGGTCGCCCGGAAGCATCTGGGGGCCGCGCCGCGCTGGCTGCTGATCAATTCGGGCAACGCAAACGCGGGCACCGGCAAACAAGGGCTGCAGGATGCGTTGGCCTCCTGTGAGCAATTGGCGGATCTTACCGGGGGCTCAGTCGAACAGGTGCTGCCGTTTTCGACCGGCGTGATCGGCATGCCGTTGCCGATCGATAAAATAAGAACTGCTTTGCCGGAAGCAGTACGCAATCTCCATCCCGGCAACTGGGACAAGGCCGCCCGCGCGATTATGACGACCGATACGTTTCCGAAAGGCGTCACCAAAACGCTGGAAATCGAGGGCAGGACGATCACTTTTAACGGGATCGCCAAAGGCGCGGGGATGATTCAGCCGAACATGGCGACGATGCTTTCGTTCATCGGCACCGATGCGAAGATCGGCCGCGACTTATTGCAGCAATGTCTAGCTCGCGCCGCCGAACTGTCTTTCAACCGGATCACGGTCGACGGCGACACCTCGACCAACGACGCACTGGTCGTGATGGCCAGCGGACTTTCCGAAGCGCCGGAAATCCTGCCGGACACCGAATCTTACACCCGGTTCGCCGATGCCCTGCTGGATGTTTGCAAGAGTCTGGCCGAAGCGATTGTACGCGACGGCGAAGGCGCGACCAAGCTGATTCGGATCGTGGTCGAGGAAGCACAAAACGACGAAGAAGCGGTTCGCGTTGCGAAAACGATCGCCCATTCGCCGCTGGTCAAAACCGCGTTTTTCGCGAGCGATCCGAATTGGGGACGCATTCTGGCCGCAGTCGGACGGGCCGGCGTCGACAACATGGTGCTGGAAAACATCCGGATATTCCTGGACGACGTCTGCATCGTCCGGGAAGGCGGACGCGCGGACGACTATACCGAAGAAGCCGGACAACAGGTCATGGACCGCGAGGAAATCCGCGTGACGGTCAAACTGGGCCGGGGCGAGGCCCGTCAGGAAGTATTGACCTGCGATTTTTCCTACGACTATGTCAAGATCAATGCGGAATATCGAACCTGATCCGGACCGGTAATCGAGGTGAATCATTTTCGAAAAACAGCGCAAAAGGCCCTGCAGGTAGCGGTCGGAGTCATCAAAGGCGCGGACGGAAAAATATTGATCGCCCGCCGCGATGAGTCCCTGCACCAGGGAGGGTTATGGGAATTTCCTGGGGGCAAGATCGAAGCCGGCGAAACACCCGAACAGGCTTTATTCCGGGAGCTCAAGGAAGAACTGGATATTGAAGCCCTATCTGCGGCGCCGCTGATCACGGTGCATCACTGTTATCCGGATCTGGCCGTGACGCTACGTGTATTTTTGGTCGACCACTTTTCAGGCACCGCAAAAGGTTGTCTGGGCCAACCGATCCGCTGGACAGCGCCAAACGAATTGGAGCGGTTTGCGTTCCCGGCCGCCAATCGGCCGATTTTGACTGCCGCCCAGCTCCCGCCCTATTACGCGATCCTCGACGATCAGGTCAGCAGCGATCTGATGAAGGATCTGCATAAGCTTTTGGCGACAGACATCAAGCTGATCCAGGCGCGTTTGAAATCCTCCTCGCCCGACCGGGTCGCAACTTTCTTGTCGGCGGCTTATCCGCTCTGCTCCGAACACGGCGCCGCATTGTTGATCAACTCAGCAGCAGATTACGGACAAGCTAACGTTCACGGACTGCACCTGACCGCCAGGCATTTGCTCTCCTTGAGCGAACGGCCGCCGGAGTATCGATGGGTCGGTGCTTCGTGCCACAACTTGGCGGAGCTCGCGCATGCCCAGAATATCGGCGCTGATTTTGCGGTGCTGGCACCGGTGCTGCCGACCCAAACCCATCCTGAAACCGCCGCATTGGGATGGGAGCAATTTGCCGCGCTCGTCGAGCAGATCAATATCCCCGTCTATGCACTGGGCGGTTTGACCAAAAGAGACTTAAGTGCGGCCCGTCATGCCGGAGCGCAAGGAATAGCCGGTATCAGGGCGTTTCTCGACTCGCCATGAGATAAGATCAGTGATATGGAAAACCGTCTTCCGTTTCGTCCGAATCGGGCAGCTCTTCGGAAATCCGGTTTTCTTCGGCCGCCCACGCCCCCAGATCGATCAACTTGCACCGTTCGGAGCAGAAAGGCCGGAACGGATAGTCAGCGGTCCATTCGACCGAGCGACCGCATACAGGGCATTTGACTTTTAAAGGGGCACTTTCCGTCGACATTAAAACTGACAACAGGACAGAGTGAAAGGAACATCGCTACTGCTTTGCAGGGGACGTTTTTCGTCATTCGAAGGCACCATGAAGCGCACGGTACAACGATGTTTGCCGCCGCTGATTTCAGCAAAACAATGAAGTGACTTATCCAGGCTGACTTTGAGCAGTTGATAAGGTTGACTGCGATCCAGTGAAATTTGAAAGAAGCCAGCCTTGGCAACTTCTTCGGTTTCGTCACTGCTCTTGCGGACCAGGTTTAGAATCAGATTAATTGCATTTCTGATGTCATTGAAAGGACTGCTCCATTGCTGGAGATCCTTCAAACGGATGGATTCCTCCTGTTCCAGCCAAAAATGGAATTCCGGCAAATCGAAAGAACAGGTACCGCCGGGAATCGAACTGCGCTGGGCGATACTCTGGAAAAGGTCGCTTTCCATTACATGGATACCGATCTTGCCGCTCGACGCGTAAAGTTTCTTGCTACTCTGACTTACATCACTCAGTAACTGATTCAATTTTTCCGAGTCTACACCATGGCTATGGGCGAGCTTATTCAGTATTTTGCTGTGGCGATCCAGTTCTTTAAGCAGTTCCGACTTCAAATCGTTGCGGCTGAAAATCGTCATGATATCGAGCAGCACGTTAAGCGCAGCTCGTTTATCCCAAACCGATGCCCCGTTTAAAAAATGATTAAATTGGTTAAAAAGCTGTTCCAGCCTAATAAAAACCCGGATGCGTTCGGTAAGAGGAAATTCATAAGTGATTTTGTTGGTCACAGGTAAGTCTATGCTGACAGGGGCTTAAAGAAAGGTATAAATTGTGCAGTTTTTTGACTTGTTCTGCAAGTGGATTGTCAGTCTGTGAGTTGTCCAGCAAATCGTCTGCATATTTTCGTCGATACTCCCGTGAAACCTGACTGTCGATGATCGACCGGATGATTTTGCTATCTAGCTTGTCCCGTTTGCTGACCCGCTCTATTTGCAGTTCGACCGGACAGTCCACCACCAGGATCCGGTCGATGATCGGCTCCAGTTTCGCTTCGAACAATAATGGAATGCTGAGAATACAATAAGGCGCATCGAGTTGTCCGATTTTGGCAGTCAAATCAGCTAGAATCAAAGGATGCAGAATCGCTTCAAGCTTCTGTTTTTGTTGGGCGTCGGCAAAAATGAGTTTTTTTAATTGCAAACGGTTCAGCGAACCATCCGGATTCAAGACCTGCTCGCCGAATGCCTTCCGAATCTGCTCCAACGCAGGCTGGTGCTTCTCGGTCAGTTCACGCGCAACCTGATCGGCATCCAGGACAGGAACTCCGAGGCCTGCAAACAAATCCGAAACCGTCGATTTACCGCAGCCAATGCCGCCTGTCAGGCCCACTTTCAGCATTAGTTAAAGCGCTCAAAAGCCGATTGAAGCAAGGTAAACCCTGTTTATCGATTCCCCCCAGATCAAGGCAATCCAGCCCGCAATCGCCAGATAAGGGCCGAATGGTATTGGAGCGGCATGATCGCGTTTTGCGAAAACGACCGAAGCGATGCCTAGAACCGCGCCGGTCAGCGTGGACAGCAAAACAATCAACGGCAGGCTCTGCCATCCCAGCCAGGCCCCAAAAAGAGCCAGCAATTTAAAGTCCCCAAATCCCATCCCTTCCTTGCCGGTGATCAGTTTAAACAGGTGAAATACGAGCCAGAGCGAACCGTAACCGGCAGCCGCGCCAACAATACTGGAAGGTGCATCGGTATAAAGCCCGAACAAGCTCAGAATCAGTCCGAGCCAAAGCATCGGAAGATTGATCGAGTCGGGCAACAAATGGTGGTCGATATCGATGAAGCTCAACGCAATCAAAGACCAGGTCAATAAAAGCGCGAACAGGGTTTGCGGGGTATAACCAAAATGCCAGGCCACCACGGTGGACAGCACCGCAGTCAATAGCTCAATCGCGGGATAACGCGAGGGTATCCTGGCGCCGCAATGGGCGCATTTGCCTTTCAAAAACAGATAACTCAATACCGGAATATTTTGATACGGCTTGATAGGGGTTTTGCAGGACGAACAGCGCGACAAAGGCAGCACCAGATTAAAAGGCGTTTCTTCGGTTAGCGGCACATTTCCGGCGCCTTGAGGGACCGGCACGGCTTCCGGCGCAAGCTCCAGAAACTCGATGCATTCCTTACGCCAGCCGCCATACATCATGATCGGCAGGCGGTAGATCACCACGTTTAGAAAACTGCCGACCATTAGTCCAACCACAAATACAATGTAAGGCAAAAAATCGCTCAGTACTGTCATGTAATAATATAAAACGTTATGGATTGACAATGGATAATTGCCTCAATCGAAGATTAGCCGACCGCCGCGCCCAATTTGAAAATAGGCAGATACATTGCGATTAACAGGCTTCCGACCAGCACCCCGAGGATCGCCATAATCATAGGCTCCATCAGGCTGCTTAAGTTGTCGATCAAATTATCAACTTCTTCTTCATAAAAATCCGCGACCTTGGCGAGCATCGCGTCCATTGAACCGGATTCTTCACCAATCGCGATCATTTGCTGGACCATATGCGGAAACAAATTGCTCTGCTGCATCGCAAACTGCAGCCGCTGCCCGGTAGCGACTTCCTCGCGCATCTTGAGAACCGCTTCGGCATAGACTATGTTACCACACGCGCCAGCGACCGATTCCAGCGCTTCAACGAGCGGCACCCCGGCTGCCGACATCGTGGATAAGGTTCTGGCAAAGCGCGCGATTGCTGATTTATGCAAAATCATCCCGAATACAGGCACCTTCAGTATGGTTCTATCCAGATAGTGGTTAAATGCATAAGACCGTTTCTTGAAGTAAAAAAAAGTATAAACTGTGCCGCCGATCGAACCGAACAGAATCCACCACCATTCTCTAAGCCACTGCGACATGTCGATGAACATTTGCGTAAACGCTGGCAAATCGGCACCGAAGCTTTTAAAAAGATCTTCAAACACCGGAACGACGAACATCAATAAAATGACGGTCACGATCACCGCGACGATTATAACCGCGGTAGGATAAGTCAGCGCTTTCTTGATCTTCTTCTTGATCGATTCGGTTTTTTCCTTGTAGGTCGCAATCTTATCAAGGAGCGCCTCTAAAACACCGGCTTGCTCACCCGCTTCGACAAGATTGCAGAACAATTCGTCGAAATAAAGTGAATTTTCACGCAAGGCTTGCGCAAGCGTATTACCCCCTTCGATACTCGCCTTAATCGACAACAGCATGGTTTGCATGCTCGGATTCTCATGACCCTTGCCGATAATATCGAAAGACTGGACTAAAGGGACACCCGCCTGGAGCATGGTTGCCAGTTGCCGCGCAAAGACAGCAATATCGGCCGGCGTAATTTTTTGGACTTTCTTGAATAAGGGCTTCGGTTTTTTCTTGATTTTGAGAACGCGAAACCCTTGCCGTTTTAAATCGGCTTTGGCGATCGTTTCGCTCAGCGCCGCAATAGGTCGGTTTTTGATTTTATTCCCGGCCTTGTCGACGCCGTCCCAGATAAAATCGATTTGTTCAGCTTGCTGTGCCATCGTTGCTTATTCCTTCGTCACCCGGTCAATTTCTTCAATACTCGTAACGCCCTGGCGAGCTTTGTTCAGGCCGGAAGCGCGCAGATCGTTAATACCCTCGGCCTTCGCCTGCTCGGCCAGCTGCATGGCGTTGCCCCCTTCAAGAATCAGCCGGCGCATATTTTCGCTCAGCGTCATTACCTGATAGATCCCTACCCGCCCCTTGTAACCGTTGGTACAATGTTCACAGCCCACGGCCTTAAATATACGCAGCGTTTTCAATTCCTCTTCCTTGAAACCGGTCGAAAGCAATACATTTTCCGGATAATCAGCAGGTTCCTTGCAATGCTGGCATAAACGGCGCGCCAGACGCTGCGCCATGATCAAATTGATCGACGACACGATATTGAAGGCGGGAATGCCCATTTGCATTAGACGGTTCAAGGTTTGCGGCGCATCGTTCGTATGCAGGGTCGAAAGCACCAGGTGACCGGTTTGTGCCGCTTTTATCGCAATCTCGGCGGTTTCAAGATCACGAATCTCACCGACCATGATCACATCCGGGTCCTGGCGCAAAAAGGCGCGCAGAGCGCTAGCGAAGGTCAAGCCGGCCTTCACGTTCATGTTGACCTGATTAATGCCTTCGACGGTGATTTCGACCGGATCCTCTGCGGTCGAAATATTGCGTTCGATCGTGTTCAGGATATTCAGTCCGGTATATAGGGACACGGTTTTGCCGCTGCCGGTCGGCCCCGTCACCAGAACCAGCCCATAGGGCCGGTTGATTGCATCCATAAAAAGCTTTTGCTGATCGGGCTCGAACCCCAATTTTTCGATCCCCAATTGCGCACTGGTCGGATCGAGCAGACGCATGACGACTTTTTCGCCAAACAGGGTAGGACAGGTATTGACCCGGAAATCGAGAGTGCGGTTCTTGGATACGATCAATTTGATCCGCCCGTCCTGAGGCACCCGCCGTTCGGCGATATCGAGCCTCGACATCACTTTGATCCGGGAAATGACCTTGGTGGCGACCGAGGCCGGCGGACTGGCCACCTCGTGCAGCATGCCGTCGGTGCGGAAACGGATACGGAAGTTTTTTTCGTAGGGTTCAAAATGAATGTCGGAAGCGCCCTTTTTGACCGAGTCGAGCAGGATTTTATTCACGAAGCGGACGATCGGGGCATCATCTATATCTGAACTGACCTCGTTTTTGGCCGCCTCGTCTTCAACACTGGAAACGGCCAGATTATCGAGATCTTCATCAAGCAAGGCGGACATTGACGTATCGGGCGCTTCCAGAGCGATTTCAATCGCCTTGTTCAGCTTATCTTCCTCGACCACGATGCATTCGGGATGCAACCGGCTTTGAAACTTGATTTCATCAAGCGGCTGATGGTCCGTCGGATCGGCTACCGCGACAAAAATCGTCTTGCCGCGTACAAACAGTGGCAGTACCTGGTGCTTTCGGATCAGTTTTTCATTAATCAGTTTGACTGGAAGCGTCTTTAAATCGATCGCGTCGAGTTCAAGATAAGGCACGCCAAACTCGGTGGAAGCGACTGACGCAATCGCCCTGGCGCTAACCACCTTATTGGCAACCAGATAACTGACGAGAGAAAGGTTTTTCTTGCCCGCCTCCTGCAATTGAGTCCGCGCTTCGCCTTCAGAAATAAAGCCATTCTGAATCAGGCACTTGGTTATGCCGCTAAAGTGAAATTCGGTCGCTGGTGTAGACATTCGCTATATTGAGCATCAAATAGAGAGTTCGATACCAAATATAGATGATCGGCCAGTAACTACAAGGCAGTCCCGAAAAGAAAGCGGTTTTTACGTCACAATTACCCTCTATTATAGACTCTGGATTTTCCGGCGCTGCTGTTCGAGATTATCCAGAGACGAACGCAATTCCGCCAGTTTTTGCTCTTCCTTCTTCAAAACCTCGGCCGGAGCCTTGCTCACAAAATCAGGATTGTTCAATTTGCCTTCGGCGCGCGGAAGTTCCTTCAGAATCTTTTGAATCTCCTTGTCCACGCGGGCCAGTTCGGCGTCTTTATCGATCAGTCCCGCCATCGGAATCAGAATTTTTAAAGAGCCGACCAGAGCAATCGCCGACTCCGGCGCGGCATCTTCGTCGGCCAGCCAAGTCGCCGCCTCCAGGCGGCCGAGCTTATGCAGATAAATACTGCTATTTGCAAAAAATGCCCGATCTTGATCGCTACCGTTCTGGAGCAATATCGATAATGGCTTGCCCGGCGCGATATTCATTTCACCACGGATCCGGCGTACGCCCAGGATGAAGTCCTTTACCCACTCGATTTCGGCAATCGCATCCGTATCGGCCAGCTCGGAGTCCACTGCAGGATACGGCTGCAGCATGATCGTCTCGCCTTGAATACCCGCCAACGGCGCGACCCGTTGCCAGATTTCTTCGGTAATGAACGGCATGATCGGATGCGCAAGCCGTAATGCGGTTTCGAGCACGGTAACCAGGGTATTGCGGGTGCCGCGCTGAACGGCACCATCATCTGCCTGCAGCGAAATCTTCGCAAGCTCTAAATACCAGTCGCAAAACTCGTTCCAGATGAACTCGTAGATCGACTGGGCGGCCAGGTCGAAACGGTAATTGTCGATTGCCTGACGGGTCGATTCGACGACCTGATTTAGTCGGGCAAGAATCCAACGGTCGACCTGGGTTAAAGTCATAGGCTCGCCGGATAAGCCGTTATTCTGCCCCCCGGCAACTGCTCCATGCGTTGCCCTACCTCCTGCATCCATGCAGTCGTCCGTATTCATTAACACATAGCGGGCTGCATTCCAGAGCTTGTTGCAGAAGTTCCGGTAACCTTCGGTACGCGCCAGATCGAAGCGAATGTCGCGGCCGGTTGAAGCCAGCGAGGCAAACGTGAAGCGTAGCGCATCGGTCCCGAACGATGAAATACCGTCCGGAAACTGCTTGCGCGTCGCCTGTTCGATTTTTTTCGCCAGATGCGGCTGCATCATGCCCGAGATGCGTTTCGCGACCAGACTTTCGAGATCGATCCCGTCGATGATATCGATCGGATCGAGCACGTTGCCTTTCGACTTGGACATTTTCTGGCCTTCCGCATCACGCACTAGGCCGTGAATGTAAACCTCTTTGAACGGCACCTCGCCCTGGAATTTCAGTCCCATCATGATCATCCGGGCAACCCAGAAGAAAATGATGTCGAAGCCGGTCACCAGCACGCTGGTCGGATAGTGGCGCGCAAGTTCAGGGGTATCATCCGGCCAGCCCAGCGTCGAAAACGGCCATAAGGCGGACGAAAACCAGGTATCCAGTACGTCCTCGTCCTGGCTCAACGGATAATCGGCCGGCAGGTTATGCTGTGCGCGGATCGCCTGTTCCGATTGGCCGACATAAGTATTGCCGGCCTCGTCATACCAGGCGGGAATCCGGTGTCCCCACCAGATCTGCCGGGAAATGCACCAGTCCTGAATATTGCGCATCCATTCGAAGTAAGTGTTCTTCCAGTTGTCCGGCACGAATTTGATGTCGCCGTTTTCGACTGCCTCGATCGCCGGTTTCGCGAGCGGCGCTACCCGGACATACCATTGATCGGTCAAAAACGGTTCGATCACCGCGCCGGTACGGTCGCCGCGCGGCACCATCAACTTATGATCGGCAATTTTTTCGAGCAGACCTTGCGCTTCCAGGTCCGCGACGATCTGTTTACGCGCCTCGAAGCGATCCAGTCCCCGATATTTTTCCGGAATCAGTTCCTCATCCAACATGCTTGCGTCACGGGTGAAGATGTTGATCAAACCACCGTGCGGCAGGTTCTGAATCACCGTGTTCGAGCGGTGCCGGTTCCAGACTTCGTAGTCGTTGAAATCGTGCGCCGGCGTAATTTTCACACAGCCGGTACCAAACTCAGGGTCGACATAGTCGTCTGCAATAATCGGAATTTTTCGGCCGGTCAGCGGCAGTTCCAGAAATTCACCAAGTAAATGCTTGTAGCGCTCGTCGCCGGAATGGATCGCGACCGCCGCATCGCCGAGCAATGTTTCGGGCCGCGTGGTCGCCACGATCAGGTGCCCCTGCCCGTTCGACAACGGATAACGGATATGCCACATAGAGCCGTTTTCTTCCTCGGACAGCACCTCAAGATCGGACACCGCGGTATGCAGCACCGGATCCCAGTTCACCAGCCGCTTACCACGGTAAATCAGGCCTTCCTCGTACAGACGGATGAACACTTCCTGCACTGCATCGGACATCCCCTTATCCATCGTAAAACGTTCCCGGCTCCAGTCGACCGACGAACCCATCCGGCGCAATTGTTTGGTAATCATCCCGCCCGACTCTTCCTTCCATTGCCAGATCCGCTCGACGAATTTCTCGCGTCCGTAATCGTGACGTGTTTTGCCTTCGGCATTGCATAGACGCTCGACCACCATCTGTGTCGCAATCCCGGCGTGGTCGGTGCCGACCTGCCACAAGGTGTTTTGACCCTGCATCCGGTGATAGCGGATCAATGCATCCATGATCGTATCCTGAAATGCATGCCCCATATGCAGACTGCCGGTCACATTCGGCGGCGGAATCATGATGCAGTAAGACTCACCTTCGCCCTGGGCGGTGAAATACCCGCTTTTTTCCCAAGTGTTATACCAGCGTTGTTCGATTGCGTGCGGCGCGTATGTTTTATCCATTAATCGATTGTTATTTTTTCTGAAGCAAAAAATGAAAGAGTTGAAAAGCGCTTATACATTGTGGATCACAGGCTCCAAACCCATCTGCTGATAGCGGCGATACCGCTGCCGGCCCTCCGATTTGATTTCAGGAGTATCGTCTACAATTTCCAGGATCCGTTCGGCCTGCTCGATATGTTCGGGAAACTGACTGGACACATTGACGATCACCTTTTGCCAGGACGCCGGCGCCGCGACGGAACCGATCAAAATGACGTTCTCGTAGGCGGGCAATTCTCCGGCATAGAGTTGATGGGGAATGAAACTGCCGCGCCGAAAAGTCCAGAGCAAATCGTCGAGCTTTTGAGCCTGCACGTCGCTATCGGTCAGTACATAGCAAAAACTGCCGCTTCGATAGGCCTTCTCGACGAGTTTGCAGACGAACAGCAGTCGCTGCTGCTCGTCCTCGGAACTTAAGACATAGAACGCAACCTCGGGCATCGATCCTGAAACAGAAAGATTAAGCCTTTTGGCTGCGATTGATCAGATACTGACACAGCAGCGGTACCGGCCGGCCGGTCGCGCCTTTGTTCGAACCGGTCCGCCAGGCGGTGCCGGCAATATCCAGGTGAGCCCAGCGGAAATTTTCGGCAAAGCGGGCCAGGAAACAGGCCGCGGTGATTGTGCCCGCGTCCTTGCCGCCGACATTGGCCATATCGGCAAAAGGCGACTTCAGCAGTTCCTGATATTCTTCCCAGAGCGGCAGGCGCCAGACGCTGTCGACTGCGGTTTCGCCCGCCGCGATAATCTCGTTACATAACGTATCGTCATTGCCCAGCAGACCGCTCGGCACGCGGCCGAGCGCGACCAAGCAGGCGCCGGTCAAGGTCGCCATGTCAATCACCACGTCCGGATTGAAGCGCTCAGCATAGGTCAGGGTATCGCAAAGAATCAGCCTGCCTTCCGCGTCGGTATTTAGAATTTCGATCGTTTTGCCGGCCATGCTGGTCACGATGTCGCCCGGCTTGTTCGCATCGCCGTCCGGCAGGTTTTCGGAGGACGGCACCAGCCCGACAATGTTCAACGGCAACTGCATTTCGGCAGCGGCCTGCAATACGCCCAACACGGTCGCGCCGCCACACATGTCGTATTTCATTTCGTCCATGCCCTGAGCCGGCTTCAGTGAAATGCCGCCCGCATCGAAGGTCAGGCCCTTGCCGATCAGCACGATCGGTTTGCTGTTGCGCTCGCCGCCCTGATAATCGAGCTGGATCAATTTAGCCGGTTGCCGGCTGCCGCGCGACACGGACAGCAAAGACCCCATCCCCAAAGCCGCCATTTCAGCTTCTTCAAGAACATTTACGGTCAATTTATCGAAACGGCCTAGATCCAGCGCCTGCTCGGCCAAATAAGAAGGGGTGCAGATGTTGCCGGGCAAATCGCCGAGTTGCTTGGTCAATTCCATCGCCGCTGCGATCGCCTTTCCCTGTACAAGGCCTCTCTGTGCTGCGGCTTGTTCGCTTTCCGGTGCGGTAATCGCAATGCTTTGCAGTTTGGAATCGGCTTCCTTTTCCGCTTTCAACTGCGTAAACTGGTAGACTGCATCATTGAAGACTTCCACGATCTGGCGGGTTTTCCAGACCGAATCGGCCCCTTTTACCTCCGCCTCTCCAAGGCAACAAACGGCCGATTTGACGATGGTCTTTTTAAGCGCATTAATCGCTGATGAGAGTGCCTTGCGATAGGTTTTCGCGGATAATGCGTCTTTTTTTCCGAGTCCGACCAGCAGCGCTCGTTCAATCGCCCCTGCAGGGAGCGCGTTGATCAGTACCGTTTCGCCATTCTTGCCGCTCAAATCGCCGCGTCCGACTATTTTTTTGACAAGCCCATCGGTCAAGGTGTCGAGTGCAGCCGCGGCCGGGGTAAGCTGACCGTCCTGATAGATGCCGACAATCAGACAATCAGATTGCTGTTTTTCTATGGGTGCACTTTCTATAAAATAATCCATCGTTTTAAACTTTATTATTTAATCGCTTTCGGGTGATCCATCCGCGCCGGAAAATTACTCGAACGGATAAAAATTTGCAGCGATTATACACCACTTATCACGAATATGATTGAGGAGAGGAGCTTGGAAGCAAATTGGCCGCAAGACACCTATACGACACGACGGCCGCTATTCGGTGTCATGGACAGAATGATCGCCGCAGACCTTTTTAAAACGATGCTGTCGGTCTGGTCGGTGATCGTCGTGATCATTGTCAGCCGCAAATTCATCAAAGTGCTCGACCAGGCCATTGCGGGAGAGATTTCGAATGACGTGCTGCTGACGATCCTCGGCCTCAAAACGATCATTGCCGGGGTAGCGTTTTTACCGGCCGCCACCTTTATGGCCGTATTGATGGTGCTGGGTCGCATGTATCGTGATCAGGAAATGTCAGCGCTCCAATCCGCAGGCGGGGGCGCGGGAACGATTTACCGGTCGGTTTTTCAATTCGTGATCCCGTTAAGCATTGCCGCTGTCGGCTTGTCGCTCTATGTCGCGCCGTGGGCGGAAGCCACGACGGAACAACTGATCAGCAAAGACCGGCAAACCGCCGATATCCGCGGCATCGCACCCGGCAAATTCAGCGAGTACAGCCACGGCGATCTGGTGTTTTATGTCGAAGATATCGGCAAGGATAAAACCATGTACAAGGTTTTTGTGCAGCATCGACAAAAAAATGGCGCTCTGGCCATCGTGAACTCGGTATCCGGTCGTATGGAAGATTTGCCAGACGGGCGTTATATGGTGCTGCAACAGGGAGAACGCATTCAGGGCCAGCCCGGTGAACTCGATTATGTGATCGAAGAGTTTGCCGAGTATGCCGTCAGGATCGAGGGCCAGGAAGCCCTTGTCCGCGACATCAGGGAAGCCGCGCCCAGCAGCCTGCTATGGGTTTCGGATAAATTGCCCGAGATCGCCGAATTGCAGCGGCGTCTGGGAATTCCGCTCGGCGCGCTGCTGCTGAGCTTCATTGCCGTACCGCTGGCGCAATTATCGCCTCGCGGCGGCGTTTACGGCAACATCATGACCGGTTTCCTGATTTTTTTCATTTACGGCAACCTCGAACGCGTAAGTCAGGGCTGGGTTACGAAGGGAATCATTCCGCCCTGGCTCGGCCTCTTTAGCGTGTATGGATTACTGATCTTGATCGGCGTGGTCTATCTTGCGCGGTTCTTCGGCTGGAAATGGTTAATGCTTAAAATCAAGGTATGGGCATCCCAATGAATGTATTAACCCGTTACATGGTCAAAGAAATTCTGAAAGGCGCGTTGATCGCGATTTTGTTTCTGTTGACCCTATTCAACCTGTTTACTTTTACCGACGAGATGAAGGACTTTGGTAAAGGCCACTATGGGCTCAAGGAAATTGCCCTGTTTCTAGCCTTGACCTCGCCGCGCGTATTCTACGAACTGGTGCCCGCCTCGGCCCTGCTCGGCAGTCTGTTCATCCTCGGCGCGATGGCCAACAATCGGGAACTGATCGCGATGCAGGCAGCCGGCTTATCGATTCCCGGCATTATCCGCGCGGTAATGACCGCCGGTGCGGTACTGGTGATCATTTCGATCGGCGTCGGCGAATATGTCGCACCAATCAGCGAACGTAAGGCCCAGCTGATCAAATCCCTGGCAGAGAGCGATACGATTGAAACGCATACGTTGTACGGCATCTGGCTGCGCGAAAAAAATAAATTCATCAATGTACGCAAAATCGAGGACAACGGCGATCTGGCCGACATCAGCATTTACGAACTGAATGACGCCAGACGACTGCAAAACGCACTGCATGCCGATCAGGCCGTTTTTTTAGGCAATAAAGAGTGGCAACTGAAACAGATCCGGCAATCGAACATATCGAAAGAAAAAATGGAAAGCACCTCCTTTCCTGAACAACGAATGAAATCTTCGATCGCTCCGGACATTCTGAACATTACCGTAGTCAGCCCGGACAATCTGTCAATACTCGAACTGGCCAGATATGTCGATTTTCTGAAACACAATCATCAAAAATCGCAGGTGTTTGAACTCGCCTTGTGGGGTCGGCTGATTAATCCTTTCGTAACATTCGTGATGCTGATGATTTCGGCCCCTTTTGTGATCGGCGTCAAGCGCGGCATCAGCCTCGGCGCCCGGATGATCATCGGAGTCATCATTGGCCTGGGTTTCAATATTGTCGATAAAATCGTCGGTCATTTGGGGCTCATTTATAATCTCAATGCCCCTCTTACCGCCTTACTGCCAAGTTTACTCACTTTCATTGTGGCTTATTCGATATTACGGCGCAGTTACGTCTGATTATCATCGGTTTATCTAACAGACAATATTTGTTAATATCCCAGTGACAGACGTAAATCACGTTCGTCATATCGATCCAGCGCCTTGGATTTTCATCGGATCGCCTCGCAATGAAATCCATTGATTTCAGTATTGTCGAGGCATTTTTAAGGGGAATTACTAAATGAACAAACTCACAGCTCTTTCTTTCAGTATCGGCATTCTGGCCGGCGCCGCAACATTCTTTGCCGTAGGCCCTCTCAACGGATATTTTTTCATCTGGGCGGCGACGATTCCCTGGGCAGCGTATTTTGCACTTGGCGCCAATGATGCCGCCTTTAAGGGCGCGCTGTTTTGTAGCATTTTCGGTGTCGTGATGGCCTGGATCACCGCTTTCCTGCTCCTGAATGTGCCTTCCGATGCGATACTCGGCTTCCCGCTGATGGCCGCTTTGACCGTCACCGTGGCGGTAATCGTGATGTGTCTTGCCGCCGCCATCCCGCAATTGTCTGCGATTCCGGCCAGTGTCTTCGGTTATTCGATGACTTTTGCTTATCTGCTACAGACGCCGGATAAAATGGCCAAAGACGTTCTGCTCGGTGCTTCGTTCCACAATCCGCTCGTAGTTATTTCTGTGTCGATTGTGATCGGCGTTTATCTCGGCAAATTTTCAGCCCAGTTAGCCGAAAAATGGACCACAGAATGATCCAAGACTAAATCGTTATGATAAATTCCGCCTTGATGCAGCGAGGCGGAACCCTGCTCAATAATACCTGTTACGGCTAATTCGGGGAAAAGGTGAAAGAATACAAGGTTGTTATTTACCAGGAAGGCCTGCTCGGCTCTCTGTTGCTGGGGGCTTCCAAAGTCGATCCGGTCCGCTTCAGCGAGTTCTTGAACTGCAACGCCCGGCAAGGCTGGCATGTGGTTACAATGGAGAAGGATATTCGCCGCATGCTGTTGCTATGGCGGCGGGAGGCCTATTTAGTGATCATGGAGCGTGACCAGTGAGAACCGGCGCAATCATTTGTCTGATCATTTTCGTCACCTGGGTCCTTATCGCCCTGTTGCAATTATGGTTCGATCTGCTGAGCGGAGAGATATTCCTGAAGCTGACGATTACCGCCGGTGCACTCTTTGCGGTCGTATTGGGGGTGTCTCTGGTGGTACGCGAGTATATCGAGGAAAAAAAAATGAAGGATGACGGCTATATCGACAGCTAAAATTTGGCGCATTCGCGAACAGCAGCTCTTGATCAATAAATACTATTCACACTATGCACTTCTTTCCTTTTCTGCCCAATCCCTGACCCTCTCGACAGCCTTACGCCACTGTTTCTTGTGCGTTTCGATCTCTTCTATGGGCATGGTTCCGTTAAAGGACCGATCGGCACGCCATTGATCTACAAGCTGATCCAATGTCCAGACTCCCACAGCGATACCCGCCAAATAGGCCGCTCCCAAGGCTGTCGTTTCAAGATATTCCGGGCGGAGCACTTCGAGAGCGGAAATATCGCTTTGAAATTGGGCGATGAATTGATTGGCTGCGGCACCGCCATCAATCCGTAACTGGCTGACCGGCCTGCCGCTGTCGGAAGACAAACTCCGTAATATGTCGTCGACCTGAAAAGCCACGCTTTCGAGGGCAGCGCGCGTGATATGCGCCGCGGTCGCACCGCGGGTCAAACCGAAGATCGCCCCGCGCGCCTCGGGATCCCAGTAAGGCGCCCCTAACCCCGTGAATGCGGGCACGAAATAAACGCCACCATTATCGCTGACTGAAACAGCCAGCCTTTCACTATCGGCAGCGGAATCGAACAAATGCAGCCCATCGCGCAGCCACTGGATCACCGCGCCGCCGACAAAGACGCTGCCTTCCAGCGCATAGTCGACCCGGTCACCGATCTGCCAGGCGACCGTGGTTAACAACCGATGCTTCGACAGAATTTTTTCAGCACCGATATTCATTACCAGAAACGATCCGGTGCCGTAGGTGCACTTGGCCATGCCCGGCTCGATGCACATCTGGCCGAATAATGAGGCCTGTTGATCGCCGACGATCGCGGCAATAGGAATATCTGAACCGATTATCGTATCGCGCGTCAGGCCATAGCATTCGCTCGACGATTTGACTTCAGGCAACAGGGCGGCCGGAATCCCGAACAGATCCAGCAATTCTTCGTCCCAGGTTAAGGTATCGATATTGAAAAGCAGCGTACGCGAAGCATTCGTGACGTCGGTGATATGCAATTCGCCTTGAGTCATTTTCCATATCAGCCAGGTATCGATAGTGCCGAACGCCAGCCTGCCTTGCCGCGCTTTTTCGTAAGCGCCGTCCACATGATCGAGAATCCAGCGGATCTTGGTCGCGGAAAAATACGGATCGAGCAGCAAGCCGGTTTTTGCCTGAACTTTAGTTTCCCAACCTTCTGCCTTCAAGCGGGCGCAGTGCTTGGCGGTGCGCCGGTCCTGCCAGACAATGGCGTTATAGATCGGCTTGCCTGACTGCCTGTCCCAGATGACGACCGTTTCGCGTTGATTGGTAATGCCGATCCCGGCAATATCGCTAGGCCGAGAGCCCAGTTGCCGCATCGCATCGCGACACACTGAAGCCTGGCTTTGCCAGATCTCTTCGGGGTCATGTTCAACCCAGCCCGGTTCCGGAAAAATTTGCCTGAATTCTTGTTGTGCGGCGGCGACCGCCTTGCCTTCAAGATCGTAAAGAATACAGCGCGAACTGCTGGTGCCCTGGTCGATCGCCATCAAGTAGCGCATAGTCTCAGGCGTTCAGTATGGCCAGCGGCCGGTCCAAGGAAATGTCGTGATATTCGATTCGGTTACGGCCTTTGTTTTTGGCATCATACAGAGCCGAGTCGGCCGTATTGATCAAACGGGAGGCGGCCTCGGTGGTCGTCAATGGATTCTTTCGGTCAGACCTGTAAGTAGCCAGGCCAATGGACAGGGTAACCGGAATGGTAATTTCGCTAAAAGTGATTTTAAGTGACTGTACATTTCTCCGAATCCGTTCGGCAATTTCAAAACCTGTGGATTGATTGATATTGGTCAATAATGCGACGAACTCCTCGCCGCCATAGCGGGCCAGCACATCGTTGTTTCTGAGCTGGTTTTTGATCGTCTTCGCAACGGTGGATAAAACACTGTCTCCTGCCAGATGACCGTATTTATCATTAACCGATTTGAAATAGTCGATATCCAGAAACAGACAGGTTAACGGATCGCTGTTTCTCTGGCAGCGGGCAAGTTCCTCGCCAATCCGTTGTTCGAGAAAACGGCGGTTATTGACCCCGGTCAGCGTATCGACATAACTGGTGCGGCGAATCGTTTCGATGTTCAGCCGGTTTTCAAAACAGATGCCGACCACCATACCCAAATGCGTAAGGAAATCGTCCGTTATCGTGCCGAAAAAACGGCCGGGACAACTACTGCCCAAATTCAGCGTGCCAAGGTATTCGCCTCGCTGGTACAGTGGAATAATCGCGACATGCTCCAGAAGATTCTGATTCGGCGCGAAAAAATGTCCGAAACTCTCCGAGTCGAAAGGTCCCAGATAAGAATGAACGATATAGCCGAATCTCGCGCTCAACAATTCCTTGTCTCGAATTAAAGTCAGGCGTGGGTTGGCTGCCTGATTGAATAACTCCTCGCCGAGCAACTGGCTTATCTCACCCGACTCGTCAAGCAAACAGAGGGTGACCTGATCGAGTTCAAAAACCTCTTTCGCACTGTCGAGGATATAGCGAATCATTTCCCCGAGTGAGTTCTGATTGAACAAGCGCATTTCAAAAGCCTGAAAGTCCTTTAACACCGAACTGCCTTTTCGAATGGAATCAAAAAGGCCACTGATGTGGCTTTCCAACACAATCAAATCTGTCGTCAAGTCGTTTTCCAACATCGGTCTCTCCGCATCAAGTCCGCAGGTTATCCTGAATACCGCGCCAAGCTTAAATTTTTATTATCTTCCCACCGTGTCAGAAGTTTATTTCATATCACACTAATTTGTAAACATAAATTAGACAAGCATCGCCAAGTAGTCGGCTTCAGTGATCACCTTCACCCCTTTTTCCTTCGCCGCGTTTATTTTCGCCAACCCCACGTCGTCGCCGGTGACCAGAAAATCGGTTTTACCGCTGACCGAACTGGCAACCTTCGCGCCAAGCCTTTTGGCATCGCGCGTCATATCCTCGCGCGAACCGCGCGTCATCGTGCCGGTAAAAACAATCGTTTTGCCCGCGATCGGGCTCATCGCTTGCGCCTGCTCGCTGCGAAGCGGGGTTCTGATCAGATTGAAACCGAGCGCATGAATGCGCAGGAAATCATTCTTGATTTTCGCCAGATTCGCAATCACTGCTTCGCCGGTTTTTTTCGCAAACCCTTCAATCGAAATGATGTCGTCCAAAGTCAGATCAAAAATGGACAGCAACGGAAAATGCTGCAAAAGCCGCTCGCAGTTGCCGAGCCCCATCCGGTAAATACCGAAAGCGCCAAGAAAGCGCCAGTCCTCGATCGGATCGAGTCGGCTTCTGGCCAGTTGATCGAGCAGATTCTGCGAGGTTTTTTCCCCGAAGCCGAGCTGCTGCAAATACTTTATGTCCAGCTGATAGATTTGATAAACCGAGTGAACTCCTGCCGCGTGCAGTTTTTCGATCGTCTTCTCGCCGAAACCGTCGATATTGCCGAGCGTTCTGAAAAAATGCTCGATCGTATTTTCGATTTGCGCCGGGCATTGCACCGGATTCGGGCAATACAAATAATCGCTGTCCCAGATCAGAGCGGTACCGCAGCTCGGGCAGGTTTCGGGAATTTGCGGCGTTTGCGGAATGATCACCCGTTCGATTTTCGGGATCACCAGACCCGAACGGATCAATTCGATTACCGCGCCCTCGCCGATGCCCATTTCCTTTACCATTTTATAGTGATGCGCAGTCGCCCGGGAAATCAGCGCCCCGCTCAGTTTGGTCGGCTCCAGTTCGGCGACCGGATTGACCCGGCCGGAACGCGAAGTTTGCGGGGTCACGCGCAAGACCTTGACGACGGCAGTCGCGACATTATTTTTATAAGCGATCTGCCAACGGTGATGGTGGCGAGTCGCCCCCATGTACTGCTTGATCCGGGCGTCGGTTACTTCGAAGATTACCCCGTCGACATCGTAATCGACCTTAGCCGGCACCGTATGGACGATCGATTCAAACTGTTCCAGAATCTCTTTTGCCGAACCTTGCCAGTACGGCAACTGCGCAAACGGAAAGAATACCGCAGCGTGGTTCTGAATCGCCGCCAAGGCGTGCTCTTCGAGTTCTTTCTCCTTGATGATGCTGGCCTGAAAGTTGCGCGTGTTTTCGAAAAAATCGGCCAGATGTGTGGTGAAATAACGTTGGTCGACAACGATCTCACCAGCGCCCTGCCCCCGTCTGCCGTCTCCGCCGACGATCAGGCCGCGCGCAAATACCCGGCTGATGTCGGTACCCTTGCGGCCATTACCGCGCGTATAGAGCATGTTCCCGTCATCATAAGCCGCAAACCCGTCCAGCTTCGGCGTCGCGCGAAACCGCAACTGGTCAAATTCTATGCCCAGATCCTTCGCCGCTTTTTCGACACGTTGCACCCATTTTTCGATACCGTCCTTCGTATAAGCTTTTTCGGTCGAAAGCATCATCTCGGGTAAAGTGACCGTTTTTCCGACAAACGCTTTCTCGGGCTCGACCGTTTCCAGATACGGATGATCAGAATGACGTCTACGCAACTCCTCGAGAAACACGAAATCGTACAGAGCGTCCGAAATGATCGGCTCGCCGCGCCGGTAATAGTCGTTGCAGACTTGCAGAAACTCGAGCAATTCGTCGTCGGACAATTGGGCGGGCTGCGCCTCGGCCGCGATTTTAAGGATGGCTTCGGGAGGAGTATTCTTGTTATTCAATGGAATCGACCGGCAATAAAAGGCAGCCCGGATGAATCGCCCAAAGACGAAAAATCCGCCTTGATCAAACTTTCCAGTTTTTACAAACTACGGCGTATCAACTCTACCGTATTCTCGCTCAACGGCTTGTGCTCATGATCGAGCACAGTGCCGTCGAGTTCCGCGGCCATAAACACAGCCGTCTGCACGAAGTCATCAAATACTGACGAGGCATCTTCCAGTTCGCCAGGCTGCATGAAAAAGATGATACCCGGGCAATTAAACTCCTCCAGATCATGCTCGGGAAAGGTCCCCGGCGGTATCATACTGGCGACGCCGAAATCCACCAGACGCTTCGCATCAAGCCGTTCGTAAATTTTCAGATTTCCGTATTCGAGGCCGACGATCTCGAACGCCTGCGCAAGATCGATCCCATTAAAGCCTCCATCCTGATTCGCGACCACGCTGAACTGGATGATGCTGGGCGCAGCAAAACGGGGCTCCGGTTCGCTATATTCTTCATCGTCCACCGGTTCGTCGATCTCCGGCTCTTGATAACGTCCCGGTTTGCTCGCTGGCGCTGCCAGCGCAATTTCCATCGCTTCGTCACCCTCATCGCCGAGCGTGCCCAGAAAGTCCTCATCGTCAATGGCCTGCCTATCGTGAAGGCCGGTTTTTGGCGGCGTTTCGTCCTCGAAATCTTCCAGGCTGCGCCGGTATTTCGTGTTTTTGACGAAGGCCCACGCCAGCATACCGGTAATGATAATCAAACCGGTTGCAATGATCACAATTCTCAATAATTCTTTATCCATCAGGTTTCTGCCAGGCTGACTGCCTCTTCTAAATCGACCGCGACCATCCGGGACACCCCCGGTTCTTTCATTGTGACGCCGGCCAACTGGTGCGCGATTTCCATCGTGGCCTTATTATGCGAAATATATAAAAACTGCACCGAGGACGACATTTCCTCGACCATTTTCGAAAAGCGGCCGACATTCGCATCATCGAGCGGCGCATCGACCTCGTCGAGCAGGCAGAAAGGCGCCGGATTCAGATCGAAAATCGAAAACACCAGAGCAACCGCTGTCAGCGCTTTTTCGCCCCCGGACAGCAAATGGATCGAACTGTTGCGCTTGCCGGGAGGCCGCGCGATGATGTTCACGCCTGACTCGAGCAAATCCTGGTCGCTGAGCTCCAGATAGGCCTGACCGCCCCCGAACAATTTCGGAAATTTTTCCTGCAAGCCGCCGTTTATCTTATCGAAAGTTTCTTTAAACCGCAGCCGGCTTTCCTTGTCGATTTTACTGATCGCCAGCTCCAGTGTTTGCAGTGCTTCCATCAGATCGGCATGCTGCGCGCTCAGAAAACTCATCCTTTCGGTCTGCGTCTTGAATTCCTCGATCGCGGTCAGATTGATCGCGCCGAGCCGATCGATCTGCCCGGCCAACTCATCGACCTTTTGCTTCCAGGCAGACTCTTTGGCCTCTTCAGGCAACTGTTTCAACACGTCGTTCGCGTCGGCTTCGATCTCGTTCAACTGCTCGTTGACGGTCTGCTGACGCACCCGGCTTTCCTGCAATTCGTAACGAATCTTGTCGAGCATTTCCTTGCGTTTTTCGAGCGTGTTTTGCAGACGAACCTGCTCCTGCGAAAATCGCGCGATATCGGTTTCGATTTGCTCCTGCAATTCACGCTGCGCTTTTAATTGCTTATCGAGGCGCTCCCGGTCAAGCGTCAGTTCCTGCAACTGCTGTTTTTCTTCGCCGATCGGTTTCAACGTTTCTTGCAGTTTATTCTCCAGTTCGGCCTTACGGTCGAGCAATTGCCGGGATTGCAGTTCCAGGCGCTCGATCTGTTTCGCCGTATGATTTTCGGAGGCCAGCAGCGACTCGATCTGGGCCTTGAGCGCGAAGACTTTCTGTCTGGCATCATGAACCGCTTGCTCTGCCGTCTTTTGCTGACTTTGCAGATCCTGATTCGAGCTTTCCAGCGTCTGCTTTTGCTGCATTTTTTGTTCGAGAATCTGTTCGGCTTCCTGCACAAGCTGGGCGGATTCGGCGATCAGTTCCGCATTCTCGGCGACATGCGCGTTGATGTCGTCCAGTTCGCGGCGCAGCTGCTCGATCCGGCGCTGCTGCTGTTCGAAGCGCGCGCTTTTCGCGCTGTGTTCGGCGCTGCGCATCGACAGCCGGCTTTGCATCGTTTTATCTTCCTGCTGCAAGGCGTCGCGGCTGCGTTCGGCGGTTTTCAGATCGTCTTCCGCAGCTTCAAGACGCTCCTCGAAAGCGGCGATTTCAGTCTGCAATTCTTCCTGGCGCTGCTTTAACTGGCGCAGTTCGCGCTCACGCTGCAGGACACCTGATTTACTGTCCTGGGCCCGGATGATCCGGACCCAGCCCGGCCCGAACCAAGCGCCGTCCTGCGTGACCACCGACTCATACGGCTTCAACGAAGAGGCAAGGTGTCTGGCCGCAATCGGGTCTGCGGCACAGTAGATACCTGCAAGCATCGCGCTTAAATCCCAGGGGGCTTTGACTTTAGCCGATAGCGGCTCGCCGTCCTGCTGCGCTTCGGATTGGGTTTTGAAACCGGTTTCAAACAGGGCAAGCGAATCGCCCTGCAAGCGGGGCAACTCCGGCACGACCGCCTCGGCCGTCTCGACGCAGATCGCTTCCAGATAGCCGCCCAGCACGGTTTCAACGGCCGTTTCCCAGCCCGGCTGTACGTCCAGACATTCGGCCAGACGTTGGCGCCCTCCGAATTGCACGGAATTCAGCCAGTCGTTCAGTTTCTTGTTGTCCTTCCCCATCGCATGCTGCTGCAGCAATTCCAGCGAGGTAATTTTGCCCCGGACACTGTGCAGTTCCGCGCGTTGCTTATGCAGCACATCATGCAGGCTTTTAATTTCGTCCCGCCGCTCACGAATCAGCCGTTGCGCAGCCTCAATCTTTTCGTGCAGTTCGGCGCGGTCCGACTCGAGCAGATCGATCTCCTCGGCCAGCGCCTCGATTTCGTCTTCCAGCTCGCTCTCGGACAGTTCGTCGCGCTCCGCCTGCAATTGATCACGCCGGGCCTGCAGCTGGCGATTCTGGTTTTGCAACTGCTGGGATTTGACCCGCTCGACTTCGACCTGCTCCTGATAACGCGCGCTTTCGGTCCGGTAGACCTCCCATTCGGCCTGCCAGTCGCTCTGTTTCTGCTGAACGCCTTGCTGTAATTGCAGGCTTTCTTCCTGCCGCTGTTCGGCAATCTGCAAGGCCTCTTCGGCCATCAACCGGGCCTGGTTCAATGCTTCCAGCTGCTCGCGGTCGGCATCGATCTCGCCCTGGGCCTGTTCGGCCTGGCGGCGAATCCGTTCTATCTCGGTCTCGGTGTCCTTGTGCGTCTGCTCATTATGCCGGATCGCCTGCTCCAGGCTGCCGACTTCCGCGACCACACCGTAATACTCGCCCTGCGCTTTGTTCAAATTCTGCTGCTGATTTTTATGGTCGCCGCGTTTGGTTTCGAGCGCATTTTCCAGTTCGCGCAATTCGACAAATACCCGGTTATGCTCGTTGGCCGCTTCCTGCATCCGCGACTCGAGCGCGGCCGCGGCGTCCTGATAGGACTGCCAGCGCATTGCCAGCAATTCGAGTTTGAACTGGCGTTCCTGTTTTTTCAGTTCGGTGTATTTCTCGGCTTTTTCGGCCTGTCTTTGCAGATGCTTCAGCTGTTTTTCGACTTCATCGCGAAGATCCTGCAAACGCTCGAGATTTTCGCGGGTATTCTGCATTCGGGATTCGGTCTCCTGGCGTCTTTCCTTGTATTTGGAAATGCCGGCCGCTTCCTCGATATGCAGGCGCAAATCATCCGGCTTCGCTTCGACGATTCGGGATATGGTGCCCTGTTCGATGATCGCATAACTGCGCGCGCCGAGGCCGGTGCCCAGGAAAATGTCGGTAATGTCCTTGCGCCGGCATTTAGAGCCGTTCAGCATGAAATGCGACTGGCCATCGCGGCTGACCTGGCGCTTGATCGAAACGGTCGAATATTGCGCATATTCACCGCCCAGCTTGCCCTCGCTATTGTCAAATACCAGTTCGACCGAAGCGGTGCCGATCGGCTTCCGGGTCGAGGAACCGTTGAAAATCACGTC
Organism: Methylomicrobium sp.; assembly: GCA_051061015.1. Taxonomy (GTDB): domain Bacteria; phylum Pseudomonadota; class Gammaproteobacteria; order Methylococcales; family Methylomonadaceae; genus Methylomicrobium. Next base: position 305,712 of record JBPFEG010000013.1, read on the forward strand.
GGCCATGTTCCCGCCGCGCAGGTGTTTCGCCGAGCTTTCGCCCATCACCCAGCGCACCGCGTCGATTATGTTTGATTTACCGCAACCATTCGGGCCGACGATTGCGGTCAGATTGCCATGGATCGGAATGGTTGTCGGATCGACGAACGATTTGAAACCCGACAGTTTGATTTTTTCCAGTTTCATTACGGAAATAAAAGAAATCCAACACTGATAAAATAGGCGTGTATTATCGATGATTATGAGGTGGGCTGCGACTGTTTTCCGCGCAGCCGTGCAGCCCTAACGCATCGGCATGGCAAACTAGAAACCGGCGGCCTTATCACGTGCTGCTTTTGCGCCCTGGAAATCTTTTTGCATTTCGCGCGCATGGGCAATCAGCAGCCAACTGTGCTTCTTCAGATATCGGTCCCCACCCGCCAGATAGGCGGCTTTTTTCGCCAGCTCCTCGGCCAGTTTCGGTTTGGATTGCTTCAAGCGAAGCAGTGCCAGCTTGTAATAGAGGCCGGCATTGTTCGGTTCGATGCTACGAGCCCGCTCAATCGTCGCAATCGCGGAATCCAGATTTCCGGATTGGCTATTCTGATTAGCGGCCGTTACCAGGGCACCCACAGCCGGAGAAGAGGATGCGGATGGTTCTATCGGTTGAAAAGGGGGCGGTACAAATGTTTCGGGCGCAGGAGCATTTACCGCAGAGCCTGGCGATACCGGTGAAACCGGCGAAGGCTCAATACCGCCGGCCGCAGCCGGCACTTCGGCTTCCGGCAATGATGGCGCAAAGCTGTCTGTCCCGTCGCTCAGCGGCTCCGGCGCAATAGGCGTCACCTGCTGATTGAATTCCGGAATCGGCGTCGTTTGCACGGGTGATTCCGGGATCTGAACCGGGGCCGTCTGCGGCGGCATAGGCATGGGCGGCTGCCGGTAAATCGGCGCAGGGCGGGAATAAACCGGAGCAGGAGATTGTTGTTCGTAAAGCCCCGCACAGCCCGACAAGAGCCCGGACAGTACAAAAAGTATAATAAAATGTTTTTGCATCACTGATTTCTCTTTTAGCGTACGGAAGACGGAAAATATCACCGTCCGCCCTAACAAAACCCAGGCCATTGCTTTCGGCACCGTCAGAAAACCTTTTCGCCGTAATAATTGATCTTCTGCAGCCGATTCAGATTCGTGCACCTGGGGTCGAGCTTCAATAGTTTAAAAATAGCCCGAACCTCCTTCGCCCTGATTTCCTCAAGGGTACCGAATCTTAACTTAAATAGACTATTTTTCCTACCTTCAGGAAAAAGGCTCATGATTCGACCGATCTCCTCATCAATAATTTGCCGCGCCTTCTGCAACTCTCTCAATACATCGTGAGGAAGTTCAAACGGATTCTCCAATTCAACGGCAACGACCACCCTTTCCGGTCGATCCTGTAGACCAGCATTTTTAGCGATCAGCATCTCACGCAAACGCCGGCTTTTCGCTGGATCGACAAGCATACGGGTTTCACTGACTTCCACACGGGGAAAGATCGAGTCTGTTCGTTCTGTATCTTTGGGCATGATCGGCAAGCGGGGCGTCAAGTGAATACGCAGACTTTAACCCGACTCGTTAAGAAATAACAAGCCTTCTCAGGGGTGCATTCGATTTATCGCATGCGGCGCGGGCAGGCCAGCCGTTTGCAGAGTACTCCGGACTTAAAACCGAATTTGAAAGAAGTTTAAAAAAAACCCACCTGAAATGTTAAAAAGATACTCAAGGCGAATTTCGAAGGAAAGGAAAAGAAAAAATCTGCGGGAAATAAAAAGGCCGCCACCAATCATTGAAGCTTCCAAGATCAGTTTAGGCGGCCTAAATACTTAATAAAGCGGGTTTGAGACAGAGATTTATTGCTCGTCGTCTGGATGTGGAGCGAAAACCCATTTTACCAGAGCAAAAACTGCACCAATAACAACCAACAATCCAACGATACCAGCTGGTGTTTTCAATGTCTCAGTTAAATCTAAGATGAACCCCATATTAGTCCTACCTATAATTGTAAATATTTTTTAGAAATTGCCAGGTTAGTAGCAAATGGAATGCACATGATACTTTAGGCATGTTTAATGTCAAGGGTTATTGACGGATAAACGGCCATGCGCCGCTTCACGCCATTCTTTTTGCCGCGCAAGTATGACCTCGGATAACGAGTGTGGTATAGTTTAAATTCTGTGTATTTGATATTTGGACTGAGGGGGATAAATTCATGCGCCACTATTTATTGACATCGGTAGCTTTGCTGGCGTCTTTTACTGCAAACGCCGATGTTCCTTTAAAGGATGCCAGCGACATTCTGGGCAAATGGACTGTGTATGCGGAAGCGTCAAAACTGGACGGCGAGAAGAAAAACGTCAATATCGTCTGGGAGTTTGCGGAAGGCGGCATCTTGCATACGATCGCGACCGACTCGCTCGGCCGTACCAATGAGATGAAAATCGAAGTAAAATACATGGTTGAGGATGGAGTATTAAAAAAAGAAGTGTCGCCGGGACGCGGCAAGTTTGAGACATGCAAAGCCGTCGAAAAAACTGCAGACAGCATGATACTCAAGTGTTCTTTCAATTACTTTTTCTTAAAAAAATAATAACTAAGAAAACAATAAAGGTGTAACTATGATTGGTGGTATTTTAATGGTGCTTGCCGTAATCTGGGTCTACCAGTCGGCAAATAAAGCAAAAGTCAGCAACCCATTACTATGGGTCGGAATTGCAGCAGCTGTGTTTTTTGTCGTGCAGATGCTTTTGGTGCAGGCCAACGTTTTTATCCTGGAAGCTATCCGGGGCGGCGAGGCCGACGCTAACTATGAAAGAGACCTGCTCAGCGTCGGTGACAGAAAAAACCAGGGCGGTTTCCAGGGCATCGGCGGCTATCTGCTGTCAGTCTTTTTTGAGCTGGTCCCGCCGCTCGCCGGCCTGCTCGCGGTTGCGTTCGTTCGACTCAAGTTCGTTACGAAGGAAAGCTTTTCAGTCAATAATCTGTTCAGCGGTATCAAAGAAATGTTCACCAGCATTTCGCAAAGCTTCAAATCTCCGGAATAAAAAACGCTGGACGGCATCCGCCTCACTAAAAAGCTCAAGCAATGCTTGAGCTTTTTAGTTTAAGGCATGAGTTTGCGTTATAAAATCAACGATTAACCGGTGACCATCCGTACCAGGAAAATGATCGCAGACACAAAAATGACCGTAAATACCAGCCCCGCTATCAGATAGATCGGCAATGAGCCTTGCGTAAAATCTTTTTGCCTGTTTTTTTCGCTTTGCACCCCCACCGCAGCGGATAATACACTCTTTATCACATCGATCATCGATGGTTTGGACATAAATCTCTCCTCCGAAAAGTTTCAATCATATAGATCGAACCCGTCAATCGCAATTTTTCGATGATCCAGCCTGACCTCATACCTTTGCCCATGGACAAAACCAGCGTTTTAAAACAGCTCTTATCTCAGAAAATTTTATTCCTCGACGGCGCGATGGGTACCATGATCCAAAGCTACAAACTGGAAGAAAAGGATTACCGGGGCACTCGCTTCGCCGACTGGGATATTGACCTGAAAGGCAACAACGACCTCCTTTCATTGACTCAGCCCGCGATCATCAAGGCAATCCATAGCGCTTACCTCGAAGCGGGCTCCGACATCCTTGAAACCAACACGTTCAACTCGACGCGGGTCGCCATGGCCGATTACCGGATGGAGTCGCTGGTTTACGAGATCAATGTCGAATCGGCGCGTCTGGCGCGGCAGGCGTGCGACGACTATACACTAAAAACCCCGGGCAAGCCCCGTTTCGTTGCGGGCGTATTGGGACCGACCAACCGCACCGCCTCGATGTCGCCCGACGTAAACGATCCGGGCTTCCGGAACATTTCGTTCGACGAACTGGTCGAGGCTTATACCGAAGCGACGCAGGGCCTGATCGACGGGGGCGCCGATATCCTTTTGATCGAAACGGTGTTCGACACGCTGAACGCGAAGGCCGCCGCGTTTGCGGTAGCCGCCTATTTCGAAAAGATCGGCTATAAACTGCCGGTGATGATTTCCGGCACGATTACCGATGCATCGGGCAGAACACTGTCCGGGCAGACCGTGGCCGCTTTCTGGCATTCCCTGAAGCATGTCGAACCGATCTCGTTCGGCTTCAACTGTGCGCTCGGCGCGAAAGAACTGCGCCAGCACATCGACGAGCTCTCGACAATTGCGGACACCCATGTTTCCGCGCATCCGAATGCGGGTCTTCCGAACGAATTCGGCGAATACGACGAATCGCCCGAAGCGATGGCTAAAGAAATCGCCGACTGGGCGCGCCAGGGCTACCTGAACATCATCGGCGGCTGCTGCGGCACGACGCCGGCCCACATCAAGGCGATTATCGATGCAGTGACCCCTTTCCCGCCCAGGGCCATCCCCGACATTCCGAAAGCCTGCCGGCTTTCCGGACTCGAGCCGATGACGATCGGCCCTGACAGCCTGTTCGTGAATGTCGGCGAACGCACGAATGTAACCGGTTCGGCGGCCTTCAAGCGACTGATCATTGCCGGCGATTATGAAGCCGCGCTGGATGTGGCCCGCCAGCAGGTCGAAAACGGCGCACAGGTGATCGACATCAACATGGACGAAGGGATGCTCGAATCGAAGGACGCGATGGTGCGCTTCCTGATGCTGCTCGCCTCCGAGCCGGACATCGCGAAAGTGCCGATCATGCTCGATTCGTCGAAATGGGAAATTCTCGAAGCCGGCCTCAAGTGCATCCAGGGCAAGGGGATCGTCAATTCGATCTCGCTGAAGGAAGGCGAGGCAAAATTCATCGATCACGCGAAACTGGTCCGGCGCTACGGCGCGGCAGTGATTGTAATGGCCTTCGACGAAGCCGGCCAGGCCGACACCAAAGCCCGGAAGGTCGAAATCTGTACCCGAGCTTATCGGATTCTGACCGAACAGCTTCGCTTTCCGCCCGAAGACATCATCTTCGATCCGAACATCTTCGCTATCGCGACCGGCATCGACGAGCACAACAACTACGGCATGGACTTCATCGATGCGACCCGCGAGATCAAGGAAACCTTGCCGCATGCGCTGATTTCCGGCGGCGTCTCGAACGTCTCGTTCTCGTTCCGCGGCAATAACCCGGTCCGTGAAGCGATTCATGCGGTGTTTCTGTATCATGCGATCCAGGCCGGCATGGACATGGGCATCGTGAATGCGGGCCAGTTGGCGATCTATGAGGACATCCCGGCCGAGCTGCGCGATGTAGTCGAGGATGTGGTACTGAATCTGCATCCGGGTGCGACCGAGAAACTGCTCGAAATCGCCGAACGCTACCGCGGCGACGGCTCGACGGGTGCCGCTAAACCGGAAGAACTGGAATGGCGCAGCTGGCCGGTCAACAAGCGGCTTGAACATGCGCTGGTCAAGGGCATCGCGGACTTTATCGATGAGGACACCGAACAGGCACGCCTTGAAGCCGAAAAACCGCTGCATGTGATCGAAGGTCCGCTGATGGACGGGATGAACGTGGTCGGTGATCTGTTCGGCGCCGGCAAGATGTTCCTGCCGCAGGTCGTCAAATCGGCGCGGGTGATGAAAAAAGCGGTCGCCTACCTGATGCCGTTCATGGAGGCCAAAGAGGCCGGCGAACGTCAAACCAACGGCAAGATTTTGATGGCCACGGTCAAGGGCGACGTGCACGACATCGGCAAAAACATTGTCGGCGTGGTGCTGCAATGCAACAACTACGAGGTGATAGACCTCGGCGTGATGGTGCCGTCCGAGACGATTCTGCAGACTGCGCGCAAGGAAAACGTCGACATCATCGGCCTTAGCGGACTGATCACGCCATCGCTCGACGAAATGGTGCATCTCGCGAAAGAAATGCAGCGTCAGGGCTTCACGATTCCGCTCTTGATCGGCGGCGCGACCACTTCGCGTGCGCACACCGCGGTCAAGATCGAACCGAATTACGAAGGAGCAACCGTGTATGTCCCGGACGCCTCGCGCGGCGTCGGGGTCGCGGGCAGTCTGCTCAGCGCCGACTTGCAGACCGACTATATAGCATCAGTCCGCGCCGAGTACCGCGAAGTCCGCGAGCGCCACAAAGGCAAGGAAGCGAAGACCCCACAGCATACCATTGAGGAAGCTCGCCGCAACAAGGCCGTCTGGGGCAACCATGAGCCGATCAAGCCGTCATTTCTGGGCGTGCAAGTGATCGACCGCTTTCCGCTCGAGACGCTGGTCTGGTATATCGACTGGTCACCGTTCTTTCAAACCTGGGAACTGGCCGGACGCTATCCAAAAATTCTCGACGACACCGTGGTCGGCACCGAGGCCCGCAAACTATTCGAGGATGCACAGGTGATGCTGCACAAAATCATCAGTGAAGAATGGCTGACTGCGCGCGCCGTGATCGGTTTTTTCCCGGCCAATAGCGAAGGCGACGATGTAATCGTCTATGAAGACGAATCGCGCATAAAAATTCGCGAGGTGTTGCATCATCTGCGTCAGCAGAACGTCAAAGCGCCGGGCCGTCCGAACTATTGTCTGTCCGACTTCATCGCGCCGGCAGGCCAGGGCATTGCCGATTATATCGGTGCGTTCGCGGTCACGACAGGCATCGGCATCGAAGCGAAACTGGCAGAATTCGAGCTCGACCACGACGACTACAGCGCGATCATGCTGAAGGCGCTGGCCGACCGGCTGGCCGAAGCTCTGGCCGAATACATGCATCAGGCGGTCAGAACCGATTATTGGGGCTATGCGAAAGACGAAAAACTCAATAATGAACAGTTGATCGGGGAAGCCTATCAGGGTATCCGCCCTGCCCCGGGCTATCCAGCCTGCCCGGACCATACCGAAAAAGCCAAGTTGTTCGAATTGCTGAATGTGACCGACAACACCGGGATTACCCTGACCGAAAGTTATGCGATGTATCCCACGGCCGCGGTCAGCGGCTGGTATTTCGCACACCCGGAAGCGCAATACTTTAACGTCGGCAAAATCAACAAGGACCAGTTGCAGGACTACGCCAAGCGCAAAGGCATTGCCGAAGAAGTCGCGGCACGCTGGCTCTCGGCACATCTGAATCATTGACAAACAGGCCGGGCGAAAGGACCATCTTTCGCCCGAAGCTCTGCCATAGCGATTCGTCGTACGTGATACGTTGAACAGGTATCCCATATAAACATCGACTCGTCTCAATTTAAGTTGCCATTCATGAATAAAAATCTAAAACTCGATTCCCCTCTATCTGTTAAAGAAAAAACCGAGCATACCCTCGAACGCATCATGTACGGCAGTCGGTGGATTCTCGCCCCGGTCTATGTCGGCATGAGCCTGGCTGTCGCCGCGTTATTTATCAAATTCTTCCAGGAACTCTATCACTTTCTGCCCTTTATCCTGGAAATGAATGAGTCTGACCTGGTGCTGAAACTGTTGACTCTGATCGATCTGACCATGGTCGGCAGCCTGATCGTGATCGTAATGTTCAGCGGCTACGAAAACTTCGTCTCGCGTCTCGACATCGAAGAAGGCACCGAAAAGCTCGACTGGCTCGGCACGCACGACTACGGTTCACTGAAAACGAAGGTCGCCTCCTCGATCGTCGCGATTTCCTCAATACATTTATTAAAAATATTCATGAACATTCAGGCGACCGCCAATGACAAGCTTTTATGGTATGTCGTCGTGCATCTGACCTTGGTCATTTCGGCGCTGCTGCTCAGCGTTCAGGATAAAATGGGCAAGCATTGATGCGCCTGTTACTGCTCGGCACCGAAGGCTGCCACCTCTGCGAAGAAGCGCAGGAAATCGTTGCCGCATGCGCGAAAGAAGTCGTGCCGGATTTCCAGATCGAACTGATCGACATCGCCGAACACCCGGAATGGCAACCGGACTACGCGATCAAAATCCCGGTTTTGCTGGAGGCGGAAAGCCGTCGCGAACTCGATTGGCCGTTTGACTATGGGCAGGCCATCCATTTTTTGCGGCAATTCGATAAGCCTGTTCTGCTATAGAGGCAGTTGACGGTTTTCTCAGGTTATTTTAAGTAGTGCAAACGTTATAAATACCTTAAAATGCCGACCTAGTCGTCTAACCACAGCAACTTCGGGCAGTGCATGGAAATACGCTATTCCCCGTTATTACGCATCGAGCGGATAATCATCGTTTGCCGAATCGTTCTGGTGGTTTCCTCGTTATTTGCGGTGCTGCTCGATCCGATTGAACCTCCGCACCATGCTTTACTGGTAAACCGGATTCTCAGCGGTTTCCTCGGCTATTCATTATTGCTCTGGCCATTGATTTGGCTACTCCCGTTACAGACGAAAAAAATCGGGATCGTTACGCATATTATCGACATCCTGATTTTCACCATGCTGGTATTCCTTACCGAAGGCATAGCCAGTCCCTTTTTTTCCTATTTCGTTTTCACCCTGTTCTGTGGCGCATTGCGCTGGTATTCGGCGGGCGCGCTATGGACCGCATTGGCCTTCCTGTGCCCGTTCCTGAGCACGGGAGTTTACTCTGCGATGCTCCAGAGTGGAGCCGATGATCAAGTCAACCGGCTGATTATACGCAGCGTCCATCTGCTCGTGATCGCCTTGCTGCTGGTTTATCTGACCACCTACGAAAGAAATAGACGCAGTCAAGTCGGCATGTTGGCCCACTGGCCGGCTAAAATTGACGCCACGGTACCGAATGACGAATTTCTGCACAGTCTTCTGGCCAATATATCCAGAGTAATGAACGCGCCGCGAATATTGATGATTTGGAAGGAACAGGAAGAGCCTTTCCTCCATAGTGTTTACCTGTGCGCAGATCAGATTTTTTACCAGAAAATGCGAGCAGACACTTATGAGCCATCGGTCTCCGCTGATCTCGAAAAAAACCATTTCCTCTGCAAGGATGCGGGTGATCCCCAAGCTATCGTTCTACGTACGAACGCCTCGGGAATGCAATACCAGTCAATCTTGCCTTTACACCCGGGACTGATGCAGCACTATGGGGTCAAGTCCGTGATCGGCTTGAATTTGAATGGGCAAAAATTGCAAGGCTGGTTGTTTGTGCTGGATAAATCCGGCATGATTGCCGACGATCTCTCGCTCGGCATACTGGTTTCTCATCAGGTCACCGCGCTGATGGATCAACGCCTGGCCAGCGCTGGCCTGCTAAGAAACGCAGCGGCCGAAGAAAGGCTCAAAATGTCGCGCGATCTGCACGATGGACTCCTGCAGACGTTGACCGGCATCGCCCTGCAACTCGAAACCCTCCGGCATTTGCTGGACCGTGACATCCAGGCGGCCCGAAAACAGCTGGGCGAAATCCAGGAACAGATCGTTGAAGAACAGCGCGGGCTCCGGAATTATATTGTCAAGCTGAAGCCGTTGGCTGATACGCCGGAAAACGGCCAACAAAATCTCGATATCCGCTTGAACAACCTTGCCGCAACGATCCAACAGCTCTGGGGAATCAAGGTCATGCTGGCACTGCCTCCAGCCCTAAACTTGCATGGCCTTTCGGAAGATATTTATAATCTGCTGCGGGAATCACTAATCAACAGCGCGCGGCATGCCCGGGCCTCTAGTGTGCAGGCCTCACTCAGCGTTCAGGAAGATTTCCTCTGTCTCCGGATTTCCGACGATGGCCGCGGCTTCCCGTTTCAAGGAAGCTATGATCTGGCTGAATTAACGGCGTTAGATCTGGGCCCTAGATCATTGATTGAAAGAATTAAAGTTTTACAAGGCCAATTGTGTGTTGAATCAAATTCTTCAGGTTCTGCGCTGACGATGTCCGTACCCCTATCCCAATGCAAAGCGTCAACAAGTTTTTCATTCAACCCGGGCTAAGCCTTAAATGAAAGGAAAGCAATGACCATCAAGCTGGTACTGTTAGACGATCACCCTCTCGTACTGAACGGCCTGCAGCAGCTATTCTCGACCGACCCGGAACTGAATGTCCTGGCCAGCTGTACTGACGGCGAGATGGCCATTGAAACCGTTGCGCACCAGCAGCCGGACATTTTGCTGCTCGACCTGAAGATGCCCAAAATGAGCGGACTGAAAGTGCTGCGCGAATTGCACAAACTCAATCAGCACCCCAAAGTCGTTCTCCTGACTGCCGCGCTCGACGAAGATGAGGTGCTCGAAGCGATTCAGCTTGGCGTACGCGGCGTGGTGCTGAAGGAAATGGCGCCCGCGTTACTGATCCAGTGCATCAAGAAAGTCCATGCCGGCGGCGAATGGATCGAAAAAAATTCGGTCAGCCGCGCCCTCGAAAAACTGCTCAAACGCGAAAGCGACATGCAGAATTTCCAGAAGCTGACCCATCACCTGACACCCCGCGAAATCGACCTGATCCGGCTGGTCGCCAGCGGCCACAGCAACAAACAGATCGCCGAGCAACGCCATATCAGCGAAGGCACGGTCAAAGTGCATCTGCACAATATTTTCGACAAGCTGAAAGTCAAAAGCCGCGTCGCGCTGATGTTATATGCACAAAATAATGGGCTGGTTTAAATCGTAAAGGGTACGCCGGCGCTCCTCGATTCATTCGCTGGTTTTGCGGGGTTAGCTGGATCAGGTTTCGCTGGTTCGCTGGTCGCTGGTTCCCAAGCTCCAGCTTGGGAACCCGGTCTTTGGAAGCTCTTGCTTCCCGAATTTTCTCCCCCCATAAAACATAAAGCACAATCATGCCCAGAAGCCGCTACAAAGTCCAAAGCAACCTCTGCCCTCATTTCCTCACCGCAACGATAAATCACTGGCTGCCGCTGTTTACCCGCCCGGAAACCGTAAACATTGTGCTCGATTCCTGGCGTTATCTCCAACGAGAAGCCGACTTTCAACTCTTCGGCTATGTGATTCTCGAAAATCACCTCCACCTCATCGCCGCGTCGACCAACTTAAGCCGCGACATGCAGCGTTTCAAATCCTGCACGGCAAAACAAATCATCACCCATCTCGAACAGTCCCGGTCCACAAAGCTTTTAGAACTGCTGGCCTTTTTTAAACGTGCCCATAAAACGGAAACCACCTATCAAGTATGGGAAGAAGGCAACCATCCGCAAATCATCGAATCCCTAGGCTCAGGACTCATTAATTGAGGTAGAAGATCACAGTGGCGGCGATAAGAATGGCTGAGAAGAAGGTATGGGCGCAGCGATCATAGCGCATGGCAATGCGGCGCCAATCCTTGAGTCGTCCGAACATGTTTTCAACT
>JBPFEG010000014.1:0-9025 GCA_051061015.1 Methylomicrobium sp.
TCAACAAGTTCGACATTAATCTGCCAACCTAGGACATGCAGGGTTTCGGCAATTTTACCGATAAGGCTCGAAGCATAATAAGTAATGGCAACCATCGAGATGCTCTCGACCATTTGTTGCATTCGCAATTGCATTTTTGCACGTAAGGCCATTGACGAGAGCAAGCCTTGATTTTGTCGTTCGATAATAATATCCACTTTGGTCCGTAATAACTGGCTGGCATTGCTGACCCTTTCCGAAATCAGGGTGAAGCGGTGCGATATGGAGTTGCAGGTATTCATGGCCGGCTCCATGCGCCGTTTTATGAATTCGCCCAACGTTTGAATACCCTGAATACGAACTTCACGTAAATCCCCTAAGCGTTGCCCGACCAGTTGATAGTAGGCGCTGGCTGCGGCAAAACGGAATTGATGAGTTGAAATATGGTTTTCGACTTCTGCTGCCAATGCCGTCAATTCATCCAGTAATTTAGCGTCATCATTATCCGGCTGTGTCATGGAGTTGGTGATGGTATACAGCTGACGATCTGCTCTCTTTAGTTCCGGATAAAGTTTACGCGCAATAGGAAACGCCAACAGCGCCATGACCCGATAGACTTCGATATCAAACAGTCGATGCAACAGTCGTCCGGCCTGTGCTGTTCTTAAATTATGATTCACCACCAGAAATCGGCTGAACCCATCCACGTGAATACGAAAATCAGTGAAAACGGAGGCGGCGCCACCGCTTACTTTAGAGCCCACAATCGGATTACCGGCAAAATTAGCAGATAAAGGGGATAAGTCCATTGCGTCCTGGTAATTTATGTTTGCAGCAGGCACGACGCTCGCGTGAGCGGCAACGATCAATTGTCCGCTCATCCGCGAAAGCCAATCGATGGGGACTTTCTTTAAAGCTGGATCCGCAAATGCGTCTTTCGTTTTCGTTGCGCCGTAGGCATAGAATGTATAGGCGCTGAATTCCCCGTGTTGTTCCCAGCGCATTTGAAACGAATCAAAGCTGGCGCTGAAGTGATCTGCATCGGTGTCGGGTGGGACTGCGCCAAACCGTTCGCACAGCGCTTGCAGATGCCTACGCTCCTGCATTTTTTCATCACTGGATAGCGACAATGCAAGATAACTGGCTCTAACTGGCAAACTCAGAATAGACGATGCCCTGGCATGCACTTCGTTGTGCAATATAAACCGTTGTGGATGATTTTGGGGGACTTGAAATAATGTGGTCACGAGTATTTTATTCGATGTTGGGGGATGCTTTAACCGCTCTAACGAACGGCATTTTACTCGGCCGCACAAAGGCAGGGAAAGCACCTGAATGAAAATCCCCACATTATACAAAGGAAGGCAATGGAGATATTGCCGTCAGTCGGCTAAAACGAGCCGTTTAGAGTCACTATACGGCTAAATCGCCATTTAGAATATTCAAGAGAAATCTTTGGTCAATGAGAAAGAACCAATCGACCTGACCAATGTCTTTCCAGAACCCCATGTTAAAGCTTCACATTTGAATAATAAAGAGCGAGTTAGAGCCTGATGTTTTACCCCCAGCCCCTGGCTTTCGTTGATCTGGAAACCACCGGCGCCTCAGCCACCCAAGACCGGATCACCGAGATCGGCATCGTGCTGGTCGACGAGCACGGTGTGCGCGAATGGAGCCAGCTAATCCACCCCCAGGCACGTATTCCGGGATTTATCGAACAGCTGACCGGCATTACCAATGCCATGGTTGCCAATGCCCCACCCTTTGCCAACGTCGCCGCCGAAGTCGAGAGGCTTTTACAAGGCCGTTTGTTTATCGCGCACAATGCCCGCTTCGATTACGGCTTTTTGAAAAACGAATTCAAATGCCTAGGCCTCCCCTTTCAGCTTTCTGTGCTCTGTACGGTCAAACTGTCACGGAAGCTCTTTCCCGAATACCGGCATCATAATCTCGATAGCCTGATCGAACGCCATAACCTGAAAGCCAAAGAGCGCCATCGGGCCTTGGCGGATGCCCAGTTGATCCATCAGTTCTGGATGCAGATATCGGAACAGTTTTCGCCATCCCTCTTGCAAGAGACCGTTCAGCAATTAGTCCACCGCTCCAGTCTGCCGTCGCATCTCGATCCACAACTGGTGCATGAGTTGCCGGAAGGCCCTGGTGTCTACCTGTTTTATGGCGAGAATGACTTGCCGCTGTATATCGGTAAAAGCGTCAACATTAAACAGCGAGTGCTGGCGCATTTCTCGGCGGATCACCGCCGCACCAAGGAAATGAGCTTGTCGCAACAATTGCGCCGAATAGACTGGATTGAGACGGCGGGTGAATTGGGCGCTTTGCTGACTGAGGCCAAACTGGTCAAACGGTTGATGCCGACGCATAACCAGCGCTTACGGCGAAAAAACGCCTTATGCGCCTGGCAACTACAGCAAGACAATGACCATTTGCGCCCCATGCTGACTTGGGCCGATCAGCTGGATTTCGGCACTCAGCACAATTTGTACGGGCTGTATCACAGCCAGCGTGATGCCCAGAAAGCGTTATGCAGCCTCGCTGATCAACACCAGCTATGCCTGAGTGTGCTCGGTTTAGAAAAGACGAGTAAAGGCCGCCCCTGCTTTGCCCATCAACTCAAAAAATGTAAGGGCGCCTGTGTCGGCCTGGAAAAGCCGCTTGCTCATGCCACGCGATTGATGATCGCAATGAATCAACTCAAACTGGCAGCCTGGCCCTATCAGGGAGCGATCGGCATTCAGGAAGGCGATGAGTTACACATTATCGATCATTGGTGCTATCTAGGCACTGCCAAACAGGAAGCAGAGATCCAGGAACTCCTAGCCGCTGGCAGGCCGGCATTTGACCGGGATATCTACCTGATGCTCAGCAAAGCGTTGAAAAAATCCAAGGTGATCCCGCTGACCTTAGATAAATGAGGAAATAATGAGCATGAAATTTGAATTCGTTCTCCGTATGATGTTCAGTTAACCGCTGTTTTAAAGGGATTTCGCCGCAATGCCCCCTCCTTCATTAACCCCTCATTCCGCAGATACCCAGCTTGAAAAGATTCAAGGGACTATTGAGCGCGTCACCTTCCACAGCGAGGCGACCGGCTTCTGCGTGCTGCGGGTCAAGGTCAAGGGCCATCGCGATCTGGTCACAGTGGTCGGCTCCGCCGCTAGCGTCACCGCCGGCGAATTCATCGACTGCCTGGGCTTCTGGGCCAACGACCGGCAGCACGGACTGCAATTCAAGGCTAATGAACTCAAGATCGTCCCACCGACTACCCTGGAAGGGATCGAGAAATACCTCGGTTCCGGGATGGTGAAAGGCATCGGCCCGCATTTCGCGAAGAAACTGGTGAAGGCCTTCGGCGTTGACGTCTTCGACGTGATCGAGCAAACGCCGGAGCGCCTGCAGGAATTGGAGGGCATCGGCCCGAAACGGCGGCAGAAAGTTACCTCCGCCTGGGCGGAGCAAAAGTCGATCCGCGAGATCATGGTATTCCTGCAGTCGTACGGCGTCGGCACCTCCCGTTCAGTCCGGATTTACAAGACCTACGGCGACGAGGCGATCGACAGGGTGCGGGAAAATCCCTACCGGCTGGCCCTGGACATCCACGGTATCGGCTTCAAGACCGCCGACAGCTTGGCCCAGCGCCTCGGGATCGGCACGCAATCCTTGATCAGGGCCCAGGCCGGCGTCCGCCATGTGCTGCAGGAATGGTCCGGCAACGGGCATTGCGCGGCGTTCCGGGACAAGCTGGTCGAAATGGCCGTGCAGCTCTTGGAGATTCCGGAAGACGTGATCGTGCAGGCGATCGGCGGGGAACTGGCCGAGGAAAACCTGGTTTCCGAGCTGATCGACGGGCAGGAGGCGCTGTTCCTCGCGCCGCTGTACCGCGCGGAAACCGGCTGTGCGACTAACCTGCTCCGGTTGCGTCAGGGCTCATTGCCCTGGGGCGACATCGACACGGCCAAGGCGATCCCCTGGGTCGAGGAAAAGACTGGCCTGACCCTGTCGGAGTCGCAGAAAGCCGCCGTTGTTTTGGTAATGCAAAGCAAGGTCTCGGTGATCACCGGCGGTCCCGGCGTCGGCAAGACCACGCTGGTCAACAGCCTGCTCACGATTCTGCGCGCGAAACGCGTCACGATCGGGCTCTGCGCCCCGACCGGTCGGGCGGCCAAGCGCCTGACCGAATCGACCGGCCTGGAAGCGAAGACCGTGCATCGGCTGCTGGAGTTCGACCCGCAGGAACACGCGTTCAAGCACAACGAAGAGAACCCGCTCGCTGTCGACGTGCTGGTGATCGACGAGGCCTCGATGATGGATGTGGCGTTGATGAATCAGCTCTTGAAGGCGGTACCGTCCCGTGCTGCGCTGTTGATCGTCGGCGACGTCGACCAGTTGCCGTCGGTCGGCCCCGGCGCCGTGCTGGCCGACATCATCGCCTCAGGTCAAATCCCGACCGTCCGGCTAACCGAAATCTTCCGCCAGGCGGCAACCTCGAAGATCATCGTGAATGCCCACAAGATCAACCAGGGGCAAATGCCGCAAGCCGAAACCGCCAGCGAAAAATCCGATTTTTACTGCATCACCGCCGACACGCCGGAAGACGTGTTCGCCAAATTGATCCATGTCGTGACCGAGCGTATTCCGAAGCGCTTCAGCTTTCATCCAGTCAACGACATCCAGGTGCTGACGCCGATGAACCGCGGGGGCCTCGGCGCCAGATCGCTGAACGTCGAACTGCAGGCCCGCCTGAACGGCGAGAGCGAGCCGAAGATCACGAAGTACGGCTCGACTTATGCGCCGGGTGATAAGGTGATTCAGAACGTCAATAACTACGACAAGGAGGTGTTCAACGGCGATATCGGCACGATCCAGAAGATCGACGGGGAAGAAAGCCTGCTGCAGATCCAGTTCGACGACCGATTGGTCGAGTACGAATTCAACGAGCTGGATGAGATCAGCCTGGCCTATGCGACCAGTATCCATAAAAGCCAGGGCTCGGAATATCCAGTTGTGGTGATTCCGTTGGCGATGTCGCATTACCTGCTCCTGGAGCGGAACCTGCTCTACACCGGCGTGACGCGAGGGAAGCAGCTGGTGGTGATCGTCGCGCAGCCGAAGGCCTTAGGGATGGCGGTCAGGACGCAACGCTCGCAGAAGCGGCTGACGAATTTGGCAGCCCGATTAAATTCGCTACCCTGACCCTGAGCAAAAACCAAAACTTTGATGCAATTTCGTGAAGGTCATGGTGCTCAAAATAAGATAACCGAGTCAACTCTTCTTACTTCAACTTACCTGGAGAGGCCACCGTGAGCACTTTGACCAAATTGGTATTGGGAATGATGGGCCAACTGCGTCCCGGCCCCGTTCGGGGGGAATCGGCAGAATCGATCGTGCTGCCCCCGCCTGAGAAAGCGGGGGGACTCCCGCTGATGGAGGCGTTGCTCAAACGCTGCTCCATGCGTGAATTTGCGCCGGATGTGTTGCCGTTGCCGCTCCTTTCCAATTTGCTCTGGGCGGCTTATGGTGTTAATAGGCCCGATGGCGGGCGGACCGCGCCTTCGGCTTTAAATGCGCAGGAGATCGATGTTTATGTGGCATTGCCCGAGGGAGCATATCTATACGATGCGCATCGACATGCTCTCGATCTGATGGTGAAACAAGACCTGAGACGCATCACGGGTTATCAGGACTTTGTCGATGAAGCGCCATTGGATTTAATCTATATCGCCGATTATCGACGGTTGGCGATGGTGCCGGTCACGCAACGCGAATCCTATGCGTCTGCGGCGGCGGGTGCCATTGCGCAGAATGTCTATTTATTTTGCGCGAGCGCCGGGTTGTCGACGGTGATCCGGGCATGGATCGACCGTGCCGCGATCGCTGAGGCATTGGGATTGCCCCATGATCAACAAGTGTTATTATCGCAGACGGTGGGTTTTCCTAAGAGGTAGTGGGAAGTGAGTTTGATGACGCTTCTATACCGAACGCATTAAAAGCAGACTCTGAAACAGTGATAACCACTGATATTCTAGACATTCACAGTAAAGATTCGAGGTATCCCTATGACTGAGACGCTTCCTATTGATCAACTGCGTGCGGAAAGCGTGCGTTTCGGCACCCATCCCTATCTGTTGACCCAGGGTGACGATGGCCGGCCCCATGCGGTGGCCGTGTCGATCGAATGGCAGGGAGACCGCATTTTGACGAGCACTGGCATGCGCAGCGCCGCCAATGTCGCCGCGCATCCGTTGCTCAGTTTGCTATGGCCACCGATCGAGGCTGGGGGCTACAGTCTGATTGTCGACGGCGATGGCTGCGTGCTCGGCAGCGGCTCCGCTGCGCGAATCCGCGTCACACCGACACGCGGCGTCCTGCATCGGCCCGGCATATCGGCGGCCGCCGCGGCGCGCGGTTGCGGCTCAGATTGCATCCCTTTACTCGGCTGAAGCAAGAAATTGTACCTGGTCGGAATCATGGTGCAGTTCTGGTGTCGGCTGGAGCGAGTGGCTTGCGCTCATCTGCTTAGCGCTCTGGTGCAATCACAAAGTGTGGCGCATTGGAAAAGGCACGATCTTGATCAGATAAGGGGTTCATGGCGATATCAGGCCAACAGCCTAGGCATGATGACTATCGGTGATCCGGTGGCTCTCCAGCATCACATTTCTTGCACCGAAGCTGACTGCCAATCACTGACGCGCGGCCTTCGGGCGTCATGACCCAAGGGCGATTCACCCAAGGCGGATCGTGGCGGGTATGCTGAAAATGTCCACACTCCAGTTCTGCCACCCAGTGCTTTTCCTCGTCTTGGTGGAAACCGACAATGCTACGTTCCATCAGCACCTTGGGTATGCGTCATGCCAGCAAGCCCCCTCGAAATGAAACCCCAGCCACTACGAACCCTACTGAGGCCATGGTGACGAGAACGATTCTGCGCGCCATGGCGGGCAGGGTTGATGCGCTGAGATTGGGGATGACACGAAACCGGGCGTCTAGCGCGGTGAGGACGGTGACGATCAGCAAGGTGAGCTTAAGCGCGATAAGCTTGCCCTGCAGAGTGCTCGCGGTCATCCAGGTAGAGACATCGGGCGCTAACAGGTGAGCCATCCAAAGACCCGAGGCCACTTGAACGAACAACGCCGGCATACCGATGCGTTCGAACCCGGATTCGAAATCGAGCAATAGCTTTGGATCTTGCGCTGCCAACGCGCGAGGAAGCACTGTGAAAGCCAGCACCAAGTGGCCGCCAGTCCATACCGTTGCAGCCAGAACGTGGGCTAAGAGTACGTAGCTGTACATAGGGGCGGCCTAATCAAATATTGTTCAGACCGGCCTAACGTACGTTTTTTCCTGTGCGATTGTCAAGAGGCGTGCTGTGCGTCAATGTCACTGGCAAGCATCGAAAATATCTCGGCTCCGGCATGGCGGTCAGGACGCCACGGTCGCAAAAGCGATTGACGAATTGGGTGGCGCGGTTGCGGTAAGCCCTGATGCCTAGGCGGAATAAAATAAAGTTAACGGAACCCGTTTAGCCGGAAGCGCATTATTTTTATCGAAACTTCAATTGCTCATTGGAATCCAAAGAATTCTGATAATGACGGCTTTGCCTGATGGAAATGCAATGAATTGGTTAGTGAAGAAAATAGTGCGCTTAATGAAAAGTGATCACGATGAAGAAAAGGTAAGCGGTGCTTCTAAAGACTTTACCAGGACAGCTGCCGTACCGGGTCCTGAAGAGCCTAAAGCCCTGCATCCTGGCAGAAGACGAGTCAAGGAGAACTTCACCAGTCACTGGGACCTGGATTATCTGCCCCGAAAAGAAGTCGATAAAATCATGGAGGAAGCACAGTCCAAATAGGGGGTAAAACCAACCGTCGTGTCACCCGCCGCCATGGGATCGACCCGTTGCGGTCGACGATTTGTTTAGCCCAATATCTTCCAACTCAACATTTACCGCAGCCGGCAGCTATCATCGCGACAGGTTTTTTTGCCAAACCACATTCCCAGGCGCAAACGGTGAAGTGCGAACAGAGCGTAAAGCCGTTCAAACAGTGGCCTCAACCATGGCCAACGCATCGGCGCTGTTAGCCAGCCTAACCCGACGGATCGATAGGCGGCGCAAAACACCTCGACGCCTTTGACCAACCGGCCATCCGGATAAAGCCCATGAATCTCGGCCATAAAATCATTCAAGGTTTTGCCGTAGACTTGCGGCTCGAAACATTCGTCCTGGATGTCTTGGAAAGCCAGCCGGTTCTTTTGGTTTTTCCAGCGCAGCCAGGCCACTTCCTTTTGGCAAATCGGGCAATGACCGTCGTAGAAGAGCGTGAATTCAGGTCGGTTATTCATCAGGCTGTATTGGGGTAATCGCAGAATTCAGAAAAATACCACGGTAAGGTCTTTCTAACCAGCGATCACGCTCACCAACTCTCCCCAATCCGTCGTATAACGCCGCGAAATCCGCTCCGCTTTGGGCTTCCAGGACTTGTCGGAGCCCGTGGCCGCGACCGCGATGCCTTTCGGGAAGCGCCGGTTGATCCGGTCCACCGTGTGCATGAGCCTTCCGCTTTCGGCCTGCGCGAATGCCTCTGCATCGAACAAATCCATCTGGTTAGGAATTGAGACCGGCTGAATCCGGCCCAGCTGCACGCCGCATTTCTGGTAGCGGTAGCCTTCCCTGAACAGCTCCTTGAGCAAGCGGTTGGCCGTGCCGACGATCATGCGGGTGTCCTGCGTTGCAAAAGGCAAGGTGATGCCGGCCGCGCGCTGGTATTGCGGCTCGTTCGGATTGAACGGGTTCGTGCGGAGAAACACGCTGATATGGCCGGCGACCGAATTCTGGAAGCGCAGCTTTTCCGCGGCCCGGCTGCAGAATTCGGCCAACGCCTCGGACAACTCCCGATACTCGGTCAATCGCCGGCTGAAACTGCGCGAACAGACGATCTGCTGCTTGTCCGGTGCCATTTCTTCCAGGTCCAGGCAGGAGATCCCGTTCAATTCCATCACGGTTCGGGCTACAACGACATTGAACTGGTCC
>JBPFEG010000015.1:0-8066 GCA_051061015.1 Methylomicrobium sp.
TAGGTCTAGAAATCCCGCAGCGGCGACAGACAAACCCGGCATCTCGTGTCTGCGCGTAAAGGTTTACCCAATGAAGTCGCTGTTGAATTTCTCTGTTCATAAACAACAAGTATATTGCAACGATGTCTATGAATCACACACTTGAATTCAAAGGCAGATTATAAAAACTAACTACATCCTCTGCTTTTTTCCATTCAGAGGGTTAGTTCTAAGATGCGGTTACGCCGCTGCTTAGGATTATGCAGCCTTTTTGGGAAAGGAGGTATACTGGCTAAGATTTAAGAGCGGGCGAATCACTTTATTTTTACTCGGAGGATGGTTATGAAGTTCAACCCCTGTATTCCCGGCAAATGCACAGACCAAGGCTCGCACTGTGAAGGATGCGGCCGAACACATGAAGAAATCGCCGAGACTAAAAGGATGGTAATGGCTTTGGTCAGTTTTGCACAAATGAAAGGCTACGAAAACTCTGAAGACTTTGCGAGCTTCATAGGTAAAAGCATACTTAATAAGCTTCAGCCTCCCCCACAGTAAGAAGCCGTTAAAAGACCAAGCAAATCCTTCGGGCGAGACGGTGAACTTTGAAAATTATAATAAAACCTCGGCAGGCATCGGAAGGCGCTTACAGCTCCGGGATTGTTAACCGGCATTGAAATTTTTCTAGTGAAGGCAAGCTGGTAATTTTTCAGATCATTTTAGAACAACCATTTGAGTTGTTGATGGGAAAAAGTTGGACGCCTATTGAATTCAAAAATTGGCCAATCTTTCACGCCGATTAACAGCTCAGGAGGTACTTAACCCACGCGGTATTAACACCATCCGCCAATTCCCGGGTCGTGGTATCCGTGTTTGGGGCACTCGCAAGCTCTCATCAGATGCCCTATGGAAGTAGGTGTCGGTACGATGTCTATTCATTTTTCTTGAACATTCGATTTATAAGGAACCCAATGGCTAGTTTTCGAGCCCAACGACGAACGTCTTTGAGCCAGGGTAAAGGACACTATACGCTTGTTCTTACGCAATCAATGGCGCAACGGCGCCTTATTGGGAGCTACGGAAAGAGAGGCTTTCTTTATTGCTTGCGATAGAACCACGATGACGCAGGACGACATTCTCAACGGCCTGCTAATTTGTGAGATTGATATTGCTCCAATAAGTCGCGCCGAATTCGAGATTTTCCGGACTTTCCACTGCCGGATTCAATGAAGTGATAGTAGCTGATGCACCACCGACGTCATTGATTACCGCGTGGGGAACGAGCCACTCCATTTTTGCAAGCTGTCCGGCTTAACCAAGGGATGTGTCAACATTTTTCCGAGCCACGGCTAAGTCGCGTAAAGTTGCAATTCGATGTCAATGGATGAGCAATAGCGATTGACGAAAGAAGCTCGTGTTGTTAACTGGCGTTGAAGATTTTCCATCCCGGCAGAGTGGAAAAATTAATATTATTTATAAACAATAAGCTAGGCGTCTTTCTGGGTAAAAAATGGCAAAGTTTCTATTCTATAGTCATAAGATCTTCTTTGCTCAGGCGATAATCCTGTCCGAAGTTATTGTCCCAGAACCATTCTCCAGTATCGAGATTATCATAATAGATTGCGAACCGAAAATCAGGCGTGCTTTCATCAAGATTAAATTCTGGAGTTTTGAATTTCCAAATCTCGACATCTGAGATTCCAGTGGCTACTGTTACAGGGCTGATAAATGAAGCCTCTGTATCATGTGAAGTTGCCCAATTGTCGGCAGTTAACCGAATACCCACCCCTTTGTTGAAAGACAAATTTTGAACATAAATTTCCTCTTCAGCCCATGAGGTCGTGACAACAAATCCACCTCCTGCTTGTGTCCCACGTCTAGCAGTGGCCCTATTGAGTACCACAGTGCGCTCAACTACTACATTGGGAACTCCACTGTTGATGTGGTAGTTAGCGAAATTATTTTTGTACAAAAAAGTCTCTCCATTCGGAATAGCGGATCACGAACTGAGTGGTAACTCTATCGTGGAAATTCCCGCCGAAGAGATCATCTTAATCGTCAAAATGGGCTTGCCACATTAATTCCTGTTCAGTCCAGGAGCCGTCCTGCTGCTGGTAATGCAACACTGCATTCTTATGGAAGGCGATATTTGCCACTTTAACGCTGACTTTGGTAAGTTGGACGCCAGTAAAACATCGCCTGGCGAAAAGTTTCAGATTCACCGTACTTCAATCGAACGCGTTTAGCCATATATAAACCCTCAAGGAAAATAAATTTAATAGCTTTCAACTTCAGTTGCTGTTTCGACCCGATAATATGCTTAGCTCTGAGTGGCGTCAAGAATTGCCAAGCACTGCAGTCATACTGGAAATGCACTCAATGCCGAAAATAATAAGTTAGCTCAAACTCTATAACTTAAGAGTTATAAATAAAATTATTATAATCAACATATATTTGTTTGATAGGCAAACAACTATTTTATAAAAAATAACTATTATTAATATCTATTTTTTATCCTAAATTTATCCTTTCTGGAATATCTAAAGAGTTATAAATACAGATAAAATCTTCTCTTCGCGCCTTATCAAAAAAACTAGACAATGGTGATTTACCCATGAATTAGCCATTTTATTTTTTTAAGCTTAAAAGGGGAGATGTATGAAAGTATTGCTTGGTAAAAACAGCTCATCCCACGGTGATGTCCGTGGTGCCGATTTCGGTCCGCGCTCTCCTCTTTTTGAAGGACGCTTCGGGCGAATATTTCGCAATTTGCCTCCCGCCCAGTGGCCGGAGGAGGCTCTTCGTGAGCTTGCAGGCGACGGGCTCAAGGAGGGCCGGATGGTCTCCGATCCCGAGCGGGATGAGACAAATCCCTCGCTTCCTTTTGCTCCCCGAGAGGATAATCAGCAGAGCCGCTTACACGACGACGAGGAGAACAGCGGCATCGATGCCGGCTATACCTATCTCGGGCAATTCATCGATCACGATCTGACTTTTGATCCGGCAAGCAGTCTACAGCAACGCAACGATGTCAATGCGCTCGTGGATTTTAGGACGCCACAGTTTGATCTCGATTGCCTCTATGGAAAAGGCCCCAATGATCAACCGTATCTATATGACAGTAAGGGACGCAAGTTTCAGCTGGGCCGTGAACTGTTGGAGGGGCCGGGCGGTAAAGTGGTTGCCCGTGATTTAATTCGCCACAACTGGGAGGAAACCGATGAAAAGGGGCAGCAGCTAGCCTTCCATCGCGCTTTAATCGGCGACAAGCGCAACGATGAGAACGTTATCGTGAGCCAGCTGCATTCTGTTTTCCTGCAGTTTCACAACCGTTATGCGGATGAGCATAAGTCCCTGGATTTTAGCGAGATTCAACGGCATGTTCGCTGGCATTACCAATATGTCGTCCTGCATGATTTTCTTTATAAGATTGCGCGTCGGGATGTGATTGAGAGCGTGTTGCCGCACTTAAAAAGCGGCAAATCCATATTGGAGGATACGCCGAGGCTGCATTTCTACCATCCGAGAAACGATGCGTTTATGCCGATCGAATTTTCGGCGGCGGCCTACCGCTTTGGCCATTCGATGGTGCGTCCGATCTATCGGCTGAACACCAAGTTAAGTGGCGGCAATAGCCCAGATCAAACCGTTCCTAATGAGCGTGAGCGCGGCATTGACGGACGACAGTTTATTTTTGCCGGCCTTAAGGCGCGGGGACTGAATGGCTTTGACACTTTTCCGCAGGAGTGGGGGATTGACTGGAATCTATTCTTCGATCTGACAGGCGATAAAGATAAGCGGAAAGGCAAAGACCGCACTCAACCTGCTTACAAAATAGATACCTCTTTAGTTAATCCTTTGGCTTTTCTGGCGGAATTTTCCCAAATTAATGGGAAGACGCCAACCCCGCCATTGACTGATGTTTCCCAACTTCAACCGCCCCCGCTTACGGGGCAGGTGCAAAATCTGGCATTGCGCAACTTGTTGCGCGGCATGGTGATGGGCTTGCCGTCAGGTCAGGATGTAGCTCTTGCGATGGATGTCGAACCGCTTGCCGACGACCTACTGAAAGTCGGCAAGGCGACCAATGCCAAAGAGTACGATGCGTTAGAGGCATTGTATAAGATTGACTCGAGCTTTAGGGGTAAAGCGCCTTTATGGTATTACATTCTTGCCGAGGCTCAGCATGAATGGCGACTTCATGGTGGAAAAGAAGACACGCCGGTGCAATTAGGCAAAGTGGGGAGCCGTATCATCGTCGAAACCTTTGTGGGATTGCTGTTGAACGATGGCCACTCTGTGCTTCGTCAGGCGCCCTCGTGGCATCCGCATGTTGGTAAAGGAAGACGGTTCGATATGCCTGACTTTATCTCCTATGCGCTGAAAAAATAATTCTTCATTCGGCAACCATTAAGTCGTTTTGTCAAGCTAGGGATATTACCCTGGTTTGAGGGTAATAAAACAAGGGAATATACAATGACGCTATTACTACGTCGTGCATTTACAAGTCTATTAATTCTTCCTGTATTAGCGATTTTACCGGCTAGAGGCGCGGATCATTTAACTCGCAACGTAAATGGAAACCGCACGGGCGCCAATAACGCCGAAACTGTGATTTCGCCCCAGACCATAAATAACGGACTAGGTGGAAAGAAGTTTCAGAAGCTCGTCGAGTATAACGTTGATGACTTGATCGAGGCACAGCCTCTAGTAAAAAGCGGAGTAAATGTACCAGGGAAGGGCGTTCGGGATGTGGTCTATGTGGCTACCATGAATAATTCCGTGTATGCCTTCGATGGCCATACGGGAGAGACTCTATGGATCCGAAACGAGATGGATCCTTCTATCTGGGCTCTAGATATGGATAAGTACAAAGTTAACCAGCGCTGGGGAATTTCCTCAACCCCAGTAATCGATCCGGATACAACAACGCTTTTTGTAGTCACCTGGGCTAAACGGAACAACTATGTGGGCGACCGTGAGTTTCGCATTCATGCATTGGATATTGCTACCGGTAACGACAAGATCAACATTGACGGTCATCCGTATTTTCCTATTCAGGGAAATGCTTTCAATGGCAATGTGCCCTTTCGAACCGGGATGATTGGCGGAGGTGGATGGCAAAAACTGCGTGCCGGCTTGGCGTTAGTGGATGCTTGCTGCGGGCGAAAAGGGTTAGTGGTAGCTTTTTCTATGAATGGCGAAGATAGCAAGGATCCCCATGCGGGACATGGTTTTGTATTCCTTTTCGAGACTCGAGGTCTTCTGGGGCAGGGCGGTATTTCGCCAAATCCGGCCATCTGGACAACCTCTCCTGATGGGGCCTTGGCCGGTATTTGGATGGCCGGCGATGCGCCTGCCGTAGAAGGAGATTCTATTTACTTTACGACCGGCAACGGCTCTCTGGGAATCCATAATGGTCAGCAGAACTACGCCGAGAGTTTTGTCAGATTGCGATACACACCGGCCGTGGCGGGGCAGAACAACAATCAGCCATCTCTGGATGTACACGGCTTTTGGACCGCGTTTAATGATTTTGTCCGCACTCCTTTAGATAGCGGGCAAGACCAGGATCTGGGATCGGGTGGGGTTCTGGTAATTCCCGGGACACTCAGCCTCTTAGGGGCAGGGAAGGACGGGGTAGTCTACAATATAGACAAAAGCAAGTTGACGCCAGGACACGATGGCATGCGCCATCTCCAGTTTGGAAAACCAGATGGCGCTGGTCAGCTTGAGGGAGCAAATACCTGGGATGCTCTGGTGGGTAATCAGCCACCCATCATCGCGACCTATTTCGGGCCGGGCGGCTGCACTGCTCCAAATGTAAATAATATTAATCGAGTTTATACCGACCGCTTAATTGGCCTGGATTGCAATCTGGACTTCTTTAACGGTACCCATAAATTAGTCAATAACCACTCGACTCCGGTCTACTGGGAACGGCAAGGAGCTGGGCCGATTCTGTACTTCTGGGGTGAGAACAACACGGTGAAAGCCTACAATTATGATAAAGGGAAATCGCAGATCATCGGCTTCCGCGCGAATGGCAGTGACGTAGCTTCAGGCACGCTACCGCCGCCGGGGGGTATGCCGGGGGGCTTTATGACCCTTTCCTCAAATGCTGGGGATAAGGCAAGCGGTGTGTTATTTGCCACTTTTCCGCCAAATGGCAATGCTAATACTGGTATTCGGGATGGTCGGTTGGTTGCCTATAGTGCTGGTGACACTGAAGCTATAAACGGTGTTCCCCAACTTAAGAGACTCCGCCTGAATCCACTCGGCAATAGTGATTATTACGATTACGGAAAGTTTTCCAAGTTTACTCCGCCGGTTGTGGCCAACGGGATGCTTTACGTGCCTACCTACAATGTCCACCCTGATGTCAATGGGCCTGGCGACAGCGGCAGTGTTGGCAGTGTGATTCTCTATGGATTCAAGTAAGGATGAATTTACCGGATGGAAAAGTGAATCTGGCGAATGCTGCACTAGCCGTATTAATCCATTGAATTGTTTTTGCTTGCAGAGAAAGGCAGAGAGTCGCTGTAACTTGATTTTTTTATGCAGAATCTCCTGTGTTTCAGTTGTCGAGAAAATTTTACTTTTGACTCCCGCTATTTTTGGGGGGATTACCTAGGGTCGATTCTATAGTACTCGAGTCGGAAAAAATTTTACGATGACTTATCCAGCTTGCTGTGGTGCATCGAATAACTAAAATACACGATCAATCCAAGCGCGAGCCAGACAATAAAACGCAGCCAGGTCAGCGCCGGCAGGAACGCCATCAGCGCACCGCACGAAAGCATGCCAAGCACCGGAAACAAGGGGCTAAAAGGCGTGCTGAAAGGGCGCTTTAACTCCGGTTGAGTAATGCGCAGCACGATCACGCCCAGGCAGACGAGCACAAATGCCGCCAGCGTTCCAATATTGACCAGCTTCGCAAGATCACCCAGTGGCATGAAACCGGCGATTAACGCCATGATCAGTCCACAGAGTACGATCACCCGCACCGGCGTTTGCGTAGTCGGGTTGACCGCGTTAAAAAATGGGGATAGCAGACCGTCCCGTGACATCGCAAAAATGATGCGCGTGAGTCCGTAATAGAGCACCAGCATGACCGTGGTTAAACCTGCGATGACGCCGGTGGAGATCAGCGCCGACGCCCAGTTGATACCAATCAATTTAAGGGCATAGGCAACCGGAGAAGAAACGTTGAGTTGGGTATAAGATACAACCCCGGTCAGCAGCGCCGAGACAATAATATAGACCGCAGTGCAAAACGCCAGCGATGAAACAATGCCAACCGGCAAATCGCGCTGCGGATTTTGGGCTTCTTCCGCCGCCGTCGATACCGCGTCGAACCCGACATAAGCAAAAAAGACAATGGAGGCTCCGGCGAGCACACCGGTGGTCTTGCCGTCGGGCAGCGTTTGAAACCAGCCAAAAGGCATGAAAGGATGCCAATTATCAGGATTCACGTTAAACAGGGCGACCGAGATAAATACCGTAATCGTGATCAGTTTGATGAAAACCATCACATTATTCACTTTTGCGCTCTGCTTTACCCCGATGATCAGAAGTACCATCAAGATCAAAATAATCGCAAAGGCCGGCAGATTGATCAGACCGCCCAGCTCTGGTGCCTTGGTTAGCGATTCCGGAAGAGCGAAACCGATAGCGTCCAGCGCGTTATTGAAATAGCCTGACCACCCGTTCGCGACGGCGGCAATCGCGATGCTATACTCCAACAGCAAATCCCAGCCGATGATCCAGGCGATCAGCTCACCGAATGCCGCATAGCTATAACCGTAAGCGCTGCCGCAACCGCCGACCGCTGCCGCCAGTTCGGCATAAGAAAGCGCGGCAAAGGTGCAGGCAGAACCGGCGATGATGAACGATATTACGACGGCCGGACCGGCTTGCGTCGCGGCGGCGATACCGGTAAGCACAAAAATACCGGTACCAATAATGGCTCCGATACCGAGAAAGGTTAGATCCCATGCCGTCAAACAGCGCTTCAGTCCAAAATCGATTTCTTGCTCGTTTTCGATCCGTTTAGTCCGGAATATTTGCAGCGCCATACGTTTTCTCCA
>JBPFEG010000016.1:0-47132 GCA_051061015.1 Methylomicrobium sp.
ACCTCACCAGCCAGGTGACATGGGCTTCCTCGGCTACGGCGGTAGCCACCATCAATAGCAGCGGGCTTGCGTCCGGTGTCAGCGCGGGCAGCACGACGATCACCGCGACATCCGGGAGCGTGAGTAGCACTACAACCCTGACGGTAAGCACCACGGCGCAGAGCATCACCACCATTTGGCCAACCACAACCCTTCCGGCTGTGGTCGATACCGGCCCTGATAGCGCGGTAGAGTTGGGTGTAAAGTTTAAAGCTGATGTCAGTGGCAAAATCACGGGTATTCGCTTCTACAAGGCGAGCACCAACACGGGCCCCCATGTCGGTAACTTGTGGAGTTGCGGCAATGCAACCTGCAGCACCGGCACTAACTTGGCCTCGGTCACCTTCAGTGGAGAAACCGCTTCCGGGTGGCAGCAAATGAGCTTCAGCACCCCAGTGGCCGTTACTGCCGGTACTGTCTATGTGGCCTCATATCATACCGACGTAGGCCACTATAGTGCTGGTCTAAATTATTTTGCGACCGCCGGCGTTGACAATCCTCCACTTCATGCCTTAGCTAACGGAGTTTCAGGCGGCAATGGGGTGTACGCCTATGGCTCTACCAGTGCTTTCCCCGCCAACACCTTTAATAGTGCCAACTATTGGGTGGATGTTGTTTTTACAACGCCTTGATTAAAATTTGGATGACTAATTTCATTAGCTTCAATATTTAATAAGTGGGAGCGACGTTATTGAAAAACTCAATAACAGTCCGATTCGCTAAGCCTCCGGTTCAGCCGGAGGACTCCTGATGTTTTACATTTGAAAAAGATTTCCCCTAATCATGCTCGACCGCGCAAAGCATGAAATGGAGAACTGTGTTCACAACAGAACCAGATCCCCTGAATCTTAGCACGAGAATGGTAAATAACACGTGGCATTTACACTCAAATACCGCAAGAAAGAACTTTACGGTTTTCTTCGCAGGGAGTTGGAGGATGTGCTACATCGGCTTGCGACACAGAAGGAATGCATGATTAAGGAAGGCTATTTGATGCCAGACCACATTCACATGCTGATCGTAGTGTCCAAAATCTCGATCGATACCCAAAAATCGTAGAATACCCCCTTGGAAAGGAGCTTATATCGGGATAGATGAAATCAATGCCGAACGTCTGTCTTTTTACCCACATTTTAATGTCAGCTTATGATAATCCTGAACGCCCGCTCCTGGCCGGTTGCCGTCGGTTAACCTGTTTTTTCTAAGGCTATGGCTATAGCTGAAGGTTTTTACGACTTTATTACCATAAAACAATTAATTCTGGTGTCCTTCCTCGGATCAATCGGAAATTAGATTTTTGTCTTTCAAAAACCGGTCAATCAGCCCGCTCAGCGAAGGCTCGCCCAGTTCAGCGAACTCGTAACTGGCGCGAATGACCGGTTTGTCGATTTCAATCAATGCGGCCAGGTCGCAGGGTGTCGCGGTCACAACCACATCGGCCGCGGCTGCATTGATGGTCTTTTGCAAGGCCTGCAGTTGCAGGGAATGATAGCCGACCGCCGGCAGCACCTTGCCGATATGCGGGTAACGGCGATACACTTCGGCAATCTCGTCCGCCGCGAAAGGGCGCGGATCGACAATCTCCGCGGCCTGCGCCTCCACGGCCGCGACATAGCCTGCGCCATAGGCCATATCGCCGTGCGTGATGGTCGGCCCGTCCTCGACGACCAGTACGCGTTTGCCGTATACCTTTTCCGGTTCTGGCAATTGCACGATCGAGGCGGCGCGCAAAACCTGTGCCCGCGGATTCATTCGCCGCACTGTTTCACCCACTCTTTGAACGTCCGCCTCCGCGGCCGAATTGACCTTGCCGATCAGCACAATGTCGGCCATCCGCAATACCGCTTCGCCGGGGTGATGCGTGGTTTCGTGGCCGGGCCGCAAAGGATCGGCCAGAACGATCAGCAAATCGGAACGCATGAACGGAAAATCGTTATTGCCGCCATCCCACAGAATGATATCGGCTTCCCGTTCGGCGCGCGCGACGATTTCGGCATAATCAATCCCCGCAAAAACCACATTGCCGAAGGCCAGATGGGGTTCGTACTCCTCGCGTTCCTCGATCGTGCAATCGGCCGCATCGAGATCGGCGCGGGAGGCGAAACGCTGCACCGCCTGTTTTTCCAGATCACCGTAAGGCATCGGATGACGGATCACCGCGACCCTCAGTCCATGCGCCTTCAGCAGTTTGGAAAGCCAGCGCGTCGTTTGCGATTTGCCGCAGCCGGTGCGCACCGCGCAACAGGCGATCACTGGTACTGATGCCTTCAACATTGTTCTGTTGGGTCCCAGCAGGAGGAAATCGGCGCCTTGCGCGAGGGCAATCGATGCCGAATGCATCACCTCGGTGTGCAGTACGTCGCTGTACGAGAAAACGACCTGGTCGATATGCTGCGTTTTGCACAGGGTTTCAAGGTCAGCTTCATCAACGATCGGAATGCCTTTGGGATACAGATGACCCGCCAGTGCGGCCGGATAGCGGCGCCCCGCAATGTCCGGAATCTGGGCCGCGGTGAAGGCGACGACTTCACAGGTCGGAGCGTCCCGATACACGAGATTGAAATTATGAAAATCGCGTCCGGCTGCACCCATGATCAGCAATTTTGTGCGTTGTTCGGGAGGAGTCATAAAGTTTTAGCCAGTTTGTTGGAAAGCCAAGGAGGAATATTCCAGTCATTATAGATCGTAGGCGCCAGTAATCGGGATTCTTGAAACTTGGTAAAAAATTTTTTCAATTGAACGGTTGAGTAGTACGATCAATCCGGTTTTCTTTCGTTTTTCGAGGAGGAATTTTGGAGAGTAGACTGGGTGGCCCACAGATACCCGATACCGGCCGGTTAAAATTTCGCTTTCATCATTAAACAAATTCCCGATAGCGGAATCAAAAACTTATCTATAAGGAGAATGCTCCATGGTCGTATATCAACATGATTTTTATGGGCTGACATGGAAACAAGTGGAATTTTCGGAAGTGGGCGGGTGCAGCGACAGGGCGTGCAAAACTGTTGCAGGAAGGAAAGCTCATGGGGAGCAGTGAAAAGCGGGCGCTTGAAAACCGGGTGATCCTTTTGCTGGCGCATCTTCTCAAATGGAAATTTCAGCCGTCACATCGTGCCCGCAGGTGGCAAGCAGTCATAGAAAGTCAGCGCCTCAACGTGGCGTACATGCTGGAAGATAATCAGGATCTGAAATCTCAACTCGGACCGTTGCTGCATCGGTGCTATGCCAAGGCTTGCATCGAGGCCGCCCACGAGACGGGAATGGATAAGACCATTTTCCCCCTCAAATGTCCCTGGGAAACCTCTAAAGTTTTAGACCTCGGATTTTATCCGGATTAAAGCTAAACGGATCACGATCCACTTTAGCCCGCAACGGATTACTCATACCGGTCAGGAGAATCTGATTTTTCTAGCGATTTGTAGTCCCCGCTGTGGACAGGAAAATTATCAGGATAGCGAGGTTTAGTCAGGCGAGAGCGTTTCCAGTGGGGGGGCGGGAAAGTTGGAATATCATTCTGTATGCCCGATGACTGACGGGTTTAAAGGGCAAATGCGTTATCGAGCCGCAATATCTTGAAATACAGAAAGCAGACCGGAACTTTTCTTCTGCATTCCGCTGCTTTCTGTTATCGCCGTAATCCTAATCGTCGTCACGCAGCAACGCATTCCTGGCGTCTTCATGATGCAGAACAGGCCCCGCAACCCACATCTGGTACATTGACACGCACCACATGTAGGCGAATGATACGGCCATTCCCGTGCCGGCCAGAATGATAAAAATCGCGAAGTGCGGCGAAAGCTTGGTTAGCCACCACGAAGCGATGTCGATCAGCAAAAACAGATACGGCATCACGATCGCCGCGTATTTGTATTTCTTAGGCACGCCCGTACTGAAGCTGAAGATCAGGCCGACGAACATGAAGATGAAGCTGATCCCGAAAATATGGATATGCGAAACCCGGACCAACGCCTCGAAGGTGGCGCCGGTGTTAGTGCTCGCATATTTTTTTAAGTTCTCGAAATTGCTGAAGTCTGGCAATGAGCCGGAGTTGGCGTTATGACACATCACGCAGTGATCATCGATGATCGGCTTGATATAGACCGTATATTGCTTTTCGTCGGCCCCGTCTCGCACCCATTGAATGATCCGGAAACGATCTTCGTCCGGCGCCTTGTCCTTCATCGAGCCGTTCAGTTTGCCTTCCAGTGAAGAACTGGTCCGGTCGCCGTAGTAGCTGTATACGATATCCTCGAATGAAAGACCGAACTTACCGTCGGCCATCCCGTGTGTAAACAGAATCTGAGTCAGCGCGATCAGATAGCCGACCCCAACGGTCGTCAGATAGCCGCTGAACAACAGTTTTATCGAGGTCGAAAAACTGACCAGATTGAGCCCTTTGAATGGATGAGCTTGGGTTTGAAGCACGTTGTTGGTTTCCATGGAGCAGGTCCCTCGAGTAGTTAAAAAGCCGGTCGAGATTTCGCTTGGTGAGAACAGGCAGCGGACAGGCATTCTTGGAGTATTCCGGATATAGGGCAGGAAGGCAGATATATTTTTATGCCTCGATCCAATCCGCTCCACTGTCGTGGCGAAACGATCAACGGGGGAGAGCGATTGGCCGGTGTTCCAAAAACGCTTACAGGGTGCTGCTATCTGGGTTCAGGCGAAACAAATCTGATTGTTTGGAGCTTGATCAATTGCTTTTTTGACTTAAGTAAGTCTATTTATTCCAATTTTTAAATTGTCTCTACATTCCACCAAAAATTGACGAATAAACATGAGTGGCTGGCTTTTATCATACACAATGAATCTCTAAGAGAAAACATAAAGATATAAATGCTTTTAACTGGGAAGTTTGAATTTACTCGATCCGTTGCAAAACAATTTTAATGAATAGGGATAAACCCTATCAATAGTATTGATTGACCCAGAATGCTGGGGCACTCGTATTTGGCCGAACCGACCGGAAATAGCCGGCATCACCCTGAGATGAGCCCTCAAGGCCCGGCTTGCCAGATTACTTTGCCGCACTCATCGTTTCCCAGCCGCCGCCCAGGGCTTTGTAAACGGCGACCAACGCAGTCGCCACAGCGGTTTCACTCTGCGCCAACTGCCGCTGATCCTGCAACAATCGTAATTCGGTATCCAGCACGGTTAGAAAATCGGTGATTCCCTCCTCGAAGCGTAAATGAGCCAGCTTATGCGCACTTTCGCTCGCTTTCGCCGCAGAGGCGAGCAGCGCCCGCCGGCTGCGTTCCCGGTTATAGGCAACCAGGGCGTTTTCGGTTTCCTCCAGCGCATTCAGCACGGTTTGTTCGTATTGGGCCAGATTGGCTTCGGCATTCGCATCGGCAGCCTTGATGCGGGCATAAACCCGACCTAGGTCCAGCGCTGGCCAGCTGATACGCGGCCCCGCCGAATAAGCATCAGAGCCGGCCGCACCGAGGCCAGACAGGGTACTGGCTTCGAGAGACAATGTGCCGACGAAAGTCACGCGAGGGAACAGATCGGCAGTGGCGACGCCGATTCGGGCGGTCGCGGCGGCCAGCGTACGTTCGGCGATCCGGATATCGGGGCGACGGCGCAACAGTTCGGTCGGGCTGCCGATAGCAATGGTTTCCGGCAGCTTCGGGATCGGCGCGGGCTGCGACAGTTTCACAGTGAGTGCGCCCGGCATCTGGCCAGTAAGCACGCCAAGCCGGTGTATGGCGCCTTTGATCCCAACTTCAATCAGCGGAATGGTAGCCCGTGTCGAATCCAATTGAGCCGAAGCCCTGGAAGTATCCAGCTCGGTGCCGCGGCCGATTTCGAGTTTGGCGAGGGTAATTTCCAAGGTTCGGGTCTGGTTCTCGGCGTTTCTCCGGGCAACTTCGAGCTGATTCTGCAGGCCTCGTAACTCGAAATAATTTCGGGCGACTTCGGCGATCAAGCTGACACCAAGATCGCGCAAGCTGGCTTCCTGCGCCTCAACCTCATCACGGCTCGCTTCGACATCGCGACGCACGCGGCCGAAGAAGTCGACTTCCCAGAACGCATCGAAACCGGCGCTATAGAGCTTCAGATCGCGCGGCACGAAACTCCGGTTGTTCAACGAGCCGACGCTGCGCTTCTGGTCGGTGTAGTTGGCATGCGAAGTGATGATCGGCGCCAGATTCAGGCCGGCTTCGAGATAAAGCGCCCGGGCTTCGCGCAGGTTTGCGAGCGCGCTTTTCAGGTCGTAATTATGCCGCAATGCAAGATCGATCAGGGCGTTCAGTTCGGCGTCGTTGAACAGTTTCCACCAGGCTTTTTGAGTCGCCTGTTCGGAATATTCGCTATGCTCTGCATTGGCGAAAGCGGAGGGCGTTGCGGTTGCCGGAGGCTCATAATCGGGACCGACGGCGCAGCCGGCCAGCGTAAGGGCACCCATCACCGGGAGCGCGTAAAAACCCTTTTTGAAGGACATCATGGAGTGCTGCAAGGGAGGGATAGTCGAAATCATGAGTCTGAACCGGAAGAAGGGTGATCGGCCAGCGCATGGCCGGTTTTATGCCGGGATGATGACCACCGTTGAGACAGTGCCTGCACCGTGACGAAGAAGACCGGCGTCAACACCAGTCCGAATAACGTCACCCCGGCCATACCGCTGAATACTGCTGTGCCCAGGATCCGGCGCGATTCGGCCCCGGCGCCTTCGGCGATCACCAGCGGAAACACGCCCATGATAAACGCGAATGAAGTCATCAGAATAGGACGCAGTCGGATGCCGGAAGCCTCGACCGCGGCATCGAAGCGGTTGAGTCCCTCTTCCTGACGCCGTTTCGCGAACTCGACGATCAGGATCGCGTTTTTGCTGGCCAATCCCACCAAAACAATAAAACCCACCTGGGTAAAGATGTTGTTGTCCATATCGCGTAGCCAGATTCCGGCCATGGAGGACAGGATACACATCGGCACGATCAGAATTACCGCGAAAGGCAGCGACCAGCTTTCATACTGGGCGGCCAGGGCCAGGAACACAAAAATCACGCTGAGCGGAAACACCAGCATCGCGACATTCCCGGCCAACACCTGCTGCAGGCTGAGTTCGGTCCACTCGAAGCCGAATCCTGGCGGAAGTTCGTCATTCAAGAGCTTATTCATGACCTCGATAGCCTGGCCGGAGCTGACGCCGGGCAGGGTGCTGCCGTTGATTTCGGCTGCCGGGTACATATTGTAGCGCGTGATCTTGTCCGGTCCGGTGATGGCTTTCACGTCAACTAGCGAACCGAGCGGCACCATGCCGCCTTGCAGGTTGCGCGTTTTCAATTCGGCGATGTCTGACGGTTTCATCCGGAATTCGGAATCCGCCTGGGCGACAACCTGATAAATGCGACCGAAAGCGTTGAAGTCGTTCACATACAGCGAACCCAGATAAATTTGCAACGTATCGAAAACATCCTTAAGCGGAACGTTCATCGATTTGACGCGTGTGCGGTCGACGTCCAGGAACAGCTGAGGTACGCCGGCCCGGAAAGTTGTGAATAAGCCTGCCAGGCCCGGTTGCTGATTGCCTTTGGCTATCATCTCCGAGTTGACTTGCTGCAGCGCATTAATACCGGCGTTGGTCCGGTCCTGAATTTGCAGCTTGAAGCCGCCAACTGCGCTCATGCCCCGGATTGGCGGTGGCGCAAACACTGCGATATACGCGTCTTGAACTGCGGCAAGACGTTGTTGAAGTTTTTTGACGACCGCATCGGCATAAAGCTCGGGCCGGCCTGCGCGCTTCTCGAAATCGTCGAGCCTCGCGAACATCGTCGCGACGTTGGACTGGCTGGAGCCGCTCAGGATGGAAAAACCGGCATAGGCATTCAAGTGCTTGACCCCTTCCGTGTCCAGCACGATCCGCGTGGCCTGCTGCACCACGTCCTGAGTGCGAGCCAGCGAGGCGGCGTCCGGCAGCTGCGCATACAGGATCAGATAGCCCTGATCCTGTTGCGGAATAAAGCCGGTCGGAACCTTTTCGAAAGCCAAAAAGTTAAGCCCGTTGAGCCCGACGTAAAGAATCAGTACAACAGCGGTCATTCGAATCAGCCTGCCGACAAGGCGAGCGTAGCCGGCGCTGAACCGATCGAAAAAACGGTTGAAGCCGACGAAGAACCAGCCGAACAGGCGGTCGATCAATTTCGTTACTTTGTCCTTGTCCTCATGCGCTCTATCCAGCAGCAGAGCGCATAAGGCCGGACTCAGCGTCAGCGAATTGAATGCCGAGATGACCGTCGAAACCGCGATCGTGAGTGCGAACTGTTTATAGAATGCGCCCGAGACGCCGGTGATGAAGGCAGTAGGCACGAATACCGCGACAAGAACCAGCGCGGTCGCGATAATCGGCCCGACCACTTCCGACATCGCCTTGCGCGCCGCATCCCTGGCATGCAGACCCAGCGCGATATGACGCTCGACGTTTTCGACAACGACGATAGCGTCGTCCACGACAATCCCGATTGACAAGACCAATCCGAACAACGACAACGTGTTCAGTGACAGCCCCATTGCGGCCATTACCGCGAAAGTCCCAATCAGGGAAATCGGCACCGCCAGCAGCGGAATGATGGCCGGGCGCCAGTTTTGCAAGAAGACCACGACCACGAGGACGACCAGCAAAAGGGCCTCGAACAGTGTTTTGATGACTGCATCGATGGATTGCTGGACGAATACGACCGTATCATACACCATGTTGTATTCCAGACCCTCGGGGAAACGGGTTTTCAGTTTTTCCATTGCTTCGACGACCGCTTTCTTGGTATCCAGCGCGTTGGAGCCGGGCAACTGGAAAATCGCGAGGCCGACGGTCGGTTCGCCGTCCAGGAACAGGCCCGAGTTATAATCTTTCGCACCCAGTTCAATCCGGGCTACGTCCTTCAGTCGCGTGAGCTGACCGTCCGCACCCTGCTTGATCACGATATTGGCGAACTGTTCGGCCTCCATCAGCCTCCCAAGGGTGCTGACCGTGTACTGGAAGTCGGTATTCTCCTTCGTGGGCTGCTGGCCGACTACGCCGGCGGCGACCTGGATATTTTGTTCGCGGATCGCGTTAATCACGTCGCTCGCGGTCAGGTTACGTGCGGCGACCAGCTCGGGATTTAGCCAGAGCCGCATGCTGTAGTCGCGAGCGCCGAACACCAGAATTTCGCCGACGCCGGGAAGCCGCGCCAAAATATCCTTGATTTGCAGCAGCGCGTAGTTGCTCAGATAAACGCTGTCATAGCGCTTGTCCGGAGAGAGCAGGTTCACGACCAGGCTCAAGTCGGGGCTGCGTTTTTTGACGCTGATGCCCTGCCGCCGGACTTCTTCGGGTAGCCTGGGTTCGGCAAGCGCGACCCGGTTTTGTACCAGCACCTGCGCTTTATCGAGATTTGTGCCCGGCTTGAAGGTGACCGTCAGCGCCATGCTGCCGCTGTTGGTGGACTGGGACGACAGGTAGAGCATGTCTTCGACGCCGTTCACTTCCTGCTCGATTGGCGTCGCCACCGTCTCGGCGACGACCTGGGCGTTGGCTCCCGGATAAACCGTACTGATGACCACGGTGGGCGGTGCGATTTCCGGGTATTGGGCGATCGGCAGAGCGATCAGCGCAAGTCCCCCGACCAGAAGGATCAGAATGGACAATACCGACGCGAAGATCGGATGGTCGATAAAAAAATGAGAAAATCGATCCATCGCCTATTTCCCTTGTTGAGGTGCGGCGAGCGAAATTCGCTCAGGATTGACCTTGATGCCGGGCTTTAGCTTTTGCAGGCCTTCAATAACGACCCAGTCTCCGGCGTTCACTCCTTTCCTGATTACCCTGGACTGGCTGATATGCGCGCCCAGCTCGACCGTGCGGTATTCGACCTGATTGTCCTGATTCGTCACCCAGACAAAGCGCTGCGCCTGGTCGGTGCCGATTGCCCGATCCGGAAGCAGCAGTCCGGGATAAGGCTCGCCGCCGCGCACCCGCATCCGGGCGAAAAAGCCGGGCCTTAGCATTTCGTCGGCGTTGGCGAAAACGCCGCGCAGTGTGACGGTGCCGGTGGCCGCATCTTCGCGCGGCGCAATGTAATCGAGCGCGCCTTGGTGTGGGAAATCGGCTTCATCGGTCAGCGCCAGTTCTACCGGCGTTCCCTCAATGCTGGCATTGTGCCGGTCTTGTTGATGCATTTGCCGGCGATATTTCAAGACGGCGCGTTCGTCCGCATCGACGTAGACATAGACCGGATCGGTCGAGACGATCGTCGTCAGCAGCGTGTCATCGCTTTTGACCAGGTTGCCGGGGGTAATCAGTTCTCTGCCGATACGCCCGTCTATCGGCGCGCGTATCTGGG
This sequence comes from Methylomicrobium sp., assembly GCA_051061015.1. Lineage (GTDB taxonomy): Bacteria > Pseudomonadota > Gammaproteobacteria > Methylococcales > Methylomonadaceae > Methylomicrobium. The sequence goes on from JBPFEG010000016.1 coordinate 10,362, forward strand.
TGAATTCCAGGTTGAGACGGGCGGTCACCACATTAGCGGACGCGGATTCGACAGCAGCGGCTGCTTCGCGCAGCCCTTTCTGGCGGGCATCGAACTCTTCCTTGGAAATCGCCTTGACATTGAACAGTTTTTCGGCGCGCGCCATATCGTTGACAGCCAACTCCTTTTTGGAACGAATCCGCTCCAGTTCTGCCGTTGCATAGTCTAATTGGGCTTTAAACGGCCGGGGATCGATCATGAACAGCAGGTCACCTTTCTTGACTTTTTCGCCGTCCTTAAAGTTGACCTTATCCAGATAGCCGCTGACCCTGGAGCGAATATCGACCGACTCCACTGCTTCGATACGGCCGGTGTATTCGTCCCATTCGGTCACATTCTGGTTTAAAGGCTGCGCTATTTTGACGTGAGGCGGTGGTCCTTGAGGCGGAGTGTTCCCCGGGGTGTCGGCGTTCTTGCAGCCGCTGACGATGGCCAGCGCGATGATCGCCAATCCGGTCAGACGCGCGCGCTGAAGGGGGCGTTTCCGGGAAAAAACAGGCTTATCGTATGACGCGGGGGACAATTCAGCGGAGGGAATGGCGCGATGAATATCGATCGGTCGGCGAGTATTCTTAATCATCCTTATCTTGCCCGTGAAATGTGGATTTGAAAATGGTAATATATATTACCATTTATTCTACGGTATGATTGTTCGATTACCAAGTCAAATTATTTTATGAGCTCTACTCCCCTGATCAAATGCGGGCGTCCTGCCAAAGGCAAGGAGTTTTTAAGCCGGGACCGCGTGCTGGATACGGCAATGACGCTTTTTCTGGAACACGGCTACGGTAATCTGAGCATGGAAGCGATTGCGAAGGAAGCCCGCGTATCGTTGAGGACGATCTACAGCCAGTTCGGCGGCAAATCCGGTTTATTCGGCGCCCTGATCAGACGCTGCAGCGATCAATTCGTCGGCACGCTGTCTTCTCTTCAAGGACCGCCGGAAGTCGCGCTCGTCGCGTTCGCCAAAGAATTTCTGTTCCGCATTACCCGGCCCGATGTCGTGCGCATGCGTTCGATTCTGATCGGCGAATCGCCACGGTTTCCGGATCTTGCCACACAGTTTTACGAGCAGGGACCGCAACGCACGCTCGAGCACCTGAGTCGATTTTTTGCCCGGCAGCAGGAAGAAGGGTGGTTTGCTCCGATAGCCCCGCATATTCTTGCCGATCAATTCCTCAGTTGTCTTCGGAGCGAACGTTTCCAGAAATTGCAACTTGGCCTGGAAACCACTCCGACTGAAGCGGAAATCGAGGCGTGGGCGAGACAGGCGACCCGTTTATTTCTTTATGGCTGCGCGGCAACAAAATGAAAATATCTCGGGCCCATGAGGGGCGTTTTTTCATGGAGCTTCCAGCGTTCGGCTGAAGCATCGTCATACTTAGGCAATACGGTGTTTTTAGGGGATATTTGCCGCGCAGTTCGTTTCACAAATGCCTACCAATTTACTAGAAAATAGAAAAAAATCCGATGCGTCGTAATTGGATTGTTTTTATATAAAAATCTTGTCTTCTGTAATTAACAAAATATTCTATGTGGGATAAGCAGTAATTTTATGGACATTAGATTTTTTGTCTTTCTCTTGTCCGAAAAATCCCTATTTTGGTCCGAAGATTTCTATTATTTAGGATGGCTCGGTAATAATGGTATTTTAATGGATATGGTTTATATCTATTATTTATCTTTTATATATCATTTTATAAATCTTTACAATGAGTTGGCAAAAAATACAATCTAAACTTTGAAACCTTATATTTTCTGTCAATAATAACTTAAAAATAAGACAGGCCCCATATTGATATTTTTATGCTCTCCTTTGTTATTCGTTTTTAGTTTAGCACTAAAAAACAGGATCGTAAGAAAATGGTAATAACAATAATTTATCGACTTAAACTTTCGAATACACAGGTATGGCAGAATAACATTAACGTTAGCTTGATGTGCGAAACTAAGCCAAATTTTACTTGTAATAGGGGCGAATAATAACCAATATTCCAAGATCCAACGTAGAACTTTAAATAGCTTAATCAACAATAAAAAACAAATGGAGGAAAGAGCATATCACCTGTTAACAGCTATTTCATACAGCGCATTGAATGCGCTTTATATAAATCAGAACCTGGGGGAACTCATGAACAACAGCTTTCAATTAAGTCCATCCGCCTTCAATTTTGCAATAATGATGGCGGGATTAAGTGCGCAAAAGACAGCGATTGCAAAAAATGTGAATCAGCGTCCTATCGATGATTTTGTTACTGCGCAAGGCACGAAGGTTGGCTTCGCTCCTTACGATTATGTCAGCTGGCTTTCGGTAACTGATGAGATGTCGATCAGGCTCGCATTGGTGGACTATGCAGGCGTTACCAATAGAGCACTGGGGCTTGGGCTTGGGACTACGTACACCGGTTCAGTGACAGAACGTCCTTTAGCGGACGGACGTGCTGAAGTAATCGTCATACTTCAGACTAAAAATGCGCTGACCTGGGTAGCGGATCTTGGGGAGTCCTTTGATCAGGATGATCTTCAAAGTGCTAGCTGTCCGTTGTTGTTTGGTGCTACAGGCAACGAGGTTAAAGAAGGCGCAACTCCAGCGTTAGGTGAGTCTTTCCTCCAACTTGTTCTGAAAAATACTGCGATTGGAGCGCCGTTGCCAGACCTTTTCTCTGCTTTCGTTACCGGCGATACTTATCGGGAAGGCCAGGAACTGATTTCGGTTTCTTTTTCGGCAAAGGCACTCTTGCTCCAGCCTAATGGAAAGAAGAGCCAGGTTATTATTGATCAGCTCGGGCGGGTGACAATGATCGGTCAGAGCAATGTATTCCAAGATGATTTCGATATAGAACGGGTTGAAGTGTCCGCCGTTAGTGACGTAACTTCGCCTTTACATTGAGCCTTTCGATAAAGGCCCGTTACATTTGGAGATAGAGGTAAGTAAAAATTGGTGATTCAAAAGCCTTGCTTAACGTCGGCGATTTGATGGTTTACTACATTTGGTTGAGCGGTCCCGCGATTGTGCTTTGGGATGAAACCGCGAGTTCGGCAGTGAAAAATCAGCGGACGATGGGAGGGCTGTCAACTGGCTCGCGCTTACCTTGTCTCTCCACGACTTGTTCCTCACGTATGTTTCAGTATGTAGATTGCGATTGATAAACTTTTTTGTTTCCGATGACGCTCCGGCTCTTTCAAAACGCCGCTTCCTGGCTGGGGCGAGTTCTCGTTCCCTACCTTTAATTTTATTATCCTTCCCTCCCTTCCTCGATTCGCTCTTGCCGCGGTCGGTTTCAGCTTGCCGATTCGTTTGTAGTCGATTACTCCATGTTCGGCAGCGGGTTCAGTTGGTCTGAATTTCTGTTAAGTTTTTCAAACTCAAAATTGCCGTTTTAGGGTTCCATCTTAGAAAACTTTTCGTCTTTAGGAGCGTCAAACCCGGACAACTTATAGCTTTTATTTATTGTTAATATTATGAAATAGTTATGAAATTAGTGTAAAATATGAATATATTCATATTGAGTTTTTTTATTTTTTGGAGATTTTTTTGGAAGATCTCTTTGAAAAACAGAGGCGCGCAGTGAGGGTGGTGAAAACCGCGTTGGATAACGCAGGTGTCCATGATCGGGACGTCTGCGCAGGCTGTGGAAGCGAGACGCCGGCGGACTGCGCCGAAAACTTTGCCGTTTTTGTCTCGGCGCCGCTCGGTGCCGATATCGAGCCGTATTATGAGACAGGTAAAACCATGACGGAAGCTGTCAGAAAAATACTCGCCACTATCAAAGGACATGAAAAGACAAATGGCGCTAAAACGGATGATCAATCCGAAGTGGCGCCGTTCTGAGGTGGTTCTTGTGCGGGACAGGGTAGCCTATACCGCGTTTTCATTATTCTTGTTCATCAGGAGGGTTCAAATTATGGCACCTCAAACAGAAAATTTTCCCCGTGCCGGTTCGGCACGATAAGAACTTGGGTATTCACCGAAGTAGGCCGGTTAGAAACAACTTGTCTTTTTCAGAAAGAATATCGAAACCTACGGTGAGAAAGGGGCAGTCGCCCAGTTTCACCGTTTCTCAATAGCACATACGAGTGTTTTTGTTATGCAATCTACATCTCAAGCAGTGGTTCCGGCCACAATTGAAAAACATATAGAAAATGAAAATGCGGTTATATCCGCCAATCCGCTTGATTTGCCGGCGGACATATTCAAAGAGGGACTGGATCGGCGCAAGCAGAATCGGGCGGCGCTGATGGCCTGGGTGCGTGATGCCTTAATCGATGGTCTGGATTTTGGAAAAATCCACGTGGCAAACAGGCGATGTTCAGCCGGCAAGGATTGTCAGAATCCGGCCCATTTCAGCAAGCCGAGTCTGTTTAAAGCCGGTGCCGAGAAAATTTGCGGCATGCTGGGCTTAACGGTTCGCTATCCGACGCTGCACGACTATGAAAAGGCGGCGTTAAATGGGACTCAACTCAGCCAGATCATTATCCGCTGTGAAATCGTCGATGCCTCCGGCCGCGCGGTTGCCGACGGGGTAGGGGCCCGAATTGTTTCGCAGGATAACGGCGATATCAATAAGGCATTGAAAATGGCAGAAAAATCTGCCCACATCGATGCTACGTTGCGTATGGCCGGGCTTTCGGAGGTGTTCACCCAAGACCTTGAAGACATGATGCAATTGCGGGCTGCGGAAAGCATCCAGCAAGCGGAAACGGTGCTGAATAACGGCTTTGAAGGGATCAGCAAGGAGCAGCTTAAAAAGCTGGAAGAGCGAATCCGAGAACTTGGGCTCGACCGCAAACGGGTTAAAGCCTGGATGGCCAACGCTTCGCATCAGCGCTTCAGGACCTTTCTGGACTTGAACCAGGAATTTTACCATCGGCTTTACAATAAACTCGATCGATTCGCGGGGGAATAACGTGCACAATTTAACGCTCTATCAGTTGAGCGCCAATTATCTGCAAGCTTTGGAGGCATTGACTGATCCGGAGGCCGATCTGCCGGCCGAAGTGATCAACGATACCCTCGAGGCCTTGGCTGGGGAATTGGAAGACAAGGTTGTCAACGTAGCCAAGTTTTTACGGAACATGGAAACCATGGCCGAGGCGATCAAAGCCGCCGAGGCGGACATGGCAAAACGCCGGAAATCATTGGAAAACCGGGTGCAGTGGCTGAAAGATTATCTGAAATGCAATATGGAGCATAGCGGTATTACGCATATCGAATCCCCTTACTTCAAGCTGTCGATTCAGAATAATCCGCCAGCGGTCGACATTCTCGACGAAAATCTGGTACCGGACGAATTTAAGGAGCCCGTCATTAACTGGAAGATCGATAAAATCGCGATCAGAAAAGCGATCCTGGCAGGGCAAAGCGTCTCCGGCGCAAGCTTGGCCAATGGCATGCGTCTGGTAATCAAGTAAAACCCTCAACAGTAATGAAATGGGCCGTTTTTACGGCCCTTTTTTTTGCAATTTTTTGGACGGGGTATGAATATATTCATATAATGCTGAGCTTATTCTTGAGGATGGATGACCTTATGCGAATCGGCGATATTCTAAAAAATAAACGACGCAGTCTCGGTCTGACCCAGCAGGAGCTTGAGAACCGGTCCGGTGTCACGCAGTCGATGATCAGCAAGCTCGAGCAGGGCCAGGCCGAAAACATTTCCATCGATGCGCTTCGAAAGCTCGCAAACGCGCTCAGTTGCCTCACGATCGACCTGCTTCCGGAAAAGGACAAACTCAAGAAATAGTTGTGCTGAAGCCGGAGAGGGCAGGTGATCCCGTTGCCGGTAGTTTGCAGTTAAGAGCTGGCAGGTCCGTGTATTCACGAAGAACTGCCAGCCTTTTTTGATCGCATTCAGGACCTAACAAAGCCGGGTATAAAGAAGCATATCCGACGCTGCTGGTATTATTAGTGCGTTGCCACAATCTCGACGACCGCATAGTTCCATCGGTCGTTTGTTGGCTGGGTGTCATGGATATCAACCAAACCATTGGCGGTGGAAGGCGCCGTTGTTGACTGTACCCAAAAAGTGTCGCCAACTGCCGTGTCAATTCTTTGATGGACGAGCTCCTGTCCGCTTACTGGCGTTCTGGCAATCGCGCGGTCCCAATCGTTGCCAACGGCAAATACCCAGTCACCGGCGATTACGCCAGGAACATAAATGTCCGGTTCGCCTGATGGCGCGCCAGCTCGGCCTACCACGCTGGTTCCGGCAGCGTTGGTAAACGCGATCACGGTCAAAGATCCATGATAACCGCTACCATTTCCCGGTTGCGAGGAGACGGTCACATTGCTTAGCGTTCCATTGGCCCGTGCCGACCAGATTTCTGACGTGCCTGCCTGGGTATTGCTGCGTTCGAGAAGTGTCCAGGTCAGTCCTGCACCGGTTACATTGCCAGTCTGTGCAGAATTGGATGGTCCATCGTAAGACAGGAAGGCAATAAGCAGGTCATTTGCCGTAGGGGTGGAGAAAGAGGGTGTAGTCATGATGCCCTGGCCGTCCACGGAAACCGGAGGAATATCCTTTGTGATCGTTTTTGCTGGATTACTGTTATTGACGGTCACCGTGACCGGTGCCGAGTTGCCGACATTGCCCAGACTGTCGGTGGCTCTAACAGTGATTACATGTGATCCGTCCCCCACCGTAGCCGTGTTCCAGGGAATCATGTAGGGTGAGGTGGTTACCGTCCCCACAGGTACAGTTCCATTGTCAACGAAGAACGCTACGCTTGCAATCGGCTGGCTGCTGGCAACAGTCGCGTTGAGTGTGACGATCGCGGAAAGAACCGAGCCATTCGTCGGATCCGCCAGTTGTACAATCGGCACGCTGCTGGTCGCGTTGTTGACGGTCACCACGGACACACTTGAAGTACCTATGATGCCGGTAGAGTCTGTGGTCTGAGCGGCCAACCAGTGGACACCGTCCGGCACGGTAGTGGTGTTCCAGGAAAGGTTGTACGACGGGCCGGCGGAGACGATCGGACCGAAAGGCAACCCATCAAGCAGATATTGTACGCCGCTTGTTGTCACAGGGCTTGCCGACAGTGTGACATTGCCGGATACAAAGATACCGGACAAAGGCGAGGTCAATGTGATGGCCGGCGGCGGGTTTAAAACGGGGGTAACGGTCCTCAGTACCTGAACGGTATTGCCGTTGATTGTAAGTTCGACATCGGTTTCGTTGTTGGTCTTGTCGCTTTCCGCCAGGTAGTTCTCTGGATCGGCCAGCGCCTTAAACCAGTAAGTGCCGTTAGGCAAATTCGGGATGGAAATGGATTGGCCCGGGTCGTTTAAATCGTACTCGTCTACTGCGCCGATATGCAGTCCGCGCAGCGTAGTCGGGTCCGAGCACGAGCCAAAAGTGCCGGTTTCTCCGGCATGGGGAATCGATGGGTCGTAGATGAAAGAGTCATTAATACAAAATCCATCTTTCTCGCTGAATATGATGGGATTGCCGGGCCCGCCACCTGGGCCTGAAGTATCGTAGAGTCCAAAGGTCACTAGCGGAAAATGGAAGTGTCCGTGGGCCGCATGGAAGATGAATGCTCCTGCCACGGGAATTTCACTGGTGATCGACCAGCCTCCCGGTGAGTTGTAGGTATAAATATACTGAGTTCCCAGATAATTGCCGGAAGCAGAATTGAAGGCAGGCTGGATAACAAGCGGGCCTGGTCCCTCATTGAAGGTATCATGAGTATATCGAAACTCCCTAGTGCTTCCGGTCCCTACAATTGTCATTGCTTTTGTGCCCGTCGTCGGAATGATGACCGAAAGATCCGGGTAGAGTTGGGAAGACTGCGTTCCCTGTGCCGTGAAGTTAGGCGCGGTCACATTGGCCCCGTTGACCGTGACCTGCTGACTCGCTGGGCTGAATGTGAATCCCGTTTTGCTCGGGGTCACCGTGTAAGTGCCGTTCGCGACATTGGGGAAACTGTAGTTACCTGAGCTATTCGCGGTCACCGTCGCGATCGTCGTTCCGCCCTGTGTCAGTGTCACCGTTGCTCCGCTGCCGCTGGCCGAAGGAGTAATTGATCCGGATATATTAAAAGTAGAGCCGCCGCTGCCTGCAAGGGGCAGGACTTCGACGATGCTCAGATTGTATCGATCTCCTGCCGGTGCTGTATCGTTGATGGTGACCACGGTCCCACTTGTCGGAGTCGGAGATACCTGGCTCTGAACCCAGTAGGTGTCACCGATAGTGGCCAGGTACTGGTGCACCATGGTCTGATTCGCGGGGACAGTGCGATCAATTGCCCTGTCCCAGTCATTGCCCACGCCGAATACCCATGAACCGTTGCGGGTTGTCGTCAGACTTGCCGTGGGCAAACCCGATGCGGCGTTTGCACTGGCCTTGGCTCCTATCGCTCCCGAGCCGTTCGTGCCTGAAGTGTCCACGCCGGTGAAGGTCACTATCGTGAGGGAAGCGGCCGTGCTCCTTGACAGGGTGGCCGTAACGGCGACATTGGTCAGCACGCCGGGAGCGAACGCACGCCACACTTCGGCTGTGCCCCGTTGGGTGTTGGTGCGTTGCACCAATACCCAGGTTAGGCTGCCACCGGTAATGCTGGAAACTGTCGTGTTGGTGCCAGAAGTTGGCGCATCAGTGGCGACAAATGCCAGCAGCAATTCGTTTGTTGAATTTGTCGAAAATGTGGGTGAGGAGAGGGTCGTGCTGGAAGTGCTTCGATCTGTCGATGTGTTTACATCAATTCCGATGGCTGCAAATATTGACTGAGCGAATACGAAATAAAAAGCGACAATAAGAATAGAGCGTCCCATGAATTCCTCCTGCAATTTAAAGTTATTCTACTAATTAGAAAATATTTCCATTATGCATTAAGAACTGAAAAGGTTTTTATTGCATAAGTCAAACTAGGTTATTGATTGTTACAAGGTAAAATTAAATGCAAAATCAATGCGGAATTTTAAAAATAAATAATTGTCAATTTATGCAACAAAGCCATTTGCTCTATTGAATTATTGTTTGATCATAGGATATCCAGTTCGATATTTATCGAATATTACAAAACACATTGTTATGACAGCCAGGCTGAAGGTTAGGCCCATCAGACGGCAGGGTCTGTGCGGGAGCGCACGCAGGAATGCGAGGAAATGGATGGCTTAATGGAATACTGAAATAAAATTTATCACGGTCGATTACATTAAGAGGGATAATATTAACTCTAACTTCAAAGTCGTTAGAATCGTAAAATCAGGAAAGTCGGGCATCAAAAGCATACCCGACCTGCGCCGTTATACTGTTTGCCAAACAATCTCACGTAATTTCAAAGCAGTGTCCAGGCGGGACGCGACCGTTTCCCAATGGATGTTGCGGAAGAAGGCATCCAGGTAAGCCGACGCGGCTGTGCCGTAATCGATCTGGTAAGAATGTTCGTACATGTCCAGCACCAGGATCGGTACGGTGGCGCTGGGCGCGTGCAGATGATCCCATTGCCAGTAGTTTTCCATCAGTCCAGTGTGCAGGTTCAAACCTAGCGTGACCCAACCGGAGCCGCCGCCCAGACCGGCGCCAATGCGTCTGAATTCTTTTTCCCACGCCTCGAAGGAACCGAAGGCCGAGCCGATCAATTTGCGTAAGGTGGCTTCCGGCTTTGCGGCGCTTCCCAGATTGCCGAAATACAGCTCATGCAATACCACGGAGCCTGTGCGCAGCAAATGTTCGCGTTTCAAATCGTTGTAAACGAAAGCCGGCAGGTCCGCATCTTCACGAAGAGTCGCCAGCCTTTTCTTGACCGCATTCAGCGCTTTGACCGAGCCGCCGTAATTGTTTTCCCAGTGCGAGCGAATCAGCTTTTCGGACAAGCCATCCAGTTTGGCAGGGTTGAAGCTCAACGGTTTAGCGACATGTTCGATGCCGAAAGCGTCCGGCAATGTCGTTATGAGGGCTGATTTCGTTTCGGAGTCGGCCAAGGCCTGTTCCGGCTCCAGCAGCGCCAATGCCGCGCCTGCGGTGGCTATGCTGAAAAAATCGCGGCGGGAATGATCGGTACTCATGTGTTGACTCCTTCAATTGAGAATTCAAGTTAAAAAACAGGATATAGGGTTGTCGCGTCTACAAACTTACGCTCGCATGCAATCTCTCAATACATGCAAAAATAACGCCGTTGCGTGATCCGGTCTCATCACTATTGTGATGGGTTAGCAAGAAGCCTGGATGCAGCATAGCGGAACCCGGGGACATTCTGATGAGGCTGTTGAAAAATCAACAGCCGGTGAGCAGGAGGTGTTTGTAAGTCAACACCTTGCCGAGATGGACAGAGCTTTTTTGCTCCTCGTTTAGCCGAATCAATCGGCTTTGCCGGTACCAACTCTATCCGGTACAAATCCTGCATGATATTCCGAAGTTTCATAAGTCATGTTCGGCAATCGCTTCGCCTAAAGCTCCTACTGTCGGTAGCGTTGCCCAACATTCCCGTCCGAATATACCATCCACAACCGAATCCAAAACCCAATGACAGCTCAATACCTCAAAAATCGGGCTTAAAAGTCATGCTCAACGCAAAACGGGCCAGGAATTTTCGCCTTAGGAGTAATAGCGCATCATGAGTCAATACACACTCAACGTAAACAACGTACCGAAAACGGTAGACGTCGCCGACGACACGCCCCTGTTGTGGGTATTGCGGGATTATCTGCATCTCGTCGACACCAAATACGGCTGCGGAATCGGCCTCGGCGATTATCCGATGATTCGAATCGCCGATGCGCCAACCCGGGTCGGGGTGCACTTTTTAAAAACCGATTTTCCGGTGACCGGCCTTGGCGAACCGGCGTTGCCGCCGCTGGCGCCGGCGGTCCGCAATGCGATCTTCGTAGCGACTGGAATACGGGTGCGGCAACTGCCGCTGTCACGAACCGGCTTGAGCTGGAGCTGATATGGCTAATAACAACCATCTGGTAGCCGCTTACCAGCAATTGTCGCGGCAAACCGATAAACTCGTGTTGGCGACGATCATCGAAACCTACGGTTCAACCTATCAAAATACCGGCGCGAGAATGCTGATAGACCGGAACGGTGAATTGACCGGTTTGCTCGGGGGAGGTTGTTTCGAGCTGGACCTGATCGAGCACGCGCAGTCGGTGTTCGAGAACGGCATCGCGAAGACCGTATTTTACGACATGCGTTCGCCCGAGGATGCGATTTGGGGCTTGGGGCTGGGCTGCAATGGCGCGGTGAGGATTTTCCTGCAATTATTGACGGCGGAAGACAATTTTAGCCCGTTAAACCGTATTGCTGCAGCGGATAAAACCTATGAATCGGGCACATTGGCGACAGTAATTGAATCTTCGTATCCCGATATTCCGATCGGCCGAAGCTTGTTTCTGCCGGATTACCTTGACCGACTACCTGTGTCTCTGCCTGCTGCAGCGTGGGATTTGAATCCGGCAGCGCAACAAAGACCTCGCCTCGAATCGCATGTGGTGGGCGCTTACGCGATCAAGATTTTTTACGATCCACTCCAGCCCCCGTCGCAACTGCTGGTGCTCGGCGCGGGCGCCGATGCGATCCCGGTGGTGCAATGCGCGAAGGCGCTGGGTTGGCGCGTCACCGTGGCCGATCATCGACCAGGCAATGTCAAAAAGGAGCGTTTTCCAGAAGCCGATGCTGTACTGCATCTGTCGCCGCAAACGCTGGAGAATCAACCGGAATGGAACCGGTTCAGCGCCGTGGTGCTGATGACGCATAATTACGATTATGATCAGCGTTTTCTCGTGGCGATTGCCGGCACACGTATTCCGTTCATCGGATTGCTGGGGCCTGCGCAGCGCCGGGCACGCTTGCTGGAAAGTCTGGAAGAAGCCGCAGAACAGCTCAACGGCCGGATTTTCAGTCCGGTCGGCCTGGATATCGGCGCGGCAACTCCAGAAGAAATAGCCTTATCGATCGTCGCCAGTATCCAGGCGGAGTTGAAAGGCCGCAAGGGCGGGCAATTTGGTTTTAAGGCAAGTGCCTTAGTTGTATAAATCCAATGATCGATCACTGATTGGGTGTGATGCGTTGGCTGGACGGGTTGGGTAAACCCGTCCGCAAGAAGGGCGGCAGCACAAGGCTGAGGTGAATGATTTGGGACGGGATTTAAAACCCCGTCCCGGGGGGTGAAGGAGACTTTGAGAATTTAACTCGGCAAGACTGGCTAGCAATGTCTGTAGTGAAATCTGCTAGCCAAAATCATGTAACACCTTAAGGCGCGGCCACAGGTTGAGCGTGGCCTGTTCAGCTATTGCCTGCCTTCAGGTGAGACACGGCTTCTTCGGCGTGTTTGGCAGCAACCTCGGCATGATCCTGTTTGCCGTGCGCGATGGATTCTTCCAAGGATTTAATGCCGGCAGTTACATGGGTTTTGGCTTCGCCGCTCGCGACACTTTCGGCTGCCTGGGCATGTTTCAGCGCCTTTTCAGCATGTTCGACCAGTTGTGGCGCATGGCCTGCTGTGCCATGGGTAAGCGCATGTTCGGCATGTTTCAAGGCTTCGGCAGTATGTTCCTCAGCAAAAACGCCGGTGCTTGCAAATAACAATGCAGCAATAATTGCGATATTTTTTTTCATAATTTACCTGAATAGGAGATGGGGTTAATTCAACAATAATTTGGACGCCAGACACGGCCTTCATTACTACGAGCAGGTTTCAGAGACCGATTCGTTAACAAAAAGGCATTTGGCATATCTTGTCGTCAAAATCTTATACTCAATTTATATGCCAAAATTTAATTGTATGATTTTGAAGTAAATTGGCGTTATCGGAATGAACGCATTGCTGTATGGCAAGCAGGTATTGCTGAAATGCTGTTCGACGAGCAGCAGGTTGAAAGCCGTTGAGCTGTAAACCATCCCATTCCCTCCCGCCTTCATCCAGAACTTCCCCTTGATGCGCTTTGGATCTCAAAAGAGAATTGTCCCTTCGTTTTTTCCTTAACAACGCTGGCTACATGATGGTCGGCAGTAGGGCGTTTGAGACGCGTCACGTGACGGCGTTTACTGATCGGGAGGAGAGGCATCAGAAAAAGATTTGGCCTAAAAAGATGGTGATACAGCAACAGCAAGTCAGCAGGTGCTGTCTGTGTATCAACAGCTAGAGTCGTGAATTTAAAATAAATATTTCATATTATCAGTCTGTTACGGGTTGGCATGATTTTTTCATGATATCGGATTCAGCCGTGGGCTCATGCGCTCGGCGTTTACGCGGATTTTTCCGGATTAATATCATTTAAAGGGTATGCCTAATGAAAAAATCACACAAACTGGCTTTGGCCGTTTCCCTGCTGGCCGGCGCCCAGTCCGCCAGCGCCTTGACGCCGTGGACGGAGGGAGCACCGGATATAGTCGTTTATACCTCCGGCGGCGCGGCGCAGGACCAGGCCTATGGTCGCGTTGTCGCTACGACGCTGGCGGCCCCGGGTTCTCTGGATATATTCAGCGATGTTGACAGCAAAGGCAGCATTGGCGGGCGCTGGCAGTCGTTTTACTTTACCGGTAACGCCAGTCTGCCTGCAGGTTTGGCCGGCAAAAAAATTGTTCTGGAAAAACGTTCTTACGGCGCCGCGGGTTATGGGGTCGTCCCGTTGTTTGCTAATAACGGCGATGGTTTGCAATTGGAGCATCTGAACATCATCGGGCAGACTTCGGGAGCATGGGCGGCCGATGGCGATCCCGTCAACAAGAAGTGGAAAGCAACCATCAGCCAAGCCAATGCCGCCACTTATTTAACTAAAGTCGTTTCCGACGGCGGTTTCTTGGGCGTAGACCCCGATATTCTTCTGAAGCCCAATACCGAAAATTATCCTGTACCGGTAAATGAGTTGATAACAGGAGCGCCCGAGCCCGATTGGGAGTTCAATATAAACCAGGTTCCGGCCGGCTTTACCCAGGTTTCTACCGGAGGATTAGTTTATGGTGTGGCGGTGACGGAAGATCTGTATAAAGTGCTGCAAGCCGCGCAAAAAAGAGCGGGTTCGCTGCCTGGTTCTGTGACGATAGGCGCTTACGATGCCAATTCGCTGCCGAATCTGAACCGTAACTTTGTGGCCTCCATTCTGGCCGGCAAAATCGGCAGTTGGGAGCAGGTCAAGATTGTCGACAAAACGGCTGGCGATACTGCAAAAAGTCTTACGGATCCTGCTCTGCTGACTGATGCAGGCGTCGCTGCCCCGTTCCAGAATGCCGATGCGAAAACCCCTGTCGGCGTCGGTCGGCGTAACAACGGTGCGGCGATCGGCGCGGTCGCTTATGCCAAATTCCTGAACTATCCGGGTACCGCCAACGCGAACAAGCCGGCGGATAACACGCCGGACGGAGATGAAGACATTGCGGCCCCGATCGTTAAATCACCCGGCGGCGTGAATGCGACCCTTAATCTGCTGAAGGACTGGAACAACGGCGCCAATGCCTCGGGCCTGAATCCGGGGTTGCAAAAAATCTGGGGAATTGCAGTCAACAGCGGCGACAAGGATCCCGGTGCGAATCCATGGCGCTATGTGAAGATTGATGGGTATGCGCCGACGATCGAAAACGTCGCGGCTGGCGTTTACCCGCATTGGGCGGAAGGCGTCGTGCTTTACCGCACCGACAAACCCGGCGATTCGCAGTGGGCCGATAAAAAGGCGCTGTTGAAAGCGTTCGCGGACGACCTGGGCAGCCCGAACGTTGCCAAGGCGGTCAATTCAACGCTGGCGTTTGGCGTCAGCGGCATTTTTGCAACGACGAAAGACCCTAGAGGTTTTACCACACAAATCCCATTCAGTGCTGACAATCCTGTCGTTCCTTTGACTCATTTCTGCACGGCGACTAATTCGACTCAAACCAGCATCGTTCCGGTTGCCGATGACCAGGCCAATGGCGGTCTTCAAATTCAGTTGAAATAGCCCCCCCATAGACGACTCGAGGAACTCAAGATGTTGTTACTATCTACTACTCGTCATGCGGAGCGGCTTCACTTGCCGCTCTACAATACGCCGTCTGGCGTTCGGGATGGCAAACCGTCCTCTGCTCCAAAAGGGGTTTTTCAACTTGTTAGCTGGCTAACAGTGTTTGCGGTTGCGCTGGCTGCTTCGCCTTTGGCGGAAGCGGCCAATAAAAAGCCAAAAGCCCAGATCGTCAAGGTAGCGCCGGTCAGTGAAGGTGCTGCGGTGACTCTGAATGGCGGTCTTAGCGCAGATCCGGAAGGGGGCGCTTTAAAGTATGCCTGGACGCAAATCAGCGGTTTGCCGGGCATTGAGGTCAATGGTGCCGAGACATCCACACTGACCTTTAAGGCTCCTCCGATTCCAAAGACCAACAAAAAAACCAAGCCCGCCAAGTTAGCTTTTCAACTGGCTGTCACCGACGATCAGGGGTTGAGCGCCGTCAAGAAGACAGTGCTAACGGTCAAGCCGCTGAATGCGCCGCCGGTAGCGAATGCCGGCGCCAATCAGAGCGCGGGTTTCACGCAAACCGTGACGCTGACCAGTCTCAGTAACGATCCCGATGCCGAACGCGGCGGGCAGATCATCAAGTACCAGTGGAAGCAGCTTAAAAAGCCCGGCGATCCCAAGGTCAAATTGATCAATGCCAAAACCCCTCAGGCGTCGTTTGCCAGTCCGGCTGTGCCTGCGCAGTTGGAATTCCAGTTGACCGTAACCGACAACGATAACGCCAGGGTGAGCGATAACGTCATCGTTTCGGTAACCGAGGCGGCATTGGCGGCATCATTTTCGCTGGATAAAAAAGCCCTTAAGTCAAGTGAAACGGCTACCGCCGGCGCTTCCGGCATCAAGGGCGGCAAGGGGCCCTACAGGGTCAAATTTGAATGGGGCGACGGCTCGGCGGCCGAAGAGATTCCGTTGGGTGGCGAAACCTCGAAAACTCTCGGTCATCAATATGCGAAAACCGGCAGCTTTAAGCAGAAGGTCACGGTCATAGACGCAAACGGCTCAGAAATAACCAGCACCGAAGAAACCGTTACGGTGTCGGGTGATCAGGCTTTGGATGCGGCGCTGAACGTCAGTTCGAGTGCGATAGTGAAGGGTGGTCAGGTGACGGCTCAAGCCGCATCGATCTCCGGCGGGGCTGGCCCTTACACGGTGGCATTTAATTGGGGTGACGGCAGCGCGAACGAACAGGAGACGCTGGCTAATGGCGTCACCGCCAAATCCGCTAATCATACCTATGCTACCGCGGGGACTTATGATTTGACGATTACCGTGACCGATAATGCGGGCGGCAGCAAGACGCAACCGTTCCAAATTACCGTTTCCGACGCGCAAGCGCCGGCTTTGGGCGGAACATTAAGTCTGACGCAGGCGGTTGTGGTCTTTAACACGAAGGTCCAAGCCAAGGTCGATATTACCGGAGGCACGGCACCCTATGCCGTCAAATTCGAATGGGGTGATGGCCAAACTAGCGGTCCGACTCCACTGAATGCAGGCATCACATCGGCAACCGGTGAGCATTTCTATGGACTGGTCGGCAGCTATACCATCACGGCAATCATCACCGATGCGAATGGCGGTACGAAGACGGTCACAACCAATGTGACGGTTAATCCGGTCGATGCGCCGCTGACGGAATGTCAGTCGTCGGGCAGTAACTGATCCAGAACGCGGACAGGATGTCCATCAGGGCTTGCCGATCGAATCGGCGGCAGGACGCATACGAGGGAAGAGAACAAGGATGCGTCATTTCTTACCTGGGGCCGAGTAGGGTTCTCCGGCTCGACTCCAGCTTGAGCGTATCCACCGAAAGGAATCTGCTTCATCGTTCCGGTTCTGTCTAGGGCCGGAATTTCAATCAAGCATAGCGATCCGGGACCGCGTCCTGCGTCCCGGATGGCATCGCCACTTCATCGGCTTAACCGGCGGGCCTGCCGTCTGGACAAGCCGAAATCACACTCGGGCTGTTGGTGTATCAACAGCCCATCAGCAGCCGCTGCTGATACAGCAGCACATAAAACCGGTGACTTTGTAAAAATACATTCACTTTCAGTTATATAGATATTGGCACGGGATGTGCTTTGCAGCTCCATATATTATGGTTATTTGAA
The DNA here is from genome assembly GCA_051061015.1 of Methylomicrobium sp. Taxonomy (GTDB): domain Bacteria; phylum Pseudomonadota; class Gammaproteobacteria; order Methylococcales; family Methylomonadaceae; genus Methylomicrobium. The sequence goes on from JBPFEG010000016.1 coordinate 27,435, forward strand.
ATCTATGCATAAATTAACTGGACGCACATTGCTGACATGGAGCGTTTTTTCGTTGTTTTCGCTGGCAGGTTTATCAACTCATGCCGCGCCCGCCAAAGAAATAGAAGAGACACCGCCGGCGTTCGATCTGTTGATGTTGCAGGTCGACGGTAATACGGTGCTGGATCAGCAGTTGATCGAAAAAACCGTTTATCCGTTTCTCGGGCCCGGTAAATCGATCGAGGACGTGGATAAAGCCAGACAGGCTTTGGAGGATGTATACCGGAAAAACGGCTATCCGACGGTCATTGTCGAAATTCCGGAACAGGATGTGGTCAATGCTTCAGTGCGGCTGCAAGTGATCGAAGGCACCGTAGAACGGCTCAAGATTTCCGGTTCCCGCTATTACGAACTGGGTAAGATCCGGGCCGACCTGCCCGCTCTGGCTGCCGGCAAGGTCCCTCATATGCCCGAAGTTCAGCAGCAGCTGAATGCTTTGAATCAGACCTCCTCAGATCGCCAGGTAACGCCGGTATTTCGCGCAGGCAACACGCCGGGGAAAACCGAGGTCGAATTGCATGTGAAGGACGAGGTCCCGCTGCACGGCAGCCTCGAAGTGAACAGCCGCAATCCGGAGAGCACGTCGCGTACGCGTCTGTTAGCGTCGCTGCGTTACGATAACTTGTGGCAACGTTTTCATAGCGCTTCGCTGCAATATCAGGTTTCTCCCGAAAATTATGACGAGGTGGAGGTCTGGTCGGGAACCTATGTACTGCCGACAGGATGGGCCGATACGCGTCTGGCTTTGTACGGGATCGGGATCAATTCAAATACCTCGGTCGGCACGAGTGTGGGCGGTCTGACAGTCGTTGGCAGCGGCGACATTTATGGCGCCCGCCTGATCAAGCCTTTTGGGGTACAAGAGAATACCTCTCACAGCCTGACCCTGGGTTTCGATTACAAAAGCTTCAATCAGGGCGTGACCTTGCAAGGCCAGGATATGGAACCGACTCCGATCAGTTATCCGGCCTTTCAAGTCGGCTATGACGGCAGCTGGCGGCATGACAGGGCTATCACCACGCTGGGCACAGCCGCCAATTTCTCTGTCCGGGGACTCGGTAATAATCAGCAGGAATTTGAAAGCCGGCGTAAGGACGCACCCACCAACTATGCCTATTTAACGGCTAATTTGAAGCACTTGCGCGAATTGTTCTGGGATTTCCGCCTGGCAGCTCGGGCTTCGGGGCAATTGTCCTACAGCCCACTGATCAGCAACGAACAGTTCTCGGCGGGCGGGCCGACGAGTGTACGCGGCTACCATCAGACCCAGCAGTTGGGCGATGACGGTTTGAATGCTTCGCTGGAACTTCAGTCGCCGATGCTCAAGCGGCAGGATTGGGATGCGGTCGATAGTCTGCGCCTGCATGCTTTTATCGATTATGCCTACTTGTGGATACAACATCCTCTGCCCGAGACTCCTTCTTTCTATCGGCTGGCCGGTGCAGGCTTGGGCCTACATGCGCAGTTGTTCAAACACTGGATCGGCGAATTGGAATGGGCTTATCCGTTTTACCAGCAGGGTACGGTCGACGTGGGAAATCAGCGCATCGATTTTCGCCTCGCCTATGAATTTTAATTTTACCCCTGGGTTTGTCTGAGATTTTTGATCATGAATCATGCTTCCCCTTTTAGAACGAACACGCAGCCTTTTCGGATCAAGCCGTTGGTAAGGGCGATCAGGATGCTGATTGCCGGCGGTTTGGCGTTCGGGGTAGAGGTCCCGTCCGCGCACGCCGAATTACCCGTGCCGCTGAACACGGGCCCTTTGACTCAGACGCCCGTCGATATTGCGAGCCAGGGACAGGCCACCGGCGCCATTGCCGGGAACGCGCTGAACATCAAGCAAATTACCGATAAAGCGACGCTGGACTGGAAAAGCTTCAATATCGGCGCGGACAGCAGCGTACGTTTCTATCAACCCGGTTCGACGTCGGTCGCGCTGAATCGCATCCACGATTTCAACCCGAGCCGGATCATGGGCTCTCTGGTAGCCAACGGCCAGGTTTATATGGTCAACCAGAACGGTTTCGTGTTCGGCAAGGATGCCCAGGTCAACGTAAACTCGCTGGTCGCGACGACGCTGGGCATCAGCGATGAAGTATTCCAGCGCGGCATTACCAAAGTCTTCGATATCAATAATTCCGCTGCTTTGCAGGGCAACGGCGAAATCTATCTGAAAAACGATCAAGGCCAGGTGATCCGCGATCAGAACGGGAACAAGGTCAAAATTCAGATATTCGTCGAAAATGGCGCACAGATCAAAACGAACGGTTCCGGCGGCAGGGTCATTATCGCGGCTCCGACCGTAACCAACTCTGGCACAATCGAGACGCCCGACGGACAAACGATCATTGCGGCGGCGCAAGACAAGGTCTATCTGCAGGAGGCCGGAAGCGGCTCCGACATCCGCGGCTTGCTGGTCGAAGTCAATAAGGGCGGAGAGGTGAATAATCTCGGCAAGGTGCTGGCCGAACGCGGCAACGTCAGCCTGATGGGTTTCGCGGTCAATCAGAAAGGCGTCGCCTCCGCGACTACCTCGGTGCAGTTGAACGGTACCGTCAGGCTGCTGGCGCGCGAAGGCATCCAAAATCCTACTGCAACCGGCGGCAAGCTGCTGCCCAATGCGACGGTCAGAACATCGGATCGGGGCGACGGTCTAGGCACCCGGGCAACCGTCAATCTGGATAAGGGCAGCCTGACCAGCGTCGAACTGGATGCCGATAAAACGGCGACCGCGATCGATGCGCAGGCGCAAGCGCGTTCGAAGATAGAAATCAGCGGGCATCAGATCAGACTTCGCGACCAGTCTGTGGTCCAGGCGAAATCGGGCAATGTATCGAATCAGGCAGTGGACAATCCGGCCAACCCGGCGGTCAAGGGCAATGCCCGAATCTATCTGGAAGCCGGCAGTAAAATCGACGTGTCCGGCGTCAAAAACGTCAGTCTGGCGATGGAACGCAATGTCCTCGAGGTGGAATTACGCAAGAACGAACTGCGCGATTCACCGTTACAGCGGGACGGCATTCTGGCCGGCGAAAAAGTATCGGTCGATCTGCGCGACATCGATATGACTCACGATCCGAATACCGGGGCATTGACGAAGGCGAATATTCCGATTGCCGACGTCAAGGGCGCGGTGGACCGGATCGCCCGGAATATCGATGAGCGCAGCACCTCGGGTGGCACCATTGATCTCAAGTCGAGCGGAGACGTCATTGCCAAGCAGGGCAGTGTGCTCGATTTTTCGGGCGGCTCGGTCAGTTACCGGGATGGGGTTATCAACACCACGAAGCTGGTTTCAGCCGGCGAGATTTTCGATATTTCCGAAGCCGATCCGAATCGCAATTACGAAGCCGCGCTGCTGGGGGACCGAATCAAATACGCGCCCTGGGCGATTCGCCAGCGCTATCCGGCAGCGTCTCTGACGCAGCGGTACGAAGCCGGTTATTTCGAGGGCAAAGCGGGCGGCACCTTGAATATCAGCGCCTACGAAGCATTGCTGGACGGCATTCTCGATGGCACAACGCTCGACGGCCCTTACCAGCGCACAGCGGACCTGCGCGCTTCGGGCAGTACGCTGACCCTCGACTTGAACAACGATAACCTGTTCGGCCGGCAGGACATTGTGTTCGGCCGCAATTCGTCAGCATCAGCGCTGGGGCCGGACGATCCTCTGCCGCGCCGCTTGGGCAGTTCGACAGAAGCAGTTGCCTTGAATATCGATCCTGATTTGTTCAAAAGCGCCGGGGTTCGCAACGTCGATATCAGGACCAACGGTTGGATACGGATCAACGAAGACGCAAACGTTAGTTTGGTTGATCAGGCCTCGCTGAGCCTGGCATCGACAGGATTTCAACTGTTCGGATCGATCGCCAGCCGCTCGGGCAACGTGACCGTCAAACCGATCGAATTGAGCGCTTCGGGCCTGCTTCCCAGCTTTATCACGCTAGGGTCCCATGCCTCGATCGACGTCAGCGGCTTATGGGTGAATGACTGGCGGAGCGTCCGGGACGGCAAACCGTTGGCGGCGGCGTCGATAGACGGCGGCCATGTGTCGTTGATCACCGAACAGGGCGATCTGCGCCTCGATCGTGGCAGCAGGATCGATGTCAGCGGCGGGGCCTGGTTTCAGACCGATGGTTCTCTCGTGGACGGCAAAGGCGGCACCATCGATTTGCTGGCGCTGACGCATCAGGCGGGCGCCAAGATTCCAAGCCTGTTGCTCGGCGGCACTCTGGCAGGATGGGCTCTGCATGAGGGCGGCCATTTAAATATCAGCACGAGCGAAGTGATCATCGGTTCGGACAAGGATGCGCCGAGCCACCCGGGTTCCGGCGCGACTCCGCTGATTATCCAACCCCGCTTTTTTCAGCAGGGAGGCTTTGCCGATTACCATCTCACATCGAATTACTACGGCCTGAAGGTGGCCGACAACGTTCAGTTGAGGCCGCTGCAAAGCAATTTGCAGCTCAAGTACAATGCGTACCTGAAGCCTACCGGAACTCCGTTCAAAAAAGTCAGTTCCGTGGTGACGCTTCCCGAATTTGTGCGAAATCCCGCCAATCTGACGCTTTCTCTGAGACAACTGGCGAGCCAGAATCGTCAGGAATCCCTCCGGATCGGCAAGGGAGCCTTGATCAAGGCGGATATGGCCGGTTCCGTGACCGTGAATTCGGATACTTCGCTATTCCTCGATGGAGCCATCGACGCTCCGGGCGGCGATATTTTCCTGACCCTGGACGTGCCTTCCGCGGGCGATAGCGGCTTTTTTCCCTCCCAGGGCATCTGGCTGGGTTCCGAAAGCCGGTTGTCGGCGCGCGGCGTCTATAAAGCCGAACTGAATCCATTCGGCCTGCGCATGGGCGAGGTGCTGCCAGGGGGTCATGTCGAACTGACCGCGAACCGCGGCTATATCGTCGGCTATACCGATTCCGAGATCGACGTTTCCGGTACGACCCGCAAGCTGGACTTCAGGGAAATCCCGGCAAAAGGGACTCAGGTCAAGGTCGTTTCCAAAACCATTCCGTCCGCCGGAGGAACCATCAGCCTGAAGGCGGGCGAAGGGATACTGGCGGATGGAACATTCAAAGCGCAAGGCGGGAAAGGCGCCGCCGGCGGGACGCTGGCCTTCGAACTGGACGGCGGCCTCAGGCAGAAGCCGGAATTTCCGGTTCCGGGCGGCGGCTTTCCGGATGATCAGGCGGTGACCAAACCGCGTTCTCTCGAAATTGCCGATGGGGCGGCCGGATCGATTCCGGCCGGCCTGCGTCCGGGCGACGCGGTCGACAGCGCTTACAATGGCCGCGCCTTGCTCAACAGTACCCAGCTGAACCAGGCGGGCGCCGCTGCGCTGTCGTTCAAGACCGATGCGGTCGCTGGCAACCAGCATACCGGCAGTATCCTGTTCAAAGGCAATGTCCGGCTCGATGCGGCGAGAAGCATTACGCTGGATTCCCCCTTCTTGAAAACCCAGAACGGGCAGGTGACCCTGAATACCGCTTATGCGGCATTGGGCTCCACGAAAAGCCGGCTCGATACGCAACTGGGCGACGGTTTATTTTTAAGCAGGCTGGCGCCGGAGGCGGCCGGCGGAAGCGGTCAATTCAACGTGAATGCGAAAGGCATCGATCTGATCGGCGGCTTGAGCTTTAACGGATTCGGACAGGTTCAGCTGAAAAGCGAAGGCGATGTGCGCGCGGTCGGTATCCGGATGCGGCGCGACACCAAGGATTTTCTCGGCGAACTGAAGCTGGCCGGCGATTTGACGATCGAGGCGAGCCAGGTCTATCCGTCCACGCTGACCGGTTACACGATCAACGTGAAAGGGAACGGCAACGAAACCTTACGGATTCAAAGCAGCGGTGGAAGCGGTGGGCCGGTGTTTGCCTCCGGCGGCAGCTTGACCGTCAAAGCGCCGAACATCGTCCAGTCGGGAGTGCTGAAAGCGCCGTTCGGAACCTTAGCGCTGAATGCCGAAAAGAGGCTGGAACTCGCGCCGGGCAGCCTGACCTCGGTGGCGGGCGGTGATATAACGGTGCCGTTCGGCCAAGTTTCGGGCGGGCTGAATTGGCTGTATCCCCTGGATACAACCGGCGCGATCAATTTGCTGATCGATACCCCGCCGGAAAAACGGCTGACGCTTTCGGGACAGGACATTGCGATGCAGAGCCGCGCCAAGGTCGATTTGTCCGGCGGCGGCGATCTTTACGCTTACGAATTCATACCGGGCCCCGGCGGCAGCACCGACGTGCTGAATCCGAACAGCCCCGGCTTTACGACCCAATTCGCGGTGGTGCCGGCGCTTGGCAACGCGCTGACTCCGCACGATCCGCTGGAATTTCCCGGATCGAACCTCAACGTCGGAGACAGCGTTTATCTGAGCGAAGGATCGGGCCTGAGCGCCGGCTGGTATACCCTGCTGCCGGGTCACTATGCCTTGTTGCCGGGCGCGTATCTGGTAACGCCGCGGCAGGGATTCAGAGATCTGCAGCCCGGCCAGGTCCAGAAGGACCTTGCGGGGGCGACGATTGTCGCCGGACGTTACGGTGTCCCCAGCGCCGGCATTCAGGATGCCCGATGGCAGGGCTTTGCGGTCGAGAAAGGCGACATCGCCCGGACCCGCTCCGAATTCAAGGATTATTCGGCTAACACATTTTTTGCGGATAAAGCGGCTGCCGAAGGCGCAGCGCCGCCGCAGCTCCCCAGCGATGCCGGCAGCCTGGCCATCGATGTTCGCAACAGTCTGGCACTGGGCGCCGACTTGGCCGCTGCGCCGGCGCTGAACGGCCTGGGCGGACAGGTAGATATCAGCGCCGACCGCCTCAGAGTGGTAGGCCGGCGTGAGGATATTGCGTTAAGCCCGACCGGCACCGTCAGTCTTTTCGACAAAGACCTGAATCATCTGAATGCGCCAAGCCTGCTGCTGGGCGGCGTGCGCAGCAAGGAAAAGAATGGGCAGCGCGTAAAGGTATCGACGCAAACTCTGAATGTGGCCGGCGACGCGCAGTTGAGCGGCCAGGAGCTGATTCTGGCCGCGCGCGACCAGGTTAAGCTGGAGGGCGGCGCGGTGGTCGAGAGCGCCGGCAACACGGGCAAGACGGGACGCGATCTGCTGGTGGACAATAAGGTGCCTGCGAACGTCCCGGCCAATAGCGACGGGGCCTTGCTGAGGGTATCATCCTCGGCGCAGGTGGATGTCGTGCGTGACAAGGCCGTGAGCGGAGCCACCGGCGTTCTGACGATCGAGAAAGGCGCGCGTCTTGCGGCCGGCGGCTCGATGCTGCTCGATTCGACCCGGAATACCGTGTTCGACGGCGATATCGATATGCAGGGAGGCTCCCTAGCGTTGAAGTCGAGCCGGATCAGCCTCGGCAATGCGCCGGGCAATACGCCGGGCCTGGTATTGTCGAATACCGCGTTCAACCTGGATGAATTGCAGCTGATCAGCGCGACCGATCTGGATATTTACGGCGCCGTCGGCATCGCTGCGAAAGAACTCAAGATCGGCGCGGCGTCGATCAACGGTTTCAATAATACAGGTGCCACGGCCGAGTTTTCCGCCGACAGTATCCGCCTGTTCAATGACGGCTCCGGCTCGCAGCGTAACGGGACCGGCGCCGGCCATCTGGTGTTCAATGCCCGCGAACTCGAACTGGGCAGCGGCCAGTACGCGGTCGATGGATTCAACCGGGTGACCGTGAATGCGGACGATGCGGTGAAAGGTCTCGGCCAGATCGTTGACCCTCTGAATGGCAACAGCGCTTTGGCCGCGCCGGGCACCTGGCGCGTGGACGGCGACCTTCGATTGAATGCCGGGCATTTCATCGGCGGCAACGGCTCCACGACCACGATAGACGCCACCGGCCATCGGGTTACGCTGGCTTCGCCGGCCACTACGGAAGGGCTGTCGCAAAGTGGCCTGGGCGCCCGCTGGTCGATTACAGCCGATGCGATCGACAGTACCGGCCGTTTCGACCTGCCATCCGGGATTCTGGAATTGAATGCGTTGACGGGCAATCTGGATTTAAACGCCGGTACGCGGATCGACGTTTCCGGACAGACGATTCCGTTCGGCACGCTCAACCGCTTTTCGCCGGCCGGAACCGTAGCGCTGTCCTCGACGGCGGGCAATGTCAATCTGGCGGCCGGCGCCGAGATCCATCTTGCCGGCGCGGCCGACAACGGCAAACAGGCCGGTGATGCGGGTCTGCTCGATATTCGCGCGGCGCGCGGGCAATTCCTCTGGAACGGCTTGGTCAGCGCGTTGGGCGATGAACTGGCGAATGCCGAGCAGCGTTCCGGAAGCATCCGATTGGATACACGCAGTTTCGGGGATGGCGGCTTTTCGACGCTGAACCGCAAGCTGGCGGCGGCAGGGTTTGCCGAGGAAGTCTCGCTCCGCCAGCGCAGCGGCGATGTGAACATTGCTGCGGGCGATAACGTGATCGCGCGCGGGTTCGATCTCTCGGCGGACCAGGGCAAGGTGACTTTGAACGGTACCGTCAATGTGAGCGGCAGCCAGGGCGGTAAAGTCGCGATTTACGGGCGGAACGGCATCGCTCTGGGCAGCGGCGCCCGGATTGACGCGAGTTCCTCTTTGAAGGGTACGGAAGGCGGCAGCGTCACGCTGGATACCGTTCACCGCGACGATACGGGCAGCGGATTATTGAACCTTGCAAATGGCGGCGCGATCGATCTGGCCGGCGGCGAAGGCGGCCTGGGCGGCACGCTGCATTTACGCACCGGCAGGGATGCAGGCCATGCGGTGAATATTACCGCGCTCAATACCGCGATCACCGGCGCCGATCCCGATCGGACTGTACTGGAGGCTACACGGGTTTACGATAATCAATCGATCATCAAAAGCGCGAATATCTCATCCTGGAAGGCCGATACCGCCGATTTCATGAGTCATGCGCCAGCCGTTCAGAATTTTTCCGGTGCCCCAATCAATCTGTTGCCGGGCCTGGAAATCCGCGGCGGGCAGAATCTGACGCTTGCGGATACGTGGGACCTTATCGACTGGCGTTACGGCGGCAGTGATGCGTTACCCGGATTTTTGACCCTGAGAGCCGGCAAGGATCTGAATATCAATGCCTCGCTGACTGATGCTTTTGCGATCGGTTCGATTCCGGGCCAGACCAGCCGGGTTTATCAGGACATGCTGCAGGCAGGCAAGTCCTGGAGCTACAACCTGGTCGCGGGCGACAGCGTAAACCTGGCCCCTACCTATCTGGCGCGTAATCCTGTGGCGCCGAATTCGAGCACGCTGGTCAAAACCCAGGTCAAGGTCCGGACCGGCACCGGTTCGATCGCGATTGACGCGGGCAAGGATATCCGGTTTGCGGCCGATCCGTCCGACGCGACAGCGGCCGCGGCTGTCTATACGCTCGGGACGACGGCCAAATATACCCGGAACCAGCTGCTGCGCGGCGAAATCCCCGGCGTGCCTCAGCGGCAGGCCGGCGAGAGCGATGCGGATTATCTGAGCCGCCTGGATCCTGCGTTAATGAACGACCTGCTTCGCTTCGGTTATCTGGACGAAACCCGGATCGGTACGCTGTTTCAAAAAGCCGAATTTCCGACCCAGGGAAGCGACATCCGGCTGCGCGCGGGCGGCAGTATCGAAGGCGTGAACACCGGGCAAAAAATGACCGATTGGCTGGTCAGAAGCGGCAACCTGGTGGACAACCATACACCGACGCTCTGGGGAATCAACATCAGCGGCGACCGGAGCAGCCAGACCGGCAGCACGCCGGCTGCCAAGGGTATCCGGAACTTCAACCAGAACGTCGGCGCGCTTGGCGGCGGCAATGTCAACGTCGAAGCCGACGGGGATATCCGCAATCTGTCGGTGATGATTCCGACCACCGGCAAGCCGCTCGGCACGGTCAGCTCGACACCGAACCAGTGGCTGAAGAACGGCATCGCGGTCAACGGCGGTGGCAATCTGGACGTAACGGCCGGCAACGACATCGTCGGCGGCGAATTCTTCACCGGTCTCGGCACGGCTGCGTTGAAAGCCGGGGGAAGCGTGGCGGCCAATAGCGCAGGAAAAGGCGCGGTATTCGAACTGGGCGACGCCCGCTTCGGCATCCAGGCGCGCCAGGACATCAACCTGAGCGGCGTCTACAATCCGACCCTGATGAAACAGACCCAGGTTGTCGGCGGCGAATCCCGGTTTTTCACTTACAGCCCGGACAGCGCGGCCGAATTCCTGTCGACCGCCGGAAACATCCTGTTCCAGAACAACGCGGGCACCGGATTCGAATATTCGGTCTTTCCCGGCATCGTGAAGGCGGCCGCATTATCCGGCGATATCGCGATCAACAAATCGATGACTCTGTTTCCATCCGCGAAAGGACAACTGGAACTGCTGGCCGGCAGGAATGTCCGGTCATCGGCGGTCGCAGGCGAGACGGTCACCGTGAACATGTCCGATGCGGACTTGTCGCTGTTGCCTGACATGCTGTCGCCGGCCCGGTCGCTGGAAGGCAGCCTGAAGGACGGCCTGATCAGGGCCCAGGAGCGGCTCGATCCGTTCAGCCCTGTCGCGAACATCATCCATGCGGCGACGCCGGTGCATCTGAACAACGGCAGTAAGCCGGTGATCAGGGCCAATCTCGGCGACATCGCTTTCGCTCCCGGCGCGCAGGTGATCTTCTTCCTGCCGAAGGCTTCCGAATTCGTCGCGGGTAGGGACATCAAAAACTTGAGCCTGTCAGGACAGAATTTGTCAGGGCAGGATGTTTCCCTGATTCAGGCCGGCCGGGATATTGCATTCAATACCCAGATCAGCCCGGATGGGGTCGTGCTGTCCAATCCGAACAAGATCGAGGTGGGCGGCCCGGGCCAGTTGCAGGTTTTGGCAGGACGTAACATCAATCTCGGCAGTTCCGCCGGCATTCAGACGATCGGCAATATCGTGAATCCGGCCTTGAGTCCGGCAGGGGCATCGATCAACATCCTGGCCGGGCTCTCCGACGCGATCGATTTCGAGGGTTTCATCGAACGCTATCGAACCCTTCCCGAATCCCAGGCTGGGCTGCATGCGCTGGCCGGTCTCGGTGCACAGAAGCAGCGTGAGAACTTGAACGTGTTTTTAAAGGTGCTGTTCGAGGAAATCAAACAGTCGGCTGCTGCTGCGGCCGCGGCACCGGCAGGTGAGCGGGCCGAGCTTTATCAACGCGGCTTCGATGCGATCAAAGCGCTGTTTCCGGGTGATAAATATAACGGCGATCTGAGCCTTGTGTTCAGCCAGGTCAAAACGTTGGACGGAGGCGGCATCAACATGGCGGTTCCCGGCGGCAAGATCGACGTTGGGCTGGCGGGGCAACTGGCGGGTATCCGCAAGGCCGCGAACGAGCTCGGCATCGTCGTGCAGCAGGAGGGCGATCTGAATGCGTTGATCGACCAGGATTTCAATGTCAATCAGTCGCGCGTCTTCACGTTGAAAGGCGGCGATATCACGGTCTGGTCATCGAAGGGCAGCATCGACGCCGGCAAAGGCGCCAAATCGGCGATTGCCGCGCCGCCGCCGATCACGCTGGTCGACGAGAAAGGCAACATCGTTACGCTTTTCCCTCCGATCGTTTCCGGCAGCGGCATTCAGGCGATTGGCAACGGCCAGGTCACGCTGGCGGCGCCGCAAGGGATCGTCGACGCGGGCGAGGCCGGTATCAGCGGCGGTCAGATCGTGATCGCCGCGACCGCGGTGGTCGGAGCTTCAAATATTCAAGCTTCGGGTGGTACGGTGGGTGTGCCCACCGCGGCGCCGGCGCCGGTTGTTCCTTCAGGCGCCGACAGCGCCGCCGCCAGCGCGGCAAAAGCGGGAAGCGACAGCGCCGAGAGCAGCGGTGGACAAGACGACGGCGAGCAAAAAAACAACCAGAAGTCGGTCGTCAGCATATTGAATACCGACGTGGTCGGTTACGGCGATTGCTCGGTCAGCGATATCCGCGAAGGCAAGCCGGGCTGCGGGACATAGGGAGTTACGGAGAACCGATAGATACATTCAAACCACAACTGCTCACGAACGATGAGGCTCAAACGATGGGCTTCCTTCGTCAAACCATCCTACGAAACTTTGCTCAGCCTATTCTACGAAGTTCGTATTCTCCAGGCAGGAGCGGCAACGCAGAGCAGGAACACTAATTAACGCGTATTCAATTTTTATGACTTTACGATCGATGAACAAATCTTTAATCCGCCGCTTCCGACTGGGAGTGGCGCTTATTCTGCTCCCGTTGTGCGCCCATGCGTGGTGGAACGACGAATGGCAATCGCGCAAGCAATTGACCGTGGACGCCGGCGCGACCGGCGCCGACATTCAGGAAACCTTGAACGACTTTCCGTTGCTGGTGCGTCTGCATGCGGGCAACTTCGGCTTTTTTCTCGATCTGGCCGAGAACGGCAAAGACGTGCGTTTCATGCTGGACGACAAGACCCCATTGAAACATCAGGTCGAAAAGCTCGATACGCTGACCGAGCTGGGCCTGGTCTGGGTCAAGGTGCCGGTCGTCCGCGGCGGCGAGAGTACCAACGGCTTTTCGATGTATTACGGCAACGCGAACGCGGCCGACGGCTCCGATGCGAAGGGAATTTTCGACGTGAATCAGGCACTGGTCTTTCATTTCCGGGAAGGCGAGGCGCTGCCGCAGGATGCCACCGCCTACGCGCTGCATGCGGCCAGCTCGAAGGCGGCCGTCGATCCGGCCGGTTTTATCGGGGCCGCAGCGAAATTCGACGGGCAGGGCGGCATCACCGTGAGCGCGAACCCGGCCCTGGCGGTGACGCCCGACAGCGGCCTGACGTTCAGCGCCTGGGCCAAAATCGACCAGCCACAGGCCGATGCGGTGCTCTGGGAGGCAAAGGATGTAGCAGGCCGCATCGAGCTGGCCTTACAGGGGAGCTCGCTGATCGCCCGGTATCAGGGCGCGGACGGCAATACCGCGCAGACCGCCTCGGTGAACGTCGAACTCACGAAATGGCAGCATCTGGCGCTGGTCGCTAGAAAGGACGTGTTGGAGCTTTACCTGAACGGGCAAAGCGTCGGCATCGCCCCGATCAAGCTGGCCGCAATCACACCCTCACTGTCGATCGGCGGCAGCGATAAAGGCCGGAATCTGACCGGCCTGCTCGATGAAGTGCAGGTCGCCAAACAGGCGCGCAGCGCGGACTGGATCAAGCTGCAATTTCGCAGTCAGAGTCCTGACTTTACGGTACTCAATTTCGGCCAGGACGAATCCTCAGGTTCGGGCGATGATCTGAATTATTTCGCGATCATCCTGCAAAGCCTGACGGTCGACGGCTGGGTCGTGATCGCCTTGTGCGGTGTGATGCTGGTGATCAGCCTGCTGGTGATGGTCGGCAAGACCCTGACCCTGAATCGGGCCCGCAAGGAAAACGAAGACTTTCTGGTGCAATACCGGAACCTCGCGACCACGGATTTTGGCCAGCTGGATGCCGAAGAAACAGAGGAAGAGCGCGAGAACGAGCAATCGGAGTTTCTGGCGGCAGTGGCCGGCAAACACGACCATTTCCAGGGTTCACCGATTTATCACATCTATCATGCCGGCGTGCAGGAACTGAATCACCATTTCGGCGGCGCCAACGCAGTACTGACCGCGGAAGCGCTGAATGTGGTGCGCGCCCGCCTGGATGCGGCCGTCGTTCGTGAGAGCCAGAAACTGAACAAGAACATGGTACTGCTGACGATCGCGATCTCTGGCGGCCCGTTCCTGGGTCTGCTCGGCACCGTGCTCGGGGTAATGATCACCTTCGCGGTGATCGCCGCGACCGGCGACGTGAACATCAACTCGATCGCACCCGGCATTTCCGGCGCCTTGCTCGCGACGGTCGCGGGCCTCGCGGTCGCGATTCCGGCGCTGTTCGCCTACAACTATCTCCTGACCCGGATCAAGGACGTGACTGCGGACATGCAGGTCTTCACCGACGAGTTTCTGGCAATCGTGTCGTTACGCAGCGCCGACCGGCAAAGGGCAGCGCAGCTATGAAAGTCGGGGAAGAAGGCAAAGTCTACGACGACATCAACATTACACCGATGCTCGACGTCGCCTACGTGTTGCTGTTGATCTTCATCATTATGACGACCGCGACGGTACAGGGCATTACGGTGAATCTGCCCAAGGCCAGCAGCACGCCGTCTTTGTCGAAGCCGAAAACCAAGGCGATTTCGATTTCCCAGGACGGCACGATCTATCTCGACACCTATCCGGTCTCGATCCAGGAACTGGAAACCCGGCTCGCTCAGTACAAGGCCGCGACGCCGGATCTGCCGGTCGTGCTGAAGGCGGATGCGACGATCCAGTACGAAAAAGTGATCGAAGTGCTCGACGTGGTGACGCGGCTTGAAATCAGCCAGCTCGGGCTTGTGACACAGAAACTGGTGAAATAATGGATACGCGCAAGAAATGGCTGAAACGGCTGCCCGTGATCATCGGCGGCCTGCTGACCCTGCTGATCGCGGTCGGCGTGTACCAGCTCCAAGGCATGTTCGAAAAACCGCTGCAGTCGAAAAAACAGATCCAGCAGATTATCGTGATTCAGCCGCCCCCTCCGCCTCCGCCACCGCCGGAGCAGAAGCCGCCCGAGCCCGAACCCGAGCCGGAAAAGGTTCCTGAGCCGGAACCCGAAGAAGAACCGAAGCCCGAACCTGACGAGTCGGAACAGCCCCCTGGCGAGGAACTGGGCGTGGATGCCGAAGGCGGAGCCGGTTCGGACGGTTTTGGCCTGGTCGGGAAAAAAGGGGGGCGGGGCCTTCTGGGCGGCAGCGGCGGCAGCGCGATTCTCTGGTATGGCGGACAGGTCAAGCGCCGCCTGGAAGACGAGATGCAGGCACTGCTGGCCGGAACCCCTGCCGGCAAGGCGGCTTACAACATCCTGCTGAATGTCTGGGTCGGCGCGGACGGCCGGGTCGCTCGCGCCGAGTTGGCCTCGGGCAGCGGCAAGTCCGAAGTGGATCAGAGCATTCGCTTGGCCTTGCCGAAACTGCGTTTCGCGTTATCGAAAACGCCGCCGGAAAACATGCCGCAGCCGCTGAAAATCAAGGTGACGTCGCGAATATAAACCGCTTCTGCCTTGCCGATCCTAACTGATCGTTCCGTCGGATGGGGAACGATTAGGACATGATTACCGAATTAACACCTTTAAGTATCACTGAGATTAACAATGATTGTTATAAGAAATACGCTGGCCGCCGTACTGGCGGGCGCCTTTCTGTCGCCTGCGATGGCCGACGAGAAAGAGGATCTTTTCAAACTCAAAAAACAGATGGACGGCGAGCGCGAAGAGCTGCTGGAACTGAAAAATACCGCGGAAAATCTGGTCGAGCTGTTCGTCGAACAGGGGCTGCTGGACAAGCAGAAGGCGAAAAGGCTGATCAACAAAGCGAAGGCGAAAGCGCAAACCGAAGCCAAACAGCAGCTGGCCCAGGAACAGGCGGAGACGCAACCGGCGGACAATGCAGTGGTCGCAGCCGCAGGGCCAGGCGCCGGAGCGGGCAACGGCAAACCGGTCTTTGTCGGTTATGTGCCCGAATTCGTGAAAGATGAAATCCGCCAGCAGGTGCGCGCCGACTTGAAAAACGAAGTCGTCAAAGAGGTCAAGGCGGACGCGAAACAGGAAAAATGGGGCATTCCGGGCGCCTTGCCGGAATGGGTCGCGAATACCAAGCTGACTTTCGATATGCGCATTCGCGGCGCCGACGATTTTTTCCAGCCGGATAACGAGCCGATGTACAATTATCTGGCGATCAACGAGGCGGGCGGTCATCTGCCCGCCCGCAACGAAGGCCGGGAATTCCTGAATACCACGAAGGACAGGCTGCGCTTTTCGGAACGCTTCCGCCTCGGCCTGGACATGAAGATCGCCGAGCATCTGAAAGCGGGCATCCGGCTTGCAACCAGCAATATCAGAAACCCGGTGTCCAATGACCAGACGTTAGGGAATACCGGCCAATCCTTCGAATTCGCGATCGACCGCGGATTTCTCCAATACGACTTCGTCGATAAGAAAGGCAACGACTGGTTTACGCTCTACGGCGGCCGTTTCGCGAATCCCTGGGTATCGACTGATGTGGTGTACGATCCCGATTTGAGCTTCCAGGGACTGGCCGGAACCTTCCGATACCGCTTCAACCAGGATTCCGACAAAGTCAAATCGTATAAGGCGGCGCTGACCAACGACTTGAGCGGGCGCTCGGGCATCAACTTCGGCCCGCAAACCCCGGACAGTCTCTTCGCCACCTTCGGCATCTTTCCAATCCAAGAAATCAACCTGTCGACGGCCGACAAATGGCTGTTCGGCGGGCAGCTCGGCGCGGACTGGCTAGTGCAGAACGATTCACGCCTGAAGGTCGCCGCTGCTTATTACAGCTACAAAAACGTCCGCGCCCGTCCGAACGCGCGCGGCAGTTTCGAGAATGACTGGACCGCGCCCGAATTCATCCAGAAAGGCAACTCAATGGTGCCGATTAACGTGAACGACGGTTTCAATCCGCGCTGCACCAGCGCGCAGAGCGCGATCGGCCAAGGCTGCTTGTACGGCCTCGCTTCGGATTTCAGGATTTTCAACCTGACCGGAATCTACGACGTCGACTTCTCGGGCACCCATGCGGTATTAACGGCCGATTACGCGAAAAACTTCGGCTACGACGCGGCTCGGATCGAGCGCGAATTTCCGGGGCTGCTGGCGGACAATCGGGACAAAACCAGCGCCTTTCAGATCAGGCTCGACGTCGGCGATCCGGATATCCGGCGGTTCATGGCCTGGAACGTTTTTCTTGCCTACCGTTACGTAGAGCGCGACGCAGTGCTGGACGCATTTACCGAGTCGCTGTTCCACGGCGGCGGCACCGACGCCAAAGGCTGGTGGATCGGCGGCAGCTACGGACTGGCAAGGAACACCTGGGTCAACCTGCGCTGGAGCAGCACCGATTCGATCGATGGACCAAAGCTCAGCATAGATACGGCTGCGGTCGATTTGAACGTACGATTCTAAGAGGATGACGTTTTATGGTTATGTTTGTATCTTCTGCAAAAAAAAGGCAATCGGATTCAGCTAAAGGCTGTTTGTTATGGGTGCTTTTTCTCGCAACGCTGGCCTGGAGTCTGGAAAGCCCGGCCGCCGCCAAACAAAATGATGCGGCCGCGCAGGCCTTGCGAAAAGCCCAGGGCATGCTGCGTCAATTGAATGAAGAAAAAGCCGCTCTCGCGGCCGAGAAAAAAACGCTTATGGACGAGGCGGAAAAACTTCGCAGCGAAATAGCCCGGCTTGCACCGCTCAAGGGGCAGGTCGAACAGTACCGGGTAGGTCTGGAAAATTCGCGAAACGCCAATGGCGCGCTGCAGGATCAATTGCAGCGCGCGGGTTCGCGAGAGCGTAATCTTCAAGACAGATTGAAAGAAATCGTCGCCCAGGCCAAAACGGTTCAAGGCGACAATCAGCTGTTGGTCGCGGCCGTCCAGGAGCGCGAAAAATGGATCGGTCAATGTTCCTCCAACAATAAATCGCTGATCGCCGTCAATCGCGAAATTCTCGATAAATACCGCGACAAGGGCTTTTTGGACAAGCTTGTCGAAGCAGAGCCGTTTACCGGAATCGGGCGCGTTGAAAGCGAGAATGTGGCCGAGAATTATCAATTCCAGCTGCAGGATCTGAAGGTGACGCCGTTCGAATCCGAATTGAAGACGGCAGCGGGCGAAGGCAATACGGGACCCGGCGCCCTGCCTAAATAGAGCTGGCAGCACCCTGTGAAGAGGCTGTCAGATCGTCAAAGCCCTTACCGGTTAAAGTGTTGATACAGCAGCAGCGGTGCTGCGCAAGTGGCCTGAGACCAACAATCGCAACGCGGCTCGCCCTCTGTAGGGTTTTGCAGGATGGCGTTAAGTAATTGAAATATCATCAGCTAATTTAATTAAATTTAAACTGGTATTAATTTTGCTGTTATCCAGATAGGGCATTAGCCCGTACCGGATTCATTTTATCAATAGAGGTTTTAACCATGTCGTATCTGAGCAGCAAAATTTTATTGGCCGGGCTAGGGAGCCTGGCGATTTCAACCGCGATGGCTGACACTACCGGCAACCGTTACGGCTATCCGGTGCTGTACGAGTCTGAAATCAGCGCCGCCAGCGCCTGGCTGCATACCAGCCAGAACAAATGGAATAAATCCAAACCCCACGCGCCGGGTATCGATGAGAACAGCAAGAGCAAAAAGCCTGTGATTCTCGATGTCAGACGGATTGAGGAATACGTCGCCGGCCATCCGCCCGGAGCCTATAACATTCCTTTTCCGCATGTGACTGGTAGCCCCGATATTGCGAACGATTCTAACGGCTATATCGGTTATGACATCTCGATTGATCCCGAAGTCGGTTTTCTGACAGTGGACGGAAAAGACGGAACGTTGCCGATCGAGGACTTTGTCGCTTATGTCGAATCGGTTTTTCCGGATAAGGACCAGCCCCTTTACATCTTGTGCGCCACCGGTCATCGCAGCGTCCAGGCAGCGAATGCACTGGCCAAGTACGGCCATTACACGCATGTCAAAAACATTTGGGAAGGCTATAACGGCCAGCCCAAATATGCTTATACCGGGGCTGTCCCCACGCAGCCGCTGGTTCAGCTCGACCTGAACAATGATGGCGTAGTCGATGGTAATGATCGTGACGGCTGGGCGTATTTTCAAGACCTGCCGACCGAAACCAAGATTAAAAGCAAGCTGATCTTTCAACCCTATCTTTCGCTCTATCCGCAAAACTAGGCTCAGGACTCATTAATTGAGGTAGAAGATCACGGTGGCGGCGATAAGAATGGCTGAGAAGAAGGTATGGGCGCAACGATCATAGCGCATGGCGATGCGCCGCCAGTCCTTGAGCCGCCCGAACATATTTTCAACTTTATGGCGTTGTTTATAGAGGGTTTTGTCATACGCGAGGGGAGTTTTCCGGTTCTTTTTCGACGGAATGCAAGGAGCAATGCCTTTTTGGATCAAAGCCTGTCGGAACCAGTCGGCATCATAGCCGCGATCCGCCAGCAGTGCTTTCGCCTGGGGCAACGAGGGTAGCAACAGGGCCGCGCCTTGGTAATCGCTCATCTGGCCTTCGGAGAGCAGCAGGGCAATAGGCTTGCCGTTGCCATCGCATACCGCGTGGAGTTTTGAGTTCAGGCCGCCTTTCGTGCGCCCGATACAGCGGGGAACATCCCTTTTTTTAACAGGCTGGCCGCTGTCCGGTGCGCCTTGAGATGGGTGGCGTCGATCATGAGTTTTTCCGGTACTCCGGCCCGCCCGGCCAGTTCCGCGAAAATACGGTTGAACACGCCCATCCGGCTCCAGCGCACAAAGCGGTTGTACAGTGTCTTGTGCGGACCATAACCCGGGGGCGCATCTTTCCATTGCAGTCCGTTCCGGATGACATAAATGATCCCGCTGATCACGCGTCGATCGTCCACACGGGGAACCCCGTGAGACAAAGGAAAATAGGGTTTGATGCGGTCGAATTGCTTCCTGGTCAGATAAAACAGAGCGCTCATGGGAGGACCTCCGGTCACAAGTGAATCCTTTCTTTGACCTTACTAATTCCCAAAATGATTAATAGGGCCTGAGCCTAGTTTATTCAACTCTTCACACGCTTCATC
>JBPFEG010000017.1:0-212242 GCA_051061015.1 Methylomicrobium sp.
CGAGGCGACGCCTTCAACGATTTCACCGTCGCCGGGAATGAAGTCGCCAGCCTCGATCAGCACGACATCGCCTCGGCGCAAGGTGGAGCCGGCAATCTTGCTGTAGTTCGCACCGTAGCGCGGTTCGTCGAGCTTTTTCGCAGCGATGTCGCGCTTGGCGCTGCGCAGGAACGCCGCCTGCGCCTTGCTGCGGCCCTCGGCCACCGCTTCGGCGAAATTGGCGAACAGAACCGTAAACCAGAACCATAAAGCCACGGCGAGTATGAACCCGGGCTCAGCGTCCCCTTGCTCTTTAAGAGCTTGAAGCCATAAAAAAGTCGTCAGCACACTGCCGATATAAACAACGAACATGACAGAATTTTTCCATTGCTGCCGGGGCGTCAGCTTGCGGAAAGCATCGAGCAGCGCTTCTTGCAGCATCCGCTGATCAAATAAACGGGTGGAAATCCGTTTTTTTGAAGTCGACGTCGACTTTTTAATTATTACATTCATAACTTAGACCCTATAAGCTTTTCAGCATCTGCAAATGTTCCACGACGGGACCCAACGCCAAGGCGGGTATGAAAGTCAGCGCGCCGACCATCAGGACGATACCGATCAATAGCGCCACGAACAGCGGAGTATGGGTCGGCAAGGTGCCTGAGCTGACCGGCACGATCTTTTTTGTGGCCAAGGAGCCCGCGATCGCCAAAACCGGCACGATTAGCCAGTAACGCGCGAACAGCATCGCCAGGCCCAGCATGAAGTTGTAAAACGGCGTGTTCGCGCCCAGGCCGGCAAACGCGCTACCGTTGTTGTTGCCCGCCGACGAGAAAGCATAGAGGACTTCGCTGAAGCCGTGCGGGCCCGGGTTGAAAACGGACGATTTGCCGACATCGGTCATGAGGGCAACGGCCGTGCCGCCCAACACCATCAGCGGCGGCATCAGAATCACGACGGCCGCCATTTTCATCTCGAATATTTCTATCTTTTTACCAAGATACTCCGGCGTGCGGCCGATCATCAAGCCGGCCACGAACACCGCGACGATCGCGAACACGATCATCCCGTAGAGTCCGGAGCCGACACCGCCGTAAATGACCTCTCCCAGTTGCATCAGCCACATCGGCATCATACCGCCGATCGGAGTAAAGGAATCGTGCATCGCATTGACCGAGCCGTTCGAAGCCGCAGTGGTCGCTACCGCCCAAAGCGCCGAATTGACGATGCCGAAACGGGCTTCCTTACCTTCCATATTGCCGCCGGGTTGACCGGCCGAAACGCTCTGATCGATGCCCAGCGCCGCAAGCGCCGGATTGCCGTTTTGCTCGGCAGACACCGTCACGAAAATCAATGCGACAAATATCATCGTCATTGCCGCCAAAATCGCCCACCCCTGGCGAACATCGCCGACCATCACGCCGAAGGTGTAGCAGAGCGCGGCCGGAATCAGCAGAATCGACAGCATTTCGAGAAAATTCGACAACGGCGTCGGATTTTCGAACGGATGCGCCGAATTCACGTTGAAAAAGCCGCCGCCGTTGGTGCCAAGCTGCTTGATCGCCACTTGCGAAGCGCCGGGACCCAGCGCCAGGGTTTGCTCATGCACGTCGATTTTTTCAAGCACGGGCTTGCCTTCGCCGTCCCTCAGAGGTGGGCCGCCTTCGCCCAGTTTGGGCTGCTCGTAGCTGGCCGGTTCAGCCAATGCAACCGTTTGATAAGGGCCGAAAGTCTGTACGACGCCTTGCCCGACCAACGCCAAGGCCAGCAGCAGCGACAACGGCATCAGAATGTACAGCGTGCTCCGGGTCAGATCGACCCAGAAATTGCCGATCGTCTCCTGATTGCGCCGGATGAATCCCCGTATCAACGCGACCAATACCGCCATGCCGGTCGCCGCCGAGACGAAGTTTTGCACGGTCAAACCCAGCATCTGGGTCAGATAACTCATCGTCGTCTCGCCGCCGTAACCTTGCCAGTTGGTATTGGTTGCGAAACTGACGGCCGTGTTGAACGCCGAATCGGGACTGACGGCGGACAGGTTCCGAGGATTTAACGGCAGACCGGCCTGCAGCCTTTGCAACGCATACACTGTAATCAGCCCTAAAAGATTGAAAATCAGCAAAGCGGCGGCGTACTCGGTCCAACGCATGTCCTGCTCCGGCTTAACTCCGCTGAGACGGTAGATCAAATTTTCGATCGGCCGCAGCAAGTGCATCGGCCTCACTTTCCTGCCCTGGTAAATGCGGGCCATATACCAGCCGAGCGGTTTCGCCAGCGCCAGCAGCGCAATCATATAGATCGCGATTTGTAAAAAATTCTGGTTTGTCATCAGAATTTCTCCAGAAAAAACAATGCAAAAACCAAATAAAAGAAAATCAGCAGCGCGATCCCAGAGCTCAAAAGATAGATCCAGGTCATGACGAACGCCTCAATTTTTCGAAGACATACACCAAAGCGCGGGTCAGCAGAAAAAAACCTGCAGCCAACAGAATAAAAACGATGTCCATAAAAACTCCTCTTGTGATCAATCCGCATAAGTAAGGTCACGGAAAGGTGATTGGAGCCCCCTTTTTACCGATTGATAGCCAGGATATTGCAATATACGATTATTCCCCTCCTTTCGGTCTCATTAATGGATAGCGTATGTAATTTAAAATAAAAAAAGTGTAAAAATTTTTGATTGTCCCTTCGAAAGGGAGATGCTGACAATTTATTCACCGGATTAAATGAAGACCGGCTTCTTTTGAAATGTCCGACAGAGCAACATAATAGAGAAAAAGACTTTAAAAAATGCAGAGGAACTATTCGCCGACTTTCAAAGAGGATATTGCAACATTTAGCTCCCCAAGCCCTTGAGATTTATTCTCATCAGAGCGTTAAATGAAAATGCTTTTCCATGTCTAACATTTACTCATGCCTGCTAGAGCAATTGTAATCTATTTCTCCCTAAGCGTAGTGTGAACGCTATGACCATGACCTCAGAAATGAGCCTGTTGCTTCATGGGAATGGCAAATTGGGACATGCCACTTTTCTCAAACGGAGCACCAACATTGACGGATAGCTTTAAAGGTCCTACAGACATTCATTATGTGTTTACTGAAAGACGGCTATTGGCCGAACGACGTCATTGTCGGGTGAAGTGGCTACACTAACCCGGACACACTCTTTAAAATATCCTCAAACAAGAGTGAGCCCCCCAATGAAACCCGAAAAACCCACTATTTATACAGCCGAATTCAGGGCTTCAGCCGTTAAGCTGACCAATGAATCAGATAAACCCATTACTCAGGTCGCCAAAGATCTCGGTATTAACGTCAATACCCTTCACACCTGGATCAGCAAATACAGTCGACCTAAAGAGAATGATCAAACGATACGAACTGACGAGCATCTTTACGACGAACTCAAACGCCTCAAGAAAGAAGTCGCCCGCCTGACCGAGGAGCGCGATTTGTTAAAAAACCGCCTGCTCGGCGCGCCGACTCCCTATGCAAAGAAACAGGTTGCCCTTACACTCATCTGACGCGCGGACACTGGCCGTCTGATTTTTGGAGGTTAAATCCCCGTCAAAAAACCTGGCCGATGGGAAGCTGCGGACCCAACTGTGGCGGCACGTCGAGTGACCCCGTTTAGGAAGGTGAATTAATCCGAGTCCCTGTCCGACGCATTCTATTGCAGAGGAGAGAGTCATGTCGAAAGCAAGCCACCCCACGAATGGCCTACCGGTTATTCATCCACGAGCCGCCGGAATTGATATTGGTTCCCGATTTCACGTTGTTGCGGTGCCAGCTCATCTCAATGATGAGCCTGTCCAAACGTTCCAGGCGTTTACCGGCGACCTGCAACGGATGGCAAATTGGTTGCTGACTATCGGTATTGAAACCGTTGCTATGGAATCGACGGGAGTGTACTGGGTACCGGTATTTGAAGTGCTCGAAAGCGCCGGTCTCAAGGTCATCGTTGCCAATGCGCGAGAGACCCGCTCTGTGCCGGGTCGTAAGAGCGATATTAATGATGCGCAATGGTTGCAGCGTCTGCATGCCTGCGGCTTATTACGGGCCAGCTTTCGTCCAGGTCGGGATATCGCGGCTCTGCGCGCCTACCTTCGCCATCGGGAACGGTTATTGGATTATACGGCTGCCCACATTCAGCACATGCAGAAAGCGCTGACGTTGATGAATTTACAATTGCATCATGTCGTTCAGGACATCACGGGGGCAACAGGCATGAAGATCATCCGCGCCATTGTCAGCGGCGAACGCAATCCGGACAGACTGGCCGAGTTCCGTGATAGCCGCTGCAAAGCCAGTGCAGAGACTATCCGCGCTGCCTTAATCGGCAATTATCAGCCGGAGCATGTTTTCGCCTTAACACAGTCGTTGGCTTTGTATGATTTCTATCAGGTTCGCATTGACGAATGCGATGAGCAAATTGAACGAGCTTTGGCGATCCTGAATGCTGATAAGCCTTTACCGGATCAACCGATGCCCAAAGTCCGCACTCGTACCAAACAACCCAATGCCGTCAACTTTGATGTGCGAACCGCACTCTATCAACTGGTGGGTACCGACTTAACACAGATTCATGGCATTGGACCCTTTCTCGCATTACGCTTGATCGCAGAATGCGGTACTGATTTAAGCCAGTGGCGTACCGCTAAGCACTTTACTTCTTGGTTGACTTTATCACCGGGCTGCAAAATCAGCGGAGGTAAAGTGTTGCTGCGCATTCAAGAAAATCCAATAACCGCCTGACTGCCCACCTACGGCTAGCCGCCGTCACGGTGGGCAAAACGAACACCGCATTGGGCGCTTTTTACCGTCGACTCGCAGCTCGAATTGGCAAGGCGAAAGCCGTGACTGCGACCGCACGAAAAATAGCGGTGCTGTTCTACAATACCATGCGCTTTGGTCTGAACTATAGCAATCCAGGCGCCGATCACTATGAGCAAAAATACCGCGAGCGCGTCATCAAACAACTGCACCGTCGAGCCGCTGAATTTGGCTTTGAATTGCACGAAGTTGAGAGTGTTTCTTAGGAAGGCGGCCGCGTACTTTGCCAAAGAGCAACGGTAAAGTACGCTTGGATCCAACAGCATAGCAGCGAGTTTGCGGTGGAGACGATGTGCCGGTTTATGAGGGTGTCCCGGAGCGCTTATTATGCTTGGCTACAGCGCCCTGTAACGGCCGGTGAACAAGAGGATGACGAGTTAACCAAGCTAATTAAAATCGCCTTTGCCAAGAGCCGGGCCACCTACGGGACTCGCCGCCTCAAGGCCACATTATTAGGTCGAGATCGGATGGTCAGCCGCCGGCGAATAGGCCATCTGATGCGAAAAGCCGGGTTAGCCTGTAAAACCAAGCGTAAATTCAAAGCCACGATGAACTCCAAGCATGATCAGCCAATTGCACCTAACTATCTGGATCGGCAGTTTAACGTGGATCGACCCAATCAGGTTTATGCCGGCGACATCACCTATATTCCTACTCAGGAAGGCTGGTTGTATTTGGCGGGGGTGATTGATCTCTATTCCCGGCAAGTAGTGGGCTGGTCAATGGCAGAGCATATGCGGACTCGACTGGTCAATGATGCGTTACTGATGGCAATCTGGAAGCGCAAACCCACCAAAGGTTTATTGTGGCATACCGATCGCGGCAGTCAATACGCCTCGGAAAGCCATCGGGCGCTATTAGTCCGGCATGGCATAAGGCAAAGCATGAGCCGTAAGGGCAACTGCTGGGATAATAGTGTTTCAGAAAGCTTCTTCCATACCTTGAAAACCGAACTGGTGCATCAGCAGACCTATCAAACCCGAGCTGAGGCTAGACAGGCGATTTTTAAGTATATTGAAGTCTTTTACAACCGCGAGCGGCTCCATTCAGCCAATGGCTATAGGTCGCCTGTGGACTACGAATTGCTGCATAAAGCGGCTTAACCGTGTGTCCGGAAAAGTATTGACACATCACATCGGGGCCTGGTGGCGGGTCGACCGGTCGCAGCTCCAACTCGTTGACGCAGGCGGTAGGGGAATGGAGCCAACACAAGCCAAACCACCGAGCGTTGGAAGGAGCTGAACGGAACGAACACGGCGAACAAGGACAAGAAAAGATTGACCGCGTACCTCATCCATTCTCCGCTGTTATAATCATTCCTCGCTGGTTTTCAACGCGGAAAAATGATCATGGCTAAACAAGAATTTCTCAGCAAAGTACCCGAGGTGACTTTGCTTTTCTGGGTTATCAAAATACTGGCCACGACCCTCGGCGAGACCGGCGGCGACGCCGTGTCGATGTCCATGAATATCGGCTATCTCGTGAGCACCGGCATTTTTGCGGTCATCTTCATCATGGCGGTCATCGCCCAAATAGCCGCGAAGCACTTTCACCCAGTCATCTATTGGACAACCATTATCGCCACGACAACGGTCGGAACGACTTTGGCGGACTTCGCGAATCGTTCGCTGAGGATCGGATATGCCGGTGGACCCACCCTGCTGTTCTCCCTTCTGATGGCGTCACTCCTCCTTTGGTATCGCACCCTGGATTCGGTGGCGGTAAATACCGTAAGTTCTCCAAAAGCCGAACTGTTCTATTGGATAACCATCATGTTTTCCCAGACATTGGGCACAGCGCTCGGCGACTGGGCGGCCGATACCGCAGGCCTTGGGTACAGTGGCAGCGCAGGCGTGTTCAGCGCTCTGCTGGCAATCGTCGCGATCGCGTACTACCGAACCGCCCTCTCCCGCACCACGCTTTTTTGGGCGGCTTTCATTCTGACGCGGCCGCTTGGGGCCGTGGTCGGCGATTTTTTCGACAAACCCATCAGCCAGGGCGGCCTGGCATTAAGCCGCTATTCGGCATCGGCAACGTTGCTCGCGCTCATGACGTTGTGCCTTTTGCTCTTTTCGCAGAAGGCGGCCAAACAAGCGCATTGAGCGCCGACATAAAGCGTCCCAACGGAAAAACCCGACGACAAACATGACCGGCTCGAAGAGATACGCCTTGAAAAATCGTTGGTTAAGCGTGCATTCATTTCGTCTCTGGATAATAGGCCGCAAAGAACAGAATTGACGATACAAGACATCAGAGAGCACCCATGAAAAAATTAACGATCACCGCATTTGTGATGATTTTGACCGCCGCCTCTGTATCCTCGGCTCTTGCCGATGACGACGATTGGGATGATGGAGGATATTACGTTCAACCGCCGGTTAATTATTATTACCCTCAGCCCCAGGTTTATTCTTATCCGCAACCCCAGGTATACACCTATTATCCTCAGCCCTGGGTCAACAATTATTATGCCCCCCAAAATCCGTATTATGGTTACAACAGGGGATACCGCTATGGCGGCTATGGCTACCGCCATCACCATTTTCGTCGCGACTTCGATGACGACGATGACTGATCACAACCTCCTGGATCACAAGGCGGATTCGCCGAAAGGCAATCCGCCCTTACTCAGTAAGGGGGCGGTTCGCTCACGCGAAACCGCCCAGCTCTATTTCCGCGTGTACGTTATCTCCATTACCTTCCATTCCTTGCCGCCGTGGTGAGCCCCATACATGTCAAACGTCTGGTTATTACTATCCATAATCTTCCAGATGGCGCGATGTTTCATATATCCACCGCCAGGCTCGGCATGCTGGCCCTTCAATGTGATGGTCTTGCCATCCGCGCTTGCCGTGCCTTCCATCGTGAAGATTCCGGTGCCCATGGTAGACATCCAGGTCGTAACATACCGCTTGAGCAGGTTGTCGTAGGCGGTAATCTCAATTCCGGAGAAAGGCTGCCCCATCATTTGGCCGGTGACTTCCTGCTGGAGAAAGCGACCGTCCAGCAGCATTTTCATCTCGGCGGAGCCGGTAGATTCCATGGGGGGCTTGTTGGGCTCCATCCATTCCTTGGTTCTGGTTGTCCAGCTTCCCGCAAGGCTTGCTAATTGTTTATGCTGTTCGCCCGGTGTGGCCAGCTTCGTGTAGACCTCCATCATTGCCTGCGGATTCATCGATTTCTCCGCCTTTTTGTCCTTCGCCATGACAACTGATGCCATCAGTACGATGCAGAGAGTGGTGAAAGTGAGTTGTATGTAACGCATGGTTTCCTCCTTTCAGGATGTGGTTAAGAAGGCATGTGTAAACTGGACCCATTGTGTGGGAGCGTGGTCCGCCGCGCGCCCCTCTGAATTAAGTTTGTTTTTGCTCCGCCGTCTGCATCTCTTCCGGACTCATATCGCGAACAAGCATGGCGATCGACCAATGATAGTCAAAGGGATCTTCGAGTTGGCCATAGCGATCGCCCCAGAATATGTCTTCGACCGGTATCGTGATCTCCGTTTCCGCGTCGACGGCGATTTCTTGGCCTCGGCAGTGTCCGTTAACCACGCTATGCTTTTCTCCAGCGTCATGGATGCGTTAGCCCTTGGAACTCGGCTGAAGCAAAGGCGCAAGGTAAAATTTAGACCCTAAGTTATACGACTTTGGTTCCTCTTTTGGATGGCTGGATTTTACAAACCAAACGCGGAAGGTTGGGTGGTCAGGTTTCGCGGGATAAGCCCCTCTCAGAGAATAGCGTAAAAAAGTCCCTTTTCATCTTTCGCGAAAATTTACGAGGCCTTCGCTACAAGAGTCTAAAACTGTGACTCCATCAGAAAAATTATTCAGCTAATGGATTTATAGTGACGCCCAGAAAATAACCCGGCCATTGCTCGGTTTATCGGGGTAAATAAAAGCAATTTTCAACAATCAAATAAAAACTCATCCGGATGAATTCTAAAAAATTCAAAGTATTTTTGAAGTTGCATTTCTGGGAACCCTTATGCCTATAAAAAACACCTCTATCAAAGCATTACTTATAACTTTGCTTCAGTATATTGTTTCACATCGATTACCCTCTCGCCTTTTTGGGGTTTTATCACGGTGTGAAAATGAAGCGTGGAAGAATCTGATAATAAAAAAGTTCGGTAAATTTTATAATATCAACACCAAGGAAGCTGTTTCGCGAGACCTGAAGAACTACCCAAGTTTCAATCACTTCTTTACTCGTCAACTGAAACCGGGAGTCCGTCCTATTACAGAGCTTAAGAATGGCGTTGCCTGTCCAGTGGATGGGACTGTCAGTCAAGCGGGCCATATTACTGAAGGCCAGATATTCCTGGCCAAAGGCAAAAAATTTTCTATTGAGGGATTATTGGGAGGAGATAACAAGCGAGCAGATCTCTTCAACAGCGGTATTTTCACCACACTTTATTTATCCCCCCAGGACTATCACCGGGTTCACATGCCAGTGGATGGGACTATAGAAGTGACAGTACATATTCCAGGACGGTTATTTCTTATTAATAATTCAACCATAAATACAGTTCCTGACTTATTTGCCAAAAACGAACGCGTGGTCAATATTTTCAATACTGAAGCAGGCCCGATGGCCCTCATTCTGATAGGCTCCATTTTTTCCTCCAGTATTGAAACCGTTTGGGACGGCGTGATTACTCCCTCTCCCACGTCGGAAATTCGTCAATGGAATTATCCATTCAATCCCCCACTTGCAAAAAAAGGCGAAGAAATGGGGCGGTTTAATATGGGCTCAACCGTTATTATATTGTTCGGAAAAGATAAAGTTAGATGGGAAACCAAGTTGGCGCCCGGCAACCGTGTGCAAATGGGGGAGTTAATCGGGAAAATGACTTTATTTGACTGAACTTATACTGAAAACCCGCTACTCCTGTAAAAATTATTTGATATATTCTGTAATAAAGTAGTTGCGAATTTATGTTCCTCTTACTGTTCTGCGGCCTTAGCGGTTGCATATAGCTGACGAGCCGACTGCAGATTTAAATTTCCGCTCAGTCGCTGTTTAACATCCGCGGCATGCCAATCGGGATTGAGCTGCAGCAGTAATGCCGCCAGGCCAGACACATGAGGTGTAGCAAACGAACTGCCCGTCATGAAATCATAGGCTTGATTCGGTACCGTCGTCAAAATGTCCTGCCCCGGAGCAATAATTTCCGGCTTTTTAGCTTCGTTACCCTGTCCAACGGCGATTACTCCCGGAATTCTGGCTGGAAATCCGCCTGTTTGATCTTTTGACGGCACAGAGGCGATCACGAGGATGTTTTTCAACAAAGCTTTCTCAATTAACTGCCGTAACAATGGATCTTCGGGACCACTCAGGCTGAGATTAATGATGCGACTATTCATCCGCATGGCCTTATTGAGTGCAAGCGCCAAGGTATAGCTGTTGCAATGGGCCGCAAGAGCGCCAGGCTTATCAGGCCAGCAGGCACGAAACGCCAGAATTTCAGCATCGGGCGCGATGCCGGCGATGCCTATGTCATTATCCAGACGCGCGGAC
Organism: Methylomicrobium sp.; assembly: GCA_051061015.1. GTDB lineage: Bacteria > Pseudomonadota > Gammaproteobacteria > Methylococcales > Methylomonadaceae > Methylomicrobium. The sequence continues at coordinate 10,336 of JBPFEG010000017.1, forward strand.
AGAACACCGGCAACCGCCGTGCCATGCATATCAGCCAGATTATGATCACGGGGTTCGGGCGCGACATTTTCCGAGTATTTGATTTGACCTTTCAGATCCGGATGATCGAGATCGACACCACTGTCGATAAGAGCGATACGCACGCCACGGCCTGTGGCAACTTTGTGAAGCTCATCGATTCCCAATGACTTGAAGCCGACTTGTAATTTTACATACGGGTCTCCGTGTGACTTTGACGAAGACGATTTGTTATCCTGTACCTGGAAAGTTTGCATCAGCTGAACCAGACTAACCTCTGGATCTTTTTGCAAATCCGCCATCACCTGCCGCAGGCCAAATTGCTCAGGAACTTCGTAAACAACGCAACTGACGCCCAGTTCGGTCACCGGCCATTGAGCAATAAACTGTAAATGATGGCGATCAGCCAGTTGAGTGGCAATACGCTGACTCCAGCTGGAATTACTGTATTCGCCTCGAACTCGATAACTCTCCAATGGGTTACCCGGCAGTTTCCGATCGATCGTCCGGTCGACAAAAGTCACCACCAGACGACGCTCTTCATCTGTAAAACTGTCTCCCAAGTGCGACGAATCAGTAACACTGGCACAGGCGCTCAAGAGTGCCAAAAGACCCGTAAAAAGACTTATCCGTAAACTTTTCATGACGGCTTCAGGGGTGAAATACCGGCTCAGCCAACATTACATTCTGTTGCTGCCGCAAAAAGGCTATGGCGGCGGCTAACTTCGGGCTATCCTTGGCGGCCTCCAACTGAACCGTATAGGCGCCGATACTGTTGGGCCCCTCAATGCGTCGACCATGAATTTGAGCAAGAAATACATTGAGGTCGGCATCCGAGATGGAATTTTTGAATACTACCCGCAGTTGGGGAGCGGTGCTTGATTCCGGTTTGGAGTCTGACAGTGTGTAGTATTCGGCTGTGGCAGGCGAGCGCCCCTCTTGCATGACCAGCGGAATTATCGCCAACAGCAGGGATGCGGCGATGGCAAGCTGTGCCCCTCTACCCCCCAGATAAGACCATAGCTGCTGACGCGAATCGGTAGCGCAACGGGGAGATAAACCGGAGTCAACATAGTTACGCCCTGAAAGTCTGCTAACCGATTGAGGCACTACGGACTCCGGGGGGTGTTGCCGGATTGTAGGCAATTTTGCCTTCAGTTCATGGAAAGACGCTTCTGCTGCCACATCCAGATCGGACTCTTGTCTTACTGCCGTGGTCAATTTACGCAAATACACCAACTCCCGTCTGCACAGCATGCAGGTACGAATATGGCTTTCTACCTGCTGCTGTTCAGCAAACTCCAGACTTTGGTTTAAATACCAGGGCAACAGCAATAAAATCTGCTGGTGTTGATTAACTGTTTGTAAGGTATCATGGTTCATGGCTTTAGTTCTCTTTAGTGAACTTGAGTTTCGGCAAAAACCTGAAGCTTTTTTCGAGCATGAAACATCCGGGTTTTCACTGTGTTTTCAGGACAGTCAACAATTCTGGCAATGTCCTGGTAGGGCAAGTCATGGAAAAAAGTCAGTTCGATAACCGCGCGCTGATCCGGGGACAGGATGGCAAGCGCACAATTCAACCAGTCTTCATGTTCATGATTCTTTGCCTGATTGGCGGTTGGATCGCCGATAGTTTCAACCAGATCGTCGACATCGACATCATACCGACGACGGCTACTCTGAGAGATTGATTTGAGCGCTTTGTGATAGGCAATGCCGAACACCCAGGTCGATATTTTGCAGTCGTGGTTGAAGCGATCCGGTTTTTCCCAAACCACCAATAATGTTTCCTGTATCAGTTCCTGGACGGAATCCGGATTGCGTGTCATACGCAGGATGAAGCGGTACAGCCTTGGATAATAAACCTTGTAAAAGGCTTCGAATGCCAAAGTATCGCCTTCGGTAATGCGCTGGAGCAATGCGTGCTCATCCACCGCAGTATCCTTGTTTTCACGCTTCGGTGAATCGTTTCGAGAGTGGATTAAGCTCAGCATGGATCAATCTCCTTTTTCAATAAGATTCGTTAACTATATTCCCGTTCAAGGCAACAAGGTTCAATTGCCAAAAAAACTAAAAACCCAAAGTAAGGGACAACAGGTATTTATTCTCCATTAACCGAGGATAGAACTCGTCCTGCTGCGACTCCGTATAGTGTTGTTTGTCGAGATTGACATCAACGTAGCGAATATCCAAAACCAAATAAGAGGTCAAAAACCACGACACTCCAGCGTTCCAGTAAAAATAATCCTTTTCGAGCAAAGCCCCCGCCTGATAATAACCAAGCCCCGCCGAAAACTGTAACGTATCAAAAATATCGCGACGAAAATTGAGCTCATAATTGAGGACTGTGACGTGGCGCTGATAGGCATCAGGAGCGACGGACACTCTGCCGCTCAGCCAATCCTGATAATGCAGCGCCGCGTAAAACTCCGCATAATCGGCATCATGCGCGAAGACTTTGCCGTTATATACATAGCCTGCCACTGATAGCTCGGTTTTCCAGTCCTCGGCTAACGGCAAATACCAGCCCACATAAGGATTGATCTCCAAATCGGCATGGTCAGGATTCGAACGGTCGTCAAAACTGGCTTGCGAGAGCCTGATTCCCGTAAACCAGCCGGCATCGCCCTCGTAATCGATATGACCTTGCACCACGGGATTACCTCGGCTTTTGGAATAGCCCCGGTAAACATAATCACTCAGAACACTCACTTCCCCGTGCCAATTATCAGCAATTGCCGAGACAGTCCCGAACAGCAAGCACAAGAGCAGCAAGGAGCGAAGGTAAGCACTGGGACAAAGAGGATGACAGGCAGGCAAGGAAGCGCTTGACCTCATAGATGAACCCACCTGATGACGTGTAAAAAACAACATCCAATATTTACCACGTTAGATGTTGCCATATTAGATTGCTCAGACTCCTCAATATACTAGCTAGGTTGGATAGCCATTGCGATTATGTTCCTGAGCGCTGAAAAAATCATACTACGCCGTGTGACCACCGGCAACGACTTCTATCAGGACATAAAGAACATGTGGTAGTGCCGCATTTCAACTGGTACTTGTCGATCAGCCGATGGAGGCTAACCCGGTTAATACCCAGCAATTCCGCGGCGCGGCTGACATTATTGTTGGTTTGATACAGACTGGCTACAATCGTATCGCGATCTGTCATGGCGCGCGCCTCTGCAAGGGGCCGCAATACGCGGTCCTTCGAGCGCCTTTCAAGGTTCAGGTCGAGAGGGGTAAGCAGACGATTTTCCGACATGATAAGGGCATCGCGGATACAATTTATCAATTCTCGGACATTACCTGGCCAATGGTGACTCTTTAAAGCAAACAGAGCATCCGAATTGAATCCTTTGGCCTTGTATTTATTTTGATTCGCGCTGAATTTATTAAAATAATACCAAGCCAGTTGTTCTATATCGCCATCTCTATCCCTTAGCGCTGGCGTTTTCAATACCAGCTCCCGAAGACGGTAATAAAGGTCTTCCCGGAAAGTCCCTTTGTGTACGGCTTCCACCAAATTCACATGGGTAGCGGCAATGATTCTCACATTGACAGGTATTTTTGCGACTCCGCCGATACGGACTATTGCCCTTTCTTCGATAAACCGTAGCAGATTGACTTGCTGTTCAAATGGCAGGTCGCCTATCTCATCCAGAAACAGCGTCCCACCCTGAGCCAGTTCAATCCGGCCTATTTTTTGCTGTTGTGCTCCGGTGAATGCACCTTTTTCGTAACCGAACAGTTCCGCTTGAATCAAATCTTTCGGGAACGCGCCACAGTTTAATGCAACCAACGGATTTCCTGAGCGGCTCGAATGATAATGAATGGCGTTGGCGACCAACTCTTTTCCTGTTCCGGTTTCGCCTGTGATCAGCACCGAGCAGTCTTCCTGGTAAGTTTTTTCAAGTCGCCTGAAAAACTCTAACATGACTGGACTGCTTCCAATAATTCCGTAGTTGGAGGCATATTCAGCAAAACCTTTTTGGGCGCAGGCACCCAGTTCAGCCATCCCATGAGCATGCCCTAAAGTAAAAGTCAGGTGATCCATTTCGATCGGAATCGTTAAATAATCGAAACAGAATTCCGATATCAATTTACTTTCGAGTGAAGAAGGTAAAATCTCCGGCATGCATTCTTTCGGCAAACCCATTATCCAATTAAGCTGGCTGAATGAATAAAATAAGCGGTTTATCTCCTTGCGATATGCATTGTCATTGCATTGGCCGATTAAGCATAACCCGACGTGGATGTCGTTGGTGCTTAATATATTGGAGGCCTGCTCAGTATTGTTGACAACATAAACATTCCAGTTAAGGTCGGAAAGATTCCTAGCTATTTCATTTTCATAATCAATAGGTTGAAAAATAATAACATTCCGCTGTTTGCCAGGCATATTTTTATCCCCAAAAATAAAACCTAAGAAATCCGTGATTCACGAAAATTGCTTATATCATTAAAATTAAACTGTGAGCGCTTGGAGCAAAACCTATAGGTTTATTACTTCTTGCTATTAGAAAGCTTTCTTTTTCTTGAATCGTCATTTCGACGACCAACCATGTCCTAACAAAAAATATAAGGCCAATCGTCGCCCGAGGCAGTGAAAAATTCAGTGCGTTAACGTACATAAAGCTAAAGCACCAAACCGGCCTCAGTAGGATTTCTTATAAATGCCGGGTTATTGCTAAGTGCTATCGACAGTTCTAACGAACTGTCACCCATCAAGTAACGGAGCCACGTCAAACGGGCTCCGAGGTATCTGAGCAGCCTCAGCTTAAAAGTGCGACCATACTAAGGGCATTCATAGGATTCTTTTAGTGTAGCTATTGCAGTTTTAAGCGATAGATAGCCAGATGAATCAATTTTTGGCTTGTTTGTTAACCATTGATCCAGGCTAGTTTGAATGCTTTGCAAATTACTGCAGGCATCCCGTAATTTACCGGCGCTCACTTTATTGCTTGCAGATGTCAGTTTGTTATTCACCGAATCATCGCACTTACCCCCGCCGTTACAACTCCCAATGTAGTTACCTTCTTCAGATCCCAGAGCCAAATCATTGTTGATACTACATGCTGGTTGAAAAGCGTCTAAAATGGCCCCACATTCGAATGCATTTGCCACTTCTGTAGCGACAAGCAATGAGCCACCCAGCACCACGCCAAAAGCTGAATTCATTATTGATTGAGCCAACCGTTTTTTTTGATCAGTCATTTTGAAATTCTCCTTCAAAATAAAATGGGAAGGGGTTAACCGGCCAATTTTATTAGGTAGACAAAAAACTAACATGCCATCTACGTCTTAATGCTTGACTCATTTCTGTCCTGGCTGACAAAGATTATTTTTATACGCTTATTGAATGGCAGATAACCCCTTATTAAGCTCTTATTAAACCTGGAGCTTATGTGAATAATTTCACAAAACAAACTGCTTGTAAAGAGTACTTTAGTATTAAATTATTAAGTTACATGCTCACAGTATTAATTAAAATAATTCGCTATTATATTGTTTTATATACATTTATTAGTAATATTTGATCGATACTATCACAAGATAATTATAAATGTTAGGGGAATCATTTCAACTGTGTTACACCTTCGGTTTGCGCTTTTTTGCCCCCTATGTCACTGCTCTAATGTCAGGTCTGAAAGGATTGCAAACACTTCTTAAGGCAACTGACAACTCCAGCTACTTTAATTTAATATTTCTAAATGTCTGATTGAAGGGCTTTCCGCCGTTCTCCCGCTTGAACCGGTGGCCAGCCTACGCGCAAAGGGCCACCTCGCCTCTCACTATGCCGTATCGACGCCATCTTCAGCCTTCGTAGTATCCCAATTAATACAGCTATCCCTTCGGAAGAATCAGCGCCAATCCGAATAATTACAATTATTTAATAAAATTCAATTATTTACAAAATCGGCACAATTATTGCATTTTGAGCTATAGAGCGAAGCTCTGGGCGTTAATCAAGTTAATTTTTATAAAACCCCATAAGTTCAAACTCATTACTCTACCCATTGTGTGGTTTTACAAGAATAAAAAGAGGTGTGTCATGGTTATGAAAACACTCAAGATAAGGAAGGATAGCCAATGCAGAAGGGCCGTAGCTCAGTATAGGCAGGAGGGAAACGGTATTCAAAAAGCCGGCCTTGCCCTGACAGCGATTGCCGGGCGTAACTTTCTGTCCCAACTGGCCGAAAAGGCTGGCGCAGGCTTGATCAGTCTGCGCTTCCTCAAACCCTGGATCGAGCCGCTGTCGACCCCGACAACCCGGCTGACGGCTGGATATTTTACAGCTCCCGCACCGGAAAAAGACGCCCAAATACAAGCGCGTAGGCAGGCTTTATGGGGCATTCATCTCTCGCTGCTCGCCTTGGCGCTGGCTTATACCGGCCAGGCCTCGGGAGCAGGATGCGCTAATACAGTGATAGCCGATGTCGTCGCGCTGGATCAGACTTTTTACTATAACCGCCTGGGCGCAATGAACCCTTCCGGCATGATTTACGCGCTGAAGTCCGATGTGATAGATCTATCGGGAGGGCCTAAACCAGGCCCCGGCAATGCGATGCTAAGACCGGGTAAACGGCCCAGGCCATTGACCTTACGCGTCAATCAAGGCGACTGTCTACAAGTCAATTTCACCAACTGGTTAAGCACGACGCTGAACGGCTCTTTACTTTTTCCTCTGTCGCCCAATGATCCGAACCCGAATAGCACACCAGCAAGCAACGATGACGGACCGTCCACTCGAAGCGCTTCGTTCCATGTGATAGGCATGCAGCCGAAAGACATTATTTCCGATGCGTCTAGTGTCGGCACCAATGGCAGCGGACTTGTCGGCCCTGGCGAAAACCAAACCTATACTTTCTATGCCCAAAAAGAAGGCACTTATCTTGCCTATAGCGCCGCGGCCATGACAGGCGGCGAAGGAAACGGCGGCTCGCTGGCGTACGGCCTATTCGGCGCCGTCAACGTCGAGAACAAAGGATCAGAATGGTATCGCAGCCAGGTCACTGAGCAGGATCTGGGGCTTGCCGCCATCTCATCGACTCTGTCAGAGTCCGATCAAAAATATTATCCGGTTATCGACTACGGAGCCATTTACCCTAAAGTTGCAACCCGCAAGCCGCAGGAAGTGCTAACGCTAGTCGCCACAAACGGCGGCTATAGAGCAACAATGAGCAAACTGACCAATAATACCGGCTTCACACTCAACGATCTGGGCAAAAAGCTGATCGCCGCTGGTTTTGAGGGGAAGATTAAAGAGGTTAATCTTGATGGTTCAGCCCTCGTTACAGCAACATCGACGGCTTCAATCGAAGCCGCCCCATATACCTGGAAGATAGAAGGCACAGAGGCGCATCCGCTGGCCGGCCGCCCTATCCTGAGTATGCTCGATAGCAACAAAAACCTCGTCCACTCGGATCTCAATGCCATCATCACCGGCCCCAATCGGGGCCAATTCACCGAAGCTGAAGAGCCCGTTAATCCTGTGTATCCAGGCCGTCTTAATCCATTCCGCGAGTTCACGGTCATTTTTCACGACGAGCTCAAGGCCGTGCAGGCCTTTCCGGGATGGTATAACGATCCGGTCCTCAGCCACACTCTGCACGGCGTCCGGGATGGCTTCGGCATTAATTACGGTGCCGGCGGCGTCGGTTCGGAAGTCATCGCCAACCGCCTGGGACTGGGCCCGATGAAGGACTGCGTCGAATGCAAGTACGAAGAGTTCTTTCTGACCTCCTGGGTGCTCGGCGATCCGGCTATGGTCGTGGATGTGCCTGCAGGCATCAATTCCGACGGGCAACTGGGCGTGGTTGAGAAGCCGGTGTTTGCGACCAAGGCCTATTTTCCCGATGACCCGTCCAATGTGCATCACAGCTATCTGAACGATCGGGTCAAATTCAGGAATCTGCATGCTGGCCCCAAAGAGCATCACATCTTCCATCTTCACGCGCATCAATGGCTGCATTCGCCCGATAACGACAGCTCGGCCTATCTGGACAGCCAGAGTATCGGACCCGGTGGGGGCTACACCTATGAAATCACCTATCACGGCAGCGGCAATCGCAACCGGACGCCGGGGGATTCGATCTTCCACTGTCATTTCTATCCGCATTTCGCGCAGGGCATGTGGGAATTCTGGCGTGTGCATGACGTGCTGGAAACAGGAACCGTGCTCGATGCGGACGGCAGACCTGCGCCGGGTTCCCGGGCGCTGCCCGACCATGAGATCAAGGTCGGCACCCCGATTCCGGCCTTGGTACCCCTGCCGACGATGGCCATGGCACCCCAGCCCGGCGCCAAGGCGGAAATTGTAGACGGCCAGGTCAAGTTGCCTGAAGTCGCATCTGGTAATCCCGGCTATCCGTTTTTCATTGCAGGAATTGCCGGCCATCGGCCGCCGCAGCCGCCTATGGATCTGGTCGCGGACGGGGGCCTGCCGCGCCACGTGGTTACCGGCGGCACCGCCACCAGTGAGCAGACCAGAAACGACTTTAGCAAAATCATCAATACTTTGTCGGCCGTAAAACTCCCCGACAAAGGTACCCCGTGGGAGCGTCAGGCCATGGATTTTCATGGCGGCAACGGACAAAAAGCCTACACGACCCCAAAACCGGAAGGCGGCACTGGGGCTTTCAAGGTCAATGGCCTGCCCCCACAACCGGGCGCGCCGTTTGCCGACCCCTGTATCGACGATGCACAGCGCCCCGTGACCGGGAAGGACCGTTTCTATCATGTCGCCGCGATTCAGATGGACGCCACGATGAACAAAGTGGGCTGGCATTTCCCGCAACAGCGAATTCTGACTTTGTTTGACGATGTATCGGCTACGGTTGATCGAATAAGGCCGCCTGAGCCCTTGTTTTTTAGAGCCAATAGTGGCGACTGCATCACTGTCGAGCATACCAATTTGATCCCGAACCTGTACCGCCAGGATGATTTTCAGGTGACGACACCGACCGATACCATTGGCCAGCATATCCACCTGGTCAAATTTGATGTCACCTCTTCGGACGGATCCGGCAATGGCTGGAATTATGAGGACGGCACCTTCAGCCCCGAGGAAGTGCATGAGCGTTTGCTAGCGGTCGACCACAACCAGGCCGAAGATGCCTGGATGGCGTTTAACGGTGAGAAAGCCGACAAGCCGCTTGTTTGTAATCTGGCGGGATTTGAAAAGGGCGGCGGCTCCTGCGTGCAGACCACGGTGCAGCGCTGGTATGCCGATGACGTGATGAACAATGCCGGCCAGGATCGCACCTTGCGCACGGTGTTCACGCATGACCATTTCGGTCCGTCCACGCATCAGCATCCGGGGCTTTATGCCGGGCTGGTCGTCGAGCCGGTCAATTCAACCTGGTTGCACAATGAAACCGGCAAAGCCCTTGGCGGCAGAGATGACGGCGGACCGACCAGCTGGCAGGCCATCATCGAACCCGGCAACGGTGAAAAACCCTACCGCGAGTTCATGCTGGAAATGGGCGATTTCTCCCTAGCCTACCGCAACGACGGCTCCCCTGTTAACCCGCCGGGCAAACGGGAAGCGGGTCTTCATGATCTGGTAGAGGTTGCGCCAACTTGCCCGGGCGGAGCACCCCGCCCCTGCCCTGAAGCCATTTCCGCTGAAGAACCGGGCACGATGACGGTGAACTACCGCAACGAACCTGTAGCGCTGCGCGTCAATGACGGCAATGGCCAGACACCGGGTCAGGCCGGCGATTTGTCGTTCGTGTTCCAATCGCGCACGGACCGGGCCATGCAGGCCTTGAACAGGCAGCCGGATTATTTTTCCTGGCCATTAACCAAAGATGTGATGCCCGGCGATCCGTTCACGCCGCTGCTGAAGACTTATACCGGAGACAGGGTCCAGATCCGGATTCTCATGGGCGCCCACGAAGAAGGCCATAATTTCAGCACGCACGGTATCCGGTGGCTGTTCGAACCCTCGCTGAAAAATTCCGGATATAAAAATGCACAAATGCTAGGCATTTCCGAGCACTTTGAATTTGAAATGCCGGCTGTAGATGCAGTGAAAGGAAGCACACCATGGGCAGATTTCGCCTATTTCCCGGGCGCCGCGACAGACGATATCTGGAACGGCTTGTGGGGCATCATGCGGGCATATAACGGCAAAGGAACCTTTAGCAGCCAATACCCGGCCCCGACACTGGCCAAATTGTCGAGCAATCCTGAGGGGAAAGCGTTGCCACCGAAGACCTGCAAAAAAGGAGAGACGAATTGCGTGGGCATGAACGGCGTTTGCCCTACCAACGCGCCCCAGCTTAGCGCCAAGGTGCATGCCTTCCTGGCTCGTGATGTATTGGGTGGTCCTCTAGTCTACAACAACAGGGGCGGGCTGGAAGATCCAGGCGCTATCCTGTACGTTCGCGATAAGGATTTTGACAAAACCACCAACCGGCTTAAACCCGGCGTACCGGTCGAGCCGCTGATCCTGCGCGCCCATGCCGGAGACTGCATTACGCTGGATCTGGTCAATCATCTGCCCGCGGACTTAAGCAATACGCAACGCGACGGCCGGAGCACGTTGCCGATGATCGTCGAGGGCTTCAACAACAACGATATACTGCCCTCGAGTTATGTGGGGCTGACGCCGCAAATGATGGAATTTGATGTGCTGACTAACGGTGGCCTTAACGTCGGATTCAATCCATCATTATGGATAGAAGGCACGCCGCCGGTCGCAGCACCCGGTCAAACGGTCAAGTACAAATGGTATGCGGGCCAGGCGACGACGGTCAAAGATCCTTTTACAGGCCAAGATCGACGCTTCGCTGAACCGGTGGAATATGGTGCCATCAATCTGCTGCCGTCAGACCGTATCAAGCACACCGGCAAAGGCGCCATCGCTGCGATGATCATCGAACCGCAAGGTTCGACCTGGATCGAGGATGCCAATATGCGCGCTTCGGCCACAGTAAAGACAGCGGATGGCGATTCCTTCAGAGAACATGTACTGATCATCCAGGATGACCTTAACCTGCAGCAAGGTGGCATTGCGGTGGAAAATACCGCCCAGGCGGAGGATGCCGAGGACTCCGGCCAAAAAGCCTTCAATTACAAAACCGAACCGATGTGGGCGCGCATGAACTTTGCACCGGATGAACCGCTGGAGCTAACGTGCAAAAAGGATTTTAGCAGTGTGTTGACAGGTGATTTGGAAACGCCCGTGTTTACGGCCACCGCCGGCGAAAAGGTCCGGCTGCGCGTGCTGCAAGCCGGAGGCCATTCGCGCAATCATGCCGTCCAGGTTTATGGGCATGGGTGGCAGGAAGAGCCATTCACCAATGCCTCGACGGTTATTGCAAACAACAGCTGGTCGGAATGGAAGGGTTCCCAAGACGGCATAGGGCCTGGCAGCCATTTGAATCTGTTGTTAACCAACGGCGCGGGAGGTATGTATAGCACACCGGGCGATTATCTCTATCGGGATCAGGCATCGTTCCAGTTTGACGGCGGTTTGTGGGGTATTTTTAGAGTCAAATAAAACTGCACGAAGAGTATCGGAGTGCGGCAAAGTGTTGCCCGCACTCCGCTCTACCTCTACCGGCAGCACCGACTCAAGAGAGATGTGATTATGAAAAAGTCCTATCAAAACCTGGCCTTACTCTTTACGCTCCTGGCCGGCCTTGTATTTGTTCTCCTCGCACAATGGCCTGCCCTGATTGGCAAAAATCCGTCAGCCATTGCAATCGTCAAGGATGGCCTGTCCATCGCCATGGACATATCTCCGGTAAGGGCCGAAAAGCAGGGGTCTGGGCTGCGCGAGGGCCGGCCGGCTCGCCTGCAATTCACGATCACGGAAGCCTCTAGCCGGGAGCCGGTCAAGGGCCTCCACCCGGCCGTCTGGCTGGACCGTCAGAACCCGCAGGAAAAAGACTTGTCCTGCAAGGACCGCATCAATTCCTATCTGCAAAGCCAGCTGGCTTTTCAGCCCGAGATCAACCTCAATTCCTATTTCGTGCTGGCACTCAACAACAAGGCCAGCATCTCCGTCATCGATCCGATGAACGGATTTGGCGGCAGCAAACTGATCACGCGCATCCGACTGAACAGCCCTGGGGTGGACTGGGTATTGAGTAGGGACCATAAAAAACTCTATGTAGCGACGCCGTTGAGCCGTGAAGTGGCCGTGATCGATACCGAAACCTGGCAGGCGACCGCCTTTTTGCCGTTTGAGTCGTCGCCCGTCCGGCTGGCGCTGCAGCCGGACGGCCACTATCTTTGGGTAAGCCTGGAAGCGTCCGGCGCTAAAACCCGCGCCGGCATCCGCGTTGTCGATACGGAAAAAAACCAGACAGCCGCCTCGATCGCGACCGGTCAAGGCCCCCATGAGTTTGCCTTCAGCGCAGACAGCCGCACGGCTTATATCGGCACTGCCGACGATCAGACGGTCGCCGTGATCGACATCGCCCAGCTGGCAAGCCAGCGTACCGTTAAAAGTATGGGGCGGCCCATGGCGCTGGCGTTTTCGGAGTTGAGTAAAAGCCTGTACGCGGCCACCGAAAACGGCCGCATCGTAGTCATCGATGCCGAAGGACAAACCGGCGTCCCTATTGAGACAGGCTCCCAGCTGAAAGCATTGCGATTCAGCCCCGACGGCCGCTGGGGCTTTGCGCTCAGCCAGACCGACAACAAGGTGTTCATCATCGATGCCTCGCTAAACCGTTTGGTCCAGACGGTCGAGGTCGGTGAGGCGCCGGACCAGATTACGTTTACGGACCGGTTCGCCTATGTCCGCTCGACCGGCAACGAAAGGGTAAGTATGTTGCAGCTGGACGCGCTGGGCAAAAACGCAGCGGTCCCGGTAACGACCTTTCCCGGCGGCCAAACCGCGCCCGGTCCATCGGGCCTGCAGCTGGCCGATGCCATCGTCCCGACACCGGAGCGCAATGCCGTGGTCGTCGCCAATCCGGCCGATAAAACCGTGTATTATTACATGGAAGGCATGGCAGCGCCGATGGGCAATTTCGAAAACTTCGGAATGAATCCGATGGCGGTGATGGTTGTGAATCGCAGCCTGCAGGAAAGTACACCCGGCGTTTATACAGGCACCGCAAAGCTGCCGCCGGCCGGCCGTTACAGCGTATCGATTCTGCTGGACAACCCGCCGGTCTATCATTGTTTTGCCGCCGACATCGCGTCCGACCCGGCGCTCGCCCCGCCAAGCGGGCAACCGGTCAAGGTGGAGTATTTGCTGGACGACAGGTCCGTTCCGGTCGGCACTCCGTTTCCGATACGGGTCAGGCTCGATCATGCGACAAAAGAGACCGTCAGCGACTTGCAGCTGCAGGTCATCCGTGTCCCCGGTTTGGGTCAACAGCGCCTCCAGGCCAAACCGCTGGGCAACCATATTTATCAGGTGGAGATGACGCCTTCGGAAACGGGTGTGTATCAGGTATTCGCGCAGTCGTCCTCTTTGAATTTCACGTTCGAACAGCAGCCTGTGCTGACCTTCCGCGCCATCCGGCCGGAGCTTGCCACGACTCGGTTTAAGGAGTCGACGCGATGAAAATCAAATTCATAATCAGAGTAATCATTGCCTTGTTAGCGGCCGGCGGCCTGAGTGCCGTAATGCCGTATCCGTCACAGAGGGGGCAAGTGCCGGCAGTGTCCAGGATTAAGTTACCGAATTCAGAACTGCTGAACCAGAACGGCATACCGGTCCGTTTTAACAGCGATATTGCCGGTGACATGATCATCGCGATCAATTTCATTTATACCGATTGCAGTACGGCGTGCCCGGTCGCTTCGGCCATTTTCTCCAAACTGCAAAGCCGGCTGGGCGACAAACTGGGTCAGGCTGTACGCATGGTATCGCTGACCATCAATCCGGCAACAGATACGCCCGAACGGCTGAAGGCCTACGCGGAGCGTTTTCACGCCAAGCCCGAATGGATCTGGCTGACCGGCGAGAAACCCCAGGTCGTGGCCTTGCTCAAAGGGCTCGGCGTCTACAACGCGGATATCGCCAACCATGCGTCCATTATTCTGGTCGGCGATCCGAACCGCGGCGAATGGACGCGCTTTAACGGCTTTTCCAGTCCTGACGCGATCGCCGCCCGCATCAATGAACTGCTTCTTGCTCGCGATGAAAAATCCTGAAGGCGCGATAAATGGGCGGATTCCGATCGGCCTGCTGCTGTTATCGGCCATTTTAGGGTGTCAGGCTTTATCGGCTGAACCACTGACCGATTCGGAAGCGCGAGGCAAGCAGTTTTATCTGACCGGCATCCCCCCTTCCGGCAAGCCTGTCAAGGCGATGGTCGGGCCAGAATCGACAGAGCTGTCGGGTAGCGAAGTTCCCTGCTTCGGCTGTCATGGCGAGGACGGAAAGGGACGACCGGAAGGCGGCATCGTACCGACCGACATCACCTTTGAATATCTGAGCCTGCCCTATGGGCACAATCATGACAACGGCAGAAAACACGGCGCTTTTACGGCCGAGACTATCCTCATGGCCGTCACCGGCGGCATTGACCCATCCGGCAATCGGCTGGATTCGGCTATGCCGAGGTACACATTATCCGCTGGCGATAGTGCCGACCTGATCGCGTACTTGAAGCGTTTATCTAGCGATGCTGATCCGGGATTGACTGAGACGACTATCCGTCTGGGAACCCTCTTGCCGACACGCGGGCCATTGGCCGATATCGGCCTGGCCATGAAGGACATGCTGTCGGCTTATTTTGACGAGTTAAATGTTCAAGGCGGCATTTACAACCGCAAGATCCGCTTGGAAGTCGCCGAATTTACCGGCGACGCCGACTCAACAGCAAAAAATCTGCGGCGCCTGTTAGAAGACGAACCCATTTTTGCCCTGATAGCCCCATTTGCACCAAACCTTGAACAGGACATTCTGTTGCTGAGCATGAGCCGGGATGTCCCTCAGATCGGCCCTTATACCCTGTTTCCCGAAAATGACCCGATCCGCAGCCGGGCCACTTTCTATCTGCGACCGGGGCTTAACGACGAAGCCGCTGCCATGGTGGATTATGCGGCCGATAGATTGCATCTGAAAAACCCCACGGCCAGGGTCATCGCTCCTGCCGACAACCATTTCCAAAAAGCAGCTGAAGTGATCGAGAAGCAAAGCCTGATTCGTGATTTGGGCCCTATTGCCCTGTTGGCATACCCCCCGCATCAATTCGAAGGCCGGTCTATTGCCGCAGAGCTTGAGAAACAGCCTCCCGAAGTGATTTACTTTTTTGGCAGCGATGATGAACTGCGGATGCTGTTGAAGAGTTTGAAAGGATTTAAGCCTCAACCTTATGTATTCTGCTCCGGCGCTTTAACGGGAACTACTGTGTTTAATGAGGCGTTTTACAACCCTATTTTTCTGTCTGTTCTATCCCCGCCCAACGACCCAAAAAATACGAATGAATTTTTTCGGCTGATAAAACGGCACCGACTCATGATGCATCATCTCCCGGCCCAGGCCCTGGCCTATAGTGCAGCCAAACTGTTAGCAGAAGGCCTGCAAAGAACGGGCCGGAAATTAAGCAGGAAAAAGCTGATCACCACGCTGGAACAGATTGCCCGATTCGACACGGGCTTGATGTCCACGCTCTCTTTCGGTCCGGGTCAACATCTAGGCTCACGGAAAGTCCGTATTATTTCAGCAACCGCAAAGGATAACCGTTTTATTAAGCGATAAAGTTTTAGTGCTAGTCTTTATAAATTACTATTCCTTCCCAACTACAATATTAGTTTTTTAAATTTTTTTTAAATTTTTTCATTCCATTGAACCTTACACAGCATCACGGAATTAACAAGTGAAGTTATTCAGAGCATGCAGCTTAGTACCAGGAATTTCTGGAATAAGATAAGAAATATTGCAGCGCTCTCTTAATTTTCTGGCTTACTTACCTTTCCGGCACAGTAAGTCGTAATGGATTACCCCCTATACTGGCGACCACCATAATTCGACTATCCCTTTGATCAAGGGATGCGAATAGCGATATTCTTGGCGAATATTCGGATGTATTTTCAGTTAGGGAATGGATGCGAGTGTTAGGCCGATATGTATGGTTGCGGCTACCCCCATCCCAAGGCGCATCGGCCTATGATTCTTTGAAAAAGGATAATGAGGCTCTTGAAATGAAAACCCAACATACCCTAACTGTAACCGGCTATACGCGCCGAGTTAATGTCATCCAACAAAAGCGCTGTTTATTAAAGACCAGCCTTACCGCTGACATTGATCAGCATAACTTTTCACTCAGTAATCAGATTCTCGCGGCCGCACTTCTATCCTGTTTTTTCGGGGGGACGAACTTGGCTCATGCGGCATTCAACATCCCGACTGCAACGGTGGATCCTGTGACTGGACTCTTTACTCCCGAGCCCAGTCCGTTGTGTATTAATGGTTCGTGTGCGCATGAATTTGAAGACAAGTTG
Organism: Methylomicrobium sp.; assembly: GCA_051061015.1. Taxonomy (GTDB): domain Bacteria; phylum Pseudomonadota; class Gammaproteobacteria; order Methylococcales; family Methylomonadaceae; genus Methylomicrobium. The sequence goes on from JBPFEG010000017.1 coordinate 26,782, forward strand.
TTGCAGTTTGAAGAATTTGGACTTAAGAATATGTCTGACTCAAGTACCTCATCATCTAGATTACCCGTTCCTACGGATTGTAGTGGCATTCCAGACGGTGCAGCACTGGATAACTTTCTTAAGGAAGACCTTAATTCTATACCTACTCGAAGATCGGATGAGACGGATGCGGGCCAACCGATTTTAGACCGTAATCCCTGGGAAGATAAGATAAAGGGTTGCCTGGGTTATTCTGCTAACATGGCGATGCCCGCTGACGGTCGCCCTGGGGGTGAAGAGTTTTCCCATCAACGTTGGGATGAGTTTTTTAGACAAGCGACTCGTGTAGCCTATTTTCAATCGGCGATAACCGGAGCCCGCCCTAATGGCGGTCTGCGCGACAAGAAGCAGCTGCACAATTACGAGGTAGGGGAATTTGGCCCCGGCGGACTTTACTATCTGGATGCTGATGGTGATGGCAAGCCGGGTACCGAAGGATTGGTAATAAAGATGCACCATAATTTGCCGACTCAGGACCCTCAGCATGTGTGGACGTTTGATGGCACATTGCCCCCTAAACTGCTGATGGCCCGTTATGGGGAATCCATTTTGTTCCGCAACTACGACGCCTTACCGATCGATAATTCAAATGCCGGTTTTGGCAAAAATACCATCACCACCCATGAGCACAATGGCCATAATCCGGCCGAAAGCGACGGTTTCGCGCACGCTTACTTTTATCCCGGTCAGTTTTATGAGTACCATTGGCCGATGGTTCTGGCCGGACATGACAGCATCAACACCCGGGCGACCGACCCCAGGGCCGGAGCGCCGGATGGACGCGGCGGCATCATCCCCGTTCGGGGCGACTGGCGGGAAACCATGAGCACTCACTGGTTTCATGACCACATGCTGGATTACACCGCGCAGAATGTCTACAAAGGCAATGCCGCGATGATGAATTATTACAGCGCTGTTGACCGCGGCAATGAAGGGCTCAATGATGGCGTGAACCTTCGCTTCCCCAGCGGTACCGCTCTGGACTGGGGAAATCGCGATTATGATATGAATCTGGTGATTGCCGACAAAGCCTGGGATGCTAACGGACAGCTTAAATTCAACATCTTTAACACCGATGGCTACCTGGGTGACCGCATTACGGTCAACTGGATTTACAAACCTTATGGTGATGTTCGCGCCCGCCGCTACCGTTTCCGTATCTTGAACGGCAGCGTCTCGCGGTTTTACAAGATCGCTATCGTCGACGAAACCGGCAAACTGGTACCGTCCTTTATGATCGCCAACGACGGCAACATCATGCAACATGCAGTCCCCTTCCCCAATGCCGCATCTGCCCAGGGTGCACTGCCTGAGCAAGCCATTGCCGAACGCTATGACATCATTGTCGATTTTAAAGGCATGGAAGGCAAAAAGGTGTACTTCGTTAATTTGCTGGAGCATAACGACGGTAAAGGGCCAAGCAAAATCATTGCATTGGCTGATGCGCTGGATCCCAAAAAATATAGAGCGGATGGCATCAATGGCGATCCCGGCGTCGGCAAATTCCTTGAGTTCCGGGTGCAAAGTTACAGCGGCACCGATTTAAGCATGAACCCCGCCGATTACGTGGAAGGCAAGAAACAGATGATTCCGGTCAATAAACCGACCACCCAGGAGCTGCAGGCCGCCGTACAGAGAACCTTCGAATTCGGCAGATCCGGCGCAACAGATACCCAGCCTTGGACTATCAAGACTGATGGCGGTTCGGGCTTACAAGCGGATGAACACAGGATTTCCGCGGCGCCAACGCTTCCTGATCAGCCAGACGGTCTCGGTAAAGTCGAGATCTGGCATATCAAGGGCGGTAATGGTTGGGCTCATCCAGTGCATGTGCACTTTGAAGAAGGGCAAATTCTTTACCGCGGTGGTAAAGCGCCTCCTCCCTGGGAAAAATATGCCCGCAAGGATGTGTATCGTGTTGGCGCATTGCCGGAGAGTTTGGCCAGCGTCGATATAGCGATCCGCGTCAGGGAGTTTGCCGGCACCTATGTGGAACATTGTCACAATACCCAGCATGAAGATAAGGCGATGTTGTTACGGTGGGATGCGCAAAATGCCGGACAGACGCTGGCCATACCGACACCGATGCCGGACTGGGATGGGGTTCAATATGAACCCAGTATTTATTTGCCCACCGCTAAGATCGGTGATTTGGCTGCGAAAAAATCGTTTGTTTTACCTAAATAATCAGGAAACAGGAGATAGATGATGATAATTCATGGCGCTCTTGGCTATTTGAGAAGAATGATATTCATAGGCGCTATGTTGACACTTGGGGGTAGTTCGGCCTGGGCCGCCCCCAAGGGCTCTCCTTGGGGTGAAAGCTATTTTCCCAATCTGGAATTGGTCGATCAGGATGGCAAAACCGTCCGTTTTTATGATGACCTTATCAAGGATAAAGTCGTTATCATCAATTTTATCTATACCCACTGCGGCGATACCTGCCCGATGCAGACCGCCAACTTACGCCAGGTGTACAAACTGTTGGCCGACCGCATGGGAAAGGATATCTTCTTTTATTCAATCAGTATCGATCCCGAGCACGACACGCCTGCAGTACTCAAAGAGTATGCTGAAAGGTTTAAAATCGGATCTGATTCCGGCTGGCGCTTTCTGACCGGAAGCAAAGCCGATACCACGCTGCTGCGAAAAAAATTGGGCTTATTCAGGGACGATGTCGAGGCCGGCAATCTCAGCGAACACAACACCAGCTTCGTGCTTGGCAATGAAAGCACCGGGCAATGGATAAAACGTTCTTCTTTCGATGAACCCAAGGTTTTGGCTTGGGTACTTGGCCGGTCTTTGAGCCATCCCAGCAAGAAGATTGAAAAAACCGAGCTGGCAAGTTATGCAGAGGCAAAACAAATACCCAAGATGAGCAAGGGCGAAGACCTTTTCCGTTCCCGTTGCGACTCTTGCCACAGTATGGGCACAGAAGATGGCCTGGGGCCGGGATTGCAAGGCGTGACCAAGCGGCGCGATAAGGCTTGGCTGACCCGCTGGCTGAAGATACCCGATCAAATGTTGTCGGAAAAAGACCCGATCGCCCTCGATCTTTTCAACCGTTACAAAAAGCTGCCGATGCCGAATCTCAGGCTAGGCGACGCCGATGTGGAAGCCTTGATCGAGTATATGGCAGGTCCGGCGCAATGATCATTACTTGGTCGGATTACCCATCTTTGCCTGCCAGGCGAGGCACAATTATTGATTGTGACTATATAACATCCATCTCCGTCAGTATGAGGCCTGAGTGAAGCACACATGATAGCCGGTTAATTGGGATGCCAACCCTTTCGGCAAATGCTTCTGCATTGCCATCTACATCCTCTTAGGCATCCATCAGGATAGGTGGCGAGCTTAGCTGAATAGTTACAAATTCCTTATGTTTACTTACCAAAGTTGGCATATGGTCAGGCAACATTCAATATCACTTAAAGGGGAAGCCGCTATGAAAGCAAAAATATCCAGAAGTTCTGGGAGCTTGGCATTTGCCAGCAACCATGGATTACCTGCCCAGTACTTTAGCTGAAAATCGCGCACCCACGCCGACAAAAGTATAGCGCTGCCAAACTGTTAGCAGAAGGCCTGCAAAGAACGGGCCGGGAATTAAGCCGGAAAAAGCTGATCACTACGCTGGAACAGATTGCCCGATTCGACACGGGCTTGATGTCCACGCTCTCTTTCGGTCCGGGTCAGTATCTAGGCTCACGGAAGGTCCGTATTATTTCAGCAGCCGCAAAAATAACCGCTTTAATAAGCGATAAATAATTTTTGTTAGTTTCAAGAAATTTATATTGTTCAAAACCTACAGTATTAATTTTTTAAATTTTATTTAAATTTTTTCTTTCCATTGAACCTTACACAGCATCACGGAATTAACAAGTGAAGTTATTCAGAGCATGCAATTTAGTACCAGGAATTTCTGGAATACGATAAGAAATATTATATTGCAGCGCTCTCGTAATTTTCTGGCTTAATTGCCTTTCCGGCACAGTAAGTCGTAATGGATTAACCCCTGAACTAGCTATTTTCATAATTCGTCTTTCCCTATGATCAAGGGATGCGAACGGCGATATTCATGTCGAATATCCGGAGGTATTTTCAGTCAGGGAATGGATGCGAGTGTTAGGCCGATATGTATGGTTGCGGCTACCCCCATCCCAAGGCACATCGGCCTATGATTCTTTGAAAAAGGATAATGAGGCTCTTGAAATGAAAACCCAACATACCCTAATACGCAATCCCATTCGTCTGATCTTGGCAGGGTCAGTATTTGCCAGCAACATGGCTGCAGCACAACTGCAGGATTTTGGTGGTATCGCCGATAATAGCGGTACTGGTCTTCCTATACCCGCGACTTTGAATTGGCCAGCGTGGTACCGCGATAATTCGAGTTTGCCGCTGGGTCTGTGTAAATCGCTGGCGGCTTCCCCCGATCCTGTCGCAGCTGGAGGGCAAATGTGCTTCCCGATTGCGCCTAACCCAGCAGGATTTGCAGGCAATGTGGGTGACGAAATTTTCTATACCAACCTGAACGCCAATATCACTAATGGTGGTATTGACCTGCGCTATGTCTCGGCGGTCGAAGCCGCTTACGCTAGTGGAACACCGGTCAAGGGACAGGAAATGGTCTTTGCCCGGACTCGTTTCGTGATGAGCGTGACTGGTCCCGAGTGTGCCGGCACCTACCGGATTATTCATCCATGGGGGGATAACACCTTCACGGACGTTCCTGAAGGGCCGCGAGCCTTATTCGAAACCGCCGATATCGGGATTGCGCCGCTCGACTTTACCGGGGCTTTACAAGGGCCGATCGGACCATTCCTGCATTGGGATAATAACGGCGATGAAATTCCCCTGCCCAGAACGCCAGCGAATGGCCTCAAGGTCGGTACCGAAGAATTCGTCGGCGATCCGAACGTGGAACACACCTATACCGGTAGTCCATTCGTCGAAACGCTGCCTGACGGAATCACTCCGAGATACACCTTCGCAGATGGCACTCCGCAACACCAGAATTACCTCAAAGTCATTGCGCCTGCAGGCTGCGATATTGGCGGAACCCCTGCACCTGCGGGGGAAGGCGTGAATGTGCAGAAGCAGCCGCTGGGATTTTTACTGGGTCAGGTTTGGACCGCTCCCATTCCGACGGCTACCGAAATCACCCAAGCGGTATTCAGCCGGAATGCTTCTGCTACGACGGTCGATGTATGGGCGAAGACGGATAAGAACGCCCCCCAAGTGCTACAGGTAATGGGTAACGATTTGCCCGGTGTGGTCATGACTTCAGTCTTGGATAATGGCGCACAAACCGGCACGTATCAGGCCCATATGGTGTTAGGTCCCAATGCGACATTGCCGCCTGTGGTAGAGTTGGTCAATACCACCAGTAATCCGGTGGTGAAAAAAAGCGCTCCCTTGTCGGACATTGTGTTTATCAGCAAGGCCGAATATGACCCGGCCACCGGAAATCTTTGCGTTTCAGCCCATTCGAGCGATGATCAAACATTGACGTTAACGGCGGGCTCGGATCCTCTTACGGTTCAACTTGATTCGACTGCAAAAACTGGCTGTCCGGCAGCGGTAAATGGTGACCTTACTGCAACCGCACCGTTCCCTCTCAATCGTGCACCCGATAAAGTATTGGTAGTCTCGCAATTGGCGGGTTCTGCTGTAAAGCAAGTGACCGTTCTGGCCAATAGCCCCGATAACACCGCAACTCTGGTTGCCCATGCCGATACCTTCACGAATGTGCCTGGTTTCGGTCCGCAAGAATTGAACGTCGGTGCGAACGATAGTGGAGCGGGTGAGATCGTCATCGTAGACCAACCAGGCATATCCGTTCTGAATCCCGATGGCCAACCAATAACCCAGATCGTAGGCACGGCTACCGGTTCGCTTACTGGCGGAACAGCGACTTTCACCGCCAATCCAGGTGCTGCCGGAAAAGCGACGTTTAGTTACTTCGTAAAAAACGGCACCAATGTTTCGAATCTGGCCAACGCAACGGTTGACATGGTGTTTGTAGCAGGACCGCCAACCGTCAATCCGGATAACTTCGCCGTATCGAGAACCAACAATGCCACGGGATTTACCGCGAAAGTACTACAAAACGATGTGGCGTCAGTCGGCACGACCATCGATACCGCCAGTGTGCAAGTTAGGGCTACTGCGGCAGGTGCGAATACCGCTACCGTCAATACCGCAAAAGGTGTTGCTACAGCGAATGCCGATGGCACTATCACTTACAGGCCAAATGTGGGCGCGACGGCTGGCACCGACTCTTACTACTACACGGTCAAGAATACGGCGGGTACTGAATCTACACCTGTACGCGTGGATGTGGTCGTCGAAAATACTGGGGAATCGGTGAGTATCCAGCGCAACAAGTACAGCACCGCACCACGCTGGGATCTGCGTTTTAGCACAAACTGGTTTGGTGCGCCGCTGACCTCAACGGGTAGTTGCTGGCTGGTGCGGGTTAACGGTGCGGATATCCCGACGCCAAGACTGATTGGCAGGGCCTCGGTCGACGCTGCCGGCGCTGTGCAGATGCAGCCTTTAGCGACCAAACTGTACAACGCAGCCAACTATGATCCGGCTGTTGACGTACCGATGCTACCAGCAAGAACGAACTACACCATACGCTGCGGCACTTCTACTGCAGTGGTTCCGTTACCTGGTATCTCTAATCCAGTCCAGTCGGCTGACAACTCAACCACCTCACCTTAAGGATCGTAGAGGCTCGTAAAAGGATGAAACATTGCCCCGTCGAATTGATGGCGGGGCAACTCTTCCCCTCCCAAACACCAAAACCAATCATAAGGGATATCAAAATGCGAATTTTAAAACTTCTTTTACTGGCAATAATGTGGGTCTTGTTTGGCTCATATTCACACGCAGCGCCTCGGGTCATTTCCGCTATGGCGGGAGGTGCTACCGCTTATTCCTTCTTCGTCGTGGATACCAAACGGCTTAATGGCCGTACCATTCAGCAAGTACAGAATGAACTCCAGCAGCAATTGGACGCGAACGCCACGGGCCTGACGGCGTGTTGGGTTGCCGGGGATCTCAATGCTACCAATATCAATTGCGGTAATGGCGCCCTGCGTTTCGGTAACACCGAGTTGTACACCTACAACCTGGAAACAAATATTCCCGGCGTGCCTTTTGTTACAGACAAAGCCATTCGCGAAGCTCAGGGGGCGAATTTTATTTCTCCGAATGGCACGGTAGTGGGCGATACGGTAGGTCGGGAAGTGAGAATCCATTTCAATCAACGGGTGGTGCAATTCGGGATGTTGATTGATGCCGGCGCGGCGGTGGCGCCATCGGTCAACCGCGTTCAGTTCATCGTTAATCGGCAGCCTGTTTCCGCACAAAGATTGGTGCCCGGCGTCGTTAACTTTGCCGGCGTGGAGGATCCAAACGGATTTACCGATGTCACGATCATCTCATCGGGGATACCGCGGTCCTGGATTGCTGACCAATTTTCTTTCGTCCCTCTGACCGCTTTCTAAGGAAATTACCCATGAACACAACATCAACACAGAACAAACTTAAGTGGGCCGTATGTCTTGCGGCCTGTTTACCTTATGCCTCTGTCAACGCCGTTCCGCAATACGGCGTTTCCGATCTTGGCACTTTGGAAGGCACCTATAGCCTGGGATTGGGTGTCAACAATAGCGGTCTGACAATCGGTTTTTCCTATTTGCCTGATAACGTATCCGAACACGCTATCCTTGGTCAGTATCTGACATTGCCAAAGGATCTGGGTACGCTCGGGGGGATTTCCAGCCAAGCCTTTGGCATCAATAACCTGGGACAGGTGGTGGGCTCCGCTTCGCTTTCGGGGGACAACTTTTACCATGCTTTTCAATGGGACGGGGGTGTCGCACCACCGCTTGCAGCCCTTAAGGACCTTGGTGCGCTCGTCAATCCCGGCTATAGCCGGGCATTTTCGGTTAACGACAATGGCCAGGCTACCGGATTTTCGTCGACTTCCACTGGAACCGAGCATGCGGTGATTTGGGATAAAACCGGTGCCATAAGAGATCTCGGCACCCTTGATGGCACCGGCAACAGTCACGGCATTGCGATCAACTTGTCAGGTCAGGTGGCCGGTTTTTCAAACTTAACCGGCAACAAATCCCCTCATGCGGTTGTGTGGGGCATTAACGCCAAAAAAGATATGGGAACCCTAGGCGGCACCTACAGTGCCGCTTATGCTATCAATACAACCGGCGAGGTCGCCGGCGTTGCCTCCACCGCTTTGAATGGCGCTCAGCATGCTTTTTTGTGGCAGCCTAGCCAGGTTCCCTTGATGAAGGATCTTGGCACTCTCGGCGGCAACTTCAGTGAAGGCTATGGCATCAGCGATGCCGGTGACGTAGTCGGTTATTCCACTACGGTCAATGATGCCGCCGAGAAAGCATTCCTATGGCAAAACGGCATTGGTATTCAGGATCTGAACACCCTGATAGACCCTGCCAGCGGCTGGACGCTACTGGAAGCGCATGCCATCAGTGAAGACGGTACTTATATTACCGGTATCGGTACTTTTAACGGCGAGCGTCATGCCTTTTTGCTCAAGCGCCAGGTTAGTGATACGACGCCGCCTAAAGTCAGCTTTCTGATTACACCGGCTGCGCCGAGTGCGTCCGGTTGGTATTTAACGGCGCCGAGTGTGGTATGGACTGTTACTGATCCGGAGTCGGCCATTTCGTCTAAGGTTGGTTGTACCGATGTACCCTCAATGCCTAACACGGCACCGGCAGGTCAAACGTATTCCTGTGCCGCGACCAGCGCTGGCGGTACCGCCGCAACAGTGACCACCCCCTCGCTTAAAGTGGACACTACCCAGCCCGCCTTTGCCGGTGTACCCGCCGCTTTCACACAAGCAGCGACCAGCCTGGCTGGAACGGTAGTGAATTACACCGCTCCGACTGCCTCCGATGCTTCCTCCGGGGTCAGCGCGGCAGGTGTCAGTTGCGCTCCGGCCTCCGGTTCTACCTTGCCTATGGGTCCCACCACGGTCAACTGTTCTGTCAAGGACAACGCTGGCAATAGCAATAGCGCCAGCTTCGTGGTGACTGTTGCCGACACCACAGTGCCGACCATCGCCTGTCCGGCAGCGGTCAACGTGGTGCAGGGGCAAGCCATCACGCTGGGTAACGCATCCGCGTCGGACAACATCGGCGTAACCGCCCTGACCAACAATGCGCCGGCCAGTTACCCGATCGGAACAACGACGGTGACCTGGACCGCTGCCGATGCGGCGGGCAACCTGACGAGCTGCGCTCAGCCTGTCACGGTCACCACAGCACCAGTTACACCACCCACTATCTCTGAAACGATCTCAGTCACTAAGGCGCAGTGCAAGAGAAGTACGACGTCTGGCGAATGGTTAGTGCAGGGCACCACCAGCATCGCTACTAACAACAGCGTCCAGTTGTATTCGACGGCCTCTGTTCCGGCAGATCTGACCAGCAATAAACTGGGCACCGCCGTTCCGGATGCGAAAGGACAGTGGCAGTTCCAGGCCAAACCAGGGCCCGTTTGCGCGACCCCGATCAGTTTACGATCTGCCGGGGGCAAGGTTCTGGTGAACATTGGTGTGTCCATCCCATAGGCCAGTATGTAAGCAAGTAGATGCGTAAAAAGGTCATATTGGGTTGAAAAACTCGAAACAGGCCTAAATAGAAAAGAACCGCCGAAGGCCAGTTGGTCAACGGCGGTGCTACTTACTCACCCGTCAACCGCTGATAATCGGCTCGTGTCAATACGTAAACCGGACTGGAGGAGATCGTGATGTTCGCGAGCCCCGAATCGTCGACGGTCAGTTCCTGAGTACGCCCTACTACGTCCACAAGCAGCCAGCGTTTGCCGGCATCCAGCCGTAGCGGCCAGTGACTTTTCTGCTCATCGGTTCGCCAGATCATCAAGGTTTCGCCGAAGTAACCCGCCTGCACTGAAGCATTCTGGGTGTCGATGGCACGATAAGGCAGACCGTCGATCAAAGCGCCTGCGGTGTAAAGGGCCGCTTCGCCGGGCTTATGGCCCATCGAATAATCCCAGATTCGACCATACGCCAGGTCGTATTCGTGGCCGATGCAGAACGCGAGCCCCAAGTAATCGCTGCGGCTGTTGACCCAGGCGATCATTTTGGCGGCCTGCTCGGCCTGCCAGCGCCTTCCGGTCGCGCCATGCATGGCCTTGGCGCCGGTTTCCCCGAGCCAGAAAGGCAAGCTGTTTTTCTTTCCCAGGCTCGCGTAGGCGCGCAGTACGCCACGCTCATCCTCGTTTTCGCCGTTGCCGATCGGCCCGCCGAAACGCGGCGACTGTTGCGGATAGGCATGAACATCCCAGGCATCCAGATAACGGTCCAGGCCCAGTTTCAACACCTCTTTGAACCATTCCCCTTCACCCGGACGCACCAGACTGCCGCCGACATAATGGGCGTCGCGGCGCACCTTGTGGGCCTGCTCAATCTCCCGCTTGGCCCGCTCCACCCAATGCGAAGGTTCGCGCAGCTTTTGCCATTCGGGCTCGCCGCGGATGTCGATTTCATTCGTCGATTTGAAGAAGCGGGTAAATTCCCCGGCCGCATTAACGAATTTTTGCCCGTCCGCAGGATTGTCGTTCAGCCAGGAACTGTCTCCCGAAGAGTCGGCGAACAGGACCAGACCGCGCTTTTTCGCCTGCTCCCACTGTGTCCGATACTGCGGATCGAAGCCCGGATAACTGCCGTAGCTCCTGTAAATGCCGATCCGCTCCAGCCAGGAAAAATAGCCGCCCTCCTGCCGGAAGCTCTTGTCGCCGTCGGCCAGCGCGTAATAGTCGTTGTTCCAGAGTTTTTTACTGTTCAGGCGGCGCTTTTGCTCGGACGCCTCGCCCACCACTGAAAAGCCATCGGCCGGGTAATTCATGATCAACTGGCCGGAGGGCGTATACAAGGAAGGATAAACCGCGTAATAACCGGCATCCTGGATCTTGCCGAAGTCCACGTCGACCTGACCGGGAAACAGGCCGGAGACTTCCTTTACAGCCACCTCGTTGCCGCCATAATCGACCAGGCGCAAGCGCAGTTTGGCCGGAAAATGCGCTAGCGGCGCCGACAGCGCCGCTTCCTCCAGGATCGGATGCCAGCGCATGTCCGCGCTCAGCCTGATGTGATCGCCCGGATGCGGCAGATTGGCAGGCGCATCGACGAAGACCAGCGGCCGCAGCCGGGCAGCGATGCGGTTAAGCGCCGGATCGGCGGTGGGGTCGCTCAATCCGGTCTTGATCGACTCCAGCGGTTTGCCTTCCTGATCGGTAAACCGGGCCGCGAAATAAAACCGTTGGCCCTGATCGTGCTGCATGACCAGCTTGACCAGCAGACTGTGCCAACCCGGCGTCAGATTCAGCGCGGCAGCTTGCGGCGCTTCGGGCCGATCCGACAACGCGGTTGCGACCAGGCCTTCGGTGGTCAGCCCGTGCAGCAGGGTTTTGATCTTTTCCACGGAAGACGAAAATCCGGACGGCGGATTGGGGTCGTCTTTAAATTCGAAAGGCACGCCGTCCAGCCAGCCGCGGGATTGAATGCCGGATTGTTTCAGATGCAGCAGCGCCCGGGTCACCTGATTGGCATGCAGGTAGAGGTGGGCATAGCCGCTGCCGCGCGACCAGCCGTAGGCATGCTCGGTACGGGGCTCGATATCCGCGCTGCCGTCGGCTTGTGTTGCCGACGGATGCCAGGACAGCATTTTCCCGCCCATCATCTGCAGGCTCAGGTAAGACTGTTCCGGATTCGGCCGCAACACGGTTTCGCTGTCGAGCCCGATCGCCGATACGCCTGCCCGGCCGTCCTGCAGGCCGCCCACCAGCCAGGCTTCCGGCACGCCGCCCTTCAGCGGTGTCGACTCAGCGGACTTCACCGCGGGCGGCGCCGGCATCTTGCCTGCCTTCTCCGGATCGGCAAGAAACAGGATCACCTCCGCATCGCTATCCGGCCTGGTCAGCACGCCGAGCACGCCGTAATGATCGTCGGTGATCACCGCTGCAGGCAGTTCCGCCAGGTTCAGGCTGCGCGCCATCGCCTCGGCGTCCGGCCCGACCAGATAAGACACCGACAGCTTTTCATAACTGGGTCGCGCCGCATCAGCCGCCAAGCCCCGAAACAGGATCTGATCCTTTTCGCCTTTGCCGTCGAGCAGATACAGGCGGCGCTGGGCATCCGGCAAGGCTTTCGTCATCGCCAGAAAGCGGTTTCTGGCCTGAGCCTGATCGGCGTTCATCCAGTCGCCCAAAGGCGCTGCCAGCTTCAGCAAGAAAGCGTCGAACACTTTCGCGCCGTCCGCCTTGCCGGTATTATGGATTTCCAGCCAGCGATCGCCAGGCAGGACAGTAACCGTTGCCGGACTCTCAAGCCATTGATATTCCCAGGGCATGGTATTGGTCAGAGCAAAAGTGCCCCGCGCCGCCAGTTGCTCGGGCCGGGCGCCTGCCTTCACGGTGAAATTCTGCGTTACCTGAGAGACCTCGCCGCCACTTTTGTAACGGGCAAATACCCGGTACTGTCCGGGCGCGATCGTCGGATTCAGTTCGAAACGGAAGTCCGCATCCCAACTGCCAAAGCCCTGGTGAAAAACCTGGACCTCGTCCTTTTCGGTCAGGACGGACGCAGCGCCGGAACCTGCCGCAGCCTCGCCAAGCTGGACTTGCAGCGTGTCATTTTTAAGGGCGGCCGCAAAGGCTGGCGCCTTGCCCAGATCCAGCAGCACCACCGGTTTACCCGCCTCCCCGCGCACCGGCAGCGCATCCAGCGGCGAGGCCAGCAGAAAGGCGTCGAACACCTTCGCGTCATGCCCTGCCCCGCTGTTTCTGATCTCAATCACCGCGTCATCAGCCTTTAGATTGACCGGCGACTCGGCCGCTATCCAGGCATAATCCCAGCCTTTCGGCTTCATCGACAGCGTGCCGCGCAGCTCCAGCCTGGACGGGTCAGGGCCGGCCCAGACTTCGAAGGTCTGCACGCAGACATTCGGATCGCCTCCCTGCCGCCACCGCGCCCAGAACGTGTAAGAATCGGCCGGGAAACCGGCCTTCAGCTTGAAGCGGAAGTTGACTTTCCAGTTGCCGAAGCCGGGATGCAATGAGCTGATTTCATCCTTGTCGGTCTGAATCGATACATCCCCTTCATGCCCGGAAACTTCACCGGCATAGACCCGCGCAGTCTTATCCTCCACGCCCGCGGATGCCGGCTGACTGCCCAGTTCAAGCCGAAGAACCGGCCTCTCCACCGTACCCTGCACCGGCAATGGGGGGAATGCTTCAGCATGACTCAGAGAAGGAGCGGCCAGCGCCAGCAGCACCGCCTGCGCGATCAGAAAAAACAAGGTGTTACGCTTCATGGTTTAGAAAATTTAAAAAGGGAACAATCGGATACGTACGCCGGAGGATCAGCGAACGAGACAAGGTTGGGATAATAAAAATGTGCGATAATAGACGCCTATTCCATCGGCCTAAGCCAGCACAGGTGTCAGATGAGCATTTGGACTTTTCGATGCCGAAAACGGATTCTCATGCAGCGCGCCATTCCCAATGAATTGTCGGAAAGGGATTTTTGACGATCCGACACGTCGAATCAATGAAAGAGTTTATTACCAACTTCGCTCAGAATATTTTCAGAAAACCGGACTCGTCAAGAGTCAAATCGGCAGTCGAAGCGCAACTGAACGCCCTTCTCGGCCGGATCAGATTTAAAAACATTCTATCACTAAAATCTCTGATCATTATAGGCTTCGTGATTGCCGCGATTCCGCTGTTTTTAGCGGTCATGTACGCGGCTTTCGGCATGCGCGAGACTTCGGAACTGGGCAGAACGATCAATTCGCAGGTCTTCGAACAGACCAAAACGATACGGATGGTTTTGCAAAAAACAGCCGATATTGAACGCAAAGCCCGGCTGTTCATTCTGTTTTCGGACCCGGCCCTGCGCCAGCCGTACGAGCAGCAATCCTATGAAGCCACACGGGCCTCTTTCAAGCAGGCTTTGAATGAGTTGCTCAAACTGAATGTTACGAACAAGATCGCCCTGCTGGTCAACGAACTCTCCGAAAAGGAAAACCTGATTTATCAGCAGATCATTAGCTCGGCGGCCGACAATCATCCCGGCTTGCCCATCGATGAGGCTTTCCAGGGGCTGCGTGAATCGTCCAATACGCTCTCGCGCGAATTCGAGAATCATGTCGAGCATGAATTCAACGAATTGCGGCAGCAGTCGGAATCGCTGGAACAGGGGCTATTAACGAAAGCGGCCCTGCTACTGTTCATCTCGTTCATCTTCATCGTGTCGTTGCTGATCGTGCTGTCGCGCTCCCTGCGCCAACTGGACGCCTCGATCCGCCGTCTGGGATCCGGCAAACTCGAAGCGCCTGTGATCGTGACGGGTCCCGCGGACCTGCGCTATCTGGGCGAGCGCCTAGAATGGCTGCGCACGCATTTGATCGAACTGGAAGTTTCGAAACAGCAGTTCATGCACAACGTCGCCCGCGAAATCGATCTGCCGCTGGAGGCTATTCGCGAAGGCACGGAACGGCTCCTGAACGAGACAGAAAAGTCCCCGGACAGCGCCGGTCAGCTGATCGCGCTGAACCTGAGCGCGAATGTCGAAAAACTGAAAACGGTGTCCGAGGAACTGGTTCGTTACAGTCAAATCAACATCAAGCCGGAAATGAAGAGCAAGGCGGGCGTCAACATGAAGGACCTGCTCGAGTCGGTGATCAAGGAGTTTGAAACGCCGCTTCAGGACAAATCGATTACCCTGAAAAAGCTGATCCGTCCGATCGAAATAGCCGGTATTCAGGAGCAGTTGCGCACCATCCTTTATGAGTTGATGTCGAACGCGGTGAAATACTCGCCGGCAGGCGGCGAAATACGGTTGATGCTTCGCGATTCGGGCGAGCAGATGGAACTGGAGATCGAGGACGAAGGACCCGGTATCGATCCCGAAGAACGCGCGAATGTTTTCGAGCCCTTTTTCCGGGGCAAGGCCGCCCAGCAGGGCGAGCCTGCCGAAGGCCCCGGACTGGGGTTGGCTATCGTCAAGGAATATGTGGCCAATCATCAGGGTAAAGTCGATATTATCGACGCGCGAGAAGACCAACACGGAGCCCGGATCCGCGTTCAAATACCGGTCAACGCAAACGCCTGATCCCTACTGAAACATTAATTCTATGCTGTCATTATTTTCTATGCGTCACCTAAATCTGGCACTCGGCCTTTTGTTGCTGACCGGGTGCGCCGGGTTCAATTCCGGCTGGAATACCTATTCCCCGAGCTCGACCTATTACAACGATCCTTATTCGCGGTCGGACGTGGATGAACTGCTCGGTTTTGGAGCAACCATGGCCCGAATTCCGCCCTCTTCCCGCGCCGAAACCTGCCGTATCCTATTGAAGCGGCAAAAAGATTCCAGAGCCCCCGTTGCCGGGATTCAGCTGCATCTGATGGTGGGCCGCCTGCTTTCGGACAGCTGCGGCGATATCCCCAGAATTCTGAACGGAGTCGCGGCGATCCCGCCCGGACAGATGCCCGATGACCGGACCCGGAAACTGGTCGACATTCATACCGAAGCCTTGAAACGGTTGAACAATCCGGCAAGAAAATACGGTTCGGCAGAACCCAGGCACAAACCGGCACCCAGCGAACGCGAACCGAACGAAACCAGTGGCGCCAAAAAGGATGAAAACCGTCTTCTGCGCGAAAAACTGGAAGCGGTCCGGTCGATGGAAAAACAAATGGATCAGAGCGGCGACGCGAATTAGTCCGTATGTTTCGTTTCCGCCTGGCGATTGTCATCTTCGTTTCGTTCGGCTTCGTTCTGTTTTTAGGCATTGCGCTCTATTGGGGGACAAACCAAGTTGCCCGCTATTTTCAGCGCAGCCAGGCGGCGTATGAAGCGTTCGATCATTACGAGCGGTTATCGCAGGAAGCCTATCGCCACTTCAAGCAGCGCATGGACAGACTGATAACGGCCGATGACAGTGCTGAAGCCGGCGTGGAGAGCTCCAAGCAGCATCTTTACGAAGCGATGCAGGTGCTTCGCAACACCGCGATAAAGGAAACGGAGACAGGAAACTATGCTTCCGGCAATGCATCGGCGCCACCTGCCGAGCTGGAACGAGTGGCGCATTTCACCGCCTTTCTGGATGCCAGCGAATACCGCTTCGACGAAGTCGAGCGCCTGCGCCGGCAAGGCAAGCTCGAAATGGCGATGCAGGCGCTGTCGAAATTCTCGGAAGAGGAAATTGACGGAAAATTCGAGCCGCTGATCGATGCGGCGATCAGCGCCGAACGCGAAAAAGCCGGAAAAGCCCGGCAGGAGCTGGAAGACTTGATGGTTCAGTCGCGCTGGATCGCGATTCTGGCTTCGCTGAGTGCGGCGATGTTCAGCCTCACGTCCGGATTATTGCTGCTGCGCGGGGTCAGGAAACCGATCGAAGCGTTAATGAAGGGGACCGACGAAATCGCTTCCGGCCATCTGGACTATCGTATCGCGCTCGACACGCGCGATGAGTTCGGCTATCTCGCCCGCCACTTCAACCAGATGGCGCGGGAACTGGAGGTTCAGCAGAACAAACTGCGCGAGGGACGGACGGTGCTCGAAAAACGCGTGGCCGAGCGGACTTTCGAACTGAATCGCCTGAATGAAGAACTCAAAAGCATGGACAAGGCGCGGCGGGAGTTTTTAGCCGACATCAGCCACGAGCTGCGCACCCCGATCACGGTGATACGCGGGGAGGCAGAAGTCACCCTGCGCGGAAAGGAACGGGAAGCGGATGAGTACAAAGACGCTTTGCAGCGCATCATCGAACTGTCGATGCAACTGGGGAAATACGTCAACGACCTGATGTTTCTGGCCCGCGCCGAAACCGCCAACCTGCAGTTTGAATGGGATAGCGTGGAACTGACCGAACTCGTGACCGGCGTTGTCGAAGATTTTCAGGTCATGGCCGAGGAAAAAACCATCTCGGTTGCGCTGGACGCGCCCTCCGGGCCGATTCTGGTACGCGGCGATAAACAACGGCTGCGTCAGGTGCTGTTCATTCTGGGAGACAATGCCTGCCGGTACTCGAATCCCGGAGGCCAGATCAAAGTTGTCTTATGGTCGGACGGAGACACCGCAAGTTTCAGCCTTACCGATCAGGGCATCGGCATCCCTCCGGAAGATCTGGAGCGGATTTTCAACCGCCACTTCCGCAGCCAGAATGCCCTCCACTCACGGCAGGACGGCACGGGCCTGGGCCTGCCGATGGCCAAATCGATCCTGAACGCGCACGGGGGACGCATTTTCGTCGCCAGCGCCGAAAACACAGGCTCGACATTTACGGTGACACTGCCCCTGCTGTCGGTCGAGCCGGATCAAGCCCCCCCAATGACTCAATTTCAATAATTTGACAGGTATCGGCTCTATATGCGAATTTTGCTAGTGGAAGACGATGAACGCATCGTCGATTTTATTCAGCGCGGGCTGAAAGCCGAAGGCTATGCGATCGAGGTGGCGCGGTCGGGTCCGGCGGCCATTACGATGGGGGTCGAGGGAGACTTTCAGGTCATCATTCTGGATTTGGGCTTGCCTGTACTGAATGGCCTGCAAATTTGCGAGCACCTCCGCAGCAACGGCATCGACACTCCGATTCTGATGCTGACGGCCAGAGATACTGTCCAGGATAAGGTGTCCGGCCTACGCGCCGGCGCCGACGATTACATGACCAAGCCTTTCGCATTTGAGGAGCTGCTCGCCCGAATCGAGGCGTTGATGCGCCGCCGGGGTAGCGAGATCAAAGCGGAAATCAAGGAATATCGTATAGCAGACCTGATATTGAGCGGGGAAACTCACGAAGTGAAGCGAGGCGACACGCTTATCGACCTGACGCCGAAGGAGTTTGCCCTGCTGGAATGCTTAATGCGCATGCAGGGCAAAGTGCTGAGCCGCACCCGGATTCTTGAACAAGTATGGGGCTACAGCGCCGATCCTTTAACCAATGTGGTGGATGTCTATATTCGCCAGTTGCGGCGTAAAATTGATGATGATTTCGAGCCGAAGCTGCTCAAGACTGTTCGAGGGTTCGGCTACAAGCTGGATACGTCCTGAAAAATCGCGACAAACAATCTCAAGTCCGGAGCCAATAGGTTTTATGGAGGCTGAAGCTGCTGCGCATGGCTTTTGGCAAACTCGAATGCAGTGCGCCTAATTTGAATCCGGCCCATTTCAGCCCTGTCCGGAGCAGCGCAGAAGGAACCAGCCAGGGAGCGTGTTTTGCCAGATAGCGGATTTCCGAAATCACAAAGCGCAACCCCTCGCCGGAAGCCCCGCCAAAGGTCTGTTGCAGCCAGCGCGTGTGCGCGTGAAACACGCCGATATCGAAATAACGCTTGAATTCGTCCGCAAAGCCATAATCGTGCGAGTGGAAAACCTGGGCTTCCGCGCAATAGCCGATTTTCCAGCCGTTCATCGCCATCTTGCCTGCGACATAGGTATCTTCATTCATGATCGTATCGGTGGGAAAACCGCCGACCTGCATCAGCGCGCTGCGCCGATACGCAGAAAACGAATTGGAGATAAAGACCGTTTTAATCCCAAACCGTTTACGCTCTTCAAAACTGCGCAGCTGGCTTTCGGCCGGATAATTGAAATGGCGGGCATGCGCGCCGATCGGTCCCGCGTTCCGGTGCGGCAACTGGCGTCCATAGACCGCTCCGACCTGCTCATCTTCGAATACGGCTAACAGCCTGGCGATCGCCTCGGGATTGGCCAGCAACGCATCCTGGGTCAGAAACACGATGATGTCCGCGGGCGCCAACGTATTCACGCCGGCCTGACGGGTACCGCCGTGGTTAAACTCGGACTTCGGAATCACTTGCACGTCAAACCCCTGCTCTCGCGCCAGACGGGCGGTATCGTCGCTGGACGACGAGTCGATCACCAGCAAATAATCCGGTTTTCGGGTCTGCCCCGCGAACGCCTCCAGCCAGGAAGTCCAAAGTTTGCCGGCGTTCAAGGTGGGCACGATCAGACCGACCTTACTCATAGAAAGAGCCCTCCGCCAACTGTTGCGGGAGATCGGCCGGGCCGGCGTTTGTCAGCACCTGCCAGACCTTATCACCGAGCTTGACGGGGTCGAGCTGCTGCTCGACATACTGCCGGGCGTTTACCGACATCCGCCGCCATTCCGAACTGTCCAGCGCCTGCGCTTTCCACAGCGCTCCGCACACCGACGCCAAGTTGCGCTCGAAAACGAAGCCTGCTCCCAGTGCCTGCAGATGATCCCAGGCCAGGCCCTTCGCGACCAGCACCGGTCGCCCGACGGCCATCGCCTCGGCAACCACATTGCCGAAGTTCTCACGCATGCCGCCGGCCTCTTCCAGCCCGGAAGGCAGCACCAGGAAATGACTGGACGCGAGCAGTTCGATCACCTCGTCGCGCTGCAGATAGCCCCGATAGCTGATCGCGCCCTGCGCCTGTTCGAGCAGCCCCTGAAACTCCTGGAAATAGGCACCGTCGACGCTGCGCCCGGCAATGACCAGAGAGTCGTTCGGACGGCGCACCTTCAGCCACGCCTTGATGAAGGCATTGATGCCTTTCTCCTGCTGAACGTGCCCCAGAAAGCAAAGCCGCATGCCCTCCCCGGCAGGATAATCGGCAACCGGAATCTCGCGGCTGTCGATCCCGTTCGGCACGAGCAGTATGCGGGCATCCTGGCCGAGCACGTCGCGCACGCCTTCGGCCTCGGTATCGCTGGTGCAATGCACCGCAATCGCCCGGCGCAGCGTGGGGAAAGTCAGCGCGCGGTAATACAGCCACTTGTGCGGTTTCTTCCGGCGTATCAGCTCGACGTGTTCGGGCATCAGGCCGCCGTGCACGGCCACCATGAACGGCCGGCGCAACAGGCAGCAAAAAATGGCCGCGAGCGTAGAGGGCCAGGTCGCAATGCCGTGGATATAGACCACCGGAGAACGCCGGCATAAGTTGAAGAGCTTCGGAATTGCGCCGAGTCCAAAGCCCCAGCGCCTGAAGCCATAGCAGGAATAAAGCTGCACATCGACCTGCTCGCCGAGTTTCACCTGCTCGGCCCGCAACGGACCGTCGATCGACTCGTCCGAAGAGAGCAGCGTCATTTTATGCCCCCGCGCGGCCCAGGCCTTGGTCAATACACTGGCCGTGACGGATACCCCGCCATAGCCTTTAGCGGGAGGAATATGCGTGGTAACGATTCCTACTTCCATACTGTTTTCCTGCATCTCATTCTGTTATCAAAAACTCAGCCTTCATAGGCCAGAAACCCGCGCCAGATACCGACCAGGTTATAAAAGGAATAAGCCAGCTTTTTCCGGTTCAACAAGACCAGAGCCAGCAGCATTTTCAGCAAGGGGGCGATGAACATCTTGCGGGCGATGTAGTACAGCATGAACAAGTCGCGCTGATTGGTGAATTTCCGGATATAAGCCCCGACGCCGGTCGAATACATCAGCATTCTTCCGGTCCCCAGCTTGTAGTGGTCCTTGTCCGGATGATAAATCCTGATGTTCGGGGTATAGAATGCCGTACCGCCGGCCCGCAGCAAGCGATACAGAAGCTCAAAACCCTCGCCTCCGGAATATTTGGAACCGATCCCGAAATCGCAATCCAGATGGAATTGCTGCCGGTCCAGCCGGGTCACCTCGAAAAACTGCGTAAACTCGACCCCCAGCATCTGAAAGCGCGAAAAATAGCGGGCTTTCCGGCTGTTCACGCCGATGCTGAAGCGGCTCGATGAAAAATCATACGAACCCGCCACCAGGATCGAGAGGTCCTTGCGCCGCGCAAATTCGGCGACCACTTTCTCCAGGACGTCCTTGTGATAGGCACAATCGTCATCCGGAAATGCCACGATTCTGCCCTGAGCCAGGCCGATGCCGTAGTCTCTGGCCCTGGCGTTGCCCGTAAAATCCACTTTTACATGTTTTACATCAAGCCAGCTGCTGAACGATTCGACGATCGCGTCGATTTTCCCATCCTGGTTCTGATCGATGATGATCAGCTCAAAGTTTTTATAGGTCTGCTCGATTAAGGATTTCAAGAAATCCCCGACTTCCATGTCTCTCCCGAGCGTGGCCAATACGAGCGAAATTTTCATAGTTATACCCTGGTTTGAACGCCAGCCTTGGCCTGCATATAGATGGTTGCCTCATACCAGGTAAACATCAGCGCAAACTCCAAGCCGGCCGCTCCATCCATAAAACCACCACGAAACGCATAGTGGTATAAAAACCGGGCAAGAATCCTGATCCAGGACCTTCCCAATAAAACGCTCAAGCGCCCGCGTGTCGTCATCATCGCATCCTGTGTGGGCTTGAGCTTCACCTCCTGCGCGGCTTTGCCGACATGCTTATGCATCCAAGCAATGATCTCGCCGTGATAAAAATAATGGTCATAAGGGATGTCGGAATAGCCGACCCGGCACGTATTGATGACAGCCTCACCGTGCCCGGTATGGTTCTGCACAAAACGGGTGGTTTCCCGGCGCACCAGGCGCGGATGATAAATCGGATAACCCGGCGCATGGCTGAGGCGTTGACCTCGAAGATACAATATTGACGGCACCATCAGCACATCCAGCGCATCAGAGCCTGCGATGTCGGCTTCGAACCAGTCGTAAAACGCCTGCGGATAGATTTCGTCGGCATCGACGAACAATAACCACGGCGTGGCGATAGCGCACCGGTTGATCGCAAAATTGCGCTGCTCGGCAAAGCCGGGCCACGGATTGGTAAAAATGCTGCAGCCGTGCCTCGCGGCGATATCGAGCGTCTGATCAGTACTTCCGGAGTCCACGATCACGATCGGATAGCGTTCAGGAATTGCAGCCAGACAGCGCGGCAGGTTGGCCTGCTCGTTTTGGGTCAAAATAACAACAGTTAGCATAGGGCTTGCTTAAAATTTCCTCTATGAAGACAAGGCTTTGTTTTAATTCTTGATCGCATAGAGATTGATGTAGATGCCCAGGCCGAAGCAATGCATCAGGCTGGCGAACGGGGCCTGCAAAAACTTGACCAGGCCATTTGCCAGCGCAGCGGGCTTGCCTTTCAGGCCTAGTCTTTTGGATAGCGCATTGAAGGGGATCCGGGTGACCTGCTCCACCTTCAAGACCGTGAAGCCGTTTCGCTCGAACATGGCTTTTAAACCCTTCTCGGTAAAATAATTGACATGCTCCGGCACCCATAAACAGGCGTTATCCCGGGTGCCCAGAAGCTTGACTAAAAAGGAATCGTAATTCGGCACGGCGCAGGCAAAAACCCCACCCGTCGACAATAAGCCGGCCACCTTCCCTACCGCTTGATCCGGTTCGAGCAGATGTTCCAAGACCTGCGACATTATCACGATGCCAAACGGCTCGCTGGCTTCGTAATTCTCGAACATTACCGGAAGCGGCTCATCACCGTTCAACGCCTTGAACACCGCATTTTCGTATTTCCCCGGGTTGATGCTGACCGTACGGTAACCCGCCTTGCGAAGCGCCTGCGTATAAAAACCAAATCCCGAACCAATATCCAGCGCCTTAGGATTCACGGACCGATTGAACTGATCGGCTTTACGCGCCATGCGCTCGGCGTCGACCGTGCAATTGGGAAACTCGGCCTCTCTCGCCAATACATCTTCCAGCGTTATCGGCCGAGTCAGCGCCTGGCCCGAGTATTGATAGATCGCCTGCAACCATTCGGTATGCGGCGGCCGGTTTAAGAATCCGGTTCCACAGTTTCCGCATCGGTAGATATGAAATTCGCTGTGATTCGAGCTTTCGGTATAGTGGAAGTTTTTCTGGCCCCAATAGCGTATATTCTCAGCGCCACACGCCACACATTCGTGTAAAACCTCGCCATAGATCTCCGAAACTGCAAGTGCATAAGTCATAGTATTTCTTCCCGGATAAGCGCTTAACTAAGAAGTAAGTGTTAAATGATTCAATTTATCAATGCTGACGCCACGGTCAGGCCGTCATCCCGCAGCTTGCCGTTTCATTGGCGGCAGGGTCGCATGCAACCTGCTTTTCGGTGCCGATATTCCGCCAGGGTCTGGCCAGCATGGCCAAAACCAGCGCCTCAACTCCGAAATAAATCGGATTCGCCAGCGCGGCCCCGGGCAAACCGAAATCTTTCACCATCAGCGGAATGCTGATCGCGGCGGTCACCGCTCCGCATATCCGCCCGAACAATAACCACCGCGTGCGTTTTTTCGCCAGCAGCGGTTGGGCGACCACGGTGCCCAACGCATGCAGCGCACAGCCGACAGCGATTGCCGGCATCAGCTCCACCGCCGAATGATACGATTTTGCGAGCACCCAACCCGCGACCCAAGCCTTGGTGACCAGCAGCAACGACACGCCGATGACGCCTAATCCGACGACACAGGCAATCCATAGCCATAACATCCTGAAGCCTTCCCTAAACTGTTTTTCGGAGGCATGCTGAAAATAGACCGGCTGAAAAATGCGCAGCAACACCATCGCGCTGCGGTTGAACGCCTCGTTGACGATCATATAGGTCGCCGCGTATAAACCCACTTCGGCCGCCGTGAGCATGTAACCGATCACATAACGGTCGGCCAGGCCATTCACCCAGAACAGCAACTCCATCGGAATCAGCGGCAAGGCATAGGCCCACACATCGGGTCTAAACCGGCGCGCGCTGGCCGGACGTTTGTCGTTACCGGCTTTCGACGTCCAGGTTATCGTCGAGATACAGCTTGCCAGAATGTAGCCCAGCAATATCCACTCGGCCTTTGCGCCGCCCCACCCCACCAGCAGGATCGCCAACAAGGGGCGCAGGATACTGTCGCAAGTCTGCCTGAGGCTCGCGCCGCGTTGTTTGCGCTCGCCGATCAGCAACTGAATGCCCAGTTCGCGCCGAACGGTAACGGCCAGCAGCATGCCGGTCAGCAAAAACGGCCGGATATCGGTATGGCTAAGATAACCGTAGACTGCGCTGCCGAACATCAACGGCGCTATCGCCAGCGCCGTCGAACGCCGGGTCAGCCTTGCCACAACCTTATACAAATCGGCCCGTTCGCCAGAGTCCCGGCATTCCGGCAGCATCCTCATGCCGGCGCAGATGAAAGGGTAGGAAAAAACGGCAACACCCAACGCGACAAAACCGTTCAGCAACGCGACTTGTCCATAAATCGCCGGACTTACCTGTTCGGTCAGAACTCTTGTTCCCACCAGCAACGCGACCGCCGACGCCAACTGCCCAAACAGCGCCCAAAACGCATCGCCGGCCAATCGCCTTCCTTTCCCTCCGCCGAACCCGGTTTTTTTCATTGGCAGGCCCTTAGTCAGGATGGACGCTGGTAAAATGCCGCCGATCCGATCGGCGGACCAGGCCATTCAGAGGCTGACGCTGAATTGGGCGCCGTGCCCCATACGATGCCGAGCAGAAACATTAATATCGCATTTTGCGGAAAATATTCCCACATGTTGAAGGTCAGCCCGGCAACGAAAATGAACATCACCACCAGCCCCTTTTTAGGGTGAACGGACACCCGTGTCGCAATCCATAAAAAGCCAAGATACGCGATCAAACCGATCAAGCCATAACCGTTCAGCAGAAATAAATACAGGCTGTCGGAATCGAACTGGCCCGGAAAATGTTCCGCACCGAACAAAATATTGATGGTGTTGGAACTCAGCCCTAACCCCCAGCCGAACAACAGATCCATCGGGTCATGGATGGAACTGGCAAACACCCGCTGCCACAGATCTATCCGGCCGTCCTCGGTCGGATCGGCATCGTTACGACCGCTGAGTAAGGGGCTGGAAGCCAGGAGCAGCGCACCCACGCCAAGGATGGGCGCCGGCATCACCAGAGCCCAGCGGTCGCGCGGGCGCAGTAGCCCATAAATTTGGAAAAACACCACCAGCAAGGAACTGATGAACGCCGTGCGCGAACCGCTCAGCAACGCCAGAAACACGCTGATGCCTACCCAGTTGCGCATCCCCGGAACCAGCGCGAACAGCAGAGCGCAAGTGGCCATGGTCGCGCCGAACAGGTTGGGACTCACAAAGGTTCCAAACGGCCGTCCGCCGCCCAAAAACGACACCCCGAACAACGGCGGCGCCCACAACGCCTGTGCGATCGCCAAAACGGCCTGAAGCGCGATGTAATAGCGTAAATACTGTGCGAACTTGTAAATCACATAAGCCCCCGCGCCCAAACGGCTGGTCACGAAACCGATTAACGCCAGAGGCAGATATTCGAAAACGCGCAGGCCCGCCATCGGTACGACCAGCGGCAAATCCAGATACAAGGCATAGCCGACTTCAAAAAGGACATAAGTCGCGACTGCACACAAGAAAGCCAACACGGAGCTGGTCATTGCGCCGCTGCGCAGGCGGGGTTCAAAAAATGCGTAGGCGACCAGCACCAACAGCATCAGCTCGCGAAGGATGCGCAAACCGAAATCCTGCTCGCCGTAGACCTCCTTCACGCCTGACCAGGCCGACTCGACCTGGGGCAAGGAAGCGACCGTCGAGGCCCCAACCAGCGCAACCAACAGAACCGGCAAATCCTTTTCGAAGCGCAACTGCATCGCTTAGACCTGCATCTTACTGTCGTCCATGCCGTCAATGTCATCTATGAAGGCATCAACAGGCAGATAGTCGCGCACACGCTCGCGCTTACCGAACAAGTCGCCCAGCGCGTCATAGCCGGCCTTCAATACCGACTCGTTTTTGGGCTCCAGATCGCTGCGATGGTAGGCGTAGCCGTAATAAGGATAATAGGACGAGCCTTCTTTCATGTCATTGATGATGAAGCCGTTCGGTTTCACGCCGACCTGCTGGAAACGCCGGAAGCTGACTTCCAGTTCCTGCGCGGTGTAACGGCCTTCCTTGACGACCAGGAAAGTCGCGTCGGCCTGCTTGCCGAGGATCGCCGCGTCGGTAGCGCCCAAAATCGGCGGCGAATCGATCACGATATGGTTGTAAAAGCTCTTCAATTGCTCCAGGGTTTCGGACAGCTCACCGAGCACCAACAATTCCGCGGGATTCAGCACCATACTGCCCCGAGGGATCAGGTCTATCCCGACTTCGGGCAGGCTCACGATCACCTCGCCGAGCGTGGCGGTGCCCGCCAACAGGTCTGACAGCCCCGGCTGCTTGTTGACCGAAAAGGTTTCATGCAGGCGGCCGTTGCGCATATCGGCGTCGATCACCAATACCCGCTTCTTGATGCTGGCCAGCAACGCCGACAAGTTGGTGCTGACGAACGATTTGCCCATACCGGGCGCCGGGCTGCTGATCATGATCACCTTGCTCACGTTGCTCGCCATCGTCGCTTCCAGTGTGGTGCGCAGGCTGCGCAGCGACTCGACCGAAATATCCAGCGGGTCCTGGCTGACCAGGATGCCGGGCTGGCGTTCCTTGCCTTGATCGATCAAGCGCGCCAGTTTGCGCTGTTTCTTGCTATGCGGAATGGCGGCATAAAGCGGTAAGCCGACCTGATATTCGAGCATGGCCGGATAATTGTCATGACGCTGCAAGGAGTGTCTGAGGAACACCAAAGCCGATCCTGCGCTCAATCCGAGCAGGCTGGCGATGGCCAGCAGCAGGCTGGGTTTGGGCCAATACGGTTTTTCCGGCGTGACCGCAAAATCGACGATCCGGGAATTACCCAGCGACCCGGCCGCGGCAATACGCTGTTCCTGGGCACTGTTCAGCAGCGAGGTGTAAAGTTCGGTATTCACCTGCACGTCGCGCGACAGGCTCACCACGCTTTGCTGAGTGCGCGGCAGGTCCTTGATCCGCTTGTTCAATGCCGCGAGCTTGCCGTTGACGCGCTTGATCTGCGCGTTGGTCGCGATCATGTCCGGATGGGCGGATTCCAGGCGCTGACTTTGCTCATCGTACTTCTGTTTGAGTTGGATGCCCAGGGTTTCCATTTCCGCGGCCTGCTTCAAGAGAATTTCGGCTTCGGCGGAGATGTCGACTGCGCCATGCTTTTGCCGGTAAGCACTCAGACCCTGCTCGGCTTTTTCGAGGCGTTCCTTGACGATCGGCAGCTGGCTTTCCAGGAATGCCAGTTTTTGTCCCGCTTCCGCAGACTCCCAGTTCACCGTCGCGTTCACATAAATGGCGGCGATGTCATTGACCGATTTGGCCAGCTGCTCCGGATCGCGGCCTTTCAGTTCGACTTTAAGAATATCCGTATCCTTAGAAACTTCCTGGACCGAAAAGGCCTTTTGCAACGTTTCGATCGCGGCCAGCGAGGTTCTTTGCTTCAACTCGAAATGCGTGCCGGGACGCGCTTCCAGTTCGGTCAGCTTGATGGTCACGGGCGTACTCTCGCCGATATCGGCGCTAAGAGATTGACCTACCGCACCTTCGGCCAGTAGTTGCTCCTTCGGACCCAGAAGCCGAAAACGGCCGCCTTCCAGCGCAATTAGGGTAAAATCCTTTTCCAGATAACGGTCAGGTACAGTAAAGGTGGCCACCTTCAGCTTTTCGCCGCCCCAGGCCCAGCGGCCAAATCCCCACCAGGCGGACGCGATGCCGTTATGGGCATCATGCTTGCGGGCCAGCGTCTCGCCGATCACAGGAAAATAACTCGGTGAGGTTTCCACCGTCAGGTTCAGGTTCTCCACCACTTTGCCTAGCACCGAACGCGAGCGGAGAATTTCGACTTCGCGTTGCGCTCTCGGATTTTCGGCTTCGGACGGCGACTGGTTCGCTTCGCTTTTCAGGTTAGCCGCAAGCAGCGCCTTGTTCTTGTCGATCCTGAGCAGCGCATCCGCCTTGTACGTGCGCGGCGCCAGCACCAGGTAGACTGCGGTGACCAGCAATACGGACAGCAAAGCCAACAGAATGGTCTTTTTGCCTTCGAACAGCAGGTCGACGTAGTCACGAATACTTACGGCGCGCTCCTCGATCCGGGACGGAATCAAGGGTGGTAACAACGTGGCTTCGTTTTGTGAATACATTTCCATATCCCCCTTAGGTGAAAATAAATGCTCTTGCTCTCTTGCCATTACATCCCCATGAAGGCGGCGCGCGACATAACCGAAGTGAATGAAGACGGCAGGATCTGGTTAAGCACACGGGACCACTGGGTGACGCCGGCGGTGCCCACGAACACGGTATCGTGCCCTTGCAAGAGAAACTGGTCCGCAAGAATCAACGCATCGGGCGATTCCGCATTCAACTGGAAAATCTCCGGCTTAAGCTCTCCTGTCCGGATTACATAAATCTCCTCCGGCCGCGAGGAATTGAAATCAACCCCATAGGCTTCCGCAAGCGCCTGGGCGAGCGTCATCCTTTGACCATTGCCGATCTGCAGGGCCTGCTGCCTGCCGACCTCGCCCATCATGAACACCTTGTTGTCTCTGCGGTCAGGGATATTCAGCACATCCCCGTCCTTGAGCAACAGGTTTTGATCGGCGCCGCCCTTCTCGTACAGCTTCAGCACATCGATCTTATAGAGTTTGCCATCTCGTGCCAGCGTTACGTTGGTTGTATCGGCCTCCTCGGTCACGCCGCCGGCGCGGCTGATCGCTTCCGCGATGGTCAGCGGCGTCTCGTTCATGGACTGGACGCCCGGCGTTTTGACCTGGCCGACCACAGCCGCACGGTGACTCTGAAACGACAGCACCCGGACGTCGAGTTTGACTTTCTTGAAGTACTTGGAAAGCCCTTCGGCCAACGACTCCCGAACTTCGGCAACGGTTTTTCCCGCTACCGGGATATTGCCCACGTAGGGGTAATAAAGCGTACCGTCATCCTGAACCGTCTTCCCCGCCAGTGTCGGGTCGATTTTTTCGCTTCCCGGATCGTTCAGTTCCGGATGGTCCCACACGGTGATTTGCAGCCTGTCGTGCGGGCCGATCTTATAGGCGCTGGTGGCGCCGCCATTGTCCATCGGCAGATTATTGATGCCCTGCTGTTTCGAGTTTTGCCGTTCGATGATCAGATCCGCGGTAATCGGTATGATCTTCGCCTTTTCCTTGACCAGCTTGCCATCCTTCATCGTCGGCACCTCAATATGGGATAACGGGCTGTTGGTCTCCATGTCCATGCCCGGGGTCAAGGAGCACGCAGACAACAGTAAAGCCGGCATCACGAGAATCGATCTAAACATGGCAAAGGGCTCCTTAATAGGCATTTTTATTGATAAAACCGGTCAATACGGTACGCAGCGCGATTTCCAGATCGAACCAGAGCGACCAGTGCTGAATGTAATACAAATCATGTTCGATCCGGCGGTTCAGGTCGGTATCGCCGCGCCAGCCGTTCACTTGCGCCCAGCCCGTAATGCCGGCTTTGACCATGTGCTTCTTCATGTAATTCGGCACCTGCTCCTTGAACACCTCGACGAAATCCGGACGTTCGGGACGCGGACCGACCAGCGACATATCGCCCATCAGTACATTGATCAGTTGAGGCAACTCGTCCAGGCTGGTTTTGCGCAGGAAGCCGCCGAACCGGGTCGCCCGGTTCTCGCCCGGCTTGGCCCATACCGCACCGGTTTTGGCTTCAGCATCCACCGGCATCGAGCGGAACTTCAGCATTGTGAACTTGCGGTTGTTCCAGCCGACTCTAACCTGCCGGTAAAACACCGGCCCAGGCGAACTCAGCTTGACGCCGATCGCGATGATTAACAATAAAGGACTGATCAGCAGCAGCAGAATGAACGCGAGCAATCGGTCCTCGGTCTCCTTGATATAGCGGTTGACGCCATGCAGAGGTGAAACCGACACATCCAGCGTCGGGATGCCGGCGACCGTGTTCAGGCTAAGAAACTTGCTTTGCTTGAAAGCGAAACAGTCGATCACCAGCCGGATGCTGACCGGCAAATGCCGCAGTTCATGCTGCGCGCGTTCGGCCAGCGATTCGCCGGGGAACGCAACCCAGACTTCGTCGATCTCTTCCTTGCTGACGATGGCCGCCAGGTCTTTCACTTTGCCCAGACGCGGCAGCGAGAAATCGTGATCTTTGATCGTACCCTGATCCTGATCGTCGACATAACCGACCACCTGCAGGCCCGCCCAGGAGGAATGGCTCAACTGGCGGCTGACTGCAATCGCCATCTGGTTCAATCCAACCATCACGATCCGGCCCTGCGACCAGCCCCGGGCGCGCATCCATTGCAGTACCTGGGAAAGAATGCCCCGGGCAGCCAGGACAGAGGTCAGTCCCAGCACCCACCAGGTAATGATCCAGCGGTAACTGGAGCCGAACCAGAAATGCAAACGGACCAGCGCAACAATCGAAATCACCGATAAAATGGCGGAAACCCAGGCGCGGATGATCCGCGGCACTTCTCCGCGCATCGCGTCATTGCGCCAGGGACGGTAAACCTGGCCGACTTCGAAAAAGATAATCGCCGCCAGCACGCCCAGTGCTATCACAATCCGGTAGTCCTGATCGATGACAAATTCGCGCAGCCAAAGATAATGTGAAACCCAGGCGGCGCCAATCACCATGACGATGTCGATAACCCGCAGCAACAGGATCACCGTGTGTCCGTATTGCTTGAAGAGCCCGTTGAAGATGTTGCCTAAACCGAGCGGCATATTTGCTCCCCTATTCTGTCTGTATCTAAAAGATGTACGGTAAAACAGTTAATTCTGAAAACCATCGTGACTAGCTCGCGCATCAGTCACTTCGATGGGGACAAGCATACAGATTGAAGATGAGAGGAAACCGCAGGGAATGATTAAAATTAGATGAGGATTGGGTTAATTTTTGATTAAGCCCATAGCGTACTCTTAATAGGAACCCCGGGATATTTCAACTCAAGGGAACCTCTAAAAATACCACATCAGGTGCTTATGAAATCAAAGCCTGTCCTACAGCAATTGCTGATCGAGGAGCCGATGCCATGATTTCTGTCCGCAAGAACGGCAATCTAAGGAAAGGAAATACGTCAGAAGCCAAAGCCAGAAATGAAACTTTGCGTGCGGCCCAACGGTTGGGGGCATTTGAAAAAAATGGAGCGGTTAGCATCCCCGCAGCCCGGTGGTGGAAACCAATATGCGTTGTTTAGAGCTGTTGGATGAGGGAATCATGGCTCGTCACTTTAACGGGCAGGAGGCAGAACTGCAGATTCGAGCGGCGCTTTTTTTTGATGTATGACGTAAACCCAATTCAAAGAAAAATGCGAGTTTTGGAGAGGAACAGGGCTGTTGTCTCAACAGCCATATTTTTAAAATCTGACAGATCAGAACTCAATCTTGATCCAGTTCCTGTTCTTCCTCGCTAGGCAAACTGATCGGTGGTTCAAATAACCGATAGAGAACCGGCACCAGCAAAATAGTCATGATCGTAGCGCTAAAAAGTCCCCACACGATTACAGTCGCCAAAGGCCGCTGAACATCCGAACCTAAGCCGGTTGCCAATGATGCCGGCACCAATCCCAAAATAGCGACCAGCGAGGCAATCAAAATCGGGCGCACACAACGTACCGAACCCTGCACAATCGCGGTTTCCAGTGCGGTTCCGCTCATCCGCAATTCGGTAATCGTGCGCACGATCAGCACACCATTCATGATCGACACGCCGAAGACCGCTGCGAAACCGACGCCGGAAGACACGTTCATATGCATGTCTCGCAGATAGAGCGCCACTACCCCGCCGACAAACGCGAAAGGAATCGCGAACAGCAGGATCAACGCAGCGCGCAGCGAACCGAAAGTCGCCATCAACAGCAAGAAGATCACGCCGATACTCATCGGGACCAGAATGGCAAAATGCTGCCCGGCACGCTCCAGATTTTCAAACATGCCCAGCCAGGCCACTCGATAGCCGTTCGGCACAGCGATTTCCTTTTCGAAAAGACGTTGCGCTTCTTCGGCGAAACCGCCCTGATCGCGGTTCACGATATCGGTGCGCACAGTCAAACGGCGGCGGCCGTCGCCACGCGCGATAATGGTCTGCCCGTCGACAATGTCGATATGGGCGACCTGCGCCAACGGAATCGGTATGCCTTCCGAATTGTAAACGGGCAATCGCCCGATCGCGGCAGGCGAACTCAAATATTCCTTCGCGAAGCGGGCGACGATATCGATGCGGCGCTCCCCTTCGAATAAATGGCCGATCGGCGAGCCGCCGATCGCGACATCGATCAGTCGCGTGACATCTTCGACGCTGATATTGTAGCGCGCACAAAGCAAACGGTCCGGCTTGATTACCAATTGCGGCTGCGGCCCTTCCTGTTCGATGCTGACATCCTCCGCGCCCTGCACCCTCATCAGCAACTCCTTGGTCTTCTGCGCCAGATGGAGCAGCACATCCGAATCGGCGCCCGAAAACTCCACGGCCAGATTCGCGGAAGTGCCGTTCGCGTCCTCGGTCACGCTGTCGATGATCGGCTGGGTAAAGTTGAAGCGGGTGGTCGGGAACTCTTCACGGAAACGAGCGCCCAAAGCAGCAAGCAGCTCCTGCTTGCGCGAAAATTCAGTCCATTGATCGCGCGGCTTCGGGCTGATCAGCATCTCGATCCGGCTGGGCGGGAAGGGATCGGTGCCGCTATCGCTGCGCCCCGCCTGCACCACGATGAAATCGATATCGGGAAACTCCAGCGCAACCTGCCGAAGCCGCTGGCCGAATTTGGACGTTTGCTGCAACGCGGTGCCTTCCGGAAAATTCGCCCGCACCCATGCGACGCCTTCGTCCATATAAGGCAAAAACTCGGTACCGAGGCGCGGCACGATAGACACCAGACTGACAATGAGGAAGACAACCGCCAGTATGACCGTACGCCAGCGATGACGCATCAAGGTTTCGAGGAGGACGGAGTAGCGCGGATAAAGCCACTTTAAAACCGGGTTTTCCCAATCCTTGTAGCCATGCCGATACAAAATGCTGGCCAATGCCGGTACCACGAAGAGTGCAAACAGCATCGCGCCGCACAAGGCGAACAATATTGTCAACGCCATTGGCCTAAAAAGCAGACCTTCGATATGCGTCAGCGTCAACAGCGGCAAAAAGGCGCCGACAATCATCAGGATCGAAAAAAAGACCGGCCGCTCAACTTCCAGCGCCGCATGTAACACCGTTTTCGCAGCGCCTGCATGATTTTTTTGCTGAGACGCCTGATCCAGGCGATGGGCAATGTTTTCGGCCATGATTACCGCGCCGTCCACGATGATGCCGAAATCAATCGCACCGATCGACAACAAGCCGATCGGAATGCCGATCGCATTCATCAGCACCAACGCAAACAACAGCGAAAACGGGATCGTCAAGGCGACCAGCAAGGCCAAAGAGGGACGGCCCAAAAAGAACAGGAGCACCAGCGTCACCAGCGAAATACCAAGCAAGACGCTGTGGCTGACTGTATGGAGCGTGTTGTCGACCAGCATCGAGCGGTCATAGAAAGGGGCAATTTGCACGCCCTGCGGCAAATCGACCGTGTTCAGCTCGGCGATCACGTCCTTGACGTTCTCCAGCACGCCCGAAGGGTTTTCTCCCCGTCGCATCAGCACGATGCCTTCGATCGTCGCATCGTTGCGATCCTTGCTTAAAAGCCCGGAAGGCACTTTCGAATCGATTTCGACGTCCGCGACATCGCGCACATAGATCGGCGTGCCGCCATGCGATTTGATGAAGATGTTGCCGATCTCCTCGACGCTTTGCAGCGCCCCGCGTCCCCGGATCACGAAGGACATGCTGCCTCTGGACAGCACGCTGCCACCCGCGCTTTCGTTGTTGGTTTGGATCGCGTCCACCACGTCATTCAACGACAAGCCGAAACGGTGCAATTGCGCCGGATTCATCAGCACCGCGTACTGTTTTTCATAGCCGCCGAAATTGCTCACGTCGGCAACGCCGGAGGCGCGCAGCAAATGCGGTATCACGACCCAATCATTGATCGACCGCAACTCGATCAGGTCATAGCGTCCATCCGAGACCAACTCGTAACGCAAGATTTCCCCATAAGCGGTCGCCAAGGGCCCCAGTTCGGCCGAGGCACCGTCCGGCAAATCAAGGCCGGTCAGCTTTTCCTGGACCCGCTGCCGGGCCCAGTAGCCCTCGACGCCCTCTTCAAAAATCAGCTGCACGACCGAAAGGCCGAAGATCGTCCGGGAACGAATCGTATCGACCCGCGGCACGTTACGCATCTGAATCTCGATCGGGACCGTGACCTGGCGCTCGACCTCTTCGGGCGCCCGGCCCGGGTAGGTCGTAATTACCTGCACCATCTGCGCTGAGATATCGGGATAGGCATCAATCTGCATCCGTGAAAATGACCACAGCCCCAACAGCGTGATAATCACCGTGATGCCCAGCACGATCAGGCGATGATGCATCGCATTGTTCAACAGACGCGGGATCATTTCGCTACGCCCTCGGGCTGCATCTCCTTGGCTACTTCTTCATTCAGCAGCGCCTGCACCAGCATCGGCTTCAACAGGATCGCACCGTTGCCGATGATCTTTTCGCCGCCCTGCAGGCCTTGCAGAATTTCGACCCGATCGCCGATGCTTTCGCCAACCTGCACTTCGGTGATATCCCATAAATCCGGACCGTCGCCTATGAACACAAAATCGGCATTCCGGCTGTGCAAGA
Source organism: Methylomicrobium sp. (assembly GCA_051061015.1). Classification (GTDB taxonomy): domain Bacteria; phylum Pseudomonadota; class Gammaproteobacteria; order Methylococcales; family Methylomonadaceae; genus Methylomicrobium. Next base: position 61,404 of record JBPFEG010000017.1, read on the forward strand.
CCGCATCCGACGGCACCAGTACCGCCATCCGGGGGTCGGTGCCGAGGCCGATTTCGGCATACATGCCCGGCTTGAATTTGTTATTCGGATCCGGCAGCTCAAAGAACACGCGCAAGGTATGCTGCTCTGCCGACAAGGCAGGCGCCAGACTCTTGACCTTGCCGATGAAGTTTTGTCCCGGCAAACCATAAAATCTGGTCACACAGGTTTGCCCGACCGCGACCAGGTTGATTTTCAATTCAGGCACATCCGCCTTAATCAAAGAAGTACCGGACGGCGCATTTTCCAGCAACGACGGATCGACGCCATCCTGCAGCAAAGTTCTTTCCAGTGCGGCGCGATTGCGCGTCGCGACCGTTAAGGCCGTTTCGGCCTCATAGACCGCTTTCTGACCTTCGAGCTGGACTTGCAATAGATTGGCTTCCGCCGCGGTCAGATCCCTGATTGCTTCGGTCCCGGTTGCCACCAGCTTGCGCAAACGCCCGACCACCAGCTTTTGCGATTGAGTCTGCGCCGCGGTCAACTCGCGAATCTTGGTCAGCCGCTTGACGTTGAATTCTTTTTCGGCGCGCGCGCGCTGCCAGTCCGCATAGACGCCGGAAAGTTCGATGGTATTGAATTGCCAGCGGTCTTCGCTCGGATTGGAGCCCGGCGCTAAATGCGCGACGACCGAGCCGGTTGCCAGCAACAGCGGGGTGGTGATCTGATCCTTTGCCACGGCCGAGATATCCAGCTTTTTTTCCAGCAGACTGCCCGATTTTACGGCGACCGTCCTTGGGCCCACCAGTTTGACGACGGCCGTATTGTCCGTGCTGTTTTGCTGAGCCTGACCGGGCGACGCTGAAACCAGCCCGGACAAAACAACCCCGACGAAAACGCCACCGCAGACATTAAAAAAAAGGCGGCCGCCGGAAAAGGAAAATAGATGCTGTTTCATCGTAAGACTTCCTTGCCGATAACCGCATTGAGTTGATACAGGGAATGCCAGTAATTGGAACGGCTGGTGATGTGCAAACGGTAAGTTTCCAGGTAGGTCCGCTGCGCATCCAATACCTCGATCAAAGTTTTACCGCCCAACTCATACGCTTGATTGATCTTGTCGCGCACGTTCTTGGCGGCTTCCAGTTGACCGGGATCGTCACTGACCAAGATCTGATGCGCGGAAGCGAAGGCATTTACCGCCTGATCAATTTCGCTGCGCAGGGTGGTCAATTGCGCCTGCAAATTAGCCTGGGACTGAATCGATATAGATCTTGCCTTCGCGATATTGCCCTGATTGCGATCGAAAAGCGGCACGACAATATCGACGCCCGCCCCCCAGGAGTTCGCATCCGGATAACCGATCGCCTGTTCCTGAAACTGGCGGGTATAACCGATCTTCGGCGCGACTTGCGGATAGGCTTTGCTTTCCTCGAGCGCGATATCGGCATTCGCTTTGGCAAGCTGTCTCTGCAAAGACAAAAGATCCGGACGGTTTTCTTCGGCCAGCTTGAATGCAGTATCAATCGGCAGCGGCGATGCCGGCTCAGCGATCTCCAGGGAGCCCTTCACTTTGATCGGCACATTTTCAACGATGCCGAGCAAAGAACGCAGCTGGTTCAGCGCGGCATTCACCTCGAGTTCCCGCGCATGCACGTCGCGATGGCTACTGAAAATGGATAAGCGAATCCTGTCCGCCTCGATCGTGCCGACTCCGCCGAGCGCCACGCGATTCAGAATGATCTGCTCCACCTTAGATAGGTTGGCATTATTCTCCCGCGCCAGTTCCAGCATCGCCTGAGCTTCCAGCACTGTATAAAAGGCGGCAATCGCTGACGCTATTCTGAGTCTGACCGTATTCGCAAAATCGGCCGTGGCGACATCGACTCCGTGCCTACCTGAAACGATGGCGGCGGCGCGTTTACCAAAGATAAACCAATCGATTGGCATCGAAATCCCCGCATCGAATTGCGGCGGGCCGCCTTGCCGGTTTACCGTAAACGTCCGATCCAGCGGCATGAGGGAACCACTGACGGAAACATCCGGATTCGGTAATAGCCCAGCCGTTATCAAATCGGCTTCAGCCTGAGTGATATTTTCAAATGCAGACTGAATTACCGGATCGGCTTTTAAGGCAGTCTGAATGACCTGATTTAAATTGAATTCCTTGGGCTCGACTTTGGCTGAAGACGGCTGTTTCTCTTCGGCTGAAGAAGTAACTGATTCCGGTTTTGGATGAGGCGCTGTATCAAAATCGGCCGATTTAAAATCCTGCATGTAGGTGGGTGGAAGAATAGGTCGATAGGATTGCTGGCTACACCCATTAAGCAGAATTAAACCGGCAATTACCGATAACCATCTCATCCCATTTGAATGCATGCAAGTGATCTTGCGCATATTTTAAAGAATACCTCGTCAACGTAGCGAAAATAACCCGATATCAATCAACATCCAAAATTCTACAAAAGACGAAATAATAAAAAATCCTGCATTGAGGGGGCTCGAATAAAATTACTCAGGAGAATTTATCGATCCGCTATTATAGCGTAGCACCAACAAACTCGCTTGCATAACCCCTTGATGAATACTCGTTTCCATCCAGCTGGAATGTAGTTTTGTAGATCCTAAAATGCCACTGATTTCAACTGAAACTTTTAGGCCCAAGTCATGTAAAAACGGATAAGTTCTAAGAGCGGTGCAATAACTCCTTGGGAGACGGCTTTTTAAATCAAACAAAATGATTTTATTATTTAAATATCAAAGATATTAATAGGGTTCACGGAAGTTATTTTTAAAGTTTGGTTTCAATGATGAGTTTTCACATGGTCTCGGTCGAAATCGGCTATTTAGATTTCTACACTACCCTGACAAAAACCGTTTAATCTTCATTACCTGATCGTTTGGCCTATCTATTCTGCTTTCTCATCATCCCGGATTTCCAATCTTTAAAGTTGGCCGCCTTGAAAATAATTTCTAAAAACGGACGGGCCCCATTTAGAACTCCCTTCTGAACCTCAAAGACCTGTTCCCCGTCAAAAAATATGAAAAGGAAGACCGTGAGAGTTGATCAGAGGCGCCTGTTATGGGTGCTGCCGGATGGCGATTCCGGTTATTGACAGCTCATTTGGAGAAAGGTTATGTCCATCCTGAAAAATATATATGACTTGAAAATGTTGATTATTTTGGCGCTCGCATCGATCTTTATCGTTTTAATGCCGCAAAGAGCAAACGCCACTAGCTGGCCTTCAGCAGGCGCTATGAAATTGATTAATTCTGCCTGTTCCTCTGGTCCCGAACAGTACCAGGAACTCAACCACTTAAAGAAAGACATTACCGCGGCCGGCACGCTCAGTCAAGCGCGGGAGATGGCGCTCGCCCCCACTGACCAAGTCATTGAAGCTCTTAAGACTGCACGTCATATCCTGCCGTTCAGCGACGATTTGCGTTCGGCCGAAACACGTCTTGACGATGCCCGCTCACGGTTACTCGGGGCCTCCTCTCAGGCACAAGTCGCCGATGAGTTTTCCGGGATGATGTTAGCGGGGCTTGATGATAACAGTGCTGTCCGGGCAAGTGCCGGTGATATCGGTTGCAATTACTCTACAGGCGAGGTTATCGCCATCGTGATCGGCCTGATCCTGGGGATTATCCCCGGCCTGATTTTACTGGTAGTGCTGTGTTGATCCAATTTTTATATGGGACGTCAATGCAACGTTAGACAATAGCTTGATAAGGCCCACGGAGACCACTCAGCAACGGAGGTGACAATGAAAATCGCGGAAATCTGGAGATATCCGGTCAAAACCATGGCCGGCGAGAAGCTGGAACAGGCTCACATCGGCCCGCTCGGCTTAGAAGGTGACCGAGTCGTACACGTCGAGGATGCCCATGGACAGGTGATTACCTCTCGCTCCCATCCGCGTTTCCTGGGCCATAAAGGTACGCTCGGGCCGGATGGTGAACCGCTGGTAGATAACCGGCCGTGGAACAGCCGGGAGGTCGCCGCCGAAATTGTTAATATTGCCGGGCCCGGTGCGAAGCTGGTGCGCTTCGATGGCCTGGAGCGCTTCGATGTGCTGCCGTTGCTGGTAATCACCGATGGCGCCATCGCCGCTTTCGGTCACGACCTTCGCCGCCTGCGGCCCAATATTGTAATCGGCGGTGTGGAGGGATTGGCCGAGCGCGAGTGGCCCGGCAGTTGTTTGCGCATAGGTCAGGTGCTCATCGGTGTCCAGGATTTGCGCCTGCGCTGTGTTATGACCTCCTACGACCCCGACACGCTGGTCCAGGACAAGGAAATCACTCGCAGCATCTACCGGCGCTTCGACGGCAAGCTTGCGCTCAACTGCTTTGTAATAGAAGGCGGAGAAATCAGGATGGGTGATCAGGTGCAGCGGGTACGGAGCCGTGCCTGCGCTGAGTCCGCCGCGGCCGCTGTCTTCGCCGATTGACTCACTTGTGAGCTTTAAAGGGGAGAATCGTATGGTGAGATATATGAAGCTGTTAGCCTTGCTCGGCATTTGCGCGGGATCGCTGCCCGGCTACGTCGAAAAGGCTAATACTCAGCAAAAACCCATCACGGCCATAAACATCGCACTGGACCCGGATACGACGATGATCCGGCATGCGGAAACGGCTAATGGCCGTCTTCTTAAGGACTATCCAAACGGGTTCGCTTTTGATGCATCCCACAGACCCCACATCACGCTCCTGCAGCGGTATGTTTTGACCGAGAACCTCGACAAAATCTACAACGCAGTCGGCAAGGTCATCACCGGCGTACAGGTTGCCGACTGGAAGCTGAAGGCATCCCGATATTACTTCACACCCTGGAATAATCAGGGCATTTTAATCCTTATTGTCGAACCGACGGACGATCTCCTTAAGCTGCAGCTGAAATTGATCGACGCGATTGCGCCTTTTACGGTGAAAACCGGCACGGCGGCGGCTTTTTTTATAACAGCCGACGATCGCAATATTAACCCGTCGACTATAGAGTATGTTGCGGGATTTATTCCTAACCAGACCGGCAGCAATTTTCATCCTCATGTCACGCTAGGCGTCGCCTCCGAGGATTATCTGAAAGGAATGATTGCCGAACCCTTTGAAGCCTTCACGTTCTCGCCGGCTGGCGTGTCAGTTTACCAACTCGGCAACTTCGGGACGGCTCGGAAGAAACTCAAAGGATGGAGCGCCGGACCATGAAGGGCCTGGCAGGCAAGAGGCGCAACCGATTATGACGTAAAAATCCGCTACAAACCATCCTGCAATAGGATATATAACTCTTCCCGCAGTTTGATAAAAAAATCCGGCTTCGTCATGTCCCGTTTCAAGACGGCAGAGTGACTATCCCGTTGTATGATGATCCCGCGATGAAAGGCAATAGGCCAATTTCAAAATCTGCGGCTCATATGATTGATCCAAATGCAAAAAAGGGTAAGAATAAGAGTTTGCGCTAGGCAGTTTTATAGTTTTATTAACTAATACGGCGGAATCTTATGGCTACAGACACTCAACAAAAAAAACTCGGATTGGCTCTTTCCGGCGGTGGTTTTCGGGCTTCATTCTTTCATATCGGCATATTGGCACAGATGGCCGAGCAAGGGCTGCTTCGGAATGTAGAAGTCATTTCCGCGGTTTCCGGCGGCTCAATCATCGCCGCACTGTATTACCTGCATGTTAAAAAGCTGCTGGAATCCAAGCCCGATGCCGAAGTCGATGATCAGGATTATATCGATATCGTCAGACACATAGAATCGGATTTCCAGACCGCAACCGATAAAAACATTCGCATGTCCACTTTTGCCGATTTTCAATCCAATCTCAAAATGGCAAAAGCGAATTATTCGCGCAGCGACCGCATTTCCGAACTCTATAACGACTGGATTTACCAAAGCGTTTTGGCTACGGCCTCCAATCCGGTACAGATGAGGGAGCTGAAGATATTTCCTCCGGGCGAGCCCGACTTTCACCCGCATATAGGCAATGCCGGACGAAAAGCCAAAGTGCCTATCCTGAACATCAATGCCACCACGTTGAATACCGGCCGCGCATGGCAATTCACCGCGCAAACCATGGGTGAACCATATGCAGAGGATGCGAATGGAGCGCCCGTTTACGAAGAAACAGATTCGAAGTCCGATCGTTACCGTCGGGCGCGCCCTTCTTATAACGATATGGTACTGCACCAGCAGAATTTTGAGCTTGGCCATGCGGCGGGTGCATCGGCCGGCGTGCCTGGTATTTTCCCTCCTCTGTCGATCAGCGGTCTTTACCAGGATGGCGATCAAAGCATTCGGGTGCAGCTGGTCGATGGCGGCGTCTATGACAATCAGGGCATCGATGCCCTGCTGTGCGAAGGATGCACCAACTTCATCATCAGCGACGCTTCCGCGCAGTTGGTAGTCGATAGTGAGCCTCGTACCGATACGATTCCGGTCTTGAAGCGCGTTTCCGACTGGATTGTTCCCGATCGGGTAAGAACCGAAACTTTAAAACGCTTGTTCAAGGCTTACGGCCGCGACCAAATTGCTTTCATGCACTTGCGCAAAGGCTTGGGGATACGTGAAATTCCCTGGATCGGTAACGAAGGCACGCCTTCCGGGCCTGTGCACAGCGTACCGCCGACCTCGAAACAATTCGGGGTGGATCCGGACGTGCAGGACCTCTTATCCAAGGTACGCACCGACCTCGATGCATTCAGCGAAGTCGAAGCCTATTCCCTGATGCTGGACGGTTACCTGATGAGTTCCGCGGAACTGAAGCAGTTCCGAAACCATACTGGATACGGCACCCCGGAGGCCGAGAGATCCAGTACACAGCCCCAGGCCGCGGGCTGGAAATTCCTGGCCGTGGCTTCAAAAATCAATGCTCCGACACCGGACTACCTCAAGCAGTTACAGGTATCTTCTTTGCGTTTTGGGAAAGCACCCATGCTGATTCCAGCGCTGTCGATTCTGCTCATGGGGGCCGCCATACTCCTGTTATGGCTATTCTGGCCCTATTTGAACCTTTTGCTGCAGAAACGCATTTCCGTGATGACCATCGCCCTACTGGTCGCGGTAGTGGTGGGATACCGGTATTTGATGAAATGGGAGCAAATGTTCAAATTTGTGAAAGTGCTGCGCCTGGCAGTGGATGCGTTCAAGCGTGTGCTCTTTAATACATTGCCTGCCTTAATAGCTATGCCATTCGTTTGGTTCTATCTCAAGTTCATCAATCCGCTTTATCTCTGGCGGGGTAGAATCGATAACCTCGACCTGAACGCAAAAGATCGATTGCAGCACTTTCTGAAGTGGCTAAAGTCAGATTTAGCCTAACGATTTCCAGCATTCGCTGTATTATTCCGCTCCCCTCCGCTTAAAGAGCAGCGGCGTCCGTTGGGTTGCCTGCACTATTTGGCAACCCAACACTTTCAACTGTCCGTGTCGATTGGCGTCTCTGAAGAGAAGGATTGGCTTATTTTATTACGGACTCGCCTTATGGTATTACGCCCCAGCCACGCCAAACGAGTCGGCCAGGAAGACCAGCCCATCAGTTTCAGAGAAGGGATCAGCTTGACGTCTCCGCTCATCTTGTATCGCAGCAAACCCGGCCCCCAGTTCACGCCCTTGATCGTAGGATTGCTATAGGCCGACCTTACAACCTCCGCATTGATGATGGTTCCCGGGCTATAGCGAAGCCAGTTCGGCGATGCCAGGTTGGCGTAGATCCATAACATGCCTCTATCCAGAACCCCAATTGCAAAAGCCGCAAGGGACCCCGTGAGACGTAGAGTCAAAAGTCGAATTCGTTCGGCCCTGGCATGAATGAGTACGGTCTCCCTAAACAGAGCGGCTTCCGAAGGATCGTCCAGAATCGCATGCCCTCGCTTTTGACGGTTCCTTTCACGATGAACCTCGACAATCTCATCCATGAGTTTTTCAATCGGACCATATTCCGACATCCATTGCATGTCTATCGTCAAACCTTCGCCTTTGATTCTATTTTTCGCTTTAGCGACGGCCGATCTTGTGTTCTGAGAGAGGTATCGATTTAGCCCGCTTTGCCTATCGAACCAGAGTTGGGGGGAATGAGAGCAAGTCAATAGCTCGCAGGGTTTAAGCTGTTTAGTGATGGCTCTGGCTATGGGGTCAGCGTCAGGCAGATCCGGCAGATAAATAAACCAGGGCATTCCAATGGCTTGCAAAGCCTTTCTCAAGCCTTCTCCAAGGAGGTCGCTGGCACGCGCATCTCGCGCTCCTAAGCCGTAGGGTTCTCCTTCCACGCCGATTTTGGTAATCCGGCAAAATCCGTTGCCATACTTGAGCGCGAACAGACCGGCTGCAATCAAGTGCTGATTATTCCATATCAATATGCCCATAGGCTCTACCTCCGGGTTATAAAGCAGCCAAGATTCCAGCAGGGGCCACCTGACTGTCGATGGCACAAGGGTTTCGGAGAACAATGAGTCCAATTGTGCGCTGTAATAAGAAATCTGTTCGCGCCGCTTCAGCACAAGCAAAGTAAAACGCTGATTTGAAACACGATCATTTTTTGTATCGATCAATCCTAATCTTTCTTCAATAGTTGAAATAGCCATTTTGAATTTCTCCTCGGCCTTTGCCAGAACTATGGACCTTACGCAAACCGCAGGTTGGTGAAGTCTTGTAAAAAATAAACTCGAATAGTTATTCCTTTACTCCTAGCCTAGGCGAACCACAACATTAATATTCTTATTTATCATGGAGTTATGACACCTTTCACCATTCTGAGTGCCATAAATAATTCAATATTCTGCTTTTGTCGCATCTTGGCCCCTGACAGCAGAAATCCAGCCTCGGCAGAGCAAGGGGCAATATGCGGGAGCGCACCGACTCCGGCAAGGCAGGCAGTTAATCTTTATTAATGAAATGTATCCGTGTGTGATTTGTTCGGAATTTGTTCCGCCGAATCCCGCCTGAAGGCCAAGCCCTTAATATCGAGAGTTGGGATTAATCCTGCCGATCATATGTTCGGGCGGCGGCAAAACTTCAATCATCCGCAATATTTTCCCTAGAGGACACCATCATGAAAGCGATAGAGAAAGCATCAAATCCAGCAACCGCAAAGCCAGTGCATGCTCTCGACACGCCTGTGCCCGGATTTGCAGCAAAGAAATTCTGGCTGACTTTTATTTTCGGCGCCGGCTTGATTTTTATAGGCAATTCGTTACGTGCCGAAGAGCAGCAACGTGCAGGCAGCTCAGAGAATGTTCTCGCCCCCCCTACGGGTTTGCGGGTTGCCGTTCAGGAACCTCCGGAAAAGATAAACAAAGATACCTCTCCTGGCCAATGGGAAGGCACCAGCCCGCATATGAATAAAGACGCTGATCGCCCCAGCGAGCCACCACCGCGCAGAGATACCACTTTTGACACGGAAGAGATGAACAAAGGCCCCGCCCCCAACACTGAAAATATCAATAAAGATACCGTAGGGCCAGGCGGTGACAATATGATGAGAGACGCCATACCCGGAGGCAGTGGCCTTAAAAGGGAATGAGGACCATACCCTAGCCGAGGCCGATGCAAATAAAGACCTGAGCCTCTAACTTTTAATGACGAGTCATTTGAAACGTCAGCTAAACCCCGTAACAATGTCTTCCAAAGCCCCAGGTTTCTTATCCGGAGGTAAGCTATGAAAGCAGCCCAGATACATGGTCCTAAAAAGATATCTTATGACACAGTCCCTGATCCGACGATTCGCGATGACAGGGATATCATTTTAAAAGTCACCGCGACGGCGATCTGCGGCTCTGATTTACATATGTATTCCGGCGGATTTCCCCAACTGCGCCCGATGGTAATGGGCCATGAATTCATGGGAATCGTCGAGGAAGTCGGTCGTGCGGTGAGCCGGCTCAAGCCGGGGAACCGTGTGGTGATCCCCTTCCCGATTGCCTGCGGAACCTGCTTCTTCTGCGCTCATCATTTGCCCGGCCACTGCGAAAATTCGAATCCGGATCATTATGGTCCAGAAGGCGGTTTATTGACCGAAAAAGGCGGCGGTATATTCGGTTATTCCGATTTGTACGGCGGCTATGACGGCGGCCAGGCGGAGTATGCGCGAGTTCCCTATGCTGATTTTGGCGCCCGCCTGGTTCCGGAAAACCTGACCGATGAACAGGTTTTGTTTCTGACCGATATTTTTCCGACCGGCTACACGAGTATCGATTGGGGCGAGGTCAAGGGCGGCGAAAGCGTGGCGATTTTCGGTGCGGGCCCGGTCGGTATTATGGCGGCCAAAAGTGCAGGATTACGAGGCGCCGGCAAGGTGATTGTCGTGGATATTCTGGAGTATCGGCTGGAAAAAGCCAGAGCCGCGGCAGGGTGTGAAACTGTCCAGTGGAACGATGATGCGAAAGACGTCGTCGAACAAATCCGCTCAATGACGAATGGGCGGGGCGCGGACGTATGCGTCGATGCGGTCGGTTTCGAGCCGGGCCGCTCGGTGCTTGAAAAGGCGAAAGCCGCGATCAATCTGGAAGTAGGATCGACAAAAGTGCTGGAAGCCTGCATGAGCGCGGTCCGGCGCGGCGGCATCGTGTCGGTGCTGGGCGTTTATCCGACTTATTACGATAATTTTCCGGTGGGGCAATTCTTCGATAAAGGCATTGTGCTGAAAGGCGGACAGGCGCCGGTTCATAAATATATCGACGAACTGATGCAGTATGTCGAACAAGGGAAAGTCAGGCTTGACGATATCATTACCCATCGCCTGCCGTTATCGGAAGTCGCGCATGGTTACAAGATATTCCAGGAGAAGGAAGAGGATTGCGTCAAAGTCGTGATGACGCCTTAGTACTACAAGTTGTAGGCTCCGACGGAAAAAATTCCCCATTAGAGGTAAAAATCCGAACAGGATCTGGCAGCTTCCAATAAAGTCTCGACGGAATCTTATATCGAATGTTCGAGCTCAACCCTGAAGAGCCCTCTCGCTCGATATTTTTAAACGGCAGCACATACCCATTTAAAAGCCGACGTTCGTCCCAAGCGATTGGTCATCAACCAAGGTAGGGAGGGGCAATGGGGTAGTTCCTAATAGGGGGCCAATACACCGTCTTTTCGGGTGGAATTGCATCTATTCTCCATTTCCAGTATGAGGCCGAGAGTGCAGGCATCCTGAATGATTTCAAGGCATTCATTCGGAGGCCTGTAGTTTTTTGGTTTGCACCAGCACGAACATTTTCAACCGTTCATTTAATTCCCTGAAGGTGGCATCAAAAAGCATCGGGTTCGTGCGCGTTTTAGGATCGTCAAAATTCCAAAAGATCATTTCCCTGCATTGGGGAAATGACTGCACTCTTTCTTCGCTCTGCCACGCAAGGTAATGACAAAGTCAAAAGTTTCATCTTCAAATTCGGATATCGATTTTGACCGCAAGCCTTGCGTCGGGATATTAAATCGCTCAAGCACTTCAAGCGTACGGGGATCAATGCTTTCTTTCGGGTAAAGTCCCGGCACTGAACACATTAAAATACTCACCCGCCTGTTTTTTAAGCAAGGCCTCTGCAATCTGAGATCGGGCCGAGTTACCTGTACAAAAGAATAATACGCTTTTTTTCATAGTGTCTTTTTTCAAATTATAACCATTCAAGATAAGGTGACTATGACCGGATAAGAACTTTTAATAACGAATCAAACGCCCTCATGCACAATTTGAAACCTCGAATGCAGGTGGATAGCGCGCTTACACTGCCACCTACAAGAGCGATCAGGCTAGCGAGCGTAGAATTTGTCATTATTGTTTTATATTTCAACAATTATTGTATAATTGATTTATGGATAAGCAAACTGCCACTACCTTATTTGAATCGCTGGCTTCTGGCATACGACTGGATGTGTTCCGCCTCTTGGTTAAGCACGCACCCACAGGCCTAGTCGCCGGGGAAATCTCGTCGCTCTTGTCGGTACCGCCGACCAATCTGTCGTTTCACCTGAAAGCGATGACGCATGCCGGCTTGCTCAACGTCACCCAGGAAGGCCGGTATCAGCGCTATCGCGCTAATCTGGCGCTGATGCAGGCGTTGATTGATTATCTGACCGCCGAATGCTGTTCAGGTCAGGCCGAGAGCTGTTTTGATACGCCTTCGGCAAAGGCCTGCTGCGACGCTAATTAATTCCTAACCACTCATGATTGAACCCTTATGAATGTATTGTTTTTATGTACCGGCAATTCCTGCCGGTCTCTGATTGGCGAAGCCACTTTCAATCATCTGGCGCCCGAAGGTTGGCATGCACTCAGTGCCGGCAGCAAGCCATTAGGACGATTAAACAGCCGGGCAGTCGCTTTGCTTGAAGAAAAAGGGATATCCACTGAGGGCTATTACAGCAAATCTTGGAATGATTTACCGTTAACCCCAGATATTGTCATTAGCGTCTGTGGTAATGCCGCCAACGAATCCTGCCCTGCTTACTTAGGCCCAGTTTTACGCAGCCATTGGGGCGTGGAAGACCCTGCGCATGCTGAAGGAACCGAAGAAGAAATCAAGGCGGCTTTTGAGACCGCTTATGGCATTTTGTGTCACCGCATCGAGCAATTTCTGGCGTTGCCGCTGGTTGAATTGCAAAACGACCCTGTTCGCCTGAAAGCGGAACTGGACCGCATTGGTAATCTGGTCCCCTGAATTTTGATCAACCCTCCGAGTACCTTTCTCCATGGCTGATCCGTTGACCGATTTACCCAATATCGAGCGCGACCTGTTCCGCATTCCCGATCCGGTTCGGCTGCGTCCAGAAGTGCCTTCCACACATCCGCCGCGCTTCCTGCTGTTGTATGGCTCTTTGCGGGCGCGCTCCTTCAGCCGGTTGCTGACGGAAGAAGCGGCCCGGTTGCTGCGCGCGATGGGCGGCGAAGTACGGATCTTCAACCCCAGCGGTCTGCCTCTGCCCGACGATGCGCCGGAGAGCCATCCCAAGGTCGTCGAACTACGGGAACTGACCCAGTGGGCCGAAGGGATGGTGTGGTGTTCGCCGGAGCGGCATGGGGCCATGACCGGAATCATGAAGGCGCAAATCGATTGGATTCCGTTGTCGATCGGCGCCATTCGTCCCACGCAGGGGAAAACTTTGGCGCTAATGCAGGTTTGCGGCGGCTCGCAGTCCTTCAACGCCGTCAATCAGATGCGCGTTCTGGGGCGCTGGATGCGCATGCAGACGATTCCCAATCAATCGTCGATCGCCAAGGCCTTTTTGGAATTTGACAACCACGACCGGATGAAACCCTCCGCTTATTACGATCGGGTCGTCGACGTGATGGAGGAGCTGTTCAAGTTTACGCTGCTGACCCGTGACGTAGCGCCTTATCTGGTGGACCGCTACAGTGAACGCAAGGAAAGTGCCGAAGCACTGTCCCAGCGGGTGAATCAAGCGGCTATTTAATCGGCTCGGCATCCTTTTGTTTGTAACCATTATTTTGACTTTCAGTGGAGAATCCCCATGAAAACGATCCAAGTATTCGATCCCGCCTTGTGCTGCAGCACCGGCGTTTGCGGCGTGGACGTCGATCAACAACTCATTGATTTTTCCGCCGATGTGGAGTGGGCTAAACAAAATGGTGCCCAAATCGAGCGTTTCAATCTGGCCCAGCAACCCATGGCCTTCGCCGAAAACGCCATCGCAAAAGCCTTTCTGGAACGTTCGGGCGCCGAAGCGCTGCCATTGATTTTGGTTAACGGCGAAGTCGCTTTAGCCGGCCGTTACCCCAATCGGAATGAGCTGGCCCGCTGGGCCGGGATCAGCAAACCCGTGATTGAAATCAAGGCCGCGGGCGGGTGCTGCAGCGGCAGCAGTTGCTGTTAAAAAATAGCGGAAAGATCACCATGGCTGAGCTGAAATTTCTCGACCACCCGCCGCGCTTTTTGTTTTTTACCGGCAAAGGCGGCGTCGGCAAGACCTCGATTGCCTGCGCTACGGCGATCCAGCTGGCCGATGCCGGTCGCCGAGTGCTGCTGGTCAGTACCGACCCCGCTTCCAATGTCGGGCAGGTGTTCGGGATCACAATCGGCAACCAAATTACCGCGATTCCAACCGTGCCTGGCCTTGCGGCGCTGGAAATCGATCCACAGGCCGCCGCGCAAGCCTACCGCGACCGGATCGTCGGTCCGGTACGCGGCGTACTGCCGGAAACGGTCGTGAAAGGCATCGAAGAACAGCTGTCCGGCGCCTGCACGACCGAAATCGCGGCGTTCGACGAATTCACCGCGCTGCTGGTCGATTCGGAGCTGACTATTGGTTACGACCATATCGTGTTCGATACCGCGCCGACCGGCCATACGATCCGCTGCTGCAACTGCCCGGGGCCTGGAGCGGCTTTCTCGAAGAAGGCAAAGGCAATGCCTCCTGTCTCGGACCCTTGGCCGGCCTGGAAAAACAGCGCGCCCAGTACAAATCCGCGGTCGAGGCGTTGGCCGATGCGAAGCGGACGCGCTTGATGCTGGTGGCCCGCGCCCAGCAGGCGACCTTGCGGGAAGTCGCGCATACCCATGAGGAACTGGCCGCGATAGGGCTTTCTGAGCAGTATTTGGTTATCAACGGCATTCTGCCGGCCAACGAAGCCGAAAACGATCCCTTGGCGGCCGCCCTTCAGAAACGCGAGCAAGCTGCCCTGAAGGCTATTCCGGCGGTATTGCGGGAGCTTCCTTACGATCAGGTGATGCTCAAGCCATTTAATGTGGTCGGGATCACGGCGTTACGGCAACTCCTGGTCGACTGGCCTTCGGCGGTTGAGGTGACTGTCGAGGCGCCGATCAAACTCGTTGCACCCGACTTGGCGGACCTGGTCGATGACATTGCCCTGGATCAGCATGGATTAGTGATGCTGATGGGCAAAGGCGGCGTCGGCAAGACGACGTTGGCCGCGGCGATTGCGGTCGAATTGGCCTGTCGCGGCCTGCCGGTGCATCTGACGACGTCGGACCCGGCCGCGCATTTGACCGAAACCCTGAATGGCACGGTTAAAAATCTGGCGGTCAGCCGTATCGATCCCCGCGTCGAAACCGAACGCTACCGGCAGCATGTTTTAGAAACTAAGGGTGCCAAGCTCGATGCGCAGGGACGCGCCTTACTGGAAGAAGACCTGCGTTCGCCTTGCACCGAGGAAATCGCCGTGTTTCAGGCTTTCTCGCGGATCATTCGCGAAGCCGGCAAACAATTTGTGGTAATGGACACCGCGCCGACCGGCCATACCCTGCTGTTGCTCGATGCGACCGGCGCCTACCATCGGGAAATCAGCCGCCAGATGGGGAACAAGGGCTTGCATTACACCACGCCGTTGATGCGGCTGCAGGATCAGAAACTGACCAAGGTGCTACTTGTTACGCTGGCCGAAACCACCCCGGTACTGGAAGCGGCCAGCCTTAAAGCCGATCTCAAACGGGCCGGGATAGAACCTTGGGCCTGGATCATCAATAACAGCGTTGCGGCAGCCTCCGCCAGATCGCCCTTGCTGCGGCAAAGGGCTGTGAATGAGCTCCGGGAAATTAATGCGGTGGCCGGTGATCATGCAACGCGTTATGCGGTCGTTCCGCTGCTCCAACAAGAGCCTGTGGGCGTCAGCCGCCTGCTGGAATTGGTCGGCGAGAAATAGGATCCCGATCGTCCACCAGCCCGTCAAACATTTATCGCTTTATTCAAGGTGCAAATTCATGAACACCCACAATCTTCATACCTCAGGGCAGCCGCATGATTATGCTGACAGCGGCCTGCGCCCCCGCTTATCCTTTCTCGACCGGTTTTTGACGCTATGGATTTTTATCGCGATGGCGATCGGTGTCGGAATTGGCTTTGCTTTTCCTGCCGAGATTGACCGGTTCAATCGTGCGGTTTCTGTTGGAACCACGAACATTCCGATCGCTATCGGCTTGATTCTGATGATGTACCCGCCATTGGCCAAAGTGCACTACGAAGAGCTCGGCGATGTGTTTCGGAACTGGAAGGTGCTGGGCCTGTCGCTGCTGCAAAACTGGTTGATCGGACCGGTACTGATGTTCGTGCTGGCGATCGTGTTTCTGCGCGATTATCCGGAGTACATGACCGGGCTGATCCTGATCGGCTTGGCGCGTTGCATCGCAATGGTGATCGTCTGGAACGAACTGGCGCGCGGCGATAACGAGTATGCGGCGGGTCTGGTCGCGTTCAACAGCGTATTCCAGGTGCTGTTTTACAGCGTCTATGCCTGGCTGTTCATCACTGTGCTGCCGCCGATGTTCGGCCTCCAGGGCAGTCTGGTTCCGGTCACAATCGGCGAGATTGCGCAAAGCGTGTTCATCTATCTCGGCATTCCGTTCATTGCGGGTTTCCTGACGCGCTTGGCATTGGTGAAGGCGAAGGGCAAAGACTGGTATCAGGAACGTTTCATTCCGAAAATCGGCCCGATCACGCTGATTGCGCTGTTGTTCACGATCGTGGTGATGTTCTCGCTGAAAGGTGAATTGATCGTGCAGCTACCGTTGGACGTGGTCCGGATCGCGGTGCCGCTGTTGATTTATTTCGTGGTGATGTTTCTGCTCAGCTTCTTGATGGGCAAAGCGATCGGCGCGGACTACGGCAAAACCACCACGTTGGCATTCACCGCCGCGAGCAACAATTTCGAACTGGCCATTGCGGTGGCTGTGGCGGTGTTCGGTCTGAAAAGCGGCGCCGCGTTCGCGGCGGTGATCGGGCCGTTGATTGAGGTGCCGGTGATGATTGGGCTGGTGAATGTGGCGTTCTTTTTTAGAAAGCGTCTCTTTGCTGCACCGTAGATAGCGAGGGACCCACGACTGCTGGAACAGTACCTGCATGAACATATACCGCTCTCGCAGAGCATGCAAATCAGTGTGCTTGAAGCGAACGAGGAACGTGTAATTCTGCAGGCGCCCTTGGCGCCCAACATCAACCACACCGAATCGGTCTTCGGCGGCAGCGCTTCCGCGGTGGCCACCCTGGCGGCCTGGTCCTTGATCCATGTCCGCCTGAAGCAGGCCGGCGTCGCCAGCAGTATCTTGATTCAGAACAATAATATCAGCTACGGAAAGCCCATTCATGGCACGTTTACCGCACGCTCGTTTTTAGCTCAGCCAGAAGCTTGGGAGGTTTTCATGCGCACGCTCTTGCGCAGAGGCCGTGCAAGAATCGCGGTGTCTTCTGTCCTGGAATACGAGGATCAATTAGCCGGAAATTTTATAGGGAACTTCGTGGCGATCGGTAAAAATTTAACCCTGCGTTAAATTAGAATTCATCAAAGAATTAATTGATTCTCCAACGATGGCTATCCGGACTTACCTGCTATTCACTAACAAATGCTGACTTACTCCTTCTGTCCGAGGTGAGACCGTCAGTGTCAGGTCTATTTTAAACTAAAATATAAATCCGTCAGATCAGGTCTAGTTTTACAATTAAAACTGACAGGTCTCGAACTTATTAAAGAGATTCTATTTAACTGGCGGACCTTGCAGACGCGGCAGCCAAGGTCTTGCGCAGTTCGGTTTCACATTGCTCCAATTGGGCGACCGCTTCCCGGCGCATTTTCTTGCCCTGGTCGGCAATCTGCAGGCTTTCCTCGATCGTCGCGATCAACGCGTCATTGGCTTTTTTAACCGTTTCGATATCGAACACGCCGCGCTCCAGCTGTTTGCGGGTTTCGGCATTGGCCTGCTTCAGGCTTTCGGCATTCGCGGCCAACAGCTCATTGGTCAGGTCGGTCGCCGCCTTGACCGTCTCGGCCGCTTGCGAGGAACGGTAAATAGTCACTGCGGTCGCCAGCTGCTGGCGCCAGAGCGGCACCGTGTTCACAATCGTCGAATTGATCTTGTTGACCAGGCCCTTGTCGTTCTCTTGAACCAGGCGGATGCCGGGCAGGCTTTGCAGCGATACCTGCCGGGTCAGGCGCAGGTCATGCACGCGCCGCTCCAGATCGTCGCGCGCCGCACGCAGATCGCGCAGAGCTTGCGCGGCGATCACTTCGGCGGTGGTTTCGGCTTTTTTGGCCTGTTCCGGAATGATCACTTCGTCCAGTTGGCGCAGTTTCTCCTCGCCCGCCGCGATATAATCCTCCAGCGTGTGGAAGTAGTTCAGGTTGGCCTGGTAGAGCTTGTCCAGCGAGACAATGTCAGTCAGCAAAGCGGTCTTGTGCCGCTCCAGCTTGTCGGTGATCATATCGATCTGCTTGCGCACTTCTTCGTATTGCTGCAGGAACTTGACGATCGGTTTGGTCCTGCCCAGCAGCTTGTCAAAAACACCCTGCTTTTTGTTCGGATCCAGATTGTCGACCTCGAAGCCGCGCAGCGTCGCCACCATTTCGTTCAGATCCTCGCCGGCCGGCCCGATATCCTTGTTTTTGACCCCGTCGAGCATGCGGTCGGAAATCGTGGTCAGCTGTTCCTGCGCCTTGCTGCCGAAAAAAAGGACCGATTGCGAATTGCCGACGTTGATCTCATTCAGCAGTTGCTGCACGCGCACCTGCTTCTCCGCCGACGCCTGAGCAAGCGAGGGCATTTCGGCAGTGACGCCGGGAACAATTTCCTTAAGCGCGGCGCTGTCGGCCGTGCGTGTGGTCGCTTGAGTTGTCTCGGAAGCCTGCTGTTCATTCATTATTCAATCCTCTTGGGTTGACGGAATCAAAGAATGCCTTCCCGTTTAAGCTGATTGGTCAATACTTCGATTTTTACATCCAGATCAAAAACATCTTCTTCCAATAATTTTTGGCGCTGTTCCTTGAATACCGATTCGATCGTATCCAGCACATTGCGGAAGTTCTGTTCCAGCTCCTCGGATTGGGTTTGCTGATGGGTTTTTGCGTAACCTTCAGTCACTTGCCGGGCGCCGTCCAGATAGACATTGAGAAATTTGCGTGCCCGACGGAAATCGCTCGGGTCGGCTGCAATATCCGCCAAAATACTGTCGGCCACATCGCAAATTCGTTCGATGCGCCGGTTTAGCTCGGTATTTCGAATCCGGTCGTTGGCCTGCTCGATACTGCGAATGGTACGCAGCGATTCCTCCAGGGACTTCCGGATCTCATCCCCGGAATAGCCATAGGCGGCGGTTATTTTCTTTTCATCGCGCGGATCGAAGCCGTAACTCAAATACATACCCAGTAAGGCTCCGCCGGCAAACATCAGCCCCACCGGCAGCGAATGCCCCACACCCAGCCAGGCGATCATTCCTGTCGTCAGCGCAGTGATGACGGCGGCGAACGTTTTTAACGGTTTTTGGGGCGGGCGGGCGATGCGGCTTTTGGCGTACACATACTCGGCCTGGAATCCCCTGCGCAAGCACCAGGCGGCCAGTATATATAACGCAAAACCGACAGCATTGACCAAAACCCCCAGCACATGGCCTTTCGCCAAAGCGATAAAGGTCGCCGGAATCAGCGCGATCGGCAGGAAATAAAGCAACAAGCCCCGCGGGGAATAGCGCTGCCAGAGATCGTCGACCCACCGTTTGGTTTTCGTGAGTTGATCCATTATTCTGCTTGCGTGCGGCTGGTTAAAAAGGTTTCAGCTGAATCGCTTGAGCTTGATGGCTCGGCCTTTACCATCGATTGGCAGGTTGCAAGACCGATCGTTGCAACCAAGACGATAAAACCGAGCAAGCTGCGAAAGAATCCGGGCATCGTTTTCAATCCTCTCATCAACAGTAATAGAGACTTCATTATCCGCCACAGTCTGACATCTGCGAAAAAACGTGGGAACTACTCTATGACCAAGTTAAGCACGCTGAGTTTCTGGCCTTGCTAGAATATTTAGTGTTTAATTTTCGGCGTGGGCTTCAACCTTTTAAACGCCGAAAAAAACACACGCCCCCACTTGCCGGATACAGCATAGGATATTCATCCTGCATCCGGCAAGTGGGGGCGTATTGGATAAGTTGCCGAGACTAAAGTCTCTACACTTACGGTAAGGGATGCCCACCTTATGTCGTTAAGTTACGAAAACCCTGCTATCTCAGCAAAATTGCTGCGATAACGATTTGACTTAACGATATGTGGAGGCCACCCTGTCTCGTTTAAGGAATACTCGTCACGTTCTTTAAGAGGTTAGCTCCCCCTGTGTACGCGTGGTTTGAGTATTTGTAGACCGATTAATATCCGCGCACATAAGCAGACATGGCCGCGTTGGCTTTAGTGTCCGTACCTTTCCATTTATAGGGCAATGTCTCTAGTTTGTTGGAAGCACTGGTTTCCATCAAGCTGGTGGATGAACCTACCTGGTCAAGAAAAGCAAGCTGCCCTTGCGATCCAAGTATTGCGATCCAGTAAGACCGGCCCGCGGTCACCTCCGTTGCAGAAACCGGTATTGTGTTCCATTCGCCAGCCTTGAGGCTGGTCAGCTCACCTTGCGCTATACGGGTGCCCGGGTGACCGGATGCGTTTTTATAGAGCCCGACAGTCAGCCCTGCTGCGGTTGAGCTAGCGTCCAGATAAACCCTTACATTGGTGATTATACTGGACTTTTCCGGGGTGACCTGGAACGCCTCAGCAGTGCCTTCCGGTCTGTAATCGACCCAAGGCTCCAGGTTTTTATTCCCCATCACATACTGGGAAGGGTTAGAAACACTGATCGCGGTGGCCAAATTGGAATTGACTTCGTTTGCCGACAAGGCGCGGTTATAAATGCGGACCTCGTCGATATAGCCATGAAAATATTCCTTCCACAAGCTGTTTCCGCCAATGCGAAGCTTACCTTTGGATTGTTGTATTAAGGCCTTCTGCGCACTCTCGGCGACTTTAACCCCATTCACATACAACCGCTGATTATTTCCATCATAGGTTGCCACGAGATGACTCCAGGTGTTCGTCGGCAGGCGATTGGAGCCGGTAACGCCATGGTACTCGCTATCCTTGATATAAGAGGCCGGCAGCCCAGAATCCTCTTCGGAATAGAGAGCATATACCTCGCCTTTTGAGGCCTGTTTCAAAATGACTGTATTGCTCCCTTTCGTCTCTGACAAAGGACGCACCCAGGCTTCCAGCGTCATGCCGGTTGACAGGTCCAGGGAAGGGTTATCGTTGACAGTCACCCAGTCTTTGACTCCATCAAACTGCAATGCTTGTCCATAGCGACCGTTGGGGACTCTGACGGCTCCCTTTATTATGCCGTGATTACATTGGCCAGAGGCGTCTACCACCTTCTTGCCGCTGCCTTCCTCAAAGTCATAGGCTGCCACGAGGCCACCGTTATCGGCGACTAAAGCTCCACACGTCGTTCCGGCTCT
This sequence comes from Methylomicrobium sp., assembly GCA_051061015.1. GTDB lineage: Bacteria > Pseudomonadota > Gammaproteobacteria > Methylococcales > Methylomonadaceae > Methylomicrobium. The sequence continues at coordinate 82,595 of JBPFEG010000017.1, forward strand.
TGCTTTATCTAAAGAGCTACCTGTAGCAGAACCTAAAGCACCACCTGTAGCAGACGGATTACCAGAACTCGATTGAGGCACCGTTGTATTAGACGCTGTCACATTGAGTTCATTAGAAGAAGCGCTTTCGATGGTTTTGCTCGAATCATAAGCCTTCACCACAAAAAAATACTTGGTGCCCTTTTTCAGCCCCGTAAGCGAATAAGTGGTCCTGTTTCCCGCATCGACCGTTGACGTGTATTTGCCGCTGCTAGTCCCGTAAGAGACTTTATATCCGCCCACATTGGACGATGCGCTTGGGTCCCAGGCAAGGTTAACGTTTGCCGCGAATGAATTGCCACTGACCCAAAGCAGTGCAAGTAGCGGGAGGAAAATGCGCATAAAAAGTCCGCGCAAAGAAATGCTTGTAATAGAGTTTTTCATTATTTTAGATAGTAACTGAATGTCAGACTTATCAAATAAGCCAAGACAAGGTTGGTGATTTTTAACCAAAGCCGTCCCGAGAGTTATCAAAACTCTTGATTAGGCTTCCAAGGTTAAAGTCAGTCGGTTTTTGCGGGTTTCAAACTTTGGGTTTGAATTGATTATCTTGAATATTTAAGTACAAAACTCTTCTCCTAAATAACAAATAGGTCCGATGAGTTCCTTTAGGGGTAAGCGACAAGTTCCTTTAGGGGTAAACGACGATGATCAAGCTGCCTTGAATGACTGCTTAAATAAGCAACCCCAGTGTCTTAGGAAAAAATCCAGTTGGCCTGGAAATCTTGAACTACCATCCTCGGATGGTTTTGCTGTTTTTCAGATAAATTCGCACTGATCCTGCAGGTCCATGATCACTCGTAACTGGGCGATGCCTGCGGTTTGAATAAAAGGAAGGATTATTAGATTTTTACGAAATAGCTCGCATTGGCATATGTTTTCTATAAGTCTAAATAGTTTTTGTATGCAATTGGGTTAATCGATGCCTTGGTTTTAGCATAAAACATTGGGCTCTAACTCCTGTGTTTTTAACGGGAGCTGAAGATCATAATCTACAATTCTTAACGTTTTCTTATTTACCCTAAAAATCTACTTTATTTATGTGTAGATTTTCGTTTTATTTTCACTGCAAAACCCTATATCCCTATCTAACCATTTAAACAAATTCTTATAGATATCAGTATGAAGCCATATTACATTGAGAATCAGCTATAAAACTGGAGACTTGCTGATTCAGCTCTGATGGATAAGCTCGTTATCCGGCATATAGTGCCCGTTTTAGGAGCCAATAATGTTAAAAACCTTGGCAAACCCTCATAAATTTACTCCTCCAACTCTGGAATGACTCGAATTTTCATCCGCTATGAAACTTACTGAAAGGGATATGGTGCGCACTCTATACTGTTTGCTCGACCGAGCATTAATAGTGGACGACTTTACCATCCGCGATTATCGCCATTTATTCTGAAGATGGTAGGAGCGGCGTTAGCGAATATCTTAAAGCGGCAATTGCCGGGTTCGCTCCTCCTTTCAGTCTACGGGCGTCTTCGCAAGTTTGCGGTCCGTAATATCTGTAAACATCCCGAATGAACCGATGAAGTGATTATGATCGTCTTTCAAAGGGACACCTCTTATCGAAAACCAGCGGACCTCCCCTTCTTTATGCCGGAAACGCAACTCGTAATGTGAACCTTCTCCCTGACTTCTCATCTGCATTTCGCGGCGAAAATGCGGAATGTCCGCCTCAATAACAAAATCTTCCATCAGACGACCTCGCATATAATCCACCGTATAGCCCAGCATGCGAGCCATAGCGGAATTGACAAATAATGTGCGGAAGGCGCTATCTACTGACCAGATTCCTTCACTGCTTGCCTCAATGATGAACCGATAGCGTTTTTTGCTTTCGATTAATGCTTTCGAGGTCTGTTTCCATTTGGATATATCTTCAACGATTGACCAGATATACTGCTGTCCATCAGTGCCGGTGACCAGCATCCCGTTTAAGCGTATAGGAATGCGGTCGCCCGACTTATTCGTGTATTCCTTCTCATAGGGTCCATAATGACCGGAATACCTCATAGAATCCAATTGCTCCACTTCCTGAGACGCATATTCCTTAGGTGTCAAAGTCCAGTAGTCCAGATTCCTGAGCTCTCTCAATGTATATCCGCAAATACGCCGGAATGCCTCATTGAAGTCGATAAACTGACCCTTCATGTCGGTCAGGACGATACCGAGAGGCGATAATTCGTACAAGCCTCGGAGTTTTTCCTCACTCTCTCTTAATTGTTGATCGCGTTCGCGATTCAGTATCAATCCCATCGCGATGATCATGCCCAAAAAGCCGTACACTCCCAAAGAGACAAAGTCGATAACCGACAGCCTGACCAGAAGGCCTTCAATCGAGCACAGCATGAAAAAGCCGGCAGCGGCTATTATCCCGAGGATATATCGATTTCGGCTCTCCCGGTAAAAACGGGTTAATGCGTAAAAGATATAAACAAAACTTATCAAGACGAGGACGAAAGCTAATTCAGCCCAGTCCCCAACCGGACCTTCAGCAATCGTGAGGTTTTCCCCCCAGGGCAAGGAGAGGGATTTCAGGCTGTTGATAGAAGCATATTGCAAACTGTAGGGAAGCTTCATATTAAGTAACAGCAATAAGCCATATATCATCGAAACGCCCACCAGAAAGCGCAGGGAATAGGTTTTAGAAAAAAAAGCGATAAACCACAGAAAAATGATGCCAAACAATATGATGTTACTGAGGCTCAATTTGAGTGCAATGATGAACTCACCCACCTCTTTTGCTCTTAAAGTCAGACTATGAAATACGGCAAATACGGAAATTACCAAACACATCATCCCGAACAATATCTGGGTAAGATCGATGTGTCGGCGCAAGCCGGCGGATAGATGAATGAAACAGGCATAAGCGCAAACGCCGGATAGGAAATACAGGCTTGGAATAATAATTTCAGTCATCTTTTATATCGTTCAAGTTACATTTGGAATCAGTCACACTGAGTTACTGAGGAGCAGGCGAATCGCTAGAGCTCGGCAGGTCAAGCAACACCTTAAGGGTGGCCTGAAATTTGTGTAAATGGAGTTGACATTATCGGACAGGTATCCGCGCCTCGAACATAATGTAAAGCGTTTGAGAGTGGCTTTCCAGTTTTGTATCGGCAATGTCCATTTCTGGCTGATATTTATGCACCATCTACAGAACCTAAAATATCCTGGGAGGTCAATATTTCTATTCCTTGCGGGCTTAAAGCGGACTAAGGAAAAACAACCGCAGCATCGGTCCGAAAGAATAAAAGACGAGCAAGAAAGGACAGGCGCGCCCTTTAACCGAACGAATGCACCGGAATTAATGAAGCCCTTAAGTTCGGGTTTTCACATTATCGAGGGGGGCGAATTTTCGGATACGCATCGACCTGCCAAGTCGGACACCCGCGTTAGCGAGAAGGAATAGTATGTCTAATCAAAAATCAATCCAGAAACTTATCCGCAGCCTGGTGTTAGGGATTTGCGGCGTAACTCTCCTGTTTTCCGAAATTCTGGAAGCCGCCACCGTTGAGGTGAACGTCAGCGATTTCGTCTTCGCGCCGAAAACGGTTATCGTGAAAATCGGTGATACCGTGCGCTGGAACTGGGCCAACGGCACTCACACGACGACTTCGGGCACTTCCGGGACCCCGAACGGGCAATGGGACTCCGGCGTCCACATGCCTAGTTTCAGCTTCGAGCAGACCTTCAACCAAGCGGGGAGTTTTCCTTATTTCTGTAGCGTACATTGGCAACAGGGCATGACCGGCACGGTGGTTGTAAAGAGTTCCAATACCCCTCAGACCCGGCTCGACAATCCGATCAAACCGCGCATCAAAAGAGGCAACGTCCGGATTAAATTGACTCAGGTAGCGGAGGGGCTTACCGCGCCGACCTGGGGGACCGCCGCACCGGGATATCCGGGGCGTTTATTTGTCACCGACCAGGCTGGCATTATCTGGGCCATCGATTTGGCTAACGGGCAAAAGACGGAATTTGCGGATTTAAGCGGGCTGCTGGTACCGCTCGGCTTCCAGGGATCCGATACCTTCGACGAACGCGGTCTGTTGGGTCTCGCCTTCCACCCCGGTTATCGGACCAATGGCCTTCTGTATACGTTTACCTCGGAAACCGTAAGTAGCCCCGCCGATTTTTCCACCCTTCCTGCCGGAACACCGGCTAATTGTCGGAGCGTAATTCGGGAGTGGAAGGTAACGGCACCAGAAAATCCCTTATCTGTGGTGAATATGAACAGTTCCAGAGTCATACTCCGCATCGATAAGCCGCAGTTCAACCATAACGGCGGCGCACTCAATTTCGGCGCGGACGGCATGTTATATCTCTCTACCGGCGACGGCGGCAATGCCGATGATCAGGGCGTCGGCCATAGCGCGCAGGGTAACGGACAGGATCGCAGCAATGTGCTGGGCAAAATCCTGCGCATTGACCCCAACGGTCGAAGCGCCCCCAATCAGCAGTACTCCATACCTGCAGACAACCCTTTCGTGAGCAGTACTTCGGGCGGACAAGCCGGCTGCGCCGACGGAATTTGCGACGAAATTTACGCTTTCGGCTTGCGCAACCCGTTTCGCTTTGCCTTCGACACAGCCAGCGGCGCTATCTTTGCTGGAGACGCCGGCCAGAACGACATTGAGGAAGTCGATGTGATCCGCTCCGGGGCTAATCTTGGCTGGCCGATTCACGAGGGCACCTTCTGCTTCAATGCTAACGGAGATGACGACGGCTTCGTCAGCAAGCCCAAGAACTGTCCCGGGGCTGGGATGATCGCGCCGGTCAGTCAATATGATCATGACGACGGGACAGCGATTATCGGCGGCTTCGTGTATCGCGGCAGCAATGTCCGAAGCTTGCGCGGCCGCTATGTGTTCGGCGATTACGCCAAACCCTCGGCTCAGGAAGGGCGGCTGTTATTCCTGACCGGCAGGAATATCGTCGGCAAAAAAAGCATTCGCAAAGGTCCCTTGGCGGAAATACGAATTAACAATCAGCAAAGCCTCGGCCTGTTCCTCTTGGGTTTTGGTCAGGATGCGCAGGGCGAACTCTACGTTCTCGGTAATACCACCGGTATCCCTTTCGGTTCGACAGGAGGGGTCTGGAGAATTGATGCGCCTTGAGATTTAAAAAGCCCCGGTACCGCTTCAAATTAGCGGAAAATATGTCCATCAAAAAAGCATGATGAAAATAATGTACAGGACGGGCAATAGCTTTATCCACTCCCTGCCTATCCTGTATTTAATGGAGGACATGTCTGTGAATAAACCACTAATCGCCCTAATTTTCAACTCTCGCCGGGTCGGCCATAAAAAGCATGCCCGACTCACGATCAAGCTTATCGAATCGCTTAACGAACCCATCTTACGGTCAAATTAAAATAATCTCCGCGGTATCGGAGCTTTTCGATTAAATAATTGTCTGTCAGTACATGAGCCAACCGATGTAATAAAGTTTTGCGCCAATTCTTGCGTAAAAGCGCTTCGCTTGCGCTTGAATGAAGGGCAAACTCTCAATAACTCGTCGGCAGAGGTGACATCAGCCCCACAACACAATCGGAACGGCATATGTTGGGTTAGGCGAGCGGCAACCTAATATGCTCAAGATCAATACATAATATAAAAATAAAACTTGTTCGAACGGGGGCGCTGTGCGTTATGAACTCCAAATATCATCGGCGGCATGAGGATCGGCACAAGAAAAACACGCGACGGGACTTCCTGAAATTGGCCTGGATCACGGCGATCGCCTGCGGAATGACTGACGCACATTCGGCTACGAACAGAAAGGACCCGATGCCAGATCAAGACCTTTCACCTCATAAAACTGATCCCGCCTTCCAAACCATCACACTGTTCCTCTGCGGCGATGTGATGACCGGCCGAGGCATCGACCAGGTGCTGCCCTACCCGAGCGACCCACGGCTTTACGAGCCATACGCGACCTCCGCCCAGGACTACGTAAAGCTCGCGGAGAAGGTCCACGGCCCGATTCCAAAACCGGTCGACTTTGCCTATCCCTGGGGCGATGCGCTGGAAGAACTCCGGCGCACCAACCCGGACGCCCGTATTGTTAATCTCGAAACGGCGGTGACGACCAGCCCGGAAAACTGGCCAGGAAAAGGCATCAATTACCGGATGCATCCGCGCAACATCCCCTGCCTTACCGCGGCAAAGATCGACTGCTGCGTATTGGCTAATAATCATGTGCTGGATTGGGGTTATCCGGGCCTGAAGGAAACGTTAACCACTCTGGCTGGAGCGAACCTCAAAACCACCGGCGCCGGCCTCAATCGAAAAGAAGCCGAAGCCCCGGCTATCATCGAAACGGCCGGGAAAGGCCGCGTGCTGGTATTCGGCCTCGGCGATGACAGCAGCGGTATTCCGTGGCTCTGGGATGCTCTCGATGACAGACCCGGGGTGAATCTGCTGCCGGATTTGTCCGGGGCCACGGTGCGCCAGATCGCCGAACAGGTTTCGGAGGTTAAACGGAAAAATGATTGCGTACTGGCGTCGATTCACTGGGGCGGCAACTGGGGCTACGAGATAGCCGATGCACAAAGAGAATTTGCGCACCAACTGATAGACCAGGCCCAGGTGGACGTGGTGCACGGCCATTCCTCGCACCATCCCAAGGGCATCGAAATCTACAAGGGCAAGCCGATTTTCTATGGCAGCGGCGACTTTTTGAACGACTACGAGGGGATTGGAGGACACGAGGAGTTCCGGAACGATCTTTCGGTCATGTACTTTGTCACTCTGGACCTTGAGACAGGCAAGCTGGTCAGCCTGATCATGACGCCGATGCAAATCCGTCGCTTCCGGTTGAATAATGCTCAGCCTGACGATGTCCACTGGCTGCAACAAGTGCTGGACAGGGAGAGCCGCCTGCTGGGTGCGAAGGTCGAGTTGATCGATCAAGGCCGTCGCCTTCTAGTCACTTCAGTCAGCAAGTAATGCGTAGGGGGCGAATTAGACGCCCAATCTCGCAAGCTCCGGGCGAAGAATGGCTCTCAGCGCGTTGTAATCCGCCCTATGGGGCATTCTTTTATAGGCCGGATTACAACGCGCCTTAAGATACAACAAAACAGAATGATCCTTCTATTGCGCGTCTAATTCGCCTTACGGTCCTTATCATTTTTACCTTTGTACCGATAAGTTGAGTCCATGGTGGAACTTTATTTTTGTTCACCGTTGCCCAAATCCGTGGATATATTTTCTCTGCGACTTCGGCGACTCAGGTCTCTTACGGTTAGATCAGGCTCGGGTGCTTACTTTCCACGCGGAGATGTCAAGGCTTCTTTGCTTTTTTCGCAAGCCGCTATGGAAGCTTCTTCAGCTGCCTTCGCATGTTCCTTTGCTTGTTCCGGCTGCCGAGCATTAGCGGCGGCCTTATGATGCATTGCGGCTTGTTCATGGGCCGCAGCCGCCGCTAAATGTTTAGCGGAAGCATTTTCCGAAGCGGACAGAGTGGACCCCGGGTGTGATTGGTCAATGGGAGGTACGGCTGGCGAGCCCGTGGATTGCTCCGTAGCAGCCATACCGGCGACCGGCAAGGCCATAAGCACAATGGATAAAATGGTGAATTTCTTCATGGTCGAACTCCTCATATTACTGATTTCAAGCTGTTTAGCCGCTATACCCTCATTTTTCCCGAGCCGATGACCCAGGAATAACTCCGGTAACTGTACGATTCGTAAGCGGCAAAACCGGATAGGGATTCAGGCGAAGCTCCAGCAGAGTTTTTCGTTCTGCAGCCCGTGGGCAAATCGTTTCGATCAAGAACCCAGCCTGGGGGCATGTCAACGCCTTATAACCACCCTAGCCGCAAAACGAGCCGCAGTCGGTACGCTAGCATACCTATAAGTCCAATGGATTTTGTAGGCAGATAGGGAGCTATTCCCAATCGATGGTGAATGTCGAGGCTTGAATTTTGAGTTCGGACAACTTTTCCCTATCTTGATGTGTCGGTTAAAAAAACGGGTCACGAGTATCAGTCCCAGCAATCTTCCGTGCGGCACCGTACAGACCGAGCTGGATATTAATGCTGTGATTGAGCTTGCATGATGCGACGCCTGTTCTCGATAGCGAAGTTTGTTTTCTCCGACGTTTTTGAGAAGGCGAGTCCCTTTATGGTGTTTGTCGTACCTTTAAAAAACCCCACATCAAGTTACTCGTCCATGAAAACGATAAATGAGTGCATGCAAAATAAAGGATTCCTAGATTTCTTCCGATAACCTGTCTATCCGCTCTTCTCGGACTGGCGGATTGCGGGTAAGAAGAAAAAGCCGAATAATCAGCTTGAAGGCGCAAAAGAGCCGGCAATCAATAAAGCTGAATCAGGGCAATAGAAATAGCCAAGAGTCAGCATAATGTAAAATCTTATAAAAATCAGTATATTACTCTAATTTATGAGCGCAGCAGATAAAGAATCATGGTTTATTCACGATTGAAAGCGGTTCTTGGCGTCATGCTATGGCGCACATCTTTTGCGCAAGCCACAACTCCGGATGACACTTACATTGCCGGCTATGCCGCCGGGGTGTTAAAACAAAGCTTAAAGCTTGATATGCCGTCATTAATGGTAAAGGATGGCGTCATTACTTTGCCGGTAGCCGGCCTGAAAGCCGACGACCGGACCAAAGCGGTACAGCTATTAGCGGAAATCCCCGGAGTTAATGCGGTAAAAACAACGGCAACCACCGGCAAAAGCCTACGGACGCCGCTATAAGGCCTGTCCAGGTTCCCGCTGATGAGACTGTGTCGGCAGCTGAATCCATTATTTTACCCACCGGGCTTCTGCCGGCAGGTCATTTATTCAAGCCTTTATTGGCGGATCCGCGCTGGGCTCATTTCTCGGCGGCTTACCGCAATTATCAGAGCAACAATTTTGATGGAAGAGATATAGCCTCCGTAAGCTTCGGTGAAACGATACCGATCTACCGCAGTTACTGCGGACACTCCACGGTTCAATGGGAAGCAGGGCTTCAGGCCGGAGTCTTTAGCGATTTCAATTTGGATGCCTCATCGTCCGATTTGGTCAATACCGATTTTATTGCCTCAATCTATTCGAGTATTCGAACAGGGCAATTTTCCGCTTTCGGCCGAATTTATCATCAGAGCTCGCATCTTGGCGACGAATTTCTGCTGCGAAAGATAGACACTAAATTCGAACGTATAAACCTCAGTTACGAAGGCGTGGATCTGAGGCTCTCTTATGAGCTTCCCTTTGGCGTGCGACTCTATGGCGGCGGAGGCGGTCTGTTCCATACAGAACCCTCAACGCTTAAATCGTGGTCGGTACAATACGGCGTTGAGTTTCGAAGCCCTTGGCGCATCGATGTTGCCTCAATGCGGCCTATCGTTGCAGTTGATATCTAGAATTTTGAAGAAAATGACTGGAATACGGATGTATCGGCCAGAGCAGGCGTTGAATTCGATAATTTACAAGTCCTGGGCCGGAAACTTCAGATTCTGGTGGAATATTATAACGGTTTCACTCCCAGCGGGCAGTTTTATAAAGATAAAGTGGAATATATCGGCTTGGGAGCGCATTATCACTTCTAACCATGAGGGCTTAATCAGGTTTTTGCAATCGACAAGCCCTTATCTTTCCGCCTCACGACGAGCCGGATTTTCATGGAGGTAATCATTATGAATACAATCAAAGTCCTGGCAATAATTTTGATTATAGCGGGCATACTGGGATTGGTGTACGGCAATTTTACCTATACCAAAGAGACACAGGAAGCCAAGTTGGGACCATTAGAATTAACGGTTAAGGATACCCAGACCGTTAATATTCCTGTTTGGGCGGGTGTAACAGCCATAGTAACCGGTGGCGCCCTCTTGCTTTTTGCAAGCAGGAAAAGCTAAAAACCTATTGCAAGGAATACTGCAAAGGAATTTGAAGCAAGGTCAACTCGTTCGCAGAGAGCCGGTCCAGCTAAAGCAGCCACCGGCACAGTTGCCGGTTCACCGAATGAGGGTAATGGCCGACCGCCATAGGCTCCATCTGGGTAATCAGGGTCTGGGTAGAGCGCAGCAGCAAATGAGGCCGCGGACAGTAACGGTTGAATTGCGGCAACAGTAGATGTACCAGCCGATAAGCTTAGCCGGCGCTCTGTCCGACGGGCCCATTCGTAATGATTTGACTGCCCATAAAGAGCGCGACGCCGATGATACCTTCATCGCTGACCACGACGATGAAGGCTGACGCCATTTCCTATGACATATATCAGCGATACGATGCAGGTCATGGGGAAATAGGCATAACGCACGTCTCCCGACTCGTAAAGAATATGGCCGAGCGGCATCGTGATGTGTTCCAGATGGGAAAATGCGCTCGTATACGTCTGCGGCTAGGATGTCGGGGAGATGATTTATGTATGTTACCGTACCGACGGCGCCTAATGTTGTGGTTAAGCTATTTTTTATCCTCTGCAACGGTAATCAAAGGACTTACCGAACCCAAAACAACTCCATGTTGACCACTTCCATTCGTGACAACAAACGTAACAAGGACATATGGAGCATTGCACTGTGAGAGGTGGAATACGGGCTATTTACAATTGACGCTATGACACCAAAGCCGAGCCACAAAGGCAAGGCCACGCTGTTGTGGAACCGTTTTCAGTTTAACACTCTTTGTCTAACAGGAGAGTTACCATGTCAGTCGGCACAATTTTACTCATTATTCTTATCCTGCTTCTGATTGGCGTAATTCCAGTCTGGCCGCATAGCCGGAGCTGGGGTTATGGACCGAGTGGCGGGCTCGGGACATTGCTGATCATCTTACTGGTTCTGGTCTTACTGGGCATCATATAGCCTTGAAATTATACCGTTCCGTTTTCACTTTCTGAGTCAAAGCCGATATGAGTTGCCTCATTCCAGTTTGAGAAAGACTTTGGTCGCTTTGCTAGGCAGGAAGCTAAATTTTCTATTTAGGCTCGGAGAATAAACCCATGGCGAAACGGCGAGAACAAAGACGACACGCGAGAGTCGATCATCCGGGAAATGATGAGACGCCTATCCGGTTCGAAGTATTCAGCACCGAACGGCTAGAGCAGCATGCCGTTAGTCTGGCGCAGGCGCAAAAAGTCAGCAGCAGCATGCAGGGACGAAAACTGATCCCGAGGGTGAAAGAAAATAACCGGGTGCTGCTCGATGCCTATGAAGCTGTCGCCAAGGCGGTAAGTCAGCAACACGCCATCACCCCGGCAGCGGAATGGCTGCTGGATAATTTTCATGTAATCGAAGAACAGATCTGCGACATCCACGTCGATTTTCCCGAGAATTATTACCGGGAACTGCCCAAGCTGGCCGACGGCGACCTCGCGGGCTTTCCCCGAGTCTACGGCATCGCCTGGGCCTTGGTGGCCCATACCGACAGCCGCTTTTCCCCGGAGCTTCTGACGCTTTTCGTGCAGGCCTACCAAAGCGTCGATCCTCTTACCCTTGGTGAACTCTGGGCGATACCGAGTACTTTACGCGTGTTGCTGATCGAAAATCTGCGCCGTCTGGCGGTTCGAATCATGCGTTCTCAAACCGGCCGCCGACTGGCAGACGAGTTCGTCGATCAGATGGAACAAATCCTCACTCAGACCGATAAACCGGAACAGCCATTTCCTCCGGCGGTATTGCCCGCGGCTCCGCTGCGGCAATCTTATGCAGTACAGATATTGCAGCGCTTGCACGACCCGCATCCGGGCGCCGAATTCTCCGTCGACTTCCTGAATGAATGGCTCAGCGAGCAAGGCGTCAGCCTGGATGAAATCGTTCATCGGGAACACGCCGACCAGATCGCCGACAATCTGACGGTCCGTAACATCATCCTCAGCATGCGTGCCATTTCCGCTTTCGAATGGCCACGCTTCGTCGAGGAGGCAAGCCTGGTGGATGAGCACCTTCGCACTCACGAAGGCTACGGGAAAATGGATTTTCTGACACGCGACCGCTATCGCCATGCGATAGAGGAACTAGGCAAACGCTCACCGCAGTCTGAGGTGGAGATCGCCCGCCGCGTGATCGACAAGGTTCAGCGCGCCGGTGAACACTATTCAGCCGAGGCACGACAGGTGGATCCGGGCTTCTACTTGATCGGAGCCGGCCGGTATGCATTCGAAAAGGAAGTCGATTATCGCCCTTCGTTCAAACAATGGCTGCTGCGCACCTATGTCGCCTGCGCCGGCCTCGCTTATGCGGGGAGTCTTGTCTTATTGACATTGCTCCTGCTAGCGCTTCTTTTGAACGCAAGCATTACGGCAGGGGTTGACGGATTTCCACTGTTCCTGATTGCCTTATTCGCTGTGTTTCCCGCCTCGGATATTGCGGTCGACCTCGTTAACCGGCTTATTATTGCAGGCCTTCCGCCGACCCACCTGCCGCGGCTAGAACTCAAGGAGGGTGTGCCCGAGGCACTGAGTACGTTTATCGTCGTGCCGACCATGTTGATGAACGAAACCGGGATAAAAGAACAGATCGAGCAGATGGAGATCCGCTATCTGTCCAATCTGGACGGCCAGGTGCGCTTTGCCTTGTTATCGGATTGGTGCGATGCGGAGCGTGAAACGATGCCGAGCGATGCCCGGTTGTTAACACTAGCCGTTGATGGGGTGGCGGCGCTCAACGCCAAATACGGAGGAGAACAACGATTCTTTGTTTTTCACCGCAAACGCTTGTGGAATCCATGTGAAGGCAAGTGGATGGGCTGGGAACGCAAACGAGGCAAGCTGCATGAGTTTAACCGCTTGCTGCGGGGTGCTGCAGATACGTCCTTTCTGCCGATAGAAGGCAAGCCGGCGGCCGCACCTTCGGGTGTCCGGTATGTGATTACGCTGGATGACGATACGAAGCTCCCCATGGGCAGTGTAGCCCAGTTGGTAGGGGTAGCCGCCCATCCACTGAACCGCCCGGTGATCGATTTAAGCTCAGGGTGTGTTGTGGACGGCTACAGTATCCTCCAGCCGCGCGTGACGCCTACCCTGCCCCAGCGTCAGGAACGCACGACGTTTCATCGGATTTTTGCCGGCGCCTCCGGCACCGACGCTTACGCCAGCACCGTATCCGAACTTTATCAGGACCTCTTCGGATTGGGCACCTATAGCGGCAAAGGCTTATATGATGTGGATGCGTTTGAAACGGCTCTGACGGGGCGCGTGCCGGAAAACACTCAGCTCAGTCATGATTTGTTTGAGAGCGTATTCGCGCGTTGCGCGCTGGTGAGCGATATCGAGTTTTTTGAGGAATTTCCTTCCCATGCAGAGGTTGCGGCATCGCGGCAGCATCGTTGGGCGCGTGGCGATTGGCAGCTGTTACCCTGGATTTTCGGTCCTCGCGGCAAGGATATGCCCATGATCGGGCGCTGGAAGATGATCGACAACCTGCGCCGCTCTCTATCTGCACCGGGAGCTTTTTCTACACTGGTCGCAGCCTTGGCTATCCCGAATGCCCCCCACGGGATTCTGGTGGGTTTCGTACTGACCGCGTTGGCTTTTCCCGCTCTTCTGTCCATGACAAGCGGATTCGCGGGGCCACGGCGAGGTACTTCGTGGGTGTCTCATCTTCGCGCAATGGGGGAGAATTTATTATGGGGGTTGGGCAGCAGTCTGGTGCAGCTGACTTTACTTGCCCAGCATGCCTGGCAGATGACGGATGCTATCGTCAGCACCTTAGTGCGGTTGTTCATTACCCGGCGTCGATTGCTGACATGGACCACTAACCTGCAGGCAAAGGCAGCGACCAGCCACACGATGAAGAATCTGATCCGCCCCCTCAGCGTCTCCTCTACGGTCGCCATTGCCTCCGGTATCGTAGTCGTGCTTTTCAATCCGGCCGGAATCAGATTTGCTACCCCCCTTCTGCTGTTATGGTGGATGGCGCCGGTCATCGCCCGCGCGTTGAGCCTTCCGCCCAAACTGGACCGGGCGGAAACGCTACAGCCCGAAGATTGCGTTCAACTTCGCTTGGTCGGAAGGCGTATCTGGCGATTTTTCACGACCTTCGTGACCGAGGAGGAACACTATTTGCCTCCCGATAACTTTCAGGAAACGCCGCACCCCGTTGTTGCCCATCGCAGTTCGCCGACCAATTTCGGTCTGTATCTGTTGTCCGTGGTCACTGCGCGGGATTTTGGCTGGATTGGGTTGATCGATACTGTCGACCGACTCGAGGCTACATTGAAGACCCTTAATGCGCTGCCGCGGCTGCACGGTCATTTTTACAACTGGTACGATACCAGCGACCTGCACATGCTGGAACCTCCCTATATTTCGACCGTGGACAGCGGCAACCTGGCAGCGCATTTGCTCGCACTGGCTCAGACATGCCGAGAAACGTTGAGGCGGCCGCTTTTATTCTCCACTGCGGTGACGGGGCTTGCAGATACGCATCGGCTGCTGATGGATTCGCTCGCCAATATTATCGATGACCGCCGTACGCTCACCGTGAGTCTGAAAGAGCTGCGACAAAAAAGCGCCGTGCTCGGCGAGCTTTTGGAAAGTCATCCTGTCGATTACGCCGGATGGAGCCGCCTGTGGAAGGAATTGACACTTTGCGTTGACACGCTACAGGATCTCGCACGCACCTATGCGGCTGAACGGGGCGACTCCCGAGACAGCGAAGTGCTGGCGTGGGTGACATTGTTACGGGACGACATCCATTCCCACCTACGCGATGTGGATTACCTGGTTCCCTGGATACATTTTGCAGATCGCCTCGAGTCGTGGGCTGAAACGGAGGTGCAGCGCCTTCACCTGGAGGCGTTTCAAAAAGAGTTGAGCATGCAGGCTCACCTGTGTGACTTTTCCGACAGCTATGCCCTGGCTTTAGCCCATCTTGAGGCATCACCGCTCGGCCCGTTGGCATTGCCGGGCGATGTGGAAACACTGAGGATGATGCTCCAACGCGCGGGTGACAGAGCCGAAGCACTCACGGAGCGTCTGGAAAACCTGGCGACTCAGATGGACGCCCTCTTCCATGAAATGGACTTCCGCTTCCTTTATGACGAGGCGCGGCACATGTTTGCACTCGGTTACCGGGTGGCGGAAGGGGCGCTTGACGACAGCTATTACGATCTGCTGGCCTCCGAAGCTCGCCTTTCCAGTTTCATTGCGATCGCCAAGCGCGATGTGCCGAGCATACACTGGTTCCATCTTGGGCGCAGGGTAACACGCGCTATGCATGGCTCCGTGCTGTTATCGTGGTCGGGATCGATGTTTGAATATCTGATGCCGTCTCTGGTGACCTATACCCCGCGTTACAGTCTGCTCGATCAGACCTGCCGACTGGTCGTGAAGCGCCAAATCGAATATGGCAACGAACGCGGCGTGCCCTGGGGAGTTTCCGAATCAGCTTTCAATGTCCGCGACCTTTTCTTCACTTACCAGTATTCGGCTTTTGGGGTACCCGGTTTGGGAATGAAACGTGGCCTTGGCGAGGATCTGGTCATTGCTCCCTACGCGACGGCCTTGGCTTCAATGTATTTTCCGCATGCGGCCGTGGAAAACTTCGAAAGATTGAAAAAGGAGGGGGCCTTGGGCCCTTTCGGATTCTATGAAGCCCTGGATTTCACTCCGATCCGGCTTGCCGAGGGTCAGAGGGTAGCAATGGTGCGCTGTTACATGGCCCACCACCAGGGTATGTCCCTGGTCGCCTTCGCCAATGCAGTCCACGACGGCAGAATGCGTCATCGCTTTCACCGCTCCCCGCAGATCCACGCAGCCGAGCTATTGCTGCAGGAACGTATTCCCCGGAAGGCAGACACCACCATCCTGCCGTTCCACCAGGAACTTGCCGAAACCAAGGAGTCGGTGCAGCCGCCTGTCCGGCGTGTGCCTTCGCCCACTGCTTCGATTCCTTCCACGCACCTGCTCTCCAATGGGCGTTATGCGGTGATGGTCACCGCCGCCGGCTCGGGCTACAGCCTTTGCCAGAACCTGGCAGTGACACGCTGGCGCGAAGACGTAACGCGGGATGCCTGGGGCAGTTATCTCTATCTGCGTGATATTGAAAGCGGCCAAGTCTGGTCCGCAGGTTATCAGCCGACGATCTGGGCACCCGATCAATACGAGGTCTTTTTTGCCGAGGATCGCGCCCGTATCAGCCGCCGGGATGGTACCTTGGTCAGCACGCTGGAGATCGTTGTTTCGCCCGAGGATGATGCGGAAATCCGCCGCCTGAGCCTGACCAACAACGGGAGGCAGGCGCGGGAAATCGAGATCACTTCCTACGCAGAGATCGTACTTGCCCCCATTGCAGCTGACATCGCGCACCCTGCTTTTTCCAATCTATTCGTCCATACTGAATTTTTTCCCTCGGCATGCGCACTGATTGCGCAGCGGCGCCAGCGCGCGACTGACGATCCGAATATGCTGGCGGCGCATGTACTGGCCTGTAGCGGAAGCGGAGAAGGCCTCCAATACGAAACCGACCGGGCCCGTTTTATCGGACGTGGAAATACGCTGCGGGAACCGATCGCGGTGATGGATGGCCGCCCTCTTAGCAACACGGTTGGCTCTGTCCTCGATCCGATATTCAGTTTGCGTGCAAGGATTCGCATCGAGGCAGGCGCAACCGAACACGTGACGTTCACGACCCTGATCGCCGCCTCACGCCCGGCACTGGAGGAGTTAGCCTACAAATACCACAATGTGGCTGTATTTGACCGCGTGTCTTCCCTGGCGTGGACTCACGCCCATGTCCAACTGCATTATCTTCGTACCAAACCGGAAGAGGCCCAGCTTTTCCAGGATCTGGCCAACCGCCTGGTCTATGTCGATCCCTCGCTGCGACCTTCGGGCAAGTTGATGCAGATGAATAACTTAAATGTTACCTCCCTATGGCGGCACGGTATCTCCGGCGATCGCCCGATCGTGTTGCTGCGCATATCAGAGCCGGAAGACCGGGCGATCGTCGAACAATTGCTGCGCGCTCACGAGTACTGGCGCATAAAAGGGCTCGCTGCTGACGTCGTGATTTTGAATGAGAAGGAGCACTCCTACGCGGGCGATCTCCAGACCCTGCTGGAAGGCATGGTGCGAGAAAAACAGGCACTTTGGTTTCATCAAGAGCATAAGCTCCAGGGAGCGATCTTTGTTCTGCGTGGCGATCAGCTCTCGATCGAAGAACGGCAAATGCTGCAGGCGGTCGCCCGGGCGGGACTGGTCAGCAACCGCGGCACATTGGCCGAACAACTGTTGAGGCACCAGCGGCCT
This sequence comes from Methylomicrobium sp., assembly GCA_051061015.1. GTDB lineage: Bacteria > Pseudomonadota > Gammaproteobacteria > Methylococcales > Methylomonadaceae > Methylomicrobium. The sequence goes on from JBPFEG010000017.1 coordinate 99,852, forward strand.
GCGGCAGCTTTTGTTGCACCGAAATCATTGACCAATCCCCGAACCGACCCCCTACCGCTGGCAACGCCGCTCGAATTTTTTAACGGACTGGGCGGTTTTGCCGAAAACGGACACGAATACGTGATCGTGCTCGACAAGGGCCAGTTTACGCCGGCCCCCTGGATCAATGTGATCGCCAATGCCGAATTTGGCTTTACGGTATCGGAATTGGGCAGCGGCTGCACCTGGTGCGTTAATAGCCGCGAAAACCAGTTAACGCCCTGGTCCAACGACCCCGTCAGCGATCCGCCCGGCGAGGTTTTCTATTTGCGGGACGATGAGACAAACGAATTGTGGAGTCCGACCGCTCTGCCGATTCGGATCGATAATGCGGCCTACGTGACTCGCCATGGCCAGGGCTATAGCCGTTTCGAACATGCCTCCCATGAAATTCATAGCGACCTGCTGCAGTTCGTCAGCCCGGACGATCCAGTCAAAATTTCATCTTTGACCCTGACGAATCTTTCCGGGCGCCCCCGCCGTCTGACGGTCGCCGCTTACGTGGAATGGGTGCTCGGCGCCTCGCGAACGGTGACCGCCTCTCACATTATTACCGAGATGGATCCGGAAACCGGCGCGATGTTTGCCGTGAATCCCTGGGACATGGAATTCGGCCAGCGTATCGCTTTCGCCGATCTGGGCGGCCGGCAGACAGGATGGACCGCGAACCGAACCGAATTCATCGGCCGCAACGGCAGTCTGGATGCACCGGCGGGATTGTTGACGCACAAGGCCCTGAAAAAACGCGTCGGCGGCGGCTTGGATCCTTGCGCAGCGCTGAAGACGGCCGTCAAACTCGAGCCATACGGGCGCATCGAGATCGTCTTCCTGTTGGGACAGGGCAATGATCGCGCTCACGCCAGCGAATTGGTCCGCCGCTATCGCGCAACCGATATAGCCACCGTTTTTAGCCAAGTAAAGCAATCGTGGACACACGTGCTCGACAAGATCCAGGTAAAAACGCCTGATCGGGATCTCGACCTCTTGTTGAACCGCTGGCTGCTCTATCAATCCCTGAGTTGCCGGATGTGGGCTCGTGCCGCCTTTTATCAAGTGGGCGGCGCATTCGGCTTTCGCGATCAACTGCAGGACAGCATGGCGCTGGCGGCCGCCCGGCCCGATCTGGCCCGCGCTCATCTCCTTCACGCCGCCTCGCGCCAGTTTGTCGAAGGCGATGTGCAACATTGGTGGCATCCGCCTACGGGTCGCGGCGTGCGTACCCATTTTTCCGACGATCGGGTCTGGCTGCCCTATGTCGCATCGCACTATATCAAAGTGAGCGGCGATACCGGCGTGCTCGATGAGGAAATACCGTTTCTGGAGGGAGCTCAACTCGAGCCGGGACAGGATGACGCCTATTACGAACCGACCGTATCGATGCAACAAGCGACGCTTTTCGAGCATTGCGCACGTGCGCTCGACCTGAGCCTGAAAACGGGTACGCATGGCCTACCCCTGATGGGAAGCGGCGACTGGAATGATGGGATGAATCGGGTCGGCATCCAGGGTAAGGGCGAGAGCGTGTGGATGGCGTGGTTCCTGCTCGCCACGCTCTCCGAATTCGCCAGTGTGGCGGAGACGCGGGGAGATCATGAACGCGCCAGCCGCTGGCGCGAGCACGCCAGCCAGCTGAAAACCGCCGTGGAAGCGGAAGGCTGGGACGGGGCCTGGTACCGGCGCGCTTATTTCGATGACGGCACCCCCCTGGGGTCCGCCGCCAATGCCGAGTGCCGCATTGATTCGATTGCGCAGAGCTGGGGCGTCATTTCCGGCGCCGCCGAAACCGAACGAGCAGTGCGGGCGATGAACTCGGTACGGGAATACCTCGTTCGCTACAGCGACGAACTGCTGTTGCTGTTCACCCCGCCCTTCGACAAGACCGAGCGGGATCCGGGATATATCAAGAGTTATCCCCCCGGCGTGCGCGAGAACGGAGGGCAGTATACCCATGCGGCAATCTGGTCGGTCATCGCCTATGCCATGCTCGGCGATGGCGATCAGGCGGCGGAGCTGCTGCGCATGCTCAATCCGATCAATCGCACGGCCTCTCGCACCGGCGTTTACGCCTACAAGGTCGAGCCGTATGTGCTGGCGGCGGACATCTATGCCGAACCGCCCCATGTGCGGCGGGGCGGCTGGACTTGGTACACGGGCGCTGCGGGTTGGTATTACCGCGCCGGAATGGAATGGATCTTAGGCTTTCAAGTCCATGCCGACCAATTGGTCTTTAATCCTTGTATTCCCAAGGCATGGCGCAGTTACAGCATATCTTACCGGCACGAAAATACCCGTTATGAAATTACGGTTGAAAACCCGAACGGCGTGACCCGGGGTGTCGCCGAGCTTGAATTGGACGGAGAGCGGCAGGTAAAAAGAAACAGCATTCCCTTACAGGATGACGGGCAACTGCATCGGGTGCGGGTGGTGCTGGGTTAATAACCGGGATCAGAAAGTTAAATGGTTTCCTTTGCCGATACTTGGCTGTAAAATTCCTCTCTTTTGTTTTCAAGGGAGCAACAGCCCGATGGGTAGAGCTTATCAAAACCGTAAGGTTTCCATGGCCAAAACGGCTGAGGCCAAGACCAAAGTCTACAGTAAATACGGCCGTGAAATTTATGTGTGCGCTAAAGCCGGGGGCATCGACCCGGCCGGAAACCTGACATTGCGGGGAATCATCGATCGCGCCAAGAAAGATCAAGTCCCTACCCACGTGATCGAAAAAGCGCTTGACAAAGCGAAAGGCGGCGGCGGTGAAGATTTCGCGCCGGCGCGCTATGAAGGCTTTGGCCCGGGCGGCTGCATGGTGATTGTGGATTGCCTCACCGACAACCCTAACCGCACGTTTGGCGATGTCCGCTTATGTTTCACCAAAACAAAATGTAAAATCGGCACGCCCGGCACGGTCAGCCACATGTTCGACCATGTCGCTATTCTGGCATTTAAACACGATGACGAGGACGCGGTTCTCGACGCCTTACTGTCGGCGGATGTGGATGTGGCGGATATCGAGAATGAGGAGGGAAAACTGACCGTCTTCACGCCCCAGGCCGACTACTTCAAGGCCAAGCAGGCGTTGACGGATTTATTGGGCGAGATCGATTTCGAGGTCGACGAAATTCAATTTGTGCCAAAAGGCAGCACGCCGATCAGCGGCGAGGATGTCGCAATGTTCGAAAAATTTCTGGATATGCTGAATGACCTGGACGATGTGCAGAATGTCTTTCATGATGCCGAGTTTTGAATATCGTTGCGTTTAGATAGCCGCGTCATCATCCCGGCAAGGAACGCCGGGGTCCAGGGCACAGGGATGTGTTCAAGCTTATCAGACTGGGATAACGGCTTAACTTTTATCCAAAAATCCTGGCAACCTCATTGCATCGGTTAAATTTAGCCTATCCGGCTACCTGTCCGCGCTAATAGCCAGGTTAAGTTTGAACTTTTCCCTTTCACTCATGCACCGCAAAGCGCTTTCTTTCCTCCGGGCTCCTCCCCAGCGCCTTGGCCAGCCAGGGCGGCGCTGCGTCGAACACGCTCTGGAATTCTTTCAGTTTCTCGCCTGCATCGATCACGTCCGGCACCTTGATCGGATAAATGTTGGCGCGGATCACCTTCGCGGCGGCTGGTCCGCCGATCGACTGCACGAACAGTACCTGGCAGTCCCGGATTATATTGGCGCGGAAAAGATTGCGGTCCTCCGCGCTGTCGGCTTCGACGGTGGAACGGATGTCGATCAGCCGGCATTCATCGCGCGACAATTGATAGACCAGAAAGCGGATGCACGAGCCGAAATGGCCGTTCAATAACGAGCCGGCGTTCGAAGCAACGGCAATCCGGATCGATTCGGGCATGTCGCCGGCCTTGTAAGGCAGAACTTGCGGCAAGTCTTCGTCGCCGTCCTCCTCGCCCCATAGGTAACGCACCGCCAGTTTGATGTTTTCGAGGCCGATGCCGATGTCCTCGCCGTCTTCTTCGCCGTCGTGGCTGCCGATGCCGGTTTTCAGATTGGTGACCGTGATCGCCTTCAGTTTTTCGTCGTTCAGCGGCGATCCTACCTTGTCATGCAGGATACCGATCAGTTTCGGGACGTCGACGCCGGGCAGGACGCGCGAGGCCAGCGCGATGCGCAAGGCTAGTTCTCGTGATAATTGACTCATAAATCACCTTGAAAGATTGTGGTGTTCCTTCCAGCCGGCATAACCGCCGGCCAGACTGTGGACCTGTTTGAAGCCGAAATCGCCGAACATTTCCGCCAGATGTTCGCTGGCATGGCCGTAATAACAATAAATCAGCATCATGCGATTTTTATCGCCCTTCATCAACAGGCTGTCGCGCAGCTTCTCGTGCACATGCATCGCATTTTCGATATGGCCGGCGCGGTAGTCCTTCAAATCCCGGCAATCGAGGATCAGCTGAGCGCTGCCGGCGATCATTTGCGCCGCCTCGCTGACGGAGACGTTTTTGTATGCTTTCATCGTCAAACGGGACCGACCGCGGCTTCTTTCTTGACGACGATCGTTTTTTTCATCGCCTCGTCAAACGCGATCGCCGGCGTTTTGATGCTGAAAGATTTCGTCGCCTGGTAGACGGTGACAACCTTGTCTTCGGCCGATTGGCCCTTCAGGTCGGCTTTTTCGATGTAGAGCAAGTCCAGCGTTTCGTTCCAGACCATGCCGTCCTTGTAAGGGAGAAACTTGAACGAGACGCCTTCGATCACCGACTGCATCGGGCCGGCGATGTTTTCGACGAAAAACAGCGTCACGGTTTCCGGCATCAGCACGGCACGATATTTTTCGATGAATACCGAAACATCCTTTAATTCGTTAAACAGGCCGCTGACGAAAATCAGTTTGTCGCTGTCGGCCAGGATCGCGGTCTGATGCAGCAGCAGTTCCGGCGGCTTGCGGTCGTTGGCGGAGCCTTCGCGCAGCGCGCCCTGTTTCAACACCAGATCGCCGCGATAGGCGCCGACATCGGTCAGACTGGTCGCGCCTTTTACCGAGGGAATGAATAACAGACCTTGTTGGTCGTAACTTTCAATTAGCATGGAATAACTCCTGTTTGGAATTCTGGCTTATCCATCGATACGACGGCGTTGCACCTGGGTCGGATCGGCGGTGATCTGACGATAAATTTCGACCCGGTCGCCTTCCTTGACCGGCGTATCGAGCTTGGCCAGCTTGCCGAAGATGCCCACCTTCTGCTTGCCGAGATCGATGTGCGGATACTGGTTCAACAGGCCGGACAGTTCGATCGCCTGCTGCACGGTGCTGTCGTCCGGCACTTCCAGACGCAGCCAGGTTTGCCGGTCCGCTTCCGCGTAACACACGCCCACGTTCATCTTTTCTCCTAGGACTTTTGTCCGGCTATATGCAGGCCTTCAAGGCCAGGTACCGTTTTGCTGACGCGCCGCCGTTCGAGCAGCCGTTTGCCGGCGATCATGAAGCCGAGCATGATGAAGCCGCCCGGCGGCAGCGCCATCAGCAGGAAGCCTTTGTATTCGGGAATCACGGTCAATTCGATGAAGCGGAAATTCTCGCCGAGCAGCACCGAGGCATTTGCAAACAGGGTGCCGGCGGCGCTGATTTCCCGCGCCGCGCCGAGCACGACCATTGCCAGCGTGAAGCCGATCCCCATCATCAGACCGTCCCAGACCGAAGGTAACAGTGGCTGTTTAGAAGCGAACGCCTCGGCACGGCCGAGAATCACGCAATTGGTCACGATCAACGGGATGAACAGGCCGAGCACCTTATGCAATTCGTGCATCCAGGCGTTCAGAAAAATATCGACCAGCGTGACCAAGGCGGCGATCAGCAAGACGAAGATCGGAATCCGGATTTCCGAAGGAATCAGGTGCCGGCTCAACGATACCGCGCCGTTCGAGGCGACCATTACGGCCGTCGTCGCCAGGCCCATACCAAGACCGTTGCTCGCGGTGCCGGTTACCGCGAGCAGCGGGCACAGCGCCAGGTTTTGAGTCAGTACCACGTTGTTGGTCCACAGGCCGTCTTGGGCGATTTTGCGGTACTGTTCTGAAAACAGGATCGAAAGATTCATGATCAAATTCCTGAAAAGTAGGGTACGCTGCGCGTACCGTTTCTGTTATTGGTTTAACCCTTTGCATCCACCCGCTTCCCCGACTACGGACCCACCAACTCCTCCCGATGCGCGCGGTAAAACTCCAGCCCGCGCCGGATCGCCTGCACGACCTTGCGCGGGGTAATCGTCGCGCCGGCGAACTGGTCGAAAACCCCACCGTCCTTCTTGACGGCCCATTCCTCGAAAGTCAGGTTGTCCAACGATTTGCCGTCGAAGCTCAACACCCATTTCGATTTGGTGATTTCGATCTTGTCGCCGAGGCCCGGCGTTTCAGTGTGCGAGATCACCCGGACGCCGAGAATTTCGCCGTTGCCGGCGATGCCCATCACCAGATGGATCGGCCCTGCATAGCCGTCGGGTGCCACAAACTTGAAAGAGACCGCGCTTACACTGCCCTGCTTTTTGGCCAGATAAACGATCGTTTCGTCAGCGCCGATAGCCGTGTTGACGGAAGGTACGGTTACCGTATCGGCCAATAAATCGTTGTCGTGAAGATCGGAAGGCACCACTTGTTCCAGACTGGCCTTCAAGTCCTCTTCAAGACGCGCCTGGATCACGCCGCGCGTCGCGAGGTCCGCAAAACCGAGCAGAATGCTCGCAGCGAGCGCAAAACCGGCCAGAATCCCGGCCTGATAATGCAGTTTCGGCCGCAGTCGCGCCAGATTGTCCGGCTCCAGCCAGATTGCGAGCTTTTGACGGGCATTCCGTAAGGTACGCCACGCGTATCCTGCACTTTGTCGAGACAAGGGTTCGTAACTCATGGCTGACTGATATCGATCGGTTTGCCGTTGCGGTAACGGCCATAGATGCGGGGACGAATATAATGATCGATCAGCGGCGTCATCGCGTTCATCAGCAGAATCGCAAAACCGGTGCCTTCCGGGTAACTGCCCCAGCTGCGGATCACGAAGATCAGCACACCGCAGCCGATGCCGAACAGCAATTGCCCCAACGGCGTGTTCGGCGAGGTTACATAGTCGGTCGCGATGAAAAAAGCGACCAGCATCACCGCGCCGGAATTCAGATGCACCCAGGGGCTCAGATAATGCTGGCTGTCGATCAGATGAAACAGCAGCGACAAGCCCATAATCGTGCCGAGCAGCGACAGCGGAATTACCCATTGAATGATGCCTTGCCGGACCAGCCAGAGGCCACCGAGCAGCAGCAATACCGTTGAGGTTTCGCCGAGGCTGCCGCGCTCCCAGCCGATCCAGGCCCCAAAGCCCGAATAATTGTCGAGCAGGCCGGGCAGCGTCCGATTTTGCGAGAAGCCGGTTTTGACAGCGCCGAGCGTGGTTGCCCCCGTAACACCGTCCGTCAACACCGAACCTGAAAACGTGATCGCGAAACTTTCGATCGGCCCTGGCCCGGTCATCAACGGTTTGACGTCGACCCAGGCGGTCATTTCGATCGGAAACGAAATCAGCAACGCGACCCGCGCCAGCATCGCCGGATTGAACAGGTTCTGCCCCAGACCGCCGTAGACCTGCTTGCCGAGCACGATCGCGATCGCCGAGCCCACGACGCCGATCCACCAGGGCGCCCACGGCGGCAGCGTCATCGCGACCAGAAGTCCGGTCAGGATCGCCGATCCGTCGCGCAGAGTGGGCAAGGCGGCTGACCCTTTCAATTTTAGGCACGCCGCTTCAAACAAAACCGCCCCTATCACCGTGACTGCGCATAAATACAGCGCCGGCCAGCCGAACAGCAACACGCCGAATCCGGCCGCCGGCAGCAGCGCCACGATCACCTTGCGCATGATATGGTCGATACTTCTTACTGCGGTCACATGCGGGCCGCTGACCGGTCTGATGCTCATGCGCTCTCTCCGGCTGTCGCCCGTTGTGGCGGACTGCCTTCCGCAGTGCTGCCGCCGGTTGCGGCCTGCCGCGCGTGGGCGGCGCGGGCTTCCGCAACGCGTTGCGCTTCCGCCTCGGCCTCCAGACGAATCTTTTCCAGGCGCTGGTTGCGATCTTCTACCAGCCGGCGGGTCTGCGCCGATTTGTGCTCCATCTGCTGGCGTTTGTACAGTTCGCCGGAAGCGAACTTGAAGTAATGCACGAGAGGGATGTTCGACGGGCAGACATAGGAGCAGCTGCCGCAGCTGATGCAATCCTTCAGGCCGAGATCGACCGCCGCATCGAGCTGATGGGCCCGGATCCGGCTGGCCATTTCAAGCGGCAGCAGTCCGGCCGGACAGGCGGTCACGCAACTGGAACAGCGGATGCAGGGCTTAACTTCTGGCTGGTCGATTTGATCGTGCGACAGCGCCAGAATCCCGTTGCAGGCTTTCACGACCGGCACTTCGGCCAGCGGCAGCGCATCGCCCATCATCGGCCCGCCCATGATCAGACGGGCGATCCGGTTTTTATCGGTCCTGCAAAACGCCAGCACTTCCGACATCAACGTGCCGATCAATACCTCGACATTCTGCGGTTCGCCGACCGCGCCGCCCGCGACCGTCACGAGCCGACTGATCAACGGTTGCCCCAGAGCGACCGCACGATAGACCGCATAGGCAGTCGCGACATTGTGGATCACCACGCCGATGTCGGTCGCGCGCCCGTCGGCCGGGATTTCCCGGCCGGTCAGATAACGCAGCATCTGCCGGTCCCAGCCCATCGGATAACGGGTTGGAACCTGATGAACGCTGATGTTCGGATAGGGTTTGCTGGCCTTCAGCATCGCCTTATACGCTTCGAGCTTGTTGTCCTCGATCCCGACAATCGCTTCGGGCGCCTCCATCCCGCGCAGCATCAGCCGAATGCCCGCGACGATTTCGCCGGCGCGCTCCTGCATCAGCCGGTCGTCGCAGGTCAAAAACGGTTCGCATTCGCCGGCATTGATCAGCAAGGTCTGGATTTTGTTCTTGCGGCCAAGGCCGAGCTTGACCGCGGACGGAAACACCGCCCCACCCAGCCCGACCACGCCGGCCGCGCCAACCCGAAGGCAGATATCTTCCGGATCGAGCTGAAATGGATCGAGCGGAATCGCCGTTTCGATCCATTGCTCGAGGCCGTCGGTTTCGAGAACGATCGTGCGGATCGGCAGCGCCGAAGGATGCGGCGCGGGATAATCGACGACGTCGATGACCATTCCGGAACTCGGCGCATGCACCGGCGCGGAAATGGCACCCTGGCTGTGCGCCAGCAGCTGGCCTTTCAATACCTTGTCGCCGACCTTCACGGCCGGTTCGGCGGGTTTGCCGACATGCTGCTGGACGGGAATGTAGAGTTTTTTCGGCAGCGGCAGGCGGCCCGCAATCGCCTTGCCGGAAGTATCTGCTTTATGTTCCTCGGCATGCACGCCGCCGCGAAGTCGTGGATTTTCGAACAGGGTAAACATGGGTCTTCCTCCTCAGGCCGCCGCCAACGGTTTAGGCCAGCGCCAGTCGCGCAGCGTCACTTCGACCGGGTGCATTTGCAGACATTCGGTCGGACAGACGTTCACGCATTTTTCGCAGGCGATGCAGGCATCGGCGACCACCGCATGGATCTGCTTCGGCGCGCCGACGATCGCATCGGTCGGGCAAACCTTGAAGCAGCGTGTGCAGCCGGTGCAGGTGTCCTCGCTGACGCGGGCCACCTTCGGTTCCATATATTTGGTTTGGCTGAGATCGACTTCTACTCCCAACAGTTTCGCGAGTTGCTCGACCAGAGCCGTTCCGCCCGGCGGGCACAAGGTGATCGGCGCACTGCCCGACACCAGCGCTTCGGCTGCAGGCCGGCAGCCGGGGTAACTGCATTGTCCGCATTGAGAACCGGGCATCAAGGCTTCCACGCGTTCGACGAGCGGATCGGCTTCGACTTTCAGATATTTGCCGGCGATGCCCAGACCCAGCCCCAGGAACAGGCCCAGTGCGGTCAGGATCAGGATCGCGGAAATAATAACCATGCGGCGCCTCTCTATTTGCTGTACAGACCGGCAAAACCCATGAACGACAAAGACAGAATGCCGGCCGTGATAAAGGCGATCGGGGTGCCGGAAAAAATGGCCGGCACCGCCATCAACGCGAGGCGTTCGCGCAGGCCGGCAAAGAGCACCATCACCAGCGTGAAACCCAGGGCAGCGCCAAAGCCGAACAGGAGACTTTGGGTGAAATTGTAGTGTTCCTGAATGTTCAGCAGGGCCACGCCGAGCACCGCGCAGTTCGTCGTGATCAGCGGCAGGAAAATGCCCAGCACCTGATAGAGCACAGGGCTGGTCTTGTGGATCACCATCTCGGTAAACTGCACGACCGCCGCGATGACCAGGATGAAGCCCAATACGCGCAGGAAGCCGATGTCGAAGGGTTGCAGCAGGCGGTGCTCCAGCACCCAGCTCGCGGCGGACGCCAGCGTCAATACGAACGTGGTCGCCATGCCCATGCCCAGCGCGGTATCGAGCTTGTTCGATACCCCCATGAACGGGCATAACCCTAAAAACTTGACCAGCACCACGTTGTTGACCAACGCCGTACCCAAAATCAGCAGTAAGTATTCGCTCATTGCCATCACATCCCATCGTTGTTGATTATCCTTCAGCATCATCCATGCCAATTCACAACAATTGGGTCGAAAGCGCCGTTTTAGTGCATCGGCAACCCGCTAAGGGGCGTCCTGTTCTGTACTAAAAAACACACCTCTTTGAGAGCCCGAAGCCGAATTGTCGCAAACCCGACAATTTTCAGGGTTTCTGTAAAATCGCCGGCAGCTGATCAAACGAAATACCCTGCCCTCTATAATTGGCATCTAATTTGCTTATATAAAATTAACCCTATCGCTTTTAAGGTAAAGGCGATGCCTGCCCGATTTTGAGAAAACCCGTTGGATATGCTGAACGATAGCGAAGACCCGTAGAGCAATTGATGCGATTCACTTCGTTTAGCACATCCTACCCTTCTCTCCAAGTGAACAGGCGGTTCAGACATAATGACAGTGCGACTAACATTCATCAGCCGTGAGATGGTAACCATGAGCAAAACCACACCCGATTTTTTCAAAGGACAATTAACCCCAGATGTGGTCGAGCTTTTTGCACCCGGCACAGTGTATGTCGACGGAAAAATGGACAGTTCGTTGCCGCTTTCGTTGTTCATCAAGGCCGTCGCACAGGCTCCGGTCGCGATTTCGATCACCGACAAAAAAGCCAAGATTCTTTATATCAACGACGCATTCATCGAAGTGACCGGCTATACGGCGGACGAGATTCTCGGCGAGAACGAGTCCAAGCTGTCCGACAAATGCACGCCGCGCGAGTTGTATTACGATCTCTGGCACACCATTACGCGCAAGCAGGTCTGGCACGGTCAACTGGTCAATCGCCGCAAGCAGGGTGAGCGTTATCTGGCCGATCTGACCATTGCGCCGATGCTGAACGAAAGCGGAGCGATCAGCCATTTCATCGGAATGCACCGCGACGTGACCCAGGCATACCGCGCGGAGCAGCAGTTGAACAATCAGAAACATCTGATCGAGTCGGTGATCAATGCCTCGCCGGTCGCGATGGCAGTGCTGGACAGCGATCACCGGATCATTCTCGACAACCAGATGTACAAAATGCTGGTCAGCGAACTCGGACACAACGAGCCGGCCCGCTTCTTCCTCGACGCGCTCAGGCAGGACATGGCCGACCTCTGGCCGGAAGGGGTTTCGCTGCCGCGCGCATTCAGCAACCGCGAAGTCCGGGTCGAGGGCACCGGTCGCCGCGGCACGCGCTGGTTTACCTGTTCCGGCAACTGGTTCAGCGAAGAAGACGCCTGCGCCGATCATTTTTTCCTCAAACAGTCGCGCGAATATCTGCTGCTCACCATCAATGACATTACCCTGCAGCGCCGCCAGCAGGAAAAACTGCAATTACAGGCTCTGCGCGACATGATGGCCGAAGAGGAGCATATCCGCAGCATTCGCGAGACGCTGCTCGGAGCGATGCATCAGATCCGGCAGCCACAGAATCAGATCAACGCGGCGATTCAACTGATGGCCCAGCGCAATGATGCAAACAACAAACCGTTGAAGGACCTGTTGGGCCAGGTGCGGCAAATGGGCGATGACACCCTGAAGACCTTGCAGCGCTGCGTGCCTGAAATCCCCGAAACCGCCGTCGTGCCGGTCAACATCAATCAGTTGCTGCATGAAGTGATGTTGCTCTACAGCACCAAGTTCCTGGCCAACGGCGTGGTCGTGGACTGGCTGCCGAATCCGGTGCTGCCGGCGATTCTAGGTTCGGCGAACAAGTTGCGCACCTTGTTCAAACAGTTGCTCGACAATGCGGTCAATGCGATGAACCGCGCCGGCAGTCGCGAACGGCTGATCAAAATCAGCACCACGGTCGGACGCGGCTGGATCTATGTCGCAATCTCCGACACCGGTCCCGGCATCCCGCCCCACCAGCGCAACAAGGTTTTCGAACCGTTCTTCACGACCCAGGCGATGGGCGGCTTGCAAGCCGGCATGGGCCTGGTGATGGCCAAGGAAATCGTCAATCAGCACAACGGCCTGATCGCGATCGATCCGAATTACAAAGACGGCTGCTGTTTCAATCTCAGTTTTCCGGTGTGTCCGAAAAACATCAGCACGGTGACGGGACATGAGTGATCGTCTATTAATGGTTGAAGCGGAACTGGATACCCTGTTCCTGGTCAGCCAATTTCTGAACAGCACTCAGGATTTGCACAGCAAACTGAAGGGCATTCTTGAAATTCTGCACAAACGCTCGGGGCTGCGCTTTGGCATGATTACTCTGCGCAGCGTCGAAGACGACAGCATGGGCATCTGCGAGCTATACGGGGAGGATATCGACCGCTCTCTACGCTTTCAGCCCGGCGACGGTCTGGTCGGGTCCATTCTCGACGAAGGCGGCACCATCGTGGTCGAGCGGATTGCGGACGAACCGCGCTTTCTGAACCGACTCGGCATATATGATCCCGAACTGCCGTTCATCGGATCGCCGCTGGCGGTCGGGCAAAGCGAAGTGGTCGGCATCCTCGCCGCACAACCCTGCGACAACCACTTCCTGGGCGAGCGCGCTCGTTTCATGGAAATGGTCGCGAACCTGATCGCGCACAGCGTCAACATGCTGAGGGTGATCGAGCGCAAGCAGTCCGAATTGGCCAGCGAGCGCGATTTTCTGAAGCAGACGCTGGTCAGGAATTACCGCTTCGAAAACATCATCGGCCATTCCGAGCCGATGCTGAAAGTGTTCGACATCATCCGCCAGGTCGCGAAATGGCAAACGACGGTATTGATCCGCGGCGAATCGGGTACCGGCAAGGAAGTCGTCGCGAATGCGATCCATTTCAACTCGGCCTGCGCGAACGGCCCGTTCCTGAAGCTGAATTGCGCGGCGCTGCCGGACAATCTGCTCGAATCGGAATTATTCGGGCATGAAAAAGGCGCGTTCAGCGGCGCGATCGGCCAGCGCAAGGGCCGCTTCGAACTGGCCGACAACGGCACGCTGTTTCTCGACGAAATCGGCGAGATTTCGGCCTCGTTCCAGGCCAAACTGCTGCGCGTGCTGCAGGAAGGCGAGTTCGAGCGGGTCGGCGGCACCCGGACCCTGAAAGTGAACGTGCGCATCATCGCCGCAACCAACCGCAATCTGGAGCAGGATGTCGCCGACGGCCTGTTCCGCGAGGACCTGTATTACCGTCTCAACGTGATGCCGATCAATATGCCGCCGCTCCGCGAGCGGATCGAGGACGTTCCGGAACTGGCGAAATTTTTGCTGAACCGCATTTCGAAGCAGCAAGGCGGCCGGCCGCTCGAGATCAAGGAAAGCGCGCTGCGCATCCTGATGAAGCATCACTGGCCGGGCAACGTGCGCGAACTCGAAAACCGGCTCGAGCGAGCCGCGATCATGAGCGCGGACGGGGTGATCGACCGCGACGTGATGGCGAGCACCGGCCTCGAAAACGAAATCACGGTGATTCGCCCGGCGGCGGCTTCCGTCCGTCCGCTCGATTTACACGGTGAAGAGATGGACGAGCGCGAACGCGTGATCGCCGCCCTCGAACAGAGCGGCTGGGTGCAGGCCAAGGCCGCGCGGCTGCTGGACATGACGCCCCGGCAGATTGCCTATCGGATTCAGACGTTGAATATCAGCGTGAAGCAGTTTTAACCTCGTTGGGTTACAACTGCATGGGCAGAGTTTTGCTCCTGCATCTCTGCATTCACTACATCCCTGTAGTTTACGCAGGAGGTAGGGCAACGCAGGAGCAGTTGCCGAGCGATAGCGTAACCCAACATTGAGTTGCTGATACAGTTGTCAAGCAGATTTGGAGGTGCGGTTAGCCAGCCATTTTTTGAAAGAGGTTTGGCTTTCGCCGGAGGGTTTACCCGCCAAAAGTCCCTCGACGCTGATGTCTTCGTCGAGCTCTTCCCAATGTATCCCATACCCTTTCCCAATGAAGCGCCAATTATTTTGCTCCGATGGGGTTGCGTAGGTTAATCGCGGAAACCATGCCAGGGGAACAGAAATCGTCCGTCCGTCGCTCAAGTCGACACTCAGGGTGTCTTCTGTGATCGTAAGATTTTCCGCTGCCGGAACTTCAATTTCAATCGTGGAAGTATGCATTCCAAGCCTCTCTGAGTTGTATTTGATATTCGCCGACAATTTTCTGAAGGCGAATAATCTCATTTCGTGAAAAACCGCCGCTGCTTTGCAGGCGGACCGGGTCGAGCCAAAACTTCGCAACCTTATCTTCTCGTTCAATATGGATATGGGGCGGCTCATCCCGATCCCCGGCGAAAAAGAAGAAGCGGTAAGGCCCAATCCTTAAAATTGTTGGCATGTCCTATCCGAAAATATATTTACTAGCGACTTGTATGAGAGCGGGCTTCGATAATTCCGGATTCCACTACGTTCCATCCGGGCTACTTGCTCCAGCCATCTCCGTAAAAGCAGTGTGGGCTCGGAGCTATTTTATTTTTACGCGCCATGAACCGGATTGAATGAAATGATTCGTCATACCTCGATGGGTACATAATCAATCCAGATTTACCTGGGCACTCCTGACCATGAAGCTGACAAGACGATTGTCAGCAGGGTGAAAGAATGCTTCGAAATTCTTCGCAAAACCAGGACGTTTGGCCAACCGATGGCGGACCTCTGATCCGACCGCGTTCGCAAGAAAATCCGCAATCTCTAGTGCTGGTTCACGAGCAGATTTGGGCATCCAAGAAAATCCGACAGGAATTGCTTTGCCGTCTTCATACAATTCGAACGTGCCGAATGCATTCTCAATCATTGGTGCTAACCTCTCTGAATGCTCGAAAATGATCTCTACAGACTGAAATGGTTGCCACTTCATCATATGAAGTAAGCGTAGTTTTAATGCTTCACTTATTAATATGAACGGAGTAAGGGCGTCATCTATATCTGTCTCAACAGAGCAGATAACGCCGAATCGAGATATCGGCTGTATTTTGAAAAAACCACTAATAGCATTTATCTGCTCTTGGGATGGCTTGACTATATCTGCCGCATGCAGTTGCGCATCAGCACTGCCCGCAACAAGTTGCCTGATCTCTCTCCAAGGTTCTCTAACAATAGTATCTAGTTGCTGCGCTAGAACAGCAAAGCCACCAATGCCAAAAACTTTTTGAAGGGGGTCGTTTAGCAATTCGTGTCCCGTTTCATCAACGAAAACCACTAAGGAATCTTTTGGAAGATTTAGATGCATAGCTACAGTTGGATCTATTGGGCATAAGTAGTCATTATAAAGACGTGTAGGTTAAGTTGCATGCTTTTCACAACCCAACAGGGCTGAGCCGATGCGGTTTCAAGCCTCCGCCAAGCCGAGCAACTCCAGGCATTCGGCATCGATCAAAGTAAAACCCAGCCGCTCGGCGAAGCGCTTTTCCTTGTCGGTCGGGTTCTCGCGGAAAAACCAGCCTTTATGTTCGTCCGCCCCGTACACGATATCGCTCATCACCATCCGTTCCGAATCCCGGTTCAGCGGCAGGCCGAGCAGCAGGTATTTTTTGCCTTTGCGGTATTCCTTCAGAAAATCCGGAATCGCGAAGCCGCCCATCAGTTCGGTGATGTAGTCGACGTAATCAGCGTCGGAGGCGATGTAATTCGATTCCGGTTTCGGCGTGCCCATCGGCTTGAATAGGATCGGCAAAGAAGTATCGACCTGTCCCTGATCGATTTCACGGTAGCTTTCGCAGTCATAGTGAAAAATTTTGAAGCGATAATTGCTGCCGGCTATCCGCGCGACGCCGACTATCAGCGTGTGCTCTTCGTCGGCATAACTGTCCTGCAACTGCGTGTCGCGGTTGACGTCGACCACATAGTTCGGCTTCCATTCGCTCAGCCAGTCGTGCACCGCAGCCCGCGTCCACTGGCTGTCCTTGTAGACCTTGTCGAGAAACTGGGTCAGGAAGCTGCGACCGCGCTTCAACTCCTGATTCATCGCCGCGCGCGGAAATTCGTACATCAATTTCGGGGCCATCGGCTTGCCGCCGTTCATCGCCAGAATCAGGCTGTTGCTGTCGGCGGGCATCGGCGCACCGTTCAGTTTGCTGGTGACGTCGAACAGCACGCCGGGCCCGAGGTAAGGCACGACCTGGTGATCGTAAAGGCCGCTCAGAATTTCGGAAAAAACCGCATGGGACATGATAGAACTCCTTAAATTACAAAACCTGTCTTTGTCCAAGCAAAAATCAATCCAGTTTTTCGAAAATTCCATTCAAATTTTAATAAATCAAGGTAAACCGGGCCATCACGAGCCGTATCAAGACGATTGTCATTATATTCCTGGCTTCGCAATATGTCGGATTCATCACAAAGATGTAAGGTAGGTTCGCGTACCTTCACTAAATACCGCTACAGCCCCCCTCTTTGTAAAAGAGGGGTTAGGGGAGATTTTCTAAAATAAATCCCCTCGATCCTCCTTTTTCAAAGGGGGAAGCCGTGCAGCCCTATCTTCCTCATCGTTCCCATGCTCCGGCGTGGGAACGATGTATTACCTTTTTTTATTCCATGTTGCTAACGCCACATCCCCTCACAAAATGTAAGGTATGAAACCAGCGCATTATCCGGCAGAATAATTTGTTTTGAATAAAAAACAATAGCTTATAAACACATATCACTTTGGCACAGCCATTGCTTTACCTCAATTGTTATCAACAACCCGTTAACAAGAGGAGAAGATCATGGCATTACGTCAATGTGCTATTTACGGTAAGGGTGGTATCGGTAAATCCACCACCACGCAAAACCTGGTTGCCGCGCTAGCTGAAGCGGGCAAGAAAGTCATGATTGTCGGCTGCGATCCGAAAGCCGACTCTACCCGTTTGATCCTGCATGCAAAAGCGCAAAACTCGATCATGCAGATGGCTGCCGATGCCGGCAGCGTCGAAGATCTGGAACTGGAAGACGTATTGAAAGTCGGCTACGGCGATATCAAATGCGTTGAATCCGGCGGCCCGGAACCCGGCGTCGGCTGCGCGGGCCGCGGCGTTATCACCGCGATCAACTTCCTGGAGGAAGAAGGCGCTTACGACGAGGATCTGGATTTCGTTTTCTACGACGTGCTTGGCGACGTCGTCTGCGGCGGATTCGCGATGCCGATTCGCGAAAACAAGGCGCAGGAAATTTATATCGTCTGCTCCGGTGAAATGATGGCGATGTATGCGGCCAATAACATCGCCAAAGGGATTGTGAAATACGCCAACTCGGGCGGCGTCCGTCTGGCCGGCTTGATCTGCAACTCGCGCCAGTGCGCCCGCGAAGACGAACTGATCATGGAACTGGCCGCACGCCTGGGTACGACAATGATTCATTTCGTGCCGCGCGATAACGTGGTGCAACGCGCCGAAATCCGCCGGATGACCGTGATCGAGTATGAATCAACCGCGAAACAGGCCGACGAGTATCGATCCCTGGCGAACAAGATCATCAACAATAAGAACTTTGTGATTCCAACGCCTATTACGATGGACGAACTGGAAGACCTGTTGATGGAGTTCGGCATCATGGAAGAGGTGGACGAGAGCATCATCGGTAAAACCGCGGCAGCCGAAGCGAGTGCTTAATGTAATTGCCCCTTTGTCGTTGGGTTGGCTGACGCCAGCCCGACCTACAGCATCACACTTCTAACACCGGTTTGTTGGGAGATTGCCCACGACCGCAGGAGGATAACATCATGGCTGCCATGACCAGAGAAGAGACCGAAGCGCTGATTCAGGAAGTGCTGGAAGTCTACCCCGAAAAGGCTAAAAAAGACCGCGCCAAGCATTTAGCGGTCAATGATCAAAGCCAGGAAAAATCGAACAAATGCATTACCTCGAACCGTAAGTCCCTGCCCGGCGTGATGACGATCCGGGGTTGCGCCTACGCCGGATCGAAAGGCGTGGTTTGGGGGCCAATCAAGGATATGATCCACATTTCGCACGGCCCGGTCGGATGCGGGCAATATTCGCGCGCGGGCCGCCGCAACTATTATGTCGGCACCACCGGCGTAAATACCTTCGGCACGATGAATTTCACCTCTGACTTCCAGGAAAAGGATATCGTGTTCGGCGGCGACAAGAAACTCGCCAAACTGATCGACGAGATCGAAGTGCTGTTCCCGTTGAATAAAGGCATTTCGATTCAGTCCGAGTGCCCGATCGGTCTGATCGGCGACGACATCGAAGCGGTTTCGAAGGCCAAGAACAAGGAACACGGCAAAACGATCGTGCCGGTTCGATGCGAAGGATTCCGCGGCGTGTCGCAGTCGCTCGGCCACCATATCGCGAACGACGCGATCCGCGACTGGGTACTGGATAAACGCGACGGCGACGACAGCTTTCCAACCACGCCTTATGATGTCGCAGTGATCGGCGATTACAACATCGGCGGCGACGCCTGGGCCTCGCGCACCCTTTTGGAAGAAATGGGACTGCGGGTCGTGGCGCAATGGTCCGGCGACGGCACGATCGCGGAGATCGAAAAAACTCCGAAAGTGAAGCTAAACCTGATCCACTGCTACCGTTCGATGAACTATATCGCCCGGCACATGGAAGAGAAGTACAGCATTCCCTGGATCGAGTACAACTTCTTCGGTCCGACCAAGATCGCGGAAAGCCTGCGCAGAATCGCCGCGCATTTCGACGACACAATCAAGGAAGGCGCGGAGCGCGTGATCGAGCGCTACAAGGCAGAATACGAAGCGGTGATCGCGAAATTCAAACCGCGTCTGCAGGGCAAGAAAGTCATGCTGTACGTCGGCGGCTTGCGTCCGCGCCATGTGATCGGCGCCTACGAAGACCTGGGCATGGAAGTGGTCGGCACCGGGTACGAGTTCGGGCACAACGACGACTACGACCGCACGATCAAGGAAATGGGCAATGCCACGTTGCTTTATGACGACGTGACCGGCTACGAGTTTGAAGAGTTCGTGAAGAAGATCAAGCCCGATCTGATCGGCTCCGGCATCAAGGAAAAATACATTTTCCAGAAGATGGGCATCCCGTTCCGGCAGATGCATTCCTGGGATTATTCCGGCCCTTATCATGGCTACGACGGTTTCGCGATCTTCGCCCGCGATATGGACATGACCCTGAACAATCCGTGCTGGAAAAACATCAAAGCGCCCTGGAAAACCGAGGAGACCGGCAGCGAAGCGGTCAAGGCGGTGGCGTAAAGCAGATATTCGCTGGTTCCCGCGCGCTGCGTGGGAACCCGTTCGGCCCGCGCTGCGGGCCGGGGCGCGGCGCGCCGAAAACAGCATTCCCACGCGCGGCGCGTGGGAACGAGTTCGAAACCCCAATACGCTGTCCACAGATTAGTGGCGCGTTAGGAGATCATCATGAGCCAACAAGTCGACAACATTCAACCCAGCTATCCTTTGTTCCGTACCGACGAATACAAGGATAACCTGGCCAACAAACGCGCGGAGTACGAAGAGCGTCATCCGCAGGAGAAGATTGACGAAATCTTCGAGTGGACCACTACCAAGGAATATCAGGAACTGAACTTCAATCGCGAAGCGCTGACCGTGAACCCGGCCAAGGCCTGCCAACCGCTCGGCGCGGTGCTTTGCGCTTTGGGTTTCGAAAAGACGCTGCCTTATGTCCACGGCTCGCAAGGCTGCGTGGCCTACTTCAGGACTTATTTCAACCGCCATTTCAAGGAACCGGTATCGTGCGTATCAGACTCGATGACCGAGGACGCGGCGGTATTCGGCGGCCAGAAAAACATGTTCGCCGGGCTCGAAAACGCGAAAGCCCTGTATCAGCCCGACATGATCGCCGTATCGACGACCTGCATGGCCGAAGTAATTGGTGACGACCTGAACGCGTTCATCAACAACGCGAAAAAAGAAGGCCATATCGAACAGGATTACCCAACCCCTTTCGCGCATACGCCGAGCTTCGTCGGCAGTCACACCACCGGCTGGGACAATATGTTCGAAGGCATCGCCCGTTATTTCACGCTGAACTTCATGGAAGACAAGGAAGTCGGCTCGAACGGCAAGATCAACTTCGTGCCCGGCTTCGAGACTTACCTCGGCAACTTCCGGGTGATCCACCGGATGATGAAGGAAATGGGGGTCGATTATTCGCTGCTCAGCGACCCGACCGAAGTGCTCGATACGCCGGCCGACGGCCATTTCCGCATGTATGCGGGCGGCACCACGATGGCCGAAATCAAGGACGCCCCGAATGCGATCGACACGATCCTGCTGCAACCCTGGCAGCTGGAAAAAACCAAGAAATACGTGCAAAACACCTGGAAGCATGAAGCTCCCAAACTGAACATTCCAATGGGTCTCGAGTGGACCGACGCGCTGTTGATGAAGGTATCCGAACTGAGCGGCAAGCCGATTGCGGAATCGCTCGAAAAAGAGCGCGGACGGCTGGTGGACATGATGACCGACTCGCATGCCTGGCTGCACGGCAAAAAATTCGCGCTGTACGGCGACGCCGATTTCGCGCTGGGCATGACCAAATTCCTACTCGAACTGGGCGCGGAAGTGACCGACGTACTGGTCAGCCATGCGAACAAACGCTGGAAAAAGGCCTGCGAAGAAGTTTTGAAAGCCTCGCCTTACGGCCAAAACGCGACCGTGCATATCAGCTGCGACCTCTGGCATTTCCGTTCGCTGATGTTCACCAACAAGCCGGACTTCATGATCGGCAACTCCTACGGCAAGTTCATTCAGCGCGATACCTTCTACAAGGGCGAGAAGTATGAAGTGCCGCTGATCCGGATCGGCTTCCCGATCTTCGACCGCCACCATCTGCACCGGATGACCACGCTCGGTTACGAAGGCGCGATATACATGCTGACCACGCTGGTCAATGCGGTTCTGGAGCGGCTGGACAAGGAAACCATCGGCATGGGCACCACGGACTATAACTACGATTTGATCCGTTAATCGTAGGGTGGGCACGGCTCTGTCTGTGCCCACCGTCAGCTGGAAGGTGGGCAAATTGCCCTCCCTATGCCATTTATTTTTGGAGAACCCCATGCCCAGCGTCATGCTCAGAAAACGCGAAGACGGCAAGTTGCTGTTTTACGTGGCCAAGAAAGATCTGGAAGAAACGATAGAATCGATCGAGTTCGACAGCCCCGGCAAATGGGGCGGCGAAGTCGTGTTAGGCGACGGGTCCCGGTATTATTTCGATCTTCTGGATGCGCCGCCGAAAATTCCCATCACATTGCAAGCGAAACGCTTATAAGGAGGCCGCCATGGCTTTATATATTGTTGCCGAAGAATGTATTTCCTGCGGAGATTGCAAACCGGTGTGCCCGACCGATTCGATCAAGGAAGGCCCGGTCGTGTTCGAAATCAGTAAAAAAACCTGCACCGAATGCAACGGCGATTACGATCAGCCACAATGCGTGAAAGTGTGCCCGATCGACAATTGCATTTTGCCGCTCGTCGCATAGGGTGGGTTGCGACTGCATGGATGCAGGAGGTAGAGCAACGCATGGAGCATTTGCCGAGGTGCGCCATAATCCAACCGATCCGGCTCCACAATTTGTTCCGCGCGCCTAACCCACCTTTCACAACCAGTCTTGTAAATTGTCATCAGAGAAATGGTGGGTTACGACGCGCGGAAAAGACGGTTGACTCGTTACAGCTCTTCAAATGCGCGCCGTAACCCACCCCACAATGAGCCGGCTTAAAAACGGAGACATCCTCTTGATCAGCCCAGACCTCCTAGAAAGCATCGCGCTCGCGATCAATGCCCATGCGCTTAACGAGTCTGTTGTAGCGCTACTCAGAAGTGAATATCCCAGCATCCACTTCACCTATTGCATGGAAGACGACATCGGCAATCATCAGCCGATGCTCGAACAGCCCGGATTCAACCTGTACCTGGTCGACGGCCGCGAACATTGCCTGTGCCTGACCCGCAATTACGAACATGCCTCCGGCATCGTGATTGCCGAAGTCATCGAAGACTAAGTGACTTCGATGGCTGAGCCAGACGATACGGTAACGCTGCCGGTGGGAGATTGCAGCCTGTGCCCGTTCCGGAACAAGACCTTGCTGATGGGACGCTGCATGCCCGGCGATACCTGCGTATTCGTCGAAAGCGGAAGGCAGATCGACCGCTTTTTTCGAGTGAATCCCGCTTACGCAATTCATTACCTGCAGGACGAATTCTGGGAGCGGCGCGCGATCGCCGCACGTTACGCGCCCGAAAAAGCCCTGCAAGCCCTGATCGATGACGAGGACGAAGTCGTCCGGCGCGTGGTCGCCTTCCGTCTGCCCGCGCACCAACTCCTGACCTGGGTTCACGACCCGGACCGTGAAGTCAGGATGACGGTCGCCGGCCGCCTAGATCTTCAGCATCTCGAACTGCTTGCGGCCGATCATGATTACATCGTTCGTCTGGCGGTCGCCAAACGCCTGCCGGCCGGGCGTCTGTTCCGCTTTATCAAGGATGAGGACGAACAGGTCCGCAAACTCGTTGCCGAACGTCTGCCGGAGGTCAGTCTGGGCCTGATGGCGCATGATCCCTCGCCCGGCGTGCGCCGAATCGTCGCCGAGCGGATGCCGCCCGAAGACGCGGTCGTGATGTTGAATGATTGCGACTGGGTAGTGCGCTACACCGCCGCGCTGAAAGTCGATCCGCAAAATTTGCAGGCTTTAGTCCATGACCCCGAACCCGACGTGCGCGACCTGGTCAGGCAGCGACTCCATCCCACTCAAACCTCAAACTCCGACCATGACTGAAACCCGATTGACGCTCGCCGGGCAAGACATTACCGAATGTTGTAAAAAGATCATTCCGGGCCGGGACGACGATCTCCTGCTCGGCAAGCTGCAAAGTCTGGTGCCCGATTATCCGATCCGTCTGGCGATGGCCGGCGACGAATGGTACCGGCTCGGCGGCGTGGTCGATCTGCACGGCAAACGTATCGCGAACGACTTGACCGAATGGGTCGAACGCAGCTATCTGGAATGCGGTCAGAACCTGCAAACGCTAATCGATTACACGATCGAACAGCAATTGATCGCGACCCGGCAGACCGGCAAGACGCTGTACTTTGTGGTGCAGACTGGGCAACGCGCCGAAGACTTTACCCTGATCGAAATCGATAAAACGATCGAGGTCTCGGACCGGATGCTGGTCGACGAAACGCGTCCGCCGGAAGACCTCGAAGAATTCATCGACCCCTTGCAGCCGTTCTGCATCGAAAGCGTCTGTTTCGGCCATTCCCGCTACACCTACCGGCGCAAGACCGACGTAAAGCTGTTCATGGAAGTGATCAGCGAACGCCATCCGAACCGCCATCCGGCCCAGCGCTTCATCGACGACTGGAACTGCAGCAGCGCCGGCCAGAAAGCGAGGATGTCAGACGATTGGCTCATCCGCCCTTACCGCCATACCGGCCGCTTCGGCGAACAGATCGTGAACGCCGAAATCGTTAACACTCACAAAAACCGCCTTCCTCACCTGGAAGACTTTGCCGGCAAGAAAGGCCAGGCGTTAAACAGCCTGCTGGGCCGCTTCGATCGCCAGGCGGGCTACCCCTTCGCCTGGTTTTTCTACATGCTGAAAGGCAATCTGGTTTCGACGCACAGCGCCGAGTCGGTATACCGCGACATCTCCGGCGATTTCGCCTATCTGCCGGAAAAGGACGAGGCGGTGCTGAAAAACTGGATTGCGAATCCTTATAATGTCTGAAAAAGACTACGTAGGCATTAATGCTTGAACCGCTTTGTCCCTTTTGAAAAGGGACTTTATTCTCCCCCTTTGAAAAAAGGGGGCCAAGGGGGGATTTTAAAAACGCTCCAACCCCTTCCGCACCTCCCGAAATATAACCTTCATCACCCCTTCAATATTTTTTAACACATCCAAGTTCGTAAACCGCAGCACCGCCAATCCCTGCTTTTGCAGATACAAAGTCCGCTGCTGGTCATAACGTTGCTGCTTAGTTTCAAGATGCTGCCCGCCGTCTAGCTCGATTACCAAATTCGCTTGGGGAGCATAAAAATCCACAATGTATTCATCTATCGGTTTTTGCCGATAAAATGGCACGGACAAAATTTGTTTGCGCCGTACACGCGGCCACAGCATTTTCTCGGCATCGGTCATGTTGCTGCGTAAACTGCGGGCGTTGGGTTTAAGTTTCGAGTTGTAATTTAGCATTGAAAATCCCCCCTGCCCCCCTTTGAAAAAGGGGGGCAGGGGGGATTTTAAAAACCAGCCGCATCGGAATCATTTCGGAATAGTTGAAGCCCATTTTCTGATAAATTGACTGGGCCGCCGAATTATTCTTGTCGGTCAAAACCGTAATCCGCCTGCACCCGTGCCGAACGGCATATTGAATCGCGTAATCCAACAGTTGAGTTCCCCACCCCTGCCCTCTCGCGGGCGTATCCAGCACAAAGTCCTCCAGCATAGCCGCCTTGCCGCCCAGCGCAGTCGACACCAGAAACAGCAAACTGACGCAGCCGACGATACGACCCGAATCTTCGATCACGAAAAACCGGCCTTTTTCCGGATCGGACAGGATTTCTCCTACACCTTTTGATTGCATCGCAAAGTCGGGTTTGAACTCCGCTTCCTGCTCGAAAAGTAAAGACAACAAGTGACAGATGGGGCCATTGTCTTCACTGTTTGCTTCTCGAATATTCATGAATTTAATTAGGATCTGTCAAGGCGGTGGAGATAGCATTGCTACTTCAATATGAAGGGTATTGTTATCATGCCGATGTTTACCCTAGAGGGTTCAATTAAAAAAGCAATCGTACGCAGCATTCGGTAATCCTGTATGATGAAAAGCTGAAAGCATCAGCTTTTCAAGCATTTATTACCGGACTACCTCCGGCAATACTACCAGGAATATCATGATTACCATCAAAAAAACAGCGTTCAACCTTTTTATCGCGGTTACTTTGGGCGCCAGCAGCATCACGGCTTTCGCTAAAGAAGCGGCTAAAGGTCCGGACGCAAGCCTCAATGAAACCATCTCCCATGTCGAAAAAGCGTTAGCCGAAGTCAAGAAAAGCGATTTTGCCGCCGCCAATATCCATTTAAAAGCCGCGCGCTCATCTTCCTCGCAAATTACAGGGGATGACGCCATTGTAAAACAGGCCAATGAAGACGTTATTCAAGGGCAAATCCAATCTAACCAGGGCGAGGTCGAAAAATCATCAGCCTTGTTAACTAAAGGATTAGAGTTGTATAAATCGTTGTAAAAATCAGAAGGCCTTCCGATAATTGTTGGGTTGTGGAAAGCGCGCAACCCAACCTACAGCGGCTACTATAAAACATTCAGCCGCTCCATAAGAGCTCCTCGTATAGATCGAGATCGAGCTCCCGAATGTTCGCCCCATAACGATCGGATATAAACAGCCTCAACTTGAGGCCATTCTCTTCGAACTCAGTCCATGATCCAGCCAAAAGTTTCAGTTTCTCAATAGTAAGTTTGTGAGTATCTTCCACCTCAAACAATTGAATCTCTCCTTCTTCTTCAATTATGCGAAAAGCATCAGGAATGAATGTGATTTTCCTTAATAGATCTGTGACGGCCCCTTCAACGCAATCATCTATTGAGAAATCCACATCGAAGTTTTCACTTGCGTCCGGGTTATCGTAGTATCGGTAAAGATAACGAGGAAGAAAACTTCTTAGTTCCTTTCGCAATCCTTTTGTCTTTAAGCCAGGATACTTCAGTTCTAGTATCCTAAGTGCCAAGACTGAGAACGTGACGACTTTGGTCAAGATTTTTCCCTTACAAATGATTAAAAAGTTTCCCTAACCATCAAAAGGCTAGATATTGCGACATAATTGCAGTTTTACCGGTGGTAATCTTCCCAGCTTTCAGTTCCATCAGCAACTTTTGTAAAAAATCAAACACAACCTTGTGGGTTTTACCACAAGCCGCTTAGACCAAAAAATGAAAAATAAAATATAACAAATCAATAACTTATAATTTATTCAATAACTGGTACGATCCCTGCATTACCTCTTGGTAACAACCAAGCGAGGTGACTTTCATGGAATTGCCAGTATTGAACGACAAACCAGCCAGTAAAAGTGGCTGCTCCGCCAGTTCCTGCGGTTCAACCGATGACCAGTTGGACCATCTTTCCGACGAGATTCGTGCCAAGGTGCAGAACCATCCCTGCTATTCGGAAGACGCCCACCATTATTTCGCGCGCATGCACGTGGCGGTCGCGCCGGCCTGCAATATCCAGTGCCATTACTGCAACCGCAAATACGACTGCTCGAACGAGTCGCGGCCGGGCGTGGTGTCGGAACTGTTGACGCCAGATCAGGCGGTCAAGAAGACGATGGCGGTGGCCGCGACGATTCCGCAGATGACCGTATTGGGCATCGCCGGCCCCGGCGATCCGCTCGCGAACCCAGAGCGGACCTTCGAAACTTTCCGCCGCCTGAGCCAGGATGCGCCGGACATCAAGCTGTGCGTGTCGACCAACGGCCTCGCCTTGCCCGAATCGGTCGAGGAGCTGGCCAAGCACAACATCGACCATGTCACGATCACGATCAACTGCGTCGATCCCGAGATCGGCGCGCAGATCTACCCGTGGATCTTCTGGGAAAACCGTAGGATCAAGGGCAAGAGGGCCGCGAAGATTCTGATCGATCAGCAGCAGAAAGGGCTCGAAATGCTGGTCGCCAAAGGCATTCTGGTCAAGGTCAATTCGGTGATGATTCCGGGCGTCAACGACAAGCATCTGGCCGAAGTCAGCCGGATCGTAAAGGCCAAGGGCGCGTTTCTGCACAATGTGATGCCGCTGATCGCCGAAGCCGAACACGGCACTTTTTACGGCGTGATGGGCCAGCGCGGGCCGACCCAGGACGAACTGATGGACTTGCAGGACGCCTGCTCAGGCGACATGAACATGATGCGTCACTGCCGGCAATGCCGCGCCGACGCGGTCGGATTGCTCGGCGAAGACCGCGGCGACGAATTCACGCTGGACAAGATCGAAACGATGGAGATCGATTATCAGGCCGCGATGGAAAAGCGCAAGGTGATCCATCAGGCGATCGAAGCGGAGATGAACAGCAAACGCGCCGCGAAGGCCGACTCGGCCGCGAAACATGCCGAGGCGGAAAAGCTGACTACCCGGCCGGTGCTGATGGCGGTCGCGACCAGCGGCCAGGGCGTGATCAATCAGCATTTCGGCCATGCCAAGGAGTTTCTTATCTATGAAGCCTCGCCGGACGGCGTGCGCTTCATCAGTCACCGCAAGACCGAACTGTACTGTAGCGGCGACGAGACCTGCGGCGACGGCGAAAGCGTCCTGCAGCGCACGATCCGCACACTGGAAGGCTGCGAGGCGGTGCTTTGTTCGAAGATCGGTTTCGAACCGTGGGAAATGCTGGAAGAAGCCGGCATCCTGCCGAACGGCGAACATGCGATGGAACCGATCGAGGACGCGGTGCTGGCGGTTTACAAGGAAATGGCGGCGGCCGGCAAGCTGGATGAAGCGACTGTCCGACAACGCGCGACTGCCTGATTTTTTCGGCCATGAATAAATAGACGTTGGCTGTTGCAACAATTTATAAATTGGGCTGGCGAAGATAGCGCTGCACGGCTTCCCCCTTTGAAAAAGGGGGATTGAGGGGGATTTATATTTTGGAAAATCTCCCCTAGCCCCTCTTTTTCAAAGAGGGGAACTAAACAACCAGGCAACTGAGATTATTGGGTTGCCAAATGGCAAGCAACCCCATCTAGACGGATGGAAAGATGGTGTAGATACCTATGCTTTTTTGATACTGGAGAACCACAATGCCCCAACCCGCACTTGCCGTCGAAACCGGCGACCCTTACATGACCTCCGACGTGATCGTCGAAATGCTCAAGCAGCTTCGCGCTCTGGACACCTACGACACTTACGAAGGCTGGGCCGAGGAAAAAATCATAGATCCGTTGATTCTGACCAAGGAACGCAAACGCGAGATTCCGATCGTCGGCGACCCCGACGAAACCACGCTGGCCCGGGTCAAGGCCTATTACAACGCGATCGCCTCGTTGATCGAAAAGCAGACCGGACTGATGGCAGTACCGGTGGTCAATATCACGCACGAAGGCTTCGGACGCGCGTTCGTATTGGTCGGCAAACTGATCGCGGTCGACAAGACCCTGCGCGACGTGCATCGCTTCGGATTTCCGACGCTGGAAGACCTGTGCATGAAAACCGAACAAATCATCGATAAGGCGACCGCGCTGATCGATCAATACCGGGAAGTCGCCGAAGCTTGAGGTGAACGATGACTGACGAAGAGATCAAGAAACTCGAAAAAGAAGTCAAGAAGACCAAGCGTCTGGCCGGCGAGGCGGCGATGGTGCTGCACGACCTGATCGAGGACCGGCTGCCGGATGCCTACGGCGAACTGATGGAAACCGCACAGGCGACCTATGACGCCTGCAAGGCCTGGGACGAGGCCTGCAAAAAACTGCTGGCTGCGACCGGCGAGACGGCCTGAGGAGGCTGCGATGAGCGAATTCGTAACCGGAGTGACTTTCGGCGGCACGGTCTGGACCCCATCCTATGTGACCGATTTAAACCAGCGCAATTGCATCGGCTGCGGCCGCTGCTTCAAGGTGTGCCCGCGCGACGTGTTCGACCTGGTCGAGCGCGACGAAGTGTTGTCCGCCGAGGATTTCGACGATGAGTACGGCGATTTCGAGGACGACGACAACACGATGGTGATGAGCCTGAAAAACGCGGCCGACTGCATCGGCTGCGAGGCATGCTCGAAGGTTTGCCCGAAAGATTGCTTCACGCATCAGCATAAAGCGGCGGCGTAGCACATCAGAAGTAGGCTGGGTTGAGGAACGAAACCCAGCTTGCCGCTGCTCGACGCTGGGTTTCCGCACAGCTACAACCCAGCCTACATAAATTTTTAGGAGTTTCAATCTCATGCCCAGACCCGAAAAACACGTCTTCGTCTGCACCCAAAACCGGCCGCACGGCCATCCGCGCGGCTCCTGTTCCGCTTCAGGCTGCGCCGAGGTGATGAACGAGTTCATGCTAGAAATCCAGAAACGCAATCTGTTCGACAAAATCGGCCTGACCAATACCGGCTGCATGGGCCCCTGCCAGCAGGGGCCGAGCGTGCTGGTTTATCCCGAAGGCGTGATGTACGGCCAGGTCGGCAAGACCGACGTGAAGACGATCATCGAGCAGCATCTGCTCGGCGGCGCACCGGTCGAGGCATTGAAAATGCCGGCCGAGGTCTGGTGAGCCATGAGCCGGACGGTATTCGACGAGCGCGTGCTGTTCAGCCCCGACCTGCCGGAGGCAGTCAATCTATTGCTCCAGGCGGGCGTCACGGCGAGCCATGCGGACAAGGCGCAGGCGGAAAAATTGTTCAAGCAGGCGCAGCACATGGACCGAAGCTGCCTGCAAACCTATTTCGCGCTGTACAAATTTTATTTCTACCAGGGACGCCTGCAGGAAGCCGAACGCGAGGTAATCTGCGCGCTCGAGGAAGCCTCCCGGCAAGGCAATTTCCCCTACGAATATCGGCGTCTGGCGAAACAGTCTTTTCAGTGGGACATGTATGCCAGCGAGGCCGCGCTGTTTTATCTATACACGTTGAAGGCTTTGGCTTTCATCAAGCTGCGCCGCGGACAGGAAGCGGAAGCGCAGTTGATTCTGGCGGCGATCGCCGAACTCGACCCGGAAGACCGCTGCGGCGCCTCAGTGATCATGAGTCTGGCCGAAGCGTTGACGGAAGAGCCGGCATGAGCGGCGACATCCGGCATAATATCGAAGCCAGGCGCGCATTCGGCACTGCGGTTTGCCGGTGCATTAGCGAAAATATCGCCAAACTCGGTTTCCCGCTGCAAACCCGAATTAATCTGCCCAATTTCAATAACGCGGAATTCCACCTGGTCACCGATCCTTTCACCCAAAGCCAGGATTTGATTGGGTATTGGTACAATGCCCACAAGCAGCGTATCGGCCAGATCAAGTTTCACGGCGACGGCAGCTTTTATGCCGAATACGATGTCGTCCAGCCGCATCCGCGCAAAAAGCAGAATTTTGTCGAAGCGATCAATGCCTGGGGCAGAGAGGACAATATCAAGACTGAAGCCAAGCTGCTCGATTTGCCGTAATAAGTAAAGCCATGTCCGATCCGAAACGAATCTATGAACTGCTGCTGGACTCGTGCGATAGCGCGGCGCAGGTCGATGATCTGATAATCGGCCTGGTATGGACGCTATGCCGTAACAGCGACAACGGCGTCGGCCTGGCGATGAGCCCTGCCCTCCCGACCCGGACGCTGTCCTGGCCCGGCAGCCTGAAAGGCAAACCCATTATCGATCTGGCCGCCTGGATCCTGCAATGGGACCCCTACCAGGCCACGGTCGCGATGGCCGCGATCAACAGTTGCCTCAACAGCCGGCCGCTGCCGGAATCGGCGCCGGTCGAGCAGAACGGCGACCAGGCCAATCTGGCCGTATTCGATCATTTCCTACCGCAACTGCTCGGGAAAAATGTCGCGGTGATCGGCCATTATCCCGGCATCGAACGCTATCAGCACCTGATGCAGCTCTGCGTGATCGAAAAACAGCCGAGCGGCGACGATTTGCCCGACGCCGCCGCCGAATTCCTGCTGCCGAATGCCGACTGGGTGTTTTTGACCGCAAGCTCGATACCTAACAAAACCTTTCCGCGCCTGGCCGAACTGGCCGAAAACGCCAAAACCGTATTGATGGGCCCGACCATGCCCTGGCTGCCGCAGTTGCATGAGTTCGGCATCGACTATCTGGCCGGGATCGAAATCACCGACGCCGATGACCTTTATCACACCGCGGCGCAAGGCGGCGGCGTGCGCATCTTCAGCCACGGCCTGCGTTACCGGATCGCCGAATTGACGCCTTCGGCCAGCATGACCTGGCTGAAACGGCAAATCGCCGACTGCGCCGAAGAGAAAAACCGATTGAGCCAGGAGATGGAGCGCTGGTATGCCGACGGCAAAAACAAGCGATACCCCAACTATAGCCTGCTCGAACAGACCAATAAACGGTTATCGCACCTGGACAGCAGCTACAAGCCGCTTTGGGACCGGTACGGCGAAGCTTCGTCGATCAACGCAAAATAAACCCGATGCCCGCCAATTCTGTATTCGATCCGCATCACCTCCTGCTGCTTTACTATAAAGGCGACATCAGCGCGCTGACCCTGCTCGCGCAGCAGGATAACGGCAGCGTCTGTTTTCCGGGGCCGCTGCCGGCCTTATCCAGCACGCTGGAAACCGGGGAATTCGAAAGCGCCAAGGTCAGCCCCCACCCGGCAATGCTGGTTACCCGGATCAACCAGCTTCTGCAACTGGACGATGATCTGCTGCGAATCGAAACCGGCTTCAGCGAACCGGTCGATACGCCCGGCGGCATAATCACCGTGCACATGGCACGCTTCATGGTGCTGGACCCGCCGCACAAGCTGATGCTAAACCGCGACTGCCGGATGCGCACCCTGCCAGAACTTCGGGGCCGGCCGCCGGCGGAAATGGAATTGCTGCGCCGCGCCTATGTGAAAGTGATGTAAGATAGAAAGCACTTCCCCTATCGATAAAGGCCTTATGTTCGGCCCCTGTTTGAGGTGAAGCCAACAATGACCGGGCTCAAGCCGCAACGGCCAAAATCACCGCACTGGATTTGAACACTGCCGTCGCCGGCTGGCCCAGACGCAATCCAAGCGTTTCCACGCTGTCGTTGGTCACGGTAGCGGTCACCATCTCGCCTCCGTTCAATTCGATAACGATCTCGGTGTTGATCGCGCCGGGTTTCATCTGCACGATATTGCCCGGCAATTGATTGCGCGCCGAAATCCGGTAGCCGCCGAAGTCGGTGACAATCAGGATCTGCGGCGCCTTAACCAGGGCTATTACTTCAACTCCGGGCTTAATACCCAGCGTTTCCGCCGACTCTTTGGTAATCATCGCCACAAGCGGTGTCCCGCCCCGCAGCCGGACATCGACTTCGGTATAGACCGCGCCGGTATGCACATCGCTGACCGTTCCGGGAAATTGATTACGCGCGCTGATTTTCATGACGAATGACCTCACTTGCTTAATTAAGAATGGATGTGCCCTTGATCTGTACATAGACGCTTTTTCCAACCTGTAAATTCAGCAACTGCCTGGATTTGGACGTGATATGCGCGAGCAGCGTTTCCGCGCCGGTCTTCACGCGCACCACCGTTTGCCCTTTTCGATCGTCGGCCATGCCGGTAATCGTGGCGGGAAGCACGTTCAGAATACTGGTCGTCTGCGGCGCATCCAAGGCGATGCTGACGTCGCGGGCGAATATCTGCAGCCGCAGCGGCGTGCCGACCGGCGCTTCGATCGCGGGCATGCACAGTTCCGTGCCGGCGAAGTCGACCCGCGTCAAATGATACTCCGCTTCATGCGCGGCGATACGGCCCTGCCAGACCATCACGGCCTTCCTGTCCTGCGCCAGGGGCAGTTCGATCCGGCTCAAGGTGTCGGCGAGCGGTCCCGCCGCAAGGACGCCGCCGGCGCTTATGATGACCAGCTGATCGGCCAGTCTGGCCGCTTCCTGCCAGGCATGAGTCACATACACTACCGGTATCTCCAGTGCCTGATGAAGCTGGGACAAGTAAGGCAGAATCTCCTGCCTGCGCTGAAAATCCAGCGCCGCCAACGGCTCGTCCATCAACAGGATGTCAGGATTCAGCACCAGTGCGCGGGCAATCCCGACACGCTGCTTCTCCCCGCCCGACAAACGCTCCGGCATCCTGTCCAGCAAATGGCCGATGCCCAGAAGCTCGATGGTCTGTTCGAGGCCGGCCTCGGCAGGCTTTTTGCCGATACGTTTCAAACCGAAACACAAATTGCCGTACACGGTTAAATGCGGGAACAGATTGGCTTCCTGAAACACATAACCCAGCCTGCGTTTATGAGGCGGCAGAAAAAGTCCGCGCCGGCTGTCCTGCCAGACCGCGCCGTTGACTTCGAGATAGCCTTGTGCCGGCCGTTCAAGGCCGGCAATACAGCGCAGCAGGCTGGTTTTGCCGGAGCCGGACGGACCGAACAACACGCTGACGCCCGAGCCCGGCAGACAAAGATCGACATCCAGCCTAAAAGCGTCATATTCGAGCGCGAAGCGGGCAGTGATCGACGGCTTCATTTCGTCGGGCGGGAAGAAGGTTGATGATTCAGCAGGCCATACATGACAATCAGCACCGCGAACGAAAAGACCAGCAAACCGCCCGCAAGCCAGTGCGCCTGCCCGTATTCCAGCGCTTCGACGTGATTGTAGATCTGCACCGAAACGACGCGGGTCTTACCGGGAATATTGCCGCCGATCATCAGCACGACCCCGAATTCGCCGACCGTATGCGCGAACCCCAGAATCGTGGCCGCCCAGAAACCTGGTTTCGCCAGAGGGATCACGACGCTGAAAAACGTATCCCAAGGCCCGGCGCGCAGCGTGGCGGCAGCTTCCAGCGGCTGCCTGCCTATCGCGGTGAAGGCGGTCTGCAAAGGCTGGACGACGAACGGCAAGGAATACAGCACCGAGGCGACGACCAGTCCGCCAAACGTAAAAGGCAGCGTTCCCAGGCCCAAGGCCATCGTCAGACCGCCGAGCGGTCCGTTAGGCCCGATCAGCACCAATAGATAAAACCCCAGCACGGTCGGCGGCAATACCAAAGGCAGGGCTACCAATGCATTGCACACCCCTTTCCAGCGCGACTCGGTTCGCGCCAGCCACCAGGCCAGCGGCGTTCCGATCATCAGCAGGATGAGGGTCGTCAGACTGGCGACCTCAAAGGTCAGCCAGAGCGCCGAAATATCGTCATCGCTGAGCATAGGTTAAGTATCAATCGGCTAAGCTGTAGCCGTATTTTTGAATGATCGCCCGTGTTTCGGCGGATTTTAAAAATTGCAGCAATGCCGTGGCTGCCGGATTATCCGCGCCTTTTTCGAGCAAGACCGCATCCTGGCGGATCGGCGAATGAAGCGTTTCTGGCACGACCCAGCCCGAGCCCTCGGCGATCTTGCCGCCTTTAATGACCTGGGACAAAGCGATAAAGCCTAACTCGGCATTGCCGGTCGAGATGAATTGATGAGCTTGCGAAATGTTCTCGCCGAGCACGAACAACGGCTGGAGTTTTTCGAACAGTCCCTTATTTTTTAGAACCTCCAGGGCTGCCTCGCCGTAAGGCGCCAGTTTCGGATCAGCCAGGGCCAGATGCTTGAAATCGCCGCTCTCCAAAATTCGCCCCTGATCGTCGATAAACCCTGGCTTTGCTGACCACAACACCAGCTTGCCGATTGCGTAGGTGAAGCGACTGCCTTCCACGGCCTGCTTGGACTTTTCGAGCTGCGCCGGCTTTTCGGCATCGGCGGACAGAAACACTTCGAACGGCGCGCCGTTCTCGATTTGCGCGACGAATTTGCCCGAAGAGCCGAACGACAGCTTGGCGCTGTGCCCGGTTGCTTTTTCGAAGGTTTCGGCAATTTCGGTCATCGGCTGGGTGAAATTGGAAGCGACCGCAACTATCGTCGTTTCGGCAAAGGCCGGCGAGGCGACAACGGTCAGCGCGGAAAGGAAGACCGCGAAACGAAGAAAACATTTGCTTAACATAGGGAATGCTCCTAAGAGGTTGAGAAGATTGCCGCAACGACTCAAAATCGGAACAGGCTTTGCACATAGAAATAATCGATATCCTTTCCGTTCGGAGCACCGGCAGTCTCTTTGGCGAAGGCGCCTTTGAATAGATGCGCCCAGCCGGTTTCAAAGTTCAAGCTGCTGTTGAAGTCGTAACGCGCCGACAGTTCCAGTTGCTGGCCGATGAAACTGCTGGTATTGCCGGTTGTATCACGCAGGTTTGCGGTTGTCCAGGCATCCTTGTCCTCGGCCAGCCAGAACAGACGGTGGCCGATAAAGGCCTGCACATCCGGACGCGGCGAAAAGCCGAGCCTCACGCCCGGCGTATTAATATTGCTGCGGGCAAAAGCGCCGTAAATGCCGGTAGGGCCG
Organism: Methylomicrobium sp.; assembly: GCA_051061015.1. Taxonomy (GTDB): domain Bacteria; phylum Pseudomonadota; class Gammaproteobacteria; order Methylococcales; family Methylomonadaceae; genus Methylomicrobium. The sequence continues at coordinate 135,417 of JBPFEG010000017.1, forward strand.
AATTCGAAACGGCGTGCGCCGAACAAGGTATCGAAGCGCTGATCCTTGTTATCCTTAGGATCGTGATCGCCGCTGGCATAATCGTATTCGACCGCCAGACGCGGCGACCAGGGCATCTGGAAGGTATAGCCGACGTCGAGATGCTGATACCAGGCCGAGTGGTCCAGATTCTTGCCATCACTGGCGGCGGTTGTTGCCCGCACCGTTCCGAACTGGCCAATCGTTTCGGTTTGAAAGTCAAAATGCCCTTTCTCGGGTTTTATGTAGAAGCGCATGCCCGGCGTAAAATAGCGACGATTACTGGTCGGATTGCGCTTGCGGTCGCCTTCATCGAGATGATACAAATACAGTTCGGCATTGATTTTTCCGGGCAGATCGTAGACTTCCAGAAAGCCTCCGGAAAACCAGATTTGTTCCTCGGGTTCGTCAAAGCTGTGGAAATGATCGAGCAGTTGATTGGAGTTGTTCGGATAGCGCCCGACCGGCTTGGTCACGAACGCATTGAATTGCCAATGGTTATAATCGACGACTCTGAGTCGGAAGCCGTCGAAGCTGTTGATCGTGTTGCGCATCGCATTTCTGGCGATCAACCGGCGGCTGCCGAAATTGAGCGTCTGCCGGCCGGCAATCGCCTCGACGCCCAGACCGCTGTATAAAACGTTCTGATCGGACCAGGCCAGATAGCCCTGGATGAAATCGGCCTCGTCGACATGGGTATTGTTAAGGGTATTGTTGATTCCGGAGCCCTCGTCGGCGCCGAACTGGCGGGCATCCAGAAATTCGCCTCCCAGTCGCCAGTGGTCGGAATGCGCCTCCAGCCACAGATCGATCTGCATCGGAATCTGCTGGTCGCCGCCCTGGCTGCCTCTACGGAAGGTGCCGTCCATCGTTTCGTAGCGGGTGCGCTGTTCGAGCGATAGGGAGAGCCATTCGGGCAAGCCCAATGCCTCATGCAGATTCCAGACCGGTTTCTCGTATTTGTAATTGCCAAGCAAGGCATCGGGCATCTGGCTCGAAAAGGGAGCAAATGGCGGTTTCGTGTAGCTTTTCTTTTCCGCCGCTGCACCGGCCAAGCCGGGGTTTGCAATGAAGCCGGTACACACCATGATCAGGACGGTTGTGCGGGGAAAACGGGAAACTTTAGTTATTTCGTTTCGGGGAGTCATGGATGCTTGCCTTTTGTGAGCGTCAAACGCCGTTCGTGTGGTAGTCGATTTCAAAAAGGGTTTTCCCAAACTTTATTTAGTTGAGATGGTGCTAGTATATATCGTTATATACAATAGTACATAACGGTATTTTACAATATATTGTTTTCTATTATGAAACAATAAACCTCTATATTTTTTCAGCAGCGATAGTATGAAATCGAATGATAATGACTCCCCGAGATGGATAGAAGGCGAATTGCGACTTGCGGGAATGCTGGACAACCGCATGATCGAACTGTTGAAGGCGGTAGAGCAAAGCGGCTCGATCAATCAGGCGGCCAGGCAAGTCGGCTTGAGTTACAAAGGCGCCTGGCAAATGCTGGAACGTGCCAGCAACGGCGCGCCGCAACCCCTGTTGACCACGGCGATAGGGGGCAGCAAAGGCGGCGGAAGTATATTGACGCCGGCCGGACGGGCCTTGCTGGCGTTGTTTAGCCGCCTGGAAAGGCAGCATAGGGAATTTATCGCCGGCTTGAACCGCAGTCTTGAAGGCGACCCTGATACGATACTTCTGCTTCAGCGCCTGGAAGTCAAAACCAGTACCCGTAACCAGCTTTTCGGCAGCGTTACCGCGATTGTCACAAAAGAAGAAGATACGCAGATTTCGGTGCGCCTGAAAGGCGGCGAGCAGGTCGTCACTACCATCCATTCAGGGTCGCTTGACGAACTGGCTATCGCGGTCGGCGACGACGCCGTATTGATGATCAACAGCGCCGACATCCTGTTATCGACCGATCCCCACATCGAACGGATTTCGGCCCGCAATCGCCTGGCCGGCAAGGTGATGCGCATACAACACGACCTCGTGGATTCGGAAGTAATCGTTCTGCTGCCCAGCGGCGAAATTCTGGCCTCGATGGTTACCCAGCACAGCCTGCGAAGCCTCGCCCTTGCGCCCGGCATGCCGGTTTGGACGGCTTTCAAAACCCATGCGCCGATCCTGGGTATCAGGCCGTTGTAACATCCTGACAAAACCTTGAGTCTTTTCTCTATACGTGGGACACCTTAAATTAACAAGGGGTAATTAGCGGCTTCCCATCAAACCGCAAAAGCCGCTTTTGCAAATGGTGTATCATCCGAAAGGCCAGCAGCAGCACTGACAATGCGATTTCCGGCATCCAGGCAGCCGCCGTCCCGGCAGGCAGTACCGCATTTGCCAGCCCCACGCCCGCCAGCATGATCAGCAGCGGCAGGAGATAAAGCAGTACCGACCCGGACAGCAACTGCGCATCGTCGATCACAACCCGCACCTGATCGCCAACCTGCAAATCGAGCAGGCAATCGACCTCCAGTTCCCGATTCGGCAACTGCTTTCCCAGAACCGCCGTGCCGCAGGACTCCTTCTGCATACAACCGCCGCAGGCGCTGTTCTGTCGGCTTTTAATCCAGATCCGGCCATTGCCTGTGCGGGTCACGACCGCGGTTTCCTCAATCATGGCCGACACACTTTACTGCCAGGCGGACTGGATCGAAGCCAGCCAATCGTTCAGACGGCCTTCGCTCAATTCCTTTTGATTGTCTTCGTCCAAGACCAGACCGACGAACTGATCGTCCAGCAGCGCCTTGGAATGGTCGAATTCGTAGCCTTCGGTGCCGGTAAAACCGAGGAAATTCGCACTGCAATCGCAAAACGCGTCGTACAGCATGCCCATCGCATCGACGAAATGGGCGGGATAGCCGGCCTGATCGCCGAGGCCGTACAAAGCGATCGTTTTGCCGGAAAAATCGGCGCCGGCGAGATTCGGCAGGAACTCCTCCCAACTTTCGGCCGTTGCGCCGCTGCTGAGGCCGGGCAGTTCGCCTTCACCGTAAGTGGGGGTGCCGAGAATCAGTACCTCGTAAGCGAGCAAGTCGTCGACAGTCGCCTTGTTGATGTTGACAGGCTTTGCGGCGATTTCCTCGCCGATCTGCTTCGCGATCGATTTGGCCACTTTGCGGGTGTTGCCAGTATCGGTTCCGAAAAAAATGCCTACTTTTGTCATGGTCCTTTCTCCTTGTGTCAATCAAAGCTGAATCTGCAGCAGGCCGGCGGAGGCAGCGGGTTGCTGCGCCTGCCATTGCGCGGGGGTATAGGTTTTCAATGTCACCGCATGCAGGCGGCCGGACACGAGCGGTTCGTTCAATGCTTCCATCACGCCCTGATGCTGTTTGATCATTGTCAAGTCCTCGAATCGTTCGCTGATCACCGTAATGCTCAGATCACAGCCCTGCCCTTCAATATGAATTTCGGCGCCCGGGTAAGTGCCTTTGATTAGCGTTTCGACCTCGGAAGGCCTGGTCGTTTGTCCGCTCTCGGTTTCCGCCACCGGCACACTGATCCCGGCTTTCAGCAAAGACAACAGGCTGCTGTCATGAGCCATCGCTTCGACGATGTCCGCGCCGCCGATCAGTTCGCCGTTCACGAACAACTGAGGAAAGGTCGGCCATTTCGATACCGAGGGCAATTTGTCGCGAATAAATGGGGCTTTCAACACATCGACGTAGGCATAGGGAATTCCGGTTTTATTCAGAATTTCCGCCGCCTTCGCGGAAAATCCGCATTCCGGCGCGGTAGGCACGCCTTTCATGTAGAGGATGATCGGATTTTCGGCGAGCTGTTTGAGGATATTGTCTTTGGTGCTCATGGTTTGTGCGTTCATGTCTTTAAACTTGATGTAGCCTCGATGAAGCTTTGCGGAATCGAAGCTCGTTGGCTTGGAAATTCCTCGATTCCGCTGCGCTGCATCGAGGTTGCGATACGTGTAATTTCATCCGCCGGCCGATCTTTGCATGCCGGCCTCTTCCCGGTCTTCCCGTTCGATAATCTGAATTTCGCCTTCGCCGCGTATCACTTCGGCGGTTACGATGCAGCGTTCGACGAAGTCTCTCGACGGCAGCTCGAACATGGTCCGCCGCAATATGTGTTCCATGATCCCGCGCAGACCGCGGGCGCCGGTGTTGCGGGCGATTGCCTGCTCGGCGATCTCGACCAGCGCGTCCTGGGTAAACTCCAGCTCGGCATCATCGAACGCGAACAATTGCTGATACTGCTTGATCAATGCGTTTTTCGGCTCGGTCAGCACCTGGATCAGCGCATCGACATCCAAAGGCTCCAGCGGCGCCAGCACCGGAAAGCGGCCGATGAACTCGGGAATCATGCCGAAGCGTTTCAGATCGTCCGGCTGGGTCGCGTTCAGCAAGGCTTCAAGCGAAGGCTTTTGCGTCGTATCCTGCATTTCGGCATGAAACCCGATCGCGGTTTTCGGCGGGAGCAGACGCTTTTCGACATGCTTTTCGAGACCCGGAAACGCTCCGCCGGCGATGAACAGAATGTTGCGGGTATCGAGCATCACCGCCTCATTGCTGCCGTCCTTGCGGCGCCCTTTGGCCGGCACCTTGACCTGGGAGCCTTCCACCAACCTGAGCAGCGCCTGCTGAACGCCTTCCCCCGATACGTCGCGCGTACCGAAGGCCTGTTCCGGACTGCGGGCAATCTTGTCCGCCTCGTCGAGATAAACGATGCCCCACTCAGCCTTGTTGACCTGGCCGTCGGCGACATCCAGCAGGCGCACCAGTATGTTTTCGACGTCATCGCCGACATACCCGGCCTGGGTCAGCGTCGTCGCGTCGGCGACGGCAAACGGGACCCCGACGATCTTCGCGAGGGTACTGGCCAGCAAGGTTTTGCCGGTACCGGAAGGGCCGATCAGCAGGATATTCGATTTGCCGATTTCGACCTCATGATCCGCATTGCCGAGGCTGCCGGTATTGCGGCTCTCGTGCTTCAGGCGCTTGTAGTGGTTATAGACCGCGACCGAGAGGATTTCCTTCGCCAGTTCCTGGCCGATCACATACTGGTCGAGCATCGCCTTGATTTCGGCCGGCTTCAGCAGCGGTCCCTGCATCTCGTTCAGTTCCTTCTTCTTGCCCCAGCTCGAAACCACCTGGCTGGCCAAAAGTACGCAGGCTTCGCAGATAAAACCTTCGGTGCCGGCGATCATCGGCACCGAGGCCGATGCTTCGATCCCGCAAAACGAACAATGTTTGAGTTCTTTGGTCATCGTGTTATCCCTTGTTCAGTAGGGTGCGCATCGCGCACCTGAGTCAATGCCGAATTTTCATTGGTGCGCGATGCCCACCCTACGCCTTGACGGCCGGCAAACTCGCCAGCCAGGTGCGCTGACAATTGCGCCGGTAGCGTTCCTGGATCAGTTCTTTAATCTTCGGCGTTGCTTTTCTCAAGGACAGGGTTTCGGCACGGATGATATTCAGGCACTGGATCAGATGAAAACCGATCTCGGTCTCGACCACCTGGCTGATCTCGTTTTCCTTCAGCGCGAACAGCGCCGCATCCAGTTCCGGATACAGCTTGCCTCGGACGACCGTACCGAGCTCGCCGCCATTCAAGGCGGTCGGGCATTCCGAATATTTCAACGCCAGTTCGGGGAATTTGTACGGTTTGCGCTGCAATGTCCCGGCGATCTCGTCGATCCTCTGCCGCGCCTGTTCGCGGGTATTTTCAGGATAGTCGGAATTGATGCTGATCAGGATATGGCGGGCGACGCGCTGTTCCGGCAGGCGAAATTTTTCCGAATGCAGATGATAAAAAATGCCCACCTCGACTTCGTTGACCTTCGGCGAGCGCGCGGCGACGCGTTCCAGCACCGCATTGACCTTGCACTGCCGTGCCAATGCGGTTTTTAGCGCGTCCTGGTTGAGCTGATTGGCGGCCAATGCGGTTTGAAAAGCGTCGTCGCTGTCGAAGCGACAGTGTATTTCGGTATATGCCAACTCCAGTTCCTTCGCGCTAATAATCACTCCGACGGCCTCGGCCGAATGCAGCACCCGGCTTTCAATCTCATATTCGCTGCGGGCCTGCCTTTCTGCGCGGCGCCGCTCTTCGTCTCCAAGCTCGGCCGGCGGTTTTTTGAACAAGGCCAAGGAGGCCCTGAGCAAGGTATAAGGTTCGATGATGATGTCGGACGTTTGTGTCATGTTCAGTCCTCGGGCTCGCGGAAATTCTCCGGATCGGCCGGCTCCAGCACGCTTTCGGGAACTTGCAGCGTGCGGCCCGGAAAGCGCACGTGGTATTGCAAGGGCTGGCTGTCTCTGAGCACTTTCAGAATCTCGCCCTCGGCGCCTTTGCCGATGATGATTTCGCCGTTGATGCCCAGATCGATCCGGCAAACCACTTTGTCGCGGAACTCGAAGCGGCTCGGATTCCAGGGCGCGTCGGCCGGAATCAATTCCTCGGCCCGGCAGCCGACCATCCGCCCCTGGTCGAGAAAATGCACGGTGTAAATCACCTGATCCTGCAAGAACGTGCCCATTTCGATCACATGGCCGATGCTGCCGCGCCGGATCAACAGATCGCCGATCGCTCTGCCCGGATAGGTGCCGTCGTTGCGAACATTGCGGGTCACCCGGACCGGCTCGCCGAAATCGAAACGTGCCTCGTCGAAGCGATCGTCGTTCATGTCTTGATGTCGCCGAGCGAAATGAATACGGTTTGCGGCTCGGTCATCTTGAAGACCTTGAACACTTTTTCAGTCTGCGCGTCGGATTCGACGAAATCCTGATAGGCGCGCGCCAGGAACTGCTTGTAGATCGCTCGCTGCGCTTCCTCGTTTTCCGGCATGTGCGCCGCGCCTTTGCCCAAATAGTCGTGGAAACGCTGCAGGATGTGCAGGCGATTGACATGGACGACTCTCGCGTCATAGAGCAGTTCGAAGTACTGCAAAAAATCTTCCGCAGATTCGAGCTCTTCGATCTCGTCTTGAAAACTCATTGGTTACCTCGTTCAATGTAAAAGTGCCCTATAAAATCCCCCCTGCCCCCCTTTTTCAAAGGGGGGGATGCTGTCTTGCCTATTTCAAAGGGGTGTCTCTTATCTTTTTCAAAGATGGATGTTGTCTTCTCTTTTTCATAAGGCGGTGTCGCCCTGGCCGTTATTGAAGAAAGTAATGCCATTCCCCCTTTGGCATGCCTCTTCCCCCCTTTGAAAAAGGGGGGCCAGGGGGGATTTATTCCTGAAAGTTAATGGTTGGGCTGCAAAAAGCGCGCAACCCAACATACCTATCGGTTTTGATCCCAGGTAGTTCAAAACGGCCCAATCTTGTCCAGATCGCTGGTCAATAAACAAATCACCAGCAATAGGAACAGCACCAGCGGAACCAGCGTTAACAACGCGTCGGTTTTTTCTTTCAACATGGCGATCTCTCATAAAGAGGCGGTTCGGATTCTAAAGTCGGCCGCAACCCGAAATCGCGGCATTCTACCGTAGGGTACGCACAGCGTACCCTACTCAGGCGACAGCTTGCTGACTGCGCTCGACCAATTCCAGCAAGGCCTTGGCACCGATCCTGTCCTTGTCATCCAGCATGACCAGCCTTTCGAAGATGACGCGGCTTAGTGCCAGATTTTTCATCCGCAGGTGCAGAAATCCGATCGACTTCAGCGTGAACAGGTATAAGCGGATTCGGGTCAGCCGTTCTTTCGGCGCCTCGCTGATATGTTTCATTTCGAGCTGCCGCCAGTCTTCCGGAAAATCGAGATCGCGGCGGATCAAAGTCAATGCCTTCTCGGCAACCAGCAGCGCTTCGGCCAGCCGGTGCTGGTAGTAATAAAAGCGGTTCAATGCGACCAGCACGTTCAGCGATTCCGGCGCCCGCAAATAGGCTTGCAGCAGCGGAAGCTCGGCGGCGCCGTTGCCGTACAGCTCGGACGCGGAACGGATCAGCTTCTGTACGTCCTCGCTGTCCTCCGTTTCGAAATACAGATCGCGGGCGTCGAATTGCAGCAGGTCCATCAGCCGCCTCCCGCCGCTTTTTTGATAGGCATAACCGCATCGCCGTGACAGACGTCTTCCGCCTCGCAGCGGTTACAGTCCTCCTCCATCACGACTCCGAAGCTCTCCTGGCTGGCTTCCAGCTTGTCGAACCGCTCGGCCAGGCAACTAATCGCCTTGCCGATCGGGTCCGGCACCAGATGATGGTCCAGGTCGATGCCGCGCGGGTCCTGAATCTTGACGCCTTTTTGCTGGATGATCCGGCCGGGAATCCCGATTACGGTACAGCAGGCCGGCACGTCCTTCACGACGACCGAGTTCGCGCCGACCCGGACATGATTGCCGAGCGTTATCGGGCCGAGAATCTTCGCACCGGCGCCGACCAGCACGTTGTCGCCGAGCGTCGGATGCCGTTTATGCTGGCTCCAACTCGTGCCGCCCAAAGTCACGCCGTGATAGAGGGTCACGTCGTTGCCGATTTCGGCGGTTTCGCCGATCACGACGCAGGCGCCATGATCGATGAAAAACCGTCTGCCGATCGTCGCGCCGGGATGAATATCCACATTGGTCAGCCAGCGTGCAAAAGCTGCCAGCAATCTGGCCCCCAGTTTCCGGTCGGCCAGCCAAAGCCGGTGAGCGACCCGGTAGAGCAGCACCGCATGAACGCCCGGATAGGTCAGCAGTACTTCCGTCAGACCTCGCGCGGCCGGGTCGCGGGCAAACACGCAGCCGACATCGCTGCGCCAGTCTTGCCAGAGACGAGTCCAGGCACTATGCCCCGACGGTAAAAAAAACATCACTTCTTCAGACTCCAGGTAGTCTTGCCCGGAACTGGCCTGCCCGGCACCCGAAAAAATGTGCCGGGAAAACGATCGTCTCCCGGCACTGAGTGGTGCATTGGCATGGGGGTGCTGCATGGCGAATCACAGACATCATCAATCCGTGCTTCCGCAAGTTCGGTTAAGGTTGAATGGGGTTCGGAATAACGGTTCATCGCACACCTCGCTATACGCTGTGTAAAAATTGATTCAATTCGGCCGGCTGCGGCGACCGTTTGTTCAGGCTGACAAACTCGCGTATCAGCGGCAGAAGACGCCCGGCTTGCAGTCGATCGATGGGAATGCCGAGCTGGCGGTAGGCGTGCATCACGCCCTGGCTACCGGAATGCTTGCCCAGCACCAGCTGGTGGCGGCGGCCGACCACGGCCGGATCGATGCCCTGATAATTTGCCGGGTCTTTCAAAAGGCCATCGACATGGATGCCCGCCTCATGGCTGAAGACGTCGCGGCCGATCAGGCTTTTGCGGCTGCCGATCGTATCGCCGGAGGCGGTGGCCACCTGATGCGACAAGGCCGGGAAATTGCCGAGATCGATGCCGGTCGCGATGCCATAGAGCTGATGCAGGCCGACTACGACTTCTTCCAGCGCCGCGTTTCCGGCCCGTTCGCCGATGCCGTTGACGGTCGTATTCAGATGCGTCGCGCCGGCAACGGCCGCAGCCAGCGTGTTCGCGGTAGCCAAGCCGAGATCGTCGTGCGCGTGCATTTCGATCTCCATCGAGGTTACGCTGCGCAGTCTGCGAATCGCGGTCAGGACGCCGAACGGCTCCATCACGCCGACCGTATCGGCAAAGCGGATACGGTCGGCGCCGGCCTGCTCCGCCGCTTCGGCCATGCGCGCCAAAAAATCGCTGTCGGCGCGCGAGGCATCCTCGCAGCCGACGCAGACCTTAAGCCCCGCATCGACGGCGGCCTTCACGCAAGTGTCGATCGTATTCAACACCCAGGCCCGGCTTTGCTTCAGTTTGTGCCGGATATGCTGGTCGGAGGCGGAAATCGACAAATCGACCATTCCGACGCCGAGTCCGAGGCAATGCTGTAAATCGTCTCTGCGCATTCTCGACCAGACCAGAAGATCGCTGGATAGATTCAATGCCCTGATCGCCCGGATCTCTTCCCTTTCCCGCTCGCCCATCGCCGGAATTCCGATTTCGAGCTCCGGCACGCCCAGCGCAGCCAGTTGCATCGCGATTGCGAGCTTTTCTTCGAGCGAGAACGCCACCCCGGCGGATTGTTCGCCGTCGCGGAGCGTGGTGTCGTCGATTATGATAGTGCGGAATTGAGTTTTCATGATTCACTGTAATCAATGAAGGCTGAGCGGAAGACAAGCTTAAGCTGAGCCAGCAAACACTCCCCTTCTCTCTGAGGGAAGGGGAACAAATCTCTACGCATAGGTCGGCTTGAACGCCTGTTCCGGATTCGCGACCGGGCCGTTGCCGTCCCAGTACGGCGATAGTTTCCTGAGGCTCGAGGCAATTCCCGGCATCACTTTCAGCACTTCGTCGACCTCGCTCATCGTGTTGTAGCGCGAGAACGAGAACCGTATCGTGCCGTGCGCGGCCGTATAAGGAATGTCCATCGCCCGCATCACATGCGAAGGTTCCAAAGACCCTGAAGTACAGGCCGAACCGCTCGAGGCAGCGATGCCGGCCTTGTTCAAGAGCATCAGGATCGCCTCGCCTTCGATATACTCGAACGCGATGTCGGTCGTATTCGGCAGGCGATTGTTCAGATCGCCGGTGATGAAGCAATGCGGAATCTGTTCGATAATGCCGCGCTCCAGACGGTCGCGCATCGCCTTGACCTTCGTGTTTTCGAATTCCATGTGTTCGATCGCCAGTTCGCAGGCCTTGCCCAGGCCGGCGATCGAGGCGGTGTTCTCGGTGCCGGCCCGGCGCCCGCGCTCCTGATGGCCGCCGCGCAGCAGCGGACGGAAACGGGTGCCGCGGCGCAGATACAGCACGCCGATGCCTTTCGGCGCATGCAGTTTATGGCCGGACAGCGACAGCATGTCGATTTTGGTGTCCTGCAGCCTCATCGGAATCTTGCCGACCGCCTGCACCGCGTCGGTATGAAACAACACACCCGCCGCGTGGGCCAGCTCGGCCATTTCGACGACCGGGAAAATCGTGCCGGTTTCGTTGTTCGCCCACATTACCGAAACGATCGCGACCTGGTCGGATAACAGATTCTTGTACGCTTCGAGATTCAGGCGGCCGCATTTATCGACCGGCATCCGGTGGATCGTATAGCCTTCTTTTTCGAGATGCTCGCAGAGATTCAGAATCGCCGGATGTTCGACCGCGGTGGTGATGATCTCCTTGCGGTTCGGCTGCGCCTTGATCGCGGACAGGATCGCGGTCGAATCCGATTCGGTGCCGCAGGAGGTGAAAATGATCTCGGAGTCGTGTTCCGCGCCAAGCAGATCCTGCACCTGGCCGCGGGCCTTTTTGATCGCCCGCGCCACGCCGTCGGCGAAGCGATGGATCGAGGACGGATTGCCGAACTGTTCGGTAAAAAACGGCAGCATCGCATCGACGACCGCGTGGTCCACCTTGGTGGTGGCGTTGTTGTCCAGATAGATGTCAGGCATCGCTGGCCTCCTTGATATTGACCAATGCGCTAGGCATTTGCGACGCCGGTACGACCCGGATGAACTCGCCCAGCACTTCCATCAGCCGCTGCTGAATCCCGGCGATCGTCATCGCAGCCATTTGGCAGCCGTTGCAGGCGCCGGTCATGTTCACATAGGCGATGTTGTCGATCACCTCGACCAGTTCGACGTCGCCGCCGTCGGCCATCAATTGCGGCCTGAGCGAGGTCAGCACTTCTTCGATCTTCTTGATCCGTTGCAGATTGGTCAGCGGTGCCTTTGTAGCGGCTATGACCGGTTTTTCGATCGGGGCCGCGTTCGGATCGAAGGTTTCGCCGCGTTCCTTCAGCACCTTTTCCAGAATCGCCTCGATGTCTTCATGGCAGGCCGCGCAGCCGCCGCCGGCCTTGGTGTAATTGGTCACATCCTCGACCGTGCGCAGTTTGTTCGCCCAGACCATTTCCTCGATCATCACCGCGTCGATCGCGAAGCATTTGCAGACCAGCGCGCCTTCTTCGTGATCGTCGCGCCACTCCTCTCCGCGGTAGTTCGCGACTGCGGCCTGCAGGGCCTCGCGGCCCATCACCGAGCAGTGCATCTTTTCCGGCGGCAGGCCGTCGAGCTCGGCGGCGATGTCATTATTGGTCACTTTGAGCGCCTGCTCCAGCGTCATGCCTTTGATGATCTCGGTCAGCACCGAGGACGAGGCAATCGCCGAGCCGCAGCCGAAGGTTTGAAAACCGGCGTCCTCAATCACCTCGGACGCTTCGTTGACACGCAAGGTCAGGCGCAGCGCATCACCGCAGCTGATCGATCCGACTTCGCCGATCGCATTCGCATTCGCGACCGCGCCGGCGTTTTTCGGGGTGAAGAAATGTTCTTTGACTTTGTCCGAATAATCCCACATGGTGGCATCCTCTCTCGTTAAGAACAGGTTTTCGGCGTGCCGCCCTCGGCACCCGTCGCGCAGGAACCGATCCCGTCGGTTCCTGCACTCCCACCATCCTTGGAGGTCGTGAATGACGAGCCGCAGGCGCAGCTCTTGACCGCGTTCGGGTTGGTGAATTTGAAGCCTGAACCTTCCAGGCTGTCGACAAAATCGATCGACATGCCGTCCAGCATCGGCATACTCAGGGGATCGACAAAAACTTTCACTTCGCCGCAGTCAATCACGGTGTCGTCCGGCGTTTCCTTCTCTTCCAGACGCAAGCCGTAGGACAGGCCTGAACAACCGCCATCGGTCACTTCGATCCGGAGTCCGCTGTCCGGCTTGCCGGACCCGGCAATAAAACGGCCTACGGCTTTTACGGCGCTTTCGGTTAGGGTAATCATGGTTGGTCTCCTGAAATGGTTTGGCAATGCGCTTGCTTGAAGTAAAGCAACCGCCATGCCATGTATCGTAAAACCAGGAAAACCGCGGGATGGGTTGGCGAATCAAGCAGAGCCCGGCTCGAATCGGCGGAGCATTTCGCAACAATCAGAGGGATTTTGTCGGGTTTGCGACAAAGCCATGGTTTGAGGACGCCAAAGCGAACTTCGGTCATGAAAGAACGGAGAAAAAAAGCTACATCGACGGCCATTACTCGTAGAGCAATGCGAAGATGATTGCATCGAGAGTGGTCGAAATGGCTTAAGCCCGTTCCGGGCCATACGGACTATGTATCACGGACGGCAATTATCCCGTTTCGAAGCAAACCCGGTTTGCGGATTTCGCAACGTTAATTTTCTTCCCAAAAACCCGTTTTGTCGTATTTACTACATCAAAAAATAACAACATTAACTTTAAAATCAATGTCTTAATAAATGGCACGCTGGTTGCAATACAACAAACAAAGACCTACAGGTGCCACCATGAAATCGACTAAAGACATTGCCGAACTGCTGGACGAACCGGCTTGCGAACATAACAAGAAGGAAAAGTCCGGCTGTTCCAAGCCGAAGCCTGGCTCGGCGGCCGGCGGCTGCGCGTTCGACGGCGCGCAGATCGCGCTGTTGCCGATCGCCGACGTCGCCCATATCGTACACGGGCCGATCGCCTGCGCGGGCAGTTCCTGGGACAACCGCGGCACCCGCTCTTCGGGTTCGGAGCTGTACCGGATCGGGATGACCACCGACCTGACCGAGCAGGACGTGGTGATGGGGCGCAGCGAGAAGCGGCTGTTCCATGCGATCAAACAGGCGATCGACAGTTACAGTCCGCCGGCGGTATTCGTTTACAACACCTGCGTGCCGGCCTTAATCGGCGATGATCTGAATGCGGTCTGCAAGGAGGCCTCCGAACGCTGGGGCGTACCGGTCATACCGATCGATTGCGCCGGTTTTTACGGCACCAAAAATCTCGGCAACCGGATCGCCGGCGATGCAATGGTCACGCATGTGATCGGCACCCGCGATCCCGACCCGTTGCCGCCCGGTCTGGAGCGGCCCGGTTTCAAAATCCATGACGTGAATCTGGTCGGCGAATACAACATCGCCGGCGAATTCTGGCATGTGTTGCCGCTGCTCGACGAGATGGGACTGCGGGTGCTCTGTACGCTGTCCGGCGACGCCCGTTTCCGGGAAGTGCAGACGATGCACAAGGCCGAAGTGAACATGATGGTCTGCTCGAAAGCGATGGTGAATGTCGCCCGGCGCCTGAACAAGGCCTACGGCACGCCGTGGTTCGAAGGGAGCTTTTACGGGATTACCGACACCAGCCAGGCGCTGCGCGATTTTGCCAGGGTGATCGATGATCCCGATCTGACCGACCGCACCAAAGCGATCATCGCCCGCGAGGAAGCGCGCATCCATGGCGCCCTTGCCCCGTGGCGCAAACGGCTGAAAGGCAAACGGGTCCTGCTGTTTACCGGCGGCGTAAAAAGCTGGTCGGTAATTTCGGCGCTGCAGGATTTGGGCATGGTGGTCGTCGCGACCGGCACCAAGAAATCGACCGAGGAGGACAAGGCCAGGATTCGCGAACTGATGGGCGAAGACACCCTGATGATCGAGGACGGCAGTCCAAAGGCACTGCTCAAAGTCGTCCGCGACTACAAGGCCGACATTCTGATCGCCGGAGGACGCAACATGTACACGGCCCTGAAGGCGCGCATTCCGTTTCTCGACATCAATCAGGAGCGGGAATTCGGTTATGCGGGCTACGAAGGCATGCTGGAGCTAGTCCGGCAGTTGGCTTTGACGCTCGAAAGCCCGGTCTGGGAGGCGGTGCGTAAACCTGCGCCGTGGCGGGTTACGAAAACCTTCAAACCGGGGCAACAAACCCCGCTCCCTGAGAATAATGCAAATGTAGGGTACGCATCACGTACCCTCTTCGAAGCCTCGGCATCACTCTTGGTACGCGGTGCGTACCCTACGGAGGCATAGGTATGGCCGAGATACTCAAGCGCAACAAAGCTCTCTCGGTCAGTCCGCTGAAAGCGAGCCAGCCGATGGGCGGCTCGCTGGCCTGTCTCGGCTTCGACCGGGCGATTCCGATGCTGCACGGCTCGCAAGGCTGCACCGCCTTCGCGAAGGTATTTTTCGTGCGTCATTTCCGCGAACCGATTCCGCTGCAAACCACAGCGATGGACCAGAGCAGTTCGGTGTTAGGCGCGGACGAAAATGTGGTGGAAGGACTGAAAGCGATTGCGGAAAAATCGAACCCGGCCCTGATCGCGGTTCTGACCACCGGCCTTGCCGAAACCCAGGGGGCGGACGTACACCGCAATGTGCGCGAGTTTCGCGCCAAATATCCCCAGTTCGATCATGTCGCGGTGGTCGCGGTCAATACGCCGGATTTTACCGGCTGTGTCGAGACCGGCTATGCCGCGACCCTCTATGAAATCATCAAAACGCTGGTGCCGGATCAAGTGGCGGCGAACACCCGACCGGGCCAGCGCCAACGGCAGGTGAACGTCTTGGTTAGCCCGATGCTGACGCCGGGCGATCTGGAAGCGTTGCGCGACCTGATCGAACAATTCAATCTGAGGCCGGTATTGGTGCCGGACTTGTCCGATTCACTGGACGGCAGCCTGACCGACGACGAATTCTCGCCAGTCACGATCGGCGGCACACCGGTTTCCGAACTGGCGACCCTGGGCGACGCGAAGGCGACACTGGTGATCGGCGCGTCGTTGAAAAAAGCCGGCGAACTGTTGCAAGAAAAGACCGGCGTGCCCAGCCTGTATTTCGACCACCTGTATGGTTTGGAAGCGAACGACGCGCTGATCCTGGCGCTCGCGGAAATCAGCGAACTGCCGGTCCAGCCGCGCATCGAACGCCAGCGCGCCCAGCTCCAGGATGCGATGCTCGACACCCATTTCATGCTCGGCCAATTGCGGGTTGCGATTGCCGCCGATCCCGACCAGTTGAATGCCTTTACACATCTGATTCGCGGCATGGGCGGCGACGTGGTCGCCGCGATCAGCGCGGCTAACGCGCCGGTACTTGCGACCCTGCCGGTCGACAGCGTCAAGATCGGCGACCTGGAGGACCTGGAACTGCTTGCGAAGGAGCACAACGCACAGCTGCTGATCGGCAATTCGCACGCGGTCGACAGTGCCGAGCGGCTCGGCATCCCGATCCTGCGCGCCGGCTTTCCGCTATACGACATCATCGGAGGCTATCAGAAGACCTGGATCGGCTACCGCGGCACCCGCCAGGCCCTGTTCGATCTGGCCAATCTGGTGATCAATTTCGCGCATGAAGAGATCGATATCTATCGCTCGCCCTACGCGCAAAAACCCGAATCCGAACGCCACGCCTGCCCGCCGTCATGTCATTAACCCGCCGGATGCAGATCGTGCATCTCCACGACCAGAGGATATCCATGGATACCGCCATTAAAGTCGCCTTCGCCACCACCGATATGGTGCACGTCAATCAGCACTTCGGTTCCGCCAAATCGTTCGCGCTCTATGCGGTCGACCCGGAGCAGTCGGAACTGCTCGAAGCCACGCAATTCGGCGATCTGTCTCAGGACGGCAATGAAGACAAGTTATCGGTCAAGATTCAACTGCTGGACGGCTGTGCCGCGGTGTATTGCCAGGCGATCGGCGCTTCGGCGATCAAGCAGATCGTCGCCCAGGGCATCCAGCCGATCAAGGTGCACGAAGGCAGCGTGATCAAGGATCTGCTGGCCGATCTGCAGGCCGAGATGAAATCCGGCCCCTCCGCCTGGCTGGCCAAGGCGATCAATCAAAGCAAAGGCCCCGATCCCGAACGTTTCAATGCGATGGCGGAGGAAGGTTGGGATGAATAGGTTTGCATGTGGTCTGCCGCACACGAAATTTCGTCGAGTACGCTGCGCGTACCTTAACAACGCCTCTGCAGTGGGACATTCCAAAAAGGTACGCACAGCGTACCCTACTTCAAGCTGCGACGCAGGCAATCGCTCTTACGGATTAACGAGAGAATCATCATGGCATTAAAAATCATCGAATCCTGCGTCAACTGTTATGCCTGCGAGCCGCTGTGCCCGAGCAAGGCGATCTTCATGGGCAAAGAACATTTCCTGATCAATCCGAGAAAATGCACCGAATGCGAAGACGACTACAAAGAACCGCAATGCGCGAGCATCTGCCCAATCGAAGGGGCAATTCTGGACCGGCTCGGCGCGCCGATCAATCCGCCCGGCTCGCTGACCGGCATTCCGCCGGAAAGAATGGCCGAAGCGATGGCTGAACTGCAAGCGCATTGACGAGTATGGCGGTCGTCCATTTTTATGAAAAACCGGGCTGTACCGGCAATAAACGGCAACGGGAAATCCTGCTGGACGCCGGCCATATTGTGTTCGTCCACGATTTGCTGCGTCAGCCGTGGTCGAAAGAACCCGACAAATTGCGTTCGTTTTTCGGCGATCTTCCGGTCGCCGCCTGGTTCAACCGCAGCGCGCCGACAATCAAAAACGGCGAGGTGGTACCGGAAGCGCTCGACGAAAAGCAGGCGATCGCCTTGATGGTCGTCGACCCGCTGCTGATCCGCCGGCCGCTGCTCGAAGCGGACGGGCGCCGGCGCGCTGGCTTCGATGCCGGAGAAATCGAAGCGTGGCTGGAAGTCGATGTGGGCGAGACGGACCTCGAAAGCTGCCCGAAACGCGCCCATTCCTCGGCATACGGATCATGAACAGGATCACGCTGGAAAACGCGGAAGGCATTCCTGTCGCGGTGCCGTTATCGGAACGGGTACATTGGGTCGGCGCGTTCGACCCGAATCTCAGAACCTTCGACATCATTCTGAAAACCGCCAACGGGACCAGCTACAACGCCTATGTCGTGCGCGGCAGCGAAGGCGTGGCGGTGATCGATACGGTCAAGGAGGGTTTTGCGGAAGTCTTTTTTTCCCGCCTCGAAAGCATCGCCGACTACGAAGAGATCAAGGTGATCGTCCTGAATCATCTGGAACCCGACCATACCGGCGCCCTGCCCGAACTGATGCGGCGCGCTCCCAAGGCGCAACTGTATATTTCACAAAAAGCCCAGTCGATGCTGAAGGGCCTGCTGAAACAGGACAATTTGCATTTTACTCCGGTGCTGACCGGCGATACGTTATCCCTGGGCGACCGCTCGCTGCAGTTCCTGCATACGCCTTACCTGCACTGGCCCGATACGCAGTGCACTTACCTGCCCGAGGAAGCGACGCTGTTCTCCGGCGACGTCTTCGGCTGCCATTTTTGTGACGACCGCCTGTTCAACGACCGGACCGGCGACTTTCGCTTTTCGTTCGAATATTACTATGCGCACATCATGCGCCCTTTCAAGGAATACGTGCTGCGGGCATTGGACCTGATCGAACCGCTGCCGTTGACGCTGATTGCACCGACCCACGGTCCGATCCTGCGCGACCGGCCGGACCGCTACATCCAGCGCTATCGGCAGCTATCCAGCCCGGCACTGCACAGCGAAATCAGCCCGCAGCAAAAGACCTTGCTGATCTTTTACATCAGTTCGTACGGCAATACCCGGCGTATGGCCGAGGCGATTTATCAGGGCGCCTTGCAGGTCGACGACGTGCGCGTGTCGCTGTATGACCTGGAAGGCGGTGAGGTCGCGCCGTTCGTCGACTTGATCGAAGACGCCGACGGCATCGTGCTCGGCACGCCGACGATCAACGGCGATGCGGTCAAGCCGATCTGGGACCTGCTCTCCTCGCTGACGGTCGTGAATATGAAGAACAAACTTGGCGGCGTATTCGGCTCCTACGGCTGGACCGGGGAAGGTGTACGACTGGTCGAAGACCGTCTGCGCGGGCTAAAGCTCCGCGTTCCGATTCCGGGACTCCGGGTCAAACTGATTCCGACCGACGACGAAATCCTCGAATGCAAGGCGTTCGGCCTGGAGCTGGCTCAGGAGTTGATGGGGCTTCGGGAAGCCAAAACGATCAATTTTGCAGATTTGGCCTGAAAGAGTTAAGACGGCCAAAAAAACGGAAAACACCAGGATTCGGTTTTTCCAAAATTCAATTTATCCACTCAGGAGCATGATCAATGGCCAAAGCGACCATTACCTTTGAAGACATCAACATTACTGTCACCGTGCCGGCCGGAACCCGAGTTATCGAAGTTTCCGAAAAAGTCGGCTCGTCGATCACTTACGGCTGCCGGGAAGGCGACTGCGGCACCTGTCTGATGAAAATCACCGACGGCTGGAACAACCTCAGCGAGCCCTCGGTGCTGGAAGACAAAATCCTGCGGGAAAACATGGCAGGCAGACACAACCGGCTGGCCTGCCAGGCCCAGTTGCTGACCGGCCATATTTCGGTCAAACCCGCTTAACCCCGAGAGGTATTTTTATGGCATTAGTGACCTTTATCAATCCCGACTACCGCGACAAAACCATTTATGCAGTGGCCGGCAGTCATACCCAGACGATTTTGAAATTGGCACTCGAAAACAAGATTCCGATCAATTTTTCCTGCGAAGACGGCGAATGCGGCACCTGCGTCGTAAAGGTTTCCAGCGTCGACAAAAAGAATCAACGCATGGGCGGCCCGTTGACCGAAAAGGAAAAAACCGTGCTGAAGCAGCTCGGCAAGGTGACCACGGAAGACCTGGAAAAAATGATCGTCGACGATCTGCCGTCAGAATGGCGTCTGGCCTGCCAGATGATCGTCCGCGACGAAGACATCCGCGTCGATTATTGATCGAACTTCCGCAATGCGCGCAGGGGTCCAGAGGACCATCGCGCGCAATGCAACTTTGAGGGCAATGCCGTCATGCAAGCGTTAAAACAGCCTTTACCACCTGAGCAGTATTATCGGGAACTGATGGTCCTTGCCGACGACTCGGTCAACTGCCGCTGGTTCGCGCAGATGATCGCCAGCTGGCAAGTCGGCGAAGGCGTGCTGCCGGATGCGCTGGGACTCGGTGAAAGCCAGTTTGAACGCTTACTCGCCGAGCGCTTTGCCGGTTATCGTTTAAAGCCCATTGCCCCTTCCGGAAAATCCCTGGATTTCAGCCGGATGCTCGAAAAACAGGACCTTGAATGTTTTCTGCGCCAATTCGCCGCGGTGCAAAATCAGGAGACCGAATGGCTGATCGCGATCATCGTCGCTGCCTGCCTCGGCAGCGACCATCTCTGGCAGGATCTGGGCCTATGGAGCCGCAGGGAACTGTCGGCGATGCTCAGCCATAATTTTCCCGAAATGGCCGCCCGGAACAACCGCGACATGAAATGGAAGAAATTCATCTACAAGCAGTTATGCGAGGCGGAAGGGCTCTATGTTTGCCGGGCTCCTTCTTGCGAAATCTGCCTGGATTATCCTGTTTGTTTTGGGGATGAGGATTGACAGCTTCAGTATTTTCCCGTCCGAATGCGAATATGGCCAGGGCTTCGTCTCCGTGTTCCCCGACATGAGCGGCAAATGAAAATACCTCTGACAAGACCTTGGACGCTTCTGGATTCGAAGGGTTTTGAATTTAGGAGGCGTTTGTGATTGTGTTAGAAGCATATACCGATAAATATCCTCGCTACGCTTATAGCCCCATGGAAGATAACGACACGGTTACAGTTGGCGACGAACACATTGCTCAGCAAGGTATCGACTTGCCTCACGCCTTCAGGCCCAAACAGACCCAGGGAGGTTCTGTTCAGCCGTAGCATAGGCAACCGACAGAACCCCGTCGCGCGCGGAACGCATGACGAAGAGATTGCCGACCGCCATCAATGACGAGTTAAACTCCTGATCGATTTCAAGACTTTCATTATCCACGGCTGCCGCCATGCAATATTAATGTCTGACAAGCGGTAAGGATGCCTATTTCAAAGCTTTCAACGAAACCCGAGCGCCAAGACCAGCGGCACCGACCCTACCGGAAACCTGAAATTGCGGGGAATCATCGATCGAGCCAAGAAAGAGCGCCCCTGACCGACCAATGCCTGCGGCGTCCATGCGCCGCTGCGCCAGTGGAGATGAGCGTGCGATTGGAGTATCATTTAAAGTTTTAAATCCAAACCTTAAGGTCCCTCGAGATTCACTATGCCCCAATACCGTTCCCGTACTAGCACTTTCGGTCGCAACATGTCAGGTGCGCGAGCCCTGTGGCGCGCCACCGGCATGAAAGATGAGGACTTTTCCAAACCTATCATCGCCATTGCCAATTCCTTTACCCAGTTCGTGCCCGGTCATGTGCATCTGAAGGATATGGGGCAGCTGGTAGCTAGAGAAATCGAAAAGGCCGGCGGCGTGGCCAAGGAATTCAACACCATAGCCGTGGACGATGGTATCGCCATGGGCCATGAAGGCATGCTTTATAGCTTGCCTAGCCGCGATCTGATCGCAGATAGCGTGGAGTATATGGTGAACGCACATTGCGCCGACGCATTGGTTTGCATTTCCAACTGCGACAAAATCACCCCGGGCATGATGATGGCCGCGCTGCGCTTGAACATCCCTGTGGTATTCGTATCCGGCGGGCCAATGGAAGCGGGAAAAGTGAACTGGAAAGGCGAAATCCGAGCGCTGGATCTGGTGGATGCGATGGTGGAAGCCGCCAACGATCGAGTAAGCGACGAAGAAGTTGCTGCAATAGAACGCTCTGCCTGTCCTACCTGCGGTTCATGTTCCGGCATGTTCACGGCCAACTCCATGAACTGTCTGACCGAAGCGCTGGGCCTAAGCCTGCCAGGCAACGGTTCGCTAGTGGCAACGCACGCCGACCGAGAACAGTTGTTCCTGCGCGCCGGCCGCCTGATCGTCGAGCTGGCCAAGCGGTATTATGAACAGGATGATGCCAGCGTGCTGCCACGCTCAATCGCTACATTCGAAGCTTTTCAAAATGCCATGAGCCTGGATGTGGCCATGGGGGGCTCCACCAATACCGTATTGCACCTGTTGGCCGCGGCGCACGAGGCCGGAGTCGATTTTACGATGTCGGATATCGATGCGATTTCGCGGCGCGTGCCCTGTCTATGCAAGGTCGCACCGGCGACGCAGAAATACCATATGGAAGATGTTCATCTCGCCGGCGGCGTAATGGGCATTTTGGGTGAGCTTGACCGCGCCGGCGTCATCAATCGCGATGTGCCGACCGTGCATAGCGCCACCTTGGGAGCCGCGCTGGAGCAATGGGACATCCAGCGTACCCGAGACGAAGCTGTCAAGGAATTCTACCGTGCCGCACCCGGCGGCATATCCACCACGGTCGCCTTTTCCCAATCCATGCGCTATCCGAAATTGGACGACGATCGCACTAACGGCTGTATCCGCGACAAGGCACACGCCTACTCGCAGGATGGTGGCCTGGCAGTACTGCATGGCAACATCGCGCTGGATGGCTGCATCGTCAAGACCGCTGGCGTAGACGACAGCATCCTCAAATTTACCGGCCGCGCCCGCATATTCGAGAGTCAGGACGCTGCAGTCGCCGGCATTCTCGGTGACCAAATCCAGCCGGGCGACGTGGTGGTGATCCGCTACGAAGGCCCGAAAGGCGGCCCCGGCATGCAGGAAATGCTGTATCCGACCAGTTATCTGAAATCCAAAGGCTTGGGCAAAGTCTGCGCACTGCTCACCGATGGCCGTTTTTCCGGCGGCACATCCGGCCTGAGCATCGGCCACGCTTCGCCTGAGGCGGCTGAAGGCGGCGCCATCGGTTTGGCGGAAGAAGGCGATACAATAGAAATCGACATCCCCAATCGCCGCATCCATCTAACCGTGTCGGTTGAAGAACTTGAGCGTCGCCGTACCGCGATGATTGCCAAAGGCCCGCAGGCATGGAAACCGGTCGGCCGTCAGCGAGCCGTCTCGGCAGCGCTTAGAGCCTATGCCGCCATGGCCACCTCTGCTGCCAAAGGGGCAGTAAGAGACGTGTCCCTGATCGAAGGAAAGTAAAAAAGAGGTAGGATGCGCTGAACGAAGTGAAGCGCACATACAAGTGCGCCTCCTTAAGTCAGCACATACTACAATTTTGCTCAAATAGGATGATGTAAAACGACGAGACTAGCCTAATGCTGATGAAATTGGCCGCTGCGGACTTGCCGTTCATTTAATCCCGGCGTTTAACTACAAAATCAAACATTGGTTCGAGGCTTAATTTCGATGATTTTTTGCCGGTCTTGCGTCCGCCATCGTCATCGTTTTTTATGCAGTTGCCGATAAAGGCCTTAAGTTCTCGGGTCGCGATTTCTCTGCTGCTAAAAGGCCCATAATTGCCTTCCCGCGCAGAAAAAAACCATTCTGTAATTCCCGTTTTGGGATTGTTCTGACTGTAAATTCTTTCTGCTCGAAACACCGTTGATCCTATTGCCTAAAGACGGTACGCACCAGGGGAACAAAACCAGGACAAGCCGGCTTTGTGTTGACTACCAAGCCAAATCTGCAGACTGAAAATGCCGACTGGGATTGTATTACATATTCGATACTAGGGTACAGCATCACAGACGCGTGCAGATCCATTTTAACTGATCCGCAACAATTTCAATATCGATCAGCCTTCCTGCGTCCTGCACACCCAAACGGATCGACACATCCGCGGCGGGCAACATGCCCTTTCCCATCCCGGGCCACTCGACGAGACAGATGGACTCCTCTTCCAGATAATCGCGGATCCCGATCCATTCCAGCTCTTCCGGATCGGCCAGGCGGTATAAATCGAAATGATAGATTTTCCGTTCCCCGACCTGATATTCCTCGACCAGCGTATAAGTCGGGCTCTTCACTGCGCCGAGATGGCCCGCTGCCTGTAAAAAACCGCGGACCAGCGTGGTCTTGCCCGCGCCCAGATCACCGTACAGAAATACCAGACATTTCGACGGCAACAGACGCCATAACGCCGCACCAAATCGTTCCGTTGCTTCTGTAGAATCCAAATAACGCTGCATCAATTCACCAACTGTCTCAAAAAAGGCAATAAATCGGTCGCCAGCAAGCCACGTTCTCCGTCCTTCGCGGCTCCCAGATCGGCCGCGCACCCGTGCAGGAACACTCCCTGTTCGGCTGCTTCCTGCATATCAAGGCCTTGCGCGATTAATCCTGCGATCACCCCGGACAGCACATCGCCCATCCCTCCCGAAGCCATGCCCGGATTGCCGGTGGTCGACACCGCAATTCGCGAGTCGCTCGCGATTAGAGTTCCCGCGCCTTTCAAT
The DNA here is from genome assembly GCA_051061015.1 of Methylomicrobium sp. GTDB lineage: Bacteria > Pseudomonadota > Gammaproteobacteria > Methylococcales > Methylomonadaceae > Methylomicrobium. The sequence goes on from JBPFEG010000017.1 coordinate 159,383, forward strand.
ACCGCAATGCTGCCGTAAGCCGCCTGGATCGCCGACACCGCGGCGAAACGATCCTGCTGAACGGATTGAGTGGAATTATGCAGCAAACGCCCTGCTTCGCCGGGATGCGGTGTTAATATCCAATTGGGTTTGTTCGTAGGCGACAACGCCAATAAATTCAAGCCGTCCGCATCGAGCACGACTGGCTTACCGGATTTCAGCACGGCGCCGAACATTGTCTTTCCCCACTCCTTCTGCCCCAACCCCGGCCCTAGCGCTACTACATTAGCCTTATCCAGTAAACCGACCAAATCCGCCTCACTCTCGACGCCATGACACATCAACTCCGGCCGATTCAGATTCATCAAGCCGGCATGTTCACTCCGTGTTGCAATGCTGACCAGGCCGGCGCCGACCCGCAAAGCCGCTTCGCCAGCCATTCGCACCGCACCCGAAAAACCCAGATCGCCTCCAACGACCAGCACATGCCCCATGTTACCTTTATGCGCGCAGCGGTTACGCGACGCCAGCGGTTTTTGCTGCACGCGAAAGACGCCGGCTTGGATTTGCTTGAACACATCATCCGGCACCTCCAGAGCGTCATAGATAATCTCGCCGACATACTCGGCAGCCTGCCCGGTAAACAGCCCCCGTTTCAGTCCGATAAAACTCACCGTGCAATCGGCTTTCACGGCACAGCCCATTGCGTTGCCGGTATCCGCATTCAGCCCGGAAGGAATATCGACCGCAACAACGGGCACGCCAGCTCGATTGATCGCTTCAATCGCCTCCGCATAAAGCCCCGTGACCGGACGGTCCAGACCGGTGCCGAGCAAGGCATCAATCAACAGATCAGTCTCGATCATTTGCCCGGAATGAAATGGCTCTGCCCTGCCCCCTGTCTGAGTATAATCCCGGAAAGCGGTCAGCGCATCGCCTTCCAGCTTTTCAGGATCGCCGACACAGACAGCCAGCGCATCGAGCCCGGCCTGCAACGCAAGGCGCGCAATTATATAGCCGTCTCCGGCATTGTTCCCGCTACCGCACCATACCGTTAGCGATCGCGTTTCCGGCCATTTCCGGGTTATACCTTCAAACACCGCTTTGCCGGCCCTGCACATCAGTTTGTAACCGGGAATTTTGAATTCTTCGATTGCAATCCGGTCTAGCTCTCTGACCTGGGCGGCGCTGTATAGCGTTTCAGGAAGTTTTTGCATTCCGTCAAATTCCTTCAAGATAACTTTTTAGGTTAATATCATATCCCGTTTTATTCACAATCTCACGCACAGGCAAACCCATAGTATCGTGAATTTTCTGCTACACTTCGCCCTTTTAACCATCTCACTTACGGGAGGTCATATCATGAAAATACCCCATTTGAAACGATTGGTCATTCTTTTAGTAGCCGCCTTAGGACTCGGCAATGCCGCCCATGCCGAACGTCCTGCGACCACGATTGACGGCAAGGTTCATCATGTCGTGGTGATTTGGCTGAAACAGCACGGCGACCCGGAAGCTCGACGGAAATACATCGAAGGCAGCAAGCGGCTGTCGAAATTGCCAGGTGTATTGAGTTACGACATCGGCCCTGCCGCAGGCATTAAGCGCGACCACCCAAGTCCGTCGGTCGATGACAGCTTCGATGTCGCAGTTTCTGCGACGTTCGAGAGCAAAGAGGCACTGGAAAACTATTCGAAACATCCTGAACACCATAAGGTGATTCAGGAAGTGTTGAAGCCTTTGGTCGATCACTATAAAGTCTATGATTTCGCGGATTGACGGCTAGTTTTGAATTCCAGATATAGGGTAGGTATGCACTGCATACCTGTGTATAGATAATTTAACTACAAGACATCAATGAAGCGTATGAACGCACGCTGAAAAGCGATGTGCGCTATCGTGATCGATATGGCGAGTTTGAAGCAATCGATCGGTCATTGACCGATAAACTGCATCACTTCCTGCCACCACGGACGCCAAGGTTCCAATGGCAGGCTGTTATGTCCTGCATTTTCGAAATGCCAGAGCTTTTTCTTCTCGGGCAAAGCCTCGAACAGGGCGAGTGTATTCCGGTTCGGTATCACTTCGTCCTGCCTGGCCAAGAGCACCGCAATGGGGCCGTGGAATCCGCGCAATCTCGAGATATTGTCGAATTTATCCCGAACTAGCCAGCGCGCCCACAAGAACCAGTAATGGTGCTGCGCGACTTTCGCCATCGTGTCGAACGGCGCAATCAACAACAATCCCTGAACAGGAACTTGGCGTGAAGCAACAATCCCCGCCACGACACCGCTGCCCAACGACTCGCCGCATAGGAATAACGGCTCTTTATACGCTTGCAGAGCCTTTTTCGCAGTAGCAATTCCGTCTTCAATCAACGTCGGTTCCGAAGGTGAACCATCCCGCGCGCCGTATCCTGGATATTCAGCAATGATGACTCGATAACCCAAACGCTGCAAGGCCTCGATATAATAAGTCCGATGCAACGCCGCGCCTGCATTGCCGTGAAAAACCAGCACCGTGCCTTTGGGGTTTTCGACCGGCATCCGACTGATGAGCGCTCGCCTTTCGCTAGCCGATGGCCAAGGCTGCAGACTCAACTCACGCATCAATTGATCCAGTTGGGCCGGAGTCACGCGGAATGGAAAGTACATCATTTTGCGCTGAAACAGAAATGCTGCCAGCAAAATCAGCAGATAAAACAGTAACAGTGACATGATGCCTGGGATTTTCATGAAGTGGAAAGCGGGAATTAAATTTTCTACTTGCACTCCCGCTTGAATGGGCGGAAAAGCACCGCCCATTGCAACTTACTGCCCCGAAACCAACGCTATTTTAGACTCGGCGGGGATTGAGTTTCCGCTGCCGTCATCTATTGGCCGATTGAGCAATGGCGTCAAGGTAGGCTGTAAGAATCTTACAATCTGCACCGGCAGCGAACTGGTAAATTGGTAATTTCCGGCGTCTTTACCGGCGACATAGGCAGTCATCACGCCAAAATACCGCTCGCCCATGAAAAAAGTAAACACGGCCGCACGGCTGATGAATTGTGAACCGATCATATGGCCGCGCGCATTGAACATTTCCTTACGGTGATCGCCGGTTCCGGTCTTTCCGCCTATCGCGATAACTTGACCTTGATTGTTCGTATATACGCCTTTTAAGCGCGCGGCGGTGCCGCCTTCGACCACGCCGATCATTGCACTTCTGGCGGCTCTGGCAACCTCGGGCGGGAAGATGCGTTGCCCGTCGTTCGGCGTTTTATCCAAAATAGTTTCGTAAGGCGTTTCTGCCGCAAAGTGTAAATTTTCAAAGCGGACGGTCGGCATTCTGACGCCATCATTCAAGAGGATGCCGACCAGTTCGGCCAGCGCGGCAGGGCGATCGCCGGAGGCGCCGATCGAAGTCGCATAAGAAGGCGTCAGTCTCCCAAACGGATAACCAACCTCTTTCCAGGCTTTGTGAATTTCCCGGAAGGCCTCGGCTTCGAGCATGCTCATGATACGGTGCTGCTGGCCCGCCTTTTTCTTTTTGCTTTTCAGCAGCCAGCGGTACACATCAAGGCGTTGCTGGGCGCTGGCTGCAACTAATTCCTCGCGGGTCGCTTGCGGGTGCTTGGCGAGATAGCCGGCCAGCCATAATTCGAGCGGATGAATCTTGGTAATATAGCCCTGGTCCTGGAGATCGAAATTCTCCGGAGAATATTTATCGAAAAGTGAATAAATGTCTTCCTTCTCGACAATCTGTTTCGGAAGATAGGTGCGTAAAAACTTATTCAATTGAGCGACGTCATGATCGGGATAAATCGCCCGATATAACATGGTCAACCGCGAAGATTTGACCCATACCCGTTTAGCCAGCATATCCAGACGCTCATCTGCGTTTTTACCCTGTGCCTTGGCAAAAAACCGGCCGAGATAAACCTGTCCTTCCCGATCGGCGAATCGCTCCAGATATTCCTGACGCTTCGGGCTTTCCGGATCGTCCAGCCAGCGTGCCACGCCGTCGGGTTTATATTGATAATGGTAAACAATATCGCGCATCAGGCGAATGAATACCAGGTTGACCGAATCACGCAATGCATCCCGCACCGACATGATCTGGTGGTCGTCGCTCTTCTTGAAATTGTTGAAATGATGGAGCCCGCCGCCCGTAAAGAAATATTCGCCCGGACTGGCCGAATATTTACGATCCAGAGCCTGATTGAGCAGCGTCTGCAAATCGATTTTGGGTTGCGCCTTCAGCTGGGTAATGACCCAGTCGCTCAGATAGTCTCTAGGGTGCAGCGATACCTTATTCAATTCCTGTACGGGTTGGCCGGAATATTGCTTGTAAAGTTCCGCCACCAGCTGCAAATAGAGCACCATCGTGCGCAGCTTTGAGGTCGAGCCCAAATCCAGGCGGATGCCTTCATTGATGTCCAAGGGCTGATCCAGGTTGTCGGTCTGCACCCGGAGAAAATTACCTTTCGGTGTCCTTTCAAACAACATCAAACTATAGACTACGCGCGACAGATCTACGTTTTCGTTCAGCCGGCGCTCGCCAAAAGCCCCGGCCGCACGCGCTTCTTCGGCATCGCCCAGCTTGCGCAAGGCAGTTGACACGGCTTGTTGCGTGTTGAAATCGATCGTGGTTTTCGCGGTTAAATCCAGACGGTCAAGATCATAAATCGTTTTGACATTCAATGCTTGCGCCAGCCGGGTACGCAGCACAGCCTGGGTCTTTTTCTCCGATACGAAGTGCGTCGGTAAGGAATCAGCAGGCAACGGTTTGAGGGTTTCTGCCTGCAAAGCCCGGTCACGCAACGAGGCAGAGATCAGACCGGAATCGGCCATCAGGCGCAGATAACTGTTCGCCAACGTTTGCAGAGCATTGTAACCAGGCCCCATAAAATAGGAGGGCCGTCTTTGTGACAACAAAATGCAGAGAACCTGGCGAAAAGCAATCGCCTGCTGATCGGTGATGCTTTCAGCGGAATTTTGGGTTACCGCGCGCAGCAAATTGTTCACTTCCTTGAAGTCGGCGCCGAACCAAGCCGCAAGTCCATCGCCTAAGCCATGCACTTCACCGACTTTGGGAGCGGCGGAAAGCGGCATCGAATTGAGATAGCTCAACGCTATCTGGCGGCGCATTTCCCGCGTATCGGCACCCCACAGATAAGCACGGATCGAAGCCGAGCCCATCTGGCGAAATTTGTCGACAATTGAATTGGTATAGCCATTCGGCGAATGCCGGTATTTTTCGATCTGGGTCGCCAAGGTACTGCCGCCGGGAACATTTTTGTTCACCCCCAGCTTGTTCGCAACCATCTGAAGACTTGCATAACCGAGGCGGTCCCATTCGACGGCCGGATTCAAGGTGACTTTCGCTTCGTTCAGTAATTCGCGATTCTCGATAAACAGTAAGGTATAGAGGACTAACGGCGGGATCGACTCGAAATTGGGATAGCCGTGAGTTGGGTAGATATTACTGAATATCAGTTGATTGGTCTGATCGAATATTTTGAGGCCAGCCTGCGTTTTTTCATGGTAAATCGCAAAAAAACCATCATCGATCAACTGCGTCAGCATCGGCGATGAAACCGCCTGGGCGGATACAGAAAAGCCAACTTTGGTCATCCGATCAACTGCTTCAGGCAACAAGGTATAACCCATGCGCTGGTCATAAGGTCCATACTCGGGATAGCGTATCGCCGAACTCGGACCTTTTTCAAGTTTGAAGCTGATTTGCTTACTGATGCCAGATAGATAGCGCGCCTGATAACGCGAAGTTTCGACTTCTTCGCGTACAAATTTGACGACTACAATGCCGACTATCAGCAAACTTGCCAATAGGCCTAACAGCACTACTCGGGGTAAAATTCGTCTTTTGTTCTGCATCGCCTGATCGCGCTCAAGACGCGATGTTACCTCTAAATTATATTTATGAGTGTCTTAAGCATAGTAATCTTTAACCACTATCCAAGGACTCCCCCCTGCATTTTGTACAAAATTGGACAATTAGCAGTGTTTGTTGGTTCTTCGCCGATTTAAATTACCTTACTCTTCTGTTTACGCGTTTTTATTGATTATGATTATAACAAATTTAAATCTCAATGCCGAATGGGAATGCTCTAGCGTTGCGCATAAACAACAGCATTTCTCTTCTCCTAACAACGCCTGTTAAAGAGCAAATCCGCCAAATGCAGTTTCGGAAACAATTTCCTCAACCGCTGCCCTGTGCTTGCTGATAAAATTTGCCCTTTCAACCAAACAATACTCAAAATGGACGTCATCAACCGCATCGCCGAAGAACTCGCCGTAAATGTCAGACAAGTCAATGCCGCTGTCGCCTTGCTCGACGAAGGCGCGACCGTTCCGTTCATCGCCCGCTATCGTAAGGAGGCCACCGGAGGCCTTGATGATACGCAACTTCGAACGCTTGAAGAGCGGCTGGTCTATTTACGCGAACTGAATGAGCGGCGCGCGGCAATTCTCGAGAGTATCCGCGCCCAGGAAAAACTGACGCCGGAACTGGAGCAGGCAATCAATCACGCCGATACCAAAACCCTGCTTGAGGATTTATACCTGCCCTACAAACCCCGGCGGCGTACGAAGGCCCAAATTGCGCGCGAAGCGGGACTTGAGCCGTTGGCCGATGCAATCCTGGCGAACCGCAATCTGATTCCTGAGCAATTCGCTGCAGGTTTTATCAATACCGAGAAGGGCGTGGCAGACAGTGCCGCAGCATTGGAAGGCGCCCGTCAAATCATCATGGAACGCCTGTCCGAAGATGCGGAGTTATTGGCTGAACTCCGCGAGAGAACCTGGAGCAAGGGCATTCTTCACGCCACCGTATCACCCGGCAAGGAACAGGAAGCCAGCAAATTCCGCGATTATTTCGATTATCAGGAAGCCATCAATAAAATTCCATCGCACCGGGCGCTGGCGCTGTTGCGCGGCCGCAATGAAGATGTGTTGACGTTGACCTTAAAACCGGCTCAGGAGGAACAACAGGAACACGATCTCTGCGCACAATTTACCGCCCGGAAGCTCGGCGTAGCCTCAACCGCCAAACCGGCCGACGCCTGGCTCGCCGAAACTGCGCGCCTTGCCTGGAAAATCAAACTGTTTACCCGGATCGATCTGGACTTGAAACTGCGGGTTAGGGAAGCCGCCGAGCAGGAAGCGATTCGGGTATTTTCGAGCAATTTGCGCGATCTGTTGCTGGCCGCACCTGCCGGCCACAAGGCGACGATGGGGCTCGATCCGGGCATCCGTACCGGCGTTAAGGTCGCGGTCGTCGATGCGACCGGCAAACTGCTGGCGACCGACACGATTTATCCTCACCCGCCGCGCCAGGCCTGGCACGAATCGATCGCGACCCTCGCCAAATTGATCAGCCGGCATCAAGTGCAACTGGTCAGTATCGGCAACGGCACCGGTTCGCGCGAAACCGATCAGTTGGTCGCTGACTTGCAGAAACAGCACCCGGAATTGAAATTCAGTAAAATCGTCGTCTCTGAAGCCGGAGCTTCGGTTTACTCCGCCTCCGAACTGGCGGCGAAAGAATTTCCCAACCTCGATGTCTCGTTGCGCGGCGCGGTCTCGATTGCCAGACGCTTGCAGGACCCGCTGGCCGAGTTGGTCAAGATCGAGCCCAAATCGATCGGCGTCGGCCAATATCAGCACGATGTGAACCAGGTACAACTGGCACGCGGCCTGGACGCGGTCGTCGAGGACTGCGTGAACGCGGTCGGCGTCGACGTGAACACCGCCTCCGCCCCGCTGCTGAAGCAGGTTTCCGGCTTGTCGCAAAGTGTTAGTGAAAATATTGTCGCCTACCGGGACGAACACGGCCCGTTCGCGAACCGCGCGCTGCTGAAAAAAGTGCCGCGCCTTGGAGAAAAAGCCTATGAACAGGCGGCCGGCTTCCTACGTATCACGAACGGGGACAATCCTTTGGACGCCTCCGCGGTGCACCCTGAGGCCTATCCGGTCGTCGAAGCGATCATAAAAGACACAGGCAAATCGATCCGCGATCTGATCGGCCAGTCGCAAATCCTGAGGCGGCTTGAGCCGGCCCGTTATACCGATGACAGATTCGGCTTACCGACCGTAACCGACATTCTGCGCGAGCTCGAAAAACCCGGGCGCGACCCGCGCCCAGAATTTAAAAGCGTTCAATTCAAGGCCGGCGTCGAAAAGATCACCGATCTGGAACCCGGCATGCGCTTAAACGGGGTGGTTACGAATGTTGCCAATTTTGGCGCCTTTATCGATATCGGCGTGCATCAGGACGGTCTGGTGCATATCTCGCATCTGGCTGACAGCTTCATCAAGGATCCCCGCGAGGTGGTGAAAGCCGGCGACATCGTCGAAGTCAAGGTGATCGAGGTGGACGTCGACCGCCAACGAATCGCCCTCTCGATGAAATCGGATGCGGAAGTCACCCCTACCTCAAAACGCGAGGCAAGCCACCACAAACCCCAAGGAAAATCCGCTCAGCCCGCGCCGCCGGTGCGAGGCGCAATGGCGAATGCGCTGGCTAACGCATTAAAAAAGTAAAGAAAAAATGCTCTGCTATACTTGCTGGGTATTGATAATTCCTAACAGCAGGATCAGATATGATTATTTTTTCCCGGTTTTTTGCTTCGTTAACACTCGCTGGCCTCGCAGTCGTTTATACACCTGGGGTAATGGCTCAGTCGACATCACCGTATCCAGATGGTATTGACGCGCCCGCTCCTCGAATTCCAACAAAGCCCCAGAGTTACGGGGAGCGGGTCGGCGAGAAAGCGGTGAACAGTTTTGCAAATATCGCGACGGGTTGGCTCGAAATGCCCAAAAATGTGATAAACACCACGAATCAAAGCAATATCATCTACGGCTTTATCGGAGGCTTGGCAAAAGGCATGGTTCACACCGCGGGACGTATGGGCGTCGGCATCGCTGACCTGGTCACCCTGCCGCTGGCGACCAAGCCGATTATCTATCCGCTGTATATATGGGATGATTTCGATGTTGATACTGTTTACGGTGAAGTGATGCGGCTTCATCAAGAGCCAAGACGGACTGAGATCGCGCCTCCGCCCGCCCCGCAGGCCGCAGCGCCCATCCCCGCAGCAGAACCTGCACCCCCACCGGTGCAGTACCCGAACGACACCAACCGCAAGATCGATGCGATCTTCAAAAAAGAAATGACGAAATAAATCACCCTATTTCCCTAACTATTTTATATAGTTAGGGAAATAAAACTATCCTGCCTTTCCCGACTCTTTGGACTGATCCACCGACCAGAGCTTTTCAAGCTGGTAGAACTCGCGAGACTGCGCAGTCATCGCATGCACAATCACATCGCCCAAGTCGAGCAAAACCCAGTCTGATCCCAAATCCCCTTCGATACCGAGCGGCTTCACGCCGGATTCAGCGAGCTTTTCGACCACATAATCGCAGAGTGCCTTTAAGTGACGATCGGATGTTCCGGTCACCAGCACCATGTAGTCGGTAAAGCTGGTCTTGCCGCGCACGTCCAGCGTTGTAATGTATTGACCTTTCTTATCGTCTAAAACGGTCTGGACGATGTTGAGTATTTCTTCTGCTTGCATTCGTTTTCCTAAATTAGCTGATCTGAAGATCGACTTTTTGATAGAGATGGTGACTATAGATATAGTCTAATACGTTATCGGGCAATAAAAAACGCGGATTACGTTTTTCCGCAATCATTTTCCGGATTGCACTGGCCGAGATATCCAGTTGGGTGATTGATTGAAAAAATAGCTTGCCGGCTTTGGATTCCGCCAGATCAATCGATTCATAGGCTTGCCGAGTACTTAAATAATCGTCCCACTGATGGGTCGAACAGCCGGGCCGAGTCAGCACGATAATATGCGCAAAATCAAATAACTCGGGCCATCGATGCCAATTTGTCAGCCCACTGAATGCGTCACTCCCGACAAAGAGCAGCAGTGACGGTTCCGGAAAATCGCCGCGTAACGACCGCAGCGTATCGACCATATAAGAGGGCCCTTCCCTGTCCAATTCGCGGGTATCGATCACCACACCGGACACAGTGTCGGTCGCGAGGCGCAGCATTTGAAGCCGCGCATCCGAGGATGCGAGAGGTTCAAGGCGGTGCGGCGGAGTTTTATTTGGAATCAAACGGACTTCTTCCAGATTGAAGATCTCCCGGACTTCGAGTATCGCCCGCAAATGACCGAAATGCACCGGATCGAAAGTGCCGCCGAAAATACCGATCATTTATTGGCGGATATGACCGTCGCCAAGCACGATGAATTTCAATGTAGTCAGACCGGCCAAACCAACCGGGCCGCGCGCGTGCAGCTTATCGGTGCTGATGCCGATTTCAGCGCCCAGACCGTATTCGAAACCATCCGCAAAACGCGTCGAAGCATTCACCATCACCGAACTGGAATCGACCTCGCGCAAGAAGCGCCGCGCCAAGGTGTAATTTTCGGTGACGATCGCGTCGGTGTGCTGCGAGCCGTAACGGTTGATATGAACGATCGCCTCGTCGAGGCCGGCAACGATTTTGATCGACAGGATCGGCGCCAGATATTCGGTGCCCCAGTCCTCCTCGCAAGCGCGTTTCGCGGACGGAATCAGCGAACAGGTTTTCGGACAACCGCGAAGTTCTACGCCTTTTTGCAGATACTCTTCAGCCAAAACCGGCAAGACTTGACCTGCAATCGCTTCCGCGACCAATAGCGTTTCCATCGCGTTGCAGACGCCGTAACGGTGCGTTTTGGCATTGATTGCTATCCGGACCGCTTTCTCGATGTCGGCCGAATTGTCAATATATACATGACAAATACCGTCCAGGTGCTTAATCACCGGAATCGTCGCCTGGTTCGAGATACGTTCAATCAGGCTTTTGCCGCCTCGCGGCACGATCACGTCGACATAGCGGTCCATCGTGATCAGTTCGCCGACCGCTTCCCGGTCCGTGGTTTCCACGACTTGAACGGCTTCTCTTGGCAAACCGGCCGCCTGTAATCCTTCAGCGATACAGGCGGCAATTGCTTGGTTCGAATAGATTGATTCGGAACCGCCCCGCAAGATGCACGCGTTGCCCGCTTTCAGACACAAGGCCGCCGCATCAACAGTTACATTCGGGCGCGATTCGTAAATGATACCGATCACCCCAAGCGGCACTCGCATCTGCCCTACCTGAATACCGCTGGGACGATAGTTCAGACCAGTGATTTCACCGACCGGATCGGGCAATGCCGCCACCTGCTGCAAGCCGTCGATCATCGTTTGTATCGCCTTCGGAGACAAGGTCAAGCGGTCCAGCGATGCCGCATCCAGACCGTTCGCACGGCCGGCATCGAGATCCTTGCGGTTTTCTGCAGCCAACTGGTCCCGGCTGCGGTCGAGCGCTTCAGCGATCTTTAACAATGCGAGATTTTTCCTGCCCGTCTCGGCACGACTGATTTCTGTTCCGGCTTGCCTGGCCTTGACTCCAAGGCTTTGCATATAGTCTTTGATATTCAAAACCGATGCCTACTGATTTGCTGACTAAACTTGTCATTATATCGATTCTATCCGCAGAGCGACAACCGCAAAAAAATGATCATGCACGAATCAGGTTCCAGCGAATACCTGGGCGGCAAAAGCCAAGGCACCCAATAATCCAATTTCCTGATTGATGCAGACTTTTACCGGGATTTGCTTCAAGGCCGCGCGGTAACGGCCTTTTTCCAGGTAGCCTTCCAGGAAGTCGCCGCGCGTCAATAACGGCAGGATCTTCGGGGCAATCCCCCCTGCAATATAGACACCCGCATAGGGCAGGCATTTCAGCGCCAGATTGCCCGCTTCGGCGCCGTAAATCCGGCAGAACAGCGATAATGCCGCCACACTCAGCACATCGGTTCCAGCCACTCCGGCTTCGCCGATTACCGCCGCCGGATCATAATTGCTCATCTGCCGCTCAATCTCGGGCTCTACCGGCGCATGACCGATTTTCTTCAAAAAAAGATAGATATTGACCAGCCCCTCTCCGGATAATAACCTTTCATAGCTGACATGGCAGGGATATTTTTCCCAAAGAAATTGCAATAAAGCGATTTCCAATTTGCTTCCCGGCGCAAAATCAGAATGCCCGCCTTCGCTGGCTAGCACCTGATTGCTTTCCCCATTCCAGGCAATGATCGCCTCGCCCAGGCCGGTGCCCGCCGCAAGGACGGCACGATTGCCGGTGTGAGGAGAGTTGTTGCCACCCGGGTTCAATGTCACAAAATCCGCTTCCGGCAAGTCCAGAATCCCCCATGCTGTTGCTTCCAGATCATTCAACAGCCGGACGTTCGTAGTGCCGATGATCTTCCCTATTTCTCTGCGCAGCAGCACCCAGGGCAAATTAGTCGTCACACAGTCGCCGTCGACAATCGGACCGGCAACGCCGAAACAAGCCGAGCCGATTGTCTGTATGTCGCAATTCGCTAAAAAATGCTGCAATAAGCCGGTAAAAGTAGGATAGTCAAGGCTCGCATAGCGCGTTTTTTTGACACAGCGCCAGCCTTTATCCTGGGCCTCAAAGAGCGCCATTATTGTCTTGGTACCGCCGACATCGCCTGCAAGTAACATAATTATTTGCCGGGATATCGGCTGAAGATTTGAAAATGTTTTTCCTGGTCGAAGCTCATCACATCATAGGGGTCGGTGCGACCGCTCATTTCCATGCCCGGACTGCCGGTAACCATGCCTGGCACCGCAAGACCAGTCACTTTCGGTTTGGTTTTCAGCAGTTTCCTGACGTCGGCGGCCGGCACATGACCCTCAACGACATAGCCATCAACGATAGCCGTATGGCAGGAAGCCATTTCCTTCGGTACGCCATGCTTAGCCTTAATCGCCTCCATCTCGTCGGTAATGTTATCTTTGACGTTGAAATTATTTTCCTTTAAATGCTCGATCCATTTTGCGCAACAACCGCAGGTCGGGCTACGGTAAACGGTGACCTCCACCGGTTCATCCGCCGCATAGCCGACAGGTCCTAAAATCGCCGCGATAAACATCCATAAAACGATTTGAATTATTTTCATGATAATCACCTTAATGATGTGAAATGGATTTTTAAGACCGATGATAGGCCGGGCTGAAACGATGCACCGCGTCAACCATCGCACCGACATGTTCCGGATTGATATCCGGCAGAATCCCGTGCCCGAGATTGAATACATGACCCGATCCCGCGCCGTATTGTTCCAGGATAGTTTTGACTTTCTCGGTGATGATCTCCGGCTTGGCGTACAGCGCAACCGGATCCATGTTGCCCTGCAAGGCCACTTTATCGCCGACGCGCGCCCGCGCCCGGCCGATTTCGGTTTGCCAGTCCAGGCCGAGCACATCGAACCCTGCATCGGCCATCGTTTCGAGCCAGAGCCCTCCGCCTTTGGTGAACAGAATCTTCGGGATTTTCCTGCCGTCGGCTTGGGATTTTAACAGCTCGGCCACGAGGCTCGCGTAATGGAGCGAAAACGCCTGATAATCCTCAGTAGTCAGCATCCCGCCCCAGGTATCGAACATCATCACCGCTTGTGCACCGGCGGCAATCTGGGCATTCAGATAAGCTGCGACCGACTCCGCAAGCTTTCCGAGCAGCACATGCATCAAGGCCGGCTGTTCGTACATCAAGGCCTTGACTTTGCGGAAAGATTTACTGCTCCCTCCTTCTACCATATAGGTCGCCAATGTCCATGGGCTGCCGGAAAAACCGATCAAAGGGACACTTCCGTCCAACTCCCGCCGAATCAGACGCACCGCGTCCATCACATAACGCAGATCGGTCTCGGGATCTGGAATGCCGAGATTGTGAACATCCGCTGACGAACTGAGCGGTTTGGCAAACTGCGGCCCCTCTCCCTCCGTGAAGCTCAATCCCAGACCCATCGCATCAGGAATAGTCAGGATATCCGAGAACAGAATCGCGGCATCGAATGCAAAGCGTCGTAGCGGCTGAAGAGTCACTTCACAGGCTAGCTCGGGGTTCGTACATAATTTGATGAAACTGCCTGCCTCTTCCCTCACCTTGCGGTATTCAGGCAAATACCGGCCCGCCTGCCGCATCATCCAGACCGGCGTACGTTCCACGGGTTGCTTCAACAAGGCTCTGAGAAAGATGTCGTTTTTTAATTCTGTCATTCGTTATGAATTTGTGGGGTTAATAGGTTGTACGTCCGCTTATTTTAAGGCCTGGGTACGAGGGAATCATCCTTTCTGATCGCACTAAATTTTCGGATTAATGGGGACTTAAACTCAACCGAAAGCAATTTCTTTGCATTTTTTGCCGATTCGACATCCGCGAAGAGGCCGTACAACAGCACGAATTTTTCCCTTCCTTTCACTATGCGCCGCACGACCCGCAAATCCGGCTGTAATTCGGAATGGCGCGCGATAACAGCTCGAACCGCGGATTCATCTGATAATATCATTAACTGCAACGAATAGCTGTCCTCCGATTGCTCCGCCAACCATGAGTCATCATTAGCAACAACGGCTGACTGAGCAGCCTGCTCCTGGGGCGGCGGAGTCGAAACCGCCGTCTCCTGAGCAATCTCAGGATGCGCTGGTTGCTGATCCAATGTTTTTGTCAGGTTATCAGAAAATTTAGAAACAGCAGGAGCACTCACTTCCGATTGCAAATCACCGACGTCCTGTTCGATGTTTTTATTTATACCCGCAAACTTTTCCTCTCCAACGCTTGTTATCTCGGAATTTTGGCCATTCGTGAGTAAATTGCCGACAGGCAAACTGAGAATAGGCTGCCCGTAATCAAAAGAATCAGTGCGTTCTTTATGTTGTTCGCTTGCTATGATGTTTTCGGTGATCGGTCTTGAGGCCGTAAACCATTGCATATAAAGCGCCAGGAACACCAAACCGAGTACGGCAATTATCAAAACTGTTAACGAATCTGTACCTGTCTTCGCTTTATTCAATTCCGGAAAATGGGCAATGATTCTGGCCGGGATGCCGTGGGATTGCCGGTAAATAGCATCGATTTTGTCGTCTGTCAGGCCATTTTCAGCCCTTGACGTGCTTGTGAACGAAACGATGTGCTGAATAAATTCGCGGCATTCCTTTTGGAGCAAAGGCCGGGCTTCCACTAAATAACAATCTTCGATGGCAGGATCCGTGTAATGCTTGATATGCCACTGATCGTGTGTCAATACAAAAAGAAGATGCAACTCGGGATGATTTTCGGCAAACTGAATAAACCGGGTAATGAGACCCGGGAGCATTTCGCCGGCATTATCAATCGCCAGAACGACGTCTTTGTGAGAATCCGGCGAATCACCAGACCCGGTATTTTTAATGACCGACTCAGCTCGGTGATGCCTTAATAAAGGTCCCACGCGCTCATGGACTTCCTCGAAAGTAAGGCTAACATCTCCCTTTACCACACACCAGCGCAGCATTTCCTTTAGTCGCTTCTGCAAGACATCTATCAAGCCGGTTTTGCCGACGCCTTCCGGCCCGCACAGTACAATAGACTGGTGGGTATTGGTAAGTAAATGCTGCAATAACTCGAGATTTTGACTCCTCCCCGGCGTGATCAGGAAACGGGGAGGAACAGTCTTATTCTCGATTTTCATCGATTTGACTTGATAGGTATTACTATCAATTTCGACCATAGGTATTTAACGTGGATTCCAGGAGGGCACGGTCAACATAAATCGGCAGGGTTGCTTTGCCGATCTGCTCCAACAGAATCAGCCGGATTTGACCGTCCAGATTCTTTTTATCTACCGCCATTAGTTCAAGAAACCGTTCGGTATCGAGTTCAGCCGGAGGAGTTATCGGCAAACCGGCACGCTGAATCAAGCCGATGATTCTTTGTACATCCTGCTGCGCCAACCAGCCTTTGCGCATCGACAGATCAGCTGCTTGACAAATACCGATCGCAACCGCCTCTCCGTGCAAATAGGTGCCGTAACCAGCCCCGGTTTCAATCGCATGACCAAAAGTATGGCCCAGATTCAACGTTGCTCTGACGCCGCTTTCGGTTTCATCCTCAGCAACAATGTCGGCTTTGTTGCGGCACGAATGCTCGATTGCATATGCCAACGCATTTTTATTCCGGGCGCGCAACGCCTCGATATTCCGCTCGAGCCAGACAAAGAAATCGGCATCGCGTATCAGGCCGTATTTTATTACCTCCGCAAGACCCGCCGCCAATTGGCGATCATCGAGGGTATCTAAGACATCTGTATCCGCCAACACGCATTGTGGCTGATAAAACGCGCCGATCATGTTCTTGCCGAGCGGATGATTGACTCCGGTTTTGCCGCCGACAGAGGAGTCGACCTGCGCCAGCAGGGTGGTCGGAATTTGCAGAAAGGCAATGCCGCGTTGATAGCAGGCCGCAGCGAAGCCTCCCATATCGCCTATCACACCGCCGCCGAGCGCGATCAAGGTCGCGTTACGGCTGAATTTGGCGGCCAGCAGTTTGTCAAAAATCCGGCCCAGAACATCCAGAGTCTTGTATTGCTCACCATCGGGCAATATCACTGTTTCAACCTGATAAGACCGCAAGTTTTGCAGAACCTTATCGAGATAAAGCGGAGCCACCGTCTCATTAGTTACGATCAAAACTTGTTTGGATTTGATATGAGCCGCATATAAGTCGGGCCGAATCAGCAGCTGTGAGCCGATATAAATAGGATAACCTCGATTACCCAATTCGACGTGTAAATGTTTCATTCTGTTTTGGAATTGAGGGATCTGTAGTGCTCTAAAATGCGATTGACAACTGCTTTGCTTTGCATCACGCCGGTGTCGACTTTAAAGTCCGCACATGCCTGATAGAGAGGGTCGCGTTCGGCATAAAGGCTTTCGAGCCGCGCGCGGGGATTATCGGTCCTGAGCAGAGGGCGCTGCGTATCTTTCCGGGTTCTTTCGAGAATTCGCCCGACTGAACATCTCAAATAAACGACAAAACCATTTTCTTTGAGTAAACGGCGGTTTTCTTCACGCAGAATAGCGCCGCCGCCGGTCGCCAGAACGATGCCCTGCATCTGGGTAAGTTGTCGGATCATTTTCTGTTCACGGTCCCGGAATCCTTCCTCGCCTTCGAACTCGAAAATGGTCGGAATATTAACACCGGTCACTTCCTCGATCGCCTTGTCGCTGTCGTAAAAAGGTACTTTCAGAGCTTTTGCCAATTGTCGCCCTACCGTCGTTTTGCCAGCGCCCATTAGGCCGATTAAATAGATATTTTCAGATCGCATGGCGTATCGCTGCAGTGTCCGTTCTACCAGTTAAAAATATGCCATTATGCCTGTTTTATTTTGACAAGATCAATTGCTGGGACAAAATTTGTTTCGCAAGCCTAATCTTTAAGTAGAATGGCCTAAAAATAAAAAAGGGGACCTTATGTCCCCTTTTCTACCTGATTCAGGAAACCGCTAATTATTGGCTAATATATCCTTGACGATTTTGGGAGTAACAAACACCAGAAGTTCGCGTTTATCCTCCGAGTCGACGGTTCTCTTGAATAAAAAGCCGATGCCGGGCAAATCTGCGAAAAAAGGCACCTTATTCACTTCATTGGCCGTCTCGCCTCTATAAATGCCGCCCAAAACGATGGTTTCCCCATCGTTTACGAGCACGTTAGTTTTGACGGAATTGATATCTATTTTCGGGCGTCCTAACACCAATTCGGCCGTCGGTTCGTCGCGCGTAATGACCAGATCCATATTGATGCTGCCGCTCGGCGTTATCTGAGGCGTGACATCAAGCGAAAGCAAGGCGTCGATGAATTGTACGTTGGTGCCGCCATTGCCGCTTTGGGTTTCATAAGGAATTGACTGCCCCGAAGTAATCGTTGCCTGGCAGCGATCCGTGGTCATGACCCGCGGATTAGACAGAACTTGTGCCTTGTTTCGATCCTGCAATGCCGATAATTCGAGATTCAGCACATAATCGGCCCCCCTCGCCAAAGTCATACCCAAAGTCCCATAAGGATTGCTTGCAGCAAGATCGACTAATGTATCGCTGATATCACCAATATTGCCGTTTTCATCAGGTTGAGCATTACTAAAGGAACGGGTGCCTGCGCCCCCGATGGCAAAGTTTTTGCCGTGACCCACATCTGCCATTTTGGCCACGCCGAATCTGACGCCCAGCTCGCGGGCGAACACGCTTGACGCTATCACCACGCGGGACTCGATCATTACCTGTCTAACCGGAACGTCCAATTTACGGATCAGTTTTTTGATCTCATCCAGCCGTTTGGCCGTTTCTCTGACAATCAACGTATTGGTTCGCGAATCGACCATTACGGTGCCGCGTTCCGTCAACATATTCAGTTTCTCGCTTGTGTTTTGCCCATACCCCTCTTCCGGCATCATTCCCGCCCCCGGAGACATGCCGCCTCTGTTCGCCATTTGCTGTTGCGATTTCTGATTCTGAGCTTGTCCAGCAACACTGGAAGCGGTCGCGGCACTCGTCAAAGCTTTCGATATGGTATTCGAACCTTTTGCAAGCCCGCACACGGTATTGCCGCCGCTGTCCTCGCCGTAGAGAAGATTTCTGAAATTTTCCGCCTTGGCATAATTGATCTTTAAATATTCGGTTACCAACGGATCGAGCTGCTCGATGACGACTTCTTTGTCCCGTTGTTTTTCCTTGTAATCCTTGATCTTGCCGACCGGAGCGACGAGCGTCACGTTACCGGTTTCATATTTTTCCAACCCTTTGGTCATCATGATGAAGTCGAGCGCTTCATCCCACGGAACATCATCCAGCTTGACGGTAACCGTCCCGGTGACGTCATCGCCGGCGACCACGTTTTGGCCGGTAAACTCGGCCAGAACTGCAATGACGCTCCGAATATCGATATCTTGAAAATTCAACGACAATCTATCGCCGGTGTATTTATCACGCTGATTTTGAATTACTTCTTTTTCGGCAGGTGTCAACGGCCGGAACTCGACGGTCAACAGCCCTTCGGATTGAAACAATGAGTAATCGTAAAGCGTATTTTGCAGCACCACGCTAACCGTCGTTTCTTTAGCCGTCGAAGCCGCATCAATGTACTTAACCGGCGTCGCAAATTCGGACACATCCATGCGTTTGTTTAAATGAGCGGGCAATTGGGTATTCATAAAGCTTACCACTACATTCCCGCCTTCTTCTCGCGTATTGACCACTGTATTCGGGTTCGCAAGAGAAATCAGAATTCGTCCTTCACCTTTGTCGCCGCGTTTAAAATCGAAGCCGGTGATCGATTGCTGGGGGATCAACTGGTTTACAACTGAAGAACTTGAAGTAACCGATTGAGAGGTCGAGGAAGAGGGCACGCTTGCTCTTTTAGCGTTGCTCAGCGTCAATAAGACTTTCCGGCCATCCGTTTTGATATCGAAAGGCGCTGACTCCGTTAAGTTAAGCACCACGCGTACTCTATCGGCTGCTTCCGCAACATACAGACTATTGACCACACCTTGATTGATCGGATAAGTTTTCTGCGGCAGACCATTTTTTACTCCGGAAAAATCCAGCGCAATCCGTGCAGGATTATCGGTCTTAAAAGCTTTCGGTGCGACAGCAGGTCCATTCATTTCCAACTGGATCTGCAACTGATCCCCTCCCTGCGTCGCTACATCCATCTGGGTAATGGCCAGATCGACTGCTTTTACGGATGCAATCTGCGCGAAAAATAAAATCAGGCACGCTTTGAAAACTCTTAACATTTTCATCAAAAAGCCGTTTTGTTCATTAATCATCTTTTTGTCCTCGAAAAATCATTCTGCCAAAGCTAATGATGCTTGTTGTTCGCGCCATAATCCCGGTTTATCCGAAATCAATTCCATCAACTCTATTTTATCGTTGACAATTCGAATAATTTTTCCGTAATTCTTGCCCATATAGTTCCCAACTTTTACCCGATAGACCGTACTGTCGTTCGCCTTGACCAATCCCCATAAACCAGCCTTCGTATTGACCGTACCGACCATTCTTAAGCTATCAAGCGAGAAAGCTTCTAACTCTTCCTTAGGGCGCGTTAAATCCGGCTTGAGGCCGGAACCGACTTCTGCGGCAGCACTTGAAGCTTCAATAGTTTGTTCTAAAGGCGCAAACGGGTCCCTGAGTCCATCCGGATTAAAAATAAAAGGCTCTACCACTTTAATTTCTGGTAAAGGTTCGATCGCACCCTTGGGCTTGGCTTTTTCAGCCGCAATAAATGCTGTTAAATCAGATAAATCATCATTCGAGCAGCCTGGAAGTAAAACCGTGCTGATTGCGCAACAGACAGGCATCCATAAATGCTTACTGATTAATAAGGAAAGCTTATCGGATCTCATTTTTTAGCCCCTTTCCTCTTCTTGTCAGCGGCACCTGCGGGCTGTTTGTCAGTGTCTTCCTTATAAGTTTTGACGACTGCATTCATCACCATCGTTTGGTCATTGGATTTTTCTATCGGCGAAATAGCCACATTGTGAACTGTCACGATTCTGGGCAGCGAGGCCAAGCCGCTTACAAATAACCCCAGTTCCTCATAACGTCCAACGACTTCAATATCGATCGGCAATTCTGAATAAAAATCTTTTTTCACCTGAATCGCGGGCTTGAATAAACGAAACTCCAGGCCGCTCGCCAGCCCTGTCTGAGAAATATCGATCAAAAGGCTGGCGACTTCTTCCTCGGTAGGCATCTGCTTGAGCATTTCTCCGAGAGATCCCTGAATCTGCTCCAACTGTTTCACATATTCAGGAAGATTCACCGCTTTCTTTTGTTTGGTAGAAAAGGTTGTTTTCAGCTCAGCTTCCTTTAATTCCAAGCTCTCAAGCGCTTCCAACTGATCCATCGTATCGTAATAATACCCGCCACCCATGACCAACAGGCACAGAACCAGTATAATGCCGGCTTTAACAGGCAGGGGCCATGTTCCCGCTGCCTCGAAGTCCCAATTAATTTCGGAAAGGTTCATAATAGCTTCTCCGCACTTTTATTGCCTTGGTTAGCGGTAAGCGTAAAGTCGCTGACTTGCTCCACTTCTTTTTTATCCTGAGACTGGATCACTACGACTTTAGGAGAATTCACCCATTTGGAGGATTCAATTGCCCGCATAAACGCTGACACGCGCGCATTAGATTGTGTTTTGCCATTAAAAGTGAGCGCAGCGCCGGTTTGTGTCAATTTGGTCAGGTAGATACCATCCGGGGCGGTTTTGGGAATTTCATCGAAAAGATGCACAATTTCAGGCCGGCTTTCCTGCAATTTTTGAATCACGTCGATCTTGGCCAAGAGTTTCTTCTTAGTTTCCTCGATGTCGCGAATCTTCGCGATTTGAACATCCAACTGTCTAATCTCGGCTTCCAGAAGCTGATTTCTTTGACTCTGATATTCTTTCAATCCTTCGATATAAATATGCACGGCAACGATAAGACCGATGGTAACTAATACCGATATCCCGATCGCAACAATAAAATCTTGTTGTTTCTGCTTGCGCAATTCCTCGCGCCAAGGAAGTAAATTAATCTTCGCCATCAGTCAAAACTCCTCAAAGCCAAACCGCATGCGATCATCATCGCGGGGGCATCGTTACTTAAACCTTGTGGCCTAACCCTATTCGATAAGGACATATTTACAAATGGATTGGCGAGATAAGCTGGCACGCCAAGACTTTGTTCCACCAATTTATCCACGCCTGCAATCGATGCACACCCCCCTGCGAGAATGATGCTGTCGATGCCTCGGTTGGCGCTGGACGAGACAAAAAACTGTAATGATCGGGCGATTTGTTGCACCATCGCCTTTTTAAAAGGCTCCAACACATCAACCACATAATTATCTGGTAATCCCCCCTGTCTTTTCGCCACTCCCGCCTCTTCATAAGAAAGCCCATAACGACGTTGAATTTCCTCGGTTAACTGCTTACCACCAAAACCTTGTTCCCGTGTGTAAACAGTACGTCCGTCATGCAATACGTTGAGTGCCACGACCGATGCGCCGATGTCGACAATCGCTACGGTTTTCCCTTTTATGGAATCCTCAAACTGATCGGCGAGCAAAGTAAAAGCATTTTCCATCGCGAACGCTTCAACATCGACAATCTTTGCTTTCATCCCCGCCTTTTGTAAAGCCGCGATACGATCATTAACATTTTCTTTTCTCGAAGCCACCAACAAAACATCAACCATTTCGTGGTTATTTTCATTGATTCTTTGTATTTCGAAATCGAAATTGACTTCATCCAGCGAATACGGCACATATTGATCCGCTTCCATCAGGATCTGTTCTTCCATTTCCTCGTCGGACAAGGAAGCCGACATGGTAATTATTTTGGTCATGACCGAAGAACCGGAAACCGCTACGGCCGCTTGTTTAAGTTTGGTGCCGGACTGCTTGACTGCGGCTTTGACTGCACCCGAGATAATATCGACATTCGTGATATTTTTATCGACTACCGCATCTTTGGGTAAAGGTGTAACCGCATAGCTCTCAACCCGATAGCGCGATCCCGACTTACTCAGTTCCAGTAATTTAATAGATGCCGTACTGATATCAATACCAAGAACCGCACTCTGTTTCTGATTAAACAAGCTCATGACATATCCCTAAAATTTGCACATTGATGTCATTCATATCTCGAAATGCCTGTATTTATTGATATTAACAGCCACGGGGAATCTATCGGATCCCCAGCCTGATCCTGCTCCTGCGAAAAGTATAGTAGCGATTTTTAAATTGACCGGAAAAACGCATGAATTTATCTCCAACCGCAAACTAAGGGCGTTGGAGCATCACAAGCATTTCTATTGTTGTGTAGATTGGCTTAATTTTCTGGGGGATGCATCACAGACTTAATAAAACCCGCGAAAGGCTCACGCTAATCCATCCTGATCCTTAAAAATTAGCGATAAGGGATAAAATTGCGGCAGTCTTCAAGACATCGTCATGAAAGAGGGATCAAAACCGAAGAGATGAAGAGTGATATTCGGTTGGAGGCGCAGAAGTCTACTTCAAGTCTATGGATGCTTAGGGGAATAATACAGCAGAAGGACAGATCACAGTTCGACCAGGCATCTTGGCAATTTGAACAGGAACGCTTTTTTGATCAAGTCTTCCATGAACATGACAATTAAAGGATGTTGATCATTTATCAGGAAATTTCACCGCTACCTAATCGATAACCTCTACTGGATTTCATTACAACCAGAGGTCTTTGCCGATTGACGGGAAAAAGAAGAGACGGGAAAACTTATTTCCAAAATGAACTGGAAGAAACCTTACCCGAACTGAGCGGCGGTCTCTCCCTGTCAGATTTGAACAACTGAAACGCTGCAGACAAGAATAATCTGCGCTGGCGGGTGATGGCAACCAGCTCTCCAGCGTTAACATGGGCTTCAGAAATTTGAAACCCGCACTGCAATTCTTATTGCAAAAATTGCCTATATCGGGAGTAGAACTTATTTACCGTATTTCTTACGGAACTTATCAACACGGCCTGCAGTATCAACAACGCGTTGTTTGCCGGTGTAGAAAGGATGACATGAAGAGCACACTTCGATCAACAGGTCTTTTGAAAGAACGGAACCCGTGACAAAAGTATTGCCACAGCCGCAAGTCACTGTAATTTGTTTATAATTTGGATGAATTTCTGGTTTCATAACGCTTCACATTACCCGAAAGGGCCATATACCGGTTAAAAAGCTCTCTATCATAAGGCTTCTATAGCCATTTATCAACCTGATTTTATAGCTTTACGGACTTTGCGGAAGCATTTTCAGGCGTCGCTCACGACCCAGCAGCAACAGAATCAGCGAAATCGCCGGCAGCCCTACCGCAGAAGCATAAATAAAAAATACGTAATAACCGTAATGATCAACGACAAGCCCGGCAAATCCGCCCAGAAACTGCGCAGGCAGGGTCATCAGGGAACTGAACAGGGCATATTGAGTGGCGGTGTATGCCGTGCTGGTCAAGCTGGAAAGATACGCAATAAAGACTGAGGTGGCGAGCCCGCCGCTTAAATTATCCGCACTGATCACTGCGGCCAGCAAGACTTTGCTAGGCTCGCTCAATGCCAGCACTGCAAACAGCAGATTGGTCGCAACCACCATCACAGAGCCCAGCAGCAAGGGCTTCATGATACCAAACCGGAGGACTAAGGCTCCACCCAGGGCCGCGCCTGCAATTGTCATGAAAAAGCCGAAAATCTTGCTGATTTCAGCAATATCTTTTTTGCTGAAGCCCAGATCGAGATAAAACGGATTCGCCATGACGCCCATCGTGATGTCGCTCATCTTATAAACCGCGATCAATAGCAGAATGATTATGCCGGTTCTGCCATTGCGGCTGAAAAATTCGATGAAAGGACTTAAAACCGCATCCGTAATTCCAGCCCCCATTCTTTGCCAAAGGGAAGCGCGCCCGGAAACCCCCAGGGCGGATTTCAACTGACTTTCAACCTTGCGTGCCGATTTGACCGGCCGATGCTCGGGTTCACGCAAGCATAGCGTCGTCAATACCCCCACAGACATAGCCGCTGCCATCGCCAAATACGCCGAATTCCAGCTTGAAAACTCGGCGATATAAAAGGCGCCCGCACCGGCCACCAATAAAGCGATCCGGTAGCCCAACACATAAGCGGCGGCCATCGCTCCCTGATAGCGTGCATCGGCCGTTTCGATCCGGAAAGCATCGATCACCACATCCTGGGTCGCCGAACAAAACGCTATTCCCACCGCAAAAATAGCGCAAAGTTGCAATTGCGTATGAGAGTCCAGACGGGCCATTCCGCACAGACCCAAAGCAATGCCGATCTGCGCAAGCAGCATCCAGCTTCGGCGCTTTCCCAGAATCCGGGTCAGAAGCGGTATCGGCAGCCGGTCGATTACCGGCGCCCAAAAGACCTTGATTGAATAAATTACACCGACCCAGCTGAAGAACCCAATCACTGTGCGTTCGATCCCCTCGTCCCGAAGCCAGGCCGACAGGGTCGAAAACACCAACAGGAAAGGCAGACCTGCGGAAAAACCGAGAAAAATCATACTCACAACGCGCGGCTGCAAATAGACCGCGAAAGCCGTAAGCCAGCTTTTATTAGCCGCCATGGGACTTTTACCGAGGAAGAAGCGCCGCACAGAAAGCGCGGCGCAAGCAGAGACAGCGACTAGGCATTAATCAGATAGTGCACGACGATACTGCCGACATATCCGGCCGCAATCGCGGGCGTCCATTTCAGATGACTGAAGAACGTGTATTTATGATTGGATTGACCCATCAACGCAACACCCGCCGCAGAACCGACCGACAGCAAGGATCCACCGACTCCCGCAGTCAGGGTTACCAACAGCCATTGATACAGACTCATGTCCAGATTCATGTTCAATACGGCGAACATCACCGGAATGTTGTCTACCACAGCCGAAATCAAACCGACCAGAATATTCGCGGTTGTTTGGCCCAAACCGTCATACATCGCCCCTGACAGCAGTTCGAGATAACCGATATAGCCCAGTCCGCCTACCGCAAACACGACGCCGAAGAAAAACAGCAGCGTATCCCATTCGGCATGACGTACTTTATTGAAGATATCGAAACCCTCTTCGCCTTCGACGGTAAATTTCTTTTTGATCCGGTAACCGTAGAGCATCAGCACCGACAAACCGGCCATCATACCCATGAACGGCGGTAAATGCAGGATCTGCTTGAAGCTGACTGCGGTCGCGATGGTCAACAGGAACATCACGCAGATCTGAATCGCGCCCGGCTTCAGAACCACGGCCTCCTCGTCGCTCGCTTTCGGCTGCTCGTCAGGTACTGCAAAATACATTACTGCCGCCGGAACCCCGTAGTTGACCGCAGACGGGATGAACAGTTTAAAGAAATCGAAAAACTCCGCATAGCCTGCCTGCCAGACCATCAGCGTGGTAATGTCACCAAATGGGCAGAACGCTCCACCCGCGTTCGCGGCGATCACCAGATTCACAAACCCGATGCTGACGAATTTGGGGTTATCCGCGCCGACCGCCATCACCACCGCTCCGACCAGCAATGCCGCGGTCAAATTATCGGCAACTGCCGACAGGAAGAATGTGATGATGCCGGTAATCAAAAACAGTTTACGGTAGCCGAACTGCCGTCTGACCAGCCAGGAACGCAGTGCTTCAAATACGTTGCGCTCGGCCATCGCGTTGATATAAGTCATCGCAACCAGCAGAAACAGCATTAACTCGGCATATTCTTTCAAATTGTATTCGAACGCTTCATGCATCGCCTCGACCGAAATGCCGGCCTGCGATGCCAAAATGGCGGCGTGCGACCAGATGATTGCTGACGCCAAAATGACCGGTTTCGATTTACGCAAATGCGTAAACTCTTCGGCCATCACAAAACCGTAGGCAATCAAAAATATCAACACGCAATAAATGCCGCGCTCGGTCCCGGTCAGACCCAGGCTTTCAATACCGCCAGCCATCGCGAATTCAGGCACCAGCAGCGTCATCACCAAAACAAAAAGAAACCTCACAAAACCCCCTCCCATTAATGATTTTTATATCTAAAAATTAAATGATTAAAGCCGTCTTCAACCGGATATACTATCACTTCGGAATTACCTTTGTCATTTTATGACGCAGCGTATATGATTATCGGCCGATATTCAGTGCTTAACGAGCAACCATAAACCATCTATGTACCAGTACAACGAACAAGATCAAACCCTTGTCGAAGAAAGGGCCGCGCAATACCGGCGGCAAACCGAAGATTTTCTGAAAGGCGACCTGACCGAGGACCAATTCCGTGCTTTGCGCCTGCGCAACGGACTTTATATCCAGACTCATGCCCCGATGCTCCGTATTGCGGTGCCCTACGGCCTTCTGAATGCCAAGCAACTGCGCAAGCTCGCGCATATCGCCCGCGAATACGACAAAGGTTATTGTCATTTTACGACCCGGCAAAATGTCCAGTTCAATTGGCCGGAACTCGAACGTGTGCCGGACATCCTGGACGAACTGGCCAGCGTCCAGATGCATTCGATCCAGACCAGCGGCAACTGCATGCGCAATACGACCTCCGACCATTTGGCCGGCGTAGCTGTCGATGAAATCGAAGACCCTCGCCCCTACTGCGAAATCATTCGTCAATGGACAACCCTGCATCCCGAATTCGATTATCTTCCGCGCAAATTCAAGATAGCGGTCAGCGGCGCTCAACATGATCGTGCCGCAACGCAACTGCATGACATCGGCGTCCATCTGGTCAAGAATGAGGCAGGAGAAACGGGTTTCAGAATTCTGGTAGGAGGCGGCCTTGGCCGTACACCGATTATCGGCCAGGTGATTCGCCCGTACCTGGAAAAGAAGCATCTATTGTCCTATCTTGAGGCGATACTGCGCATCTATAATTTGTTCGGACGCCGCGATAATAAATATAAGGCTCGGATCAAGATCTTGGTCAAGGAAACCGGACTCGAAAAATTTAGTGAAATGGTGGATGCGGAATGGCACCAGATCAAGGACGGCATGGAACTTAGCGATGCCCGAATCGCTGCGATCAAAGCACATTTCGCATCCCCTGATTACGATGCCAATGCAGCACAGGATCAAAGCCTGCCTGCGCATTTATCGGCAAATCCCCAATTCGCAACCTGGTATAAATACAATACCGCCGCCCACCGTGTACCGGGCTACCGAGCCGCTTTCATCTCCCTCAAAGCACCGGACTCACCTCCCGGCGACATGACCGATACTCAACTGGATGCAGTCGCCAACCTGGCCGATCAATACAGCTTCGGCGAAATCCGCAGCACCCATCGGCAAAACCTGATTCTGGCTGACGTCAAGCAGGCCGATCTGTTTTCTTTATGGCAAGCCTTAAGTGCTCTTAAACTGGCAACTCCAAATATCGGCACAGTCACCGATATCATCTGCTGCCCCGGCCTGGATTTTTGCTCGCTGGCGAACGCCGGATCGATCGGCGTCGCGAAAGAAATCAATGAAGCGCTCGAAGACATCGATTATGTGCATGATATCGGCGACGTGAAGATCAATATGTCGGGCTGCATGAACGGCTGCGCGCACCAAAGCGTTGGCCATATCGGCATCCTCGGCGTCGACAAAAAAGGCGCCGAATGGTATCAAATTACGCTGGGCGGCTCTTCCGAGAACGACGCCGCGATTGGAGAACGGTTGGGACCTGCGGTTGCCCGTGACGAAGTCACGCAAGCCATCACCACGATACTGGATGTTTATGTCAAACAACGGCAGGAAGAAGAATCATTTTTGGACATGGTAAAACGTGTTGGCATTACACCCTTCAAAGAGCGAGTCTATGCAGATCATTAAAGACAAAGCCATTATCGACGATACTTTTATAACGCTTGCCGACGACGCCGAACTGATAAGCGGCGACGTCTGCGTTTCCCTGGCGAGATGGAAACGCGACCGCGAACACTTACTCGCGCACCCCGGCAAGCTAGGAGTGCGTATCCAGGCTTCCGATCAGGTTTCAGACCTTACCGAAGACCTGAAGCACATCCATTTGATTGAGCTCGATTTCGCCGATTTCGCTGACGGCCGCCTGTTTTCGCACGCCTGGCTGCTCCGGAGCCGATATCGTTATCAAGGCGAAATCCGCGCCACAGGCCACTATTTATCGGATCAGATTTTTTATTTATCTCGCGTTGGCATCAATGCGTTTCAAGCCATTAAAACCGAACAACTCGATACCATTCTCGCGAAGCTAAACGACTTTTCGGTCAAATACCAGCCTTCGATTAACTAACCGCTCTATCTTAAAGCAAAAAAGCCTTGTCCGAGCTTGCCCGGACAAGGCTTTTTTATGTCGCCGTTTATTCAGTAGAATAAATTACCGCTAACGTTATTAACCTTCACGGCAGGATAAATAATCGACCGCGAAGGCAACATACAGCGATTAGTGCTTGATAATCGCCAAGCCCTTCAGCAAGGACAACGCTTCAAAGACAGGGTAATCGCTCATTTCCAGCGATTCCTCTGCTTTCGCTTTTTCAGCACCGGTTTTGGGCACTTCGATTTTATCGCCCTTTTTCTTGCCATTTTCCAGATGGTGCGACAGATCCGCTTCCTTGACCGGCGTAAAATCCGGTTTCTCAAGCGACTCCAGCTTAACCGATGACAGCGCAATATCGGGCTCAATACCTTCCGCCTGAATCGATCTTCCGGAAGGGGTATAATAACGCGCTGTTGTCAGCTTGACCGCAGCCCCGTTACTGGTCGGCAAAATCGTCTGCACCGAGCCTTTACCGAATGATTTTTCGCCCATGATCACAGCGCGCTTTTGATCCTGCAAGGCACCGGCGACAATTTCGGATGCCGATGCGGAGCCGGCATTGATCAACACGACCATCGGCGCGCCATTCAGCAAATCATCACCCGCCGCACTAAAACGCATTTCCGAATTTTCGATTCGTCCTTTCGTATAAACGATCAATCCGCTTTTCAGAAACGCATCACTGACTTCAACCGCAGCATTCAAGACTCCGCCGGGATTATTTCGCAGGTCAAGCACTATTCCCTTCAATGCGCCGGCATTGTCTTTCTTTAACTGCGCCAGACTTTCCACCAGACTTTCGCCGGTACCCGATTGAAAACTGCTGACCCGCAGATAACCGTAGCCTTTTTCAAGCAATTTGCTTTTCACGCTTTTGACTTTGATGACATCACGGGTCAAGGTAAATTTCAGCGGCGCTTCTTCTCCTTCCCTGACAACGGTCAGGTCAATCTTGCTTCCGGGTTCGCCGCGCATCGTTTTGACGGCCTCGACCAGACTCATGCCCTTGACTGGCTTATCGTCCAGCCGAATGATCAGATCGCCGGTTTTCAGCCCGGCCCGTTGCGCCGGCGTATCATCGATCGGCGATACAACCTTGATAAAGCCGTTTTCCATCGTGACCTCGATGCCTAGCCCACCAAATTGGCCGGTCGTACCCTCCTTCAGTTCCTGGTACTCTTCGGGCACAAGATAGGCCGAATGCGGGTCGAGTCCACTCAACATACCCCGTACCGCATCCTCCAACAGCTTTTTGTCTGATACGGGCTCCACGTAATCACGTTTAATCCGTCCGAAAATTTCGGTGAACGTTCTGAGCTCCTCAAAAGGCAGAGCCTCCGATTCGCTATCCGGATTGGTTTTATTCAGCTCGGCCAGGACACTACCGCCGATACTGATAAATACGCCCAACATGATCCCTAAGGACAAAATAAACAATGTCTTTTTTTTCTGCATGCGCCTTGCTACCCCAAATACTCGATTCCTAAATGTGTTTTCATTAGTTGGCCAACTAATTTTGCCTGGTTTATCCCGGATACCATGACAAGGGGTCAACCGGTTTGCCATTCTTGCGAATACCAAAATACAAACCCGATTGCGACCGTCCGCCGCTTTGACCCGCCCCCGCGATCACATCACCTGCCTCAACCCAATCATCGACCCGCTTATAGAGACTCTGGTTAAAACCATAAAGTGTCATGAAGCCGTTGCCGTGATCGAGGATTATCAATAAGCCGTAACCAGACAGCCACTGAGAATAGACGACTTTTCCACGGGTTACTGCGCGGACCTCCGCGCCTTCCTGCGCGCCGATCAGGATGCCGTCCCAAAGGTTCTGCATCCCATCGGCAGCCGATTTTCCTAAAATCGGCCAAGGTAAATGGCCTTTGAGCCGCTCGAAATCGACATTTCCCCTAGCAGACACCGGAGCAGCAGGATGCGTCGAGTCTTCGGTATTCTGAATCTGATCATCCGCAGCACTACTTTGCGGATCCTGTTCGATTACAGGCTGGCCAGTCCACTTAACCTGTTCGACAATCAATCCCTTCAGCTCATCTTCGCTTTCTTTCAGCCTCAGAAGCTGCTTTTCGCCGGAGGAATAGTCCTGCTCGATCTCGGTGAGCAGCTTGTTTCTTTCATTCCGCAACAGTTCGAGCGCACTCTGTTCGACACGGTGCTTTTCCACGTCACGTTCCATTTGTAACGCTTCTTCTCGTTGCCGGCTTTCCAATTCGGCAAGTCCGGAGACTGATTTTTGCATGACAGCCAACTTCTTCAATCTCTGCCTGCGCAAATAATCGTGATAGACCACCATCCGGCTCGTCTTCGCGAGATCCTGATGATTCAGGATCAACTTCAATTTTCCGGCCCTGCTCATCACAAAGTCCGCGCGCAACTGCGCCGCCAAGGCTTTATGATGTAACGCGATCTCATCCTTCTGCAGAGCAATATCCTGATGAATCAGCTTCATCTGGCGGCGATTTTGCACAATTTCATCCTGCAGCCTTTTTAATGTCGCCGCACTTTCGCCATAGCGATTCTCGATATCGGCCAGCTGATCCGTTACTGCCTCCTTCTGTAACAGCATTTCCCGTATCTTTTTCTTGACCGAAGCGATACCGGACTGAACTACACCCAAGTCGCCCTTGAGCGTAACATCTTCAGCATCGCATTCCTTCGCCAGCAACCCCAAGACGATGCAGGTTACAATCCTTGTCCGCATCTCTCGCTTAGGGTGTAGCCAATAATGATCTGCCCGTCATCTCCACGGGCTGAGGAACGCCCAAAATATCCAGCATGGTCGGCGCCAAATCGGACAGACTGCCGCCCGCGGCCAAAGGTTTATCACCGCAGACGTACACCAGAGGCACGGGGTTCATCGTATGCGCGGTATGCGGCTGTCCGGTTTTCACATCGCGCATCTGTTCGATATTACCATGATCGGCGGTCAACAGCATCTTGCCGCCGACCGTGCGCAACGCATCCAGTATGCGCTGCAAACAACCATCCACCGCCTCGACCGCCTTCACGGCCGCGTCCATTACGCCGGTATGACCGACCATGTCGCAATTGGCATAGTTGCAGATAATCACATCATATTGCCCTCCGATGATCGCCTCGACCAGATGTTCGGTCACCTCCGGAGCGCTCATTTCGGGCTGCAGATCATACGTCCTGACTTTTGGCGACGGCACCAGAATTCGCTCTTCCCCTGCGAACGGCGTGTCGATGCCGCCATTCAAAAAGAAAGTGACATGCGCATATTTTTCGGTCTCGGCCAGTCTGAGCTGTTTCATACCGAGATTGGACAGCACTTCGCCCAATCCGTTCTTGATATCGGTCGGCGGATACGCGACCGGGTAGTCAAACGCTTCATGATATTCAGTCAGCGTAGCAAAATAACCTTTATGCGGGGCATGATCGCGTTCAAATGCATCGAACACGATCGATGTCAGTGCCTGGGAAATTTCTCGCGCCCGGTCTGCCCTAAAATTCATGAATACGACCGAGTCTTCGGCATCGAGGGCAATCGCGCTGTGATCGTCGTTCAATACCGCGGTCGGCATCACAAATTCATCGGTTTCGCCGCGTCGATAAGACAATTCCAAACCTTCCAGTGCGGTTTGTACATAATAAGCGGCATGGCCTTTAGCGATCAGATCGTAAGCCAGCTTGACCCGCTCCCAGCGCTTGTCTCTGTCCATCGCATAGAAACGACCGGTGATCGAAATGATTTTGCCTGCGCCCAACGCCTGCATTCTTTTTTCGAGCAATACGATTGAAGACGCCGCGCTTTTGGGAGGCACATCACGTCCATCAAGGAACGCATGCACATAGATTTTGCTCAAACCGCGCTTTGCGGCCAGTTCGACCATGGCGGCAATCTGATCCTCATGGCTGTGTACTCCCCCAGGCGACAGCAGCCCCATGATGTGCAGAGCCTTGTTCTTTTCTTTGGCGATGTCGACTGCATCGCACAAGACGGCATTGGTAAAGAAACTGCCGTCCCGAATCGCGTTATTCACCTGGGTATAATCCTGCGGCACATAGCGACCGGTACCTATATGAATGTGACCGACTTCCGAATTGCCCATCTGGTCATCCGGCAGACCTACTACGGCACCAGAACAACTGAGCAAAGTCATGGGATAGTCTTTTTGCAGTTTGTCCCAGCAAGGGGTATTTGCCGCCGCAATGGCATTGTATTCTTTTTCGAGCGAGTACCCGAAACCGTCAAGAATTAACAAAACTAAGGGCTTTGGCCGATTCAACATCTTTATAATTTCTCCAGTCACAAACACAAAATCAACAGTTGCCCCGTTCTTAAATACCCATTCTTCGCCAATGAATTATTGTTTCAAATCCATTACCCCCTAGGGATAAAACTAATGTATCATAGTGCCATTTACTAGGCTTTCGTACGTAGGTATACGCAAAACAGGGCCACGCAGTGCCCATTATATTAATACACGCGGCAATTCTTGTGTAAAAATAATTCATTGCGGCTGCTTTTTTCTAAAAACAATAACAAAAAACCGTTCTGAAGGTCGAACTTATGAACACCCTTGATAAACCTACCATGTACAACGACAATGACATTGATCGGGCCGCGCGTTGTATCAAGGCAATGTCACATCCTTTACGGCTGAAAATATTGTGCGTTTTAGGCACCAACTCGGTCAGCGTACAGGACATCGTCGAACAAGTAGGAACCTCACAAAGCAATATCTCTCAGCATCTGGCAATCCTTCGCGAAAAAAATATTCTGGGGTCCAAAAAGGAAGCCAACCGGGTCTATTACTACATCGACGACAACCGAATGCTGCAACTCATCAATATGATGCGCGAAGTTTTTTGTTCGCGGCATTGATGTAATTTAATCTTTTACTATTCATCTGTTTCAACCAATCATCCATGCAACGTCTTTTCGAATTCATTTTTAATCACTACGTTTATTCGCTCGCGCTGGCGGTCGTCACTTATTTACTAATTCAGGAATTTTTTGATGTAACTTTCAAAAAATTCAAACCGATCACGCCCATGCTCGCCGTCGCAAAGATAAATGAAAGCGACATCGAGATCATCGATGTGCGCGAAGCGCCGGATTATGCGCAAAGCCATATAGAAAATGCGATCAATGCCCCACTCAGCAAGCTCAGCGAACAATTACCCAAAATCTCCAGCGACAAAAATGCACCGTTGTTAATTGTCTGCCAAAACGGCACCCGTTCCCTGACCGCCGCCAAAACTTTGGCTAAAGCCGGTTACGAGCAGATTTTCGTAATTACTGGCGGCATGGATGCCTGGAAGGAAGACTATAAATTACCGGTAGCCGCTCAGCGTAAGCAAAAAGCAAGCGCCTGAAAGTATCCGATCAGCTTTGAAATCACTGTATTCACCTCAATAAAATCCCGGGTTACAGGCTTTCCAGCTGTAACCCGCTTTGTGAATGATGCCTTTAACGCGTCAGCCATTAAGACGACGCACAACTCCAAACTCACCCACCCTTTCACTGAAAAGCTATCATGGCAGAAGAACAACAAAACGTCGAAAAACAATTCGCTATTCAAAAAATTTACACTAAAGACCTGTCGTTTGAAACACCAAACTCTCCGAAAGTATTCATGGAAAAGTGGGAGCCGGTTGTCGATTTCAACCTGAGTACCCGCGCCGAAACAATCGATAAAAATTTATACGAGATTGTGTTGACTACCACAATCACGGTCAAAATCGCCGACTCGACCGCCTATCTGGTCGAAGTGAATCAATCCGGCATCTTTACAATTGCGGGCTTCACTGACCAGGAACTGGGACCGATGATCGGCAGTTTCTGTCCGAATATACTGTTTCCTTATGCCCGCGAAGTGGTATCCGACCTGGTCGCTAAAGGCGGCTTTCCGCAGCTTTTACTGGCACCGGTGAATTTCGATGCGTTGTACGCCCAGCACCTGCAAAGCGTGCAAGCCCAAGCTCCCGTGAAGGAAAGCCTGAACTGAACGATGACCGAAAGAAAAATCGGCATTCTGGGCGCCGGCTCCTGGGGAACCGCGTTGGCGCTCCAGGCAGCACGAACCGGCTGCGATGTTCTGCTTTGGGGACATCATCCGGATCATATGGATGCTCTTGCCGCAGACCGGGAAAACAAGCACTATCTGCCAGGCGCCGTGTTTCCGGCAAACTTGTCAGTCACCGCAGACCTTCAGGAGGTCAGCCTTTTTTCCGATCTGTTATTGATCGCGGTGCCGAGCCATGCATTCAAAGCTACGCTGGAACAATTAAAGCGGTTCACGACCAACAATATCCGGATTGCCTGGGCAACCAAAGGCTTTAATCCCGATGACGGTTCTTTGCTGCATGAACTGGTGACTTCGCTGTTTTCCGCGCAAACTCCGGTTGCCGTGCTGTCGGGACCGACTTTTGCGCATGAAGTCGCGGCCGAGTTACCCACTGCGATTACGATCGCTTCTTCGAATATTGAATTCTCGAACCAGTTGGCTCAACTTTTCCACAGCAACCGGTTCAGGACGTATACCAGTACCGACATCATCGGTGTCGAAGTCGGCGGCGCGGTCAAAAACGTGATGGCGATCGCGGCGGGCATCGCGGACGGACTTGGCTTCGGCGCCAACACCCGGGCAGCGCTGATTACCCGCGGATTAACCGAAATCATTCGACTAGGTCTGCAACTTCGCGGTCATCAGGAAACTTTCATGGGACTGGCAGGACTCGGCGATCTGGTTTTGACCTGTACTGACAACCAGTCCAGAAACCGTCGTCTCGGAATCGCCCTCGGGCATGGGCAGGCGCTTGAGCCAGCGATGCGTGAAATAGGTCAGGAAGTCGAAGGGGTGCTTGCAGCAAAAGAAACGTACCTGCTCGCCAAAAAGCATTCGATCGAAATGCCGATTACCGAGCAGGTCTTTAAAGTTCTATATAAAGGACTGCCCCCCGCAGCAGCGGTCCAGAACCTGTTATCGCGAGAATTAAAAAGCGAGTCGTGCGTACTCTAGGGCATAACAACGCCAGCTTGCGAAAGCTGGCGTTTTTTCTATTTTCTTAGGAACCTTTATAATAGCCGGCCGGAGTGGCGTCGTTGGCTTCTCGAGATATTCCTTCAGGCTGTTCCTGTTCCAGCGGCGGCAATCTTTCATAGATCGCCGTCGGCTCGCCGTCGAGATCATGCAAAACCTGATTCAAAACTTTTTGATCAAAATCCGGCATTTCCTCTTGAGTGGCTTTCCGGATTAAATTAAGCGCGACCGCATAGCGCTCATCCTGACTCATTTCCTCGCCTTCCAGATCGGGATGCGCCTCGATATACAACGTATTATCGAGCCAGCCAACCTTGATCGGCTGCTTCACGATATAAACGGACGTACCGTTCGCAGCATGCTGGTATAACGTTTCAATGTCTTCAGGATACATCCGTACGCAGCCGTGCGTGATCTGCATTCCGATGCCGAAAATCTTGTCGATATCAGTACCATGAATCCGGTAGTCCCCCGGCAAATTCAGATATAACGCATACGCTCCTAAAGGATTGTGCGGTCCCGGCGGCACTATTTCTGGAAGCGGATCCCCCATCGCTGCATGCTCGCGCCGAATCGACTCGGGCGGATGCCAACTGGGATCCTTCACTTTTTTAATCACTTTGGTTTTTCCGAGAGGCGTTTTCCAGTCCTGCCGGCCGATGCCGTGCGCAAACGACATCACCTGCTTACCTCCCGGCGGATAATAATACATCCGGTATTCGGACAAATTCAGCGTAATGCCTTCATGCGGGGTATCCGGAAGTATACGACGGTTGGCAATCCGCACGATTTCGCCCTTTTTGACATGCCAGCGATCGACCTTTTGATTCAGGCGTACGATTTCCATTTGCCCCAATCGGTAACGCAGCGCCACGTCCAGCAAGGTTTCGTCCTCTTCCGCCTTGATTAAAGCGACCGGCTGAGCATACTCCATTACCACCGTGTTGCCGTTATCAGGCAAATCGTAAGTCGTTGCGAACGCCGGTCCGGCTGTCAGCAAAATTACAGGCAATATAATACTAAGCGTTCGAATTCTCATTATATTAATTCGTGGATAATAGAAATTTGCGGATTTACGATTAAAAACTGAGAGTTTAAGGATAAAGGATAGTTCAGAGTATCCAAGACTATCAGATTTCAGCCGGCAAATCCTGCGAAACAGATCGTAAATGGGCAGTATTGTATCACACCGGTGAAAACTGGCAGCCCTACTAACCAGTTCAGTTTAGACTACCGTTGGCAATATTTACAAAAAACGGTAGAGCGTCCGGACAATCGGATTTCGGCTAGAGGCTCGCCGCACACCGAACAAGGCAATGCTGCACGCCCGTAAACCTTCAATTGCTGTTTAAAATAACCGGGCTTGCCTGCCTCATTCACAAAATCGCGCAGGGTCGTACCTCCCTGCCGAATCGCTTCATCTAACACTAAGCGTATGCACTCGGCAAGGCGCTGATAGCGCGCCAGCGATATTTTACCGACATGCAGGGTAGGCAAAATGCCGGCTCTGAACAACGCCTCGTTCGCATAGATATTGCCAACCCCGACAACATTATGACTATCCATAATGAAAGATTTAACAGGAATCCTGCGTTTCTGTGCCAAGGCATAAAGATGCGATCCATCGAAATTAACGGTCAGAGGCTCCGGACCTAAATTTTTTAACAGCGGATGTTCGGCAACGGGTTCAGTGGTCCACAATACCGCGCCGAAGCGGCGGGGATCGTTAAACCGGAGCAGCGTCCGGTCCGTAAAAATCAGATCGACATGATCATGTTTGCCGTAAGGCTGATCTGTCCCCAGAATTCTCAAACTGCCAGACATGCCCAGATGCACAATCAAAGTCCCTTGCTCCGTGCACAACAAGAGATATTTGCCTCGCCGGTCAACCGCTCGGATGCTTTGCCCAATTAGCAATTCGGAAAGCGATTCGGGCACGGGCCAGCGCAGGCTCGGCTGGCGCACAACAATTTGTTGGATAACGCGCCCCTGGATGGCGGGTGCAATGCCGCGGCGGGTGGTTTCGACTTCGGGTAGTTCTGGCATTGGGCCGGCAGGAAAATCGCTTGGGTTACATCGTATTGAAATACTTCATCAGTGTAACACAGAAATCGAGTCCCTCCGTATTGGCGATCCGATCATCTCGCCTCAGCGAAATGATCGGATGCAATCGTTTTAGATCTTAAAAACTGACGTTCGCTTGAAACCAGATTTTTTGGGTATCGGTATTGATACCATTCGGGAGTACGGGGCCACCGGTATCGGCATTGTAATAAGCATACTTGGCGAGCAGCGAATAATGCTTGCCGAATTTTTTGACGACCTGAAAATCCCATTCCTTGCCGTATGCCATTTGCCCGGTATCGTCGCTGAAATCATGATAAACACCGGTAACTGTCGTTTGATAGCGCGGAAATTCGACCATTACAGTACCGAATAAATCGCGTATCCCATTGGGAGGAGTAACCAAAAATATATCCGCCCAGCCTTGGAAAGCGTGGTTCGTACCAAGCGGCGTATCGAAGGTCTTATTCGCCCCAAAGCCGTTCAACTGCTCCCAGGCTCCCATCACGCTCACATTGAATGCCTTGACACCACCCATGAAATTAAACCGATCGGTTTCATATTTCGTCGGCCCATGACCGTAATCCCTCTGGTTCGCCCATTCGGCGGTATACAGCAGATTGAACGTATCCATGATCTTCGGCGATGCGCCATTGAATCGTATGCCGTAGGTTTGATTGGATTTTTCCAGGAACAGATTTCGAGTTGCTGCAGGCCCGGGGTTTATATCCTGGTAGTCCAGCCAATAACCGTAAGCGACCAGATTACCGTAATCGCCCACCTTATAATTGATGTTCAGGATCGGCGCTTCGATATTTTCGGTCGTAGACGTAAATGTCTGCACATTGCCGATATAACCGGCATTGATCGTTAGCCCGAACAACTGCTGGTTGGCATGGGTGAGCAATATGGCATCGTAGGTCGTTTCGAGTTGACGCCAGCCCACGTTACCGATGTAACGATCGTCATCCAATTTTATCCGCTGCCGTCCGCCTTTGATCAGCGTATCGGGAATACCCGCATAGCTGATCCATAGCTGGTTCAGCTCGGTTTTTTCCGGATCCGCAATCGTGGAGTAGGTTGTATTTTTGTTCCGGGTACTGTTGTAGTCCTCCTGCATCGCCCACAATCCTTCGAATTCGGCATAACCTTGAATTCCATAGAATTTCGGCGACAAAGCTCCCAAGCGGAATCTCGCCGTATTGGCATTCGCGGTTCTTGGATTTGGTGTGCCGCCCTTGTCCTGGTCGACATTTTCCCATCGATAATTGATATCCGCCTTGATCGCGCCCCTATTGCCATAATGATAAAAGTTAAAAGCATCCTCAATCTCTTGAGTAATATCAGCGAGGGCAGAGCCGCTCATTAGTAAAGACAGCGACAGAAATGTAGTCTTGCAAGTTGGATGTGTCATGGTGCTTCCTTAAATTCTGTGATTGGCGTGCATTAATGAGTGTGATCGCATTCGGCAAGGAAGGTCAGCAGGCTTTCCCGATAGCGGTAATAATCGGGATGCGCCAGCAATGCCTTGCGGCTGCGCGGCCTGGGCAGGTCGATGTCCTGAACCTTGCCGATTTTGGCATGCGGTCCGTTTGTCATCATCACGACCCGGTCGGCCAGCAAAATCGCTTCATCGACATCGTGCGTCACGATGATTGCGGTCACATGCGTTCGCTCCCAAACCTCCATCAACACTTCCTGCAGTTCCCAGCGCGTTAGCGAGTCCAGCATCCCGAAAGGCTCATCCAGCAGCAGTAATTTGGGCGACAGCGCAAACGCGCGCGCGATGCCGACCCGTTGCCGCATGCCGTTCGACATGTCAGCGGCTTTTTTATGCAGCGAATCGCCGAGACCCACGCGGGTCAGATAATATTCGACGATGTCGTCGCGTTCGGCCTGCGTGGCATGCGGATAGACCTTGTCGACGCCCAGCGTGACATTTTCGAACGCGGTTAGCCAGGGGAATAGGCTCGGCGCTTGGAACACCACCCCACGGTCGGGTCCGGCTGCATAGATTTCGCGGTTGTCCAGAATGATGCCGCCTTCCGAAATTTCGTTCAGGCCGGCGGTCATCGACAGCACGGTCGACTTGCCGCAACCCGAATGGCCGATGATCGAAATGAACTCGCCCTTTTTCAGCTTCATGTCGAAGCCGTCGACAACCTTCACCGTGCCGTTGCCGTCCGGTGTCGGGTAGATTTTCGACACCTTCGAGAATTCCAGATAACGCGGCCGGTCCAGATCATCCTGGGAAGGCTTCAGGGCGGAGTTGTCCGTTTGCCAATCGTTGCTGGTGTTCGGACGGACATTTGGCAATACCACGCGATCCGCACTGTCCTGCCGGTTTTTTTCGAGACCGACCTGCATCAGATAGCGCGTGATGTCGGCGCGGAGGCGCTTGAATTCTTCGTTATGATTCAAAGCAGCCCGATCCCGCGGGCGTTCGATGTCGATATTGAACGTAGGACCGAACGTTGCATCGGGCCCCGGATTCAGCGGAATGACCCGATCGGCCATATAGATCGCTTCATCGACATCGTTGGTAATCAGGATCACCGTTTTCTTGTCCTGATCCCAGATTTGCAGAATTTCGTCCTGCAGATTGCCGCGGGTCAGCGCATCGAGCGCACTCAATGGTTCATCGAGCAGCAGGATGTCCGGGTTAGCGGCTAATGCCCGCGCGACATTGACCCGTTGGCGCATCCCGCCCGAAAGTTCGGCCGGTTTCTTGTCCATCGCCGCACCGAGATTCACCATCCGCACATATTTCTCGGTGTGCGCCTTACGCTGCGCGGGCGTCCAGTCCTTGAAAATCTGGTCGACCGCCAGGGCGACGTTTTCGTAAACGGTCAACCAAGGCATCAAGGAATAATTCTGAAAGACCACGCCGCGGTCCGGACCGGGCTCCGCAATCGGTTTGCCCTGCTTCAACATATCGCCGCTGTCGACTCCACACAAGCCGGCGATAATCGAGATCAGCGTCGTTTTCCCGCTGCCGGAAAAGCCGACGATCGCGATAAATTCGCCTTCCTCGATCGACAGATTGATGTCTTTCAATATCGAAGTCTTCTGCGTGCCTTCGCCGTAGGATTTGCAAACCTCCTTCAATTCGAGCAGCGTCTTGACGGCCGTCTCTTTTGAACCCTTCGGCACGGAAGACTTCGTTTTTATAGAAAGTTCCACCACATTGTCCTTCAGGCGATCTGCAAAATCGGCATTGCCCGACTTTAAATTAGCTGAAATCATGTCGGCCTCCCCTTAGCGTCCGAAGGAGAAGACTTTTTGCAGCGAATGCATGATCCGGTCGAGTATGAAGCCGATGATCCCGATCGTGAATACCGCCACCATGATCCGCCCCAGTGAGTTCGAACTGCCGTTTTGGAACTCATCCCAGACGAATTTGCCGAGGCCGGGATTCTGCGCGAGCATTTCGGCCGCGATCAGCACCATCCAGCCCACCCCCAGCGATAGCCGCATGCCGGTAAAAATGAACGGCACCGCGGACGGCAGAATGATTTTCTTGATTTGCGTGCTCCAGTTTAATCGGAGCACTTTGCCGACATTGACCAGGTCCTTGTCGATCGACGAGACGCCGACCGCGGTATTGATTAGCGTCGGCCACAACGAACATAGCGTTACGGTAATTGCGGAGGTCAGAAACGATTTTTCGAACCAGGAGTCGTCGCTCGAGGCATATAGAGCACTAACGACCAAGGTCACGATAGGCAGCCAGGCCAGAGGAGAGACCGGCTTGAAGATCTGGATCAACGGATTGATCGCAGTATTGATCACCGGACTCATTCCGCACAACAATCCGACCGGCACCGCCACCAAGGTGGCCAGGAAGAAGCCGGTGAATACGGTCGCGAGACTGGTGGCGATCTGATCCAGATAGGTTCCCTTGCCGTTGTATGGGCGGACTTTTGGCGGCGGCTGGTCGGGGTGCTCCGCCGCTGCCTGTTTGATCCGCTCCTGCTGACGTTCGTAATATTGGCGCTCTCTTTCGCGTTGCGTGTGATGCTCGTCCACCAAACCGCCGGCTTCATGCCAGACCGCGACGGGCCCTGGAATTGCGCCGAGACTGGTATTCACGCGAGCCGCCGAAAAACTCCATAGGCCCAAAAAAAGCAGGAAGGCGATGAACGGTACGCCCATCATCAGCCATAGCTGCCGTAGTTGCTGCGCCGGACTTTCTCCCGCCGCGATCTTTACCATCGGAATAAACCAGGTTAAGCCGGTAATATCTAAAAATTTGATCAATTTGTTATTCATAGTCTGCCCGCGCCCGTTACCGGGGGGATCCGAATAAATGGTGTCTTGGGAATCGTGCCGAAAAAAATGTGCGTCCTTGCACACAGTCGACATCCTTATACACATCAGAGGCACATCTAGAACAAGAAGGGTTAACCCTTGAAAGCAAGCTTTCGGATCATTTGTCGACGACTTTGCCGCCGGCGACCTTTTGCTTGCCTTTCAAACCAATCGGGAATTTGGTCAGATATTCATTCGGTTTGGTCGCATCGAATGGAATCCCGTCGATAAAGTCCGCGCTGGGCGGCTTGATGCCGGTTTCGTTATCGCTCGGAAAATCGCTGGCCTTGGCCTTGCCTTCTGCGATCAGCTCTTTCGCCGCCGCCATGTAGATGTCGGGACGATAAACTTTCTTGGCGACTTCCATGTACCAGGAATCCGGCTTTTCTTCATTGATTTGACCCCAACGGCGCATCTGGGTCAGATTCCAGACCGCATCGCTGTAGTAAGGATAGGAACCGTTATAGCGGAAAAATACATTGAAATCGGGCAGTGAACGCTTATCGCCTTTTTCATATTCGAACGTGCCGTTCATGCTGTTCGCGATCACATCGTAATCGGCCCCAACATACTGGCTTTGCGACAACATCTCGACGGCCTCGTTGCGGTTTTTGTTGTTTTCCGCATCCAGCCACATCGACGCGCGAATCAAGGCTTTGATCAAAGCCTTGTGAGTGTTGGGATGTTTATCCGCCCATGCCTTATTGACGCCGAAGATTTTGTCAGTGCTGTTTTTCATTAATTCATAATCGCTGATCACCGGCACCCCGATGCCTTTGAACACCGCTTGCTGGTTCCAGGGTTCGCCTACGCAGTAGCCCACGATCGTACCTGAATCCATCGTCGCCGGCATTTGCGGCGGCGGCGTTACTGACAGCAGCGCGTCGGCATTGATTTGACCGGAAGTATCCTGAGGAGGTGAATAGTAGCCGGGGTTAATGCCACCGGCCGCCAGCCAGTAACGCAGTTTGAAGTTGTGAGGGCCAACCGGAAAGGTCATCCCCATGTTGAAGGGTTTGCCAGCGCTTTTATATTTTTCCAGCAACGGCTTCAGAGTATCCGCCTTGATTGGATGCACCGGTTTGCCGTCCTTGACCGGAACGTTTGGTTTCATCTCTTTCCAGACATCATTCGAAACCGTGATCGCAACACCGTTCGAAGACAGAGTTAGGGCGCTGATAATTTCTCCTTTGGTGCCGTAACCTACCGCCGCACCGAAAGGCAGAGACACCAGCATATGCGCACCGTCGAGCTCGCCGCTCAATACGCGGTCCAGCACGACTTTCCAGTTCGCTTGCGCCTCTACTTGCACGGACAAGCCTTCTTCCTCGAAATAACCTTTTTCGAAAGCGACCGCAAGCGGCACCATGTCGGTCAACTTGATAAAACCGAGCCTGACGGTTTCGGTTTCCAAATCCTTAGTCACAGCGCCGACGGAAGTACTGAGAATTAAAGCCGTGGCCGCTACAGTCTTGGTGAATGTGCCGACAAGTTGGGTGAGAGTAAATTTTCCTTGTTTCATAAGATTCATCTGGAGGTAAAATTTAAGGCATAAACGCGTTTTCCTACTGGACAGGCAATACCGCCTCTGCTGTAGTCGACGCCGTCGTCAGTCGCTCATCTTTAAGCACAAAATTTTGACCCCACCGTTAGAGTCTTCATTTGAATATAAGCACTATCCATGCCAGAAACAGGAAGAAACCGATTCAACCTGTCTTTTGCATTAAATTTCACCCAATTGCTCGCTCTCTCCGGGGATTGGGTTGATTGATCCGCCC
Organism: Methylomicrobium sp.; assembly: GCA_051061015.1. GTDB lineage: Bacteria > Pseudomonadota > Gammaproteobacteria > Methylococcales > Methylomonadaceae > Methylomicrobium. Next base: position 203,303 of record JBPFEG010000017.1, read on the forward strand.
AAGACTGCAAGCCCGGTCAGAGGCTGTGCCCAATGATCGTGCATCAACTGCGCCGTTTTGCACCAACTTAAAACAGGGTTGTTTTCAAGCCACAGAATGCTCGATTTGCGGGTGCAATATGTCCATTGTGAGGAATTTTAAAGATCAGCGAAGACACACGCCCCGGCAAAATGCCAAAAACGCGAGGAAAGGGAAAATACTGGGTTTTCGGGGTTTTTCTGCCGACGCGGAAGTGCGTCTTACCCCTTCGTGGAGGTGGAAGGACGCGTCACAGACACGCCCTCTCTAGAAAAATTGTTTGGGAAACATCTAGAACAAGAAGGTCACGATCGCCTTCAATCGCCCTTGCTCGATCACCGGAATCGAGAGCATGCTGCTGAGATCTTCCAGTTCAACATTATAAGTTTCTTCCCGATTACCGCTGATCGACGGCATGCCGGTCAGCCAGACTCGACCCAAGGCTCCCTCGCCTTTGTCGACCGTCAGCGTTTCGAAAATTTCCGCCAGGTTGTTGCTGTTTTTGCTGTAGCTTTGCCGACAAATCAACTGCCCGCGCTCGGGATCCGGCACCCATATCTGGATGCGCTTAGCGATCGGCGTCGCGTTCGCGGAAAGAAAGGTGGTCACATAAATCTGCTCATCGCCTTGGATGAACGGTATGCCCAAACCGGTGGCAATGATCGCTTTTTGCGCTTCCTCTGCCCGGGGAAACCCAGCCACTTTGCCGATATCCTCGACCAGAACCGGCATCCCCGCTGCCCACGCCCTGCCCGGTATGCCCTGGTCCCTGGAAAGTTTGATTTGCCGGGATAATGCTTCAAAGTGTTCCAAAGCACCGTAATAGCCGTCCAGCACCTGGAGAGTATCGCCTTTGGCGGTTTCGTTGCACCAGACCTCGATCGCCCCAGCCTGTTCCTGGTCGTCGCCACAGAGAAACACCACGACCGCCAATAAAAAATCCCCGGAGAAAATCGGGATCGCAATACCACAGCTCAACCCCGCTTTTTGCGCCTCGGCGGTGCGCTTGAAATAAGAATCTTCAAACCGGCTCAGCACAATCGGATGGCCCGCCGCCCACGCTTTGCCGGGCAATCCTTCGTCATAAACAAAATGCTGTTTTTCGCTGATACGCTTGAAATCCGTCAAGCTGCCGTACAATCCCGAGCCGAACTCCAGCTGAGTCCGTTCTTTGTCGGGAATCCAGATTTCAATCACTTTGATAAACGTCTTCATGGCGGGTCGATAAAAGTCAGCGTTCTATTTCAGCAATTCCGCCATCGCAATGACGTTCCGGGCCATCTGGCCCAGCGTCACATTCCGGTCCATCGCCAGTTTTCGGAGGGTATGGTAGGCTTCGTTCTCGGTAAAGTTTCGCGTGTTGATCAAAATCGCTTTAGCGCGGTCGATTTGCTTCCTGTCTTCGAGCTGGATTTTCGCTTCCTGCAGCGTCTGCTTGAGCGCCTGTTGATGCTTGAACCGGGCCACGGCCACCTGGATGATGCTGGGAACGCGATCGGCAGTGAGCCCGTTCACCTCGTAAGCCGTGACCTCGGACTGAATCGCTTTCTGGATCGTCGCACTGCTGCCGTCGGACGCAAACATGACCACCGGCAGCGGCGACTGCCGGCTCAGCGCTAGAAGATCAGCCAGGAGTTCCTCGGAAGGCGATTCGAGATTGAAGATGACTGCGTCCGGCCTTATTTCCTTGATTTGCGTAATGAACGACGGCCCGTGCTGAATCGTGACCGTTTCGGAGCCGCCCTCAAACAGGGCACTTTCCAATGGGGTATTATCGACTCCGCATTCGACTATCAAGAGATTCAGCATGGCGGTGGACGTGCGATGAAAAAGAATTAGTAAAATTTAAGCACTTTTCGCGCCAACAGAGCCGTTCAGACATGAGGGATTTCCGCGGCGAATGGGAATCGCCTTTCGCACCTATTAAATGCCCGGCTCTCGCTCTGCCCACCGTAGTTTGAGCCGTACGTAAATACATTTTTTAAATCCCGGGCTTTTTTCCTCCCGCCCGAACCTCTACAATGATCGGCCCTCTCCCGTATGCCTCGACTTTTTCCGCACCGGCGGGAAGGCTATAAACCAACCGATCCATGAGCAAGCTAAACCCAGAGCAACAAGCCGCCGTCAAAGCCATCGACCACCCCTTGCTGGTGCTGGCCGGCGCCGGCAGCGGCAAGACCCGCGTGATTACCGAGAAGATCGCCTACCTGGTCACACAGGGCACCCCCGCGCGCCATATCGCGGCAGTGACCTTTACGAACAAGGCCGCGCGCGAAATGAAAACCCGCGTGTCCAAACTGCTCGACGACACGCAATTGCGCGGCCTGCGCGTCTCGACCTTTCACTCGCTCGGCCTCGACATCCTGCGCGCGGAAGCGAAAACGCTCGGCTATAAGCCCGGCCTGACCCTGTTCGACGAGCAGGACAAGCTGACCCTGCTGCGTAACCTGATCGCGCACAGCTCCAAAAGCTTCGATCCGGACCAGTGCGACCGATATTCCTGGCAGATCGGCCAGTGGAAAAATGCGTTCGTGACGCCAGAACACGCGCTCTCGCACGCAACCCAGGAACAGCATCACGCCGCCCTGCTCTACACGGACTATGTCCAAAGCCTGAAGGCCTACAACGCGGCCGATTTCGACGACCTGATCCTGATCCCGGTACTGCTGTTCCAGCAGCATCCAGCGATCCGCGAAAAATGGCAGAACAAGATCCGCTATCTGTTGGTCGACGAGTATCAGGATACCAATTCGACCCAATACGAACTGGTCCGCCAGCTGGCCGGCAATCTCGGCCGCTTTACCGTGGTCGGCGATGACGACCAGTCGATCTATGCCTGGCGCGGCGCGCAGCCGGAGAATCTGGCGCAATTGCAACGGGATTACCCGCGCCTGAAAGTGATCAAGCTCGAACAGAACTACCGCTCGACCGGGAGGATTCTTAAAGTCGCGAACCAGTTGATCGCAAACAATCCGCACGTGTTCGAAAAGCGACTGTGGAGCCAGCTCGGCTACGGCGATCCGTTGCGCGTACTCAGCCACAAGGACGAACTGACCGAAGCGCAGCAGGTCGTTTCCGAAATCGTGCACCACAAATTCAAGACCGGCGCCTCCTACGGCGATTACGCGATCCTGTACCGCGGCAACCATCAGTCCCGCCTGTTCGAAAGGTGCCTTCGCGAAAACAACGTGCCCTACTTCATCAGCGGCAGCACCTCGTTCTTCGCCTATACCGAAATCAAGGACATACTGGCCTACCTGCGCCTGCTAGTGAACCCGGACGACGATGCGGCATATCTGCGCATCATCAACACCCCTCGCCGCGAAATCGGTCCCGCCACGCTTGAAAAGCTCGGCGCCTACGCGAACGAGCGCCACATCAGCCTGTTTGCGGCCAGCGGCGAGTTCGGCCTGAAGCAAAAGCTGCAGGATAATGCCGTCCACCGTCTCGAACGGTTCCGCGACTGGATCGTCGATACCGCCGACCGGGTCGAGCGCGGCGACCAGTTCGCGGTGCTCGAACAAATGATCGATCAAATCGGCTACCGGCAGTGGCTGCAGGAAAATAACAGCAGCCGCGACGCCGCCGAGCGCAAGATGAAGAACGTCTACGAACTGCTCGACTGGCTCAAGCGGATGGCCGAAAAAGAAGAATCAGGCAACGCGAAGCTGTCCGAGATAGTCTCGAAAATCATGCTGATGGACATGCTGGAGCGCAATCGCGAGGAACAAGCCGGCGACCAGGTCAGCCTGATGACCCTGCATGCCGCGAAGGGCCTCGAGTTTCCGCACGTATTCCTGATCGGGATGGAAGAAAATATCCTGCCGCACCAGAACAGCCTCGAAACCGGCAATCTCGAAGAAGAACGCCGCCTCGCCTACGTCGGCATCACCCGCGCCCAGCGCACGTTGACTTTCAGCTACTGCACACACCGGAAGCGCTACGGCGAAACCGAAGAGTGCGAACCGAGCCGTTTTCTGGGCGAACTGCCCGAAGACGACCTCGAATGGGCGAACAAAAAACAGCTCGATCCCGAAACGATCAAGGAGCGCGGCCGGGCCAGCCTCGCACACCTAAAAACAATGTTGTCGTAATTATTTCAGAATTTGTTATAATAGGCGGTTCCAAGCGCCCGTAGCTCAGCTGGATAGAGCGCAGCCCTCCGGAGGCTGAGGTCAGAGGTTCGAATCCTCTCGGGCGCGCCATTAAAACCATGAAAATAAAGTATTATTTTTACACGTCATCGGTTAAAACGCTAGAAAAACCCGGCTAGGGCGCCAATTTGGGCACTACGCCGATTCGCAATCCCACGCGAGGAGTTTTCTATGGCGTACATCATTCGTAAAATCCAAGGCAAAACAGGTATCACCTATAAAGCCATCATCCATGACAAACACGGCACACATTTAAAGAGCAAGAACTTCACCCGACGTGGCGACGCAGAAGCCTGGGCCAAGCCCATCGACGCCGATCGAGAAAAAATGGAAACGTTAGGCTTACGCGGCGCCTCGATGACATTTGCAGACCTCGTCGATGAATATGCGCAGCAATGGAACAAGCGCGACCAGAATCAAGTTTATCGGCTCGCCTATTGGTCTAAAATTCCCCCCGGCATTCTCGCCCGTTTTCGCTTTGCGCTTCACCATCTTCACTTCACACCGAACACACGTAGGCACGGTATAAGCCCCGGAACGCGCCAAGTTATCCAATCGCTTCCGATTGATTTCATCGAGGTTGTTGACCAGGCACACGAATTCATTGCTGTCGACCAGCAGCAAGCAGGTTTTTTCCCTTTCGCGAACTCCTGGGCTCCCTGGATGAATTCGGAAGTAGTCAAGAAAATGCCGTGCCGCACATTGTCGGCCGCCATGATGCCGTACAGCTCACGGATGGATCAAGCCATCGCCGATCGGTCTGCTCCAGGATTTGCACTGGGCAATGGCAAAGATCTTGCCGCTGCTATCGCTTATTTTGATATCGACGCCGCCATCCGCTCCGGTACAGGTCACGTTAGCCATGCAATTCATGATCCTCAGATACTCCATCGAGATTTCTTCGAACCGCTTCCATTCGAGCGACTTCATATAAGGGCTTGTCCCATTTAGCAGGCGGTTCAGTTTGTCGGATTTCGACCGCGAAACCGCATGAAGGTCTGGCAACGGCTCGTTTTCTCGACCCGACGGGTTTGAATGTTTTTTAGAATGCTCTTATCACGCTCATGGCTATTTTGCTGTCCGAGTCCCTTACCGGACAACTCAGAGACTAACACCAAAAGTAGCAGAGTTCTGTATTAGGACAAGTCGCCGTCCGATTATCAACCCAGACAAAAGCTCAGGCAAAAAGGGCGGCCAGTCGGGAGGATATCGGGGAATGAAAAGATCAGGGAAAGTCCGCACACACGCTAGCCGCTTACGGCTTCGAGTTGCAATCGAGTCGGATGAAAAATACGGAGAAATTGAATAAATGATCGCCTTTGGGAGTCGCAGAGGAATTCGCGGGGTAAAACCCACACTGATCCCCCGCCGATCTTTTAACACGACTCTCAGGTATTTATGAAAAAGCTTTTATCTTGCCCATTTTGCGGATCCGCCGCCGAAATCGCGAATGAAACACTCCCTCTGACCAATCACCATCAATATTCCATCACCGCAAAGCATGCGTGCGGTTGCATCTTCAATTCGGTCGACATGCCGTTGTTCGCGACGAAAGCGGAAGCGATTAAGAAATGGAACAGGCGGGCGGAAATGCAGCCCTTTCCTCGCCTCAAATCCGCTTAATCAGAGAATCGGCGTGTGATACCGAACAGAAAGTAACTCGACGATGACACAAGCTATATCCCGCCTTGTTTCAGAAGATTGGCCGCTCATCGCTCAGTCTGGCGGGAATAATAACCTACACGCCGCCAGGATACTCGGCAGGGATGCCGGGTGCGGGCTAAGGAGGGGCCGTAGCCCTGTGGTCATTTCAAAAGTTCGACCTGGTAGTCCGGCGTAGAAAATAACGAATTGATCGGTTACCGGCTGCCTTGCCCGGCAATGTAGCCAGGTGTCGTTTTCGGTTTTTAACGGCAGCTTTTCAGTCAATCAGCGTTGAAATGTTGAGTTCAACCGCATATCGAAAACTTGCTCGTTAGTTAATGTCGGGTAGTTTTTGTAAAGGCAAAACCCAACCGAGATTTGCTGCTTTGTCGCGGTGCAATCGACTTCGGTAATGGAAGGTCTGCTTTTGATTTCTGCCATCAACATTTCGAAGCAGGACTCCTCCGTATAATTTTCTTTGGCAGCCATATCAAAACGAGCCAGTCGCAAGTGTTCCGTGAACGACGGGTCAATGTTTGACAGCGGGCACTCAACGGTGCCCATTAACCGAAAACCGTGTATCCAAAGCCCCGGAAAGTGGGAAATGGCGCAGAGCATTGCTAATAAACAGCTCTCAACTTTCCCGGAAAATATTGAGCATCTTTTGTGCTTTAACATCTCTATGGAGTAATCCTTATTCATTGAGGCTCCTCTCATGCCATCGACATTATTCGCACGCTGGAATAGGTTACCCTTGTATTATCAGATGATGTTGGCGTTGTTACTGGGCATAGTGGTAGGCGTTACCTGGGGACGGGATGCGGCGGTGTTGGCGCTGCCGGGGAAACTGATCTTGCGGTTGCTAGGCGCTTTGGCACCGCCCTTGATCCTCGCAGCCATTATCCACACGTTAATGACCGCAGAACTCGGTGGACGCGACAGCTTGAAACTCGCGCGCTTATTGATTCTGAATACGCTAGTCGCTATCTTTATCGGCCTTTGCGTGGCCAATATTATCCAGCCTGGCGTGGGAGCAGACCTGTCCGTGCCCGTCCTGCACGCCGAGACGACGCCCCAATCCGCGAACCCCAATCCCTTGGTCACGTTTTTGGACAATGTGCCGAAAAGCCTTTTCGGACCTTTAGGCGATGATGGCAAAGTGATTGGCGTCATCTTCATCGGCCTAGCCTTCGGCATCGCGTTGCGCAGCCAACGCGAGCGCACCCTCGGCTCGGTCGAAGATCTCGCCGAAATAACGCTGACGACCTTGATTCGTATCCTGCATTGGATCATTGCTGTCGTACCGATTGCGGTATTTGGCATCATTGCGAGCCTTGTCGGAACGCAAGGTCTGGGTGGCTTCAAGGCATTAGGTCTCTTTATCGTCAGCGTCATCATCGCGCTGATCGTGCAAGTCATTTATTATTTGACCCGTATTCGCATAGGTTCCTGGGTGCGGCCCCTCACACTCTTGCGAGGCACCCGCGACGCATTGATAACAGCATTCTCCACTGCAAGCTCGACAGCCACGATGCCAGTGACCTTTACCTGTTTGCGAGACCAGGTGGGTATCAGTGAAAAATCCGCCAGCCTCGGCGCCCTGGTGGGGGCGAATTTTAATAATGACGGTACGGCGCTGTATGAAGCCATGGCGGCGCTGTTCGTTGCGCAGATGCTAGGCATGCATCTCGATTTGCAGCAGCAAATACAAATCGCCCTGACCAGTATCATGGCGTCGGTGGGCGCCGCCGGCATTCCGGAAGCGGGGCTCGTGACCATCACCCTGGTGTTCAACGCCGTCGGCTTGCCCCTGCAGTTCATCCCCATTTTGCTCACCGTCGACTGGTTTCTGGACCGCTGCCGTACCGCCGTCAATGTATTGGGCGACATCAACGTGAGCTGCCTCATCGAAGGGAAGCAGGCAGCACTGCGCTAACTGAGTAAAAGTCTCAATAGAAAGTGACTTTTGAAACCTTCAGATCAAATCCAAAGTTTACTGCTCTTAAAATTTTGTATGTCATTTTCCCAGTGGAAGCTAGCGATCGTTTTTATCCGCATACACATTATCCACCAGTTTTTTAAACCAGAGAGGTCGAAAGATCAGTATAAACAACCCTATCACACCCGTGATGGGAAGCACGGGTATCAACATGAAGATAAGAAGGACCAGGGCATATTGGATTCTTGCCATGAGGGAGCCCGCTCTCATTTTTCATTTCCTTTTCTGATTTTTTGAAACATCAAATGTGCAGTTCTATAATTCTAGAATTCCGTATTCACTCTCACAATATAAAATGGCAGACTCCAAAATCTATCTCAATGTCCCCTTCACACAAAAGGATGCTGCAAAAGCGCTCGGCGCGAAATGGGATGCAGCCCATAAGAAATGGTATGTCCCAGCCAGTATTGACATGACGCCTTTCGCAAGATGGCAATCTGAAGCTGTCAGTTCGGAATTATCTTTCCCTCCTCACAGTAAACCCAAAACGAGGACTTCATTTTCTAAACATAGCGCATCTACCCAAAATGAAGCCGGCAGTGCGATCAACTATCCAGCATGTAAAGACTTTGTAGCGTATAACGGCGATGAACCACCCTGGGAATAAAGTTAGGCTGTGCAAAATATCAGGATAGTATAGCCATAAGAACAGGAAGGGCTGGCTAACCTTGAACAGCCCAGACCGGCCATAACCAGCCAATCCCAGATTCTAGAGGAATGTCTGGTCAATCTGCGAAAGCTGCCTTTTCGTAATAAATAAGAGGGTTGATGTAATTTACCCTTGGAGAAAAGACGTTTATTAGTTGTCCATATGGCGTCCCTTTATCTCTTTCAGAAGCAGAATTCAGAATATTATAGCGGGATTTTTAGTCACTTTGATCAAAGCCTGGTTGGTCCAGGTAGGAGTTGGGTTATGAAGAGGATCCGTTTTATTCAGGTTTGGGTTCTGCTCGCGTACGCGTTATTCGCCGGCTTAAATCCTGCGCAAGCGCAACCGACTAGTTCTGACACACTCGATACCGCCACTATCGAAAAATTGACCGGTGTCAAAGGCAAGCTGGATGCAGCCGAACAGGTGTTTAAGGTCAGCGCGCCGCGAAGCGATCTGAAGGTCACCGTGGCCGG
>JBPFEG010000018.1:0-36298 GCA_051061015.1 Methylomicrobium sp.
AGTTGAAAACATGTTCGGACGACTCAAGGATTGGCGCCGCATTGCCATGCGCTATGATCGCTGCGCCCATACCTTCTTCTCAGCCATTCTTATCGCCGCCACTGTGATCTTCTACCTCAATTAATGAGTCCTGAGCCTAGGTGATCGATTTTGGCCTCCCGGCCATCCCGCTCGAAGATGCGCCTAGCAATTACATTTGGATCCGCTTCCAGTAGCACCACGCCATCAAGGTTTAATGAATTGAACACCTCGATATCTAAGCGCAAAAAATTGTCCTCGCTATTCAACAGCACAAAGTGGCCGTCCAGTAGAAGACGCGTTCCCGCAGCGTTGTAGCGCTGGACTGCCGCTGCAAGTGCTATTTGATTGACATCCACGTCGTTAACGCGCTTGTCCACGCCCCAGTTGGACATCGTAAGCTCTTCTTTTATTAGCTTACTGGCCGACGTATGTATAAGGCCAAAAGTCGCAGGAAGTTGAGACGCCAAGTAAGTTTTACCGACACCGTGCACTCCGGCTATAAAGATATTCATTCTGACTCCTGGGAAGGAAACATGGCTCGCATCACACCACGGAAATTGACTGGGTCGAGATACAGGAACGACTGGGGTGGCGTGAAGTTGGGGAACAGTTTTTTAGGATCAACCTGGACCTCAGCGATCCTAACACGATCGATTAATACTCCGAAAGCGGTCTTCTTGCCTTTTATATAATCCTTAAGCTCATCGTACGTTACACCGCCTCCATTAGCATCAGCCAGGGTCCACAGACTTTCGAAATTACATTCTTCGATATGGTCGATAAAAGCCACCCCAACCAACTTTTGGACTGGCGCTGACGAATATAGTACCATCACGCCAATATCGTTAGACGGCCAGTTGCGACGCAACTCAATACGTTTTTTACCGGCGAGGATTAGATCGACGTACTTCGGCTTGATTGATAGCAAAACCGCTTTACCGCTTGGTTGCTCGGAGGATTCGGGAAAAAGACTCATCAGTAATGTTTGTGATAGATTGAATGGAGCCCGTAACAACTCGTAGACGATTTAGTTCTCCATAAGGCACGGGGTTCTCGAAGTGGCAAATCAAGCGAAACAACATCACTTTGGTTTCCGTTCGCGCCATCCTCTCGATCTGCTGATCCGAATATACGGTTCTTCGGCTTACAATTTGTGCGATTTGATTGGCCGATTCCGACCACTGGTAACTCTCAACTACACCCAGCGTTGTTACTGCTCGCATGTCGCCACTACGATAAAACAAAACGATGTCTCCAGAGCGCGGCTGTTTGCTGGGTGTGTGACAAAGATAGGCCAGCTTTATGGCGTTGCCAACATGACGTTGCGGATGCCCTTCCGGCAGTGCATACCTCGGGCGTTGATAGTCTGGGAACAAGATGTCGTGGTACTGGGGCTGAATCGGCACTAGAAACTTCTGGACCTCAATACCACTCATGTAATGGGGGTAGAATAGGCGCACATAACCAAACGGATCCAACTGTATAGCGGGCGGATTGATCGGGTGAGCTTTAACATAGACACCGTCTCCTTGGTATAGACCGGAGTAGCGGAAGCCAAAGTCCTCGATCAAGCTCGTCAGGTATGTTTGCTGCTCGTCATTAGCGTGCAGGAAAATCGACTTGCACTGGTGGTTGGTTGCATACATAAAGGCGGCGCGCAGGAATAACTCGCCTATTTTGCGCCCGCGCACCGCATCCCCCACTTTAAAAGTACAAAGTTTCAGAGCCTCACCTCTGAGAATTTTCCCATCGTCCGTAATCGGCTCGTTGGTTTGCACTGTGTAAATGCAGATGGCCGCGATGTCCTCATTAGCACCGTAACGGTAGATCCACGCGCGGCGGCCTTCTCTAGCCTTGCGTCGGAACCAGTCATCAAAGCCATCATAGTCCTCTCGTAGGCTGTCGAAGAAGGCCCCGGTCAGCTGGTCCGCCAACGTGTGCAATTCGACATCGTTAATGTTAGGGAGCTGGATCTCGCCAGGTTCGTGCAAGCGACGCAACCAGTCATCGGCAGACTGGATGAAGTACACACGATCACTCAATCCACGTTCTCGAGCCTTACGGTGTAGACCTTGATCCTCGGTCACGAGCGCGTGCGCTGCGTTACATTTCAAGGCATACAAGATCTCGTTGTCGCAAGCATCATTGGCAGAGGTTTGTGGCGTGTTCCACGGGCAGGCTGGCCCAGCCTGTAACTGGACATATTGGCCTAGCCTTGTTAATGTGCGATTACGACGGTCCTCGATGGGATCTCGCTGGATGTCCTCGACTGAAGCCGGGTGGTAAAGTAACTGATGACCATGCATGTTACACAGCCGCACGAAATTCGTAAGGCTTGGCTGAAGCACCACCATTGAGTCCTGAAGTGGGATCAGGATATTAGTATCTAATAAAAATCGAAGACGCAAAGGCAAGAATATCTCCCGTCGGCATTTACGTTTATGATGGTATCCGGGCCGCCACCCGAGCGGCCTCATATTATTGTCAGAGAAACTGACTAGAGCGGAATTAATGGCGTTGAAGTCATACTGACTACTGGCCATAGGTACATTTGGGATGCAGTGGTTCAACAGATTCTAGCGAGTATAAATGTGACCCAAAAAACATTTTCAAACGCTATATGATTGCTGTATTTTGCAAGATCTTGATTTCATTGGTCGGGACGAGAGGATTTGAACCTCCTACCCCTTGCACCCCATAAGGGTAAAACCTCATCCAAAGACGTCCAGAGAATTCCAAAGTTAACTATAACCGTTTGTTATTATTTATTATTTTTTAATTGCCTTGTCCAGCCGCGTCCGATAGAATTCATCTGCAGCCAGCAAAAACCGTATCCCAAACCGTATCCCAAAAACCGTGCAGGTGAATCATGGCCAAAGGCAAACTGACCGATTTACAGTTTAGAAACTTAAAAGCGGGCGACAAGGAAAGACTAGTCGCCGATGGCGGCGGACTGTATGTGCGCATCCGAGCCGAAAGTGTTGGCGGCGGCGTCTCGTTTCGGTTCCGGAGTTTCGTCGGTGGCAAGCAGCAGTGGATTACCCTGAAAGCCTCAACCTTGGCCGAAGCCAGGCGAGAGTGCGATGCGTTACGGGAGCGGGCCTGGGATGGTCAAGATCTGCAACTGGAAAAGAAGCTAGAAAGAGAACGGCAAAAACAAAAGCAACTGGAAGAACGGGCAGAACTGGAGCGGCAACAAGCCGAATTGGCACGGGAGCTGGCCCGACAACAAGCGCTGATTACGGTGCGGGACCTGTTCGAACGCTGGGCCGCGACTGACCTGAAAAACCGTAAGGATGGCGGCAAAGAAATCCGGCGGATGTTTGAAAAGGACGTGCTCCCGATGATCGGCCCCCTGGCTGTGGCGGAGGTTCGGAAAGGCCACATTACCGAAATCACCGACGCGTTGCTACTGCGCGGCGTCAACCGGATGGCGAAATTGATCCTCTCGCTGGTGCGGCAAATGTTCCGCTTTGCGGTGGACCGGGATATCATCGAGTTCGACCCTACGGCCAGCATTCGCAAAGCCAAGATCGGCGGGAAGTCTGTCGAACGGGACCGCATATTAGCGGAAGAGGAAATTCGCGAGTTGTACCGTAAATTGCCCGACGCGAATATGATCCCCTCAACCGAATGCGCGATCGGGATCATGCTGTCGACCCTATGCCGGGTCGGCGAACTCTCGAAAGCCCAATGGCAGCATATCGACTTTGCCGCCAAAACCTGGACGATTCCGAGCGAAAACAGCAAAAACACCAAACCCCATACGATTTATCTCTCCGATTTTGCATTGAACCAATTTGAGCGCCTAGCCACATTTCGAGAATCCGACATCTGGCTATTTCAGGACCGCACCAAAACCAACCACGTCAGCGAAAAGTCGATCTCTAAGCAGATCAATGACCGGCAAACGGACCGTATCCGAAGCAACAAAAGCCAGCATAAGGATGCGTTGAAACTGGCCGGCGGCAAATGGACGCCGCATGATTTACGGCGTACTGGCGCCACCCTGATGGGCAACCTGGGCATTCTGCCGGATGTAATCGAAAAATGCCTAAACCATACCGAGCAGAATAAGATGAAGCGCGTCTATCAGCGCCAGGAATTGAAGATGGAACAGGCGGAGGCATGGAGGAAACTGGGCGAACGCCTAGATCTTTTGACTGGTAGAGGCTTTGATAACGTGATTGCAATCAGTTTTGGTCAGACAATCCCTTAGCATTTGAAGATAATCAAAGGTAGCTGAAAAATTGTGGACTTGCACTGAAGATTTCGAAAATAAGTATGAAGAAAGTCTTAATTGATAGACAAAGTTCGGCCATTACCTGACGACCGAGATCGGGCATTGGCCGGCAGGTTAAAAACGAACAGCGGTCATATCAGTGAAACTTAATGGTGGCCCTGCCTAAAGCGAGCGCCAATTGAGCGGCGCTGCCGCCGGCTGAGTGGAGCCGAAGCCGGGTTGTTCGCTTCGACTCCACTCAGCGAGCCGTTGAATGCAACGGCATTGAGGCGGCCTATTTCGTCCCTTCATTCGAATAACGGGTTGACTTGAATAACTCGGCCCCGTTGCGGAATATTTGTGTGTTGCGTATGATTGATCCGGGCGTTGCCGTTGTAAACGCATCTTGCGGCCTTGGGACAATGGCTACTTCTTTTTTACCGCTTACCGGGGAAAAATTCCGTTTGCTGACGGGGTTTTGCAACGACATCGCTTGCTTGAGAGTTGTTTATGATCCTTGGATTCGCTTATGGGGCAGTACTTTTAAGCTTCGCTTCCGGTTTGCTGGCGTTGCTGATGAATCAGCGCTTCATGCTGCTGGAGTTGAGCCGGTATTGGAGCAAAAAATTTCCGGACCGCAGCGGTCTGTACCGATCCTTACTTGAAAACAGCCTGAAAGAACGGCGTTATCCGCACCTGCTCCGGCAAGCGGTGTTTTTGCTGTTGGGCTTGTCTGGCCTATTCGCGGCAGCGGCCGGGTTAAGCGTACTGATCGCAGACACGGTTGTGACCGATCAAATCGGTCTGGGTCTGCCCTGGCTGCCCTGGCACGTGCGTTTTGACGGCTTGTCCGGGTTCTTCTTTTTGATCATCGGCATTGCGGTCGGCGCGGTCAGTCTTTACGGCCCCGGTTACGTACATGCTTACGATGACAGCAAACATCCCTTTGCGGTTCTTGGCTTGTTTACCGGCTTGTTCGTGTCCGGTATGTTGCTGGTACTGCTGGCCGATGATGCCTTCTTTTTCATGATCGCCTGGGAGTTGATGTCGGTTGCCAGTTATTTTCTGGTGGCTTTTCAGCATGAAAATCCTGCCAATCGCCGCGCCGCTTTTCTGTATTTGTTAATGGCCGAAGTCGGCGCCTTGGCGATCATTTTGGCGTTTGGGGTGCTCGCAAGTTTCGCCGACGGGTTTACGTTCGATGCCTTGCGCAACGTCACACTGTCGACAAACTGGGCCGGCATCGCGTTTGCGCTGGCGCTGCTCGGATTCGGTATGAAGGCCGGGCTGGCGCCGGTTCACGTCTGGTTGCCGGAAGCGCATCCGGTGGCGCCGTCGCATATCTCGGCATTGATGAGCGGCGTGATGCTGAAAGTCGCACTCTATGGTTTGATCCGCTTTTGTTACGATTTGATCGGCGATCTGCAATGGCAATGGGGGGTCACACTCGTCATTGTCGGTACGGTATCGGCGTTGGGCGGCATCTTGTATGCGATGATGCAGGTCAATTTAAAACGCCTGCTGGCCTACAGCTCTGTCGAAAACATCGGCATGATCGCGACGGTATTGGGTTTGTCGATGATTTTCAAGGCCACCGGGCATCCGCAACTGGCAGCGCTGGGCCTGTTGGCCGCGTTGTTCCATGCCTTCAACCATGCACTATTCAAAAATTTGTTATTTTTGGGCGCCGGCATCATTCAGCATCGAACGCACGAACTGAACATCGACATGATGGGCGGATTGATCAAACGGATGCCGCATACCAGCAAATTGTTTCTGGTCGGCTGCATGAGCATTTCGTCCTTGCCGCTGTTCAACGGCTTTGTTTCCGAATGGTTGGCTTTTCAGACGGCATTGCAAGTCTATGTGCTGGACAACGGCGTGCTGCGCAGTTTAATTCCGGTTGCCGCGGCTTCGTTGGCCCTGACCGCGGCCTTGGCGGCGGCGTGTTTCGTCAAGGTCTTCGGGATGATGTTTTTGGGAAAGTCGCGTTCGCGCCATAGCGATAAAGCGCATGAAGTTAAGGATAAAGGGATGCTCGTAGGACCCAGCCTGCTGGCCGGATTGTGTTTTTTGATAGGTATTTTTCCGGGCCTGGTGATCTCTTTGATCAACAGGATTGCAGGGCAGCTATTGGGACAGATTTTGCCGAACGATACCGCTTCAGGTTGGTTGTGGCTGGCGCCGGTCTCGACGAAGCAGGCATCCTATTCTCCTCTGTTGGTGCTGATAGGCGCGCTGATCGCCGGCTGCATCAGTTTTTGGTATTTGCGCCGTAATCCTGCCACCGTAATGCGCCGGGCAGAACCCTGGGACTGCGGTTTCGGCGGCCTGACGCCGCGTATGCAGTACAGTTGCCATGCTTTTGCGATGCCTTTAAGGCGCATTTTTGCCAAGGCCTGGATCGTTGACGAACAGATCGACAAAGACCTGCAAGGCGCTCTGAATCAAGAGGTCGCCGTGATTCGTTATCAGCTGCAGATTCAGGATCATAGCTGGCCGAGGATTTACCAGCCGATTGCCCAAGGGGTCGGCCGACTGGCCAAGCAGATCGGCCGCATTCAGACCGGAAACATCAGGGTTTATCTCGGCTACTCCTTTGTGACTTTACTTTTCATGTTATGGGTGATCAGCTAATGGCGACAAATAGAAACGCGATCCCGCCCACCCGTTATGACGATTGTTGCCGAATCCAGTTGCGGCAACCCGGAGCAGCCCGATGAGCTGGTTGATCGCCATCGTTCAAATCCTGTTGTTTGTCGCGCTGGCGCCGTTGTTGGCCGGCTGGCTGAAATGCTGCAAGTGCCGACTGCAAAACCGCAAGTCGCCGTCGCTTTTCCAACCTTACCGCGATTTGATCAAATTGACCAAAAAGCAACCGGTGGTTGCGGCGCAGGCTTCCTGGCTATTCACGATCTCTCCCTACATTATTTTTTCCGCGACCGTGCTGGCGGCCACCGTCGTGCCGCTGATTGCGGTCGACTTACCCACGTCGGCCAGCGCGGATGTGATTGTGATGGTCGGTTTTTTTGCCTTTGCCCGTTTTTTTCTGGCATTGGCAGGCTTGGATGTCGGCACCGCCTTCGGCGGCATGGGTTCCTCCCGGGAAATGACGATTTCATCGATGGCGGAACCCGCGATGCTGATGGCGATCTTTACTCTGACCATGACCGCTTCCACGACGAATTTATCGCTCGCGATCGACCACGTCGTGCAGGAAGGGCTGGTGCTGCGGCCGTCGTTTGTGTTCGCGTTGTTTGCGCTGATATTGGTTGCGATTGCGGAAACCGGGCGCGTGCCGGTCGATAATCCGGCGACACATTTGGAGCTGACCATGATTCACGAAGCGATGATTCTGGAATATAGTGGCCGTCATTTGGCGCTGATCGAATGGGCCAGCCAGTTGAAACTGATGTTATACGGCGTTCTGATCGCCAACATCTTTTTTCCGTGGGGCATCGCCGAATCTTTTACCGTGCCGGCATTGGCCTACGGTCTATTGGCGATTACCGGCAAACTCGCCATATTGGGTTTGTTTCTGGCGATTTCCGAGACGCTCTTGGCAAAAATGCGCTTGTTTCGCATACAGGAATATCTCGGTTTTGCGTATCTGTTAGGCTTGTTGGGCATGTTGAGCCATATCATTTTAGAGGCTTCCCGCTGATGAACATCGCACAACTGGATTTTTATACGCAAGCCATTTTGTCGCTGGCAGCCTTTGTAGGACTGACCTCGTTTCTGATGCTGGGACAGGGACGGTTGTTGCGTCTGATTTTTGTGTTTGCCTTGCAGGGATTTTTGTTGACCTTGACGGCCGCATTGGCCGCATACAGTCTGAATAATCCCCATCTGTATATTTCGGTGGTGTTGACGCTGGGGCTGAAAGTGATTTTTATCCCCTGGATGCTGAGGCGGCAGGTCTTGCAAATGAACCTGCACCGCGACGTCGAGGCATTAAACAATAATATCCTGGTCATGCTGGGTGGGGCGAGTCTGATGGTATTCAGCTATTATGTTTTGCACCCAATCGTCCATTCCTCATCGGCGGTGACGCTGAATGCGCTGGCGGTCAGTCTATCCGTAGTGCTGCTCGGCATGTTACTGATGATTTCGCATCGTCAGGCGGTAGCGCACGTGGTAGGTTTCATGTCGATAGAAAACGGTTTGTTTTTCTCGGCCATCGTCGCCACCAACGGCATGCCGATGGTGGTTGAATTGGGCGTGGCCTTCGACGTGCTGGTGGCAGCGGTGCTGTTCGGCATCTTTTTCTTTCATATTCGTACCAGCATCGATTCGCTGGACGTCGACAGGTTAAATCGCCTGCACGAGGTGGATCAATGATTGCTGCCTATTTGGTCTTGTTGATCCCGTTTACCGGCATCGTGTTTTTTGCGGTCACGGGACATCATGCGGATACCGGCAAACTGAACGTCCGGTTTAACGCCGTTTGTCTGGCCACAACGCTTTGGCTAGCGATGAACGTATTAAATCGAGGCACCATCCTGTCTGCGGACCGTGCCTTTTTGATCGATCCGTTCAACGTCTATCTGATTGTGCTGACCGCGTTTGTCGGCCTGACCACTTCGATATTTTCTGCGCCTTACATGGCGCATGAAAAGGAAATCGGCAAACTCACCGACCCGCGTTTAAAACTCTATTACTCGATGTACCAGGGTTTTATGCTGGCGATGTATCTGGTGCTGACTACCAACAACATGGGTGTGATGTGGGTAGCGATGGAAGGGGCGACCTTGGCGACTGTGTTGCTGGTCAGCTTGTATCGAACCCCCGAATCGATCGAGGCGGCCTGGAAATATTTTATCCTCTGCGGCGTCGGCATCGCGCAAGCCTTGTTCGGCACCATTTTGCTGTACTATGCGGCGGTCCAGGTCGGCGATGTCGAAAACTCCCTGCTGTGGTCGGTCCTTTATACTCATGCCGATAAATTAAACCCGGAGGTGTTGCAGATCGCCTTCGTTTTTATGCTGATCGGTTACGGCACCAAAATCGGTCTGGTGCCCTTGCATAACTGGTTGCCCGACGCCCACTCCGAAGGGCCGACGCCGATGTCGGCGGTGTTGTCGGGCTTGCTGCTGAATGACGCCTTATACGCGGTCGTCCGCAATAAGATGCTGGTAGACGGCGCCACCCAGTCGGCAATGGCGGGTTATCTGATGATGGGATTCGGCATGCTGTCATTTCTCGTGGCAGCCTTTTTCCTGCACCGGCAAAAGGATATTAAAAGGATGTTCAGCTATTCCTCGATCGAACATATGGGCATGATGACCTTTGCCTTCGGCATCGGAAGTCCCTTGGCCACCTTCGCGGCATTGCTGCACATGACCGTGCATTCGCTGACCAAATCGGCCATTTTTGTAACCGTCGGCCATGCCGCGCAAGTTGCCGGCACCCAAAGCATCGATAACATTCGCGGTCTGATCAAAACCCAGCCCAGCATTGGCTGGGGCTTGTTAATCGGCACAATCGCTATTGCCGGCTTTCCGCCTTTCGGCGTGTTTACCAGCGAGTTCCTGGTGCTGCTGTCCACGATGCACAGCTATCCCTGGTTGACGCCGTTGTTGCTGCTCGGTATCGGCATTGCCTTTGCCGGCTTATTCAGGCATATACATCCGATGGTCTACGGCGACAAACCCGAAGGTCAAATGCCGGTCAAAGCCAATTTGTGGCCGGTGATGATCCATCTGGCGCTCGTGTTGTGGCTGGGCTTGTCGATTCCAAGCTTTTTGGCGAACTGGTTTTCACAGGCGACGTTGTTAATTTCCGGGAGCGCACCGTTATGAGTGATGCCGATTGGACGACCGATTTTTTGAACCGACTTGCCGCCGCGGACATTGCGGTGGCACAGACCTCGCTGCCGCCGGCAACCTTATGGCAAATCGACGCTCGCCATTGGCGACAGTTTGCGGAACTGGCGATACAACAACCTATGCGATGGGTGGCAGGCTGGGCGGAACATGACCAAGAGCGATTTTTAATCAATGCCTGTTTCGAAAAACAGGGCGTTTATCTGCTCTTGCGCACGACGATCAGCGCGGCTAAACCCACACTACCTTCGCAAGCGACGGTTTATCCGGCCGCCAATCGCAGCGAACGGCATACACAGGACATGTTCGGGATCGATTTTTCGGGCCATCCCGACAATCGCCCCTGGACGCGGCATAAAGCCTGGCCTAAACAAAGCCATCCGCTACGCAAGGATTTTCCGGTACAGGGCGAGCCGCAAGCCGTGACGCCTCCGGATCTGGATTATCAATTCGTCAAAGCCTACGGGGCGGGCGTCTACGAAATTCCGGTGGGTCCGGTGCATGCCGGCATTATCGAGCCGGGGCATTTCCGCTTTCAGGCAGTAGGCGAGCTGATCCTGAATCTGGAGGAACGGCTAGGCTATGTGCATAAAGGCATCGAAAAAATCGCCGAAGGCAGAACGCCGGAGTCTTTGGCCCGTTTGGCCGGACGTATTTCCGGCGATACGACGGTAGGCCACTCGTGGGCCGCCTGCATGGCGATAGAACGGGCGGCGGGCATCGAGGTCCCGGCACGCGCGGCATTGATACGCGGGATATTGGCCGAGCGCGAACGGATCGCCAATCATATGGGCGACGTCGGCGCCATCTGTAACGACGTCGCCTTCGTGTTTGCTCAAATGCAATTCACACGTTTGCGCGAACTCTGGCTGCGCACGAATGCCAGCGTATTCGGCCATCGCCTGCTGATGGACAGGATCGTCCCCGGCGGCGTCGCATGCGACGTAACTCACGAGGCCGGCCAATTGATGCTCAAGGAAATCGCCCGATTGCGCGCGGAACTGTCCGAAATAGTCACCGCGCTGGACTTGAATACGTCGCTAGAAGACCGGCTGTATACGGCGGGTTATTTGTCCGCGGAAATTGCTGCAGCCTCCGGCACGGTGGGTTATGTCGGCCGCGCCAGCGGGCAAAACTTTGACGTAAGACGCGATGCGCCTTATTCGCCGTATGATCAGGCGACGTTTAAAGTGCCGTTGGAAACGGAAGGCGACATTGCCGCCAGAGTCTGGATACGAATCAAGGAAATTAATGCCGCCTTAAAATTGATCGAGCAATTCATCGGCCGTTTGTCCGCTGGCGGCGGCCTCATTTCGCAGTGGAAAACCCCTCCTGCCGACAGTGAAGGCTTGGGCGTCGTTGAAGGCTGGCGCGGCGAAATTGTCACCTTTATCCGTTTCGATGCCGACAATAAAATCGCCCGTTTCTACTCCCGCGATCCCAGTGCTTTAAACTGGCCGGTTCTCGAAAAACTGGTCCTGAACAATATCGTGCCGGATTTTCCCGTGTGCAACAAATCCCTGAATGGCTCCTACTCGGGCAACGATTTATAGGAAACGCGGATGTTGAGACTTTTTAAAAAAATCCTGACGACCGGCATGGTCACCGAACGAATCAAGCCGCCTAAGGACGATGAACTGGAGCGGCTGGGCATTGAAATCAAACGGCACGTCGACAAAAAATTTTCCGGCAGTATCGCGATCCGCGAGGTCGATGCCGGTTCCTGCAACGGCTGCGAGCTAGAAATCCATGCACTAAATAACCCGTATTACGATATCGAACGCTTCGGCATCCATTTTGTCGCATCGCCCCGGCATGCCGACGTTTTGCTGGTCACAGGTCCGGTGTCGCGGCATATGCAAACGGCGCTGCTACGCACTTACGAAGCGACACCGAATCCGAAATGGGTGGTCGCGGCCGGCGATTGCGCGGTTTGTGGCGGCGAGTTCGGCGTGACTTACGCCAGTTGCGGCGCGGTGTCGAACGTAATTCCGGTGGATGTTGTCATCCCCGGATGCCCGCCGACACCGTTGGCGTTGATGAAGGGTTTGCTGGGGTTGATGAAGCAACAAAATCCAGGGTCGCAAAGGCAAAGCCCGTAAAAACGAAGCGCCCGCACCTGATTTCAAGCGCAAACCTCCAAAACCGCCTGAGGGCGGCGAGTCCCTTTGGCCGCCGGCGAAAGTTCGGCCATGCATCGCAGCAAGCCTGGTAAGCAGTTGCCGCTCATCCACGATTGAATGGGATCGTCAGCAGCGACCAAGGAAATGGCGGGATGAAGGTCACCGTTAAGTGACTCCTCAGGGTCGATGGCATCAGTTCAGTCGCAATCGACTGCTATCGCGGCCAAAACGAGTAATTAAGCCGAACGCTGCCCAATCGCCGGTTTACTTTTTTCTCGGACTGCTTAAACCACGAACTGCGCCACTCCATCTCGAAATGACCAGTCAATATCGTGGTTTTCCGTGATAGTGATGAGAATGTTTGCCGGGTCTATACCTGGGCTTTCCGCCAGGTTTTCAACGACTTTCTTGTAGAAGGCCTGTTTTGCCTTGTTAGATCGACCTGCCCGCATAACCAGATGCATCATCACGCGATCTCCTTCCCGAGCTTGCAATTGCAGGCATTCTGGATCAAGTTGATGAATGATCTGGTAGCGATCATCCTCTGGGAAACCCATCGTTTCGATTACCGCTGAATTGATACCATCTGCCACCGCCTTGATATATTCCGGTGACTTTCCCTTCAATATTGAAATTGCTACTAATGGCATAGGTTCTCCTGTCCAGATTTAAATTGTTCCAGTGCAGCGCCTGGATAAGTCACGATTCAATATTCACTGATTCTCAGAATGTATCCATGCTTCTTATCAATCTCTACCCGTAAGACCGGCCCAGGCCACTTCATACGAGACGGTGGAGCATCCTCAACCACCCGCCTATTTTTATGGGAGCTTGCCAAGAAAATAAGAGTCTTGGCTAAGCTCCCCAAGCACGATTTTGATTGAAATCCACTCCATAGATAGGGACAAGCACGGCTTTGGCGATGGCAATTGCCGTCGTTTCATCCGGCACGAGGATATCACGTTTTACCGGAATTTCCCCAGCGCCTTGAACCGCTTGGGAGCACAATATAGCTAACGGAAGGATTATTGTTTTCATGAGTTCCTCATCGGTAAAACTGGCAATGGTATGATTTCCTTATATTAAATTAACTCCGCAACAAATCCGTAATTCAGCCGGGTTTTCTATCAGCCTGTTACCCTAAAATGGGGGATATACAGATCAAGGAATCATGACATGCGTCCGGCTCCACACGAAGGTTATCGATTTGTCGCGGGTATCGTGGGTTGAGTCCCCTTACTGATGTCGACCAGACGTTCGATGACTAAGGGCGACAGGCAGCAGCGGGTCGCTTTTTGCCTGTCAATGTGAAGCTCTCAATCGAGAGTTATTTCTGAAATCTTCAGATTAAGCCCAAAATTTGACTACGATCAAATTACGTATTTCATCTTGCTGGGGGTAAGCTAGCGATCGTATTTATCCGCATACACATTATCCACCAGTTTTTTAAACCAGAGCGGGCGAAAAATCAGTATAAACAACCCTATCGCACCCGTAATGGGAAGCACGGGTATCAACATGAAGATAATAAGGACCAGGGCACATTTAATTCTGGCCATGAGCGAACCTGCTTTCATGTTTCCTTCCCGGTGCTGATTTTTTGAAATAGGTAAAGGGGACTTGCTAATTGCCTCATCAGGTTTTCAACCCGCTAAAACTCGCGACCGACAATATGAGTTATTCTGATCTGCCCGCCTCTCTTGGAATTTCAATTGTTTTCGCAGATTCAGCCGTCTCGTTTATCATAACGACCTTTTGCCGATCTCAGCAGGAACAGAGGGCATGAGGATGAAGAAACGTAGCACGATGAGCGCCTTATTGACCCTATGGCTGATCGCCTGTATGACAGCACCTCTTCCTCAATGATCTTACTCGATTTTTCACTTTACCAAATAGTCTCTCTTGCTCTAGTATTCGCCTGGACTGGCTTTGTTCGGACAGGGCTTGGCTTTGGCGGCGCGGCATTAGGATTACCTTTGATGTTATTGATCCATAACAATCCATTGTTATGGTTGCCCATCATCAGCGTGCATTTATTGTTTTTTTCCGGTTTAACGCTGCTTAACCGCCTCCATCAGGTCGATTGGCAGTATTTGCGCTACTCTGCGGTTTATATTATCCCTGCCGCTCTGATAGGGGTTTTTGGCCTGTTGAATCTGCCGACCTTATGGCTGAATAGTTTTATTTATTCGATTACATTGTTTTATGGTTTTACCTGGTTATTTAACCGAGGCATTAAAAGCCAACATGTTTGGGCAGATAGAGGACTGTTAATCTTAGGCGGATACATTGCCGGGATTTCCTTGACCGGCGCCCCCTTAATGGTCGCTGTCTACATGCGCAACGTCAGCAAATACCAGTTGCGAGACACGCTGTTTGTCTTATGGTTCATCCTGGTCAGCATCAAAATGACGACGTTTATTGCCCTCTCCGTTGATTTGCATTTTTTAGCGGCACTGACGCTGCTACCTGTTGCCGCGTTAGGGCATATGCTGGGCTTGAAAACCCATAACGCGATTATGCGCAATGACTTGCTATTTAAACGCTGGATTGGCGGTGGCTTGATTACTGTGAGTGGGTTTGGATTATGGCAGCTATATAGCAAACTTGTTTAGGGCTTTTAAGGGAAAATACTGACGTTGATTTGACAGCTTCTAAAAGTCCTCTCTACGGCCTTAGAACCGGTGGGCTTCGGCCTATTCTGTAGAAAAAGGCCATTTTGGACAGGAAACCCTTTTCTGCCTAAATTTCTTTTTATTAAAAACAAAGAGTTATAGATAGCACTATTGGTCAAATCGGGCTGATGTCCGCAAAAACCGACTTTTTCAACACAATCGGCCAATTTCTGCCAGTCGGCGTATGTCCTTGAAAGACCGGTTTATGTGGCATTGCTGTCGGTGATGTTTTTATCTGAATGGTATTCAGTTTGAGGGTAACATGCAATTTTGGCTGTGATCCCGTTTAGAAAAAATGATTTAGAAAGGGATTCTTGTCGATCGAGATTGAAACGAGTATAAGATATTCGCTGTTAGACAATAGCCTGTCAGAGGGCTCGTAGGCCCATCAGTAACAAAGGAGATGAACAATGTTATCAATTGACCCCCTCATTCCCATCATTCTCGTCGTCTTGGTTTTAGTGTTCATGTCACTCCGTATCGTCAAGGAATACGACCGTGGGGTCATTTTCTTTCTCGGTAAAGTCACTGGCGTTCGTGGCCCGGGTCTCATCATCCTGATACCGATCTTTGAGCAAATGACGAGGGTTACCCTCCGCACGATCACCATGAATATTCCGTCGCAGAAGATCATCACGAAGGACAATGTGTCTATCGACATCGCGGCCGTTGCGTACTACAAGATCGTCGATCCTCAAAAGTCGGTCGTCGCGATCGAGGACATCACGAGCGCAGTGAATCAAATCAGTCAGACCACGGTGCGCAACGTTGTCGGCCAGTTCTCCCTTGACCAGTTACTCTCAAAGACGATCGATATTAATTTGCAGATCAAGAATGTAATCGACACGCACACTGAACCCTGGGGCGCTGAAGTGACAGCTGTCGAGATCAAGGACATCACGCTTCCCGAGAATATGCAGCGTGCGATGGCGAAGGAAGCAGAGGCTGAGCGCGAGCGCCGTGCCAAGATTGTCGCAGCAGAAGGCGAGTTTCAGGCGTCGGTGAAGCTCGGCGAGGCGGCGGACATTATTGCGTCGCATCCGGTTGCACTGCAGCTCCGCACCCTCCAGACCATGGCCGAGATTGCCACGGAGAGGAATTCCACCATCATCTTTCCAGCTCAGTTCATGACGACCGTGCAGGAGGCACTTTCGACGATCAAGAAAGACTCAAACAGCAAATAGCCGCTGCGTAAAAAAAAAGACTTCCAATCCGGAGAACCGCTATTTTTGTTAAAGCTTGTTTTGTGCCTCCCAGTCTAAGCAGTAGCAAAAATTTAACACGACCACTATTGCCTACGGCGCCCCAGCCTGTAATAAAGCAGCGTCTAAAATTTGCCGCTATTAGCATTGGTTTTTGCAATTAAATTAAGACAGTAGCCATTTTAATAAAAATAAGACAGCAAAGACTCTGCTGGTCAATATAGACGCTCTTTTCTAACATAACTGGAAAATGTTCCACACTGTTTAACAGAATTACCTCAATTCGGAGAAACACCTGTGCTAGGCCAAAGTGGATTTTTCATTAAATTTCTGAAGTTGGTAGGTCCTTTTTGGCAATCTGAACATCGAGCCATTATCCGGAAGAGGACAATGGCTTTAATTGTCCTCACAGTCCTGCAAATAGTCATTGCAGTCATCATCACGGAATGGAGCGCTATGCTGTTCGATACTCTTGAACAGCGTGACATGTCAGGGCTATCTACCCAGATTGGCCGTCTTATCCTGATTTTTGCTGCCAGTATGACCGTTACCGTCCTACATTTAAAAATCAAGCGGAATTTGCAGATTAGTTGGCGATCCTGGTTAACAGCACGAGTGATCGGCCAGTGGATGAACAAAGGCCATCATTATCAAATAGCACAAATACTTACAGTAGGACATGATAACCCTGACGAGAGAATCGCTGAAGATATTCGCATTGCAACGGATGAAGCAGTCAATCTATGTCACACACTGTTTTATAGCTTATTGTTACTTGTGAGCTTTACCAAAATTCTCTGGACACTTTCGAACACTATCATTCTGCATTTGGGGGAATATCGAATACCTGTTCATGGGCACTTAGTCTGGATAGCGATAATGTATGCATCCGTTGCTTCAATTTTAGGTTGGTGGGTTGGTCGTCCACTCACGCTAACAACCAACGCGATGCAAACCGTTGAAGCCAATTTTCGGTTTGCGTTGGTGAAGGCGCGAGAAAACGCCCAAGCAATTTCCCTAAATCATGGTGAAGCTCATGAGGAAAAAAGATTTTTAAGCCTTTTTCAAGATATTACCGGTGTATATGACCTTCAAACTCACGCCTGGGCACACATTATTCTATTCAGCTCTGGCTATGCCGTATTATCAATGGCGTTACCTATTCTGATTGCGGCTCCACGCTATATTCTGGGAAGTATTACCTTGGGAGCAATGATGCAATCGGTGCAGGCGTTTCAACAAATGGCCGCCGCTTTGTCTTGGCCTGTCAACAATATGCCAGTAATCGCACGGTGGCACACCTCGGTTGATCGGGTATTGGGACTGATCGAGGCGTTGAATGACTTGGAGCGAGAGGTGGCTCCAAAGCTTTGAATAGCGATTCTCAATTTTTAAGTGGGGCTGCGTATGAAGAAAACGAGGTTAACTTCCAAAAATCCGGCCAATGACGTGGCTTGGTGGTTGTATTCCATTTCCCAACTCCAGGCTGCCCGCAGTCATGATTCGACGGGTTTATCCAGCGCCGAAGCTCTTTCAAGGCTAACCGAGTTTGGCCCCAATCTGTTTCACGACCGCCAGCAACAATCATTGCTGCTGCAATTTTTGTCCCGTTTCAAAAATCCGCTGGTGATTCTGCTGCTAATAGCGAGCGCGATTTCCGCCTTTACCGGCGAGACCACGAATTTTATGATCATTACGGTACTGGTGTTGTTCAGCGTCACCCTCGATTTCGTCCAGGAGCACCGCGCTGGAAAGGCAGCGGAAAGCTTGCGACACTCGGTTTCGGTCAAAGCCCAAGTGATGCGCGACGACAGGGCGTTGGAAGTGCCAGTGACAGAAGTTGTCCCTGGCGATGTCGCCATACTCTCCGCCGGCGATATGGTACCTGCGGACGGTATGCTGCTGGAAGCGTGCGATCTATTTGTCAAGCAGGCGTTGTTGACGGGTGAAACCTACCCTGTCGAGAAACATCCGGGCGAATTGCTGGCCAATGCCACCGATCTGCAAGACGCCACTAACGCTGTATTCATGGGCACCACGGTTATCAGTGGTAGCGCCAAAATGCTGGTGATCAAAACCGGCACCGGCACAGCGATCGGCAACATCGCCGACAGCTTGACCCGCCAGCATCCTCCAACAGCCTTCGAAATCGGCACCCACCGATTCGGGTTGCTGATCATGCGCCTCACTGTGTTATTGGTGTTGTTCGTGCTGCTGGTGAATGCGCTAATGGGCAAACCATGGCTAGAATCCTTCCTGTTTGCCGTAGCGCTGGCGGTGGGACTGACGCCCGAATTGTTGCCGATGGTGGTATCGGTCACCTTGTCGCGGGGGGCCATGCACATGGCGAAGAAACGGGTGATTGTCAAACGCTTGGCAGCCATCCAGAACCTGGGGTCGATGGACGTGCTGTGCACCGACAAGACCGGCACGCTCACCGAGGCAAAGATCAGGCTGGAACAGCATGTAGACCCGCAAGGCAAGGCCAGCGTGCGTGTTCTGGAGCTGGCCTATCTCAACAGCTTCTTCGAAACCGGCCTAAAGAGTCCTCTCGACGAGGCCATTTTGGCTCACGAAACTATTGATACCAGCGCCTGGAAAAAGATCGACGAAGTGCCGTTCGACTTTGAACGACGGCGGGTGTCCGTGCTGCTGGATAAAGGCAATGGTCGTTTGCTTGTAGTGAAAGGCGCGGCCGAGGAGATTATCGGTCTTTGTACCCACTATGAAGAACAAGGAAATGAAGTGCAGAATTCGTTCGACAAGGCCAGTCGGGAACGGATACATGAACAGCACAGTGCTCTCGAAAAAGAAGGCTTCCGGGTTTTGGGCATAGCTTGGCGTGAAGTGCCGCCGGATCATCCTCATGCCGTTATCGGCGATGAAGCTGAACTTGTATTCGCGGGATTTGCCGGCTTTCTCGACCCGCCCAAACAAAGCGCCGGCGCAGCACTGGCAGCGCTCAAGGATAGCGGTGTGGCGGTGAAGATAGTCACCGGCGATAGCGATCTGGTGACTCAGCATGTCTGCGCCCAGTTGAACATTCCAGTCACCGGCGTGCTGACCGGCAAACAGATTGCGGAGATGGATGACCACGCCTTGCGAGTCCGAGTGGAAAAAGCCAATCTGTTCTGCCGGGTCAACCCCTCGCAAAAAGACCGGGTGATTCTGGCACTGAAGGCCCGCGGCCATGTGGTCGGTTATCTTGGGGACGGCATCAACGATGCACCGTCGCTGCACTCGGCCGATGTCGGACTGTCGGTAGATTCGGCGGTCGATGTCGCCAAAGAAGCGGCTGATATGATCCTGCTGGATCAGGATCTGCACGTCCTGCATGACGGCGTATTGGAAGGTCGGCGCACCTTCGGCAATATCATGAAGTACATCATGATGGGCACCAGCTCCAACTTCGGCAATATGTTCAGCATGGCCGGCGCCGCACTATTCCTGCCATTCCTGCCGATGCTGCCGACCCAGATCCTGCTCAACAACATTCTATACGATATCTCCGAAGTGCCGATTCCCTTGGATCAGGTCGATCACGAGGAACTTCGTAAGCCTCGAATTATGGACATGAACTTTATCCGAAATTTCATGCTGGTGATCGGCCCTATCAGTTCCGCGTTCGATTTCCTGACTTTCTATATCCTCTTGAAAGTGTTGAAAGCCGACGAGGCGCTGTTCCAAACCGGTTGGTTTGTCGAATCCTTGTCCACCCAAGTATTGGTGATTTTTATTATCCGCACTCGCGGCAATCCCTTCAAAAGCCGAGCCCATCCGATCCTGGCGGCAACGTCGATTGCGGTGGCAACTTTCGGTGCCATCCTGCCGTTTATCCCGTTGGGACAGTATTTTGGTTTTGTTCCGCTACCCACCCCATTTTATTTGATCCTGACGATGATGGTAGCGGGCTATTTGCTAGTAGTCGAACTGGCCAAGAGAGGCTTTTACCACTGGCATAACCGCTTCAGCAAAACGAAGCTGCAAAACGCCGTCAAATATTTTCAGGTAACATCTTCCAAATGACCAGTGGACTTTTAGGGGTAATTTCCATTGATCAATTGCTAAAGGTAGTTTTGTTCAAATTTGAACATTCTTTAGATGGTAATTATTCAAAGCTGTTTCTCAACTTTGCGTATCCGATTCTATGAGCGGGATGTGGAAAAGTGGCTAAGGTTTTGCTATTGAGATACCGCCGACGAAAGGAGTGGAAACAGCTTGGGTCGATCGACCTGCAAGAATTGGAGATTGGGTCGTATTTTATCGAAGAGGATGACTTATTCAGAGTTTTCTTAATCAAAAACTGTAAATAACGTGACTGATTCTTACAGTTAAATCAATAAAATCTTTTGACCTCTGCCGCCAATCATTTTCGAAAAATGGCGTTCATCGCTATTTCCCCTTTTAACATAAATAGCCACGACCGATCTTGCAACAGCTGTTGAGACTCCAAATCTCATGGTCACCTCTGGCTGCAGTTTAAAATCTGGCTTAAGAAACAGCCTGGGTTAGATAACCATTTCAATTTGTCGATCTGCCGCAAAAAGCAACCTTTCGGGCAACTCAGGCTTTGACAATGCTTTTCGATGGCAGATTGCCTCAGCTTATTTTATGATCCTTTCTCAAAAAGGGCTTATTTCGCTGAATACTACCGATGGCCTGCTTCATGTAGTATAAATAGATTTTAAATATCACCGTAATTGTTTCATATTGAAACCGCGCTATGACTATCATCGTTCTTGGCTTTCTGATCATCCTCAGCGGCGTCTTCGTCATGTCAGAAATGGCGATTGTGTCGGCGCGCAAAGCGCGCTTACAACAGTGGAGCGAGGGCGGCCGTATGGGTGCCGGCCGGGCGCTCGCACTCGCCAATAAGCCCGCGAATTTTCTTTCGACCGTCCAGTTCGGCATCACAGTTATCTCCATTCTTAGCTGCGCACTAGGCGAAGCCACCTTGTCCGAGCAGGTTGCGGAGAGTCTGTCCCAGTTTGCATGGCTGCGGCCCTATGCCGAGCGAATGGCGTTCTGGATCCCGGTGACGGGAATAGCCGTTTTCTCGCTGATCCTCGGCGAGTTCGTGCCCAAACGCTTAGCCCTTTTAAATCCGGAAGGCGTTGCCAGTGCCATGGCGCGTCCGATAGAGATTATCTCAGCAATCGCCTTCCCGCTGGTGCGGCTAATGAATTACTTCACTGATCTGGTGCTTTGGATGCTCGGCGTACGAGCATCGGTGCATCCACCCATCACCGAGGAAGAGATCAACGTGCTAATGGCGCAGGGAGCAGAAGCTGGTGTGTTCGAGAAGCACGAGCAGGCGCTGGTATCCCGCATTTTCCGGCTGGACGATCAATCGATCAGGAGCGTGATGACGCCTCGGGGTGACATTGTGAACATCGACTTGAATGATTCCTTCGAGACCAATCGTCAGAAGCTGTTGCGCAGCGGCCACTCCCGGTTTCTCATCTGCAAGGGTGGGCTCGGCGAGGTGGTGGGTGTACTTCGAGCGAAGTCCGTACTAGACGCCTTCCTTGAAGGCAAACCCTTCGACTTCGCAAACAATGCTGTCAAGCCCCTTTATGTGCCGGAAACCCTGACGATGATCGAATTGCTCAGAGCATTCAAGAAACACCGCCAGCATCTCGGCTTGGTGATCGATGAATACGGGGAGCTTCAGGGACTGGTGACGTTGAATGATGTCATGGAGATATTGGTTGGAGATGTCGCGACCGTCGAAGACGAGTCGCAGCCCAAAATCGTGCAAAGAAAAGACGGATCGTGGCTGGTTGACGGCGACATCCCGATCGAGCGTTTTAGGGAGGCTATGAAAATCGATTACAAGCTACCTGGTGAGGGTGTTCAGGCCTATCGGACGCTAGGCGGTTTTGCAATGATGTGCCTTGGGCGCGTACCAAAGGTCGAAGATCAATTCGTCAGTCATGATCTCCTGTTCGAGGTCGTTGATATGGACCAAAATCGTGTGGACAAACTCATCGTTTCCAGGATCGAGGCGGAACCGCGTCCATCATGGAATGAAGAGGCACTCGGCAAGCGAGACGAAGACGATGAATAAGAGCCACCCGCCATTCGAGACCATCCCGCTCATTCAGCTGACGCAGGAAAAACTCCATATGAAATGTTAAAAAGTAAACTCGGCCTTTAAAAAAGTATGTCAGCCGAAGTTCAGGGGGTCACAGTGGCTGATCGATTTGAGCTCCGTTGACTAAACCCCACTCCCGGACATAACGCGACTTCAATTGATAAACTCCGATAAGCATTACCTGATGGCGCGTTCGGAATTTAAATAGCCCCCAACTCCAGAAGAGTGATAATTCTTAGAAATTTCCAGACTGCCGGAGAAAAACGCCGTGCTTAGCGAAAACCGTATCGAACGATATGCCTGCATAACCTTGGTCACCGTTTTGATGATGGGCTGTTTCGTCGTGCTGCGCCCTTTTCTCTCAGCCATCCTGTGGGCTGTGATCCTATCCTTTTCTACCTGGCCCGTGTACTACCAGATCGAACGGGCTATCAAAGGAAGAAAGGGGTTGGCTGCCGGATTGATGGTTTTACTGGTCGCAGCCGTGCTAATCGTGCCATTGGTCTTCCTCGGAACCAGTATAGCGGATGACCTTACCGCATTGCTTGAGATGGTGCGCCAACTCCTCAGTGAAGGATTGCCTACCCCGCCCGCGTGGGTTGCGAAGCTGCCTGTCATAGGCTCACGCATGCACGACCACTGGCAGTCGATGGCGGGTAGCGGCGCTAAATTAACCGAGGAGTTAATACAATATCTCCTTCCTTTGCGAGATTGGGCATTACGAAGTGCGGCGAATATGGGGGAAGGCATTTTATACCTCAGCCTCAGCGTGTTCATTGCGTTTTTTTTCTATCGAGAGGGCGCCGTGCTATCCGACCGACTGGAAGCGTTATTCGCTCGGGTCGGTGGAAAACAGGCGCCAGGGTTGTTCCTTATCGCTGGAGACACCATCAAAAGCGTTGTTTATGGCATTATAGGCACCGCGTTGGCTCAGGGATTCTTGGCAGGCATTGGGTTTGTGATCGCTGGCGTACCCGGCGTCCTGCTGCTCAGTGTTCTGACCTGCATCCTTTCGTTGATTCCCATCGGGCCACCGCTCATCTAGGCGCCTGCCGCGATCTGGTTGTTTCAGAAAGGCGAGACGGGCTGGGCCGTCTTTCTCGCTTTCTGGGGCTTATTGGTGGTAAGCGCCGTCGATAATGTCCTTAAACCCTACTTCATCAGTAAGGGGAGTCACCTGCCATTCATCCTGGTGTTTCTGGGCATATTGGGTGGCGTGATGTCATTTGGCATCCTCGGCATTTTTCTGGGCCCAACATTGCTGGCTATCGCGTACGCATTATTTCAGGAATGGAGTTCCCGGGAACAAGAATTAAAGGTTGAGATCCCCAAAGCACGTTGCTGTGAGAATCGAGTCGATCGAAACTTACCACCTAAATAATCTTTTACTCCCTTTTGTAGGGAAATCAGTGGATGTCTCGACGCCCCTGCGCAGTGTAACGATCAAGATACTTGGCAGCTTAATCGTCGCGACGTCTAGGCTAGCGTTGTCTTCTTAATTTAGTCGTCTGTAATTAGAAAGACCTCGCCAGGTATTCATTGATATGATTATTCGGCTTTCTGCATTGGATGTGATGTGCCGTTGCAAAAAGCGGCATTGAGGGCTGTCAATCACTCTCTTGGACACGTTAATCGTGGACTGGCATGCTGTTTCTACCATATTCATCTACTAGGAGTCTGTCGGACTTAAGCCCTTTTTTAGATGATGGTGGAAAAACTTTTTAGGTAATTGCTGTCGTTCGATGATTTTGAGCGATCGTCTGGAAAGAGTCGGAATTTGCCCGTTCAAAAATGTAGCGGCCACACTTTGTGCAGCCGCTACCATAGGCGCCGCTATATTTCTGTCTGCTCAGAAATTTCCAGGGCGTCGTCAACTTCTATGCCGAGATACCTAACCGTACTTTCAAGCTTAGTATGACCGAGCAGTAACTGAACAGCCCGTAAATTTTTTGTCCGACGGTAAATCAATGTCGCTTTTGTCCTGCGCATCGTATGAGTTCCGTAAGCAGCCGGATCAAGACCAATAGATGAAACCCAATGCTCAACTATTCGAGCATATTGCCGCGTAGATAGGTGCGGCGAATTATGAATTCGACTTGGAAAAAGATACTCATCGGATTTCAGTTGAGCATGGCCAATCCAATTTGTCAAAGAGTCTCTGGTTTGTTCCGTTATCTCAAATTGAACCGGCCTATGCGTTTTCTGCTGCATGATGATTGCGCGTGATGACACCCGACCACCTTGCGCAACATCGCAGACTTTAAGTTTGACCAGATCACATCCTCGGAGCTTGCTATCAATGGCAAGATTGAAGAGTGAAAGCTCACGGGTGTTTTTGGCCATCTGCAAACGGATGCGAATGGCCCAAATTTCTTTCAACTTTAGTGGCGATTTCTGACCAATCAACTTGCCCTTGTTCCATGGTGCGTGTCGATTGTTTTGATTTTCTTGGCTCATGACAAACTCCTAACTTTTGTTTAAGGAGTTTTATTGTCATGCTACTAACTCGAACTGTCTGTAACGGGCGCTGACCGGCCAAAAGCGGCCGTTGAGTTGCATAGGTAAACCTCTCCGTGAGAGTCCGTTCGTAGCCAAGGAACAGACGTTCCCTTGCCAACCAAATTAAGGCGGGATATCGACTCTTATCTCTGGGTATTTATTTATTCCAAAATAAATAAATTCTCGTTCAAGTTAACAAATTTTGCGAATTAGGGAGGATCTCTAACTCACTACCTTCTGATTGGCCAGCCTCCAAGCGCAAAAAACAATGCCATTAACAAACACAGAGTAAGACTCAACTTTTCAGAAACGAACGATAACCCGAAAATTGCGAAATAGAGAGGAGGGCCAAACCGATACTGCTTCGTAATTTGCGCGGCCTCCTCTGTTTTTTCGCCGGTTGGATTAGATGACAGGAGTCTTTTCGAGGTATATCGCCATAGCACGTCGAAGGCGAGTGAAATTGCCAGGAATGTTCCTGTATACAAGCTGGCTGCCACCTTGGCGTCGGGATGAAGCGAATACTCTGCTATCAGCGCCGTTGGAAAGGGCACGAACGCAACAAAGAGTAGCAAGAGACCATTCATATAAAGAGAAGGATGGTCAATTCTACTGATCAACCCGAAGATCCAGTGGTGATGTACCCAGATGACAAGAATTGTGAAAAAACTGGTCAAGAACGCCAAATAACTAGGCCAAAGTGCAGCCAAGGCTTGCGCCAGCCCCCCTGCTGCAACCTGCTCGTGGCTTGGTATCTTGATTTCTATCACGAGCAGTGTCATGGCTATGGCGAAGACATGATCGCTAAACCCTTCCACGCGTCCTGTTTCTTTTTCTTCTTGCATGTGCATGATGATTTTGCCTGGGTAGCAATACGACGACGTGGCTATACAGTAACTTTAGTGAGTAGGCCGAGACAACGTGAAATGTAGGAGTTAGGTAACGCCATTTATCCTGGATTCCGTTTAACCGCATTCGGGCTCGGCCTCCCAATGGCTATGAACGTGAAATGGCCGTATAACAACCTATCATTGTGTCTGAAAAAACTTGACCCCTACAATTTCGCATTTTTTACCTCATAGTAGATGGGATATGCCGCCTCCAGTTCATAATCGCTTGAGAAATGGTAAAAATTTGTACAACCGCCAAAGTGAAAGACCTAGGGCTGTAAATCGTTCGAAATGACACCGAAATGGAGAAGAAGATGTCAAAAAGCAAGTGCGACCATTTGCATTTGATCCGATTTAGCGGAGCCCCGGGTATGAGAGTAATCTCTAAAACTGTGGTCCAACATGAAAACCGAAAAAGAATCACATGCGCCATCCGTCCCCAACATAGATAGAGTGCTGTTTAAGGAGGGGTCAGTAGAATGTGCGGGTCGGGAGGGTATTCTGAAGATGCCCGCAATCAATCGCATGGCGATGGCTTTGCTTTGGCGGATTGCTGCGCGAATCCATCGTACATTTATAGGCGTACGACCATCCGTTGCTCTAACGTCTATGACAGCCATCATAACCCGACAAGGCTCCTCTCATGCCATTAACATTATTCGCGCGCTGGAATAGGTTACCGCCGTATTATCAGATATTGCTGGCGTTGTTGCTGGGCATCGTTGTGGGTGCTAGTTGGGGAGCGGATGCTGCGGTGCTGGCGCTGCCGGGGAGACTGATCTTGCGATTGCTGGGTGCGTTGGCACCGCCCTTGATCCTCGCAGCCATTGTCCACACGCTGATGACCGCAGAATTCGGTGGACGCGACAGTTTGAAACTCGCCTGCTTATTGATTCTGAATACACTGGTCGCTCTCTTGATCGGCCTTTGCGTTGCCAATATTATCCAGCCTGGCGGGGGTGCAGACCTGTCTGTGCCCGTAACGCACGCCGAGACTACGCAAAAATCCGCGCATCCCAGTCCTCTGGTCGCGTTTTTGGACAATGTTCCGAAGAGTCTTTTCGGGCCGTTAGGCGACGATGGCAAAGTGCTCGGTGTCATCTTTATCGGCGTGGCGTTCGGTATCGCGTTACGCAGCCAAAGCGAACGCGCCATCGGCTCAGTCGAAGATCTCGCCGAAATAACGCTCGCGACCCTGATCCATATCCTGCACTGGATCATCGCTGTCGTACCGGTTGGAGTATTCGGCATCATTGCGAGCATTGTCGGCACGCAAGGGTTTGGCGGTTTCAAGGCGTTAGGCCTATTCGTCGCAAGCGTCATCACCGCACTGGTTCTGCAAGTAATTTATTACTTAGTCCGGATTCGTTTAGGTTCCTGGGTGCGGCCCCTCGCGGTTTTGCGCGGGACCCGCGACGCCTTGATAACGGCATTTTCCACTGCAAGTTCCACAGCCGCGATGCCGGTGACCTTTACCTGTCTGCGAGACCAAGTGGGCATCAGTGAAAAATCCGCAAACCTCGGCGCCCTGGTGGGTGCGAATTTTAATAATGACGGTACGGCGCTGTATGAAGCCATGGCGGCGCTGTTCATAGCGCAGATGCTGGGCATGCATCTCGATTTACAACAGCAAGTTCTAATCGCACTGACCAGCGTGATGGCGTCGGTGGGCGCGGCCGGTATTCCGGAAGCGGGACTCGTGACCATGACCCTGGTGTTCAACGCCGTCGGTCTGCCGCTGCAATTCATCCCCATTTTACTCACCGTGGACTGGTTTCTGGACCGCTGCCGTACAGCCGTCAATGTGATGGGAGACATCAATGTTAGCTGCCTCATTGAGGGTAAGCAAGCTGGAGGGCGGTGACCGGGTAAAACCAAAAAACGCTAAGTGAGAACCGTACAGCTTTTTCGTCAATGGGCTTTGATTATCCAGAATAGCGATTCCATAAAAATCCGAAGCTGTTTTTGGATCAGTGCGAATAAAAAACAGGGTCGAATTCAATGCAAAATTGAAACTCTTACGAAAATACCGCTATCCAATAAACGTATAGCCTTACAGCTTCTGATGGCTAACCCTTTAATTCGTTGAGGGATTTTAGAAATTTATAGATCCGGCCCTATGAAGATTTAACTTTATTCAGCCCAATCTTACTAAAACCCTTGCGCTACTTGGATTCTAGATCAAACTAAAACCACGAATTTCAAACTTCAAGGGAGGCCGGAGAAATAAGTCATGAGTGGTCGGCAATGCTAAAAATAGGCGACCTGTATTTGTCTGCATTCCCCCTGAATCGTCGGGACAATTGACTGCCTGCTTAAAGGCCCTCGCCAAGGTTATCCGAATCATTTGAACAATGGCTTGTACCCATGCTTTCCCCCCTACCTGAACGAGACCAAATTCCATTAAACGATGATCAATTTCGTTTTCTTCAGCAATTGCTGAGTTCATTGTCGCCGGAGCAGGTGGCTTGGGTCGGCGGATATCTGTCCGGGTTGACGTCAACTAGATCGGCTGCCGCAGGCTCGGAAGGCATTGCCGATATCACCATCCTCGTCGGTTCGCAAACTGGCAATTGCGAATATCTGGCCGAGCAGCTACAGCATTTGGCCGCCAACCGGGGGCTGAAAACAGTCATCAAAAAAATGGGAGACTATAAACTCCCTCAGCTGAAAACCGAGAAGAACCTGTTGGTCATCGTCAGCACTTACGGAGAAGGTGAACCGCCTGATAACGCCAGAGAAATGTACGCGTATTTGTTTAGCAAACGGGCCCCTTCGCTAAAACATGCGCATTTCGCCGTGCTTGGCTTGGGCGACTCCAGCTATGAATTCTTTTGTAAAATCGGCATTGATTTTGATCGCAGACTGGAAGAATTAGGGGCAATGCGGATTCATTCACGGGTCGATTGCGACGTTGATTTTGAAACCTCTGCCGAAGCCTGGATGGATTCGGTATTAAATGAACTGAACGCCCGGATTGCATCAAAGCCTCAAGCAGTAAGGCTTACTTCACCGTCATTCACCGCGCCCCCCGTCTCCGCCTATTCACGAAAAAAACCCTTTCCTGCCGTGCTTCTGGAAGATATTGTTTTGAATGGTCGTGGCTCGGCCAAGGAAACGCATCATATCGAGTTATCACTGGAGGGCTCCAATCTGACATACGAACCGGGAGATGCGCTCGGCATTTATCCGACCAATGCGCCGGATGTCATCGACGATCTCCTCAAGGCTCTGCATTTTGACGGTCAGGAGCCGGTTAACGTTGATGGACAGGATTATTCCCTTTTTGAGGCGCTGTTCCGGCATTATGAGGTGACCATAATAACCCGTCCGGCGCTGCAGAAATATGCGGAATTGGCAAGAAACAAGAAATTGGACGAATTATTGGCAGAACAGAACAAGAAAGAACTGAATGAATATCTGTGCGACCGTGAAATGATCGATCTTGTTTCCGATTTTCCAGCCAACGGCCTGTCTCCCCAGGCATTTGTCGATAGCTTGCGCAAAATGCCGCCGCGCCTTTATTCCATCGCCTCAAGCCTGAAGCAACATCCGGAGGAAGTGCATTTAACCGTCGCGGCAGTCCGCTATCATGCAAATGGCCGAAACCGTAAAGGAGTCTGCTCGATTTTTCTGGCAGACCGAATTGACGAGGAGACTACGATATCCGTCTACGTCGATCACAATAACAATTTCAAACTTCCCGCCGATCCTGCCACCCCCATTATCATGATAGGTCCGGGGACCGGCATTGCTCCCTTCCGCGCCTTTATCGAAGAGCGCGAAGCCGTGGGCGCCGGCGGAAAAAACTGGTTATTTTTTGGCGACCAACACTTCACAACGGATTTCCTGTACCAGGCCGAATGGCTGAGTTACTTGAAAAGTGGCTTGCTCACCCGGATGAACGTGGCCTTTTCCCGTGACCAGGGACAAAAAATCTATGTTCAGCAGCGCATGGCCGAACAGGGCAGCGATTTCTATGCATGGTTACAGGAAGGCGCCCATCTCTATGTCTGCGGCGATGAAAAACGCATGGCGCACGATGTGAATGAAGCGATATTGTCTATCGTTGCATCGGAAGGCGATCTAAATCGCGAGCAGGCAGAAACCTATATCAAAATTCTTCAAAAAGAAAAACGCTTTCAGCGTGACGTTTATTAATTGAGGTTACAGCCATGGCCATCGACGTGTCTCCGGAAGAGTTAAAGAAACGTACGGAAGTCGAGCGTATCAAGGATGCGAGCATTTTTCTCCGAGGCACCTTAGCCGAGAGTCTTAATAATCCGTTGACCGGAGCTCTTGCCGAGAATGATACCCATCTCTCGAAATTTCATGGTATTTATCAGCAAGATGACCGCGATTTACGTGACGAAAGGCGTCGGCAAAAACTGGAGCCTCATTACCAGTTCATGGTCCGTATCCGGGTGCCCGGTGGAGTATGCACACCTTCGCAATGGCTGGATGTAGACAGAATCGCCAATACCTGGGGCAACCACAGCATTCGGGTGACCACACGGCAGGCCTTCCAGTTTCATGGCGTCATCAAACGCGACCTGAAAAAAACTATCGTGGAAATTAATGCCGCCCTGCTGGATACCATTGCCGCCTGTGGAGACGTGAACCGCAACGTGATGTGCAATCCCAATCCCTATCAATCGCGACTGCATGAAGAAGTCTACGAATATACCCGACGACTTAGCGAGCATCTAACCCCACGAACCACAGCCTATCATGAAATCTGGTTGGACGAGGAATTGGTCGCCACTAGCCGTCAGGATGAAGAACCGATCTATGGCAAACACTATCTGCCCCGCAAATTCAAAACGGCGGTCGCCGTTCCGCCAAGCAATGATGTGGATATATTCGCCAATGACCTCGGTTTTATTGCCATTACCGAAGAGGAACGTTTGGTTGGGTTTAATGTCACCGTTGGCGGCGGAATGAGCCTGTCTCATGGTGAAAAAGACACCTACCCGCGTTTGGCTGATATAGTCGGGTTCTGCCCCAAGAACAAGACCCTTCAAGTGGCAGAGGAAATTGTCAAAATTCAGCGCGATTTCGGCGACCGCACCCAGCGCAAACATGCACGGTTTAAATACACCATCGACGACCGCGGTATCGACTGGTTTAAGTACGAACTCAACAAACGACTGGGCTGGACTCTGGAAGCTCCCCGTCCGTTTTCCTTTGAACATTCAGGCGACCGCTACGGCTGGGTCGAGGGCGTTAACGGCACCTGGCATCATACCTTGTTTATCCAAAACGGACGTATTCTCGATACTGAAGATTTTCCGTTGATGACGGGGCTTCGGGAAATCGCGAAGATACATGACGGCGACTTCCGGTTAACCGCGAATCAGAATTTGATCATTGGTCGAGTCAGCGCAAAACAGAAACCCGTCATCGAAAAATTGATGAAAACCTACAGACTGGCAGAATCCCAACATCATACCGGCTTGAGACTGAACTCTATGGCTTGTGTAGCTTTTCCCACTTGCGGATTGGCCATGGCGGAAAGCGAACGCTACTTCCCGTCTCTGATCGATAAACTTGATGTCGTTATCAAAGAGGCCGGGCTTGAAAACGATCCGATTCTCATCCGCATGACTGGATGCCCGAACGGGTGCGCACGTCCGTTTCTGGGTGAAATAGGCTTTGTCGGCAAAGCACCGGGTAAATACAATCTGTATCTCGGCGCCGGTTTTTATGGTCAACGTTTGAATAAGCTTTACCGGGAGAATATAAACGAAGAACAAATTCTTGCAGAATTAACCCCCATACTTCATCGTTATGCCTTTGAACGAAAACCAGGAGAACGATTGGGAGATTTTTTGATCAAGACTGGTTATGTTAAGGAAGTACTAACTGGCAAAGATTTTCACTTATAGTGGTTCATTGCTCAATGATTCCAAGATGGGTTGCTCGAACGGAATACTCAACGGGCGCGTCCTTCGTTAGCTTTGGGAATATCGATGCGCTTGACCGGTGGCTGCCAAAGAGCCATTCGCCAATTTCCAATTAGCGCTGGTTATTTTCGGAAAGTGGTCATTCAGATGGTAACGCCGTGCTAAGCGGCAAGCCGTCACGCACTGAACTTTGATAGCGCAAGTGCACTAACTGGCGACTTGTCTGCTTGAACTCATAGTTATACAAACTCGAGATTGTAAAGTGAAAACATTAGACGAAAAAGCCAAAGAGACTTGCCGGAAGTTGAAACTTCCAGAAAACGGCCCAGCATTTAGTGTGATCCGATTGGCTCTGAAAGAGCAGGACAGCGATACACGCTACACATGCGCAAAAGCGGTATTGGCTATCCCCGGAGAAACAGGAGATGACCTGATCGATGCTGGATTAGCACATAACGCCTGCATGAGCGCTTGCGCTGTATAACAGAAAGCTAAGAGACGGGCACGATAGCGACGGGCATGGCGTGTAATCATGATCATATAATGCCAGTCGGTGTTGCCTGCCGCCACTGTCAGAACCATCATCTGTTCCAGCCCGCCGCCTATACAGGGCTTCAAACAAAGATAAATCTAAGGCAATATTGACG
Source organism: Methylomicrobium sp. (assembly GCA_051061015.1). Classification (GTDB taxonomy): domain Bacteria; phylum Pseudomonadota; class Gammaproteobacteria; order Methylococcales; family Methylomonadaceae; genus Methylomicrobium. The sequence goes on from JBPFEG010000018.1 coordinate 32,108, forward strand.
CTCGGCGGAAATGCTCTTGTTTCCACGGTTAATCTCCTGCGTTTCTTGAGTAGCGAAGCCGGCTTCTCAGGTGGTGAGAATCAAAGCAGCCCTTTGTCGTGATGCATGATTTGGAAACATCACTATTTTTAGATATGACTTATCAAGGTAACAATCTTCCCTTGAGATCTGTCGTGGAGAACGGGCCCGGTTCAGCGATCAGCGCGCGAGCCGCATCCACGCGTTCCCAAACGTTCCATAACAATACGCCACGCACCCGATTCTGCTGCAAGTAATAGATCACGCCTTTTTTATAAGGCTCGACCCAATCCTCCATTGTTTCCAAGCGGGAATCGGTCCTGCCGACGGCCTCATAGCCCAGTTCAAACAGATCAGAGTAAAAAAAAGGGAGATGATGATAAGGAAGCGAGTCACCGGCCATGTTCCGACCGGCGCATTTACCCATGATCAGTGCATTGTCCTCGTGTTCCACCCGCATGCGGATATCTAAACTAGGGTTGTAGAAGCTAGCGACATCGCCGGCCGCGAAAATATCCGGATTTTCCGTATGCAGCAACTCGTCCACGGCGATGCCGTTATCGACAGCCAATCCGGCCTGTTCGAACAAACGAACATTGGGTTTAATACCAATCCCGGCCACTACCGCATCCACTTCGATGCTGTTTTCAATCCCATCGGCGCCGCGGACATCCAGGAATAACTTGCCCTGTTTTCGTGCCAACCCCGTGACCCTATTGCGGGGCAAGACTTCGACCCCCTTGGCGCGGTAATATCCGTTCAGGAACTGATTCAGGTCGTGTGGAAACAGGGACGCACCGATACCTTCTTCGGGGAAGAGCATCACCACTTGTTTGCCGTTCATTGCCAGTGCCGCGGCGATTTCCGAACCAATGAAGCCGCCGCCAATCACGGCAAAACGCTGCTTTAGTTCGCTAAGGGTGCGAAGTTTCAGATAGTCATCCAGGCTGCGGAAATAAATGATCTCATCACCGCCAAACGGAAGTTTTACGGGATCTCCTCCGGTCGCGAGGAGCAGTTTCTCGAAGCGGTAGCTGTTTCCCTGATCATCGATGATAGTTTTATCGGCTGCTTCCAGGGTTTGCGCGAAGCGTCCCAAATGCAGCGTTACTTTCAGCTCTTCTATCGGATACCAGATTTTTTCCATCGGCTTTCCCTGCCATAAGCCTTTGGAAAGAGGTGGGCGTTTGTAAGGGGGATGGGATTCCGCACTGATCATACCTATGCTACCCTCCGAATCGACGGCTCGAATGCCACGGATCGCGGCGTATGACGTCATGCCGCCGCCGATGATAAGATATCGGTAGTTTGACATTTTCCCCTCCTCATAGATCAAAGACAGTCACCCCGAAGAGGCTTTCCGGTATTTTCTGAGACTGGGCAATTTACTAGCGGTTCCTGACGCAGTGTTCAGTAAATCGGCGGCTTCCAGATATTTTTAACAGCGGTATACATCTAAATTTTTACATCCTCAATTTAGACTTAATGTCTATCAGATTTTACTCGTGATCTATATCCTGTATTCACAAGTATCTCGTTTAAGCAGCAAGCCGCTGATAATAAGAGGATAAAGTGTCACAGCCTATGCCTAAACAACAGAAAGTCGGAACTCTTTACATAAAAAAATTGTTTTATAGTCATATCTCCAATGCTCTAATTTCTATTAGGTGAGATTTTGACTTTTTCTCTTTCGGTGCCTGCCTCTACAAATAGACTTATTGATTCGAGCAGCCCTTATCTGCTCCAACACGCGCATAACCCGGTTGACTGGTATCCGTGGAGCGAGGAAGCTTTTGCCAAGGCGCGAAAGGAAAATAAACCGATTATGCTCTCTATCGGCTATTCCACCTGTTACTGGTGCCATGTGATGGAGCGGAAAGTCTTTGAGAATTCCGAGATCGCCCAGTTGATGAATAAGTCCATCGTCAGCATCAAGATTGATCGCGAGCAGCGCCCGGACGTGGATGAAGTCTATATGATAGCCACCCAAATCATGACGCACGGTGGCGCCGGCTGGCCGAACAACGTGTTCGTCACTCCCGATCTCAAGCCGTTTTTCGCCGGTACTTATTTCCCACCAGCGGAATTCACGTCGGTCATTCAGCAGATTCACGAACGATGGACACAGGATCAGGCAGGAATAGAAGCGCTGGCCAACCGGCTGGCCGGCGCCATCATCCAGCTCAAACAGCGGGAAAACGACGCAGCCGATACCCTTCCCGGACAGCAGACAATCGAAGCGTTGCTCGAGCATTACGTCGATTACTACGACAACCGGCTGGGCGGCTTTTATCAGGCTCCGAAATTTCCGAATGAAGTCGCGCTGCTATTTCTACTCGACACTTACCGCTTGACCGATAATAACGTAGCGCTGGATATGGTACGCGGCTCGCTGGAATCTATGGCGCAAGGTGGCATTTATGACCATGTCGGCGGCGGATTCCATCGCTACGCCACCGATGCGCAGTGGCTTATCCCGCATTTCGAGAAGATGCTTTATAACCAGGCGCTGCTGGCACGCGCCTATACGGAGTTTTATGCGCTTTCCAATACGCCCGAAAGTCGCGCCGTCGCCGAAGGTGTTTTCGATTTCACGCTGCAGCTGATGACACACAAGGATGGCGGCTTTTACTCGGCGCTGGATGCCGAGACCGACGCAGTGGAAGGCGCGTATTACGCCTGGACAGATGCGGAGCTGCATGAGGCATTGGATAAGGAATCCTATGTATGGTTGACGAAACATTACGGTCTAGCGGAGATTCCTGAGATCCCCGGCCACAAGCATACGGACGGCAAGGTGCTGTATCTGAAACAGCCTCTTTCCGAGATGGTGACAGAGGAAGGCCTGTCCTATGAGGATACGGTCAAGAAACAGCGGACCGTGATGACCGCGCTACACAAAGCACGAGACCAGCGCAAATTGCCGCACCTCGACAACAAAATTATTACGGCTTGGAACGGGCTGATGATCGACGCATTCGCCCGCGCCGGGCAACGCCTAGAGAAGGCGGAATATACCGAGGCCGCCCGCTGTGCAGCCGATTTCCTTCTGGCAAATTTGCGAAAAAAAGACGGTACACTGTATCGGACATGGCGTGAGGGAAAGGCTGAAATCGTGGCCTATTTCGAGGATTATGCCTTCATGATTCAGGGGCTCGTATCCACCTATCGCGCGACTCGAGAGAACAACTACTTGCGAGCAGCCCAGGAACTGGTGGCGCAGGCCAAGAAGCTGTTTTGGGATAGGGAGCGAGGGGGCTATTATTTTACCGATGGCAGTGAACAGCTGTTGGTGCGCACGAAGAATGCCATGGACTCGGCCATTCCTTCCGGCAACGCGGTGATGGCGCACGCATTGCTCGATCTTTATGAAATCACGGGCAATGCAGAGTGGAAGCAACACACCGAGGCGCTGCTTAAAGCTTTCGGGCAGGCCATCAAAGAAAATCCGAGAGGCTATACGCACATGGTGCATGCGCTTCTTCGGCTAAATCAGGAGACAGCGGCAGCGAAGGCAACGCAGCAACCGGTTGAAGCCGTTACCCTGCAGGAGGCGATGGAAACCAAAGCGCATGTGCAGGTCAGTATGTCGAAACTCAAGCGCGAGGGAGATAGCCTCACTGTGACGGTGTTACTGGATATTGCCGAGGGCTGGCATATCAATGCTAATCCTGCTAGCCTCAATTTCTTGATTCCCACTTCTGTCGATGTCCGCGAGGAATCCGGTAAGACGGAAGTAACGCCAGCCTATCCCGATGCGCGCGCTATGAGCACGCCATTGGGTGACATCAAAGTATATGAAGGAAAGATAAGTATTCCGGCGCAGGTGACGCTGCCGAGCAGCACAGAAAATCTCCGCCTGCTTGTCCGCGCCCAGGCCTGCAAGGATACTACCTGCCTGACGCCCTCGGATTGGATAATACCAATAAAGTTAAAATAAAACGACAGACAGCGGTTTCCTTGCTTTTAAGGGGAATGGCCGCTCCCTGGTAGGAACCGGACGCTCGATTATTCTAATCCTCAACGGCAGCAATGGGTCCAGGCTGTGTAAAAACGCTACTTCAAGGAGTAAAATGCGCTTAAGGCCGTCAAACCGGGAGTGCAGATGAAACGCTTCATTCAAAGTACAGACCGAACTCAGGTAACCCTATTTCCTGAGCAGCTGGAAGACTA
>JBPFEG010000019.1:0-6594 GCA_051061015.1 Methylomicrobium sp.
TCGTGGCTTTTCACAGCAGCCACCGCTTTCATCGCCTGTCCCGGATCGACTTGAAAGACATACAAGCGGAAGCGTATCTGGATCGGCTCAACTGCGAATTAAGGGAAAAACTCAAGGCCGTCTGCCAGGATCAAGAGATCAACCTCTACGCTTCTTATCGAAGCAACAGCGAAGACTGGATCATTAACCTGATCCGCGCCGACCTTGGCGTCGCCTTGATGCCGGAGTACACGTTGCCTTTGAACGCTCAGGACGTGCAATGCCGCTATTTAATCAATCCTGAAATCAGCCGTCAGATTTATGCCATCTGCTTGCCGCAAAGCCGCAAAAAAACCGACATTAAGGCTTTGCTTGCAAGCCTATCCAATTTTTAACTGATTTCTTGAACTCGGTCTCCGGTCAAAGTTTGGCGACAGTTTCCAGAGCCCCAACGCCCCGTCTCCGATAGCCGATATAGGTCTTTTCTATCGTTACACCCAAGGCAAGCAGGTCGAATCCTGATACGCCACATAATGCCAAAAAACCTACGCCAAATAATTTACAAAGTTACATCCCCTTCCCCCAATTTAACTATTGATGAATAACGGATTTTAACAATAGTAAGATGACCCCATGAGCGAACCCAAAAATTCCATTCAAACGATTCCCTCCGAAAGTCGTCTGTTAACGGCCGAAGACTTTTTACGCCTGTCTGAGGTGCCGCCCGAAGTCGAATGGTTCGCGAACCTGACCAATAAATGCACCCGCCGCGCTTACGAAAACGCGATTAAAGATTTCATGGCGTTCACCGGGAGTATCAAGCCGGACGAATTCCGCAGTGTGACCCGGGCGCATGTGATCGCTTGGCGGGATGAGCTGGGGAACCGGATGCTGAACGGCACGACGATCCGGCACCGGCTCTCCGCGTTGTCGTCGCTGTTCGATTATCTGTGTGAAAAAAACGCGGTGACCCATAACCCGGTCAAAGGCGTCAAACGGCCGATTGTGTTGAAAAAGTACCTTTTGTGAAAAAAGCACATATTCAGACAAATTATTTACTATAAAAAACAAATATTTATAAACACGACTACTGATAAAATTGGCCCAAATTAGTCAAAAACCGACTTTTTCAACACAATCGGCCGAAGAATGACAGTCTGGAAGGCCGGACCCCGGCCTTGGGTGATCATCAAGCCCGGAAACTGCTCGATGCGCCCGACGGTGAGTCGCTGCGCACGCTCCGCGACAAGGCGATCCTGGCCACCCTGCTCTATCACGCGCTCAGGCGTGAAGAGCTCTGCAAATTGAAGGTAAAGGATTTCAAACACGAACGGCGCGGGGTCCCGCACCTGAAGATCGCCGGCAAAGGCGGCAAGACCCGCTATGTGCCGCTGCATCCGGCCGCCGGCGGCTTGATCCATGATTATCTGGAGCGGGCCGGGCATGGCAGCGACGAGACCGGTGCCTTGTTCCGCCCCGTCAGTAATAATGTCCGAGGATTCGGCAAAGGCATTACGCCGGACGGCGTCTATAAGCTCGTCCGGGCGTATTCCGGAAAGCTCGGTTTTGAAATCGGCGCGCATTCGCTTCGGGCCACCGCCGCGACCAATGCGCTCGACCATCAGGCCGACATCGCGAAGGTGCAGGAATGGCTCGGGCATGCAAATATCGCGACGACGCGGATTTACGATCACCGGAAGACCCGGCCGGAAGACAGCCCGACGTTCAAGGTGAATTATTAAACTGCCTCTGTTGAAGATGTTGTCCTTATAGTCTATCCCCGCATACCCGGGGGGAACCCAATGTCGGTCGCGCGCGGGGCGATAAAGCAGGGTCGATCCCCGCATACGCGGGGGAAACTTGTACGCCTTTTTAAAGCACGGCTTACCCCAGGGTCGATCCCCGCGTGCGCGGGGAAAACCGCTCCGGTCTCTTGATATTTGAATTATTTTGGTTCGACCCGCATAGAAGTCATGCTGGACATAGTATCTAGCAGCATGAGTTCTCAGCGCGTTAAAAGTTCAAAGGGCCGTAATTATATTATTACAATGTTGAATTCGAGAGACACCGTCTCCCGAATCGGAAACATCAAGTAAAAGCGCCGTATATTGCGCAGGTTGGTGGCATCAAACCCCTTGCCGAATTCCGTCGTCAAATGTTCGGAGAGTGCCTCCAATTGGCGTTTGCCATAGGCAGCACGGGCTTGCCCCTGCTGTTCATGTTCGACAATGAGCTGGCCGATATGCCAGTAGCAGTGCACCATCGCACTGTCGGGCCAGCTGCACCTGCTGCCTAGATTGCTGGATAATGGCGGCGATGTGCGTCAACAGCGGCGCGAGCTCATCGCTCAGTGACGCATTGCCGCTTAAGGGTGTTAGTGGCTCAAAATCCTGCATGATCGGCGCCTATATCTGGTCCACAGCAATACCCAAAATATCAGCAATCAGGCCTTCCGCCTGCTTTTCCAGCGCGATGATGTCGCGGGCCACTTCTTCCATCGTACGCAGCGGCTTGTGCCTATAGAAATACTTATTGAAACTGATCTCGTAGCCGATTTTGGTAGAGTCGAGGTTGATCCAGGCCTCAGAGACATGCGGTTTGACTTCCGCCAGGAAATAGCGGTGGATATTGTCATTGAGCGGCACCGATTCGCTGTCGCGCAGATCGCTATTCGGCTCATAAGTCAGATATTCGCCTTTCTTCTCGGTCGGATAATAGCCGAAATCCGGCAGATCCTGCTCGCTGCAATCCAGATGCTGCAGCAGCTGGTCGAGTTTATCGCCGCTGAGCTTATGTTTGTCGGCGATCACCTTTTCGGCCGTTTCGTCATACCAGCTGATCGCGTTGAGGATGGCGTTTTTGTCGCTCGCGCTCAGTTTGATAGCATGTTCCTTGAGCGTTTTATCGACCAGAGCGGTGAGCTGGTTGAAATCGCTAAACTCGGCGTCGCCGATCGCGGCCATCAGGGTATTGGCCGTCTGTACCAGATCCCGCTGTTTTAACCAGGTACTCGGGCTGAGCAGTTTCTGGCGGTTTTTGGCGGTCAAGTTCAGTTCCTGGTCTTCACACCAGGCGAGAATCGCTTTTTCGTTTGCCGCTAACGTGCCGGTGTCATAGATATTATCGCCCCATTGGCTGTAGATCCATTGCATCGGCTCGCGCAAGGATTTGTCGAAGCGCAGGGTTTCGATGCGTTCAACGCTGAACTGGGCTTTGCGGCGGTCTGGCCGCTCGATGTTGACCTTGTAGTAGCCGAAATCGCGGTTGTCGAACACTTGCGCCGCAATGCCGGAGTCATCACTCTGGCGTTCTATCGTGGCCATTTGCAGGTAGGTAGTGACGATTTCCCGGATATGCTCGGGGGCGAACTCGCAATTTTTGTTGCCGAGATTCTTGCGCAGCTTCCGATAAAGCTGATTGGCATCGATCAATTGGACCTTACCCCTGCGTTGTGGGGATTTGTGGTTGGACAGCAGCCAGATATAGGTGGTGATACCGGTGTTGTAGAACAGGTTGTTGGGCAGCTGGATGATCGCTTCGAGCAGGTCGTTTTCAATGATGTGCCGGCGGATGTTGCTCTCGCCACCACCGGCGTCGCCAGTGAACAGGCTCGAACCGTTATGCACCGAGGCGATACGTGAGCCGTGCGGGCTTTGGTCCGGGCTTTTCATCTTGCTGACCATTTCCATCAGGAACAGCAATTGACCGTCGCTGGAACGCGGGGTGGCGTCTACGGTTTCGGGCTTGCCCCAGTAGTTTTTCAGCGTTACCCGAAAGCGCGGATCGATCACATCGTTTCCGTCTTTGATGTATTTCTGCTCGCTCGCCCAGCTTTTGCCATAGGGCGGATTAGAAAGCATGAAGTCGAAGCGGGTGCCGGCAAATTCATCGATAGATAAGGTGGAGCCGCCCCTATATTGGCCGGGTTGTTACCCTTGATCATCATGTCGGATTTGCAGATGGCGTAGGTCTCGTCGTTGATCTCTTTGCCGTACAAATAAACATCGCCGGTGGCACGAATCGCACCTTCCTCATCCTTGATGAAGTTTTGCGACTCGGTGAGCATACCGCCGGAGCCGCAAGCCGGGTCATAGATGGTCATGACAGGCGGCAGCTGGTCTTTGACCGGATCGAAAACGATATGCGTCATCAGTTCGATCACTTCGCGCGGCGTGAAGTGTTCGCCGGCCTCTTCGTTGTTTTCTTCGTTGAATTTGCGGATCAGCTCCTCAAACACATAACCCATGCCCAAATTGGTCAGCGCAGGCAGACGATTGCCGTCCGGATCTTCCACCTCATGCGGAGTAAGATTGATAGAGGGAGAGGTGAACTTTCCCAGCACGTCCAGCAACACATCCTTGCTAGCCTGTCGCGGACTTGAGCCTTGAGATTGAACTTGTCGATAACTCCTTGACGTTGGCACTGTAACCGTTCAGATAGTCTTCGACATTGGCTAGCAAAATCTGCTGGTTATTCGTAGCGGTTTTGAAGAGTTGGGTGAGCGTCCAATTGCTGGTGTTGTAAAACACATAGCCTGAGGCGTCTTTCAGACCGTTATCGTCCAGTTCGGTCAGGCCCATCTCGTTTCTCTGGAAAGCCAACTCTTCCAGTACTTTCTCTTTGCTGGGCTCCAGCAAGGATCCAGGCGGCGCAACACCACCATCGGCAGGATTACGTCGCGGTATTTACCAAGGTAATAGACGTCGCGCAGGCAATCGTCGGCGATCGACCAGATGAAAGATACCAGTTTATTATGGGCGGCGTGGTTCATTATTTTAATTCCCTTCTTTCAGGCGATTTCTGGCCTGTTCGATCTGATTTTCAATTTCTCGCATCACTTGATTGTGATCGAACAACTCGCCTCGATCCGCAGCCGCTATGCCCTGGGCAGTTTTTTCAATCTGGCCAGCTTGTTGTTCAAGGTCTTTTTTGAGCGCTTTATTCACTAAATTCCGGTCCCTTGGGGTTCGTCTGTAACCGCATAGGATATACTATATCTGTACGGTCGGATTGCGCCTATTGTGAGCCTTGCCGTACTTCCCTTTATCATCGCTGGAATGCGTACAAAATATCACCTATTGATCTGAATCTAGGGTTGTACGAACCTTATAAGCGACGCCGATTCGCTTCGGAGCGGATTGCCGGCGTTTGAGGGATTTTTGCACGTATTTGAGCGCTTCGTCTTCATTATTGACGACAGTCACGAGGGTTCGACCTTTGCCGCCAATACGCCCGAACGTCGTTTCGACGATCCAATTGCCAAAGAGGTCCTGCCCATAGCCCAGTGAATAGGCGCGGTGAATATTGCGCTCTGGATCGCGGGCTTCAAGATAGGCAACAGGCGTTATCATGAACTGAACTCCCTTATGGCTCCCCTGCCCTAGGCAGAGACCGCTAAAGCGTGGATTTTAGTAGAAGGGACAAATCGAGAAAGCCCTTGTCAAAGGATCTACTTATCATGTATGTTTTATATACATACTATGTATATTATATGAGGTTAGCCATGCATATCAACTTATCGACCGAAATGGAGCAATACCTTCAAAGCAAGGTCGGCACCGGCTTTTACAGCAACGCATCCGAAGTTGTCCGCGACGCGATTCGCCGGATGCGGGAAGAGGATGAAAAGCTTGCGGCGCTTCGTGCAGCCGTGCAGATCGGCGATGACCAGCTGGAACGCGGCGAAGGGATTCCGTACACGTCGGAGCGGCTGGAAGCCATTACTGCTAAAGCTTTTGCCAATTCCCGTCAGGGCAAGAAAGTAAATTCCGATGTTGCCCCCTGATGTCGCGTTAATTCTCTCGCCTCAGGCCGAGGAAGACTTTACCGACATCCTGCAATACACCCTAGACACCTGGGGGCGAGGCGCAAACTTACGCCTATCGGGCTATTCTCGATAAGGCGCTTTTGGCCATTCAGCAATATCCCCAAATCGGCCATGTCCGGCCCGAACTTTCAGCCGCGCACAGCCTCTTTCCTGCGGGTCGTCATATCATCGTTGATCGAGCTAGAGATAACACCGTCTATGTCTCCCGTATCCTGCATGAGCGGATGGATATAACGCGGCACATCTAAAACAGTTGATTCTCAGGCGCACGCTTACCGTCGGTCGAGACACGCGCATAGTCTATTTTTAGGCGGTCATTTTCGGACAGATTTACCGGACATGTAAGCCCTTGATTTTATGAAGGCAAACTATTGTCCGAAAAATCCAAATTTTTCGGACAATAGTCGATTCTTTGCATATTCTTGCTTAAAGCTGCTGTCCAAGATTATATAACCCCGTCAGTTTTTCCTACGCCAAAGTAGTCACTGGCAATGAGGTTTAGCCAAAGACGCTTGATTGCAAGACCTGGCTCCAGCCTCGTGCAAACCGAGATTATCCTGATTCTGACCGAAAATCTCACCGCTCAGGCGGGGCACACTTTGCTGCCAATTAAAAAGGAGAGCACCATGAAAAACGAAGCTGATCCCATCGTAGGGAATTGGTATCAACACCTGGACAAGGGCCAAGCCTTCCAAGTGGTTGCTGTAGACGAAGACGCTGGCGCGGTCGAGCTACAGCACTTCGACGGTGATGTGGAAGAGATTGACCTCGATGCTTGGTACCGACTC
>JBPFEG010000020.1:0-19195 GCA_051061015.1 Methylomicrobium sp.
AATCGCTGGGTTGCTCATCAATTGCGGCAGGTAAGAAGCTGACCCATCAACTTACCTTTGTTCCATGGAACATTTCTTACGCTTTGATTTTCTTAGTTCATGACAGACTCCTAACCGTTTGTTGAGGAACTGTATTGTCATGTTACCAACGCGAAAATTCTGGAACGGACGGTGACGACCCCTTGCTGTCTGTCGCATTAATTGATTGAAGGGTTGCTCTATGTCAGTCAGCAGACTCCCAGTTTCCCCAGCTAATTTATACTTTTTATATGGATCCCAACTACATGACATGATATCTCGATCTATCACCCGATTTTAGGATGATAAATTATTAGCGATCTTGCCTAACACTATAGATTTGTTGCAAAAATGACTCGAGAGACTGAAAATATAGGGAAACCGTATAATTACTAGTTAGCCTTGCTAATTATGACAAAACAAAATACAGGTGAGCAGTCAGGCATTGTTAAAGGAAATCCGAGTGTTGCTGATAACACCCGAATATTCATTGATGGCAGCACTCGCTCCTATGTGCCCCTTCGAACTGCTGCGATTGGATTTGGAACGTATAAGCCAAGTTGGCGGTGGTCTTTGCATGCCTCACCGCAGGCGGGGAAGGCATCAGAAAGTCACATGGGCTATGTTATCTCTGGGCATATGATGGTCAAAGATCCATCTGGCAACGATGCGGAGATAGGTCCAGGAGATGCATTCGAGATTGAGGCAGGGAGTGATGCGTGGGTTATTGGAGATGAGCCGTGCATTGCTCTTGATTTTATTCCATTAAGCGTCGGCACGGGGTGAAAATATTATGAGCTTTCAGACAACACGAGAGATTGCCTCTCCGCCATCGAGCGTCTGCACTGCATTCGAAAACAGTGCTCGTTTGGCAGTCTGGTGGGGGCCGACCGGCTTTACCAACACGTTTATCACTTGCGAGTTCAAGCCGGGCGGCAAATGGTCGTTGGTTATGCATGGACCAGACGGAAAAAACTATCTAAATGAGCTTGTCTTTCATGACATTGAGCCGCCCAAAAGGATTGTAATTCACCATGTATCACAGCCGAGGTATCTCCTCACTGTGACTCTTGAGCTAACAGACGGCGGCGGGACCTTTGTTTGCTGGGAGCAGGACTTTGAAGACCCGAGGGTCGCCAGTGGCATCGAACATATCGTAGTGCCGGCAAATGAGCAGAATCTTGATCGGTTGTCGGCAGAAGTGATGCGCCTGCATGGCGGTGCCTAACTTGGCGCTCACCCGACGGGGTGAGCTTAAACATTGGGCGGCAAAATAGGAGCCATTACAGATGGAAGTCGGGATTGTGACTTTTCCTGAAACGAAAGTGGCCTTCATAGAGCATCTTGGCTCACCCGCGCGCGAATATGAGACCGTGGGAAAATTGATTGCATGGAAGCTTGAGAACCACCTGCTGGATCAGTTGCAACACCGTAGCTACGGAATTCACTATACCGATCCATTCACCACACCGCCAGCTGAACATCGTGTCGACTTTTGCCTGTCTGTCAAAGAAGATGTTCGCCCTAATCCTTACGGGATTAAGACAAAGTCAATTCCGAAATTACGATGTGCTCACGCACGAGATATTGGGTCGCGTTCTAACAATCAAGCGGCTGCCTATCTTTCCAAAGTCTGGTTGCCTGAAAGTGGTGAAATGCTAGGTGATTTCCCCATGATTTTCCACTACGTCAATGTGGGGCCGAGTGTAAAAGAAGAAGACATGATTACTGATGTCTACCTGCCCTTGAAGTGATGCCTGGAGACTTCGCAACGCACACTGCCTAATCAATTATCCAGCCGACTATCAGAAAGCTACGCTTTTTGCCATCATAAGGGGATGAGTCCACAAAAATGGGGAAGTGATTTTTTTATCAAATGAAGCTAAATTCAACCTTAAAAAGGTTTTTTTCCAAACCATAAGGTGTCGTTTCCGACTCGTCTGTGAGCTGAACAGGGATTGATGAGTTTCCGTAAAAGGGCCCCATGATTCGAATCCGTGTTCAGCTTTGCTTACGTTTGATTGAACCGGCACGTGTCCTTATGCTGCCTGCCAACTTTTAACAGGCGCGTTAATTAACATTTGTGGCATAAATCTGGGTGCCGGTTTTGGCATTTTTCCAAATCGCGCGGCCTACGGTACCGGAAGCCACGTCTAGACTCAAAACTTCCTGGAAGGACGACCAAGCAGTCCCCCGACCGATGGTATTGGCTACGCTCCATGCTCCATTGGTTAATTTGGAAACTTGAACGGTGCCATGATAATGATCAATCCAGCCGACCAACGCGAGCGTGCCATCGGGTGACATTCCAACCTGTGCAGCATAGGCATCAATTGGCACGGAAGGGTCGGTAAGACGTTGTTGTGAGGTCCACGAGCCGTCCGGCGTACCGCGAGCAACCCAGACAGAAGCCCGGTCTACACCAATCGTCGCGTCAAAAATGGATACAACGACGACCGCGTTACCGGCAGCGTCCACGGCTAAATCTGGGCTAAGGTACGACGAAACCTGGTTGGGCGCTTGAAGCACGGTCTGCGGTAACGTCCAGGTGCCGTCCGCCTTTTGCCGGGCAGCCTCCACGCCGTAACCCATATAGGCCATGGTCGCCAAGCCGTTCGCATCAAGCGCGACCAATGGGTTGGTAATGTAGCCGTTGCTTGAAGGCATCACCTCGGAGACGACGACTGGAGAAGTCCAACTGCCATTTGGGCCACTGCGGAATACATACTCCGCATAGCTGCCAGTAGTATAGGCGGCGTAGGGCGAGATGGTGTAAGCAACGGCGGCATCGCCGCGCGCGTTCACCGCGAGGCTCAGGTACAGGCCGTCCTCGGCTGGGCCCGAAAGTGTGATCGGGGCAGACCAAACGCCGCCTTTTGGTAAGAAGGTTGCGGATTGCACCACGTGACGCGTGCCGTCCCACAATGTCCAAGCGGCGGTGACATTGCCATTGGCGTCAATACCAATCGGCACGAAACCGGTAACCGCGACGCCGCCAACCGGTCCTTGTGCGAGCGTCGTGGTTGTCCATGTCGTGTCCGCCGGCCGCTTTACAGCAACCTGCACCTGTTGCTGCGTCAGCGTCGCATCCTGATACATCCAACTCACCGCCATAGTGCCGTCCGCACCGACGGCCACCCTCGGATTCATTGAGAAACCAGTTGTTCCCGAGATGGTAAAGGGCGCCCCCCACTTTCCACCGGACTGCACGGCCATGCCGATTGTGTAGGGACCTCCGGTGGTGTAGATACACTGGTCCCATGCGGCGACAGTAAGCCCGCTCGCATTGACGGCAACATCGTTCAGTTGCGAACCTCGGGTTGGATCCGGTTGATTAATGGGCGAAATAGCGATTGCCCCACTACCGCCACTCGTTTTGGAGGGTGCTGAGCTTGCCGGTGCGGCGAAGAGCAGCATAGAAAGCAGAGCGAGAGCTCCTGTCCGCGCCTGTTGGCTTAATCGGTCAAAACTCATTATGTTCACACTTAATTACCTTGAAAATTATTAAATTCAGACATGATGTTTTCTCTAAAAACATTCGCCGTTGTGACCTTATATAAGAGCTACATAAATTGAAGCTTAAAAATCGGAAAGACTATTGAATAACGCCAATGGCTTTGTGTGTTTAGCTATTTACCCTACTAAGCTGATACTGAGTTGGAAGGAAAACGAAAACGACCATCGGGGCATTGCTTTTTGCGGCGGTGCCGTTTGGGTCGCGGATCGTCGACAGGTGGCCAGAATTCGTCGCTGCATCGCATTCTTATACTTGGCCGCTAGAGAGATCGTATGGTCGAGCAACGGAAAATCGCACTAGGGTCAGCACAATGAATTTATCGCGGGGTTGGTTTGGAGGATAGGCCAATAAATTGACGCAAGGCGGGGACACGACAGCGGGCGGCTTGGTAGCGTTCCCAATTTCAGGATCGACCTGGCCGTTGAAATACAAACTGTCGAACATTAGGTTGAGCGCGTCCAGTTCGTTTTGTCGTTCGGCGCGGTTGCATCGAATGAGTCGAACGAGACGCCGCCGGCGTATACAAGGGAAAACGGAACGATCCATTGCGGCACGATAGGGAAACGAAGCGGCGCCTTACTTCTTGGAAGAAAAGAGCCCCCAAAGATGTTATCCACAGCCTTAGGGACGGATATTCTGGGATTTCCCGACATGGTATTTTCACCCAAAAAAGATGAAGATTCGGCCAACAACGAAATCCAATCTTCAAAGTGAGCTTTAGGCAATTTGCGGCGAATTTTAGGCGTAACATATTGCTGCTTCTCGAGATTGACCTGCCATTCATTTTGCATCTCCGGCAGGCTGGTTTTGGCCGGCTGATGCCGATAAGAAGAGCTAATTTTCTCCTTTTCCTAAAAGGACGTGTCAGAGATTCGCAGATTAAACTCATAATTTCAGCTAGGCTGTTAGGAAAAGATATTTCCTAAAGTTTTCCGAATTTAGAGAGCCATTATGCTGAAAATAGCACTGCTTTTCATGGTCTTGAGTCTTCCGGTTTGGGCCGAAGAATCGTCCTCTGCTGAACAATCAACGAACTTTTGCCTCGATCCCAAGGCGGCTCAAAACAACGAGGAGTTGGCCCGGAAAAACCCGCGGGATGAAACCCTCATCAAACTGGTGGCGATGCGGGTCGGGTTTTCGGCCAGTCTCCATCATCCTGGTTTTATTATCCTGCCGAAAATTCGGAGTAATCGATTAAACTTGGTCGCTTTTTAGTCTTATCGAAAGCGATTTGGCCGTAAGGCGGCCACCGCGATATCCAGAAAGTTTTATGCGAAAAACAAGGAAATCCAAGAAAAATACAAATCAAACCGATTTATTCGAGCTGGTGGCGCACTTGGAGCAGCTGGAGCAAATAAGCTCAGAGCTGACGATGATGGGCTCGTTGGATCAGCTGGAGTTAAGCACGATCGTTGAAAAACAAATGGATTGGGTAGAATTGGATCAAAATTGAGTAAGAAGGGAGTTGATGGTCATGCGGCAGGTAGCCGCGGAATCGACCGTTTCGACAGAAACAACCAAACGATATCTATAAACCTGGTATTACAAGGCTCTTCAATAATTCGATATAGCGCCAAATACAAACAAAAAAGCCTTAAGCTGACGGCGCAGATTGGCGTTGCCAAGGCCGCTAAGCAGCTCGGCTCAACCGAGGTGTAACTCTACGCCTGGCGTAAACAAGCGGAGCACGCTCCAGACCGTCAGCGCAGGGAAGCGAGTTTAGCCGCCGAAAATGCCCACTTAAAACGCCAACTGGTGTCAACCGGCGGGGAAATTTTTCCAGATTTTCATGAAATAGGCGTCCAATTTTTTTCCAGGATACTGTTCAAACGTCTGTTATAAAAGGGCTTTTTAAAATTACCAGTTTGCCAATCACTGGAAAAAATTCAACGCCGATTAACAACACTCGGCCATTTTGCGCAACATCGTAGACTTTAAGCTTGACCAGATCGCATCCCCGAAGCTTGCTATCGATAGCAAGATTGAACAGTGCCAGTTCACGGGTGTTTTGGGCCATTTGCAAACGAATGCGTATGGCCCAGATTTCTTTCAATTTTAGTGGCGATTTCTGACCGATGAGTTTGCCTTTGTTCCATGGAACATGATGGTGATCATGATTTTCGTGATTCATGTCAGACTCCTAACATTTGGTTGAGGAGTCTTATTGTCATGCTGTTAGGTTGATTCTCAGGTACGGACGTGAACCGGCCAAAACCTGCCACATATCTCTCATCAATCAACGACTGCAAATCGGCCCATTCCAGCCAAATACAGAATTTGACTCAAAAATCCTGCGGGCTTTTCGCTTCTTTGATTATCTGCCTAGCTAGGAACAGTAACATTAAACTCCAAAACTGCTATCAGCGCAGTCTGGAATAATAAACAGAACTTTCTAATCACTAGTTGGGCTAAGAGCGACTTGCATTGGATTTAGTCGTATGCTACAAATAATACGGCGGTTGAGGTAACTTTTTTTGCACTCACTTGCGGTCGTCGGAATGTTTCCGTACAGACTCGCCCTCTGATACCCGCATTCGGGTGATACGGGGCTCCACTAAAAAAGGAGTCCTTATGAAAAAGTCCATTCGCAAATTTCGTCACAAAGCTTTCATACGCCAAAACCGGCGTTGTTTCTACTGTAACCATCCAATCTGGCTTCAAAATTCGCAGCAATTTGCGGAGTCGTTCGGCATATCCCTCAAAGCAGCTACTCTACTTCAATGTACTGCAGAGCATTTGCGTGCTCTTTCGGCAGGGGGCAACAATTGTTCAAGCAATATAGTTGCTGCGTGTCGGTTCTGCAATCAAACTCGTCACAAAGCCAAGAAAGTCAAATCACCCAGTGAATACGCTTTTCATGTACAACGCAGGGTTCAGGCAAATCGCTGGTTTCCTTGGCGAGTTTCTGCGGCATCGTAAGCACAACAAACTGTTACAGCCTACTTCGCTACGCGGTATGTCTGAACTTGTTTGCTGAACGCACAGATCATTGAATCTCAGCCGACATTGACTGTGAAGCGTTGAAGGCCGCTTAAGGGTCGATAGCACCAGTTCGTCCACCATTGAGTGCTGTCGGCCATTTTCTGCCGGTCATTGAGTATTTTCAAACGACTGCTATAGATCAGATTGTGTTGAAAAAGACCATTTGCAGTAGAAAGTAGCTTTCTATGCAAACTAAACTTCTTGTTTGTAAAAACAAAGAGTTACATATAGTGCAATTGGTCAAATCGGCCTAAATTCAGCAAATACCGCCTTTTTCAACACAATCGATCACAAATTGCTCGCTCAACGTGAAGGTAAGCGGCTGCCGCACAAGGCGGCTGGGGGAAAACCAAGGCGGGTGTTCGGCAGGTTCGCTTGAACGCAGGGTTAAGGGTTAGGCGGCACTCTTCCCCTTCCCGCGCAGAACCTCGGCAGCGAGGCGCTCAAGGTTTTGTTGGTTAGCCACAGCGACGAACTCTGCTAGCCGCTTATAGTGTTCAATACTGTCGAACGTTTGGCGCCACATTACGTTTGTTCCTTCTGCCTGCGGACGAAACTCAAGCGTCAAAAGGAAGTGATGACCGTTAAGGTGCTCGATCTCAAAGAGTTGATCGGGAATGATGTGGGTGAAGCGGCTTTCGTTTGGGTAGTCCTTGCCGTCAGGCCCGTGCATCGTTAAGAGCCAGCTACCGCCAGGAGTGAAATCGTACTTGTGAATCGTGTTCGTGAAGCCTGCCGGTCCCCACCATCTGGCAACCCGTGCGGGATCGCTCATTGCGGCAAACACCTCAGCAGGGCTTGCGGGAATGAGCTTGTGCCTTACGTCTGAGCGGCTCTCAACTGGTTCCATGCGATCTCCGGACGGTGCTGCGGTTCTTGTGCCGCCTAACGTTAAGTAGATACTTAATTTAGGTGTATATTAATCTTCGATTATCGGTGTATAACGCCACTCTGAGAATCTGTTAATCTTGATGCTACAGTATTTAATTATTGATAGCAACCTCTACAGGCTAACGGAAAATACACCTCCTAAACCAAAGTCAGTATACTGATATTGAGCAGACGTACAATGATTAAGTTATGACAGACTGAAAAGGGTCCAGGCTGTGTAAAAACGCTACTTCAAGGAGTAAAATGCGCTTAAGGCCGTCAAACCGGGAGTGCAGATGAAACGCTTCATTCAAAGTACAGACCGAACTCAGGTAACCCTATTTCCTGAGCAGCTGGAAGACTATGTTGCAGAGGATAATCCCGTCCGCGTCGTGGATGTCTTCGTCGAGCAACTCGATCTAGGCCAATTAGGCTTCGATCGCGTTAATCCTTCGGCCACTGGACGGCCTGCTTATCATCCGGCCATCCTTCTCAAGCTTTACATCTACGGCTATCTGAACCGGATTCAATCCAGCCGCCGCCTGGAACGCGAAAGCCAGCGTAACCTGGAGTTGATTTGGTTAATGGAGCGCTTAACGCCCGATTTCAAAACTATCGCCAACTTCCGCAAAGATAACGGCTTGGCTATACGTAAAGTCTGCAGCCAGTTCGTGATACTGTGCCGCCAATTGAATTTATTGACTGAAGCGACCGTGGCAATAGACGGCAGCAAATTCAAAGCGGTCAATAATCGAGATAACAACTTCACCACAAATAAGATCCAGCGCCGGCGCGAGCAAATTGAAGCCAGTATCGAACGCTATCTCTCCGCCTTGGAAACGGCGGATCGCCAGGAGCCAGCCGATTTTACCGAAGCCAAAATCCAACGTCTGCAGGAAAAGATTGCGATGCTAAAAGAGCAAATGGCGAAGCTTGATGCGATCGAAACCGCATTGCAAAAGACACCGGACAAGCAGATTTCCCTGACCGATCCGGATGCCCGCTCGATGGCGACCAGCGGCCGCGGCACCGGTATCGTCGGCTACAACGTGCAGACGGCGGTCGACACCCAACATCATCTGATCGTGGCGCACGAAGTGACGAATGTAGGTCATGATCGAACTCAATTAGCCAATATGGCCGAGCAGGCTAAGACCGCGCTGGGTGTTTCTGAGCTCATTGCCATCGCTGATCGAGGTTATTTCAGTAGTGAGGAAATCCGTCAATGTGAGAAGGCTGGTGTTACCGCTTATGTCCCTAAATGTGTGACGTCCGGGGCCAAGGCCGACGGTAGATTCGATAAAGCCGACTTTATCTATGACGCCGATAAAAATGAATACCAATGCCCGGCAGG
Source organism: Methylomicrobium sp. (assembly GCA_051061015.1). Taxonomy (GTDB): domain Bacteria; phylum Pseudomonadota; class Gammaproteobacteria; order Methylococcales; family Methylomonadaceae; genus Methylomicrobium. The sequence continues at coordinate 8,742 of JBPFEG010000020.1, forward strand.
TCAGCGTCTGATTTGGCGATTTGTCCGGGTGGAAAATGGGTTAACTCTCCATAAATACTGGAGTTCACATTGCCCTCAATGCGATATCAAGGCCAAATGTACCCCCAGCGACTATCGGCGTGTCAGTCGTTGGGAGCATGAAGAAATTCTCGACGCCATGCAGAGGCGGTTAGACATGGCGCCGGACAGCATGCGCATTCGTCGGCAAACGGTCGAGCATCCCTTTGGCACGTTGAAAGCCTGGATGGGTTCTACCCATTTTCTAACCAAGACTCTTGGTAAAGTCAGCACCGAAATGAGTTTGCATATACTGGCTTACAATCTGAAAAGGGCGATGAATCTACTGGGAACCGCGGCGCTGATAGAAGCCATGGCGGCCTGAGGGCCATCATTGATTGTTTTTTACCCTATTGCCGGCTAACAGGGGGCTTTGGGGTAATCAGTCGAGTAGACCAGAAAAAACTCTACCGCTCCAGAATCGCTCACCTGAGGGCGGGAATTCAGCAGAATTCCGTTTAATCGCCGACTATTTTGTTTTCCTGACGTTTTTACACGGCCTGGACCAAAAAGAGACGATCAAAAATTTCAAGGGAATGGCAGGTGAAAGCCAGAAAGCAGCCGTTCGACGCAATGCTAAGCGGGCTGCGCGCTTTTTGAGCAGCTACGTTCGAGCGTTGAGTTAGGCGATATTATTAAATAACTCATTGTTTTTTTGGGGCTCGTGCATCAGTACATAACTTAATGGCAATAGGGAGATGTCCACCATATCTGGTTCGGATTTTCATATATCAGACAGCATCCAACTCTTACCAGAAAGAAAGTGAATTTGGTATACATCAATCTTGAGATCATCTTGCATATTCTGAAGCTCAATTTCAAGATCAATGTGATGAACCACTTCGCTTCTCTTCGCAATTGGCTTTAAGTAGTCTTTCGAAATTTTTCTCCAAAATATGTTGATAGCTCTTTCTAAGACTTTGTTGAGGATTTTTTTATCTTCACCAAAATAAACATGTGAATATTTAGTTAAATCCATTTGATAAAGTTTTGATTCACCATTTTTTTGGTTTGTAATCTGAAAAACAACGAAGTAAATATCTTCGTTACTTGTGTTATACAATCTTAGAAAAATGCGTTTACCATCTATCCACTGTTTTAGTATCTTTAGTGGGCAAGACTGAATTTTATCGGGATTACTAAGCCAAGCTCTACAGCGAGCGCAACGAGCAATCATGCCATATTCCGCTAGAATGTTTGCAGTGAGATTATTTGCATAAATAAAAGGATGAACGATGTTTTCCTTTGGCACTTGTAATATCTGAAGGACTTTGGAATTTCCCCCTAATACTTCCCGTAAATAAGGACTGAGTGGCTGCTTACAGTTCGGACAAGTCAACACTGGCGGAATCACAGGGTTGTATTGATAATCATCTATGCCGTATCTCTTTATAAAATCAAGAGCTTCTTGTTTGCTAGACGTGCAGCTTGATAAGTACAGGTTTACTTCAATTTGTTTTAATGGTATCTGAAACAATATCTCTTCAGCGAGGACTAAACCATTCACACCAAATTCATTTTCCTTTTTTGTCGATGGAATATCCAGATGATCGCGGAATCTAGTAATTCGATCCTTGTGGATTTTAAGCACAGAAATGTAACCATCTGGAGAAGCGGAAGCGTACTTGAAAGCCCGCCCCAAATCAACGGTAGTCGAAACTAATGGATTAAGGAAATGATTTTTCTCAGTAAACTGCATCAAATGAAACTTCAAGGCACTCAGTCCATCTTCGATTGCTTCTGTATAAAAGGAGCTGATCTCTAATGTGCATATTTCGAGGGCTTCTTCAAGTGTTCTTCCTTGCCACATCAATCGCCGTGCTCGTGGACTGAGCGGTAGAGATCCCTTAGGCAGACCCGCATCCCCCCTAAACAAATAATAGTAATCACCATCAACACAAATAGCATTCATGAGCAATCTCCAAAAATTGAGAAATAGGCCGATTCAGCTAATTCACGAAAAGCCCAAAGACAACATAGATTCCGCGATGCTGATAAACCAATTAAGCCGCCCACCGCCAAGCCTAACGATAAAGTGTACCGGCGGAGGAGCGTAACGGAGTCCGGTGCAGCGCAATGTTAAGCTCACTCTTTGAAATATTGCTTTGTGTCATAAGAAAAATCGACAAAATCCTTTAAAGCGTCAAACGCCTCTTTACCAAAGAAGGCTAAAGGCGGATTTATAACTGAGAATTTCGATTGCCTTTTTCGTATATCATCTCTTTCGATGTTTTCATCGCCATAAAAGAAGTTATCCCAAACAAGATAACTATAGGCAATAGACTTTTCTTTGATAATTTTTTCTAAAAGCCCTCCTGGTAGCCGGTACTTCTTTGGATTTTTCTCTAAGTCCGATGGCTCAATCTTCCGAAGATTATATCCTTCATAAACACTTCTATCGTAGCAATACCTACGGATATACCAAACAACCTCATCAAGGCTATAAAGAGCATATTCTTCTAAGTATGCCGCCCCTTCAAAATAACGATTTTCACCAAATTCATTTATATATTTAATAAAAGATTCAGCCTTATCAGGAAGGCGCAAATCAAGCTCCTCGATTTCTTTTACGGCATTTAGCAATTTAACGATATTATGGCCAAATTTTTTTGCTGGCTGTTTATTGAAAAGCAAAAGTGCTTTCAAATATTTTTCTATCGCATGAATACTAGACCATAAAAAAGGCTCAATTAAGCCGGCCCTATAGCTCATTCTGGCAGCAATATAATCCTCATCAGCAGTAAATCTAAATGATTGCTGTGCGTAGTCGTTAATTAAATCCTGATTCTCTATCATCTTCTTGCTTCCACCTTTCAGCCTAACATATATACACAAAAACAGGGTCAGATCTTGCAGTCAAGCATTACTTTTGCATCCTGAAGGGCGGCTCCGATTTCAATTTCTGCCCTTCTAATCAAAAGCCTCAAAGGCCGCAACGGGTCGATAGCACCATTTGGATTTCTATCGAGTGCTATCGGCCAACAACTGACGGACGAAGTGTCGTTTTGAGCGACTGGTTTAGATCAATAATCGCTCTTTCATAACGTTCTAGGTAGGCTAAGCCGACTGCGAGGGATTAGGCCGCACTTTCTAGGTCCTCTTTATGGACCAAAGCATCCGGACTAGCAGGAAGTCGTCAGGAGCCTTTGTTAGTAGCTGGCCATCGGCTGCGACGCGGATCTCGGCTAGTCGCGGATGTGATAGAACTCCGTCAGGAAGTGGATGGCTTGCAAAAGGATTGTGAAGCACATACATGCCGTCCAAAAGATGCTCGCTATAGTCTCGCTTGAGCCTCTTTCGGAGTTCAGGGTAGAGATCGCCATCCTTAGGGTGAAAGGTTTGGTAGATGGTCTCGGCTGTCGGATTGTATGCTAGTGCGCGAACCTTACCCCAGGTAGCGAGTGAGCTGTAGATGACGGCAGAGACTTCTGGATAGGCAGGCTCACAAAACAATCCCAACGGCACGTCAACTGACTCAGATTTTGCCGCAGCGCTAACGTTATAGCTAACAACTTTCTGTGCGTTAAGTGGAGTAGCTGCCTCGTCGTGATAAAGTCCATACAGCGCGGCAAATATCGAACGACCTGCAGCGAAATGGGCTAGTGGTCGGTCGAACGCTGCGATTGCTAATACAAATGGCCGATTCGCTACGTGGGGAAGAGAGGCGTAATAGTTGCGGTAACGCTTTACCTTCGAAGAGAAGCTATTGCAGATACGGATTGCAGCTTGGGCGTTGAACTCACTGAAGTCGTCTGGGATGTCTGACGGAAGGTCGTAGAAAAATGCGGGTTTGCTACCCTGCGCCGGAGCTGCAATGGTGGCTTCTATACACAGATGGATCGGCTGAGTTACGACAAAGTCTGGAGAAGCAGAGCTTTGATCGAGTTTAAAGCCCCACTCTTTCGTCGCAGCATGGAGATATAGTTCCCACAAGCCTGATTCGAATGTACTTTGAAACTCCTGCACAAACTTACGGTCTCGATCGCGAAGGCCATGAGCCCACGAATTAAGTAGCTTGCGCTCAGGCGAGAATCTATCTTCAAGAAGCATCCGAAAAACTGGGTGCTGCTTCGACTCTGCTACGATAGGGTGGAAGAGGTCCATATCGGTGAAAAAAACTCCAAATGTGAAGCCAAACTAGTAACTAAATAGTTTTCATATGTTAACCAGCTAATGCTTTTCTACACCATAATGTATTGATTGGCACATGTGATTTATATCATTGGTGCCAGTTAGTTATGACTGGTAACGATCTAATTGCTGCCATTGAATCAGATGGAATGACAGTCTGCAACGGGCGAATTCGGTCTGTCAATGTCAGGTGCAATTGAGGCTGATTTTGAAGCCGTCAGATCAAGTTCATAGTTTTACAAATAAAAAACTTGTAAAACGTATTTGCTCGTCCAGCGCTTCGCTTATTTCTTGTTTAAAAATGTCTTTTTTGCTACCGCGAATACGCAACCAACAAATCTAACTCTTCCGAAAAACATATTTTCTATGATAATCCAAGTAAGCCTTCTGTCCCTCGTTAAACGATCCTCCAGTCTCTATCTTATCTAATGCCCACAACGAAAGAATTTCCGGGTTTAGTCTACCTGATACCATTAGCTTGCCATCTTCCTCAAAGCTAAGGAATCCCCGATCAAATAAGTGATCGACATGCGGGGATAATAGCAAGCCATTATTGCCGTCGAGTTTTTCAGCATTCGAACAGCTCCGCCATGGCTTAATATGGCTGGCGCGAAGGTGCGATCTGTCAGTAACGCCAGTAAGGCGACAACCTTTTTCAATCGTTTCGATTCTTGACTTAAACAATCCCTGCCCACGCCGAGATTTTACTAATTGCTCTTTTTCGGTTTCCGCAATGTCCTGGGCAATGCGGATACGCTCTTCCTCTACGTCGTCTAACTTATCCTCTAGGACGACATCCACACTCTTTGTAATCCGTCCAACCTGGCCGTCTAGCAATTGTTTCAAAATCGAAGCCATTGCTTCAGGAACTTCGGCAAGATAAACGCTTTGTTTGCCGTCGCCATTTGTTCGAATAGGGGCGTATTTCTCTGGTAGAGTAGGGGCTATTTGGTCGATGTGGTCCTTGGGCCGTATCGGCTGTTCTAATTCGGTGAACTGAACCGGTACATACCACCCTTCATTGCCCCACTGGGCGCCGGTGCTACCAAATTCATCGGGTTTGGTTGCTGATTCAGCATAACCCGTAACCACGCCTACCGCTTTAATCAATGTATCTGCAAAGGAAAATACAACGTCTCCCGGCTGGACTCGGAGCATATTGTCGTAAAACGGATTAGCCGAATTGTCGGACTTGGTTTTCGGGGACCAAAGATAATTCCCGCTAATTTCGTGTTTGTAAGTTTGATTCTGATTAACCCACCAATGGTGACTACTATCGAGTCCTGGGATCGCTTCTTTGCCGATTTCTGTAGCCCAAACTTTGTCTCCTTCCCGTTGTAGCCTGACTTTTATTAGGTCCGGTTGAAAGAAAGCGATAGAGCGGGGCTCCGCATCATAATCTCGTGCTTTAGCGAAAACTAACCAGGCCGGTCGATTATGTTTTAACGTGTCCTCGACATGGCGAAGACGCTCTTGAGCCCCTGGCCTGGAGTTCCGAGGTTTATCATATTGCCATAAGCAGTATCGGATTAAATTCGACCCTGGTATACGCTCCATTTCTTCTGCCCAGCCGATAAAAACAATAGACCCGTCCGAGCGAGTACCGCCCCATGACCAATAAACATTGGTAAGTTGCGCATTAAGTAGTCCGAAAAGTTCTTTTTTTCCCATGGGTCAAATTTTTATTGTTATTTATTTTGTTGAATAGTTAACAGGATGGATAAAACGTGTAAGGCTAATTCGCCGATAGGCAGTTCACCATTCTTCTGAATCATGGTGGATTGCCGCGAAACCACCCTACGGTCCTTTAGAACTTGTTATTAGCTCTTATTGCATCCCAATTTCAAGGAAACTTAATTCCACAGACGGTAGTTTCATCGCTTATCTCATGCTCGAAATTCAGGTTTAGTTCGTTTAAGTCTTTAAGTGTTTGGCAGTCGTCATAGAGATCAGAAACTGTCAATGCCGTAATTGCCGCTACGCCGACAACAGGAACAATCTCAGCGGCATAAGACGCAACATTTTTCCCGGCATTTACTGCTACACGACGTGCGACTCTAGTCGAAATATTCTTTACAATTTGCGAACGAGAGGTTGACACCTTCTTTAGCTCAGCATGTTCCGATTTGAGCGCTTTATGAGATCTCTCAAGAGTCGAGTACTTCTCTGTTAGGCTTTGACTTAGCAAATCTTCTGCAAGTGCAGGAGCAAGAATCGTCTTGAGAAAGCTGACGCCCGCAGCGTGAGCTTGGGAGTTGACCAAAGTCAGAATGTTCAGAGAGCCAAGCCCGAGAACCGTTGCAAGAAATAGCAGCACCCTTGATATGCGCCACAGCCTTGCTGCGGCACCTGACGATTTCGGTGTCCCGGAATCAACGTTTTGCTCCATTTGGATTAACCTCTACTGTTCGGTACGCAATTTTGCCGAGAAGGCGGCTAAAAATCACAATACTATACAGCACTCGGGATGAGCTTAAAAAACCGGCAAAGATAAAGAGTTTCGGCTTGAAAGAATGGACTCGGATTTATCGAGAGATTGCCTTCCGAGGTATTTGGTACAGAGAGGAGATGCGAGATTTGTTGTAAGTCGTTGTAAACAATTGCCCCACCAGTGTCCCGCTGTTAATAAATAGGGCTTGGTATTTTATGTAAGAAATTGATTTTAATGGAGCCAATGGCGGGAATCGAACCCGCGACCTACTGATTACGAATCAGTTGCTCTACCAACTGAGCTACATCGGCTTGGGAGGGGACTTTGAAGAGTTGCATATTAAATCATAGCTTACGGGTTATTTTAAGCCCCTTTTTGCAAAATTTGCGCTGGCCAAATCATTCTTGAAATTAAGCTGTTCCGGTGCCGGATTGCGGCTGGCAAGATTTTAAGCGTTGCGTTATAAACTCCGGGATTCTTTGCTCCAGCCAGTAGCGGGGACGGAAAGGGTGGGGGCCGATTACGAAGCCCACGTGGCCGCCGCCTTGCGCGATCTCCAGATGAACGGTGGGCGATAGCTCATGCTCTTCGGGAAGCACTTCGACAGTCATGAAAGGGTCGTCGGCGGCCTGGATGACCAGGGTCGGCACAGTGATCGACTTGAGAAACTGGCGGGAGCTGGAACGCTGGTAATAGTCATGCACATCGCGGTAGCCGTGCAGTTTCGCGACGACCACGTCATCGTATTGCCAGAATGAATTGATGCCGGCGAGGCTGCCCAGCTGCCTGATTTTTTCGGCTTCCGCCTCAATGCCCAGCCTTTCGAGGTGCCGCAGTTTCAACCGGACGTATTGCTTGAGCTCGTTGAGCAGGCTTTTACGATAAATCTTCGAAAAGCCATTATCGAGTTTGCTGGCGCAGATATTCAGCACCAGCGGGACAGAGACCGCAATTGCGGCGAACAGGTCGAGGCGGTCGCCCTGTTCACCGAGCCATTTCAGCAGCACATTGCCTCCCAGCGAAAAACCGATCGCGGCGATTGGTGTTTCCGGTTCGCGTTCGCGCAGGGTTTGATAGAGGAATTGTATGTCTTCGGTTTCTCCGGAGTGGTAACAGCGCGCCAGGCGGTTCGATTCGCCGCTGCAGCCGCGGAAATTTAACGCAACGGTGCGGAGCCCGAGCTTCGCGAGCGTGTGCTGCAAACCATTGATGTAGCCCGATTCCGAACTACCGGTCAGCCCGTGCAATAAAATCACGATCGGCTGTCCGGCTTGGCCGCAATGGTCAATATCGATAAAATCCTCATCCGGCGTGCTTAACCGTTCTCTTCGCAGCGTTTCAGGCGGCCGCCCCTTCCGAAAAAAAGAGGGAAAGATTGTTTGCAGGTGCGCGTTTTTCAGCCACCAGGCCGGTTTGAAAGTGCTCTGAGTGATCATGGGGATGAGAATTTATAATCTATTGCGGTGTACTGGTAAATAAATCCGTCCTGTCGGCAATCGATGGGCGCATTTTCAGGGGTATGCCGACAGACGGCTTCACGCCATATCATTGGCGCTGAAAGAGTCGCATGGCCGGCGCATTACGGTTAAACTTTCCTATCAGGCATCTCTTCAATGCAATAAGGAGGCGATTCATGATGATGTTTCCCGATATTTTCCAGGTTTTCATTCTGGGACTGTTTCTTTTTATTCCGGTTTGTTTGATCTACCGTAAAGCGGGTTTTCATCCGGCCTGGGCCGCGCTGGTGTTCTTGCCGGTTTTCGGCATGTTACTGATTTTTATGCAGTTGGCGCTTTTGCCGTGGCCCAATCGCCGTAACGAGTTGGAGCGCAAACCATGACCTTGCTATTTTATATTCTGTTGCCTATCTATGTCGGATTTTGTCTGTGGCTGGGTTTCCGAATTATCCAAAAAGCCGGGTTTGACGGCTGGTGGGCGCTGGTATTGCTGATTCCGGTCGTGAATATCGCGATGATTTGGGTGTTTGCGTTCATGCGCTGGCCGGCGCTGAAAGAGGATATCAAACAGGATTTGTAAACGGGATGAGACGCTGGCAATTTTGGATCGACCGCGGCGGCACCTTTACCGATCTTGTCGCCTTGAACCCGGAAGGACATATCGTGACCCACAAGCTGCTGTCGGAAAATCCCGAACGTTATCGGGACGCAGCATTGCAGGGCATGCGCGATATCCTGCAAATACCTCCCGATGCGCCGTTAGCCGAGTCCATCGATATGGCGTCAAAATGGGTACTACGGTCGGCACGAACGCGTTGCTCGAACGTAAAGGAGCAAAAGTCGCCTTGGCGATCACGCGCGGCTTGAAGGATTGCCTGCGGATCGGCTATCAAAATCGGCCGGACATTTTCGCATTGAACATTCGTCTGCCGGAGCAGTTGTACGAGACGGTCATCGAGATCGATGCGCGGGTGACTGCTCAAGGCGACGTTCTGCAGGCGATGGATGAAAAACGGGCGGCGGGGCAGCTGCAGGACCAGTACGATCGAGGCTACCGGGCGCTGGCGATCGTGCTGATGCATGCCTGGCGCTACCGCGAAGACGAAACGGCGGCTGGCCGGGATCGCCCGGCAGATCGGCTTTACGCAGGTATCGGTTTCGAATGCAGTATGTGCAGGAGAATGCCGATGCCTATATGCGCGGTGCTGGAAAAGCTGCCCGGGGGCTCATTCGAATCGGTAATGGACAACGGAGCGAGGATCAGTATCGAGGTCAGCGTTGACCGGGCGCAGCGCCGGGCCCGGATCGATTATTCCGGCACCTCTGTGTAGTTGCCGGATAATTTCAATGCGCCGGCCTCGGTCTGTAAGGCGGCGGTATTGTATGTGTTCAGAACCCTGGTGCAGGACAGGGCTTCAATGGCTGCTCGGTGGTGCATACCCATATGACCAACTCGCGTATCACTGATCCGGAAGTGCTGGAATGGCGTTTTCCGGTGTTGCTGAGCGAGTTTTTGATCCGTGCACAAAGCGGCGGCCAGGGGCGCTGGCACGGAGGCGACGGGGTAGTGCGCAGGATTCGGTTTCTGGAGCCGATGAAGGCTGGGATTCTTTTCGGCTGCCGAGTCATACCGCCGTTCGGCCTCAATGGCGGCATCGCCGGAAAGCCCGGCGTCAATCGCGTGATCCACGGCGATGGGCAGGTCGAAGTGATTCCGGGCTGCGCCGAAATTGAAATGAAAGCAGGCGATCAGTTTCAAATCGAAACACCGGGGGAGGGGGATTCGGCTAGATCGGGCGGCGCAGCATTATTTACAGGGGAACAATGGTCTTTGCGGTATCAGAAGAGCCAGCTTCAACGGTATTACAACAGTGTTGAACGACGATGCATGCCCCCTCGGAAAGCAGATTGACGGACTGACCACTCGGTGGCGTAAGGGGAGCTTTACCCGCGCATGGGTTTAGCATATGATTACACTGATTTACTCTTTTTGATTATTACAATAAAAGAAAGGTAACCTTCAATATGGCAAAAAATTTATTAGAACAGTTTCTTGATTTTGCAACAAGTAAACTGACAGGCCCCATAGGCGATGATATTTATATAAAGGAAGAAACGGAAGTGAAGACAGGATTGACTGGCGTGGCAAGATATTTAGCTAAACAAGAGCAGGCCGAGCAAGCGGCGGCGGCTTTGACAGGCGTTGCAAAATATCTGGCGAAGCAGGCGGCACAAGTAGCCACTAAACCAGCAGCCACAGAGGCCCCTACAGAAGCACCTGCAGCGCAAGCGCCGGCAGCCCCGATGTCCCGGGTAGCGAAATACCTGGCAAGTCAGCAAGGGGCATCAGCATCGGCCGCTGCCGAGCCAGCAGCTCA
>JBPFEG010000021.1:0-3762 GCA_051061015.1 Methylomicrobium sp.
TAAGCGCAATCCGATGGTTTATACCTCTCATGAAATTTCAGTGGATCGGCGCTCTTTGAGCTCGCTTAAAAATAATGAAAAGCTGCATATTCTGGTGGATCAACGCCCGGAATCAAGCAGCAATACCTTGAACCAGACCAATATCATGCTGAGGACATATCATTGTTACGGTTTGTTACAAAACAATGATGTATTATTCAGAATGACGCTGAACCTTGTTTCTTTAAAGGACATACTTAAAAATCTTCCTTATTAGGTTATGTTGACATTTCACCACAGCCAAATCGAAGCTGAGGCAAAATGCAGAAGGCCCGAGTAATTCCGGGAAAATTTCTCGATCCGGAAAAAATTCGACGGTAGTGTTTGATCTTGTTGAAAAAGCATTCAATCAAATGACGTCCTTTATCAATAAACCAATCACAGGTTCTACTCTGGCAGCTACGAGACGGAATGACCGCCTCAATGGCTTGGTTCTGTAAGGTTCCAACAAGGCATCGCTGCCATAGCCTTTATCCGCTGCCACTCCTTGTACACATTCAGGCGCTAACGCCAACAAATTTTCCGCTTGCCCGTTAGGGCGAATCCCAGCGGACATGCTGATGCGTCGCCAGAATTGGAAAAAATACATCACCATTCATCATCGCTGAGCACCAGCCGGGTCGCCATTGCTCAAAAATGGCGCAATTTCTATGAAACCCCCAGAAAATGTCAATACAGCCTAGTTAATTTTGCTCAATTTTTCTGCGTCAGATTTGCGGCTGCTCTTTTTTACTGCAAATAACCCTGCGTTATGTCTATTAATTTTTAAGCATCTCTTCAGATTTAAGTATTTTTTGAAATTCGTTCTATGGATATTTAAGGTCAGCTTGCTCAAAACTAAAGTCGTGGCTGAGCTGGTAATTTCGCCGAAGCAGTATACGGCTTTTCCGGCTGATCCAAATACATCAATTCTGCTGGTTTTAGGCTCAATTGCTTCAAGCGTTTCTTTAGATTTTATGTATTTTTTGAAATTGGTTCTATGGAAATTTTAGGCGATTGTGAATGAAACTACTGTCCAGGTTGAGTTAGAAAGATCACCAATATAATTCCGGTTTTTCTGGCTGATCCAAATACATCAGAGCCTATCTGATGATCTTCTATCTCATATGGAGTCTTGGATGTGAGCCAATCCAGTAGAAATATCTTAACCGCAGGCATCCTGTTGGCTTTAGGCGCAGCTTCAACCACTAATGCTTTTAGCCATTGACCTATCTATGCCGCCTAACTTTATTTATCTGGCCGCTTACTTCGTATGTTAGAAAAACGCCTTGCCGCTCTTAAAGGAAATGATGTGGTGGATGGGCAGTAAGATAAAAACAAGACTAACACCTAAATTCTGTAAGCCGATAGTCCATCTGCGCCTATCAAAAATTAACGCAACAGAACCTATTAAAAAACTTATATAAAGGGGTGTGACTATGTTTCTTAAATTTTTTCATCGGTGGCCTAGTATATTGCTGTTGTTACTTGTTCCCGGAATGGCCACGGCACATCAAGGCGGAGATAAGAAACCGCCAACTATAAACTGGCAAACGTGTTACCGAGAGTCCGGCCTCCCATTTCTTTGCGGGTCTGTCGATGTACCTCTCGACTATAATGCGCCTAAAGGGGAAAAACTCACTCTGGCCTTGATTAAATTGCCGGCAACCGTACGTCGGGGAAGAAAAGTTGGATCGCTTTTCTTCAACCCCGGCGGGCCGGGTAATTCGGGAGTCGACTTCGTGCTCGGCGCCGGCCCATTTCTTCCTCCAAACATCCGCGAACATTTCGATGTGATCGGCTTCGATCCGCGCGGCATAGGCCGCAGCAGTCCTCTGGTGTGCTTTAACGCTCCAGTTGCTGTGCCGCCGTTCTTTTTCCCCCGGAATCCTGCCGAAGAAGCCTTGTGGGCAGATTTCGATAGGACGATGGCCGGTGCCTGCAAAGCTAACGGCGGCCCTGTGCTTGATCATATGTCAACCGCTAACGTAGCCCGGGATCTCGATTTGCTGCGCCAGGCCGTGGGCGATAGCCAACTCAATTATGTGGGCTACAGCTATGGGAGCTTTCTCGGCATCACTTATGCAAACCTGTTCCCTAACAAAATCCGCGCCATGGTTCTGGATGGCGTTGTTGATCCCATAGCCTACACTACCGGCTATGGCAACGAGGGATACAATCTACCCGTCACCACGAGGCTTCCCAGAGATGAAGGGGCGCAGGCGACGCTGAATGAATTCTTGCGTCTTTGCGATCAAGCGGGTGTCGCTCAGTGTCCCTTCGGCAATGCGGCGGCCAGTAATTTTGATTTCCTGGTCGATCACCTGCGGACGACTCCTGTCCATATAATTCATCCGATCTTCGGTCCCGTCGACCTTACCTATGACCGATTCATTGAAATGGTTTTCAGCGCACTGGTGCATTCATCTGGATGGCCACTGCTGGCGAACGTCTTGAATGAAATTCACGCCACTATTATCACCGGTTCTGAAGGCGCCGCTATTAGAGCGGGAATAGCCTTTGCTGCTTTATTTGCCGCCCTGGGTGACGTACCCAGTCCCGATGATAAGGCACTCGCCGCCCAGCAATTCGCGGTCATGTGTAGCGATTCCATCAATCCCGATAATTACGCGGCTTGGTCCTTGGCGGGAGAAGCCGCCGAGGCCAATGATGGGGTATTTGGCCGCCTCACGGCCTGGCAATCCAGCCCTTGTGCCGTTTGGCAGGGCAACGATCCGGATCGCTATCTCGGCCCGTTTACCCGCAAGTCCTCAAGGCCGATACTCCTTGTTGCCAACCGTTTCGACCCCTTAACACCGTATGAAGGCGCCCTGCAAACGCACGGCCTCCTGCCCAACTCAGCCCTGCTGACGCTCGAAGGCTGGGGACATACGTCACTGTTTCTTTCATCCTGCGTGGACCAGGCAGTGTCTAACTATCTGCTCACCTCCAAGATTCCTGGCGCTGGAGCTAGCTGCCAGCAAGATGTTGCACCTTTCGCCGATACATTGGCCGAACCGACATCCTCCGGCAACATAGCTTCACAAGCGGCTAACCCTGAACCTGCGCTTAAAGATGACAAAGTGGATGCAAGGCAGCAGATGATGCAAAGCATCCTTGGACACAAATCCCGCACAGAGTGTCTTTTGGATTGGGCGGAACGTAATTACTCAAACTTATTTTCTCCTGCTGGGGCAAAATCACAATTTCAATCGCCCTATACTTATCGCTATTACAGCCAAGCAAACTCTTATGTAGGGGTGTCAGCCAGTGACAACCATGTTTATTACTTAGGTCCTGAACGTGTTTTAGTGGATGTGGGTGATTTATACGGTTGGTTGACGAAGGCATCGTGTCTATGAGCTATATCGGTTCGAGATGGCTTATAAGGTGTTAATAGAAGTTGATACTCTGCGAGACGGGGGTTTTTAACCCCGTCTCTAACGCCTGAAACATCGTTATCTTTATACTCCACTGCATCCTTATCGATAATGTAATAACTAAAACGGGCGTGACAGAAATGCCCCGCCGGATGTGAATCAAGGAGACGAACTAATGAATAATCAACCGTTTATTTTCGATCAGCTTCATATCGAAGCAGCGCGTAACGCTTCCGATGACTTCAATTTGTTTCATGATAAGCATAAGTGGCTACAAATTGCACATAACCCGTTCAAAGGCCCTATCGTTTTGGGTTTTCAACTCAATACCCTCATCGAATATCAAATGCGCCTCTATCGAGAA
>JBPFEG010000022.1:0-3009 GCA_051061015.1 Methylomicrobium sp.
CAGCGTGATCAGATATTGGGTATCCGAGACCGCAAAGCTGTGATACGGGGTCACGAAGAAAAAATCGAATACCAGGACGCCGAGGATCGACGCAAGAACCGACGGCCCCCGGCCGAAGCGCGAAGCAATCAGCGCGACGCCCAACAGGAAAATCATCGCCAGGTTGGATTGTTCGAAGTTTCCCCGCATCAGCCGGGCCAGCACGGCGCTGACTCCGGTAACGCCCAACGCCCAGAGATAACCCGTGTAGTAATTTTTTTTCCGCGTCTTGGAGCGTTGCAGCAACCCTGGCAGAAGCTCATGGCGACGTAAAACAGGCTGCGCCGTATCTTCCTCGTTCTCGGATGGTTGCGGACTACCAAGCAGATAAATATTGATGTTATGGGCTTCCGCGATCAGGGTATCGACGACCGAACCCAGCGCAAAGCGCCGCCAGCCACGGCGGGATGGCTTGCCCATCATGATCTTCGTTACGTTGCGTTCGCTGGCGAATCGGAGAATCGCATCGCTTATACTGGGCGAGCTCAGCGTCACCGTCTCCGCGCCGAGCTGCTCCGCGATACGCAAGACCTTCAGCACCGCATCGCGCTTTTCGGCGGGCAGCCGCTGCAATTCGGGTGTCTCGACATACACGACGATCCAGTCGGCGCGCAAACCGGCCGCAAAGCGCTTCCCGGCCCGGACCAGGCGTTCGGCCAGCGCATTCGGGCCGATGCCCACCAGAATCCGCTCGCTGACCTGCCAGACTTCGCGAATCGAGTTGTCTTCGCGGTAGTCGAGCATCTGCGCATCGACCCGATGTGCAGTCTGCCTCAAAGCCAACTCCCTGAGCGCGATCAGATTGCCTTTGCGGAAAAAATTCCGGATCGCCTGTTGCGCCTGCTGTGGCAGATAGACTTTGCCTTCCTTGAGCCTGATCAATAATTCGTCGGGCGGCAGATCGACCAATTCGACTTCGTCAGCTTCTTCGAAAACGGTATCCGGCACCGTTTCCCAGATCCGGATACCGGCAATCTGGCCGATGTCGTCGCTGAGGCTTTCGAGATGCTGAACGTTCAGCGTGGTATAGACGTCGATGCCGGCATCGAGCAATTCCTCAATGTCTTGCCAGCGTTTCGGGTGACGCGAGCCGGGCGCATTGGTATGAGCGAGTTCATCGACCAGAATGATCGACGGCCGACGCTTCAGCGCCGCGTCCAGGTCGAATTCGCGCAGCACGGTGCCGCGATAGTCGATTTGCCTGGATGGCAACAGCTCCAGACCTTGCAATAAAGCCTTAGTTTCCGGACGGTCGTGGGTTTCGACCAACCCGACGACGATATCGAGGTTTTCCGCGCGCCGTTCGCGAGCAGCCAACAGCATCGCATAGGTCTTGCCGACACCCGCCGCCATCCCGAAGAAGATTTTCAGGCGGCCGCGCCGGGATTTGGCCTGTTTACGTTCGACGCGAGCCAAGAGGGCATCGGGATCAGGTCTTACGCTACTGGCCATTTTGAGGTTTTATTAGGAAGTAAAAGTAAATTTTGAATACGGCCATTTTTATACGCAATGGTTTTCTAAAATACTCTATTGATTCCGATCACCTAGGAATTTGAGCCACGGCATCGGCGTCAAGTAGCTCTGGGTTATGGCTGCTTTGCGCGTAAGGGCGTAGCCGAACCGGTCTCGGGACACAGCATCAGGATGGACAGGGGGGGTTCCCGTGCTGAACAAGCCGATTACTTTGGAGCCGGGTCTGATTGGAGCGCAGATCCCTCGCCAAACTCCTTCTGATCGCGGATGATTTTCCCGGTTGCCATATCGCATAATACAATCCACCCCGAACCGTCGTGCATCGTTATTTGATAAAGCATTCCTAAATTTCCGTTAGCACGCTGCTCGCGTTGCACCTCGATGACGCCAGGATGCAAGGTCAGCGCCGCTTGGCTGCAGGATTCGAGGTTGACTTTATTGGGTGGCAGAGCATAGGGCCCGGTGCCGGCTGCATCTGCCCCGCTCATTGCCGGGGAGACAACCAGAATCAGTAAGTAAGTAATAAATTTGATCATGTACCAGTTCTCTTCTGAATGGCATCCAATGCCAGATTTAAGGTTAGGACATTTACCCTAGGTTCTCCGAGAAAACCCCATTGCCGGCCTTCTGTGTATGACTGGACTATGTTTTCAAGCTTTTTCGGATCGAGATGGCGGGCTTTGGCGACCCGAGGGATTTGATATAAGGCTGCCGCCGGGCTGATGTGCGGGTCCAGTCCGCTGGCGGAGGCGGTGATCAGGTCGATCGGTATAGAGGCTTTGTTGTCGGGATCGGCAGTGCGCAAAGTCTCGATCCGGGCTTTGACGGCTTCCGTCAAGGCAGGATTGGTCGGACCCAGGTTGGAGCCGCCTGAAGCCCCTGCATTATAGGGATACGGGATTGTGGCCGAAGGCCGCCCCCAAAAATATTGAATTCCACGAAACGGCTGGCCGATCAATGCCGAACCTATTGCTTTATCATGCTTATCTCGCAAAATGCTGCCCTTAGCTTGTTCAGGAAAAAACACTTGTGCCAGGCCGGTCACCAGCGCGGGATAGAACATGCCGGTCAGTACCGTCCAGATCAATAGCATCATGATCGCCGGTTTAATAAGCATAAACATGTTTAAACTCCTCTCTTTATTATTCAATCAGGCTTCATACGAGCCCCAATCCGACCAGCAGCAAATCGATTACCTTGATGCCGATGAACGGCACGATCAGACCGCCAACACCATAAATCAGCAAATTGTTTTGCAGCAGTGTAGCCGCGCCGACCGGCTTGTAGCGGATCCCTTTCAGCGCGAGCGGAATCAGCGCGATGATGATCAGCGCATTGAAGATCACGGCGGACAAAATCGCGCTGTCAGGCGTCGCCAGCTTCATCACGTTCAGGACATTCAGCTCCGGGTAGGTCGTCGCAAAGGCGGCCGGAATGATCGCGAAATATTTCGCGACATCGTTCGCGATGCTGAAGGTGGTCAAGGCGCCGCGCGTC
>JBPFEG010000023.1:0-3944 GCA_051061015.1 Methylomicrobium sp.
CAGCGTGATCAGATATTGGGTATCCGAGACCGCAAAGCTGTGATACGGGGTCACGAAGAAAAAATCGAATACCAGGACGCCGAGGATCGACGCAAGAACCGACGGCCCCCGGCCGAAGCGCGAAGCAATCAGCGCGACGCCGAGCAGGAAAATCATCGCCAGGTTCGATTGCTCGAACCTCCCATGCATCAGCCGGGCGAGCACCGCGCTGAGCAAGGTCACGCCGACCGCCCAGAGATAGCCGATATAATAGCCTTTCTTGCGGGTTTTCGAGCGTTGCAGTAAACCCGGCAACACCTCCCTGCGGCGTGCGGCCAGTTGGAGTTTTTCCTCGCCTTCCCTCGGTTTTTGCGGACTGCCGAGCAGATAGATATTGATATTGTGGGCCTCACTGATCAAGGTATCCACGACCGAGCCCAACACAAAGCGCCGCCAGCTGCGACGGGACGGTTTGCCCATCATGATCTTGGTCACGTTTCGGTCGCTGGAGAACTTGATGATCGCTTCACTCATGTTCGGCGAACTCAGCGTCGCCGTTTCCGCGCCGAGCTGTTCGGCGATCCGCAATACCCTTAATACTGCATCGCGCTTTTCGGCGGGCAGCCGCTGCAGTTCGGGGGTTTCGACATAGACGACGATCCAGTCCGCTCGCAGGCTGACCGCAAAGCGCTTGCCGGCCCGGACCAGACGCTCGGCCAGTGCATTCGGACCGATGCACACCAGAATCCGTTCGCTGACCTGCCAGACCTCGCGAATCGCATTGTCCTCGCGGTAATCGAGCATCTGCGCGTCGACGCGGTGCGCGGTCTGCCGAAGGGCCAGTTCCCTGAGCGCGATCAGATTGCCTTTGCGGAAAAAATTCCGGATCGCCTGTTGCGCCTGCTGTGGCAGATAGACTTTGCCTTCCTTGAGCCTGATCAATAATTCGTCGGGCGGCAGATCGACCAATTCGACCTCGTCGGCTTCTTCGAACACGGTATCCGGTACCGTTTCCCAGATCCGGATGCCGGCTATTTGGCCGATGTCATCGTTCAGGCTTTCGAGATGTTGCACGTTCAGTGCGGTATAAACATCGATGCCGGCGTCGAGCAATTCCTCGATATCCTGCCAGCGTTTCGGGTGGCGTGAGCCGGGCGCATTCGTGTGCGCAAGTTCATCGACCAGAATGATTGACGGACGGCGCTTCAAGGCCGCATCCAGGTCGAATTCGCGCAGCACGGTGCCGCGATAATCGATTTGCTTGGCCGGTAAGACTTCCAGTCCTTCGAGTAAGGCTTTCGTTTCGCTACGGCCGTGGGTTTCGACCAACCCGACGACGATGTCGAGATTTTCCGCGCGTCGCTCACGTGCTGCCAGCAGCATCGCATAGGTCTTGCCGACGCCCGCCGCCGCACCGAAAAAGATTTTCAAGCGCCCGCGCCGGGCCTTCGCCCGCTCCCGCGCGACGCGGGCCAGGAGTTCATCGGGGTCAGGGCGTTCGCTAGCTGCCATGTTGAGACTTTACAGTAAGTAGAAGCAAGATTTGCATAGAGCCTTTTTATACTCAATGGATTTTTTCGACATCATGTCGCGCTTTCGGTCGTTTCAGAATTGGACTATCGTATATGCGCCGATCATCAGGTGAGCCTCGCTACTGCCTCGCCCAAATGTTGTTGATATTTGCAGCGGCAAAGAGACAAGGTACAAGCTCACCTTGAAAACTATTTAATGCAGTCCTTACCGGGTCGGGAGGGACTGCTGCGTTTGGACCGTCTTCTGGAGAGAAGCGAGGATATCCTGGCATTGTGCCGCGACCAGCCGCTTTATTCCGATAGAGAGCGCGGCCGACTTGATATTGGTATTCATTCTGGAAAGCCTTAAAACTTCTCGCGTCAAATCCATGAATCGGCGGTAGGCGGTTTCTGCCGCTTGCAAGTCTTCATCGTTGCGGCCGGCGATGGCCTGAAGCGCCTCTAGAGCCTTCCGGGCGGATTCGTCGTAGGATTTAATGCGTTGCTCGATTTGATCCATCGTTTTGTCTTCAGCCTCTTCAATATGGGGCTTGTGAAGAGCGAAAATTTTCAGGCTGGCCGTGAGGGCTTCGTAGGAGAGCACGATCGCTTTGTTATACCGGTCGTCGTCCATATTTCGGTGGATGAGGCGATCCAAGCTCTCTTCAAGACGTTCCATTTCCTGAGCGCATTGGTTGGAAGAGAGCTTCTCGGCCTTGAGATTGGTGTTTTGAACGGCAAGATCCAAAATGGTTTCGTCTAATTTTTTATATTCCGACCAGCACGCACTGAATTTATTGATCGTTTCTATTTCGCGCGGGTGCTTTTCCAGACGAAAAAGCGATTCGAGTTGCTGCCGGCTATTTTCCACGCCATTGGCTGCCTGGTGCGCCTGCGCGGCGAAAGTTTTTGATTCGTCATCGGTCGTCGCAAGTACGGCGTTTTTCTCAGCCTCAGTGGCTTCGAGAAGATGAATCCTCATTGCAGATATCAAATTGATCTTATTGAGCTGCGTCTCGAACGGATTGGTAAATCCACCATAATAGTCATAAAGCAAAAGCGAGGCTGTTACCAAGACAGCCAGCGTCACTACCCAAGGCAAAAAAACGGAAGGCTTTTTTTCTTTGATTGTCTCTTGGTTCATCGACCCGCCCCTACCTTAAGCTTAAGATTATTCTCCAGTCACTGAACTGAATATTTATTTCAACAGGGGACTGTTGCTGAAAGCTTGCTCATCACGGATGATCTTTCCATTGGCCAGATCGCATATGACGATCCACTCCAAACCCTCACGCATTGAGATCTGGTAGAGCATCTGAAAATTTCCGTCTAAGTGCAGCAAGCGTTGTACCTCAATATTGCCCGGATGCAAAATCAGCGCATCTCTAGCGCATGAGCTAATGTACACTTTACTGGGTGGCAACGCATAATGCCCGTTATCGAGCGCGGACGCATTGGCCGCCTTCAATAAGAAGACCAGAATCAGCAGGCTTCGGCAGAACTTCATTTATTGATCTCCCTCCAAAGCCAGATTCAAGGTGAGCACATTGACCCTAGGTTCTCCCAGAAAACCCCATTGCCGGCCTTCGGTATGCGCCCGTACCATTTCCCGCAGTCTATCAGGATCGATATGGCGGGCTTTGGCGATACGGTTGACTTGATACTCGGCCGCCGCTGGGCTGATGTGCGGGTCCAGCCCGCTGCCCGATGCGGTGATCAGGTCGACCGGGATGGGGGCTTTGTTGCCCGTATCGGCAGTGCGCAAAGTCTCGATCCGGGCTTTGACGGCTTCCGTCAAGGCGGGATTGGTCGGCCCCAGATTGGAACCGCTCGAAGCCCCCGCATTGTAAGGGTAAGGGGAAGTGGCCGAGGGCCTGCCCCAGAAATACCTGTCGTTGTTAAACGATTGCCCGATCAGTGCCGAACCGGACACGTTGCCGTGGCTATTGCGAATCAGGCTGCCGTTGGCTTGCTTGGGAAACAGCACTTGCGCAAGGCCGGTCACCAGCGCGGGATAGAACATGCCGGTCAGTACCGTCCAGATCAATAGCATCAAGATCGCCGGTTTAATAAGCATAAACATGTTTAAACTCCTCTCTTTATTCAATCAGGCTTCATACGAGCCCCAGTCCGGCCAGCAGCAAATCAATCGCCTTGATGCCGATGAACGGCACGATCAACCCGCCGACGCCATAAATCAGTAGATTGTTTTGCAGCAGCGTAGCGGCGCCGACCGGTTTGTAGCGGATGCCTTTCAACGCCAGCGGGATCAAGGCAACGATGATCAAGGCATTGAAGATCACCGCTGACAGGATCGCGCTGTCAGGCGTCGCCAGCTTCATCACGTTCAGGACATTCAGCTCCGGGTAGGTCGTCGCAAAGGCGGCCGGAATGATCGCGAAATATTTCGCGACATCGTTCGCGATGCTGAAGGTGGTCAAGGCGCCGCGCGTC
>JBPFEG010000024.1:0-20587 GCA_051061015.1 Methylomicrobium sp.
CAGGCAACAATGCAAAAAGCAATCGAAAAATTCGCGCGGCAATGGGGATGGGGCTTACAACTGTAGACGTACATTAAAGTTTGAAACTTTTGAATGCCGACAGTATTTAATAAATGAAAATGAATAGCCGCTATGTGCCAAAAAGAGGCGATCAATAATTTCGAGGGAATGGCAGTAAAAGCCAGAAAGCAGCCATTCAACGCCGCCGCTGAGCCGCGCGCGTTAGCGCGTCGGCTCGAGCGGTTTGTTAGGCACTTCATGGTGCTTTTTCAGAAATGCTGACATGTGTGCTGACAACGGTTCGGCGACTGAGAACTGACCGAATCGAGCTTTAAACTCTTTCCACCTATTTCGAAGCAGTTTGCGATTTCTCGAGAAAGGATGAATCCATACCCAATCTAGTTCAGGGCCTCTACAGCTATGTGCAAATACTCCACCCCCAACGACGCGGCAGGGGAAGTGATCTTCCCGCTCGACGAGATCCATTGCGGGCTGAAGAACCAGAAAGCCAGTGAAGTCATTGTTGTCGTACATGCTCTCGTCGAACTGCAAGCGATTGAAGCACATCTCATTTTTAAAGTACTTGGCGATGACGGCTAGGTGATCTTTTAGTGATTCATCAGAGTCTTTATCTATGTAAAGAACTTCCGGATAGCCTGGCTTTTCAAGGATCGGAGCATCAATGCAATATTCCATAAACTTTTTTCTGTTTGGTGACGTGAGTTGTCAGCGTGGTCGTGATGCCTAACGTTTCAATCAGCCGACGCGCTAGCGGTCGGCTGCATTGATTTGTTAGCTATATATACCTGAAGATCAATTAAGTCTGAACTATGAATTGACTTTAGCAAATTGAAGTCAGATATTTGGTTCAGTAATAGCTTCTTATCAAGAAACTCGATATCAACGAGCATTTCACTCGAGTCGTTCATTTGCTTGATCATTTCATCTCTGTATTCCCGAAGCCGAACATAAGTCTCTGATAACTCTTGATCTTCGAAATTCTCATTTTTTAGCAGCCTTACTACTCGACCAACTTCCGAGAAATTGTCACTTAAGAGCATTCGCTTCTTATGCACTAAATCTAACAACGCAGTCTCTTTAGCTTCTTTTTTGGCTGAAACGGCCATAAAGAAACTTACAACCGAGATAACAAAACTCAATCCCGAGAAAACTACTCTTGCGTCTATTTCCATTTATTTACTCTATTGATAGCTAACGTGGAGCTAAGGGGTGGGCGCGATAGCGGCCATCCCGCTTGAGCGCAGTGTTGGACGAAGCCGCTAACGCGGAGAAAAAGCCCCAGCGCCCGATTATTTATAGAATGTAACCTCAAGCCCTCACTGAGAGGGATCATTCCACGACGAATCATGAGGTTACTCGACAATGACATCATCATCCACATCCGATTTCAAGCACAATTATCAAACCCATCTCAAACACCTCAAACTCAAAGGGCTGCAGCCCAAGACGATAGACGCCTACGCCCGTGCCATTCGGCGTATTGGTCAGCTCGTAGGCTGGGTTGGAGCTTTGCGGAAACCCAGCTTTGGCGGCTTTGAAATGCTGGGTTTATCAACCCAGCCTACGGGCTGATTTCATCGACAAATCGGAAAGTTATTTTTAACCGGATACTAAATAAAAAGCCACCGCACCGGAATGTCAGAATCGATCACCCGGCACGGTAGCTTATTTCTCTGCTTTTACGCTAAAACCGCGTTACTACCTCCCGATGTTGACAGGGACGGTCAGCTTGCCGCCGCCTGACGAAACGACGGTGATAGTCGTATTGTTTCCTATCGGGATGCCGCCGCGGCTATCGAAGCGCCATCTGCCGCGCCGATCCGCCGTCGCAGTGCCAATGACAGCTCCAGTCTCGGAACCGAGATGGATGGTGACGGTGGTATTTATCCCCGACGTGCCTCTGACCGTCCAGCGGACGGCCCTCGTCCGGAAATCGGCTACGGTCACCGTGACCTGGTCGGTTACGGCAACGGGATTGACCGTGACCGTTACCGAGGCGGTAGCCGTCAGCGTACCGTCTGAAATGGTGTACTGGAACGTATCGGTGCCGCTGAAGCCAGCGTTCGGCGTATAGGTGATGCTGGAGCCGGCTATGGCGGCCGTGCCATTGGCAGGAGAAGTAGCAGCCGTTACGGTCAGGGCGTCACCGTCCACATCGCTATCGTTGCCCAACACAGGAACAGTGACCGCGGTGCCGGCATTTGTCGTTGCCGTATCATTTACCGCGACCGGGTTATCGTTGACCGCTGTCACGGTAACGGTGACGGTGGCCGTGGCCGAGCCGCCCTTGCCGTCGGAAACGGTGTAGGTGAAGCCGTCCGTACCGTTGAAATTGGCATTGGGCGTATAGTTGACCGTGTTATCCGCATTGACAGTCGCCGCGCCGCTGGCAGGCTGATTCAATGTCACGGTCAGGGGATCGCCGTCCTCATCGCTGTCATTGGCGAGCACCGCTATATTCACTGCCGTATCCTCGGCCGTTGTCGCACTGTCATCCGCTGCTACCGGAACGGCATTCACCGCACTGACATTGATGGTCACGGTTGCCGAGCCGGATGAATTGCCGTTGCCGTCCTGCGCCGTGTAAGTAAAGCTGTCCTGGCCGGTAAAGTCAGTGTTGGGCGTATAGCTGAACGAACCGTCCGTGTTGAGGACCAGCACGCCATTAGCGACATTGGTGCCCAAAACAGCGGTCAGCGGCGAGCCTTCGGGATCGCTGTCATTGCCCAGCACGCCGGGAGCGGCAATTTCAAGCGCGGTATTTTGCAATGTGCCGTAGGTATCGTTGGCGGCCACCGGCAATAGACCCGCCACAATAGCGACATTCTCGATGTCCGATCCGCCGGCGGTGGAAATCACCCTGACTTTGGAGGGCGCAACCGTCAAATCGGGAATCGTCAGCCTGCCATTGCTCAGATTGCCGAGCCCGAAAGCCGTGAGCCCCGGCGGGTTGAGCAGGTCACTAGAGACGGCTTCCACGGTCAGGATCTTCGATTCCAGATTATATTCCGCACGCGTAATATCGACTTTATCGGTCAACAGGCTCAGCAACCGGGTGGGGCCCTTGCCGGCGCTATTGGCCGTCACACTGACCACTCTCGGCAATGTGGCGGCATTGTCCAGAAGCAGACTGGTAAAGAACAAGCCGTTGCCATCGCCAATCAGCGGATTTTCGCCGGTCGGCAGGTTCGCGCCGCCGCTGACCGTCACACCGGCCAACGCGTCCGAAGTGGCGAAGATGTCCACCTGACCGGCGCTATCGGCTTGGCGGGCATAAGTGGTTCTGCTGGTCACCAGCGCGGTCGGTTCAACTTGCGTGAAAACCTTGCCGGAAACGGCGAACAAGCTATTCTGCACGCTGCTGGTGCCGCCGATGCCGTCGCTATCGCCCGGATCGATATCGAGCGGCGTCACGCCATCCAGAGCGACGGCTTCGATGCGGAAGAAATTGGTGCCGCAAGGGCTGCCGGTAACGGTATGGAGTACGGCCGGATTGCCGATGTATTCCGCGCCCTGCGCATCAGTGATCGGCAGGTCGGAATCCCACTGCAGAATCGGCCCGATGCGGCCCTGATGCACGGAATTGGCGGCGAATGAAAAATCGAAGCTCTCGTTGATGGCGCGAGCGCCCGCCGTCTCGATCGTATAGACCTCGCGACCCCAGGGATGGGTTATCGTGTAGATGCCGGGCAATGGAATATCGATGCGGATACGCAGGCGCGTGAACGGAAACTGGTCGCCGTTCCTGGGCGTTTCAGTCAAAAAGGCGGCCTCGACGCCGGTTATCAGGCGCGCGTCAATGCCGGCACCCGTAGTAATAGTGGTATCGGCGGAGGCCCAGAAGCCTTCGGCGCCAAAGCCGATTTGCTCAGAGAACACATTGCCTGCGATGGGCGGGTCCGAGATACACAGGGTCGGGTCCAGGCACATTTCCACGGTCAATCCGCTGGAATCCTGAACAGTCAAAGGAAAACCGTTCTGGGGGTTAATGGGACCGATGTTCATGGGCGTCGCCCCTTCGATCGGACAGCCGTCGGGAACCGCTTGAGCGGTCTGAGCGCAGGCAAACAGCGCGAGGACGGCAACAATACTCATATTAAGCCTTGAATTCATGAGGTTTCTCCGTATTTTTTATCAGTCGTTGCAAGAGTGGGCACAAGTCAGGTATTGCCACACCTTTACCGGACGATGGTTATATCTTCGCTGTCTGTTCCCCCTTTTGCCGAGGTCACGGTGACTTTCGCGGGTGGGGCTATCACATTACTGAATGTGCCACTGCCATTGCTCAGATCGCCGAACCCGAAGACCGTGATGACCGGATTGGTTGCCTTGTCGCTGGAGTTCGCCTCGATGGTCAGGGTCTGTAATGTCACGTTATATTCAGCCCGGGTAATATTCACGGCATCGGTGAGCAGGCTGATGTGCGTGGCATTTGCATTGCCGCTGTTCTTGGCGGTTACTTCTACTGAATCCGGCAACACGTCGGCCTGCACGGGGATGCTCTTGAAAAACAAGCCTTGTCCATTGCCATCCAGCGGCACGTCATCCGGAGGCAGATTGGGCTCCCCTCTTAACGTGACTTCGGCGGATGGCGCCGAGGCGACAAACGCGTTGACTTGCCCGGCATCGTCGATCGCCCGCGCATAGTTGGTGCGGTCTACCACTAACGGCGCCGGTGCATTGCCGCTGAAAATCTTGCCGGAGACGGCGAACAGGTTGTTGTGCACGCTGCCGGTTCCGCCGATGCCGTCACTATCGCCCGGGTCGATATCGAGCGGCGTCACGCCATCCAAAGCGACGGCTTCGATGCGGAAGAAATTGGTGCCGCAAGGACTGCCGGTAACGGTATGGAGTTGCCCGGGATCGCCGATATATTGTCCGCCCTGCGCGTCAGCAATCGGTAGCCCGGAATCCCAGCGCAGAATCGGCCCGATGCGGCCCTGATGCACGGAATTGGCGGCGAATTCGATATCAAAGCTCTCGTTGATGGCGCCTACGCCCGCCGTCTCGATCGTAAAAACCTCCTGTCCCCAGGGATGCGTCACGGTATAAATGCCGGGCAACGGAACATCGATGCGGATACGCAGGCGCGTGAACGGAAACTGGTCGCCGTCCCTGGGCGTTTCGGTCACAAAGGCGGCCTCGACGCCGCTTACCAGACGCGCGTCAATGCCCGCACTCGTAGTAATACTGGTATCGGCGGAGGCCCAGAAGCCTTCGGCGCCGAACCCTATCAATTCAGAGAAGGCATTCCCTGGAATCACCGGATCGGAGATGCACAGGTTCGGGGGCGTGACCGGGTCCGGATCCAGACACATTTCCACGGTCAGCCCGGTAGAGTCCTGAACATAAAGCGGAAAACCACTGTCTGGGGAATTGTTGAGAGGGCCGATATTCATGGGTGTCGCCCCTTCGATCGGACACCCGTTGGTAATCGCCTGCGCTGCTTGAAAAAAACTGAACGGCAACAGTACGAAAGGAAGAAAAATAGTACGCCTTGATTTCATGATTTTTTCTCCATGCATTTGGAAAATTGCGATTGGCGAAAAAGACACTCAATTCCTTTACCCAAAAAAATAAGAAAGCGGGTGTTTGTAGTGATTAAGCGGGCGTTTCATTGTCGAAATCATGAAACCGGAATTATCGTGCCTTTTAATGCTTGCTCAAGCACATTAAAGGCAAAGAGAAAAAAGCGCCATCGGGTGAAAACTGTATTTTTAGGGCTAAAAATACCTTAGTTTTTCTAAGATTTATAAAACTAATGTCACGCACGGGTAGCTTTTTATGCCGTTTGCCGCTCCCGAGCACTACAGCTCTTGAGTCGCTTTTACCGAAAGCGACCCCATGCTCGCGTAGGTGCGAATTCACTTGTGCCCTTTGGGTATTCGCACTCAATGACTGACAAGGCGTCCCGGGTCGAATGAATTCGACCCTACAGGAGCTTGATGTATGGATAAATTGTCTGCGTAGCATCGGTTATAAAAGAATAGAAAATCGCGCACGGATTTGTTGAAGCGGGTAAATAGCCATGCCTTTTTAAAAAAGATTTATACGGTACGGGCGCGAGTCAATCCGCTCCGCGCAGATCGAGCTATTCGTTCTGAAACCTAACCCTATTTATAGACAAGATAATCAGTGACCAGAGAGGTGATACAATCTTTCGCGGCGGTTTCCTTCGGGTGACTCGACCATCGACCAAACGATTTTTCCGCAGCTTGAAGCATGAGCGGCTCAACTGCGAAAAATTCAAAACCCAAGAAATGGCAAAACTGAATATGATCGATTATTCAGCTTTTACAACAGCCGCGGATCATGCTCGACATTGGGCTGTCAATCCCCGGTCGAATTCGAGCGGTATTTTTTAGAAACGCTGCCTGAGTAGGTATCCGGTCTTTATTGACCATTACACCACTATCTCGGAGTAATCCATATGGACACGTTTTTTTTGAAATTTAACAGATATTTCGAATATCCGGTTTATATTCTTTTTATATTTATTTATCCGTTTCTATTCATTCGATACGGCTTGGATTATACCGACGGCCCTTTTACGTATATGGGTTACGCAGGGCATGGGTTTGAATATTTCAATGTGGCATTTTTATCAGTCTTAATAGGATCATGGTGGGAAAATATTTTTGGAGACAGCATTATATCGTTTCGAATATTTGCAACTCTATTAAATATTATATCCATAATAATCCCGGTATTTTTTTTATTAAGAAATGATTACATACTGAAAATAAAGCTGCGTTATCTGGCACTGGCTGTAATTTTTTCCACCACATTCAATAGTTATATATTGAATTACGATACCATATCGTTATTCTTCTTATCGTTGACGGCAACGGGTTTTTTACTTTATTTGAGAGATGGCGGATACTTACTTTTGCTATTGGCAGGCGTTTTAACGGCATTAGTTGCATCAGCCCGATTACCAAGCATTGTTGTGATTTTTCCAGTAATGTCTGTTTTATGCTTTCAGATTTACAGTAAAAAATTGTCAGCCAGGGATGGTATTGTTTTGACGGGGTGTTACATAATTACTTCTGTTGCGGTCTTTCTGCTATTAAGAAAACTGTATATCACCGCGGGAACATCGTCGCCCCAGCTCGGAGCCACCCATTCTTTATTTAATGTATTAAAGTCTGACTTGCGAGACGGGATTATACTGTTTGAAATGATGGCGGTTTTATCTCTTCTGGCCCTGATTTACAATAAACTCAGAACATTCTCTCTATCTGCGAATTACATCCGCGTCATACTTTCTATAATTATCGTCCTCTATTTTCGGGTCCGTATAATTCCGCCTGCGTATAATTGGAACATATCGTTATTTTATTCCGCGATTATTTTATGGATTCTGTTAGTGCTGTTGTACGATTCCTACCATAAAAATAATCAGGATGATATTGCGGTCTATTTATTCTGCATCATGTTAGGGTTTGTACCTGCTCTCGGTTCCGACACAGGCCTGCTTAAACTGAGTACCGGATATATATTCCTGATGCCTGTTTTACTTTATAAATTCAGATATATTCTCCTGCGAAAGGAAGACGTTATCAATATACGTTTGCTGGCTCTTTTGGTAATCGGCTTATCGATTTTCAATAAAGCAGGTCTAGGCAAAACATACGAGGATAAACCTATAAGCCAATTGACTGCGGAGGTTGATCATAAGAAGTTAAAATGGATTAAAACCAGTAGAGAAAGAAAAGATCAGATTGAAAGCATAATATCAAAGGTAAATGAATTACGAGAATCCGATCCCCATTCTGATTTTATGTTTTATGGCAGCAAGGCTTATTTGTTTACTTATCTGACAGATTCAAAGATTCCTTATTCGACCCCTTTTTACATGACCTATTATGGCAAGGAAGACGAACAAAGAATGTCAAACTATCTATTTGAAAACAGTGCGAAGCCCTATGTGTTTCTAATATTTGATTATCCTGATAAGCCTGTTGATATGGATGGATATTTAATTGCCGAGAGTCTGAAGAAGCATGGATATAACCTAACCTATAGTGGTTTAAATTATCAGATTTATGCAATTCACAATAAATAAATATTTTTCAAAAGATTCATTATTAGAGGCAACAGACGAAATGGAATATAAACCCCGTTGTTGAGTTTTTGTTATCAGGTTCCGCTGACATTTCATAATCATCCGACAAGACCCCTGCCCTTTTTGAGGCAGAGATGAGCAGCGGAAAGAAACTGACCGATGGCCAATGGGCAACTGGAATTCGGTCTCCAAGCGATTCTCGCGCTGGTGCGAACATGAAGTCCGGAAGAGTTTCCATGCGGGGCTTAGCCAATACCCGGATATACAACCAGTATTAATCGACAGCACGATAATCCGTGCTCATGCCTGTGCCGCAGGTGCTGCCGGCAGCACTGCGAAAGACGATGTAAAACAGCGCCGGATATTGACTACTTTCTTCAGCGCTTGTTTTACCAGCCTGCGTGCAAAAATAATCACGAAAAACAAAGCCATAAATATTTTTCATGACCAAATTCGATGCTGTTTACTGGTAAATATCCAAAGCCGAATAACATTGTTGGGTATTTTAATGCATCAAAAATTCTCTAAAACTCATCATTTTTTCATCAAATCGATTTCTTTCTTCAACAAAAATACTGATAGTGCAAGTGGACCTATTCCATAGCTCCCTGACTGAGGGACTGAGTTTCCGGAACTGGCCCATTCATGAACAATGATCAGCATGAAAACGACCAAAAACAAAAAGTTAATCCTTCGATTGCTCAATGAACCGATTGAAGATTATGACGCCTCCACCGAGTGCCGGGACAGGTTCGCATACGCTCAGGAAGTTCTTTGTTGGTAATCGGATCAAGATTTTTTAAATGAAGTGCTAATGTTTGACATCACTGACAACCATCATGATTCCCAGGCTGCCTGATTAAAGCGACGGGATCAGCGGCGGCATGTGGACGAATACAAGTTCGTATGCCATGCCACTTGAAAAAGTTGTCGTGCGGACCTTGGCTGTAGTGCATTTGATTATTTCAATGTTAACTTTATGTACATTAGGAGGAGTCATGCAACACTTTGAGTCCCGCTCCGATTCCGATCTGGCTCCGTTTGGGCCACCGCCGGCATTCCTTGAACCGCTGCCGGTCGGCCGGCCGAGCATAGCAAGAGGAATCACAAAATACTTCGAGTCCCGCTCCGACCTGGCCCTGTTTGGGGCACAGCCGGCATTCACAGAACCTCTACACGTCGGTCGACCGAACATAGGAAGCCGAAAAGCTTTTCTATCGCACATGAATGAGATTTTCAGCCGGCGCTGGTTGAGCAACAACGGCCCGCTGGTCCAGGAATTCGAACGTCAAATTGCAGACTTCCTCGGCGTGAAGCATTGCGTAGCCATGTGCAACGGTACGGTCGCGCTGGAGATCGCCATACGCGCCCTGGAACTGAAAGGCGAGGTGATCATGCCGTCCTTCACTTTCATTGCGACGGCTCACGCACTGCAATGGCAGGAAATTACACCCGTGTTTGCGGATATCGATCCAAGTACACACACGCTCGATCCGGAGGCGGTGCTTAGAATGATTACTCCGCGAACCACCGGAATAATCGGTGTCCATTTATGGGGGCATAGCGCTCCAGTGGATGAGTTGCAGACAATTGCCGATGAGTACGGATTGAAGCTAATGTTCGATGCCGCTCACGCTTTCGGTTGCTCTTATAAAGGACAAATGATTGGCGGCTTTGGAGAGTGTGAAGTTTTCAGCTTTCATGCCACCAAGTTCTTTAATACCTTCGAAGGCGGTGCAGTGGCCACCAATAATGATGACCTTGCCAGAAAAATGCGGTTGATGAAGAACTTTGGGTTCTCGGGGTACGACAATGTGATCTATCCCGGCATGAACGGGAAAATGACCGAGGTAGCTGCGGCGATGGGTCTGGTGAATTTCGATGCCATTGGTGAATTTGTCCAGGCCAACCGTCGTAATCACGAGCAGTATTCCATGCGGCTAAATGAGATAGAGGGGGTATCGGTCCTTCCTTATGACGATCGTGAGCAAAACAATTACCAATATGTGGTGATTGAAGTCAGCGATGACTTACCCGTAAGCCGGGATGAGATCCTTAGTGCTCTCCAGGCGGAGAATGTGCTGGCAAGACGGTATTTCTGGCCCGGATGTCATAACATGCAACCCTATAAGGCCTTTTATCCCAACGCGGGATTGATGCTGCCAAATACTAAAGCCGTGGCGGATCGGGTCATCGTGCTGCCGACAGGTGCAACCCTGCCTGATAGCGCGGCAGATGTAGTTGCTTCAGTAATACGCTTGCTGACATCAGCGTAGGACAGCGGAAATGATTGTAACAATCATGCAGCCCTACCTTTTTCCATACATCGGATACTTTCAGTTATTGGAATGCAGCGATGTTTTTGTCGTCGGGGATGATGTGCAGTACATAAAAGGAGGATGGATCAACAGGAATCGCATCTTGGTCAATCAGGAGCCTTCCTGGTTGACTCTCCCCGTTCAAGGAGACTCAGGGTATTTAACTATAAATCAAAGATCCTACGTCGATGACCGGAATGCGCGCGATAAGATATTGCGGCGTATCGAGTGCGCTTATCAAAAAGCTCCCTACTTTATAGATACTTTTCCCATTATTGCGGACATAATGAACTTCGGCTCAAACAATGTCAGCGAGTTTAATACAAACGCTATCCGACGTTTGAAAGATCTCTTGAAGATTCAATGCCAGATTCTGTTATCGTCAGAACTGGAAAAAAACAACTCGCTGAAATGTCAGGATCGTGTTATCGAAATCAATCGTTGTCTGGGTTCCTGTCACTATGTAAATCCGATGGGCGGGGTCTCTCTTTACCAAGAACCAAATTTTGTTGAATATGGGATTGAACTGAGTTTTCTTCGGCCTGATTGTGTTCAGTACCCTCAGTTTACCGAACCTTTTACCCCTTTTTTATCAATTATTGATGTATTAATGTTTTGCCCATTAGATGAAATCAGAAGGCTCCTGAGACAGTATCAATTGTTAAAACTCTCTGAGATAACATGATTCTTCCCTTTGAAAGCCGTGAAGAAATGATTGATGATCGGCAATATGGATCAGGATATTTATGAATAATATTATTGGCGAGCGACTCCCCAGAATTACGGGCAGCTATTTTGAGTGGGGATTCCACCTTAAAGACAGCAGCCATATTCAAACGCATTATATTTTCAATCGCCGCGCATCAGTTTTTTCGTTATTCATTAAGAAGAAGGTCGGGATGCCAAAATATACCTGTTACTTAATGTCGGCACCATCACAAGCCATTCAAACAGAGACTGGCGTTTATGATTTTGTGGCTGATCGGATGCATACCCTATAAATGTTATTTGGCGCACGATAGCGGCAATCGCTCCTGTGCGTATCTGTCCCGTGAATTGCGATATTTTCCGAGTTGCCCAACATCAAAACCTTGTATTTCGACTAACCATGAGTTGATCTGAATTATGTTCAGGTGGAAAAAATTAGGCAAAGTGTTCACGCCACAAGAAGTGGAAGGACGCAGCTGGCTGAAAGAATTCGCACAAGCCCCGGCGACATTGTTGTTCGACGATTTCGTGCGCATCTATTTTTCCTGTCGCCCTCCAGCGGATGAGAACGGCCAGTATGTGAGTTACTCCGCCTATGTCGATCTGGACCGCGCTGATCTGTTCAAGGTGCGGCATGTCAGTGAACAGCCGATTCTGAATCTTGGCGGGCCAGGTGAATTCGATGAGTTCGGCACCTATCCGGTTTCCGTCATTCGCAACGGCGACGAGGTACGCGCCTATTATGCGGGTTGGACGCGTTGCGAATCAGTGCCTTTCAATGTGGCAATCGGCATGGCGCTCAGCCGCGACGGAGGCACTACCTTCACCAAGCTTGGCACTGGCCCGGTGCTGCCGTATTCGCCGGATGAGCCCTTCGTGTTGAGCGGACCGAAGATCAGGCGTTTCAACGATACCTGGTATCTGTGGTACATCGCCGGGCGCAAGTGGAAGGTGGTGGATGGGCGAGCGGAGCCGATCTATAAGATACGCATGGCGACATCGGCTGATGGCATCCGCTGGAACAAGCTCAACAAGGATCTGATCGAAAGTCGCGTCGAGGAAGATGAAGCGCAAGCCAGCCCGGACGTATTCCATGCCAATGGCAAATATCACATGTTTTTTTGCTACCGTTACAGCAGCCATTACCGGGGCAAGGACTACGGCTATCGCATCGGTTATGCGTCCAGCACGAACCTGATCGACTGGATGAGGGATGACACGAAAGCAGGCATCGACGTGTCGGAGGAAGGCTGGGATGCCGAAATGATCAGCTATCCGCACGTTTTCGATCTGGATGGAAAAACCTATCTGGCCTACCTTGGCGATCAGGTCGGCCGATACGGATTCGGCCTGGCCTTGCTGGATGGAAAACTGGAGTAGGAGATGAGTGCGATGAAGTGGAATAAGCTCGGCAAGATATTTGACCCGACGCATCACAAACTGCCCAACGACTGTGTGCAATTCGCGCAATCGCCGCAAGCGCTGGTGTTCGATGATTTCGTGCGCATCTATTTCTCCACCCGCTCGGTAGATAAGAACAACGGGAAATATTTAAGTCATATCGCCTTTGTCGATATGCGGAAGAATTTGCGCGATGTGATTCGCGTGTCCGACAAAACCGTCATTCCGCTCGGGGGGCTGGGTTCCTTCGATGAGCATGGCATCTTTCCGATGAGCGTCATGCGCCACGGCGATGCCGTGTACGGCTACACCTGCGGCTGGAACCGGCGGGTGTCCGTCTCGGTGGATACCGCCATCGGTCTGGCCATCAGCCTCGACGACGGCCTCACCTTCCAGCGCATCGGCGACGGGCCGGTGCTGTCAGCCTCCCTGCACGAGCCTTGCCTGGTCGGCGACGGTTTCGTGAAGGCCATCGGCGATGTGTTCCACATGTGGTACATCTTCGGCACCGGTTGGAAAAAGTTCTCTCCGGACGCCGCGCCGGACCGTACCTACAAAATCGGCCATGCGACCTCCAGCGACGGCATCAGCTGGACCAAGGAAGAGGCGCGGCAGATCATTCCGGACAGGCTGGGGCCGGATGAAAGCCAGGCGCTGCCGACAGTGATCGGCATAAACGGCCGTCATCACATGTTCTTCTGCTATCGCCAATCGTTCGATTTCAGGAATAACAGGGATCGCGGCTATCGTATCGGCCATGCTTACTCAGACGACCTGGTGAACTGGACGCGGGACGATAATAATCCGCTGCTTGACGTCACACCGGGCGATTGGGATGCGGATATGCTGTGCTATCCCCATGTGTTCGAGTGCGACGGCAAGGTGTATTTGCTCTATAACGGCAACGAGTTCGGGCGCTACGGATTCGGACTGGCCGAGTTGCAAACATGAGCAAATCGGTCAAATACCGTTTGAACAAGGCATCCGAGGCGGAAATCGCTGAACACCTCTTGCGCTGCGATGCGGATTTCGTGCCGCCCTTGAGTGGCCGGGTTGAGATAACCGACTATGCCAAAAAGATCGCCAGCAAGGCAGCGAGGTTCGAAGCATGGTCTGATGACAGGCTGGTTGGGCTGGTGGCTGTTTATTGCAACGATCTGGAGAAGCGCATCGCCTATATCACCAGCGTCAGCGTGTCGCGCGAGTCGATGGGCAGGGGCATCGGCGAGAGCATGATGAGACAGTGTATAGCGCGCGTAAAAGCGTTGGGAATGCACCAGGTCAGCCTGGAGGTGGCGAGCGACAACATGCCTGCCATCGGGCTATATGAAAAGAGCGGGTTTGTTGCCGGCAGGACGAAAGATCCATTCGTTACCATGGCTCTCTATTTGAAATAAAAAACGGGGAAGAGAATGAATAGCCAAGACGGTCGCCATTGCGCAGATGTTAGAGCTGGAAAAACTCTGCTTGAGGTGGACATATGTCCTTAACCCATAAATCTCTGTCGGCAGTTCTCTGGAGTGGCGCGGATGTTTTTTTGCGCCAGGGACTTCAATTCTTTGTCTCGATTCTGCTGGCACGATTGCTTTCTCCTGAAGAGTTTGGTTTGCTGGCGATACTGTCTATTTTCACAGGCATCGCGACTCTGTTTATTGATAGCGGTCTCAACTCGGCCCTAATACAGCGGCAGGCTATTTCGCGCAAAGATGAATCCACGGTGTTCTTCTTCAACCTGGTTGCCGGCCTGCTTGTAGCTCTGGGGCTCTGTCTGTCGGCTCCGTGGATTGCCGCGTTTTTTGAACAGCCTGTCTTGCAGGAAAAAAATCATGGCATGGCCTCGACTCTATTTACGACGCCATGGATTGCCAGTTTCTTCGAGCAGCCAGTCTTGCAGAGCCTGACCTATGTGATGGCCCTGAATCTATTCGTGGGATCATTCGGATCCATCCAAGGTGTGTTGTTGACCAAAGCACTTGATTTTAAGACCCTGATGAAGATTGGTGCGGTAGCCTCGCTGCTGTCCGGTATATTGGCGGTAGTCTTGGCTTGGAAGGGATTTGGCGTTTGGAGTCTGGCACTACAAACTCTGGCTTCGACATTGATTTCGGTGACGTTGCTATGGCTGTGGCATCCATGGCGGCCACAATGGATATTCAGTCTTGTCTCGCTGCGCTCACTGTTTCGTTTTGGCGGGTTCATGTTGCTCTCGGGCCTGTTGGATACGCTATATACCCGCCTTTACAGCGTGATTATCGGAAAGCTGCATTCTGCCCGGGAACTGGGTTTCTACACGCGCGCCGACAATATTCAACAGTTGCCCGTAGGCGTATTGACCAACGTACTCAATCGGGTGGCCTTCCCTGTATTTTCCGCTGCCGCGGCCGACAAGGCCCGGTTGGCGCTGGGCATGCGCAAGGTCCTGCGGATAATTATGCTGTTCAACATTCCAGCCATGCTGGGTTTGATGGCAGTGGCCGAGCCTCTCGTGATCACGCTGATTGGCGAGAAGTGGCTGCCGAGCGTGCCGATTCTGCAAATACTTTGCCTCGCCGGGATGATGTGGCCTCTGCATGTGCTTAATCTCAACGTACTCATGGCGCAGGGGCACTCGAACCTGTTTTTTCGTGTTGAAATACTGAAGAAGATCATTGCCATCATCGCCATTGTAATAGCCAGTTTCTATGGCGTACTGGCTATCGCCTGGAGCCAGGTTGTCGCGAGTGTTCTGTGTTTTCCGATTAACGCGCATTACACCGGGATTTTTCTCGGCTATTCGGCCTGGAAACAGACGCTGGATATTCTGCCCTACCTGGCTGTTTCCGTGTTGATGATATTAGTCATCTGGCCCATTCATATTTATTTGACATTTCATCCGGCCGCTCAGCTTGGGCTTATGACTGGACTGGGTGCGTTTGTTTATCTGCTGGCCTGCCGTTTATTTCGTTTAACGGCCTTTAATGAGTCGTGGACTTTGTTAGTCCGACGCGGAAGCCCCGTGCGGAACCTTTGACCTTTACCTTGAGGAGCATGGACAAATGAACCGAGAAGCGACCTGTGAGATGAAGTACATCGAAGTCAGTGATCCGGCGGTCATGAAATTAACGCCTATTGTCAGCGTCAATATGGTGACTTACAACCATGCCCCGTACTTGGCCGAGGCTATCGAGGGCGTGATCGCGCAGAAGACCGATTTTCCCATTGAACTGGTCATTGGCGAAGATTGTTCAACCGATAATACTCGCGAGATAGCGCTGGATTACCAACGCCGTTATCCGCATCTCATTCGAGTGATTTACCCGGATCATAATGTCGGGATGCATAGAAATTTTCGTCAGGTTAATGCTGCATGCCGGGGAGAGTTTATAGCATTTTGCGAAGGAGATGATTATTGGATTGATCCCGAGAAACTACGTGAACAAGTGGCTGTGCTTTCGAGATTGAAAAACATCGATATCACTTTCCATAGCTGTTATATCAAATTCGAAAAACAACAGACAAAAATCCTGTCCCATGTCCACTCTTCAACTGATAAGGTATTTACGCTATCAGAGGTGATTGACGGTGATATACGTTTTGCAATGGGTTTTATGCCTACAACAAGCATCATGGTTCGCCGAAGCCTGATAATGTCGATTCAAGATTGGTTTGATGCAGCGATATCCCCCGTGGGCGACCATGTTGTGCAAGTTTTTGGTTCACGGAACGGAGCCTATTATGTAAACAGGCCAATGGGTGTTTATCGTAGAGATGTAGACGGATCCTGGTCAAAAAGAATGAAAAATGATGCGACTGCATGTGTCGAAATGCACTTGCAATTCCTTTCCATGCTGATGAAACTGAAACAGGCAATTCCTGAACAGGAAGAAGCCTTCCTGCGTCGTATTATTTATAGTTGCGCCCATTTATTAAAAACCGGAACACATAAAAATTTTACACACATAAAAGAATCAATATTACCGGTTCTCAAGGATATTTATACACCGAAAGCGATTAACGACCACAGCATCGGAAACGAGCAATCGGAATGGGATCTTTTTATAAAACTTGCCGTTGATAGCGGAAAGACCCTGGATTTGGCGGATCAGAAATGCGGGGTATTTCGGCAATTTTTCAGGGTAGCGAAATCAGTCCTCGATTATGGAATATTAATCCTGAAAATGATCAGCATGAATCATTCCGATTCAAGTGACTGTGAAAGACAAATAGCAAAGTGGAAAGCGGAAGCGCAAAGGAGTTATCTATTTGCCCGATGGAAGCGCTTTCGCAAAGGCGTAGGGAAAAATGCAAAGACCTATAGAACAATTTCCCAAAGAACACTTCATTAAGAACTGATGTTACGCGGATGATTTTATCCCGTTTGCCGCATCGAGCACCGCAACTTTTAGCGGCGGTAGGCTGGGTTGATAAACCCAGCATTTCGGCCGTCCATGCCGGGTTTCCGCTAAAGCTCCAACCCAGCCTACACAGGCTGTTAAAACTTCGGGTGCGACAAACCCGATTAACACAACCATCGCGTTAGCGACACTTTGCTAAACTGATCTGAGTCCAACTGAATGCGTAACATCAGTTAAGAAGTCAAAAAAGTAATCTTCGTCAAAATCAGCTCCAGATTCTTTTCCGTGCTTCTCGAATAGCTCTATGACTTTAGTAGCCGTGGCTTCTCTCATGGCTGACAGCAACAACTACAAATCGGCTGATAGCAAAACCTTAGCCGGGCAATGTCATATCGAAAAAAACCGGCAGGACGCTTAACTCGTTCGGGAGTGGGGGCAAACTTAATATGCGTAAGGAATTGCCGTAACACTGTGCCGTATTAGTTGCAGGTTTATAGTCTACATTTCCAATTCCGCCGTCCTGCATGATGTTTGCAACCAGGATGAATTTTTCCGTACTTGCATCGGGTTGTTTGAGACAATCCGTTAACGACTTGGACAGGACGGTGTCTATGGCCGGAAACACGTTCTTTTTTACATATTCCAGCGCCGTCGCGTCCTGCTCGAAGCGCCGGCCTTGCTGGACGCGCTGGTCGAAGGATAAGCCTGCTTCAAGTAATCCCTGCTGGAAGGCTCCCGCTGTATTACCGGGGGCGGCTTCCAAATTCCGCAAGATCCTGGCGATATTGCGTCCCACATCGATTTGCGGGCCGGACGCATCCAAACCCTCGCTTTGCTCCCGTTCTTGTATCAGATGGCGCGCCTGGTCGAAGGCCGTAATAAATGAATCGCTGTTCGCAAGCGCCTTGACGAAGTAGGATTCGGCGAAGTAGGTATACCGGGTAAAATCGCCGCAGCCATATGAGACATGGTCGCGACTGGAGGCGGTCATTACCAGAGTGTTATCGTCTTTCAGCACATCCAGAAAACCGCCCGAATAACAGGCCGAGATCACGATTATCCGGTTGCGTATGCCGGCATTGTCCAGCATGGCCTTTAAATCCTCGGCTGTCAGATCATTCAGACTTAACGGCCAAAACGAGACAGACAGTCTGTGATCCTTGGCGCCATGGGAACTAAGATAAAGGAACAACACATCTTCGTTCTTATCCATGCGCTGGGCAATTCCCTGCAAAACGGCCTCCAAGTTGTGCCGATTGGCGAGCGGTGCGTTGTACACGGTATCGGTATTATTCACTAACACCAGAGAACGGCCAACAGTGTTAAAGCGGCGGTCCAACAGATTTCTGGCAAAGCTGACGTCATTGAAAAATACCCTTTCTTCCGCTTGCCCGGCAAAACCAACAAAATAAAGGTCTGTCTTTCCTTTACGCTGAGTTTGCAACGTCGCCAATTCATCACCGACCAGCCCCGGTTGCCGATAAAACAAGTCTTCCTCATCCAATTGGCTTGCCGCCTCGTACTCCGCGAAACCATCGTCGGCTTCCGAATTGTAATACAAACGATGTGACGGCAATAATCCGGTCAAGGATAGGGTAAAAAAGGCATAAATACTGATCAAAAGTAGTGCGGAAGGCGCCGGCTGACGATACAGCCGTCGTATGATTCTGAACACCGCTGCCAATGTCCAGACTACAGCCGCCATGTACAATCCCCACAGCACTTTCGGAAAATCCTGCAGCCAACGTTCGGCGGTCAGCCAACTCGAAAAGTAGATTAGATGGATAATGACTTCCGACGCGGAAATGATGACCAGCAGTCGCAGCATATTCGCGCGTTGCATCAGCAAATTGCTGATGCAAGCGACGCCACCTAGCATCAATAAAGTGGTAGTGCCGAATTTATTCAACCCGT
This sequence comes from Methylomicrobium sp., assembly GCA_051061015.1. GTDB lineage: Bacteria > Pseudomonadota > Gammaproteobacteria > Methylococcales > Methylomonadaceae > Methylomicrobium. Next base: position 18,765 of record JBPFEG010000024.1, read on the forward strand.
AAAGATTGAATTCCGGATCCGGCCTTGCGTCGATGTAGTCCACGATGCCGATGCACAGCAGGTTCAACAGCAGCAATTGCAGGAATATGCCAAAAGAGACGCGGAAAGAACGCGGGTCATAATCGATGAAGAACACGATGCGAGCCGCCTGCAGCAGGTTCGTAACCAGTGCCTGGGCCGAAACCAAATTCCGGGACGGGGGTAGTGTCGGCAGTGTTTTTTCGGCGTTGTCGGGATGCGACGCCCATAAATCACGCACCTTTCCGGCAAAATTATCGACATTGGCCTCGTCTCCCAATGCCGACCGAGGAATGGGAATGGCCACATCGCGGCGCAGGTATAAATACAGATCGGATTCAGAGACTTCGAATCCGAGTATTTCGGGCCAGGCATAAAAGCTCATGCCCCCATTCGGCGCCTTGTAGGAAATGCCGGCAGGCGTCAGATTGAGCAGGTAGTTCCCCACATACTGTTCCAGCCAGCCCTGCCCGTATTTGGATTGTTGCCAGATTCGCCGCCAAATCACTGAAGCGAAAAACAGCACAACGGGCAATAGCCACATGAAATATTGATACCAATTTCCGTTCTCTCGTTCATGCAAACGTAATGCAAACGAAACAATGACACCAATAAACACCCCGATTCCTATACGCTGGGCCATTCCGCCAGTCTGCTGACGCAGGCGCAGCAGCAAATGCCGGCGCAGGTTCTCCAAATCGGATCCTTGCAATTGATAGCTGATTTCCATGTGTATACCGTATATTTTTCCTGGTTGACTTTTAAGAATAGCACTTCAACCTTTGATGTCTAGACGGTATAACCAACATTTTCTGGATGATAAACGGGTCGGGATAATTCCCAAATGCTACATTTCGAATGACTGAACAAGACTCTCAACTGACATTAAAAATTTGAATCAATTGGCCGGTTTGGGTCGATTTTGTCGATTCCAACATTCCAGTTCAAACCGAAGCAGACACGCCAGACTGGGCGATCATAGCCCAGCGGCAGCTACCGGCTTCGGCCCAGGCGACAGGGCTTTAATTTCGCGTGAGATCCGCGAATAAAGCTCCGGGGTCCATGCCGGGAGTCCTTCGATGTCAGCTTTCAGAGGGAAAGTTCTGGGGTCGTGCGGGGCAATCACAACTTTCACATTTTCGGCGCCCGCGTGCGCGGTCAGGACGAAAAGCTCCTCTATCGTTTCATCGTCCATGGCCAGGCAGCCGAGGGATTTGGCCTTGCCATGAATAAAAATATCCGTCCCCGGATCGGCGCGCTCCTCCTGCCACGCATGGAAGAGGTCGAATTCGTTGGGGTAATTTAATTTCATCGACAAGTGGAAATGGCTGTTCGGATTCAGTCCCGCGATCCGGTAAACGCCTTCCGGCACCTGCATGTCGCCTTCACGCAATTTGGGGCCGGACACACCGCTGGCGGCGCGGATGCGATAATCGCGGATGAAACGGAACTCGCCGCTGTCCCTGGCCCAGAGCTCCAGCTTCATTTCCTGTTTCAAGGCGATGAGAGTGACTTCCCGGGGAGGATAGCTCACCTTCGCCTTGTCGAAATGGGATTTGAGTTTGCCCGTTGCGTAGGGGCCATAAATTTGCAGCACATCCTCCACGGTCCGTTCGCCGGACAGCCTGCCGGGCGGGATGTCATGGATTTTCCGCGCTGCTTGAACTTGTGGCTTGACGACCATGGCGTTGGCTGAGGGGACGGCGGGCTTGTGTCCGGAGCAGGCGTTGAGGAGTCCTGTCGCGGCCAAGCCGACGATGATTTTGGCGGTTGATTTCATCATAAGCGCTGAAAATGAAGTGGTG
>JBPFEG010000025.1:0-64651 GCA_051061015.1 Methylomicrobium sp.
CCCGAAAGATTCTCTTCTTTCTGGCTCTGCCATAAGCTCTTTGTACAGTAACATTTACAGTAACAATAGAACTTATTTTTTCACTATTTCAGTATTATCAATACGTTGAGGGCTTAATTATGAGGAACCCATCGCCACCATCATATTTTTTAGCAGTACCTAAAACAACCTCAAGTACTTTAAATACAAGGACTTGGGGTTTTTTTATGGGCGCAACCTTAGTCACTATCGCAAAGTTACTGCGGCGTAGTGCAGTAACTTTGCGATAGTGACTAATAGCTTCAGTTATACTTGATTTGTAAAACTTCAGATTTGATCTGACAGTTTCACACATCAGTTTCAAGTAGACCTGACAATGGCGGTCTCAGTAAAGTGGCACCGTAAAATATCCGCTTGAATAAAATATTATATTTGTTGTACTTGATAAGATGATATCTTAGAAAACAGATACTCATAAACTTTTTTTAAAAAATTAATGTCTTTATGTTTCATACGATGAATATGTGTTAAATTATTCGCCGAATCATGAAGTGCAAAGTAATTTTCATTGTTATAAAAAATTTTAAGCGTGCCACCATTAGGAACTAAGTAATTTTCAAGTAAATCCCCATAATCTTCTGAATCTCTGAAAACATAACTTCTTTCTGGTAAAGGATTATTTTCGATGAAATTATTCTCAAGCCAGCCATGAATAGTATATAAATTAATTTCAATAAATGCATCGGAAGCTAACTTTAACTCTTCGCTTACGGATTTTTCTTCTGATATGAGCTCAACATACATACCGTCCAAAACAAGAGCTTTTAATAATGGTCTAAAATCCTGATCACCTGCTATAAACCCAAGCTTATTCATGTTTCTTCTATAGCTATGCGTTAGCATATCAACTGCTATTAGCACGTCAATTTCTTTTTGTGTTGGTTTCTTTTCGCGTTTCAAAACTCCTTCTTGTACGTGCCAACCTCTTGTAGATTGAATTTTTTTAAATCGGTTAATTTGGCTATCTAGTCTAGTGTTAAATGAAGTTTCATCTTCATTTATACGTCGAATAGGCAAGCAATTATAATAAAATACTTTTTTATATCCAGAAGAAACTTTACTATAATCTATTGGTAAAAAAAGCCCATTAAAAAATTCATTTGAAAACCTCTCAATTACTTTATCAAGATAACCACCATCTATAAATAAATATGAAGTATCATTATTTACATAACTGGAGTAAATAGGCATAAAAAATCTCAGTTCTAAAATTTAATAAGTAGTTATAGATACCCTGGATATTTTCCCGCGCTTTTGGTCAACATTGCACCAATGTTTATGATGTTAGCATGGTTCACCAACGGCTTATTATCCTAAAAGTGGAATGACAAATAGATCCATATATCATGACATGCAATCCGTCGTAACTTTTTTAGATGCTGTTAGATCAAGTTCATATTTTTACACTTGATTTCCTCATTAACTCTTAATTTCAATCAGATAGTCTGACCATACCTGCATCATATTTCTTCTTTCTTCGAGATGAGTAGTTCTATTATAAGCTCTTCCTAATGGATCTTTTACTGTATGTGCTAATTGATGCTCAATATAATCGGGTCGGAATTTCAGAACTTCATCTAGTAGAGTTCTGGCAGTGGCACGAAAACCATGTATAGTCATTTCATTTTTTTCATAACCTAATCTTCTTAAAGCAGCTAAAAGCGCCATATCTGAAATAGGTCTTGACCCGTTAGGAGTTCTAGCAGAAGGAAAAACAAAAATACCACTACCTGTAAATGGTTTTAGTCCTTCTAAAACTGAAATTACTTGCTCTGATAAAGGTACAATATGTTGTGTTTTGGTTTTAGTGACTAGATAGCGCCATTCTTTTTTATCAAAATCAATGTCCGCCCATCTAGCAGTTCTTAATTCTCCAGGCCTTACAAATACATGAGGCGCAATTTTTAGCGCAGCCTGTACCACTCTTGACCCGACAAAAGAATCAATTGCTATAAGAAGCTCTCTTAGCTTTGTTACATCTGTAATAGCGGAGAAATGACCTCCTTTTACAGTAGCTAATGCTCCTTTTAGAGAAACAGTAATATCCTTTTCAGCATACCCTAGGATGATTGCATAGTTAAAAATCTGGCTACATGTTCTTAATGTTCTATGAGCAGACTCTACGGCTCCCCTGCTTTCAATATTTTGAAGCACCGACAGAAGCTCTTGAGCAGTTACTTCTGAAATATTTCGGTTGCCAATATAGGGAAAAATATCTCTTTCTAGACGACTAAACACTCTTCCTTTGTAGGATGCCGCCATATGTGGCATTTTCTTCTTATACCACTCTTCTGCAATGTATTTAAAAGAGCCTGTAGCTGACTGTCCATTAACTAGTCTTTCTTGCTCTACCTTTACTTTTTTCTCTATTTCCCTAGATGCTTTCCTTTCTTGGGCTGGATCAACTCCATTAGCAATTAATTTTTTTAGTTCAAATGCTTTTTTTCTTGCATCTGCAAGAGTTGTTATCGGATAAGTTCCTAAAGATAAAGTCTTACGCTTGCCGTTGATGGAGTAGTCAACTCTCCACCATCTTGCATCATTTGGTTTAATTAGAAGGTACAAACCATTGCCATCAAAAAGACGTACATCATTTGATGCGGGCTTGGTAGATCGTATTGTTACATCAGATAGGAGTTCTTTAGCCATTTGCAGTAACTCCTGATGCAGTTACTGCATTTTTAGGTGTTACTGTAAAAGTTACTGCACTACGCCGCAGTAACTTTGCGATAGTGACTAAGGTTGCGCCCATAAAAAAACCCCAAGTCCTTGTATTTAAAGTACTTGAGGTTGTTTTAGGTACTGCTAAAAAATATGATGGTGGCGATGGGTGGGATCGAACCACCGACCTTGGGGTTATGAATCCCACGCTCTAACCGGCTGAGCTACATCGCCTTCTTGAGATGTTCAAAAAAGAAGCGGAATTATAAATAGGACGTGTCGGTTTGTCAAACATTAAACCGGAATAACTGGCTAAAGGCTCTGATTTTATTAGGTTTAAAGTTGGAGGAGCTATATCGCGCGCCCAAAAGTTCCCCCAAATCAATCGGATAGGGGCGAACATCTGCGAACAACGGGCGCTGCGAGGCAGGAAGCCGAGTAGTCCCCGGAAGCGATAGGGCTGGGCGATTTCACGGAGCGCTTTAAGCGGAGTGAAATTGTAACGCCATCCTACATCGCGTCGAGTCATTGCGCACTCAGTTTGCTACCCCTTGTCGGGTATCAAACAAGGGAGCCCCTCAAGGGGGTCTATGGACAGACATCTGGGGCGGCGCAGCCATAAGCGGTCGCGTTAAGTTTTTGCCGCTTGCTTGGGCTGGGATGCCCAAAACAAGCTTTCGCAAAAATAGCGACTCCCCACTCATTTAATTAAATCTCCGCTAGAGAACCCGTTGAACGACAAGCCGAACATAGAGTCGAATGGCTTAGTTCAAGATGAATGTAGATCATGTTTTCACATGGCTTAGAAAGGAAGTTCATCAGCATTGGAAACTTCTTTCTCTCTGACTCGCGCTCGCCTTCGATGATATCCCTGTGTCGAGGCGTGCCGTTTTCATTTTATCCACTCGCCCACACTGACATTTTCCGGAACTAGGATGAATCGGACCGTTAAGTTAGCCGGATATCGCCTGCCAGGCCTGGGAATTTTTCTGTTACTTTCCAGCTGCATGGTCGGGCCCGACTATGTGCGCCCTTCTACCGATACCGCTGCCCAATGGCTGGATTCTGAGGATGCGCGGCTTAATACGAAGTCCACAAATGTTCAGGATTGGTGGAAAACTTTTAACGACCCGATTCTTAATCGGCTCATTGAGCGCGCTTATCTCAACAATCTCGATATCCGTGTCGCCGGCGTACGAGTAATAGAGGCGCGTGCCCAAGTAGGCATAGCCACCGGCAATCTATATCCGCAAAATCAGCAACTGACAGGATCGCTCAGCAAGGTCCATCTCAGCCAGCGTGCTTCGCAGGCCGCTTTTTCCCATATTTTCGACTATGACCAGACACAGCTAGGCTTGACCGCCAGTTGGGAAATCGATTTTTGGGGCAAATTCCGCCGCGCCATCGAATCGGCGGACGCCGAATTCCAGGCTGCAGTCGCTAATTACAACACCGCATTAGTCAGTCTAACGGCCGATGTGGCGCATGCGTATATTACTATCCGTACGCTTGAAAAACGCCTCAGTATTGCACAACAAAATGTCGATACGCAAAAAGCCAATCTGCAGCTTGCAAAAATCCGCTACGAGGGCGGCACGACTTCCGAGCGCGACGTCGAGCAGGCTAGAACAGTGTTGGCAAGCACCCAGGCCACTATCCCGACACTCGAGATCGGGCTTCGGCAGCAGCAGAACGCGCTGAGTGTTTTGCTGGGCATGCCGCCGCGCCGGATCGACGATTTGCTGAGCGGAAATGCTCAAATCCCAGCGCCTCCCGCGCAGGTAGTCGTAGGACTTCCTGCCGAACTGCTACGGCGACGCCCCGACGTCCACGCTGCCGAATTCCGCGCCGCTGCCCAGTCCGCAAGCATTGGCGTGACCAAAGCGGCTCTCTATCCGGCTTTTTCACTGACGGGCACTTTCGGCTTACTCTCAACCGATGTCGGCTCGTTTGCGCTAAGCGATGTTTTCCTTTGGAAAAGCCGGACTGCCAACTTTGGTCCGGCACTGCAATGGAACATCTTCAACTACGGGCAAATCACCAATCAAGTCCGGGTACAGGACGCCCGGCTGCAGGCCTTGCTGATCAGTTATCAGAATACCGTCCTCACCGCACAACGCGAGGTGGAAGACAACCTGGTCGCGTTTCTGCGCTCCCAGGAACGCGCGCGATCCTTGGGGGAAGGGATCGCGGCCGCTCGACATTCGCTGGAACTGGCCACGTTGCAGTACCGGCAGGGCATCACCGACTTCACCACCGTGCTGACGGCCCAGCAGGCGCTACTGAACGAGCAAGACAACCTCGCCAGCACGCTAGGCGAAATCTCGAACAATCTGGTGGGAGTATATCGGACCTTGGGAGGCGGCTGGCAGATTCGCGAAGGCAACGATGTCGTGCCGGCTTCTGTCAAGAAAGAAATGACCAAACGCACCGATTGGGGCGGACTGTTGTCGCCTGCCGCATTGCCCGCGCCGGATAGTCGAAAATCCTCCGGCATCGGTTGGCCGCAATGGTAAATTCGGAGCGAAGGCCTATATGATGAAGCGCAATATTGCAGCATTAGCGGGAAGCGTCATGATCTTCGCGAGCGGTTGCGAAGAAAAAAATGCCTATGTATCGCCGCCTCCCCCCCAAGTTACCGTGAGTCGGCCGATTCAACGGCAAGTGAAGGAATACCTGGAGTTTACCGGAAATACCCAGCCTTTTAATACGGTCCAGCTGGTCGCACGCGTACAGGGCTATCTGGAAAAGGTTTTTTTTCACGACGGCGATACCGTGAAGAAAGATCAACCGTTGTTCTTGATTCAGCAGGATACTTATCAGGCCAAGCTGAAGCAGGCGGAAGCCGAAGTTCTGCAGCAAAAAGCCAGCCTCGATCATACCCAAACCGAGTTGGAGCGGTTCACCGGCCTGGTACGGCAGCATGCGGCAGCCCAGACCGATGTAGACAGATGGCGATTCGAGCGGGATAACGCCAAAGCCGCGCTGATCGTTGCCGAAGCCAAACGGGATTTGGCTAGATTGGATCTGGATTATACGAAAGTCGTAGCCCCTTTCGACGGCCGGATCGACCGCCGGCTCAAGGATCCCGGCAATCTGGTCGGCGCCGGCGAATTTACCCCTTTGGCGCATATTAACCAGATACATCCCATCTATGTTTATTTCACGATCAACGAAGCGGACCTGCTGAAAGTGATCAGGCAAACCCATATAGACCCGGGTGAAGCCGAAAAAATGAAAATTCCGGCCTTCCTGGCCCTGTCCGATGAAAAAGATTATCCCCATGCCGGGTATCTCGATTTTACCGCGATTTCCGTGGCTCCGACGACAGGTACGCTATTGTTGCGGGCCCGTTTCCCGAATGCCGACGGCATGATTATTCCCGGGTTATTTGCTAGAGTGCGGGTTCTTGTGGTCAACTCGGAAAAAACGGCGTTAGTGGTGCCGGAAACGGCGATCGGTTATGACCAGTTAGGTTCATACCTGATGGTAGTGGACAGCGATAACCGCGTTGAACGAAGATCGGTCAAGCTTGGGGTTCGAGTGGATGAGGACCGGGTGATCGAAGAGGGGATCAACAATCAGGACCGGATCATTGTAACGGGTCTGCTGCATGCAATTCCGGGAAATAAAGTGGCTCCCAAACCCAACGCGTCGACGAAAACGGAGAACGGCCCGAGCAATGCCGCGGACCCGGCCGAACCTGAGAAGCCATCCCTATGATTTCCCGATATTTCATCGAACGCCCCATCTTTGCGAACGTCATTGCGATCGTCACGATCATCCTGGGGTTGGTGTGTTTTTTGAATCTACCGGTGTCGCAATACCCTCCGATCGTGCCGCCGACCATCCAGGTGACTTCCCGCTATCCGGGCGCCAGCGCCGAAGTGGTGGCCGCCACGGTGGGCATTCCGATCGAGCAAGCGGTCAACGGCGTGGAGAACTCGCTGTACATGTCCTCGACCAGCACCAGCGACGGGAGCTACACCTTGACGATTACATTCAATGTGGGGACCGACCTGAATACCTCGACGTCGCTGGTGCAAAACCTCGTCAACAGCGCGCTGCCTCAACTTCCTTCCTCGGTTCAGCCGCAGGGGGTTACGGTCAAAAAAGTGTCCACGGATATCCTGCTCGTAGTCGGGTTGTATTCCGAAGACGACCGTTTCGATGAAACCTTCCTTTCCAACTACGCAGTGATCAATCTGCAAAACCCGCTGGCGCGCTTGCCTGGCGTCGGTCAGATCGCGGTGCGGGGGGCCGGCCCCTACAGCATGCGGGTCTGGTTGAATCCGGAAAAACTGCGCTATTTCAGCCTGACCACACTCGATGTGATCGGCGCGATCCAGAGCCAGAATCTGCAAGTGGCCGCAGGCCAATTGGGCGGCCCGCCTGCGCCGCTAAACCAGGCTTTTCAATTTACGGTCAATTCGCTCGGCCGTTTAGCCGAGGTCTCACAGTTCGAGAACATCGTGATCAAGAGCGCCCGCAACGAGTCGGCGCAAATCGTGCGTATCCGGGACGTGGCCCGCGTCGAGCTCAGCCGGCAGAGTTACAGCAACTTCTCCCAGTCCAGCGGACATAAGGCGGCGGTGATGCCGGTGTTTACGTTGCCCGGCGCCAACGCGCTCGATGTTGCGGATGAGGTCAAGCAGGCGATGGCGAAGATGAGCAAGGACTTTCCGCCGGGCCTGAGTTACGAAATTCGCTACGACACTACGAAGTTCGTCCGCAGCGCGATCCACGACGTCTACATCACCTTGTTCGAGGCCGGCATCCTGGTGCTCGTGGTTGTCGTGCTGTTCCTTCAGGATTGGCGGGCGACGCTGGTGCCCGCTACTACCGTGCCGGTCACGCTGATCGGTGCGTTCGCGGCGATGGCGCTGCTGGGTTTCGGAATCAATCTATTGACGCTGTTCGCGCTGATTCTGGCGGTCGGCATCGTGGTCGACGATGCGATCGTGATCGTCGAGAACGCATCGTTTCATATCGAACAAGGTTTGCCCCCCAAGGAAGCTACCATCGCCGCGATGCAGGAAATCACAGGGCCCGTCATGGGGATTACACTGGTACTGGCTTCGGTGTTTTTACCGGCCGCCTTTCTGCCGGGAATTACCGGCCAGCTGTTTCGCCAGTTCGCGTTGGTGATCGCCTCTACCGCGATCATCAGCGCGATCAACGCCTTGACGCTTAAACCGGCCCAGTGCGCGCTCTGGCTGCGTCCGGCTCGAAACAAGCCGGTCAATTGGTTTTCCCGCGGTTTTAACAAGGCTTATGCGTGGTTCGAGAATTCCTATGTGCGTCTGGTGGCCTGGATGGTACAACGGGCCGTTGCGATGACGCTGTTGTACGCACTGATCATTGCAGTCAGCATTTGGCGGTTTGCTCACCATCCGACAGGTTTTTTACCCACCGAAGATCAGGGCTATGCCATAGTCATCACACAGCTTCCGGACGCTGCCTCACAGCCGCGAGTCGTCGCCCTGACCAAACAACTGAACCAGATTCTCCATAAAACCCAAGGCATAGAAGCCTGGGTGACGATCGGCGGCTTGTCCATACTGGACAGTGCCAACGTGTCCAACATGATCACCACTTTTATCGTTTTTGAAGACTGGAACAAGCGCGGGACAAATTTGAGCCAGGACGTGATCACCGCCAATCTGCGCCGGGATCTGACGGCCATCGAAGAGTCCCGGTCTATCGTATTGGTGCCCCCGCCGATCCGAGGCCTGGGCCAGGGCGGCGGTTTTCAATTAATGATTGAAGACCGTCAGAGTTTAGGGCTTGCCGAGTTACAAAAAGCCGTCGACGAAGTCATCCGCTCGGGCAACAGCCAGTCCGGCCTGCGAAATTTGACCTCTACTTTCAATGCACGCAGTCCGCAGCTGTTTCTGGATATTGATAGAACCAAAGTAGAATCGCTCAATATACCTCTCAACAATGTGTTTTCAACCTTGCAAACCTATCTGGGCTCGTCCTTTGTCAATCTTTTCAACAAATTCAACCAAGTCTTTCAGGTCTATGTTCAGGCCGATGCGCCGTTTCGTGCAGAGCCGGAAGACATCAAAAACCTCTATGTGAGGAACGCGCAAGGTGAAATGGTGCCGTTAGGAACTCTACTGGAGGTGAAGAAAACGGTGGGCCCCGAATTGGTATTGCGTTATAACCTTTATCCGTCAGCGCAGATATATGGTGCGGCTGCCCCTGGGTTCAGTTCGGGGCAAGCGTTAAATCTGATGGAACAATTGGCTGCTAAAACCTTGCCGAAAGGGATCGGGCTCGACTGGACCGCGACTTCTTTCCAGGAAAAACAGGTGGGCGGGCAGGCCTACTTCATTTACGGCCTCTCGATCACCCTGGTATTCATGGTGCTCGCGGCTTTATACGAAAGCTGGACCAGTCCCCTGGCCGTGGTGCTGGTAGTGCCCATGGCCCTGGTAGGGGTGCTTCTGGCTTTAGTGATGCGGGGATTCGACAATAATCTTTACACCCAGGTCGGACTGATCCTGATGATCGGCTTGGCTTGCAAAAATGCGATCCTGATCGTCGAATTTGCCCGGCAACTTCAGGCCGAAGGCATGAACGTAATTGATGCGGCGGTGGAAGCTACGCGCCGGCGCTTTCGCCCCATTATAATGACTTCTTTCGCCTTCATTATGGGCGTCATGCCTTTGCTGAGCGCCTCGGGAGCCGGCGCAGCCAGCCAGAGAGCCATTGGTACAGTGGTGTTTGGGGGAATGCTGTCCTCGACGCTATTGGCAATTCCATTCGTGCCTGTCCTGTACGTGGTAACGAGGCGTTGGCAGATTGGGGCTCCGCTGGTCATTTCAGAAAAGAAAGATTCCCGACCAGGCAAAACCCCTTAAATCAATTGGTCAGGACTTACGCAAAAAGCTTAATAACGAAGGGCACGCCATGAGGGGGATAAAGGTCAAAAATACCGGCCTCATTCTTTTATAGCGACATGACCCGTTTAGATTATTGCCAGTTTCTGCTGGTCAGCCAGATCAATTATCCGTTGACCTATTTTGCCGATCGCCCCACGATGACTTCAGCCACGATGCCATCAACCGCTACCTGCGCCGTGAACGGATGACGCCGCGGCTGATATGGGATAACGTCCGTGACGAGATCGTCTCCACACCCACCGGTTATCTCCTCTTTGACGACACCGTGCTGGACAAGGATTACTCTCGGCAGATCGCCTGAGTACGCCACCCGTACAGCGGCAATACGCCTGGCCTGATCCGCGGCATCGGCGTCGTGACCTGCGTCTATGTCAAACCACAGCAGGACCAGTTCTGGCTGATCGACTACCGGTTCTACGATCCCGACGGCGACGGCAAATCCAAGCTGGACCACGTCCATGACCTGCTGGCCAACGTGGTACATCACAAGAGCTTAGCGTTTCACGCCGTGCTGATGGATACCGGGTACGCGACGAAAGACCTGATGCTGTTCATCGAATCCTTGCAGAAAGTCTATTATTGCCCGCTCAAGGATAACCGCCAAGTGGATGATTCTGGCGGCGAGCGACCTTACCAACGGGTCGACTCGTTGACCTGGAGCCCGACCGAGCGGGCGCACGGTAAAACCATCAAGGTCAGAAGCTTCCCCAAACACCACAAGGTGCAATTGTTCCAGGTTGCGGTGTCCACTCACCGCACGGATTGGGTCGTGACCAATGATTCCACTCAACAGTCCACGGCGGGCGCACAACAGGCATGCCGCTATCGCTGGAAGATCGAGCAACTGCACCGCGAAGGCAAACAGCTTACCGGCTTGGAACGCTGCCAATGCCGCAAAGCCCGCATTCAGCGCAATCACATTGCCTGCGCTCTCTTGGTATGGGGGCGGCTGAAGCAAATGGCCTACACCACGGGGCGTACCGTTTATCAACTCAAACAGAATCTACTCGATGACTACCTCTGCCAACAACTCAGAAATCCATCTCTACGCATGAGCCTTGCGTAAGTCCTGATTTCAATAAAATACGTTGGCGAACAGTGGAAAACATCAATTCCTGCTTAAACATTGAAACGAAAATGTACGACATCGCCATCCTTGACGATATAGTCCTTGCCCTCAAGCCGCCATTTACCGGCATCTTTCGCCCCCTGTTCACCTTTATTGGCAATAAAGTCTTCATAGGCGATCACTTCGGCGCGGATGAAGCCGCGTTCGAAGTCGCTGTGAATCACGCCAGCCGCTTGCGGGGCGGTGGCACCGACCGGAATCGTCCAGGCGCGGACTTCCTTCACCCCAGCAGTAAAATAGGTAGCCAGATTCAACAGCTTGTAACCTGTCCGGACCACGCGGTTCAGGCCCGGCTCCTCCAGCCCCAAATCATCCAAAAACTCCTTCTTTTCCTCGTCATCGAGCAAGGCGATTTCGGCCTCGATCGCCGCGCAGATGGGCACGACCATGGCGCCTTCCTTGTCGGCCAGCGCCTGCACTTTATCAAGCAGCGGATTGTTCTCGAAGCCATCGTCCTGCACGTTCGCGATATACATGGTGGGCTTGATCGTCAACAGGCAAAGTTCCTTGACCAGGGCTTTTTCGTCCTCGGACAGGCCGAGCATGCGCACCGGCTCGCCCGCATCCAGATGCTGATAGATTTTCTCGAGCACCTGTTTTTTGGCCAACTCATCCTTGTTGCCGGACTTGGAGGCTTTTACAGCCCGGGTCAGGGCTTTTTCGACGGTCGCCATGTCGGCCAGCGCGAGTTCGGTGTTGATCACTTCGATATCGGAAATCGGATCGACTTTCCCGGCGACGTGCACAACATTTTCGTCATGAAAACAGCGTACCACATGCGCGATCGCATCAGTTTCGCGAATGTTCGCGAGGAACTGATTACCCAATCCCTCCCCTTTCGAGGCACCGGCGACCAGGCCGGCGATATCGACGAACTCGATCGTGGTCGGTAAAACGCGTTCCGGCTTGACGATTTCGGCGAGTTTATCCATCCGGCCGTCGGGCACTGGCACGACGCCGACATTTGGCTCGATCGTACAAAACGGGTAATTTTCGGCCGCGATTTTGGCCCGGGTCAACGCGTTAAACAAGGTCGATTTGCCGACATTCGGCAAGCCGACGATTCCACAATATAATGCCATAGAGTGCTATTTTTTCGAATCAGAGAGGGTATTTAAGGGGGGCAATTATACAGACAATCAGGTGTTCAGGCAGCGGAGATTTTCAATTTTACGATCAATTGCCGGAATTCGGCATCAGGCATCGTATCCTTCACGATCAGTAATCCCCTTTTACGGGCCGATTGCGACGTGAAATGCAGCCAAACCGCAAACGGCGTCAGAACGGTCGAAGGGAGTATCATTACCTGTTTGTCATCGATATGCCAGCCTGACCCTTCCAGATAACGAATCGTGACATGCTGACGGTCAGCGTTTTTCACTGCAAAGTAAAGATGAGCGGGAAGCGCCAGGCTTAGCAGTAGTTTTCCAGGCCAGGGCAAGACGCTGAGCAGACAGGCAATCAGGGCCAGTCCGTGCCCAACGAGCAACGCCTGTTTTAAATAGCGGGACGCCCCGACTGAAAACTGGGCGGGATGAACGAAATGATGAGAGGACACAATTCAACTCCTAATCCTAAATAAACCGTGAATGCTGATTTTTCATCTCCTTGCGAACCGTCCCTGCGGGGCTATCTGCTGCCCCGCCCCACTGGGGTGAATGCCCCTCCGCTTTCGACGGATAAGGCTCCGACTCTTCACTTGCCCTTTAAGGCATGCCGGAAGAATAGCGTTGATTTTTAGAACGAAGAGACAAATAACGACTTACCAATACCGTGTTTGCACCTTGATTTTTAATGCTAGAACATAGCAAAATGCGCAGCCGGATCATGCGGACGAAACTTTTTCCTTTACAAAATATTCAAATATTAAAGTTATTCCGAAATACTCCCTCCAATTTTTTAGAGTTTATCAATAATGTCAACAGCATGGGCAGGCGGAACGGACGCCATAGTGGAAAGAATGGAGCAAATGACCAATCTCTTCATTGAAGAACAACGCAAATCAATGTATGCGGGCGAATCGGCCACGCATTGTGAAGAGTGCGGCGAACCGATACCGGAAAGCCGCCGGAAGGCGATTCCGTGCAAATATTGTCTGGCTTGCCAGAGCGAACTGGAAAAGCATTCCAGATAGTTATGGCAATCCATGCATCTTGATCGCCAGTCCTCATCCTCTCGCTTGCCCGGTCCCCAAGGACTGCCGGTTTTAGGCAATCTTCTGCAAATCGATTTGCACCAACTGCACCTGATTCTCGAAGAATGGGCGGATATTTACGGCGGTATTTTTCAATTTAAGCTGGCCCATAAGCCGGTGGTGGCGATCAGCGATACCGATCTGGTCCAGCAGATTTTACGCGACCGCCCGCACACCTACCGCCGCGCCAGTCCGATAGAGCAGATTACGAAAGAACTCGGCACGCACGGGGTTTTCGCCGCCGAGGGCGAGCAATGGCAGCGGCATCGCGCTCTGACCGTACAAGCATTTCGTCCGGAAAATCTGCGGCGCTTCTTCCCTACTCTCCGCCATATTACCGAACGACTGCAAAACCGCTGGCGCGCGGCAGCCGGTCAACCCATAGACCTGCGCCAGGACTGGATGCGCTTTACGGTCGATGTGACCACGCACTTTGCATTCGGCTATGATATCAATCTGCTCGAAAATGAAAATGCCGACTTTCAGCAGCATCTGGAGCGCCAGCTTCCCGGCTTCAACCGCTGGGCGAACGCGCCGTTTCCTTACTGGCGCTTTGTCAAGCTGCCCAGCGACCGCGAGATGTTAAAGTCTCTGACCGTGATCAAGCAAACGATTAACGGATTTATCCGGAAGACGCGTCAACGTCTCGAACAACAATCCGCAATCGACTTGCAGCCGACCAACTTCCTCGAAACCTTGCTGCTGGCGCGTGACGAAAACGGCACCGGTTTGTCCGACGCCGAGATTCAAGGAAATATCCTGACGATCTTACTGGCCGGCGAGGATACGACCGCCCATACGCTATCCTGGCTGTTATATCTGATCGGCGAGCATCCTGAAATTCAACAGCGGATGCAGCAGGAAGCCGATTCGGTATTAGGCGAAGACTCTTTGCCACCGGATCTCGGCGCGCTCGAAAAATTGCCTTATATCGAAGCCGTTGCTCAGGAAACGCTGCGTTTAAAAAACGTCGCTCCGCTGCTGTATCTGGAACCCATGACCGATGTCCAACTGAACGGCTTCAAAATCATGAAGGGGACTACCCTGATGCTGCTGAACCGCCATGGAGCCCTGCAGGAAAAAAATTTCAGCAATGCGCGCACCTTCAAACCCGAACGCTGGCTTGCCGCCTCATCCGCATGCCCGCATAACCGCAATGCCTTCATTCCTTTCGGCTCAGGCCCCCGCTTTTGCCCCGGACGCAATCTGGCGATGCTGGAAATCAAGATGGCGATCGCGATGGTATGCCGGAATTTTACCGTGAGTCGACTGGAAACCGGACTGCCGGTTCAGGAATTTTTTTCGTTTACGATGATGCCGGAGAATTTAAGCATGAAGTTTGATCCAAGGTAGTGTTCCGGCACAGGAAGAAACTCATAATCCTTACTTTTTTCAACTTTGAGAGATACTGCCTTTATTTAAGGAAGCCCTGAACTAAGTTGATTCCGTTCCTGGTTCGACAAGCTCACCATAAATGAAATCAACAACTTACTCAGAGCTTCCTTAATACCCTAAGCCTTTGATGTCAGTACAAGGAGGAACCCATGAAAACGCTCAATCTTTCCTTTACCCAAATAGCCTTCATACTGGCGTGCAGCTATACGGCAAGCGCCTTTTCAGCGGATGAAACAGCCGCCACGACCATGAGCCTTACCTCTTCCGCCTTTTCGCATC
The DNA here is from genome assembly GCA_051061015.1 of Methylomicrobium sp. GTDB lineage: Bacteria > Pseudomonadota > Gammaproteobacteria > Methylococcales > Methylomonadaceae > Methylomicrobium. The sequence goes on from JBPFEG010000025.1 coordinate 14,609, forward strand.
AGGGCGCGATCCCAAAACAATTTACTTGCGACGGCTCGGATGTTTCGCCCGAATTGACCTGGTCGAATGTGCCAACAGGCAGCAAAAGCCTGGTGTTGATCGTCGACGATCCTGATACACCGGCCCCAATCGCACCGGTGATGACTTGGGTCCATTGGGTGCTGTATAACATTCCCGCCACAGCCTCCAAATTGTTCTCGAACATTGGGCCCGAAAACCTACCCAAAGGCACACTGCAAGGCAAGAATGACTGGAAGCAGCCCGGCTATAAAGGCCCATGCCCGACGTTCGGCTCACACCGTTACTTTTTCAAGCTTTATGCGCTGGATACGGAATTGCCCGACCTGGATTTACCCGATAAGGCCGCGCTGATGAAGGCAATGGACGCACACATCCTCGGCCATGCAGAACTGATCGGGACCTATAAGCGCTGAGCCTGGAATATATCGAAGCGCCTTGTTTTGGCTGTGCGTTAAAACGAACAATCGCAAGGCGCATCGCAGACATCGCAGTGCAAGTCAGGTAGGTCGCAGCTCATTTTTTCGCATCTGCCCGACTTCCTGGAAGGGCAGGCATCAATACAATCGCAGTCGCAATCGGGGCATTCGTCGCAATCATTTTGGCCGCGCCGCCGTTGTCCGTTTCTGATCAGGGTTTCGTTGGCTTCCTTACAGGCTTGAAAACGGGCACGGATGTCTTGCCGTCCCCCGAAGGGACCTTTGTCCCGCACGATTTTCTTGACCGCCTCGGGACAGGAATCGCCGCCATTGAGGACGGCATAGGCACAGCGGAAACCCTTAAAGGGAGAGATAAATTTTTGATAAAAAACGATCAGCAGAATGGCGAGGTGTTTCACATGCGTCGGATGGCTTATTAAATAGGTTTGTCATAGCCGCGACATTCGCCACTACAATAATCCTAAAGTATAGCAAATCCTCGACAAACAGCACTGAATCGAGTATGTGGCTCACTGGATGAAGGCAAGCCAGACTTAACCTGACTTGCCTCGACTCGAGCGTCAGGCTTTTACAAACCGCAAAAGCCCCTCTTCCAACTCGACCTTGATCGTATCCCCAGACTCGAACCGGCCAGCCAGAATCTCCTGCGCGAGCGGATTTTCAAGCTGATGCTGGATCGCGCGTTTCAACGGGCGTGCGCCATAGACCGGATCGAAGCCGGCCTCGCCGAGCCGGTCGAGCGCCGCCTCTCTGATCTCGAAGCCGATTTCGCGCTCCGCCAGACGCTTTTGCAGATGGCCGATCTGAATCTTCGCGATCGCCCGGATCTGTTCACGTTCAAGCGGATGGAATACCACCACTTCATCGATCCGGTTGATGAACTCGGGCCGAAAATGCATCCCGACGATCTCCATCACTTCGGATTTCATTTCCTGGTAATTCGCTTCGGCCGCTCCCGCCGTCATGCCTCCCGCGGCACTCGCACGTCCCTGTGCTTCGCCGGCCAGTTCCTGAATCCGGCTCGAACCGAGGTTCGAAGTCATTACGACGACCGTATTCCTGAAATCAACCGTCCGCCCCTGACCGTCGGTCAGACGGCCGTCATCCAAGACCTGCAGCAACACGTTGAACACATCCGGATGCGCCTTTTCGACCTCATCCATCAGAATCACCGAATAAGGCTTCCGGCGCACTGCCTCGGTCAGATAACCGCCTTCCTCGTAGCCGACATAACCCGGAGGCGCACCGATCAGACGCGCGACCGAATGTTTCTCCATGAATTCGGACATGTCGATCCGCACCAACGCATCGACAGTATCGAACAGGAACTCGGCCAGCGCCTTACAGAGTTCGGTCTTGCCGACCCCGGTCGGTCCCAGGAACAGGAACGAACCGTTCGGGCGGTTCGGATCAGACAACCCTGCCCGCGAGCGGCGAATCGCGTTGCTGACCGCCTTCAGCGCTTCTTCCTGGCCAACCACGCGCTTGCTGATCTCTTCTTCCATCCTGAGCAGCTTGTCACGCTCGCCCTCCATCATTTTCGAGACCGGGATCCCGGTCCATTTGGAAACGACTTCCGCGATTTCCTCCTCGGTCACCTTGTTGCGCAGCAGCGTCATCTTTTTCGCTTCGCCGGTTCCAGCCTGCGCCAGTTGCTTTTCGAGATCCGGAATAACCCCGTATTGCAGTTCCGCCATGCGATCCCAATTGTTGGCGCGCTTGGCCGCCTCGAACTCGTTCTTCGCCTGATCCAGCTTTTCCTTGACCGACGCTGAGCCTTGCAAGGACGCCTTCTCGGCCTTCCAGATTTCCTCCAGGTCCGAATATTCCTTTTCGACTTCGGCGATTTCTTCCTCGAGAATCTCCAGGCGTTTCTTCGAGGCCGCATCGGCCTCCTTCTTCAGCGCGACCTGTTCGATCTTCAACTGGATCAGGCGCCGGTCCAGCCTGTCCATCGCCTCGGGTTTCGAATCCTGCTCCATCCGGATACGGCTGGCGGCCTCGTCGATCAGGTCGATCGCCTTGTCCGGCAGCTGGCGATCGGAAATGTAGCGGTACGACAGCCCCGCCGCCGCGACAATCGCCGGGTCGGTGATGTCGACGCCGTGATGCACCTCGTATTTTTCCTTCAATCCGCGCAGAATCGCAATCGTATCCTCGACCGACGGCTCGTCGACCATCACTTTCTGAAAACGGCGCTCGAGCGCCGCATCCTTCTCGACATACTTGCGGTATTCGTCCAGCGTCGTCGCGCCTACACAGTGCAGTTCGCCGCGCGCCAGCGCAGGCTTCAGCATGTTGCCCGCATCCATCGCGCCTTCGGCCTTGCCCGCGCCGACCATCGTATGCAGCTCGTCGATGAACAGGATCACCTGTCCTTCCTGCTTAGCGAGGTCGTTCAAGACCGCTTTCAGGCGCTCCTCGAATTCGCCCCGAAACTTCGCGCCGGCGATCAACGCCGCCATGTCCAGCGCCAGCACGCGCTTGCCCTTGATGCCTTCGGGCACTTCGCCGTTCACGATCCGCTGCGCCAGACCTTCGACGATCGCGGTCTTGCCGACGCCGGGCTCGCCGATCAGCACCGGGTTGTTCTTGGTGCGGCGCTGTAACACCTGGATCGTGCGGCGAATTTCGTCGTCGCGGCCGATCACCGGGTCGAGCTTACCGGCCTCCGCGCGCTCGGTCAGGTCGATCGTGTATTTTTTCAAGGCCTGGCGTTGATCCTCGGCATTGGGATCATCGACCTGTTGGCCGCCGCGCATCGCCTCGATCGTCTTTTCGATCGCCTGCTTGCTGGCCCCGGCTTTCTTTAGCAAATCCTGTAACAGTCCTCTTTCTTCAAACACGGCCAGCAAAAACAGCTCGCTGGCGATGAACTTGTCGCCGCGCTTCTGCGCGATTTTATCGGTCAAATTCAACAGCCGCCCAAGTTCGTTCGAAATCTGCACGTCCCCGCCCGCGCCCGAGACGGTCGCGAGCCGGCTCAGCGCCTGCCCGAGTTCGGCGCGCAGCCCGCCGGTATTGGCGCCGATCTGTGCAAGTAACGGCTTGACGGTGCCGCCTTCCTGATCCAGCAAAGCGATCATCAGATGCACGGGCTCGATGAACTGATGATCCTTGCCCAAAGCCAGGCTTTGTGCATCCGACAGCGCTTCCTGAAACTTGGCGGTTAATTTATCCATTCGCATGTTGGTTTACCTCTTATCAGAGAATTTTTAAGTTGGGGGAGATATGGGGAGTGGAGGCAGGATTTTCAATAACGGATGGGTAAATTCGCCTGTTATCAAAACCGTTATCCCGACATACCTTGAAGGGCACAAGTGGATTTCAGGGATAACGGCGCTTAGTATTCTAGAAATACAAAAGATATACGACTAAACATGCTCCCCTGCAATATCCGCCTCCAGAAACGCAGCAATATCCTGCTGATCCTGAAAATTACCATACGCCAGCGCCAGCTTCACATAGGCCGCTTCGATCGACATGTTCCAGATCATTTCCCCGCCCGCATCGAGTAGAAACCGCGTGCTTTCATACGCATCGGGCGATTTCCGCGCCGGCGCGAGGTAAACCTTCACGTCCTGCTGCCGGCAGCGTTTGATGAAGGCGAGCAGCGAATGATTATCGCCCCATTGCAGGGTGCTGCAGGCGGTGCCTGAATGGTAAAGATCGTGCAGAACCGCATCGACGCCATCGAGCGAAAAATGCGTATAGTCGAGGCCCGGATAAGGCCGGATCATCAGGATCCGGTTCGAAAATAAGGTTTTCAGCCAGGGAACTTCCGCGCGCGTCGGCAACGCCTGCAACCCTGATCGGATAAACCGGCCGCTCCGATATTCCAGGTAACTTTGTCCCCGCACGCTGAAGAAATCGCCGCTCAATTGCAGCGACGAAGCCAGCCGCGTGCCCCGGTGCACCTGCATCGTTTGCCCCTGATTGCGATAAGGCACGAACACGCCAGACTCATTGATATTAAGGATAAAATCGATTGCGCAACGGAAATTCTCCAGCCCGTTCGCTTGGGGATGATCGAGCGGATGATCGCTCGACACCAGCAGCAAGGGCACCTTCAGCCCATGAAAATAAAAACCGAGCGCCGCCGCAGTGTAGGCCAGCGTATCGGTTCCGTGCGTCACGATCACGCCGTCATAGCGTTCCGGCTGTTTGGCTTCGATCGCCTCGATGATGATCGGCCATGCCGCCGGCGCGAGGTTCTCGCTCAACAGCCGGACCGGCTCGATCGACTCGAAAGCAATTTCCCCCGCCTTATCGGGAAAACGCCGCTGAAATTCGCCGAGCAGCTTGAAAGGCGCCTGCGCGGACGGTTTAATCGTGCCTTCGCTGGCGCTTGATCCGATCGTGCCGCCGGTGAATACAACCAGAATATGTTTCATAGTATGATGATTATCTTTTTCTAAGCCCAAGCGTCTAAAATTCTAAACCACCCCAGCATGAAAATCTCACTTATCGTCGCGATGGCGAACAACCGGGTCATCGGCCTGAACAACAAAATGCCCTGGCACCTTTCGGCAGACCTGAAGCGCTTCAAAAAGGTCACGATGGGCTCGCCGATCCTGATGGGCCGGAAAACCTTCGAATCGATCGGCCGCCCCCTGCCCGGCCGCACGAATATCGTCTTAACCCGCAACCCTGCCTACACGCAAGAAGGCTGCGTGGTCGTGAACGATCTCGACACCGCAATATGGACCGGTTGCCGGAAGTCCGGGGAGATTTTTGTGATCGGCGGCTCGGATCTTTACGCAGCCCTGCTGCCGCGAGCCGAGACGATTTACCTGACCGAAATCAAAAAGGAATTTCCGGGAGATACTTTTTTTCCGGCACTGGATAGGAGCGAATGGATAGAGGTGGACCGGGAAGATGTCGAGGATGATGTCGACTCCGGGTTTGGTTATAGCTTTTTGCGATTGGATCGTAACAAGAAACTGTAGGCGGGGTTGGCGGAAGCCAACCCAACTCAAATATCGTTATGTGTTGGATTGCTATTCGCAATCCAATCTACACCATTCCCGAAAAGGTACGCGATGCGTACCCGGAAGTAAAAAACTACAATTCCCGCGTCGCGCTGAACTTGATGTCCGGCCAGCGCTCCTCGGTCAGTTGCAGATTCACCCGGCTGGTCGCGAGATAAACCAGGAAGCCGCCGCCGTCCTCGGCCAGGTTGTCGAATGCCTTCTTCCTGAACTCTTCCAGCTTGGCCGGCTTGTCCGACGATACCCAGCGCACGGTCGACACATTCACTGCATCGTAGACGCATTCGACGTTGTATTCGTTTTTCAACCGGTGTGCGGTCACGTCGAACTGCAGCACGCCGACCGCGCCGAGAATCAGGTCGTTGTTTTTCAACGGACGGAATAACTGCGTCGCGCCTTCCTCGGTCAACTGCACCAGACCTTTCTGCAATGCTTTTGCTCGAAGAGGGTCCTTCAATACGACCCGGCGGAACAGTTCCGGCGCGAAATACGGAATGCCGCCGAACTTCAGTGTTTCGCCCATCGTGAACGTATCGCCGACCTGGATCGTGCCATGATTATGCAGGCCGATGATGTCGCCGGGATAAGCCTCTTCGACTGCCTTGCGGGTGTCCGCCTGGAAGGTGATCGCGTTGCTGACCTGGATGGGCTTGCCGATCCGCACATGATGAATCTTCATGCCTTTGTCGAACTTGCCCGAGCAGATCCGCATGAACGCGACCCGGTCGCGGTGCGCAGGGTCCATATTCGCCTGAATCTTGAACACGAAGCCGGTGAACTTATCTTCTTCCGGATGCACCAGGCGCTGCTCGGCCTGCCGGGGCAGCGGGGACGGCGCGAACTCGGCGAACGCATCGAGCAGTTCGAGAATCCCGAAATTGTTGATCGCGGAGCCGAAAAACACCGGCGTCTGTTCGCCGGCCAGGTACGCGTCCAGGCTGAACTCATGGCTCGCACCCTTGACCAGATCGATCTCGATCCGCAGTTCCTCGGCCTGATCGCCAAGCAATTCGTCCAGCTTCGGACTATTTAAGCCCTTGATCACTTCGGCCTCGGCAATCCGGCCTCCGTGCTGCGGGCTGAACAGATGAATTTCGTCCTTATACAGATGATAGACGCCCTTGAAGCGCTTGCCCATCCCGATCGGCCAGGTCATCGGCGCGCATTGGATCTTTAGCACATGCTCGACCTCGTCCAGCAGTTCTATCGGCTCGCGCCCTTCCCGGTCCAGCTTGTTGATGAAGGTCAGAATCGGCGTCGTACGCAGGCGGCAGACTTCCATCAGGTTGATCGTGCGTTCCTCGACGCCCTTCGCCGAATCGATCACCATCAGCGCCGAATCGACTGCGGTCAGCGTGCGGTAGGTATCCTCGGAGAAATCCTCGTGGCCGGGTGTGTCGAGCAGATTGATGATCGCATCCTTATGCTCGAACTGCATCACCGAGGTCGTGACCGAAATCCCCCGCTCCTTTTCCATCTCCATCCAGTCGGACGTTGCATGCCGCGCGGCCTTGCGGCCTTTTACCGAGCCTGCCAGCTGAATCGCGCCTCCGAACAGCAACAGCTTTTCGGTGATCGTGGTTTTACCCGCGTCAGGATGCGAAATGATTGCAAACGTGCGCCGGCGTTTGAGTTCAGAAAGGACTTCGGACATACTCTTGAATGACTGCAAAACCGCGTATTATAACGGAAATCTATCGAGAGAGCATGACGGCATCGGAAATGGGGCTCAGCCCGAGGGCTTTACGACCGTCAGTGGGCTTTCGCTTCGCGGACTCGGTGCGACGCCGTACAGACGAAACCTCATCAAAAAATTATTTTTTATGGATATTGCTGTGAAACAGATTCTTGATTGAGGGTTATTATCGGATTTCGAGAAGATTCAAAAAGAATTGAGGCGCGGCCTTTGGCTGTTCATAAGCGCAGTCAAAAAGCAAAGCTGTTGTCACGGAATCCGGGAAAAGGTATGTTTATAAGGAGTGATTCTCCATGAGAGACAGGATATCAACCGTATGGCTCGGCAAGCCTTATCCCTTAGGCGCGACATGGGACGGTAAAGGCGTCAACTTCGCGTTATTCTCCGAACATGCCGAAAAAGTCGAGCTTTGCCTGTTCGATGTCAAAGGACGCCATGAATTCCAACGCATCCCAATGCCGGAACAGACCGACCAGATTTGGCATTGCTATCTGCCGGAGGCTCGCCCCGGCCTATTATATGGGTATCGTGTTTATGGAAAATACGACCCAATGCAGGGTTCTCGTTTCAATCACTATAAACTGCTTCTCGACCCTTATGCCAAAGCGATCGTCGGACCATTGCGATGGAGCGATGTCTTGTTCGGCTACAAGGTGGGGCATAAAAAAGAAGATGTTTCCTTTGACCGGCGAGATAGCGCATCCCATATGCCGAAATGCCAGGTCATTGATCCGGCGTTCAAGTGGGGATACGACCAGCCGCCGCAAATCCCCTGGCAGGATACGATCATTTATGAGTTGCACGTCAAAGGCTTTACCCAACTCCATCCCTTGGTACCCTCCGCCTTGCGCGGCACTTACGCAGGGCTGGCGTCAGAGCCTGTAATCGATCATCTGAGAAAACTCGGGATAACGGCAGTCGAGCTGATGCCGATCCATTCCTTTGTCGATGAGCGTCATCTGGTAGAAAAGGACTTGCGTAATTATTGGGGTTACAGTTCTATTGGCTATTTTGCGCCGGAAGCCCGCTATGGTTATGTCGAGCCGGTCGGCGAGTTCAAGAACCTGGTCAAAACCCTGCATCGCGCTGATATTGAGGTCATCCTTGACGTGGTTTACAACCATACCGCCGAAGGCAATCAGTTTGGGCCAACCCTGTCTTTTCGCGGGATCGATAATGCGGCGTATTACCGTTTAAGCGGCGACAATAATGCGCGCTATTACATGGACTATACGGGTTGCGGCAATACGCTCAACATGAGGCATCCGCGCGTGCTGCAGATGATCATGGACAGCCTGCGCTATTGGGTTACCGAAATGCATGTGGACGGCTTTCGTTTCGACCTGGCTTCCTCACTTGCCCGCGAACTGAATGAAGTAGACCGTCTGAGCGCTTTTTTCGATATCATCCATCAAGACCCGGTGCTCTCGCAAGTCAAGCTGATTGCCGAGCCCTGGGATATGGCCGAAGGCGGCTATCAGGTCGGCAATTTTCCGATCGGCTGGGCCGAATGGAACGATAAATACCGGGATTGTGTTCGCTCCTACTGGAAAGGCGACGAAGGATTGATCGATGATCTGGCTTATCGCCTGACAGGTTCCAGCGACCTCTACGGACACAGCGGCCGTAAGCCATCTTCCAGCATCAATTTCCTGACCGCGCACGACGGTTTCACGCTGCATGATTTAGTCAGTTACAACGAAAAACACAACGATGCGAATCTCGACGATAATCACGACGGTACCGACAACAATCAGTCCTGGAATTGCGGCGCGGAAGGCCCAACCGACGACCCCGCCATACGTCATTTACGCGCCCGGCAGAAGCGAAATCTTCTGAGCACGCTGTTGCTTTCCCAGGGAGTTCCTATGCTGCTCGCAGGAGACGAGTTGGGACGCACCCAGCAGGGGAGTAACAACGCTTATTGCCAGGATAATCCGATCAGCTGGATAAACTGGAATTTGCAGCGGGAAGACCGGGAACTGAGGGATTTTGTCCGATATTTGATCCATCTGCGCAAACAGCACCCTGTTTTTCGCCGACGCAACTTCTTTCAGGGCCGCCCTGTCACCGGCGCAGACGTCAAGGATATCCTCTGGCTCAATCCGAATGGACAGGAAATGAACGGAGAAGAATGGAATCAAACCCATGTTCGTTGTTTGGGGGTCTATCTGTCAGGCAAAGCAATCACTGAACGGGATGAACGCAATCAACCCGTGCTGGACAACGATTTCCTGTTGCTTCTGAACTCCTATGACGGAGACATTCAGTTCACTCTGCCGGAGGATGAAACAGACGCTTGCTGGCGCGAGGTAGTCAACACAGCCGAACCGGACTCACTGGCATGGGAGTGCTTGTTCACCCCAAATTTTGTTCTTCAGGGGCGTTCCTTTGTCTTACTGATCAAGATGGGGGCAGACGATGACCCGTCATTGATCCATTCCTTGCTGTTGGACGCTCTGGGTGTTAGTCCCGCTTTACTGCACCGTCGCTCCTGAAACATCAGGATGAGGTTAGGCCCATTCTTCGTTACCTCGGATTATTTTTATCCCGGACAGCGACAAAAACAGAGGTTTTAACGCGGGAGATTAATAGCTGATCAGTTCGCTGTTTACATTGCAGGCTGAAATTCGTAAGTCTACAGCGCACAAATGCGATGCATTTATTTTAATGGCTATTTGGTAGAGCCTTCCTTGACGACAAGATCACTTTCTACGGCTTTCACATCCGTGACGCTTTGAGCAATGGCTTTGACTCTGTCGATAGTTTGCTGAGAGTCTACGGCTCCCGAGAGCTTTACCACACCGTTTTCGGTAGTCACATCGATTTGAGTGGATTTCAGTAACGGGTCGCTCAAAATGTCCTGTTTGATTTTGGCCGTAATGACAGAATCATCCATGTACTCCCCGGCTTTTTCGATACTTGTGCCTGTATCTCCCGGACTTGTTCCAGGACTTGGGCTAGTTCCCATACCTGAACCGGCTCCTGTGCTTCCGCTTCTAGTAGGATCGGTAACGCTTCCCGGCGCCGTGGTGCTTGATCCCGGCGGTGTCGTTCCGATATCGGTTCTTTCTGTTCTTGGCGTTGGAGTCTGCCCGGGCTTGTTGTCTGATCCGTCTTTTTGGCATCCCGTCAATACCAGAAAGAAACTCAAAAAGATCATCATAAGTATCTTATTTATATTCATTTTCGTGCTCCTCATGCTGTTTAAATTTCTTAAGCCGTCGTTCAATGACAACGCTTAATCGCGGGCTATTTCCCATTCCTTGATTTGCTTTTCGGCTTCCCTTTTGGCGATTTTGTATTTTTTTTGGGTTTTTCTAAGGAGAATATCCTGTTTACCGGCAATGTGTTCGAATTCATCATGAGTCAACTTTCGCCGTTTTTCTCTAGCTTTATCCTTGAATAGACTTTCCTGACTGTGCATCTGATTAAATCTCATACCGTTTTATCCTTAGGTTTAGTATTGCATTTCTCCTGAAGAAAGCTGAATTTAAAATCAAGAAACTAATCTTTTATCTAAAATAAAAATTAATTTATAGGAGAATATAAATAAGTCTGTACACTAACAAACATAAGATTTAAATTCAGCCCTTCAGGAGGGATTGTTAAAAAAACTTAGCCAATCAATTTTAAATAACTCTTTACATTTCTTTATTGCTCACTTTCCATAATGAGGTTTTTATACTCATTTTCGTCCAGTTGTCCGTCTTTATTTGTATCAGCTTTATCAAAATGCTTCAGCAAAGAAGGAGAGCCATTTAGCTCACTTTTGGTCACATAACTATCACTATTTTTATCCGCTCCCTGGAAAGACTGGATTTTACCCATCCCTTGCGAGCTTCCCCGATTACCGGTAGTGCCTTGAGAAGTCCCTGAGGTTCCTGGCGAAGTCTCCGAGGTTCCTGGCGAAGTATCGTAGGTGCCTCGTGACGTGCCGGAGCTCCCTTCCGGACTCCCCTTTACTCCCTGAGAGGAACCTGTGGTTCCTTGTGAAGTCCCTGAACTTCCTTCTGAGCTACCGCTCCCGGTAGTTCCGGTTACTGAATTACCAGACCTTCCCTCGGACGTGCCAGTGGTCCCTTGTGACCCGGAGCCTGTTTCATTCATTGCCCCGGCCTGCGCAATTCCCGCCAGACTGATGCAAAAACTAATCAATAAATAAGACTTTTTACTTAAACCATTAAAAATACTCATATTTTTTCTCCTGATGGGTATCATATTTTCTTCTTTCAGCCGCCTTTTTCGTTTTTATCGATGGATACATTCATTAAATAAAAAGACTCGGGCTTTGCCTGAAGACGTTTCTAAATATATATTTAATATTAATAGCCGTCAGTACGACATCTAACAGAAAAGATTTCTAATTGAACAAGTGACTAAAAATGGCAAGAATATCTGTTTTATTTTTGGAATACCAAAGATTACCTAAATGGCCTCCGTAGGGATAAAAGATTGCGCGCTTGCTAAAAGTTTTTTCCAAAAACACTACATCCTCATCGGATAGCAGAAAATCATCCAGGTTATGCATTAAAAAAATATTCTTATTATTTTCCAGGGTAGACTCAATGGCTCTGAGAGAAACCTGGCTATTTAGTTTATCCAAATCCATCTGCTTATCTCCCCAGGATTGCTTCCAGAAAATAAGAAATTTTTCCAGATACTCCATAAGCGTATAAGAACGAGCTTCCTCGAATCGCAGACTACGCTGCCCCCAGCTGATGGGACTTTTTAAAATCCCCAAATGCAATGTCAGATCGCTCGCATAAAGGGCATCGCTGACCGATTTCTGCATGGTATTTCCGATTAGATAGCCGATTTGCCTGTCTGTCAGCCCAATACGGGTATCCCAACCCGCGAAATAGCCCGGATTGTCCGGGTCCATATGTAATGCCTCATTCAGCAGACCGACTGTATAAGCATCCAGATAACTCCGCTGTTTTTCCCCATAAACGCTGCCCAGATCAGCCATATAGTCGATTCGCCTGATCGTTCTCAGCAGATCAACCGGCGGATTAATTAAAAGATAAGTGAATACGCCAATTTTATTTTGAGCATTATCCAGTCTACTGATATAGGCAGCATCGAGTGCGCCTACGCTCAACCCCAATAAGCCGATTTTGCCGACTTTCGCGCCCCATTTCCGCTTGACCTCGTTCAATGTTAATTGCATCACGGTGTAGAGATCTTCGGCATCTTCTCCGCTAAAGCCAGGCAAGCCAAGATGGCTCGCCGACACGGCAAAGTTCCAATGAAAGGGAGAAGGTAAAACCAGTACATGAAACCCATGCCCCGCCAGGAATTCAGCCAAATATCTGGCAGTTCCGGCATAGGAGGAACTTCCTATCCCGGGTATGATAAAAACCAGCGGAGCCAAACCCTTCTGCTGATAAAACCGATAAAGCAGTTTCTCTTTTCCTTCCAGGTAAAGGTGCTCGCGCCCTTCCAGGATTTTGATGCGAAGATCTCGTATATCGCCCGTAGGGATGATTTCCTTTCCTTGCATCAACAAAACGGTAGAAGTCGCAATCAAAGGATTTTTGTAAGGATAAGGGTAAGCCGCCTCATTTATTCTTTCCGCCCGTACGTCCGGAACACCGCACATCAGCAAAAAGAAAAAAGCCGCTGCGCCGATGACTCTGAGGGAACTCATGATAATTCTCCAGTACACTCAAATACATGAGAAGGCGTTGCTTTCTTTCCGAACCTGCCGCATTGCCGCGGATTTGATGGATCAGGGAAAGTAATGACGGCTTTTTAGGTTCGCATACCGCTTTCCAGCAGACGTGTAACGGAATATGCAGGAGCAGAAAAAATTAGACGAATCTCCGTATAGAAAACAAAAAGTCGATCTTAAATTCGTTGACTATCAATCAATAGGAATCTCATTAGAAATTATCGTAATGGATGATGTTTCCTTTCTGATCCATTTCCAGTTCCAGTTTTTTTCCGTGCTCAAGTTTTTCCATCTTGTAGCCGTAGGAAAGGCTTTCAGACTTCATCAATACTTCCGTCTCTTCAAAGGAAGGATTGAGATAAAACCTCATAATCGCTTTATCAATCAGGCTCGATACAGAAAAAGGATTTACTTCATCACTATTTGTCTGGCTGTTGATTAAAAACAGCACCGCTACCGTTACGCCTATAATCATTTGAGTTTTCATAACATTTAAAACTCTTTTAGTTTATAAAAATTTTATCTTCTACCCTATTGAAAACACATGTTATTTAGCCGCCTTTTTCCTTGCGTTTCATTTCAATTTCCTTGCGGTGCTTAGCGCGAAATGCAGCCCTCTCTTCTTTCGACTTCATACCGTCCAGCTTCAGCAGATAATTACACCGTTCTTGCTCGGTCATGAAATCTGCGCCAAAAATATGAGAATATACCGGCACATCTCCCGGCCTCTCTGTCAATTCTTGAACCGGCTCACTAAATGATTCTTCCTGCTGCTGTTCTTCACTCGTACCTGCTGTAAGCGCCGCCGAGGAAGAGGAAAACAAAATTATCATAAAAACCGAAAAAAACTCTATCAATATCTCTCGCTTAACCATAACACATCTCCTAAATACTCAAAAAATCATTAGTATTTTTTCGGATGGCAAAAATATTTATTTTTAATTCATTAGCTAAATTTACAATAAAAAAAATAATTGTAAATCTTGAATAAAAAACAATTAATGATAAGAAATGGATACTGTTGATATCCTATTTTTAAACGAGAGTCTAATAAACATCAGATCATCTTATAACTTAAGCAATGAATGACAAACTTACAGATTTTATCAGTTGACGCGGGACAAATCAGGGCTGCCAAATTTCTTGGGCCCGCCTGATTGAACAGGAAGTGTCAATCCGCACTTAGAGGGTCATCAAAACGCGATTCGCCCAAAAGAAAAGAGGATCGGAGCAAGGTGATAATAAGGGGAGGATAACCTGGCGCATCTCTCTTTCATGAATTGGAAGAGAAATACGCAAGCTTTATTTATTCACTTAATGGAAAATCAATTGGGAAAACTCAGTGATGATCGATAAGCGGGTTATCGTCATGCAGCGACATTAGATAGCCGGTCAAATTCAACGAACGGCTGTTCAGCCCCAACTTTTTGCGAATATGCTTTCTATGAATGTTAACCGTGCCCGGAGAAAGCTTAAGCATCGAAGCAATGACTTTTGTCGGCATGGCCTGTCTTATCATCGACGCCACCTGGATTTCGACAGGGGTTAATTTCATATAGGCCGCCGGCAAACTTTCCGAAACGCCGTAAGAGTCCAGCAAATGTTTTAAATTGACCTCCAAAATTCCGATCAATCGCACTTCGTTTTTATCGCGGGTGTGCTCTTTCAGCTTTTTCAAAAAAGGCAACACCGTTCTTTCCGCTTCTTGCGAAAGCGAGAATTGGGCTTTGGAAAGTTCCGCCTGCTGCTGCTTGAGCATAACCTGCAGCGCCGTGTTGATTTCCGAAGTTTCCTTATTGGCTTTTCCCAGATCCGAATGCATGATCTTGATCTGGTTTTCGAGAGATTCTTTTGTGTTCAGCAGAATCTTCTCGGCTTGCTTTTGCAAGGTAATATCCGCAAAACTGATCACATAATGACTGATGCGCCCTTCAGTTCCAAGAACTTGGGTAATACTCAGGGAAACGGGAAAACTCTCGCCATTTTTGCGCCGCTCGCAAGCCTCACCGTGCCAACAGCCCTCCTGCACCATGGAGGTCCATAACATTTCCGAAAATGGCTCGTCCTGCAAGTCGCACTGAAAAAACGAAGGCGTCTGGCCGACGATCTCTTTCGTGCTGTAGCCGGTGATGCGGCTGAATGCCTTATTGGCGCGCAGAATGATCTTATTCGCATCGGTGATTAAAATCGCCTCCTGCGTTTCAAAAGCCGCGGCGGCGATTCGCAGGCTCTGTTCGGCCTGTTTCAGGGAAGTAATATCGCTGATCGCGAGACGAAATATCGGCAGTTCGCCATCAAGCTCGATACGCAGACAGTCGATCTGCACATAAACAGGAGGAGCACCATCGGCGCGCTGAATCTGTGTCTCGCAAGTCTGTTTATCAGGATTTTGCCGGGCTTGGATAAAAAACCGATGCCAATGATCTTTTTCCTGCTCGGCAATAAACTGCGCAAAAAGCCGGTTGAGCAGTTTGGTGCGCGAGACTTCGAGCAAATTCGCGCCAGTCAGATTACCTTCGAGAATCACACCGCCCCAGGTAATCGTAAAATAGCCGACCGGCGCGAAATCGTAAAGATCGGCGTAACGGTCCCGCGAGGTTATTAACTCGTTCTGCGCACGTCGCAACTCCTCGTTTTGCATTTCCAGCTCGATCTGGTGGACGCGCAATTCGTGCAGCAGCTTGTCCGGATTCTTAGTCGACCATTCCTGTATGCCGGCTTGGGCAATTTGAGTTTCGGCTTTATTCCTTAACTCCAGCTGCCTTTGCAGCTGATCGAAGAGTAAATCGGTTTTCATATTCATCGATTGGGCTCCGTCGATAATTAGATTGTCAACAATATCCTGATTTTGAGTGCTCTCAGCACCGGTTCGACTTTTGTCGGAACCGGCACCGCGTTGCTATCCAAGTCCGACGGTAGCTTTGAAGTTAAGAACATCAGCTTGAGCATGTGAGACAACTTCAGAACAAACAAATTCAAAATGTATAATAAATCTTCGACCTCATCAATGACAAATCGTTGCGTCATTCACGAAATCAGTCAACTTATTCAGAGACAACCTAACAATGATAGGGAGCTTGATAGATCGAATTAGTCAGCGGATAACAGCTTGTGTTCTCCAGGACTGTAATAATTTCATCGCAATCTATGATGATCTTGTCGTCTGCTAAAATGTAATCCGCCAGTCTGTTGATGGCGCTCCAGTTGGAGTGATCGCTGACAAAAGCAAAGGCAGCCAGAAAGAGTTCGTTAATCTTTCTTTTTTTCAGATTTTCGTTATCGAAAAAGCATTCGAAATATTCTCTGACAACATCCAGTTCGTACGAGCCGTCATAATATTGCAGCGCATTCACATTCACCAAGCTGGGGTTGACTAGTTCGTTGTCGCGCATCGCAACATCCTTAGCTTCGGCCACTGGCCCTGCCAATAGATTGATAATGTCCGCTTCGAAAGCGACTTCATAGGCGAGTTTCTGGGCACTGGACAAATCCTTTGCCCCTATTTCGAGCGAGGTAGGCAGGCTCTGAATCAAGCGCCCCCCTTCCAGTTTGGCGATATAGGCGTCGTAGGTATCGCCTAAAAACCGGCTTGTTCGACAATCGCCTTGTACTAAGCCGTTAATCGTAATGCGGAAATAGACCGGCGGAAGACCTTTTTGTTTATTGCCCAGATAGATGGCCGCGGCATGCCCGGCTTCGTGGATGGCATTTCTTCTGCTGAGCTCTTTGTGCGTCAGACGCGAGGCCTTGATAAAATTATGGGTATATTGGTTCATAAAATCTTCCTAATTTCTAGAAATATTTTCATCTTAGAGTAGCCCATGAGTGCCGGCGATAAAATCAAGCCTTCTCATGTGACGATTTTTTTAATTTAAAACAGTCCCTGTTTTATTTATTTTTATTGAGAAATTCAGTCAAGCGAAGCTCTAAAATAAACAAACCATTGCACACGCCGGTTGCTGTACGACGGATAACGAGATTGTCTGCTTGCGCCCCGATAATATAGGGACGGTCCCACTATCATCGCCCATCTTATGGGGTAGGGCACCAGCACCAGCCGGAGCAAACGTAAAATATCCCGACTATCCTTTAGCTTGCCCGGCCGTTGTCCAATGGCCTGTTTAAGCCCATCAGAATGAGCTTGAACCGGAAATATAACCGATTTAAAAATCTAAAAAACTTCAGCTTTCACACTATCACTTTCCCTGGATCGCAGAGACACTTAAACCCCCTGTGATCGATTCAAATGTGCGTCAACTTGATGTTGGTTTGCTCGGAAACTTACCTTTTTCCAACGTTTTACAGTGTACATTTGAGTTTAAAATCTTGTAAATAGATAAATAATGAGAATATAAAGATAGGAAATGGATATAAAAAATATCAATTCCCCTGAAATAGCAGCCCTGATGCTCTCTAAGCCATTAAAGTAAAAGGATAATTTAGCAACCAGCGGTTTAGCTTCAGAGTATTAATTCTACGGTTTCAACAAGTCAATAGGGTATTTAGGGGAGTTTAATCCGCGTGGGATCACTCATGGGCTTTCTTATGGTATTCTTAATACTATCCATTATATCTCGGCTTCCTTCTAAAATGCGGAATAGGTAATGCTTAGTGTTCCCGATTTAGCAAAATCTCACGGCAGATTTATTATTTAAATATCATTAGTTTACTACATATTATTATCATTTTTAATTAATATTGCCCTAAATCAGCCCATCAATAAAAATTGAACTTGAAAAATAACCGCCAAATCTAAAATAACAATTTATCGTTAAAGCATGATTAACCAATAACTTAGAATTAAAATTTCTTTTAAATAATTAAAATTATAGTTTCATACTAAAAATTTTCAGCGGACAGGCAGAGATCCCGCCTTGTAAAACAGGGAGGTCTCAATTTACGGG
Source organism: Methylomicrobium sp. (assembly GCA_051061015.1). Taxonomy (GTDB): domain Bacteria; phylum Pseudomonadota; class Gammaproteobacteria; order Methylococcales; family Methylomonadaceae; genus Methylomicrobium. The sequence continues at coordinate 32,335 of JBPFEG010000025.1, forward strand.
GCTCTCTGGGGAGTTGAGCATATGAATGCGCCTAATAATCAAACCCAAGCAAACATTCCGCCGTTTATCTTGAAAGATTGCGCATTAATCGCAGTTGCCACCAACCAACGGGCGGCAACATTGAAGGAATTCCGCGACCATATCGAAACGCTGAGCAAAGACAGTTTGTATTATCATTTTTGGGGCAATTTGCTGTTGCCTCATTTTGAAGAGCGCGAATATATCAACGATTTTGCCGGCTGGGTGCGCCACAGCCTGCATGATGCAATACTGGCCGAACAGTTGGCTGTTCTCGATCCGACCCGGTTCAGCAATCCGGAAGACCTGCGCTACCGTATGCTGGAATACATCGACGATCGTCTCGAGCAAAGCGAATATTTGCAATGGACTAGGGCCTCGCAGCGTTTTGAATTCATCCGTTCGCAGATCGTCGTATTCGATGCGCGCACTGCTGTGACCGATCCGCATGAGATGGTGGAGCTGATTCCGCATCTATCGGTCAACAGTATTTTTTATCATTTCATCGATTCCCGCCGGCGCACCGAAAACAAAATCGACGATTTCCGCCAATGGCTGAGTTTTTTCGGCGATACTTATCAGCCCTTGATCGAGCGATTGTCGCAGCTCGATCCTTATTTCCTTACCCTGACCCAATTGCGCCAACAATTGGCGGCCACGTTTCAAGAGTATTTCACGGAGACCGTGTCATGACCTCCATGCTGGAGGCCTATGCCGCCGTGACCGGCGACGATGTGATTCGGCATTTGCAGCAGCTGTCCAGATCGCTGCGAGGCAAAACCCTGGTTCATGTGAATTCCACTCGCGTAGGCGGGGGCGTTGCCGAAATCCTGGAAAAACTGGTGCCGCTGGCCCGCGAACTGGGAATCGACGCGCGCTGGGAAGTCATTACCGGAGACAGCGAGTTTTATCGCTGCACCAAAAGCCTGCACAATGCGATCCAGGGCAACCAGCTCAGCATTCCCGAAGCGCAATTGAACCATTTTCGCGACGTGAACGAACAGAATGCGAACCAGTTGCGGCCCATTCTGGAAGAGGCGGATTTTGTTTTTATCCACGATCCGCAACCGGCGGCACTGCTGCAATATTGTCAAGCGCGCAAGGGAAAATGGATCTGGAGATGCCATATAGATGCCAGCCATCCGCACCGCCGCACCTGGCGTTTCGTCGAACAGTTCGTGCGCGAATATGACGCGAGTATTTTCTCTTTGCCTCAGTTCGTTCAGCCGATGCCGCATCCGTCTTATATTGTCTCGCCGAGCATCGATCCCCTAAGCGATAAAAATATAGATTTGAGTCGGGATGAACTGGACCAGGTCCAGTCTCGTTTCGGCATCAATCCAGAAGCGCCAATGATCGCTCAGATTTCGCGTTTCGACCATTTCAAAGATCCGGTGGGGGTGATCGAAGCCTACAAATTGGCCAAAAGGTATATTCCGAATCTGCAGATGGTGCTGGCCGGCGGCGGCGCCACGGACGATCCGGAAGGCGAAGCCGTCGTGAACGAGGTCCGGTTCGCAGCCGGCGATGATCCGAATATCAAGATCCTGCTGCTCCCGCCTGATGCCCACCGCACGATTAACGCTTTGCAGCGGCTCGCCGATATCGTACTGCAAAAATCCACGAAAGAAGGTTTCGGCTTGACGGTAACCGAAGCGCTATGGAAAGGCAAGCCGGTGATCGGCGGCGATACCGGCGGCATCCGTTTACAGGTAATCAATTTCCATACCGGCTTTTTGGTGAATACGTCCGAAGGCGCGGCGTTGCGTATTCGCTATCTGCTGAATCAACGGCAGAAAATGCAGGAGATGGGGGATAAGGGCAGAGAGTTCGTGCGCGAAAACTTTCTGTTGACCCGCCAATTGCGCGAGCATCTGACCTTGATGGTCGCGTTGCAGCATCATGCGGATAATCGAATCGAAGTAAGCGGATAACGACAGATGGACAGTATAAAAAGATCCCATTTCATGCCCTTCGGAAGCCGGTTGCTCGATGACGGCAGGATCAATTTTCGCTTGTGGGCTCCCGGCGCAAAAAAAGTCGAATTATGCCTGCAAGGCGAGGCCCCTGAAGTCAGGCTGCACATGGCCGCCGAAGATGAGGGCTGGTTCGGCATCTCGACCGAACTGGCCGGCATCGGGTTTTACTACCAGTACCTGATAAACGGTACAGACTATGTGCCGGATCCGGCCTCCCGCTTTCAGCCTGAGGGGGTGAACGGTTCGAGCCAGGTAATCGACCCGGAATCCTGGCTCTGGCAGGATCACCACTGGAAAGGTCGGGCCTGGGAAAGCGCCGTGTTTTATGAACTGCATGTCGGTACTTTTTCCGAGGAAGGCACTTTTACCGGGGTCCGAAAACATCTGGATTATCTGGTCGATTTAGGGGTTACCGCGATTCAATTGATGCCGATCGCCGATTTTTACGGCCGGCGCAACTGGGGGTATGACGGCGTGCTGCCGTTTGCGCCGGCGAGCTGTTACGGATCGCCCGATGACCTGAAACAACTGATCGATGCGGCGCACGCGAAAGGCCTGATGGTTTTTAACGATGTGGTATACAACCATTTCGGGCCGGAGGGTAATTATCTGCATCTGTATGCGCCGGATTTCTGGAGCCGCCACGCCTCTACGGCCTGGGGCGATGCGGTTAATTTTGCGCACACCAACCACCGTTGGGTACGCGAATATTTTATCCACAATGCCTTGTACTGGCTTGAGGAATACCATTTCGACGGTTTGCGTCTCGATGCCGCCCATGCCATTTCTGATGCCAGTATTCCCCATATTCTGGAGGAACTGGCTGAAGCGGTCCGTCAGGCGTCGGGCTATGACCGCCATGTCTATTTGGTTCTGGAAAACGACAACAATGCCGCCCATTACTTGAGGCATGATAAAACCCGGCCCCACTGCTATTTCGATGCGCAATGGAACGATGACATCCATCATGTGCTGCATGTGCTGTTGACCGGAGAAACTTTCGGTTACTACCAGGATTACCGACAGCAACCGATGCATTATCTCGGACAGTGTCTGACGAAGGGTTTCGCCTATCAGGGAGAATCCTCGCTCTACCGGGACGGACAGCATCGGGGCGAATCCTGTTCGGATGTGCCGCTTACGTCATTTATTTCGTTTTTACAAAATCACGACATGGTGGGCAATCGCCCTTTTGGCGAACGGATTACCGAGCTTTGCTCCGCGGAAGCGGTGCGTGCCGCAACGGTGGTCATTTTACTCGCGCCGTCGATACCGTTGCTGTTCATGGGAGAGGAATGGGCATGCAGCCGGCCGTTCCCCTATTTTGTCGATTTTCCGGAAGAACTCGGCCGGAAAGTGGAGCAGGGACGCCGGCAGGATTTCGCCCGACTTCCGGAGCTTAACGATGCAGCCCTGCTCGACAAAATCCCTTTCCCTAATGCCTTGCAGACGTATCAATCGGCCCGACTGAGGTGGGAGGAGATCACGCTATTGCCTCACCGGCAATGGCTGGACTTTCACCGGGATCTCCTGCGCATCCGGAAGCATGAAATTATTCCGAGGCTGCGCGGCATCACCGGAAAACAAGCCCGCTATCGGCTGCTTGCCGAGCGGGCCATTCAGGTAAAATGGCAGTTGAACGAGGGTTCGAGGTTGCTGTTGACTGCAAATTTGGGAGCTACCGAGGTAAATATAGACTGTTCCGCTCAAGGAAGAGTGTTATATGCCAGTTCCGGCGAAACACAGAAAAATCTGCTGCAAGGAAAACTGGCGCCGTGGTCGGTCCTGTTCAGCCTGGAGGAACCTGATGATGATCGAGTCGATAGTCGGCTTCCCGATTCCCCCTGAACATGAGGAAAGAACGGCTGAAGTCGCACCCGAGCGGCAAAAAGCCGCAATTCCGGTATCGACTTATCGCCTGCAACTGAACAAAGCGTTTACTTTCGCACAGGCGATCCAGTTTGTGCCTTACCTCCGCCGGCTCGGGATCAGCCACTGCTACGTTTCGCCTTATCTGAAAGCCCGCCCCGGAAGCACGCACGGCTACGATATTGTCGACCACAGCGCAATCAACCCGGAAATTGGAAGTGAGGAGGAATTTGATCGCTTTGTCGCCGAACTGCAGCGCAACGGCATGGGGCTAATCGCCGACATTGTTCCGAATCACATGGGCGTGATGGGCAGCGACAATCTCTGGTGGCTGGACGTCTTGGAGAACGGCGAGGCTTCCGGCTATGCCGATTTTTTCGATATCGAGTGGCACCCGCTTAACCCGGCCCTGCAACATAAACTGCTGATTCCTGTGCTGGGAGGCCTGTACGGAGACATGCTGGAACAGCGGCAATTGACCCTGCAATTCGACGCCGCCCTCGGCGAGTTCAGCATTTATTATTACCAGCACCGGTTTCCGGTCGATCCGCAGACCTATCCTTTGATTCTAAGCCCGCAAGATGAAAAGTTATCGAAAATTTTCGCTTCGGATGACCCGGTATTTCTGGAATATCAGACTCTCGATAACAGCTTCAGCAAGCTGCCTTTACGGACGGAGACGACAGCGGAAAAAAAGGAAGAGCGCGGGCGTGATAAAGAGGTTTTCAAGAAAACTCTGGCCAGGCTCTGCGGGGACAATTCCCCCCTCCTCCGATTCATTGCCTATCGCGTTGCGGAAATAAACCGGAGCAGCGGCGAAAACAGCGAACTGCATGCCTTACTGGAGCAGCAGGTCTACCGTTTGGCTTACTGGCGGGTGGCCGGAGATGAAATCAATTACCGCCGGTTCTTCGATATCAACGATCTGGCCGGGTTGCGCATTGAAGATGAAAAGGTCTTCGATGCCACCCATCAATTAATACTGTCGCAGTTGGGACAAGGCAAAATTCAAGGGTTGAGGATCGATCATGCGGATGGCTTGTATGATCCGGTTGCTTATTATGAGCGCCTGAATAAAAAAATGGCGGCCATTCTATTAAATGTAGAAACCGAACTTAAAGATATGCCGCCGCTCTATGTGGTGGCCGAAAAAATCGTCGCCAATTACGAATATGTGTCCAGCGATTGGCCGATTCACGGCACGACCGGTTACGAGTTCGCGAATATCGCGACCGGCGTCCTCATAGATAACACTGCGGAATCGTTTTTAACTCGGTGTTACGAACGTTTCATCAAGGAGCGCCAGGATTTCGGCGAACTGGTCTATCAAGCGAAGAAATCGGTCATGACAACGCTGATGGGCGGCGAATTGAACGTACTCGCCAACCTGCTCAGTAAAATCGCCAATGCGAATCCAAAAACCCGCGATTACACCCTGAATGCGCTACGCGAGGCATTGTCGGAAGTAATCGCCTGTTTTCCGGTCTATCGGACCTATATCAATAGTCAAAGCATCAGCAAAAAGGACGGCCAATATATCAACTGGGCCATCGAACAGGGGAAGCAACGTAGCCGCGCCGCGGACAAAACCGTGTTCGATTTTATCCGGAATGTCCTGCTTCTGGAGCAAAACTCGCCGGTTTCGGAGCGGGAACGGCTCAGGTTTGTGATGAAGCTGCAGCAGTATACGTCGCCGGTGATGGCGAAAGGCTATGAGGATACGGCCTGTTATCGCTATAACCGGCTCGTTTCGTTAAATGAAGTGGGCGGCGACCCCGGCCATTTGGGATGTTCGGTGAATGCCTTTCATTATTTCAATCAGGAACGGCTCAAGAAATGGCCGCACAGCATGTTGTCCCTGTCCACGCACGACACCAAACACAGCGCCGACGTGCGCGCCCGGATCAATGTGCTGAGCGAAATCCCGCAGCAATGGCAGGAGGCGATCATTCGCTGGCGAAAATTGACCAAACTCCCCAAATCGAAGGCGGGGCAGACCGTGATTGCCCGGAACAACGAATATCTGTTTTATCAAGTGCTGATCGGCACATGGCCGTTAATCCCCTTGCCCGATGCGGCACTGAAGGAGTACCGGGACCGTATCCGGAGCTATATGATCAAAGCGGCCCGCGAAGCGAAACTCTACACCTCCTGGATCGATCCGAACGAGGATTATGAGCAGGCCGTCAGCACGTTCGTCTGCCGCTGCCTGGACACCAACGTCAATCCCTTATTCATGCGTGATTTTGTCGAATTCGAAAGACAAATCAGAACGCCCGGACTTTTTAATGCGCTCGCGCAAGCGGTGCTGCAACTGACCTCGCCCGGCGTGCCCGACATCTATCAAGGCAACGAGTTATGGCAATTTACCCTGGTCGACCCCGACAATCGAAATCCACTCGATTTCAATCGCTGCAATCCGGCCATGGAGGAGATGGAAACGATGATGGCAAATTCGGCACAGGATCGCCTCGCGCTGTTGCGCTCGTTGTCAGCCACGATGGAAGACGGGCTGATCAAGCTGTTTATAGTGACGCAGACCTTGCGATTTCGTCAGCGCCATGCCGCGCTTTTTCAAAGCGGAGACTACCTGAAGATCAACGTCCAGGGCCAAGGCGCCGATCACCTGCTGGCGTTTGCCCGTAAGGATCAAAACGATTTTGCGATTATCATCGTTCCGCGCTTGATGGCAGTGTTTTATCAGGATACGCCTGATTTGTCGCTGAGCGAGATCTGGCGCGAAACCTGGCTGGAACTGCCAGCCACGGCCCCCACAGACTATCGGGAGCTTTTCGGGCAATGCCGGGTCACCGCCTTGCCGGCTGAAAATCAGCTTCAACTTTCCCTGCCTTCGAGTTTCGAAATATTTCCGTTCGCGGTGTTATCCGCCTCACTTTGATGGAATTGACTTTACACCGAAAACACTACGATGCCCGGCATTCGAGCGCGATCGCCCCGTCTAAGCCACGGATATTTATTGAATAAAAATTTTTGACAAGTCGATAAACAAGACATCCCTATATTTCGGTCCTTTTATTCAGGTCATGCAAGAATAAAAAATCTTCGTCCGCTAATGATTTATCGGATAATCTTTTGTCTTAAACTAAGAAAAAATCGCGGCCTGGAGACTTTTGAAGAGTTCTTCCGGCATATGCCGGCTGACAGCGGCATGGCCTTTGTGCTGGTGCCGCATCTCGACCCCAGCCACGCCAGCCTGCTGACTGAAATCCTGCAGCGTTCGACTCGCATGCCAGTCGTCGAAGCCCAGGATCAAGTCCCGGTCACCCCCAACACGGTCTATATCATTCCGCCCAATCGGGACATGGGGATCTTTCACGGCAAGCTGCAGCTCAGCATGCCGACCATAGCTCGGGGACACCGCATGCCGATCGACGCCTTTCTGCGATCGCTAGCCGAAGACCAGCAAGAAAACGCGGTCGGGATCATTTTTTCCGGAACGGGCACCGACGGCACCCTGGGGCTTCGCGCGATTCTCGGCATGGGCGGGATAACCTTTGCGCAGGAACCGTCAACGGCGCGCTATGACGGAATGCCGTCCAGCGCGATCCGGTCCGGCTATGCCACCCTGGCGCTACCCGTTAACAAAATACCGGCGGCGCTCATGGCCGAGCCCCAAAAAAACATTGTCAGCACAGCTCCCGCCGCGATATCCCCGACGGAAGGCAGCATGACGCGTATTTTGATGCTGCTCCGTTCGCTCACCGGTCACGATTTTTCCTTCTATAAAGAAAGCACGATCGGCCGCCGGATCGAACGCCGCATGCTGCAGAACGACATTACAAACACCGAAACTTATGCCCGCTATCTGAAGGAAAAACCGGGAGAAGCGCACGCCTTGTTCAAGGACCTGCTGATCAATGTGACCAGCTTCTTCCGCGATCCTGAAGCTTTTTCCGTTCTGGAAGAAAAAATACTTCCGCAGTTAAGTACGGACAAGCCGGAAGGCTCTGTCTTTCGGGTTTGGGTGGTAGGCTGCGCGACGGGCGAGGAGGCCTACTCCATCGTCATCATGTTGCGTGAACTGATGGACAGGCACAAGAAGGAATTCAAGATCCAGATTTACGCCACCGATTTGGATAATGACGCCCTGACGATTGCCCGCATCGGCCTTTATCCGCCCAATATCGCCCAGGATGTAACCCCGGAACGGCTGCGCCGTTTCTTTATCAAGGAAGACGCCGGCTTTCGGGTCAAGAAGGAAATCCGGGAAATGATCGTGTTCGCGGTGCAAAATGTGATCAAGGATCCGCCGTTCACTAAACTCGATCTGTTGAGTTGCCGTAACCTGCTGATCTACCTGAAACCGGAACTGCAGGAGAAGCTGATCCTGGCCTTCCATTATGCGCTCAAGCCGAACGGCGTGCTGTTCCTGTCGCCATCGGAAACCGTCGGCAATCATCACGAACTGTTCAAAATGTTTGACCGCAAATGGAAGCTCTATCGCGCCCTGCCTTCCCCAACTTCCTCCCGGACCTTATTAGCGCAAGGCCTGCCCTGGGGCCCGGAAAGCGTCTTAAAAATGTCGGGAGAAAACAGTCAGGCCTTCAAGGAACTTAACATTGCCGAATTGACCCGACACTTACTGGTGCAGTTTTTCGCCCCCGCGTCGGTGGTCACCGACTACCAAGGCGATATCCTGTTCATTCACGGCGACACCGGCAAATATCTGCGTCCGGCTCCGGGGCAGCCCACGCAGAACATCATCGACATGGCTCGCGAGGGATTGATGATGGAACTGCGTAACGCAATTCATTCGGTCGCCAATGAGAAGATACCGATTTTGAACCGGCTGGTACAGGTCAAGACCAACGGCGATTTTACTCCCGTCAATTTGTCCGTACGACCTGTCTCTAATCTGGGCACCAGTCAGAACCTGTTACTGATCAGTTTTGAGGAGGTGACCATTGATTTGGTCAAAACGGTGCGCGAACGACCTGTCTCCCCGCCAGAACAGGCACGTATCGAAGAGCTGGAGAGCGAACTGGAACAATTGAAAATCAGCTATCGGATCACCATTGAAGAGCAACAGGCCTTCAACGAAGAACTGAAGTCCGCCAATGAAGAAATGCAGTCGACCAACGAAGAGCTGGAAACCTCGAAGGAGGAATTGCAATCGGTCAATGAAGAATTAGTTACGGTCAATTCAGAGCTTCAGACCAAAATCGAGCAATTGGCCGACATGCAGAACGACATGAAAAATCTGTTGGATAATATCAACATCGGCATCATTTTTCTCGATACGAACCTGATTATCCGGCGTTTCTCCCGCGAAGCGGAACGCCTTTACCGGCTGGTGGCTTCCGATGTGGGACGGCCTTTAAATAATTTCAAATCCCTCCTTCTCGATGAGGACGAACTCCATCATGCCGCGCATGCCGTGCTGGAGTCGCTGATTCCGTATGAGCGCGAGTTGCACCTCAAAGACGACACCTGGTTGATGGTCCGCATTCAGCCTTACCGTACCCTGGATCATCTCATCGCCGGCGTGGTGTTGACTTTTACCGACATTACTGCGCGCATCAAGTCGGTTGCGGTGCAGGATGCGCTGATGCGGGCTGAACGCATCGTCAGTGCGATGCGCGAGCCTCTCGTTGTTCTCGACGAAGCATTCAAGGTGATCTCCGCCAGTCAAGCGTTTTATGACGAGTTCGGGCTTACCCGGAGAAAAACGTTAGGCTGTCAAATTGATCAATTGAAAATCGGCTTCGCGGAATTTCCCGAACTTCATCATCTGCTGGAGAATGTGTTACGGAAGGATCAGACAATTGACGGCTATCTGATAGAGCCGGATATCCGCGGCATCGGCCGCCGAAAGCTGAAGATCAGCGCCAAACTCATTAAGGGCAAGATCAATACGCCGCAGATGATTCTGTTGTTGATCGAGAGCAATCCCTGATTTTCGCGTCCCCTCACGGCTTCCCAAGCTACAAAAGGTGCTACGGATAAAACTGAATCTTGACTAGCCATCGGAATCGGCCGAGCTGGCTGAGGCATGCAAAACGACCAAAACGAGGTTCATTAGGCTCTCCCGTTCCCTAACGAACTTTGTTTTTCGAAGCCGTCAATTAACGATTAGTCCTCTCATATAAACCAGCCGAACAGCAGGATACTAAAGCTGCACAGTGCTCGCAGCTATCTTCCAGCCTGAAAAAGAGCTGACCGAATATGGCTTGTGCGATAAGACAGCTTTAACCCAAACCCCTCCCGCAGTGATAGATTTCGTATCCATTTTTTATCATTAATCCTTCTTTTTTATAGATTTACAATTATTTTATTTACTGTAAAGTTAGCCATACCAAATAAAATTTGAATATTGCGCGATTATTTCAGTCAGATGGAGATAAATATATATTATCTTTAATAATTATATTTTATTAAAGATAATCGAACATTCATTTGTATTCAATAAACAAAGTTATAATTTTATTTTATTATTCAGACTCTGCATGAGGTAAAAAAATGGCTGCTAGAGACGCTAAAGGCTTTAAGGACGATAATTCAATGGAACAAGAATTAACTGAACCAGAGCAAGCTCTTAATCAGGAAGAGCCGGAAATAAGTTTCGATCGTAATGCTAGAATTGCGGAATTGGCTTATCTCAAAGCCGAGCTCAGAGGGTTTGAGCCAGGGCATGAATTAGAGGACTGGTACGAGGCGGAACAGGAAATTAATATTCCGCAAAGATAAAAGCTTAACATCTAAATAAAATAGTTCAGTTGCGAAGTAATTCTTATTTTACTAGAAATATCAGGGATAACAGCATGCGCAGAAACTCAATAAGCCTGGTCTTTCATCCTGATTCGCTACTATTTTATATAAAGATTCAATCGTTTTCCATTGCATCCGATTTACCTTCCCAATGAAGCAGTAGTATTAGGTTAATATAAATTTTCGACTTCCTGACCAAAACAGGAGCAAGAAACATTCATGTTAACTTAACCCGTATTAAGGAATTTATAGCAATCAATGGGCATCATGATAATAAACTATTGATAATGCTTCTTACGTCTGGATTTCACTTCGCCACCCAGAGTGGCATAGAGGCTATTTTATTATGTTTTCTTATGATTCTCGTCCGCAGCAAAATGCTCTTATTAACGCTTTATCGCGTTCCACCTTCGAGCGTTTATCGCCGATGCTGGAACTGGTACAGTTTGAACAAAGCCAGGTTCTTTACGAGCTGAATCATCCGATGTTTTACGTATATTTTCCTACAACTTCTGTCATTTCCCTGCTGAATCTCTTAGAGAACGGCACCTCTGCTGAAATCGCTGCCGTCGGCAACGAAGGTATGGTGGGGGTCTCCTTGTTCATGAGCGGGGAATCCATGCATAACCTGGCAGTCGTACAGAGCGCAGGCCATGCATATCGCCTGAAAGGCAGCATTCTCCGACAGGAACTCAATCGGTCAGGCGGTCGCCGCGATGGTGTCCTGCAAAAATTGTTGCTGCATTATACCCAGGCACTCATCACCCAGACCGCGCAAATCGCGGTATGTAATCGGCATCATTCGATAGAACAGCAATTGTGCCGCTATTTACTCTCGACCCTCGACCGGCTGCCGTCGGAAGAATTGACGATGACCCAGGAATTGATTGCCAATATGCTCGGAGTCAGGCGCGAAGGTATTACCGAAGCCGCAGGAAAATTACAGAAAAAAGGTTTGATTAATTATAGCCGCGGCCATATCACCATCCTCGACAGGCCGGGACTGGAAAATCAGGCCTGCGAATGTTACAAAGTGGTAAAACAGGAGTTTAAGCGTCTATTGACCTCCCACCCTTCTCAAATTTCTGCCGATTTCACAGCACCTCCTACCTCCATTCATAAAGTGATACCGACCCGTTATATTTACAAATAACCTCAAAAGATCCAGTTTAGGACAATTATTCCACAGTAACCGATTTCGCAAGGTTTCTAGGTTGATCGATATCTGTACCTTTTAAAGCCGCGACATGATAAGCCAACAGTTGTAAAGGGATGTTGTAAATAACCGGCGAGAGATGATTTTCGACGTGCGGAACTTTGATAATCTTGAGGTTGCCGGTCTCAGCCGCCGAAGCAAGTTGTTCATCCATAAATATGATCAACTGGCCTCCTCTGGCGCTCACTTCCTGCATATTCGATTTCAGTTTTTCGAGCAAGCTGTCGTTAGGAGCTACTGTAATAACCGGCATAGCCGAATCAATTAAAGCCAAAGGACCGTGTTTAAGCTCGCCCGCCGGATAGGCCTCGGCATGTATATACGAGATTTCCTTCAGTTTCAGCGCACCCTCCAATGCGATCGGATAATGGCTTCCCCGACCTAAAAACAATGCATGACGCTTTTCGGTAAACAGTTCGGCAAGGCTTCTGATTTGGTCATTCAATTGCAGAACTTGTTCGATTTCGGCAGGCAGGTTAAACAGCTCGTCGGTGATTTGGCGCTCCAACGCCTCAGAAAGCATAAACCGCCTTCCGATCGCAATCACCAAAAGCATCAAGGCGGTCAGCTGCGCGGTGAAGGATTTTGTCGAAGCCACGCCGATTTCAGGTCCAGCTCGAGTCATCAATACTGCATCGGATTCTCTGACTAACGAACTCTCCGGCACGTTACAGATTGCCAGAGAATATTTTGCTCCCAGTTTTTTGGCTTCCTGAAGCGCTGCCAGGGTATCCGCAGTCTCCCCCGATTGCGAAATGGTCACAACCAAGGTGTTTGGAGCCAATACCGGATCCCGGTAACGAAATTCACTGGCAACCTCGACATTACAGGGAACTTTAGCCAGTTTTTCAAACCAGTACCGCGCAACCAACCCGGCATGATAACTAGTGCCGCAAGCCATTATCTGCACGGCTTTGATAGTATCGAATATTTCGGAGGCATTGCGACCGAAAGCGCTTTCCTGTAAACGGTGATCGATGAATCTTCCCTGAAGCGTTCGCGAAACAGCAAAGGGCTGCTCGAAAATTTCTTTTAACATGTAATGACGATATTCGCCTTTTTCAATCGAGTCGACTGTTAAGTAACTTTCTTTTATCGGACGAATCACTTCCTGACCATTACGGTCATAAATGACTAAGCTGTTCTTTCGCAGCGCCGCTATATCGCCATTTTCCAAAAAGATGAAGCGTTGGGTGACAGGAAGTAACGCGGCGACATCGGAGGCAATAAAATATTCGGCAACGCCGACACCGATAACGAGAGGACTGCCTTTTCGGCACGCCACCAATAGATCGGGCTCGTCCTTGTTCATTATTCCCAGCGCATAACTTCCTTCTAGTTTAGTAACAGTGCGTTTAACCGCACTGACTAGCCCGTCCGTATACTGTAACGCATCAAAAACCTCATTTGCGATCACTTCGGTATCGGTTTCCGAGGTAAATGTATAGCCCTTTTCTAACTGTTGCTGCCGTAATTGCTCATGATTTTCGATAATACCGTTATGAACGACCGCAATTTTGTTTCGGCAAATATGAGGATGGGCATTTTCTGTACTTGGTTTTCCGTGTGTGGCCCATCGGGTATGGGCTATTCCCGTACTGCCGAGGATAGGATCGACATCCAGAAGCGCTTGAAGACCATCAACTTTGCCCTGCATACGCTTACAGCATATGCCTTCTTGGCCTATAACTGCTAATCCGGCTGAATCATAACCACGATATTCCAGTTTTTTTAAACCATCCATTAGAATGGGGACTAAATTGTTACGCCCTACTACACCACCTACAATTCCGCACATAGAAGTTCTCCTTCTTTTAGGGAAGGCCAGAAGAAATGAAATTATTTAGACGTCATATTGATCTTCTGTCAATTTGAATTATTAAATCAATCCGCTATGGACTGATATTTTAAAAAAAGCAGGAACACAAATGTCAATTTGATAAGGCAAACGAGCGTATTCATTCGGCTTAATTGATCACTTATCCGTTATAAGCAGCCTACCAACTCCTGCCCTCTCTGAACACTATAACCATGTCGTCATTCCGGCATAAGCACAGGACACAAGAGAATAACCGAAATCAGTCACCGAAAAGGTAAGTTGGGCATCTCCCTCTGCCACTGAAATCGGTTCCGCCCCTAAATTTGCCCTATTCCTGCATCCTTACAGATTTTCCTGAAATTACCTCTTGTGTCCTGTGCTTATGCAAGTATGACGTGAGGTTATGTGAGAACTTATTTTTTAGACTATAAAACTAGTGTAAATGGGATAAAATTATTTTTTATTTTCTAATAGATTACTTATAAAATTTAACAGCGTCGGTACGTTAGCCAACATAAAATTTCATTTGTGAAAACTTGAAAATTTCGCAGAAATCCTTACAGATGATTTATAAATAAAAAAATTAAAAATCATTAAATATTAACCAGAGATTTATTAATATATCCGTCATCAAATACTTCATCTTACCTTCAAATATTTTGTTACATCCAGCTGGATTGAGCAAAGCGTCTCTTTTCATTTTCAGGCTCACCAGAATACCCTTTAGCAGATAGATAACTATCCCTGTCGTTTATGGGAGCTGGGCATCTCATTTCAGAAAAAATTTTTTCGCGATAATGCTTTTTATTTCTTTTAATGTCCCGGGCAATTTCTAATGTCCCTTTCCCTTTCAGATAGCCAACTATTTTAGGCTGGGCATTTTTTTTAGAAATATAGGAATAATCTTCTATAGAATTTTTTAACAAGCTGCCTTCCATAAGGACAATACTGGTTTGTTTAGCTGGATCCTGTAGAAAATTACCCAGATACCTTCTCAAGTTACCCCCTATAAAAATGACTTTCATTCTTTTTTTAGGGACTAATACAAGATGGTATTCACTATCCCATCGCCTGTGAGAAACATTCTTATAGTTATACATATTCATTCCTTATTAAAGTCTTGTCAAACAACAAGAATAGACGTCAATGCAATGTTCTCCAGCTAGCCTCTGTTTAAATTTCAAGAAATTCTATTTCGCGCCGACAGTGTCTAATAGCTCAAAGTATTTATATTCAGCGTTTCAAAAAATATACGCGACTCCCCTTTCGTGTCGCCTGAATAATAATTAACCCGTCAATCCATCGGCAAAGATAGATCGGCCCGAAAATACGGATTCCCTCTCGAAAGTGAATATCAACCCTGAAGGTTTATGATTACCCATTTCTAAAGCCTTGAGCAATACAGTAGCGATAGCGTTACAGAAATTCGGTGCGTTACCGCACATAAAGAAATGTTTAAATAATTTAAATCAAACTCCGCGGATCAGGCGCTGAACCTTTCAAACGTCAGTTTTTCCAAAAGGAAGGGGCCTTTTGGAGAAAACCAATGCCATCACCAACCAAAAACTCATACTCGGCCATTCCTTTTGTTATTTTCGGCATTATCCTGATAAGCGCGTTCTTCTTGAAATATTTTGAACCCCGACTGCCGGAAATGTTGCAAAAATGGGCTGAACATTTGTCAATTGCGTTGATCGTTGCCGTGATTATTGGATTGACTTATGAGTACACTTCTCACCTGTTCCGCGAAGAGATCCTGAAAAATCTTCTGGAGGAGAGCCAGGAGCAGGTTTACCAAGCGCTGAAAGCTTACAGTGTACTGACTCCGGATGAAGTTTTTCAATTATTGAAGGAAATAGCGAGCCAGATTAATCAAACGCCAACACTCTTTTATCCTGCGAGGCCGGAAGGCAACGAATATACCTTTACCGAAAGCCTGGATTTTTTCGATACGCTAGTCAAAATGCGGCCTAAGGAAATCGTCAAAATCCTCAGCACATGGATAGAACCCAAAAGCCATAAAAATCTGAAATACCTGGCCAGCGATTTTATCGGCAAATATCAGCTCACCGAAATTGCCGACGAGCTTCGCCGCCAGGCCGAACCGATCCTGCACCTGGGAGCGATGACTGATGACGATAGAGGCTGGGTGCTCAACTATATCTGGGCCTATTCCCGCTGCGAGAAGCCGCTCTATAAATTTCTCGCGGATATTATGCGTGCCACTACCGATCATGAAATAGAAAAATGGATTCTTTTTCTGCCGGTGCAGATGCCTTCAATCGAACTTGCCAACATGATCAACACCTATCTCGAACGGGAATCACCGATTGCCGACGATAATTTATTACTGGTAATTCAGGCGGTTGCCTCGCTGCATCGCGCCCAGGTCGTTGATGGCATCGCCATGCTGAAGAAATTTCCGGACCGTTTCGGGCCTCATAATCAGGAAGATGTGGAACGAATCTGGAGGAATTACGCTTTGGTGCCGGAGGAGTTGAAAAGCATTTTTTTACCTATGAATACTCCACCGAATCAATAATGCACCGAACTGGAATCGAATTGAGTAAGCGCGTCAATTCGCCATAAGAAAATAAGCTTTTTTCTCTTAACTACGGCAACATCCCCAGGTTTACAAATGCGAATCCCCTTATGGGTTATAAGGTATAATTTTATTTTACGGTTACGGAAAATAATAGTGTATAAAATGCCGGGCATCTCCTACTTTTTCGGCAAGGGTGCAAAAGAGTGCTCAGATCAGTAATTGTTACGCTTGTCCCGTTGGTGGTCTTGCTGATGACTTCCTTAATGGCCTGTATCATAGGTTACTTTATCATGCTGGGTTTGGGCAATGAATTCCCTTTCCGTAAAGTGATTTCGAAAACTACCCAGTTGTTGCTAGTTCTCAGTATTTTCCCGGTGATGGCCTGGCTCAAATTGAACAGGCAAGATCTGGGCTTTATCGCCAAGAAACTGTTCTTCAAGCAGATGTTGCAAGGTTTTGCACTCGGTTTGGTGACTTTGTTACCTGTATTCATTATCGAGTATGGGCTCGGTATCCATATTCTCGATCAATCAAAAAACTGGACTCTGGGTTTCGCGGCTCAAAAAATCAGTGTTTCTCTAGGATTGGCTTTGTTAATTTCAATGATCGAAGAACCGTTGTTTCGGGGGGTGTTGCTCGCCGGTTTAAAACGAAAACTGCCATTGATAGCAGCCATATTAATTAGTTCCAGCTATTACGCGGCCCTGCATTTTTTGAAAAGCCAATCTGAAATTCCCTTCCAGGAGCTGAATGTATTTAGCGGTTTCCACCTGCTGAGGGAAGCCTTTGTCAATTTACTGAACCCTATCAACTATTCGGCTTTTTTCGCCTTGTTGATGGTCGGATTCTTCTTATGCCTGCTCAGGACTCAGCTCAACGCCAGTTTGGGTCTCTGCATCGGCTGCCATACGGCCTGGGTGTGGCAGATCAAAATGAGCAAAAGCCTGTTCCACTTCAATTATCACGCGGATTACCTGTATTTGGTCAGCCCTTACGATGGCGTCATCGGACCTTTGGTCACCGGATGGCTCATGCTGGCCATGATCGGCTTGTTTGCCTATAGGAAATTTATTAAAACTGAATGCATATTAAGTTGAAGCCAAGTATTATATTCGGCCTCTGATGTTCAAAAACGTACAGTCGAGCTTGAACTACACGATAAGCATGATGATCCTTAAGGGGGGTGATCTGCCTTTGTCTCATGGTCACGGCAGCCAACTATCACTAGAGTAAGGACAAGGTTGGGTTAACAGTACAATCGTTAACCCAGCCCACATACAAATATCAAGTTGAGTTAACAGCAACATGCAACCCAAGCTCCACGTCATAATTGATAAGCATACCTCCTAATAACTTTATCTCATATCAAACAATGTCCGATTTATTCAATCAATGGGGAAATTTCCTCTTTCACACCAGGAATGTGTTGTTTCCTGTTCTTATCGCCGTACTTTTTTATTATTGTCAGCCCGTTAAAATCGGCAGTATTCCCGGAGATTTTTATTTAGCGATGGGCTTGTTAATGGTAGCGGCTGGCCACGCATTGCGGATATTGACTATCGGTCTTGCCTATATTATTCGCGGGGGAAAAAATAGACGAATTTATGCAGAAAATCTTGTGACCGACGGCGTTTTTGCGCATTGCAGAAATCCGCTATATGTGGGCAATATTCTGATTGTCATCGGTTTTTTGTTCATTTCCGGCAATACAACCGGCATCATACTTGGTTCAGTAGGTTTTATGGCGATTTACCGTCTGATCGTATTCAGTGAAGAACGGTTTTTAACTGAAAAATTTGGTCAGCCCTATCTCGACTTTTGCGCCGATGTACCGCGCTGGCTGCCTCGGTTCCATGGGTTGCGCGAAACAATCAACAATTTTGAATTTGACTGGTCTGGGGTCGCGGTTAAAGATGGTGGCACTCTGTTTCACTCGCTGATGATTTCTCTGGCTTTAATAAGCTGGAAACTCAATCTCGCAGGCACACTGGCTCAAAATAAAATTCCGCTTATCACTGCGGCATTACTGATTCTAGTGACATATCTCACCGTGCGCTTTTTGAAGAAAACCAGACGCCTTAAATCGATGAGAGAATCGGTCAAATCAACAAAATAAAAAAGGAAGATAAATGACCCAAGAAGATCGCATATTTCAACACGTTAAACGAACGGAAGATTTTGCCTTTGATGAACGCGTTGCAACGGTGTTTGATAACATGGTCTCCAGGAGCGTGCCATTTTACACTGAAGTGCAGCGGCTACAATCAGACCTGATTATGGAGTTTTTACCGGAACAGGACGGCCTGGTTTGTGATTTAGGCTGTTCAACCGGAACAACCATCGAGCACATCATTAATCATCCCAAATGTCCTCAAATGACAAGGTTTGTTGGCTTTGATAATTCTGAGCCGATGCTGGATAAGGCACGCGCCAAATTATCGACTGCCGTGGCGGAAGACAGAGTGTCGCTGCTGGTCGCTGATTTGAGCGATCTGCCCGAGTTACCGCCTTGTAATGTGGTAATTTTAAACTGGACCTTGCAGTTTGTGCGCCCGATAGGCCGGGAGCATTTGCTTAAAAACATTTATGCCGCACTTAAACCGGGCGGCGTGCTGTTTTTATCGGAAAAGATTTTAAGCAATGACGCTGCCTTGAATCGTCTTTATATCGAGCATTATCTGCAATTTAAAAAGTCGCAAAGCGGCTATACCGATACTGAAAACCAGCGCAAACGCGAAGCATTGGAAAATGTATTGATTCCTTACCGGCTTGAAGAAAATTACCTTTTACTGGAGCGGGCCGGCTTTAAGCGTATCGACACCTACTTTCGTTGGCTTAATTTCGCCTGCCTGATTGCCATCAAATAAATCCGTCTAATTTGGCATGACGTACGCTGGGTTGAGGCACGAAACTCAGCTTTTCCGAAGCAAATAAGCTGGAGGTTTTCACGAGGCTCCAACCCAACATTGTGTCTTTAGTTTTTAGGTGCTAAAACTTTTGAGTCAGCTACAGCCCTGACCTGCATAAGCATAGGAACGAAAAATTCACATGCTCTTGTCAATAAAAACTTAGAAATATCGCGCCACAAGCCCATACCCCGCATTCTCCATTGGAATCGGTATCTTGACCTTATATCCGTTGCCCGGCGCCTCCTGCATCACCTGTCCGCGCATATCCTGCATCCGTTCGACGACGATGTCGCGGTTGCCCTCTGGGAAGATCAACTCGACCCGGTCGCCGACCGCAAACTTGTTTTTGACCTCGATTTCCGTAAGGCCGGTCGCACCGTCGTAATAGCGGATTTCGCCGCAAAATAGCTGCTGTCTTTTCGAGTAGTCGGTGATGGCACACGAAATTTGGACAGTTCATGAGAAATCATGCCTTCCAAATCCTTACCGTGCTGAATCAGTTGCTAACGAAAGTCAATACCAGCCTGCGCCAGATCCTTGAACCTGCTCACAATATTTATAAAAGTCCCTACTAAGCTTTAGCTCCGAATCTTATCTTTAAGAGAGGGCCAAGCAGACTTTTATGAACACTTTTATTACCGTTGTTATCTTACGCGAGCTATGCCCGCGCTTTTTTTTGCCCATACTTGCCCTTTTTTTATTTAGTGGTCATTTATTAGCAGGAACCGTAAACCTTGCCTGGGACCCCAGCACGTCATCCAATGTGGGTGGTTATAAAGTCTCTTACGGTACCAGCAGCGGAAATTACACCTCAACCATTGACGCGGGAAACACGACCAGTTACGCGGTTTCTGGACTGCAAGAAGGTTCCCTATTCTATTTCGCGGTGAAGGCCTATGATTCGACCATGACCACCGAAAGCGCTTATTCCAATGAAGTCAATTTGACCGTACCTGCCATATCGACGTCATTAACGTCTGATTTCACGGCAAGCAAAACCGGCGGCGATTATCCTTTGGTGGTCAGTTTCAATCCGCTCACAACGGGGACGGTCACCGGCTACAATTGGAACTTTGGCGATCCCTCGATACCGTCTTCGAGCAGCCAGTATCCTACAGTCACCTATGCGAATCCAGGGACGTATACCGTAAGTCTGACGGTAACCGGTTCCAGCGGCAGCGTCACCCAAACCAAGTCGAACTTTATTACCGTGACCGTGCCGCCACCTGGAGCCAATTTCTCGGCGACCCCGACCTCCGGTGTTGCACCGGTAACGGTAAATTTTACCGATGCCTCAACAGGCAGTATTACCGGCAGATCGTGGAATTTTGGCGATGGCTCGACCAGCACAGAAGTCAATCCGAGCCACACCTACAGCGCGGCCGGCTCCTACACGGTCAGTTTAACGGTCACCGGCCCGGGCGGCAGCGATACCCAAACAAACAGCAACTTCATCAGTGCCTCTTCTTCATCGGTCACCACGAATCAGCCAGCAAATAATAACAATGGTCTCGTGGCGGCCTATGGCTTCGAGGAAGTCAGCGGCATGACGGTTGCGGACGCCTCGGGCAACGGTAATCACGGCACGATTAAAGAAGCGGTCAGAATTAGCGCCGGCCGTTATGGGCAAGCGTTGAAGTTCGATGGCGTCAATGACTGGGTTACCGTCAATGACAGCGCTTCGCTGGATCTTTCAGCCGGCATGACGCTCGAAGCCTGGGTATACCCGCAGTCACTGGCCGGTTGGGATAATGTCGTCTTGAAGGAAATATCGGGAGGTTTGAGTTATAGTCTCTATGCCAATTCAGATGCCGACGGAGCAAGTGCTTATATCAATAATGGCAGTGACCGCGGCGTCGCCGAACCAGCCCAGTTGGCATTGAACCAATGGACGCATCTGGTTGGAACCTATGATGGTCAAGTTCAGCGGCTCTATAAAAATGGAATCAAAGTCGCCGAGAGTGTCCAGAGCGGTCTGATTCAACAATCCAGCGGCGTGTTGCGCATCGGCGGCAACAGTGTCTGGGGCGAGTATTTCCAAGGCTATATCGACGAAGTGCGAATCTACAATCGGGCGCTGACGGCGACCGAAATCAACGCCAACTTAGCAACCGCGATTAGCGTTTCCAACCCACCGCAGTTTGTTATGGGCGACAAAAACCTAGAACCCTGGATCGATTACAGAGCACAGGGTACTGCAGAAGCGTTCCAGACGACACCCACAAAGTCCAGCATCGTGACTACCGTGGCAGTTTATCTGGACGCCGGCTCAACCGCAACGGAGTTGGTTGCCGGTATCTATAAGAACAATAACGGCCACCCTGGAGCGCGTGTGGCTGTATCAGGCAAAATGAGCAAACTTCAGGCTGGCGCCTGGAACTCCATACCGATCCCCGCAACTTCGGTAACCGCGGGCCAACCTTATTGGATTGCGATTCTGGGAACGAAAGGAAAAATGGCGTTCCTGGACCAAGTGGGTTCGTCAACCGGCCAAATGGAAACCAGTGCGTCCAAAACGCTGACGAACTTACCGGGCACCTGGACGGGCTCTACAACTAAAGCCAATGCGGCAATCACTCTTTATGGAGGCGGCTATTAAACTTCGGATCACAATGTCCTAATGGGCATGCCGACAGAGCAGGTCAATCATCAGGCGAAACCCTGTAGCCGTCGGTTCCTTTAGCTATTTGTCACCAAACAATGCAGCGCAGGCATGTGAACCATAAATTCACATGCCTTTGATTAAATACCTAAAAATATCTCGCCACCAACCCATACCCCGCATCCGCCGCCGGAATCGGTATTTTCACTTCATACCCGGCACCCGGCGCCTCCTGCATCTCCTGTCCGTGCATGTCCTGCATATGCTCGATGACGATGTCGCGGTTGCCTTCCGGCAAGATCAGCTCGACCCGGTCGCCGACCGCAAACTTGTTTTTGACCTCGATTTCGGCAAAGCCCGTAGCGCTATCGTAATTACGGATTTCGCCGCAGAACTGTTGTTGGTGGCTAAGCGAATAGCCGGTGATGTAATTCTGGTAGTCCTGGGTATGATGACGCTGGTAGAAACCGTCGGTATAGCCTCGGTTCGCAAGGTTTTCCAGCACGCCGAGCAGTTCCGGCTGAAACGGGCGCCCCGCCAGCGCATCGTCGATCGCCTGGCGGTAGGTCTGCGCGGTGCGCGCGACGTAGTAGTGCGACTTGGTGCGGCCTTCGATTTTCAGACTGTCGACACCGATCTCAACCAGGCGCTGCACGTGCTCGATCGCACGCAAATCCTTCGAATTCATGATGTAGGTGCCGTGCTCGTCCTCCATCACCGGCATCAGTTCGCCGGGGCGGTTTTCTTCCTGCAGGAAATAGATGTTGTCGGCCAGCGGATGGCGATCGCTACCGCCGCAGCCGCCGTCGCTCAAATCACTCATCGTTAATGTGCCGCTATCCAGCACATAGTCGCCCTCGGCGTTTTCGCGCCCCGGCATCGTGTCATATTTCCAGCGGCAGGAATTCGAACAGGTGCCTTGGTTCGGATCGCGGCGGTTGAAATAGCCGGACAGCAGGCAGCGTCCCGAATAGGCGATGCACAATGCGCCGTGCACAAATACTTCCAGTTCCATGTCCGGGCATTGCTGGCGGATTTCGGCGATCTCGTCCAGAGACAGTTCGCGCGACAGGATGATCCGCTCGATGCCGATGCTCTGCCAGAATTTGACCGTCGCGTAATTGACCGTATTCGCCTGTACCGACAGATGCACCGGTATCTCCGGCCAGGTCTCGCGCACCATCATGATCAGGCCGGGGTCGGCCATGATCAACGCGTCCGGCTGCATTGCAACGATCGGCTCCATATCCTTGATGAAGGTCTTGATCTTGGCGTTGTGCGGAATCACGTTCGTCGCCAGGAAAAATTTCTTGCCGAACCGATGCGCTTCAGCGATACCGATGCCGAGATTCTCGGCGAGAAAGTCATTGTTGCGCACCCGAAGACTGTAGCGGGGCAGCCCCGCGTACACCGCGTCGGCGCCGAACGCGAACGCGTAGCGCATATTTTTCAGTGTGCCGGCGGGAGAGAGAAGTTCGATTTTTTTCATGAAGTTAAAACAGGATTTAGCAATCCTTTATTTTAACTTATTGCCGGGCGATTAATCCGGGAATTATAAGCTTCCTATATCGGGCGAATAATTTTATTATTCGATTCTCTCGACTTCAAACACGGTGCCGTTCACAGAAACCACCCGGACTTTCGAGTTAAGCGGACAGTCAGGCCCATGCACTTTCCAGATGGAATCGTCCACCTTGATCTTGCCCTGCCCGTTTTCGATCGGCGCGTACAGATTGAACACCCGGCCGACATATTGCGCGCCGCGTTTGTTCAGCAGCGGATTGTCGGTTTCTGTTGGGTGTTTTTTTGCATAAAACCGCCAGGCGGCAATTGCCGCGATCGACAACACCGAAAACTCGAAGATTTGAAAATTTTCAGGCGTGGCCGGAAACAGCAGGACCAGACAACCGGTCACGAAGCCGGCCGCCGACATCCACAGGAAAAAAAAGCCCGGTGCGACCAACTCGATCACCAGAAGAATAAGCGCCAGTATCCACCAATACCAGAAGACAAGATCGAATTCGCTCATCGTGTTTTCCTAGGCGCCTTTAACATTCTTGCCCAGCGCTTCCTTGGCCAATTCGCTGATACCGCCCAATGCGCCGATCACATTCGAGGCTTCGAGCGGCATCAAGATCAGCTTGCTGTTATTCGCCGACGCAACATTTTGCAGCGCCTCGATGTATTTTTGCGCGACGAAATAATTGATCGCGTTCAGATCACCCTTGCCGATCGCTTCGGAGACCATCAGCGTTGCCCGGGCCTCGGCCTGCGCCAAACGTTCGCGCGCATCCGCATCGCGGTAGGCGGCTTCCTTGCGTCCCTCGGCTTCAAGAATCGCGGCCTGTTGAGCGCCTTCGGCGCGCAGGATTTCGGATTGCCTAAGGCCTTCCGCTTCCAGAATCGAGGCGCGTTTCAGCCGCTCCGCTTTCATTTGTTTGCCCATCGCTTCGACCAGATCCTTAGGCGGCGCGATGTCCTTGATTTCGATCCGGGTCGCCTTAATGCCCCAGGGGGTCGTCGCGTCGTCGACTACCGTCAGCAAGCGAGCATTAATGTCATCGCGTCGGGACAACAGCTCGTCCAGATCCATCGACCCCATCACGGTCCGGATATTGGTCATCACCAGGTTCAGGATCGCCCATTCAAGCTTGCTGACTTCATAGGCGGCCTTCGCGGCGTCCATCACCTGATAGAACACCACCCCGTCGACGGTAACCATCGCGTTGTCCTTGGTAATCACTTCCTGTGACGGTACGTCCATTACCTGTTCCATCATGATCATCTTGCGACCGACCCGATCGATCAATGGAACGATGATGTTTAATCCGGGTGTCAGTGTGTTGGTATAACGGCCGAATCGTTCGATCGTATACTCCATGCCCTGCGGCACCGATTTGACCGCTAGAAAGACGCCTAATATGGCGAGAACCAATAACGCCATGACAAAAAACCCGAAACCGCCCATGAAGCCTCCAAAAGGGTTAGATTAAAAATTCATGTAAAGCATAGTCTATTTATTGATCAATCCCTATGTGTTTGTAATGCGCATCTTTTTTAAGAACCTTGGAAAAAATTTGTCCTTGTATCACAAGCCCCCACCGATTCTCCATCATTAACTTGTCTGTATCCTGAACCGGAAGCAAATGCTTACAGTATTTTCTTTTATCGAGTCGATAACTTGGAGCAGGGATTAATTTCATTCAGAGATAATGATATAGTATAAGGTTGCAAACGGCTGGCATTGACGCGTCAATCTCATCCGGCTTTGAACAACTTTTTTCTGGTAATTCAATATGGTCTATTATTCTTTCCATTTGGCGGCATTTACCCTTCTTTTTTTCGTGGTGGGTATGATCAAACCGAAGTGGGCGCTTTTTTTCCTGAAAGAGCCCAGCCGCTTCCTGATTCTGATGATCACCCCGATCCTGATCATGATTACCGTGACGATGTACGGCGAAGGCGTGAAGCGCGAAAAAGAAGAAAAAGCTCTTAAGGAAACGCCTGCGAAAGTCGTGGAGCCTGCGCCGGTTCCGGTTCCGGTTCCGGTTCCAGCCAAGGAAGCCCCGCCGAGCGCGCCTGCTCCTAAAAAATAAACTCGCCTTGCGGAGCAACCGTAGTTGCTCCGCCACATCATGTTCTAAATCGCACACAGCGCCTACCTTACTGTGTAAATCATGATAAAATCAGCAGTTTTAATTAAGGGAAACGCTGATTTATGCCTTTTCTGAGTTCGCCGTTCCTGCTCAAGCCATGCCGCATTGCGTAACGGCGAAACGGTTTCTTGCTCATTTCGCGTTCCTAAGCATTTAATATGCGTGTAATTCGAGGCCTAGCTCATCTGGAACCGCTCGATCAGGGTTGCGTGCTCACGATCGGCAATTTCGATGGCCTGCATCTGGGACACCGGGCGGTGATCGACAAACTTGCCGCAAAAGGCCGGGCCGCCGACCTACCGGTCGTCGTAATGATTTTTGAACCACAGCCGTTGGAATATTTTCTTGGCGATAATGCGCCGTCGCGATTGATGCGCTTACGCGAAAAAGTACTCGGTTTTTCGCCTCTACCGGTCGATTATTTGCTGGTTACCCGTTTCAACAGGCAATTTGCCGATCTGGATGCGGAAACATTTATCGACGAGATCCTGATCAAGAAACTGAACGTCAAACACTTGGTGATCGGCGATGACTTTCATTTCGGCAAGGCCCGGCGCGGCAATTTCGCAATGTTGCAGAAAAAGGGCGGGCAATGGGGATTCCAGGTCGAGGACACCGGTTCGTTTTATGTCGATAGCCTCCGGGTCAGCAGCACGTTGATTCGCGATGCGTTGGCGTCCGGTAACCTGGAGCAGGCGGAACAATTACTGGGGCACAGTTATTCGGTCTGCGGACGGATCGTGCACGGTGAAAAGCGAGGCCGGGCGCTGGGTTTTCCGACCGCGAATATCAAGCTGCATCGAAAGAATAGCCCGCTTCAAGGGGTTTTCGCGGTCACCATGACAGGCATCGGCGCGGAAGAAATTCAAGGCATCGCGAACGTTGGCACGCGGCCGACCGTTGACGGCGGCTCGAAAGTAATCCTCGAAACCCATCTATTCAACTTTGACCGGGAAATTTACGGACATTATGTGGAAGTGCATTTCAAACACAAAATCCGCGACGAAATGCGTTTTCACTCCCTGGAAAAACTGAAAGCCCAGATCGAGAAAGATGTGGCCTTAACCCAAAAGATTTTTGCCGATTCAAACGCTTATGACTATGGATTATAAAAAAACGCTTAATTTACCGACGACCGCTTTCCCGATGAAAGCGAACCTGGCGCAGCGCGAACCGGAACGGTTGAAAATCTGGAACGAATCCAATCTGTATCAAAAGATCCGCGAGGCGGCGGCCGGACGTCCGAAATTCGTGCTGCATGACGGCCCTCCTTATGCGAACGGCGAAATCCATATCGGCCATGCAGTAAATAAGGTCTTGAAGGACTTCATTGTGAAGTCGAAAACGCTGGCCGGTTTCGATGCCCCCTATGTACCCGGCTGGGACTGCCATGGCCTGCCGATCGAGCTGATGGTCGAAAAGAAAGTCGGCAAAGCTGGCGTCAAGGTATCGGCATCCGCGTTCCGCAAGGCCTGCCGCGAGTATGCGGGCAAACAGGTCGCGCTGCAAAAAGAGGCATTTGTCCGGCTCGGCATTCTCGGCGACTGGGACAATCCTTATCTGACGATGGATTTTGCGTTTGAAGCGGACATCGTGCGCTCACTCGGCAAGATTGTCTCGAAAGGCCATATCACGCACGGTGCGAAGCCGGTGCACTGGTGTACCGACTGCGGCTCCGCGCTGGCCGAAGCGGAAGTCGAATACGAAGACAAACATTCGCCGGCGATCGACGTGCGTTTCGAAGCCGTGGATCCGGACGCGTTCCTGGAAAACTGCCACCATGTGAATGGGCACGAAGGCGAAGGTCCGCTGTCGGTCGTGATCTGGACAACCACCCCATGGACCCTGCCCGCAAACCAGGGCGTCGCGTTAAACCCCGAGCTGGATTATGCGGTCGTGCAGTGCGAGAAAGACGGCCTCAAGGAGCGTCTGGTCATCGCCGAGGCGCTGCTGAAAGACGCAATGTCGCGTTATAACATCGATAACCCGCGAGTAATTGCGTATTGTAAGGGATCAGCGCTCGAGCATCAGTTACTGCACCACCCTTTTTACAAACGCCAGGTCCCGATCATTCTCGGCGATCATGTCACGACCGATGCCGGTACCGGCGCCGTGCATACCGCGCCCGGCCACGGCCAGGAAGACTATGTCGCCGGCCTCAGATACGGCCTGCCGGTCGATAATCCGGTCGGCGGCGACGGCGTATTTTTACCGTCTACTGAACTGTTCGCCGGCGAACATGTGTTCAAGGCAAACGAGCATGTGATCGAAGTACTGGAGACGAAAGGCAAGCTCCTGCATCACCATGCGATCGAGCACAGTTATCCGCATTGCTGGCGCCACAAAACACCGATCATTTTCCGCGCGACTCCGCAATGGTTTATATCGATGGAGAAGAATCATCTGCGTGAAACCGCGCTAAATGAAGTCCAACGCGTCGACTGGATTCCCGATTGGGGACAGGCGCGCATCGAAAGCATGCTGAACAGCCGTCCGGACTGGTGTATCTCCCGGCAGCGCACCTGGGGAGTGCCAATTACCTTTTTCGTTCACAAGGAAACCGGCGAACTGCATCCGCGCACGGTCGAATTGATCGAACCGGTCGCCAAACGGATCGAAGAGCGCGGCATCGATGCCTGGTTCGATCTCGATCCTTCCGAACTATTGGGCGAAGAAGCGGCGTATTACGACAAGATCAACGATACGCTGGACGTCTGGTTCGACTCCGGCGTGACACATGCCTGCGTGCTCGACCGCCGAGAGCAATTGACCTTCCCTGCCGACCTGTACCTGGAAGGCTCGGACCAGCATCGCGGCTGGTTCCAGTCTTCGCTGCTGGCCTCAACCGCGATGAATGATGTTGCACCCTATAAAGCTGTGTTGACGCACGGTTTTACGGTCGACGCGGAAGGCAAAAAAATGTCCAAGTCGAAAGGCAACGTGGTCGCACCGCAATCGGTGATGAAAGACCTCGGCGCTGATATTTTGCGCTTGTGGGTGGCTTCGGCCGATTATCGAGGCGAAATGACCGTTTCATCCGAAATTCTGAACCGGACCGCTGACGGGTACCGACGCTTACGTAATACCGCCCGCTTCCTGCTGTCGAATCTGAACGACTTCGTCCCCGATCAGCAACTGATCGAAACCGGAAAGTTGCTCGCGCTGGACCGCTGGATCATGGACCGCGCCTGGCAGTTACAGGAAGAGATCAAGGTCGCCTACGAGACTTACCAATTCCAGTCGATTTATCAAAAAGTGCATCACTTTTGTGTGATCGATCTCGGGGGTTTTTATCTGGACGTGATCAAGGACCGCCAATACACGGCGAAAACCGACGGGCTGGCCCGGCGTTCTGCGCAAACCGCGATGTATCATGTTCTGGAAGCGCTGATGCGCTGGCTCGCGCCGATCATCAGCTATACCGCCGAGGAAATCTGGCATTTCATGCCCGGCATAAGGAGCGAATCGGTGTTCCTCGAAACCTGGTACAACGGCCTGGCCCAGATTGATGCAGGCGCCGCCATCAACCGAGATACCTGGCAAAAAGTAATGGCTGTACGGACGGCGGTCAGCAAAGAACTCGAAAAAAGCCGTGCAAAAGGCGATATCGGCGCGTCATTGAATGCCGAAATCGAGCTGTATTGCAATAGTGACTATTTTGAGGCAATGAATCTTTTAGCCGACGAACTGCGGTTTGTGCTGATTACTTCCGGCGCTTCGGTGATTGCCGAACAGTTTTGTCCGGACGATGCGGCTTCGACTGACATTCCGGGTGTCCGCGTGAAGGTGATCGTTTCGGAACAGCCCAAATGCGTACGCTGCTGGCATCAGCGCTATGATGTCGGCACATATGCCGAGCATCCGGAACTTTGTGGCCGCTGCGTTGACAATGTCGTCGGAGCGGGCGAAACCCGTCAATTTGCGTGATGATGCCGATGTTGAAATGGCTTTGGTTAACCTTACTCGCGGTGCTGCTCGACCAGGGCAGCAAACTGGCGATCGACGCCTCGATGCAGCTGTATGAATCGATTCCGCTGTTGCCGTTTTTCAATCTGACCTATGTGCATAACCCCGGCGCGGCGTTCAGCTTTTTAAGCGAAGCCGGGGGCTGGCAACGCTGGTTTTTTTCCGGGCTCGCGCTTACCATCAGCATAGGTATCACGGTATGGCTCGCCAGGTTACAGAAACACGAGAGCTTACTCGCCGCAGCACTGTCGCTGATTCTCGGCGGAGCCATCGGTAATCTGATTGACCGGGTAGCCTACGGTTATGTGATCGATTTTATTGATGTGTATTACGGAAACTCGCACTTTCCAGCTTTTAATATTGCCGACGCGGCGATCAATCTGGGCGTGTTTCTGATGCTGGCCGAATCGTTCGGCTGGTTTGGCACAATGAAAAAAGCATAAAAAGAACCGGGGAGTAGTCTATGCCCCCGGCCATAACGCTAAAAATACCGATTTTCAGATCGTCTTAGGACTAGGAATCCAGAAGACGGGTGCATATCCGTCTTATCAGTGAAGACTGCTTAAATACTCAACCTTGACTTTCGCCAGCCCACGGATGCCTATTCGTCTGGCTGCTGCCTTCGATAAATCGATCAATCTCCCTTTTTTAAAGGGCCCTCTATCATTAACCAGAACGTCAACCGAACGGCCGTTATGAAGATTGGTTACCCTGACTTTACAGGGCAACGGCAAGGTTTTGTGCGCGGCCGTCAGATTTTGCGACCTAAACCGCGCCCCAGTCGCTGTCCGATTTCCTGATTCCGAACCATACCAGGAAGCGGTACCGACTTCTTTATAACCTGATGCCGAAGTCATCGGATAATAGGTTTTTCCTCGTACCCGGTAAGGACGGTTATACGCCGCTTTAGCCCGATAATTTTCAACATGATGAACCTTTGGGCGAGGTAGCTGTAACGACGGAGATACGGACTGCTGAGTAGCGCAGCCGTTGAACAGCAATGCTATCAATACGATACAGAATAAAACTGTCCTCTTTTGATATATCGGGCAGTAGGAAATCGTGGGCATAAAGCGCTAGCTCAGCATTAAATAATGTGGAATATAAAGCACAATACTTAATATTGCCTTAGTTGTCGATGATGAACTACTGTCCGACCAATAAATTGAATATCGCGATTTATGATGGGCATTTCCAATTAAAATCAAATCGGCCGATCCTATCCGAATTCATCCGGATTACAACAATAATAAATAACCCTAGTATGAAAACCACTATCGGTTTATCACCTATCTGCGCATAAGGCGTTATTCCGGCCATCGGCAGAATCATGCCTGTCAATGCGGTCGCGGTAAACATAGGCGCCTGGCTCTGTATCCTCCCATCCGCTGAGATAATCGCAGTCACGCCGGTATTGGTCGAGCGCAGCATATATCGCCCGACTTCCAATGCTCGCATCCGCGCGATCTGCAAATGTTGATGCGGTTCGATCGAATCGCCAAACCACGCGTCATTCGTCACATTAACCAAATAGGCCGCGTTCGAAAGTCCTCGCAACGCGTTCTCGGCAAACCCATCTTCATAACAAATCGAGGTAATAAAAGGATAGCCTCCGGCGCTTAATAAAGGCTGATCAGGTCTGCCTGGAGTAAAATGGCTTAGCCGCATGTTGAAATGTTCCAATAGCCAGCCCGAGATCGGCTGCCACGGCATATATTCTCCGAAAGGCAGCAAATGAACTTTTCGATATATCCCTTCATTCTTGCCGAGCGTTATTACCGAATTATATTTCTCGCCCTCTGCATTGCCATAGGAGGGCACACTCACAATTAAATCGGTCTGATGCGCTTTCGCCGATTGACTTAGCGGCTGGAGGAAAGCATCGTAAACGTCGGACAGATAGGCAGGGACCGCCGATTCGGGCCAAACGACAACTTTCGAATCCCAATGCGCTTCGCTCATCTGAATATACTGAAGAATCGTGCTGACCCGGGTTTCCGGAAGCCATTTTTTATCCTGCGAAATATTGCCTTGAATCAGCGTAACTTTAAGCGGCTCAGCGATTGGGCGCGTCCATTCGACCGTTTTTAAAATTCCGCCGCCGATCCATACACAAACTCCACAGACTAAAAGATAGAACGAAGATTTGGATTTGGTCAATAATCCAGCACAGAGTGCAGCTCCGCTCGCAGCAAGCAGGCCGGCTCCATAATTGCCGAATAAGGGAATATAGCCTGCCAAAGGGGTATCCAGTTGCGAATAAGCAATCTGCAGCCACGGAAAACCTTCAAGAACAATCCTGCCGCGCAAATACTCAACTAGTATCCACAATAAAGGGCATAAAATCAGCCGACCGGATGGGGTATACGATAACTTTGTCGCTAAATAAATGACCACGGCAGGAAATACGGCCCAGAAGCCGACGAAAAGCCCGGCAATAAACAGCGAGTCGAATAGGCCGCCGCCGCCATAGTCATGAACACTGACATAAACCCAGGAGACGCCCAAACCGAACTGCCCCACTCCGAATAAATATCCCCTAAGAACCGCGCGCTTAGGGGAAAGCGCTAGGCAGGACCAAAACAAATAGGCCAGCGCAGGGAAAACCACATAGTGCAAATTAAAAGGAGCAAACGCCAGCGTGTAGATAACACCGGCAATGAACGCTAAAACATCCCAAAGAATGTTATCGAAAGAGAGAAGATTTTTTTGAAAAACGATCAAGGCAGAAAAAAATTATCAAAATACGGGGAGACTTCGGGCCAAGCATTCCTCATTTCTAATGTGGGGATCGATAGATTGTTATTCAAATGTAAAGCCAGGCAAATACTCACCGATTTTATTGGGCAGGCTGATCCGCAGTCAAAAAAAAACCCAAGCTGTGCAGCTTGGGTTTTTGGATAAAGTGCTTGGCGATTCCCTACTTTCGCACGACAACCTGTCGCACTATCATCGGCGCTAAGCGGTTTCACTTCCGAGTTCGGGATGGGATCGGGTGGTTCACGCTCG